>NZ_BAAGZE010000003.1:0-1177121 GCF_054778875.1 Spirosoma luteolum
TTAAAGGCCAAGGTGTAGTCGCCCTGAGTGCGCTTACGTCGTTGATTGATTGGCTTATCCATAAAATAAGTTGGGGGTAGTGTCAACCTATTTCAGGACGGGTCATAGAAACCAAAAAAAGCCCCGCCGATGTCGGCGGGGCTTTTTTTAGGGGGGCAGCAGTCATGACCTAGTCGACTGCTTCGGCCGGCGTCAGCGTAACGACTACCGATTTGGAGGTCGGTGTGTTGCTGCGCTCGGCTACCGAATCGATCGGGATCAGCACGTTGGTTTCAGGATAGTAGGCCGCCGTACAGCCGCGCGGGATGTTGTAGGGCACCACAATGAACTGGTGCGCCGTGCGCTGCTGGCCGTTGAAATGGCTGTGAATATCGACCACCTGCTTGTCGGCCAGGCCAAGATTGGCCATATCGTCGGGGTTCAGGAACAGCACCCGCCGTTCGTTGTAGATGCCCCGGTAGCGATCGTCGAAGCCGTAAATCGTGGTGTTGAACTGATCGTGGCTGCGCACCGTCATCAGCATCAGCTCACCCGTCTCCAGGGTATGCTGACTCGGTACATTGATCGTAAAATGCGCCTTGTTGTCGTTGGTCTTGAACTCACGTACCCGGGGACCGTTTGGAATGTAGAACCCGCCCGGCCTGCGCACCTGCTCGTTGTAATTGTCGAAGCCCGGCACCACGTCGGCAATGGCGTCGCGGATGCGGTCGTAGTTTTCGACAAACGCATCCCAGAATGCGGCCGACCGCGCTTCGGCGGGCAGCGGTGCCAGATTCCGGCGGGCGTGCGCATGCTCGTCGGCCAGAGTGGCTTTCGCCATACCCGCCAGAATCGCTACTTCGCTTTTCAGACTGGCCGATACGGCGTCGACAATGCCGTGCGACTGGGCTACGACGCCCGTGGTGCTCTCGCAGCTCACAAACTGCTCGCCCGACGCCTGATGATCGCGGTCGGTACGGCCCAGACAGGGCAGAATCAGAGCCGATTCGCCATGGATCAGGTGCGACCGGTTCAATTTGGTCGACACGTGTACCGTCAATTTGGTTTTCCGGAAGGCGTCGGCCGCGAAGTTGGTGTCCGATACCGCCATCACAAAGTTACCGCCGAGGGCAAAAAACACCTTGGCGCGGCCTTCATGCATGGCTTTTACCGATTTCACCACGTCGAACCCGTGTTCGCGGGGCGGCTCGAAGTGGAACCGTTTTTTGAGCGAATCCAGAAACTCGGCCTTCGGTTTTTCCCAAACTCCCATGGTGCGGTCGCCCTGCACATTACTGTGTCCCCGAATGGGGCTGGCCCCGCCCCCTTCGATGCCGATACTGCCTTTGAGCAGCAGCAGGTTCACCAGTTCATTGAGCGTGTTGACCGAATCGCGGTGCTGCGTCAGGCCCATGGCCCAGCAGATCACCAGCTTCGGCGTGTTGCGGAATAGTAGTACGGCTTCCCGCACCTGCTCAACCGTCAGGCCGCACTGCGCACACAGATCGGGAATGCTGTAGGCCTCCAGGCTTTTTTTGTAGGCCTCGAAACCCGACGTGTAGTCGCGAATAAAGGCCTGATCGAGTACCTGACCGGGTGTTTTCTCCTCTTCTTCCAGCAGGATCATGGCCATTGCTTTCAGCAGCGCCATGTCGGAATTGATGCGAACCTGCAGAAATACGTCGGTCAGGTTCTGCGGCCCGATCAGCATATCGCCGGGGCTCTGCGGGTTGCGAAACTTCAGCAGCCCCGTTTCGCGCAGGGGATTGACCGAGATGATTTTGGCACCGTTTTTCTTGGCCGCTTCCAGCGCCGTCAGCATGCGGGGGGCATTGGTACCGGGGTTCTGCCCCATAATCATGAGCACATCAGCTTTCTCGTAATCGTCGTACACGACCGATGCCTTGCCCAGCCCCAGCGTATCGGCCAGCGCCACACTCGTCGACTCGTGGCACATGTTCGAGCAGTCGGGCATGTTGTTGGTGCCGTACATCCGCACAAAAAGTTGGTACAGAAAGGCGGCTTCGTTGCTGGCCCGGCCCGACGTATAAAAAATGGCTTCGTCGGGCGAGTCGAGGGCGTTGAGTTCGGTGGCGATCAGATCGAACGCTTCGTCCCAGCTAACGGGTACGTAGTGATCGGTGCCGGGTTTGAGCAGCATGGGCTGCGTAATGCGACCCTGTTGCCCCAGCCAGAAATCGGTTTTGGTACGCAGTTCGCTCACCGAATAGCGCTGAAACAGCACGGGCGATGCCGTGTGGTGGTCCATCACCTCGTCGGCCACGGCTTTGGCACCGCTTTCGCAGTACTCGGCAATGGGCGATCGGTGCCCATCGGGGTCGGGCCAGGCACAGGAAGGACAGTCGAACCCGTCTTTTTGGTTCAGGTTGACCAGTGCTTTCCAGCCGCGTCCCACACCCGTGCCGGTCAGCACGTGTTTGAACGACTGCAGAATAGCGGGCATGCCGGCGGCATCGTGATAGCCTTCCTGCTGATCCAGATTACCGGTGAGTTTTTCGGGGGGGGTGTTCGGATTCATAGTATGATCAGTTAATCAGGATGCAACGAGCCCAATGGCAACCGAGTGCTCGTGGGCTTCGACACTGTGGGTAAAATAGCAACAGGCCACGCCAGCCGCCTGCATCTGATCGACCAGTGCCTGGGTAGCCTCGGCTTTGGCCGGCCGGATGCGCCGGATGTATACGCAGCGGATTTGCCGGGGAAAATGCTCGACAATCGACGCGTAGATCGTGGGGTCCTGCTGCGAGTCGTCCCCGAGGAGCACGAACTGCCGGTCGGGATAGGTCTCCAGGATCCGTACGATGCGGTCGAATTTGGTAAAGTGTTTGGTTTTGCCGGTTTGCAGCAACTGGTTGAACTGCTTCAGCTGACTGAGCAGATAAACCCCGTCGGGCAGTCCGTTTTTGGCTGAGAACTCCAGAATGTACGAGTAGAGGTTCCACTCGCTGCTCGACACGTAAAAGAACGGGTTGGTGCGGCCGGGCCCGCTGTTGGCTTCGGCCAGCAGCTGGTAATGGGCCACCACCCCCGCGAAGGGTTTACGACTGTGGGCGTTTTCGGTCAGCAACACCTGCAGCCGTTTGGCAATCGTGGCCGAATGCGAAATCAGAAACGTATCGTCGATGTCGGAGATGCAGGCAAAATCGGTATCGTGGGGCACCAGCACCTGCCCGCTGCCTTCGGCCAGCACCCGCTGTTCGGCCAGGGTCTGGGAGAGCAGTTCGGCCCGCACAGGATACCAGCCCGGCGTTACGGGCTCGGGCAGTTCCAGGTCGTGACGAAAATAGCCGTCGGCGTCGGCTTTTACGTCTACCGTATGGCCCACACAGGTAAGCCGAACAAGGGTGTTGGGATAGGGTTTGACCAGAAAGAGCCGCACCACAGCCAGCATATTGAGCAGCTTATTGTCGCGGTAGCGCCGGCGCGAACGGGCACTCCGGCGCAGCACATGACCGTTGATGGTCAGTTTGGTGGTGCTCCCATAACCCCGGTATAGCCGGATCAGCGGCTGATCCGTAAGCCGCAGCCAGTTCAGAATTTTCCGTCGAAAAAATCCCTTTACCGGTCGGTTTTGTTTAGCAATAAACGTAGGTTGCTCAGGGGTCATCGTTCGTTGTCACTACTGTCTTTCGTATAACTTATAAACCGCCGGTAAGTTGCTCTTTTTATTCGCCATCAACCCTGCGTCGGGTGGGAAAGCCAAATCGGACTGGGAATCTGGCATCGAAACGTTTTTTGCCGGCACCGAACACACCGCCGAACTGTTTATGCTCGACGGTAAAACCGACGCGCAGACCCTGCCCCGCCGAATCGACGAACTGCAACCCGACCGGGTGGTAGCCGTAGGGGGCGATGGCACGATCAAGTGCGTCGCCGAACACCTCGTCGACACGGGCATTCCGCTGGGCGTACTGCCGGCCGGTTCGGCCAACGGCATGGCCCGCGAACTCGGCATTCCCCAAACCATTCCCGAGAGTCTGGCGCTGCTGGTCGACGGCGACACCCGCCCGGTCGACATCATCGACGTCAACGGGGGCGAACTCTGCATTCACCTGGCCGACATCGGGCTCAACGCGCAGCTGGTGCGGTATTACCAGAAAAATAACCTGCGGGGCAAGTTCGGCTACCTCAAGGGCGTGCTGGAGGTGCTGCGCAAACGGCGGCTGCTGCGCGTAGAAATAAACCTGGGCGATGCGTGTGTGCAGCGGGCGGCCTTCATGCTTGTACTGGCCAACGCCCGCATGTATGGCACCGGTGCCGTTATCAACCCCGACGGTGATCCGTCGGATGGTCAGTTTGAAGTGGTGGTATTCCGGCGGCTATCGCCCTGGGAGATCATCAAACTGTTCTGGCAGTACAAACCTTTCGACAGCCGGTATGTCGAAATTTTCCCGGCTACAACCGTTACCATTCAGACCCACCGGAAAGTGTATTTTCAGATCGACGGCGAGTACCAGGGGCGCGTCACAACGATCGACGCGCGTATCCGGCCCGGTGCGCTAACCATGATTCTGCCGCACAAAGGCAGCTGAATGGCCGGTCAGGCCTCGACAGCGGGCGACACAACCACCCGCTGCGGCTCGGTGTACAGATTAAAGCGTTCGTTCCGCACGAAACCCGCCAGCGTAATACCGGCTTCCTGCGCCATCTGTACGGCCAGGCTCGATGGGGCACCCACGGCCCCCAGCAGCCCGATACCGGCCTGCCAGCTTTTCTGCACCAGCTCGACCCCGATGCGGCCACTCAGAAATACGCCGTGTTGGGCCAGCGGCAGCCAGCCCTGCCAGAACGCAGCCCCGATTAGTTTGTCGAGGGCATTGTGCCGGCCAATGTCTTCGCGCACCAGCAGCAGATTGCCCTCGGCGTCGAACAGGGCGGCCGCGTGAATACCACCGGTGTAGGCAAAGGCACGCTGCGTATCGCGCACCCGATCGGGCAGGGCGTGCAGCACGCGGGCATCCAGCCGAAACGCCGATTCGACAGGGCCGGCTGTCTGGGCCAGTACAGCCTCGATGGTGGCCTTGCCACACAGCCCGCAGCTCGACGAGGTAAAGGTGTTGCGTTCCAGCCGCGCCCAGTCGACCGCCACCGAGGGGTGCAGCTCGACCCGCATGACATTACCTTCCTTGGCCTCATCCTGTACGCAGTGCCGGCACGAGACAATGTCGGCGGGCTGGCCAACGATGCCTTCGGTAAATAAAAACCCCATGGCCAGTTCTTCGTCGTGACCGGGCGTACGCATCGTCACCGACACACTGCGCTGCTGCCGGTCGTGGGCAGGACCGAAACCTAGCCGGATTTCGAGCGGCTCCTCCACGGCCAGCAGATCGGGAGCTTCGCTGAAGGTGTCGCCGGTAATTTTCTGAATCGTGACGGGGGCTACAAGTGCCATAAAAAAACTGGATGGGATTTCCCTGAAAACCCCATCCAGCCCGAAATGATTGATAACCGCCCTAAAAACTAATCGAAGCGGCCGCCTTCACCGCAAACTTGTTCACGGGAATGTTGTTGGGCCCTGCGTCGAGGTAGGTAAGCCGGTGTACGGCCTGCACCCGGAAAATCTTGAAGATATTATCGATACCGTAGCCCAGCTCAACGTAGGGAACGTCGCTGCGGAGCGAGCCAAAGTGGATTGGCTTCTGGTTGCCCATGGCCTTATGACTGTCTATATCCTGATTGGCCCGCGAGCGGCTGCCCCAGAGCACATCGGCGTTGGCCACGAGCCGCCAGTTGAGTTTGCGGATACCCGGCAGGCGGTTGAATAGCAGCCCCTCGAACTTATGCTGCACGTGCATGGCCACGAAGCGGTCGCTAACAAACTCGTAGAACTGCATCCGGTTGAAGGTGTTGACCGTGAGCAGCGGAGTGGGGTTGCCGATGTGCGGAAACAGCAGCGGAGCCGGCAAGGTAGAGGGCGTGAAGCCCGCCGACAGCAGGTAGGTCATGCGCCCCAGCGGTCCCAGCCGCAGGGTCTGCTGCGCCCGTACCGTCAGCCGGTCGTAGTTGAAATCGCCACCGAGCCCCCGGGTACCCCGCGTGTAGCGGATGGTCAGGATGGGGGCCCGTCTGGTACCCAGCGTGATGCGCTCGTTGCCATCCATAATGTATTTCTCCTTGCGGGCCAGCCGCGCTTCAAACGACCAGTAGGTATCGTAGATCGTCGACCGCACCGGCGACTGGTCTTCGAGCGCTGGCTCGAGCCGGTACTGGTACGGAAACAAAGGGTCGATCGTGCGGCTGCCAATGGTCGTCCGGAGCAGTATGCCTTTTACGGGTTCGACCAGAAAAAACAGTTCGCGCTGCTTGCTTTCGTAGGCACCCCGGTAGCGGCCGAAGCGGCTCAGGGCGTAGAACAGCCGGTTGCCGCCAATCAGTTCGGGAGTCAGGCCCAGCCGTTCGAGGTCGTAGCTGATGCGCCCGCCCAGCATGGTCCAGTGCTGCCGCGAGATCAGGTAATCGGCCTCGACACCGTATTTGAACTGCTTATCGAGGGTACCGTAGGCCAGGTAGCTGCGCAGAATCAGGTGGCGGCTGAACTGCTCGTTGGTACGGAAGCCCAGCCGTGTCCGTAACCCTTCGACCGTGTTGACGGCGAACAGATACGGGTACGGCCCAATGTCGAGCGGGCCGAGTTTGTAGAAACCCGTCACAGCAATCTGCCCTACGGCTTCGGCCGTGCGTACGGCCGGCACCTCGCGCAGCTTCTCGATCAGCATCCGGGCTTTCTTATCGTCGCGGCTGAGCGAGTCGGGCCCCGCCATGGTGCGCTGTACCGACGCCCAGTAGGCTTCGTTGGTGGTGGCCACGGTGTCGCTGGGCTCGATGGGCTGCTCGTAGAACAGCACCGGTCGGGGTCGGTTCACGACCACGTTGCTGTTGCGCAGGGTTACCTGCGCCCGCATCCCCAGCGATTGCTTGCCCACGCCCGTCAGATCGGCCATGAGCTTGAGGCCCACCGGCAGCCAGCCGGCCGTGCCGCCCTGCCCCGAAGCCGAATCGACCGTTGGTTCCAGTTCCTGCTCAAGGGTCAGCTGCCGCACGTAGTTGAGGTTGGCCCGGCTGCCGATTTTAGCTTCGATCAGGCACAGCGCAAACGAGGTCGTATCGATCCAGGCTTTGCCCGTAAATACCAGGTCTTCGGGGCGTTTGGGGTCGAACTGAATTTCGTAGCAAACGTGATCGCCGATGGTGGTGGTATCGGCCAGGAAGAACTCGTACCAGTTTTTCCAGTTTTCGCCGATGGGTGAGGCAAAATCTTTACCCAGAATGGGAATGTAGTTGTCGTAGAAGTTCTGACTGGCCAGGTTGGTGCCGCCCAGCAGTTGCGAACTGAGGCCGGCATCGTCGACAGCTACCCCTTTGATGCGCGTTTTCCGCACATCTTCGCGCCGGCGCTGCGGCCCCGTGCGGTAGTAAGTATGCGACACCGATTCCGACACCAGAATGGGCAGCAGCCGGTGCCCCTCATCGTCGACCAGCGAGTCGTGGCGGCTCATGGCTTCGTTGACCCGCCGGATCAGTGGGTTGCTGCGCATACGGTCGGTCATGTGACTGAGCGCAATATCGGTTTTGACGTAGCTGTCGTATTCGTAGGCCTGCAGGCGGTTGCGGTCGTTGAGCGTGCGGTTCCTGCGCACCTGCCGCAACACCCGAAAGGCCGGATTTTCGCCCGCCCGCACCACCACTTCCTGCAGGGCCGTACCCGTCGAATGCAGTTGTACATCGATGGCCTGGGTAATCCGCTCCCGGTCGATAAACCGGCGCTGGGTGGCAAACCCCATCGAACTGACCGCAATCGAATCGGTCAGCACGTTGGTACGCAGCACGTAGCGGCCTTTATCGTCGGAGAGCGTCCCGATTCGCCGGCCCACCAGCGCCACGCTGGCAAACGGAATCGGTTCTCCCGTTTTGGCGTCGGTTACCAGCCCCGTAACCGAATACATCGTCTGCGCCTGGCTCTGAACACCCAGTAACAAGCTCAACAGACCCAACAGGAAGCGCAGGCGTACACTATGTTTCATATGCGAAAAAAAGGTCAGCTAAGTTACATGAATTACCTAGTAATTCCAGCAAAAATGTCACCGACATTTTACTAACTCTATAGAAACACTTCCACACCGGCGCCCTGCCTTTAGCCAACCAGCCAGATTTTATCGGCATCGGCCCCCTGCTCGGTCCACTCGACCAGTACCCGCTGCGACTCGAGGGTATTGACGCGCATGCCGGTATAATCGGGCTTGATGGGCAGGTCGCGGTTGTAGCGCCGGTCGATGAGCACCAGCAGTTCGACCTTGCGGGGCCGGCCAAAGGCCGTCATGGCGTCGAGGGCCGCGCGTACCATCCGTCCGGTGGCCAGCACGTCGTCGATCAGAATCACCCGTTTACCTTCGATCACGAAGGGTACGTGGGTTGTGTTGGGCCGCAGGGGCGTATCGCGCCGGCGAAAATCATCGCGAAAGAAGGTTGCATCCAGATAACCCAGCGGCACGGTGGTACCCAGGGCACGGGTCAGCTCGCGGCTGATGCGTTCGGCAAAATGGATACCGCGGGGCTGCATGCCCAGTAGTACCGTATTGGCAAAATCCTGATGGTTCTCGATCAGTTGCTGGGCCAGTCGACTTACTACGATTTCGAGCAGCGGACTGGATAAGATCAGGCGTTGTTGGTTCATACGGTAAAAGTAACCGGTTCGCGTTTATTTAACCATCCGATTTTCGTGGCCGGAAACCGGATGCACCGGCCCCGGCCACGCGGTTTCTGTCGGGTCCGGCGGTTTCTGGTTACTTTTGTGGCACAAGCCAACCCGGTGCGCCGGGTGTTGGCTCTGGCAGACAATTACTTCTATGAAATTTCTGATTGTTGGGCTCGGCAACGTAGGGCCCGAATATGCGCTGACCCGGCATAACGCCGGCTTTATGGTGCTCGACCGACTGGCGGCTCAGCACGGCTTTTCGTTTTCGCTCACGCGGCTGGCCTACACGGCGCAGTGGCAGCACAAAGGCCGCCAGCTGTTCTTCGTAAAGCCCACCACGTTTATGAACCTCAGCGGCAAGGCCGTACTGTATTACCTCAAGCAGGAAAACATTCCGGTCAGCAACCTCATTGTGGTTACCGACGACAAAGACCTGCCTTTCGGCAAACTGCGGCTAAAGCCCAAAGGATCAGCCGGTGGGCATAACGGTCTGCGCCATATCGACGAGTCGCTGACTACCCAGGAGTACGCCCGGCTGCGGGTGGGTATTGGCAATAACTACGCAAAAGGCCGGCAGGTCGACTTTGTGCTGGGGCCGTTTCCGGAAGACGAACTGATTCAGTTACCCGACTATCTCGACAAAGCGGGCGAAGCTATACTGGCTTTTTGCACTATGGG
Organism: Spirosoma luteolum; assembly: GCF_054778875.1. Taxonomy (NCBI): domain Bacteria; kingdom Pseudomonadati; phylum Bacteroidota; class Cytophagia; order Cytophagales; family Cytophagaceae; genus Spirosoma; species Spirosoma luteolum. Next base: position 9,371 of record NZ_BAAGZE010000003.1, read on the forward strand.
CATACAACACGCCATGAACAATTACAACCAATGATATAATATTTTAAAGATTTTTGTATTTTTTACAGAAAAAACAAACAATTGAAAGCTCATTGAAAGACTTCAATTATATTTTCTTTCTAGTTATTTATTCGACTATTAATTCCAAAACTAGGTATTTATCGGCATTATATTCGGAATAAAATTCGGCAACGGCCCTATAGTTGGTTTGTGTTTTCAAAACTTCTACGGACATTTGTGCGTTCTTAATTCACAAACGAAATAGAACAAATCAATGAAAACGCGTGTTATCTTTGCATCACTGATTCTTGGATTAGGATTAGTAAGCAGTCAGGCAAACGCGGCTACCACCACCAACACTGATGATAGCCCGGCTGCCACCAGGCCGGCAACTGCCATGCTTGTCAATGGTTCGGAGAAGCAATTCGCTTCGTATCTCGAACAGCACATTGGTAAAGCTACGCAACATACCAACTGGCAGGACTTTACGAATGTCGTTTCGCTGTATAACCAAAACCCGGCTGCTGTGCTGACTGTCAGCAACGCTGATCGGGCCCGGTTCAACGAAGCAATTGCCAAACTGAATACGCAGCTCGCCAGCCGCAAAGACGCACAGGCGTCGGTATGGCTGGGACAGGCCGATCACACAGCCCGGATGATCAACTTCCTCTGGAACGCGAACCGGACTGCCAGCGAAGCCGCTGACATTCAGTAAACTACTTCAAAATCCGATTTAACCGGAATTTTGGAACACAATAGGGTTGAAGTTAGTTTTTCATGTAGAAAAGGTTAAGGGTTTAGGAATAGTCAGTATAGGGTTCTCCGCTTCGATCGGGGAACCTTATCTTTTTTTAGGGGTATTCGGTCGGCAACCCGTCCGGCTCTCCCCTCCCTCAAACACGAAAAAGCCAGCCCTCAAAACGGAGCTGGCTTTTTGCATTTGCTTAACCTAAACTAATAAAGAGGAGTATGACTAAAGAGCGAAAGAGTGAATGAGTGAAAGAGCGAGGGCGATGGATGACTAAAGAGCGGGGGAACGTGAGTGAGTTGGTGGGACAATGGGCAAAGCTTCGCTGAATTGACCCGGTAAAGGGTGCTGGTAAGATTCGCTCTTTCACTCTCTCATTCTTTCACTCTCTCATTCTTTCGCTCTTTCACTCGTTGACTAGTTCCCACCCTTCACCCGGTTCTGTTCGGCCGAGGTGGCGGAGTTGCGTTCGCGGGCGCCTTTCACGTTCTGGTTGCCGAAGCGGTAGGTAAACGTCAGCATGATCCGACGGCTTTCCCAGCGCGAGCGTACCCGCAGGTCGATATCCTGCACCACGGCCCGGCCATTGAACTGATTGAGCCAGAAGGGGTCGTTGATGTTGAGCTTCAGGTTACCCTTGCCTTCCATCACCTTTTTCTGCAGCCCGATGCTGAACGCACCCATCGGCTGTGAGCGGTAGAAGCCGTACTGCGAGGCTGAGTTATACCAGCCTGAGACTTCGGCCGACAGTGTTTTGTTGATGGTCAGGGCGTGCGCCATGTACATGTTGAAGGCCACCAGTTTTACCTCGTAGGGTGCGCCGGAGTAGAACGTCTGGTAGTTGGTGTAGTAGCCATTCAGGTTAGTCTGGATGTTCCACCACTTGGTTACCGGCAGCGGGAAGCTCACCGTCAGGTTTACGTTGTCGAGGTGACCCAGGTTTTCGGGAGTTACGTAGGTGATGTTGCGCTCGGGAATCTGGCGGGGCGTTTCGTTATTGATAAAGTCGGTGGTGCGGCTGTACCCCAGCGTGGTCGAAATGGTGCTTTTGAACACGTGCGTCAGTTCGATCGAGTTGGTGTATTGCGGCCGCAGAAACGGGTTGCCCTGCTGGTAAGTGTAGGGGTCGAGGTAGAACACAAACGGATTCAGATTCTGATAATCGGGCCGGTCGATCCGGCGGCTGTACGACAGGTTCAGCACATTGTTGGTGTCGAGCTGGCGCGACAGAAACAGCGTCGGAAACAGGTTGAGGTAGTTGCGTTCGACCCGTTGATCGAGCGTCACCGACGTGCCAATCGAATGGGTGTGCTCGGCGCGCAGCCCGGCCTGAATTTTCAGGTTTTTGCCAATCTTGCCGGCATAATTCAGGTAAGCCGCGTTGATGTTTTCGTCGTACTTGAACTGATTGGAGCGGCTGGCGTCGAATACCCACAGCTGGCGTTCGCTCTGGAGCGTATCGTAGATGGCATTGTTATCGGCGTTGACCAGGCTACTTTTCAGGCCGGCCTCCAGTTTCGAACCGTTTTTGAACGGATGGGTGTAGTCGGTCTTGAACGCCAGAATCTTGATCATCGAGGGCATGTTGTTGCGTACCTCCTGATTGGGCCGCACCAGTTCGTTCTGGGCGTTACGATAGACCGTGCTCAGGTTATTGAAATTCTTCCCGTCGTACTGTACGTAGTCGGCATCGGCCGTCCATTCGCGGCCCTTGCCATCGAAATCGTACTTATAGTTCAGGTTTACCGTGCTGTTCTTGAGCAGTTCGCCGGCATCGGTCCGCGTGGTGGGCTGGCTGATCAGTTCGCGGTTCTGGTTGCTGATCTGCGTGCGATTTATCCCCATCGACGTCCAGTTGTTATGAAAGCCATTGAAGAGAATGCCCAGGGTGCTCTTGGTACTGATAAAGTAGTCGGCTCCGAGCTTGTATGAATTGCCAATGCTCTGGCTGGGCCGAAACGACTGCTGGTCGAAGTAGGTTACCTGCCCGTTGAAGGGAATGGTGCGATTCAGGATGTTGGCGTTGTTGCTCAACCTATTGTTGTAGCTGTAGTTGCCAAACAGGTTGACTTTGCTGGTGCGGTGGTTCAGGTTGAGCGTAGCACCGTATTTGGGGCGACTCAGGAAGTTGCCATCCAGGTCGCGCACCCAGCCATAGCCCGAGTTGACGGTAGCGGTGCCGTTGGTGCCCAGATTGCGGTTGCGCTTCATCTTGATGTTGATGATGCCCGAGTTACCGGCCGCGTCGTATTTCGACCCCGGGTTGGTAATGATTTCGATGCTGGCGATGTTGTCGCTGGCGGTGTTTTTCAGCAGGTTCGATACTTCCTGCTGCGAGAGGTAGGTTTGTTTGCCATCGATGTAAACAATCACGCCCGATTTGCCTTTCAGCTGAATCTGGTCGTTCTGCCGATCGATGGTCACGCCCGGCGCTTTCTCGAGCACTTCGAGGGCTGTGCTGCCGCTGGCCACGATGCTGTTCTCCACGTTCACCACAGTCCGGTCGACCTGCTGCTCAATGAATGGCTTCTTTGCCACTACGTTTACTTCCGTCAGGTTTTTCGATTCGTCGAGCAGCGTCATAGCCGGCAGTTCGTAAGCGGGCTGGGCCTCGTCGATTGCGAACGGAGCGCTATACGTTTTACGAAATCCCAGCTGCTGGGCCGACACCAGGTACCGGCCGGCGCCAACATTTTCAAACAGGTATTTGCCGTCGGCATCGCTGATCGCTCCTTTCACCAGCGTCGAGTCGGTTGCCTTCAGCAGCATCATTGTCGTGAATTCAACGGGTTTGTTTTGCGCCGTGCCAACCTGCCCCCGGACCGTGCCGCGGTTAATTGGCTGACTGACAGCCACCGATGCTGTCAGTACAAATGAGGAGATGAGTAGCGCTATCGTTTTCATACGTTAGTTTAGTTATCGAGGAGGGGTGTTCTTGACCACTTAGTACCTTACAAAGGTAGGTAGTATGTATCGCAAAGTACCTTATCTTACATGAGCGGTCGGGAGGCTGGGATGAATGGCCCCGGTGCGGTTTTACGCGGCTGATGAGGAGAGGGAATTCGGGACAAAGAGAGCGAAACGCCGGGCGATGTTGCACGTCATCTTAAAAAAAAAGCCGATGTGCTGGCATCGGCGCGTATGGGTCAGGCCGGAATCCGGCGTCTCCGGCCTGACCGACCCGTTACAGTTTGATGCCTACCGACCAGACCGAAGCATCAGGGCCCTGACCCGCCCGGAACAAACTGTTGGGTTCGTAGCGGCCAAAGAGCCGGGCCGATCCTTTGAAGCCCATTTCGGTCATAAAGCCCCAGCGCACCGGGCTCAGGTTATAGTTGTTGTGGTCGCGTACGGTTCTGGCCCCAACGGCTTTCACACTCGTGTAGCTGTCGAGCCGCATGCCGGCGTAGGCCCCTACACTGAACGAGAAGCCTGATTTTGCCGCCAAGTTCAGCATCAGCGGCAGGTTCAACTGGGTCGTAACCAGTTTCGACTTGTGCAGATCGGTGGGGGCTGCTTCGATCACCAGCTTATCGTTCTGGCGGGTCAGCACGTTGCGGCCGTCGAACATAAAGTTGTTCCAGGCCACTTCGGGTCCGGTAATGAGCCGCAGTTTGGTGCTGCCCCCCGTAACGAGCGGAATGCGTTTCTGCCAGGCCAGTGCCACGAAGCGTGAGCCGATGGGCCGCAGTTCATAACCAGCAGGCAGGCTACCGCTCAGGTTGTTGAAGCCGACATAGATGCTGAAGTCGCTCACCACGCGCTCTACTTTCTTCGGAGCGGGCTTACTGATTTCTGTTTTTACCGAATCGGTGGTGGTAGTAATGATCGTAACGCTGGTCTGGGCGTAGGCAGTGGTAGTAGCGGCAACGAGAACCGAAGCGAAGAGGGTGTTGAGCGTTTTCATAGTCGTATGCGTTTAGGATGTTCAGTGAGACAGTATACAGGTTTGTTTTTCAGTGAGAGCGGCAACGTCTTTGTGCCTTAGTTGACCAGTAGATGTAAATCAGCCGGCGGCAGGTTGCACGGGCGCTGCACTTTTTTTTAGCGGACCCCGTACCCGGTCAATTCGGTCACGGTTACGCCCGGCATGGTGCGCAGTATATCGACCATGATCTTGCGGTGATTGGCCCCCACCCCTACTACTACCCGACGCGCACCGGCTGCCCGGGCCCGGTCGACGAGGTTGGTGCACATATCGACGTTGCGCAGCCGGAAATAATCGAGCATCGCTTCCAGCTCTTTCTCCGGAAAGCCAGCCGCGCCGTACATCCGGCGACCGCCGTAGAAGTTCAGGATGTTCAGGTATTCGTCGCCCTCGGGGCTGTTGAAAAACAGGGTACCGTTGCCGGCTTTGCTGGCTTTCTGTTCGAGTACCGACAGCGCCTGTGTGCGCTGCATGAGGGCGGCATACCGGCGCCCGTCTGCCGAATTCGAATCGAGCGTATTCTCCCAGCGGTGTACAAGCGAGTCGGCCCGGTTCCAGGCCTGCTGCCAGGCCCGATCGTGACGCTGACTGTCCATGGGCCGCATCCGGTCCTGCTTCAGCTGGTCCAGGAGCGGAAACAGAATATTGTGGTACTCGTTGGTCCGGTTGCGGTAAAGCGAATCGGGCACCCCCAGGATGGTCCGATACGCGGCCACTTCTTCGGCGCCGAAAGCGGGGCGGGCCCGGTCGAGCCGGTAAAGCTGGTAGGCCGCGTCGCCAAAGTCGTGGTTCAGGTAGAGCGCCCGCGCCAGTTTCATCCGCTCCTGGTGGTAGTTGGGGTGCTGACGCAGCAGCGCGTAGGTTTTGCGGATAAACGATGCCGGCGATTTGGGGTCGTTGTTGGGAAGCCCTTTCAGGTAAGCCAGTCGCCGTTCTACGTTGGCTTTATTCCAGTAGTCGGGAATGGCGTTGTAGTCCTCGGCCGACAGCCACTCGCCAAACACCGCGTCGGGCCGAAACGCCAGGGCGGTGGTGATAAGCGAATCGAAGTGCTCGACGGGCTTTTTGCCGTAGCCGTGGGAGGTGCCGATCATGAGCACTTCGACGGGCTGACTTTTTTTAGATTGGGCACCGGTTGGCTGGTGCTGGGCGAAGCCAGGCAGGAACAGGCGAAGCGAAAGCAGCAGGGTAGCGATCAGGGTGGTTTTCATGGCGATTTGTGTTGCGTTGTCGTGATTGATGGGTCAAAGGTGCAGCCTGCGTCAGGCGGACCACGCATCAAGTCGACCAACGCCGGCAATACCTCGCCCAACACCCATCCCAACCGACCAATACCAGCCGATACCCACGCAGCCCGTTTGTCGGCCAAAACGGGGGGTTGGTCGATTGGCATTGCGTCCCAATCGCCCGGGTGCGTATTTCGGCTATCGATTTATTCAGCTCCAGCTATGGGTATGCAACTCCCGGTTTTTCTCACGCACCGCGCCACCGTGCGCAATCTGCTCTATGTCCTGCTGTTCGGGCTGGTCCTGTTGAGCAATGCCTACATTGCCAAATCGAATACGTTCGCGTTCGAGCCGTTCGAGGTTTCGTTCGCGCTGGCGTTCTGGCTGGCCGTCTGGTTCGAGCATACGGTGGTACTCGACCGCTTTCTGCCCCAGCGGCAGTGGGGGCTGGCGCTGCTGGGCTCGGCCGGGTCGCTGCTGGTCTTTATCGGTACACGCTACGCCATCGAGCAGGAGGTCTACTGGTACCTCTTCACCATGAGCAACTACAACCGTGATGTCTCGCTGATCTATTATGCCTGGGATAACAGCTACTATGGCTTCCCGGCGCTGTTTGTGGGGGCGGGCCTGAAACTCATCGACGACTGGCTGCTGCATCAGCAGGAGCGGGCCGAACTAGTGGGCCAGCGCAATCAGGCCGAACTGGCTTTCCTGAAGTCGCAGGTCAACCCCCACTTTCTGTTCAACACGCTCAATAACATCTACGCGCTGGCCTATGCCAAGTCGGATGCGGCACCGGGGGCTATTCTGAAACTGTCGGAGCTGATGCGCTATATGCTTTACGACAGCGCCGGCAAGCCCGGCAGCAACGCCCCCGAACGGGTGCCCCTGTCGAAAGAAGTGGCTTATCTGTCGAATTACGTCGAACTGGAGAAGCTGCGGGTGGCCAACGCCCAGGTCGAATTCTCGGTTGAAGGCAACACCGACCTGTTCCGGATCGAGCCGCTGCTGCTGGTTTCGTTTGTCGAAAACGCGTTCAAGCACGGCGACCTGAGCGATCCGGGTCAGCCCCTCGTACTCTACTTGAGCGTGCAACAGGGTAAATTGCGCTTCGACACGCTGAACAAGAAAGTCAGCCGCCAGACCGACGCCGTGGGTGGAATCGGGCTGGCCAACGTTCGGCGTCGTCTCCACCTGCTTTACCCCAACCGCCACACCCTCCACATCACCGATCAGGACAACCTCTACGCCTGTTCGCTGGAATTGACCCTGTGATGGGTTGTCGTTTGGAGGTTTGGGGTCTGTTGTTTGGGGTTCGGTTGTAGCAACTCAAATGCCCTCACCATACAATCCTATAACTTTATAACCAGTCAACACGACAACCCGTAAACGCTACAACTATCCAATCCTCCAACTCTATAACCATCCAACCATCCCCCCATGCGCTGTCTGATTGTCGACGATGAACCCCTGGCCCACACCATTCTGAGCGATTACGTCCGGAAAGTTCCGTTTCTGACGCTGGTGGGGGCCACAACCAGCCCCATCGATGCCCTGACACAGGTGCAGCGGGGCGACGTCGACGTGGTGCTGCTCGATATCCAGATGCCGGAACTGACCGGTATGCAGTTTCTGAATCTGCTGCGCCGGGGGGTGAGCGGGCAGCAGTGCCGCGTGATTCTGACCACTGCCTATGCCGAATATGCCCTCGAAGGCTACGAACACGACGTGGTCGACTACCTGCTCAAGCCCGTATCGTTCGAGCGATTTTACCGCGCCGTACAGAAATTACTGCCGGGTGCGGCTCCGGTGGCAGCGCCGGCTCCGACCGATGCCTCAATGATGTCTCCGCCCCCACCCACCGAAGCGCCCAAAGACTTTATTTTTGTGAAAACCGAGTACCGGCTGCAGCGCGTGAGCCTCGGCGAGATTCTGTATGTGGAAGGCCTGAAAGATTACGTATCGCTCTACACCCCGACCGAACGGATTCTGGCGCTGCAGACCATGAAAAGCCTCGACGAGAAACTGCCCGCCAGCCAGTTTGTCCGGGTTCATAAATCATACATCGTGGCCATCAGCCGCATCGAATCCATCGAGCGCAACCGTATTTACATCGGGAAAGCCGTAATTCCGATTGGCGATACCTACCGCGATTCCTTTTACCGCCTGATCGAAGGCTGATCGACTATGACGCAAACACGGAGTGGCTGCCTGAAACCCCTGCTGGGGCTGCTCGGGCTGGGTTTGTTACTGGGCGTTGTCCGGTATTATGGGGGCGCCTGGCTCGACCGCTACCAGCGCCCGTGGGCCTTCAGCACCACCGAGCCACGGCTGGTGGGTTCCTGGACGGGAAACTTTACCGACCCCGACGGGACCCGCAAAACCCTCACCCTCCGCATCGACAGTCCCCTCGACGAATCGTCGCGCTGGAGCAAAGCCTTCCGCCGGCCCCGCCGGCACAGCCGCACCAACAACCGCGCCTTCGACGGAGCCGCCACGGTAGTCAGCCGGCGCGGCACCGAGCAGTACGAAGCCTGGGGAGCCATCAACCGCGACGATGCGCATGGGTTTAGCCTGAACACCCGCGTCGTCGACGAAAAAACGCAGCTGCTGCCCAATTTCGCCCTCGGCACCGTCAGTAAGGCGCAGTGGCAGGGCGACAAACTCACGTTTACGCTTGGTTTCAACTACCGCCGGGCCGATGGTTCGAGTCATTGGGATAGCGCCGACCCGCGCTTTTCGCGGCTGGTGCCGGTCACCCTCACCCGCCAGCCCGACTGACCGCAGCCCGACTGACCGCAGCCCGACTGACCGCAGCCCGACTGATCGCAGCCTACACTACCAGCGCGACAGGGCCACCCGACGCGAGTCGAGCTTGAGGAAAATAAAGAGCAGAATCGAAAACGACCAGAGCGACGAGCCGCCGTAGCTGAAAAACGGCAGCGGAATACCGATTACGGGCATCAGGCCAATGGTCATGCCGATGTTGACCAGCACGTGAAAAAACAGAATACTGGCCACGCAGTAGCCGTAGACCCGGGCAAACTTGCTGCGTTGCTTTTCGGCCAGAATCACGATCCGCGACAGCAATCCCACAAAGAGCGCAATCACCACAAAGCCGCCCACGAAGCCGTGTTCTTCGCCGATGGTACAGAAAATAAAGTCGGTGCTTTGCTCGGGCACGAAGTCGAATTTGGTCTGGGTACCCTCCAGAAATCCTTTCCCGTGCAGCCGACCAGACCCAATGGCAATTTTGGCCTGGGTTACGTTCCAGCCGATGCCCAGCGGATCGATACTGGGGTCGAGCAGCACTTTGATACGGTTACTCTGGTGTTTGCCCAGCACGTTGTTCACGAAGAAATTCATGCTCATGGAGTAGGCAATGGCCCCCAGCCCGATCAGGCCAATGGCCATCAGGTTGCTGGTCGTGCGGTTGTAGCGGGGCAGCAACAGCACGATCAGGCCACAGAAGCCGATGATGCCGGCAATGAGCAGCAGCTTGGGCACCGCCAGGCTCAGCATCAGCAGGGTCGCAGCGGCCACTACCGTCAGCGGAATCCAGCCGGGAAGCCCTTCCCGGTAGAGCACGATCAGAAACGACGCAAACACAAGCATCTGCCCGGTTTCGTGCGAGGCCAGAATCAGGACGCAGGGCAGGGCAATAAGGCCGCCGATATACAGCAGATCTTTCTGTTTGGTGAGATTGATGCCCGGCACATCCATATACTTGGCAATGGCCAGCGCGGTGGCCACCTTGGCAAACTCGGCCGGCTGCAGCGAGAAGCCCCCGAACTTGAACCACGACCGCGACCCGTTGATATTCGACCCGGCCACCAGTACCAGCAACAGCGCCAGAATGGTGAGCCCGTAGAACAGATACGCAAACGAGTCGAAGAATTTATGGTTCACCACCAGGATGCAGATAATCAGTACCACCGTGGTACCGATGAAATACATCTGCTTGCTGGCGTTATTCGAAAAATTGAACAGGTTGGTAGGCTCTTCGGGACTGTAAACAGCGGCATAGACGTTGAGCCAGCCCATGGATAGGCAGCCCATAAACAGCACCAGCGTGAGCCAGTCGATATTCTGTGAAAACGGATCGTTACTGCGAGCCATGACTAAGTTGGTGAAGTCGTTTCGAAAACGGGAGTAGCCCGCGCGGTTGTCGACCCGGTAGATCGACGACCGCGCAGGCTGGCTGCCGGCTACCGGTTAATGGCGACCGGCGACCGCTGCGGCTGGGCCGTCATGAAGGGGCGGGGCGTCAGCGGTTTCGGCGTGGTGCCACTGTCGGGGCGATGCGGGGGTGTTTTGGTTCCGTGCGCCGAATCGGGGCGGGGCGGGCGCGGAATGGTTTTCTTCACCACCGGCAACCCGTTGATCGGCGGCAGGTAGTTGGCCGCCATGAGCCGGCTGGCCAGATGGCGCGCAATGGTCTGCCGTTTCAGATACCGTTCGGCCACCAGAGCCGCAATCGGCGCGGCTACGTCGCCCCCCCAGCCCGCATTCTCCACAAAGACGGCGATGGCGATCTTGGGATCGTTCATGGGCGCGAAGCCGATAAAGATCGAGTGGTCGTAACGGTGACCGCGCTTGGCGTTCTGCGACGTACCGGTCTTACCGCACAGGTCGATGCTGGGCAGGTTGGCCGACTTGGCGCTGCCGTTGACAATGGCCCGGCGCATACCGTCGATGACGGGCAGAAAATACGGCCGGTCGATGTCCGTTTCGTGGCGAATCTGATACGCTTCCGGCAGCCCCTGCCCTGCTTTGCCGAAGCCCCGCAGGTAATGGGGCACAATGTACCAGCCCCGGTTGGCAATGGTAGCCGCCAGATTGACCAGTTTGAGCGGACTGATCAGCAATTCGCCTTCGCCGATGCTGAGCGACGAGATGTAGGAAAATTTCCAGCGGTTCGAGCCGCCGTAGATTTTATCGTAATAGGCCACATCGGGCAGATTGCCCCGCCGTTCGCTGGGCAGGTCGACGCCGAGCTGCTGGCCGATGCCAAATTTTTTCACCCGCTCGTGCCACTTCTCCATCCCGATCGCCGACGCCTTGAAGGTGTTTCGCTCGGGGTTGTTGTAGATCATACGCCGAAACACCTGGTAGAAGTAGGGATTACAGGAGTTGCCCACGGCTCCGCGCAGATCCTGCCCACCCCGGCAGTGGCAGCGCATGGGCGAACCCGCGTGCCCGTAAACCGTGTGGGGCGTCAGCGTACCATCCTGCTGCCCGATCAGGGCCTGAATCAGTTTGAAGGTCGACCCCGGCCGGTAGCTCGACATAATGGGGCGGTTGATCAGCGGGCGATAGGGGTTCTTGAGCAGCGCCCGGTAGCTGTCTGAAAACGACCGGCTCGATAGCAGATTGGGGTCGTAGGTCGGTGCCGACACCGACACCAGAATTTCGCCCGTGGCGGGTTCTACCGCCATAATGGCCCCTACCTTGTTCTGCATGAGGCTGTCGGCAAAACGCTGCACCTCGGAGTCGATGCCGGTGATCATGTTCTGCCCCGCCACAGCCATAGTGTCGTAGGCGCCGTTTTTCCACGACCCTTTGTTGACCCCGCGCACGTTCTGCATCATGAACTTCACCCCACGCCGGCCCCGCAGCTGTTCTTCATACTGCTCTTCCAGCCCGTTGTGGCCCACATAGTCGCCCTGCCGGTAGTAGGGATATTCCTGTTCATCGAGCTGCTGCCGCGATACTTCACTCACGTAACCCAGCGCATTGGCCATGGTATGGGCCGGGTACGTGCGCATCGAGCTGATTACGGGCGTGAAGCCCCGGTAGTCGACCAGGGCATCCTGAATACGGGCAAAATCTTCTTTAGACAGCCGACGCAGAAACAGCGACGACTTCACCTTCGAGTAACTCACCGCCGTACCCATGATACTGTCGAACTCGGGGCGGGTGATGTTGACCAGCCGGCAAAAAGCCGCCGTATCGGTCATCCGGACCTGTTTGGGCGTCACATACAGATCGTAGACCGGTGTATTGTCGACCAGCAGTTTGTTGTCGCGGTCGTAAATCTGGCCCCGGTAGGGCACTTCGATAACCCGTTTGATTGAGTTTTTGGATGCGCCCAGCGAATAATTGTCATCCAGTACCTGTAAATAAAACAGCCGGGCCAGATACGTCAGTCCAACCAGGCAGAAAACGCCGATAATGACGTACTTACGATTCTCCAGCATTCACTTTGTTGCATTAGTATAGGCCACTCGGCCCTACTACAAAATTAACCGAAAGAATCCCAAGTAAAAAAGCGGCTGCTGCGTTTTGCCCCGGAAAAACGGGTTCTGGCCCGGTTCGGGTTGCTACTGCGCCCGGCGAATCAGAACAGGCCTCTGGCGGTAGTACGAATGCGGCACAGGTACATGTCGGCCGTGATGTATAGCGTTGAGCCGTCGTTCCCCCAGGCGCAGTTGGCCGTAGCGCCCCCGATGCGGATCTGGCCCAGGAAATCGTAGGGGCCGGTGCCCGCTGTGGGGGCCAGCACACAGACGCCACCGCCCCCCGTGGCCCAGAGGTTACCGGCTTCATCGACTTTCATACCGTCGAAGCCCCCCCGCAGCCCCTGCCGGGCCATCTGCTCCTTACCAAACACCAGCCGCCCCGCTCCCACCGATCCATCGGGCCGGAGCGGATAGGCCATGATAGCGGGCCGGTCGCCGTCGGACTGGGCCACGTAGAGCAGCTTACGATCGGGCGACAGGGCCAGGCCATTGGGCCGCGTCAGGTCGCCGACCACGAGCGTAACGGGCCGGTGCCCGTCAGGCTGGGTCAGCCCGATGCGGTAGACCCCAAAGCCCAGTTCGCGGGTCGAGTCGGTTTCGCGCCGGGGCATGCCGTAAGGAGGATCGGTAAAATAGTAGCTCCCGTCGGGGTGCGCAATCACATCGTTGGGGCTGTTGAAGCGCTTGCCCTGGTAGTTATCGGCCAGGGTTTGCTTGCCGCCCGTACCGTTGAGGGGCATCATCGAAATACGCCGATCGCCGTGTTCGGCTGCCACGAGCCGGCCCTGCCCGTCGATCGTCAGTCCGTTCGAGCCCGGCTCTTCGCTGTAGGCGCCCAGCCCCGTATAGCCCGACGGCTTCAGAAAGGGCGTTACCCCTTCCTTCTCGGTCCATTTGAAAATAGTGTTCTGCGGCACATCGGAAAACAGCAGAAAACCGCCCGGCTGGCCCGGTTGTGGTTTTACCCACACGGGTCCTTCGGTCCAGACAAAGCCCGAGGCCAGCACCTCGATGCGGGCATCGGCCGGCAGCAGCCTGTCGAGCCGCGCATCTGTCCGCACCACCTGGCCGATGGTGGGGTAAAGGGACTGGCCATGCGCCAGAAAAACCAGGGCGGACAGGCCAGCCAATAGCAAACCACGGCGTAGTAATCGCATAGTGTCTCGGAGAAGTTCGCTCGGTCGAGCATTCAGAAGCGTCTGCCAGAAAACCCCTGGATCGGCCTCAATCTACTCATGCCGGCCATTTCACCTGGTTTTGTGTGTAAGGCGCCTGGCAGCAAACGCATGTATCCCTATCGGGCTTCACTATCATAATTATGTTTCCTCTTTTGTTTTTACGTATCACAAAATACACTTAATACGTTGTTCAACAGCGTTACGTAGTTGAATTGAGCGGTAGTAATCAGTCATGTAACGTACCGTTTAATCAACAAAAACGCACAAAATCGGCTGTTTTTGCATTTTGACTGGCAATGATTAAACAAATCCAATAAAACTAAATTTCCTCATTTTATTCATTATACTTTTACTATTGAAAACAAATAGTAGTCGCTACTATCAGATATTAACACTATCTATAAACTTTAAAATCTTTAATTATCTTACTAGTATGCAATTTTTCTGGCAGACATATTGCATGCTACTGACCGACTCTATTTCCAGTCGGTATAAGCGAGTCATTCTCATTCGCTCTTCCAATCTATTCTTGTCAAGCATGTTTAACCGCCGTCACTCGGGCTTTCTACGCCAGCTTACCCGGTCATCCCTTTTCCTGCTTATTGTCTGCTGCCAGTTAACGGCCTGTATCAACACTCAGAAACTGGTTTATTTCCAGACCCTCAGCGGTATGCCCGAGCGGGTGCAGCAGCAGCCTTTCAATCCGCCCATACAGCCCGGCGATCTGTTATCGATCCAGATCAGCAGTCTTAACCCCGAAGCCTCACTGGCCTTCAACCCCTACGCATTACCGAACTCTGCCCAGCAAACTACACTCTCGCCCAGTGTGCCCATACCCGCTACGCCGGGTTATGTGGTATCGCCCGATAGCTCGATCACGATTCCGCTTATCGGTAAAGTAAAAGTGGTAGGCAAGACTACAGCTATGGCTGCCGATCTGATCACCCAGAAAGTGTTGCCGTTCCTGAAAGAGCCAACGGTCAGTGTCCGGAGCCTGAATTTCCGCATCACGGTACTGGGCGAAGTGGCCCGTCCGTCGATGTTTACGATCAATAATGACCGCATTACCCTGCCCGAAGCCCTCGGCCTGGCCGGCGACCTGACTATTTACGGCCGGCGCGACAACGTACTGCTGATTCGGGAGGAAAGAGGACAGCGTACCTACACACGGCTCGACCTGACCCAGAGCAAGGTGTTCCAGTCGCCCCAGTACTATCTGCACCCAAACGACGTCATCTACGTAGAGCCTAATAAATCGCGGGCCGCAACTGCCGACCGTACCAATCAGCTGTTACCGATTGTCCTGAGCGCCCTGTCCTTTGTAGCCATCATCGTTTCCCGCTTCTAGTCATACTCAGTCCGTTACAATCCCCACATCTCATGTCCGACCAGTCTAATTATCCGTACGCACCGTATCAGCTATACGAGGCTCAGCAAACGCCGAATCTGCGCGTCATTCTGATGCGTTACGTCCGGCACTGGAAATGGTTTGTGCTGTCGCTAATCCTGATGGGGGCAGCGGCTTACGCTTACCTGCAGTTTCAGACGCCGATCTACGAGATCAAAACCAGCCTGCTCATTAAAGACGACAAGAAGGGCCTCAGCGAAGACAACATCCTGAAAGAGATGGACATTCTGGCGCCCAAGAAAGTCATCGAAAATGAGATGGAGATTTTGAAATCGTATGCCATGATGGAAAAAGTGGTTCGAAGCCTGGGGCTGGACGTCCGGTACTACACCCCCACCCCGACCATCAAGCGCGACCTGTACGGTGCATCGCCCATCCGGCTGGTGGTCGAAAAGCCAGCACCTGACCTCTACGAAACAGAACTGAGCGTGGTGGTCAGCAACCCAACTACGGTACAGATCAATGGGGTGTCCTATCCCGTCAATCAGTCGATCAAAACACCCTACGGTCAACTCAAGGTAGTGGCCGCAAAACCGTTGCAGGCCAGCGAAGACCCCATTCTGGTACATGCCATGAGCGTTGGTGCGGCCACCGACGGCTTTCTGAAAAACCTGACGGTGGAGCCCAGCAGCAAAGCCTCGACGGTGCTGATGATGACCCTGCAGGATGCTGTTCCGAGCCGGGGCAAAGCCGTGCTGGGCAAACTCATCAGTGAATACAACCAGGCCGCCGTTGTCGACAAAAACATTGTAGCGGCCAACACACTCAACTTCATCGAAGAGCGGCTGCGGCTGATTTCGGGCGAACTCTCGTCCGTTGAGAAAGGGGTCGAATCGTTCAAGTCGTCGGAAGGGATTACCGATCTGAGTTCGCAGGCGCAGCTGTTCCTGGAAACCGTTAAGCAGAACGATGCCGAACTGAACCAGGCCAACATTCAGCTGGGTGTTATCGGCGATATCGAACGGTATGTCGACAGCAAGAGCAACGACCGGGGGGTAGCGCCCGCCACACTGGGTATCAGCGATCCGGTTATGCTGGGGCTGGTAACCAAGCTGAGTGAACTCGAACTGCAGCGCGATCAGCTGAGCCGCACTACCTCGGCCAGCAACCCCATGATGCAGTCGCTCGAAAGCCAGATTGCCGCCACCAAAAGCAGCCTGTCCGACAACGTACGCAGCCTGAAACAATCGCTGGCCAGCACGCAGCGGCAGCTGAAGCAAACCAACCGCCAGCTCGAAGGACAGATCCGGACCATTCCCCGCAAAGAGCGTATGCTGGTCGACATTACGCGTCAGCAGGCCATCAAAAACAACCTCTACACCTACCTGCTCGAGAAGCGGGAAGAAACGGCCCTGTCGTATGCCTCGGCCGTGGCCGACAGCCGCACCATCGACCCGCCCCGCAGTGGTAACAAGCCCATCAAGCCTGTCGAGAGCACCATCTTTCTGCTCTTTGGCCTGCTGGGCCTCGTGCTTCCCGTGGGCGTGATTGCCGCCCGCGATGCGCTCAACGACCGCGTCAGCCGCCGGTCCGACATCGAGGATGCCTCGCAGATTCCCATCCTGGGCGAAATCATGGCCAGCCGCAACGTCGACCCCCTGGTCATGGTATCGGGCAAACGATCGGTTATTGCCGAACAGATCCGGACCTTACGTACCAACCTGCAGTTTCTGCGCAGCAACCCCACCGGCAGTCAGGTGGTCATGTTTACGTCCAGTATCAGTGGCGAAGGCAAATCGTTTCTGTCGCTTAACCTGGGTGCCAGCCTGGCCCTTGTCGACCGGTCGACGGTGATTCTGGAGATGGACCTGCGCAAGCCCAAGCTGCACTCGGTGCTGAACATGCCCAACGCCGTTGGCATCAGCAACTACCTGATCCAGGAAGCAACCCTCGACGAGATTTTGCAGCCCATTCCGGGCTTTGCCAACTACCATATCATTACCTGTGGTCCCATTCCGCCTAACCCGGCCGAGCTACTCAGCAGCCCAATGCTGGAAAAACTGCTCCTGGAACTGCGCGCCCGCTTCGACTACGTCATTGTCGATTCGCCACCAATCGGTCTGGTTACCGACTCGCAGCTGATTGCACCCTTCGTCGATGCCACCATGTTTATGGTGCGGCACGACCACACGCCCAAGGCGTACCTGCGGATGATCGATAACCTCTGGAAAGAGCAGCGGTTCCAGCGCCTTAACCTGATCCTGAATGGCGTTGGTAGTGGTGAGTCGTACCAGTATGGCTACACCAACAAGTATGGCGGCTACTACGAAGAAAGCGAATCAGCGGGTAACACCCCCGTCCGGAAGCTGCGTTAACAGGTCCGTGCCGGTATGGTTTCCCGGCCATACCGGCCGACGGGTTGCTTTTTATGACCCGACGCGCGGGCCTTCCGGCGCTGCGCCCAACTTTTTTGTTTAACCAGGTGCACTCATGCTCAACTCGTATTCACCGCCAGTCGATGAGCAGACTTCGTTCCGGGCAGCAAACCCGGCCGTGTCCATTCCGGCGGCCGTGCCAACGGTTCGATCCAGCCTTCGCAAACGGCTCTTCGACGTGCTGGTTGCACTCCTCGTTAGCCTGACCTTGCTGATCTGGCTGCTGCCGCTGATTGGGCTACTCATCCGGCTCACCTCGCCGGGCCCCGCTTTCTTCGTCCAGCTCCGGACCGGGCAGGGCGGCAAGCCGTTTCGCTGCCTGAAATTCAGAACGATGACCTACGAGCCGATGGCGACCTTCAGACAGGCTACCCACAACGATGTCCGGGTGACGCCCATTGGCCGCTTTCTGCGCAAGACCAATCTCGACGAACTACCGCAGCTGCTTAACGTGCTGCTCGGCGACATGAGCATTGTGGGCCCACGCCCGCATCCGATTCAGCTCGATGCCCAGCACTGGTATGCAGTAGCGCACTATCCCGGCCGTTACGCCATCAAACCGGGGCTGACGGGGCTGGCTCAGGTGCGGGGCCACCGGGGCGAAACCGCCCGACAAATTGATATGATGCACCGGGTCCGACTCGATCATTTCTACATTCGGCGTTGGTCAATCTGGCTTGATCTGCATATCTGTCTGGCCACCGCCCAGGCTATGGTCAACGGCGACAAGAAAGCCTGTTAATCTGTACTTGTAACGGTTGGAAAGCAAATGCAAATGGTTAACCTAGTTCGACATAAGGTCACTCATTTTTTCACAAATGGTCATCAGCGCACGCAACTTGTCAAGAAAAATGTAGCGGTTTCGCTGCTTAGCAAGGGTGGCTCCATTGCCATTGGTCTCCTGCTGGTACCCATGACAATCGATTATGTGTCGCCAACCGAGTATGGGGTATGGCTTACCATAAGTTCCGTACTGGGCTGGCTCAACTTCTTCGACATTGGTCTTGGCAATGGTCTCAAAAACAAACTGAGCTATGCCCTGGCCCTTGGTCAGACAGATGAAGCCAAAGCATTCACCAGCACCACCTATTTCGTATTGACAATTATTGCTACAGCAATATCCATTTTGTTTATCTGGATTAACCCCTACGTTGACTGGCGGCATATCCTCAACATTCAGGCGCAGTCGAACGACAGTTTACAGCTGGTAATGCTCATTGCCATTCTGTTCTTCTGTGTGCAGTTTGTAGTGCAGCTTATCAATACGATTTTATCGGCAACGCATCAGACCTCGCTGGCTTCACTGATTTCTTTGTTCAGCCAGTTGCTCATTCTGCTGCTTATCTATGCCTGTCGGCAGTATGTTCCCGGAAAACTCACCACGCTGGTCTGGATTGTTGCCGGTGCCCCCGTATGCACCATGCTGATCTGGTCTGTTTATCTGTTCCATACGCGCATGCGGGCCTTCAGACCGTCCCTAAAGGCTATTCGGCTGCGCTATACCAACACCCTGCTGGGTACTGGGCTTTCATTCTTTTTTATCCAGATCGGTGCGCTGGTGCTGCTGCAAACCAATTACATCATCATTGCACGGATACTGGGCCCGGAACAGGTTACCGTTTTCAATATCTGCTATAAGCTTTTTTCGATCTCGATCCTCGTCTTTACGATTATCATGACCCCCCTCTGGAGTTCGTTTACCGACGCTTACGCCAAGCAGGATTTTGACTGGCTTCGGCAGACACTCCAAAAGATGCGACAACTCTGGCTCTTCTTTTCGGTAGCCACCGTTGGACTGCTGGTTGTGTCGCCCTACCTGTTTCAGCTCTGGATTGGTCAAACCGTTACCATCCCGTTTAGTCTTTCGCTCTGCATGGCGATTTATTCGGGTGCGATGATGTGGTATATGATTCATGTCTACCTACTGAACGGAGTCGGCAAAGTCAGATTACAGCTTATCCTGATTCTGATCAGCGCAGCCCTCAATGTTCCGCTGGCAATTGGGTTCGGCAAGTGGTTTGGCCTGCCGGGTATTGTGGGCGCAAACACCTGCTTCTTCATTGCGATGGGGTTTATTTTTTCTATTCAGGCCAGTAAACTAGTCAATCAAACCGCCAGCAAGCTCTGGAATGCCTGATTGCCAGCCTGACCGTCCCAACCAACCTGGTCTGGCTACGCAGACGCCTGACTTGGACTGTTTTTTGATACAGCTCTGTAAAATCAGTCGCCTATGAGCCTACCACTTGGACGATTTATACGCCGGGCCGACGCCTGGTGGCGAGATACCTCCTCATCGATTCGGTTGCTGGGTATCCGACTTCGTTATCCGCAGGTACAGATTGGGAAAGGCGTTCGCGTATACGGACCCATACAACTCCGTATAGCCCGGACCGCCCGCGTCGTTATTCAGGACAACGTTGTGTTCCGGTCTACCACGCGCCACAACTTTGTTGGCCTTACCAAGCCGGTTTCTATTTGTGTGCTGGCCAATGCGGAACTGTTAATTGGAGCAAACAGCGGCTTCTCGGGCACATCGATCTACGCGGCCACCTCCATTCGGATTGGCAACTACAGCAATTTTGGCGGCAACAGCTGCCTGTGGGACACCGATTTTCATCCTCTTGAAGCCCACTTGCGCCGAGACCCGGTCAACCCAGCCCGGCAGGCCCCAATCTGGATTGGAAGCGATGTTTTCGTGGGTGCCAATACGCTCATACTAAAAGGAATTACCATAGGCGACCGGTCTGTAATCGGAGCCGGCTCAGTGGTTACCCGCCCTGTCCCTGCCGATGAAATATGGGCAGGCAATCCTGCCAGGTATGTGCGGTCACTGCAGCCCGACCCGATGGGTACCGGCCCACACAAGCCAGCCGTTTCGTATTCATAGACGCTGGTATTACAAACTACCTACCCGTCCTCTCTTTTCATATTCAGCATACGCGTCACTATCCGACAGCCAGCGTTTCCCTCCCCATTGTGCGATGAAGGCCATGCCATACTCTCCCCATACCAGACCCGCCGAGCAGCTGGTCGACCAGAAATGGGTCGAATACCTGCTGGTATACGCCCTGATTGCTTACTCAACCATTCCCTTTTTCAAAAGCAATTATGGCCGGGGCCTGGTGGTACTCTCGCTACTGCTGGTAGCACACTCGCTGCTCAAGGTACTTCGTAAAGAGGTTGGCTACATGCTCGGCATCGTGGCGGCCCTCGAGCTCTATCATTTTCTTTATTTTCCCAAATACGATCTTAGTATCGTTCGGGAGGTTGTATTCGCCTTTTTCCTGGCCGCCTTCTGTGTCTATTACCTGAAACTGCGGTTCCAGGTCATCTACGTCACTGTTCTTTACTGGATCTCGATTATCAGTCTGGTTGTCTTCGGGCTCCTGTTAATCAACCCGGGTCTGGTCCATTCCATCGACAATTCGTTTCCCGCCATGTTCCGCATCACGTCCGAATACATTGAGTTCGATGGGAAGAACGTCACAAAAACAAATCCCATTTTCTATAATTTCGATTACAACTTCTACAAGGTTCGCAACAATGGCCCTTTCTGGGAGCCAACAGTATTTGCCTCACTGCTACTCATTGCGCAACTTTTTAACTTCATCAGTACACGTCACATTTTCAATCGGCATGGTCTTGTTTTTACCCTGACCATTATTACCACGTTCTCGACCACCGGCTTCATCGCTTATTTCATTTTTCTAGTTTCCGTAACGGTCATCAACTCGCGCACCAAACCCCTGCTAAAACTGGCGTTGCTAGTTATGGCCGTATCGGGCAGTATCTACCTCTACAGCGACCTGCCCTTTCTGCAGGAAAAAATCAACAATGAGATCAACGAGGCTGATATCAACATCGACACGCGGGGCGATTCGCGGGTAGCCGGCGCCATGCTCGATCTATTCGAGATTTCAGAGAGCCAGCTTTATATCTTACTGGGCAAAGGAAGCGACCGCGACTCCCGCATTGGCGGACTCGACAAAACCGCTCAGCGTAACTGCGGCCTGACCGGACTCTTTGTGGAGTGGGGTGTTCTGTTTGCCCTGCTCTACATTGGCCTGATTTATTACAGCTTCTGGCAACTGTGCAGCGTACACGGCCTCAATCGATTGTTCGCCTTTCCCTTCACGGTTTGTATCCTGATATTATCCTTCAGCGAAATCTTCTTTGAACTCCCGCTTTTTCACGTGTTTATTTTTCTGGGACTGCTGATTCGCCAGCATACGAACCGACAACGCATCCGGCCCACGATCAACATTGTGAGTCAGCCCGTACCAAGTCGTCCGGCAATGCCCCGATCCACCATTCAACTGCAGTAGTTCTATCCGCTTCTTCCGTCGATGAAACCCAGTTTCTCCATCATAACACCCTGCTTCAACAGTGAACGTACCATTGCGCAGACCATTGAGTCGGTGCTGGCCCAGTCGTACGAACCGGTTGAGTATATCCTTGTCGATGGGCAGTCAACCGATACAACACTGGCCATTATTGAGCGCTACAGTGCGGTCACCAACGGTCGTATCCGCTACCTGTCCGAACCCGACACGGGCATCTACAACGCCATGAACAAAGGAATTCAGCTGGCTACGGGCGATCTGATCGGTATCATCAACAGCGATGACTGGTACGAACCCGACGCGCTCGCTACCGTGGCAGCGGCCTACGAACAGCATGGCGATGCCGTATACTACGGCATGCTTCGCCTGATTGTCGATGACAGGGAATTTTCCGTGCTGACCACCCATCATGACTTTCTGGGCCAACGAATGATTCAGCATCCGACCTGCTTTGTTCCCCGCACGTTTTACAACCAGTTTGGCGGTTTCGATGAGCAATACCGATTTGCGGCCGATTACGAGCTGATGCTCCGGCTCAAAACCCGGCAGGTCCCCTTTCAGCAACTTTACCACCTGCTGGCCAATTTTCGTGAAGGCGGAGCCTCCATCAACCCGGCCAGCCAGCTCGAATCGTTTGCTATAAAAAAACGCTACAACTTCCTTACCCCCCAGGCGTATTACAAAGCCGTCGTCCGGCGTAATCTGTCGGCCTTTATGCAGCGACTTCGGGCCTGATCAATCGACTTTTTCCTTCCACAGTTATGCCAGCCAATCAAATCAGCCTTATTGTCGCCACCCTGAACCGGACCGACGAACTGGCCCGGTTTATCGAATCGCTGGGGCCGGTAACCGGCATCGCCATCGACCTGATTATCGTCGATCAGAACCGCGACGACCGCATCGACCGGCTGCTGGCGGATACTCCGCGCAATCCGGTCATCGACGTGCAGCACCTGCGGTTCGACCGCAACAACCAGTCGCTGGCCCGCAACTACGGCCTCACCAAAGCCCGCTACGACCTCATCGGATTTCCCGACGACGACTGCTGGTACGAACCCGATACGCTCGCCCGTGTGATGGCCATCTTCACGGACCAGCCCGCGCTGGGCGCCATACTGGGCCGCTGGGTCGAGCACGCGGTAGTGGTGCCCGCGCAGGCCGAACCCGTATCCCTGCGCTCACTGCTCGACTTCCGGTCGGTACCTACCAGTGCAATCATCCAGTTTTTTCGCCGGGAGGCTCTGCCGGCTGCCGATCCATTCGATCACCAGTTTGGTGCCTACCGCGAAAACGGCGGTTATTTCGGCTGTGGCGAAGAAACCGATCTCATGATTTCGGTCGCCCGGCGGGGGCATACCGTTCTGTTTTCGCCCGAAGTCCGGGTACACCACAAGTACGCCCCCCGCCGGTTCGACAGCCTGGAACAGCAGTTTGCCTTCACGCGCCACCGCGCCCGGGGAACCGGAGGGCTGTACGCCAAACACCAGTCGGCCCCCTACGTGGTGCTGCGCGGTCTGACCTCCCCGTTCATCCGGTCGTGGCGTTACGTCTTCCGGCCCGCCCAGTTCGTCACCCACACGGCCCTGTGGCTTGGTCGGGTCGAGGGATACCTGCGCTGGTGGCATCGCTACGGGCGTCACCGCCACCCTTCCCTTTGAGCCCCGCCTGCCAACAGCACACAAAAAACCCCGGCCGAAACATCGGCCGGGGTTTTTTATTCGGTATTCCCTCTTCTCATGATTTGTCTTGCTGATTACTTCAGCCCCTGCAGCATGCCGAAGAAAGCGGCTTTCTTGTTGTACTGCGTGTCGAACAGCGTCGGCATTTCGCGGGGCTGCTTTTCGGTTACCAGCCAGCTGTCGGCGTCGCTGATGTCCCACAGCGTGATGCCGTACTGCTGAGCGGCCGGAACCGATTGTTTGTAGATCGTGGCGATCGTCTGGTACTTCAGACGCTGTGCTACTGCGATGGCTTTGGTGAAGGTGAACGATGCATCGTTTTTAGGATTCACGGCGATGTCGAGTTCCGACATGTGCACGTTCAGACCCGTAGCGGCCAGTTGTTGCAGGGCGTTCCGAACACCGGCTTCCGACGTGGTCAGGTTGATGTGGGTCTGGGTGCCGATGCCGTTGATGGGTGTGCCGCTCAGTTTGAAGTCAGCGATCATTTTCAGAACGGCCTGCAGTTTGGCGGGATTCGACTCGAGGCAGTTTTCGTTGTAGATCAGCGTAGCGGCCGGATCGGCTTCGTGTGCCCACTGAAAGCATTTCTTAACGAAGGTCATGTAGGCAGCATCGCTGGGGTATAGGGCGCGGAAGGCCGTTTTCTGCAGTTCGCCTTTGTAATCGAACAGTTCGTTAACTACATCCCAGCTGGCGATTTTACCTTTTTGGCGACCTACTACCGTCTGGATGTGGTTTTTGATGGCGGCTTCGAACTCAGCCGTGGTGCCTTTGAACTGCGTCATCCATTCGGGAGCAGCCAGGTGATACACCAGGCAGTGACCGTGCAGGCGCAGGTTCAGCCCCTGGGCCAGTTTCACACTGTTGTCGAGTTCGGTGAAGTTGAATTTGCCGGGAGCCGACTGGATGTTCATGAACACCGGCACCGTCCGCGAGCTGAACTGGGTCGATACCAGGCCGGCTACTTTCGGGTTGTTGACGATCAGTTTCGAGTTCAGGGCGATACCGATCGGGAAAGAGGCAACCGACTTCAGCGTGCTCGTGCTGTCGTCGATGGTGGTTGCGTCGATCTTCGACGAAGCGTTCACATCAACCGAAACACTCTGGGGTACCACTGCATCACCTTTAGGGTTACAGGCCGAAATCAGCGCCGTTACGATGAAAGCGATCACGAGAGTTACGTTTTTAGAGGCCGATTGAGTGAAGAAGGAGCGCATTGTTTTTGCCTTGTCTTTAAGTACATGACAAAATTGGCCATTGCGCGGCCCTTCTTTTTTTCTATTCTATGAACTGCAGGTTCCAGTCCTTTTTCGACAAAAAACGGCTGTTTTTCGGCGAAATAGCCGGTTCATTTTTTAGGCAATTTGTAACTAAAAGCTAGTATAAATATACTTTCTAAGCTGTTTTTTTTGCCGTTTCAGCCCGGCCCATCCGGTTTCACTTGAACAGACCCGATCATAACTAGTTGATAATCAGCAACTAATTAAAAACAGATTAAAACCTGCCGGACCTAGCCAGCGGCACAGGACATCCGATCCCTAAACCGGTGTTTGGTCGGTTTCCTTCGATGAATGGTAGAAAACAGCCGTTTTTTGGTAGCCATCCGCGTTTTATTCGTTTTCTGGCTTTTGTCCTATTTGGTTCAGAACCGCTCGATGTAAGCTACTAAGTAGATACACTTAGCAAACAAATAATGAGCACCTTCAGCCGTGGCACGGTGATTGTTTAACTTTATCTATACTACTAAACAAAAAAGGTAGCATATCCAGAAATCCATACCGACCTTAGCTAGTACGCAACCAACGCTATCCGCGTCGCTGTCAACGGCCATGTACAACCACTTTCTGATTACCCGCTTCAACGTCCGCAACAAAGCCTGGCTGACGGACAAGAACCAGAACACCGTTAAAACCGACGACTGGCTGCAGAACCGCTTCGCCCTTTTCGACGCCTACTGTTTTCCGTCGGTGCAAAGCAACGCCACCCGCAGCCCCTTCACCTGGCTGGTTTTCTTCGACGTTCAGACGCCCGAACCGTTCCGAGAGCGCATCCGGCAGTACCAGGCCCGATTCCCGGCGTTCCAGCCCGTTTTCATTCAGGACATGGACGAGCTGACCGATGCGATCAAAACCACCATCGCAGCCCAGGTCGACGACCAGACAACCGGCATCATCACGACCCGCATCGATAACGACGATATGCTGCATACCGATGCCCTGCACACCATCCGGACGTTCGTGGAAAGCCACCCTATCGAGTCGGGGCTGGTCGATATGACGCGGGGCCTGTGTATGCAGGTCGAACCAGAGCTGAAGGTGAGTGCCTGCATCTATTACTCCAGCCCCTTTATCTCGTATGTGGAACCATATCGGGGCCGCGACGCCCTGAAAACGGTGATGCACCGGCCCCACCACAAGTGGTTCTACCGCACCCCCACCTTCGAACTGACCGGTAAACCGCTCTGGATTCAGCTCATCCACGCCAAAAACATGGCGAATCAGATGCAGGGGCGCATCGTGACCGACCCGGCAGCCCTGTCGGGCTTCACGCTGGGACGCACCCTGCCCGCCCTGGCGAACTCCCCCTCGGCGGTGTTCCGGACCAACTACCTGCTGTATCCCTTCTACCGGCTCAAGAAAGTAGCCAAGAAACTATACCTCGCCCTCGACGCTCAACTGGAATTTATCAAACAACAGCCTGCCACGCGCTGATATGACTACGCTCCCGCTCTCTCCCGCTCCGATCGTACTGTTTGCCTACAAACGCTACGACGCCCTGAAACAGACTGTCCAGGCGCTGCAGCAAAACACGCTGGCGGCCCACAGCACCCTCTACATCTTCGTCGATGGCCCAAAAGGCCCGGCCGATGCGCCCCGCGTCGATCAGGTCAAACAGTTTCTGGATACGGTCGATGGCTTTGCCCGCATCGAACGCCGATATAGCGACGTAAACCGCGGACTGGCCCGTTCGGTGATCCGGGGTGTCTCGCAGGTCATCGGCGAACACGGCCGCGCCATCATCCTCGAAGATGACCTGATCACGGCCCCCACCTTTCTGTCGTATATGAATGCCTGCCTGCAGACCTACCAGCACGAGCCGAAGGTTTATTCGGTGTCGGGTTACACCTTCCCCTTCCGCAAGCCCGGCAATTACCCCCACGATGCTTACTTTTTTCCGCGCTATGCCTCCTGGGGCTGGGCCACCTGGGCCGACCGCTGGCAGTCGGTCGACTGGGACATGACCGACTACCCGGCCTTTCTGACCGACAAGGCCGCGCAGGCCCGGTTTGCGGCCGGCGGATCGGACCTGCTGCGTATGCTGCGCGAACAGATGGATGGCAAACTCGACTCGTGGGCCATCCGCTGGGGCTACCACCAGGCCAAACACCACGCCTACACCGTGTACCCGGTTTACTCCAAAGTCGACAACATCGGTTTCGACCAGGATGCCACCCACACCAACATTTTCAACCGATACAAAACCACCCTCGACCAGCAGGAAACCCGCCCCTACCAGCTGCCGACCGCCGTGGTCGAAGATCCCTATTACAGCCAGTCGTTCCGGCGCAAATACAGCGTCGAGACCCGAATCGTGAACCGAATCAAAACCCTCGCCGGGTTCCGCTAAACAACCGAGGCCCGTCATGCGACGGGCCTCGTTCAATTAACGCCTGAGCCATTGCTTCAGCAGGTAATACACGTAGAGCGGGTTGGTAACGGCATAGCGCTTCAGCAGCCGCCGGGGTTCGAGCAGGAGTCGAAACAGCCACTCCAGCCCGGCCCGCCGAATCCAGGCCGCTGCCCGGGCCTGATCGCCGGCCAGCACCGGCAGCGCCCCGCCAACGCCCAGCAGCACCGCCGGCACCTGTCCCCGCAGCCGCGCCATCCAGCGCTCCTGCTTCGGACACCCCAGCCCCACGAATACCAGCCCCGCCCCCGATGCCCGAATGGCAGCCGCAGCCGCAGCATCTTCGGCAGGCGTGGCCGGCCGGAACGGGGGCGATACCATGCCGGCTATTACCAGCCCCGGAAACCGGTCGGCACACTGCGCCCGGATCCGCGCCAGCACCTCGGGTGTCGACCCGAAGAAATAAACCGATACGCCCTCGGCCGCAGCCCGCGCCAGCAGCGTATCCGTTACATCCATACCCGCTACCCGTTCCTGCCGCAGCCCGTAGAGCAGCCGCATGGCCCAGGTGAGCGGCACCCCATCGGGGCATACCCAGTCGGCCCCGTTGACGGCTGCCGCGATGGCCGGGTCGCGCCGGGCTTCGACCACCATGTGTACGTTGGCAAAGCAGGCGCTGCGCGGCTCGTGCCGGTGAGCGGCCTGCATAACCGCATCGATAAAGGCAGCGTAGGTGCCGGTATAAACCGACAGGCTGACAACCGACCGGCGTGCGCCAGCCGCAACAGGACCCGGCGGACTGGGCTTCGATGCCCGCTGCACCCGGTCGGTAACGAGAGTAGGTTGCTGATTCATAGTGATAAACAATCGTCATTCATACGGGCCGGCTTAGCGGCCCGGCGGTACCAGCGTTTTACGCAGGGCCAGCCAGGCACCGGCCGATGCCGGGTACAGGTCGCCCTGGTCGAGGGCCAGACTCAGGCGCAGGTCGGCCCCGCCCAGCCACGATACCGGGGAGCCGGCCGTCAGCCCCGCCGACAGCTGGTTCACCGGCATTCTGAAGGGCGCCCGCATGATGCCCTGGTTGCGGCTGGCCGATACGAGCAGCTGCACCCACAGGCCCGACGCCGAGCGCCCCGCCACACCCAGGTGCAGCAGCGTCAGCTGGTTGTTGCCCACGGCAAAGCGGGTACGCGTGGTGCCCGCCACCAGCGCCGGTCGCAGATCGGCTTTGGGGCCTATAAACGGCGTGCCGATGGTGCGCCCGCCCGTTGTCCAGCCGTCGAGGTACTGGTAGTTGTTGAAATAATCGTCGAGACCGAAGGGCAGTACGGTGCCGCTCTGATCGAGCGTCGACAGCACTTCCAGCAGCAGGTGGTCGATTCGGAAGCCCCCCGCCGGTGCGCCCGGCCGCCGGAGCGAGAGCCCGTAGAGCCCGTCGGGCCAGTTGGCAAACTGCAAACCCGACTTATCCTCGAACGGGTGCTGGTAGTAGCCCAGCAGCTGCCAGTTCGTCAGCCGGACCGTGGCCCCCAGGTCGACCGAGCCGAGGTGGTTGCCGATCTGGTTGAGCGCATCATGCTCCGTTACGTTGTTGCCCGGTGCCTGCTCGGGGGCTTTGGCCACCAGCACCCGCCCGAAGTCGGCCAGCGACGAGGGCAGCTGCCCGTTGTTGGGATACAGCCGCCGGTAGCGGTAGTCGGAGCGCCCCCCCCACTGGGCGTTGTGCAGCAGCCCACCGTAGAGCTGCACCCGCCCGCCCGGTTTGCCCAGCCGCAGATACACGGCTTTCTGATGCAGGTATGACCCCTGAATGGAATCGGTGCCTGCAAACCAGCCGTGGGCCATAAACGCGTTGATGGCCAGCCAGTTTCTGGTGAAGCCCAGCGGCACAAAGCCCGCCGTACCCAGCTGCACCTTCGGCAACGGCAGCGCATTGCCCGACCAGGCATACGAGCCCGAACTCAGCAGCGTATCGACCAGCCCGAACACGTCCCGCCGACGCCCCCCGTACAACTCAAACACGCCCAGCCGCAGCTGCGCGTAGGCTTCCGGCAGCAGCAGCCGCCCGCCCGAAGGGCCCGCCTGCCCCACCACCTCAGCGCCCAGCCTGAGCCGCAGCCCCCGGGGGCGGGTCGTCAGCGCACGGTTCAGCACGCCCCCCAGCCGGACCAGCCCGGCGGGGTTACCGAGGGGTACGATGCCGTACTGCCGGCTGCGCAGCCAGAAAGGGGTCGGGGCAGCTGTGGCGGCCAGCCCCCCCAGTTCGATATACGCCAGCCGGGGGCGGGTGGTGGTATCGGGAAGGGCCTGCCCGCACACCGACCGACCCAGCAGGCCGGCCAGTATCAGTCCGTAGAATATGCTGCGTCTGCTCATTCGTTGGTATCAGCGACGCAGGAGCGGAAAACCAGTGGCAACCGCCAACCCGACCGGGCCAGCTCCACCTGCGTCGGGTATACCGCTGCATCTATGATGCCACTAATTTACGTTTTACAAAAATGATTAACAAAAAGACACCTCACCTCGGCTCTATGCCACATAGCCCGTTTGAACGGGGCTAAACCCACAGATAAACAGGTGGTAACGATTTTTATATCGATCCTGTTTAATCCTATTTTTTCAATGCTATTATCCATAAAGCCCCGCCAATATCCAGCCCGGAAACCCGGTAAATAAGCCAGTTGACCACCATTCCGATGGAGTATTGTTACCGTTAAATAAATTAAATGCCTTTCATCTTTGCCAAATGCAATTTATCCTGCTTTTCGTCCGACGCATTATGCACTATATACAGCATCCGTTATATACCGATACAACCGAAACAACGCACTAAATACATTCTTTTAGTATTCATTTTGCAAAAAAGGTTAAATCAGAATAAAAATATTTTTTCTTAACACAAACAAGTAATAAACAGAATAAATATTCAGTACATCAATTGATTATCCAAATTTTATAAGGCAACTAGGCCGGCTTTTTTAAAAAGTGCCCGTATCTTTCGGTTGCAAAACGAGTGAAAGGGGGCCGGACCATGTCTTCATTTGTCTCTTTTCTATCCACAATCTTCTTTTTACCGCATGCTCGACGTCTTCCTGCGTACACCCCTTCTTTCCCGTATTTGTACAATTCTGGCCGTTGCCGGCCTGTCACTGGCCAGCCTTTCCGGCTGCGTAAGCCCGAAGCAGCTGGTTTACTTCCAGGACCTGTCGAGCCGGCCGGATGCCCTGCTCCAGAAGCCTTTTTCGCCCGCCATTCAGCCCGGCGATCTGCTCTCCATCCAGGTCAGCAGCCTCAACCCCGAAGCCTCGGCGTTCTTTAACCCCTACATGCTGCAAACCATGCAGCAGCCCCAACAGCAGTTGAGCGCGACCACGCCCCTGCCCGCTACCCCCGGCTACGTCGTTAATCCCGACAGTACCGTGACGCTCCCGCTGATCGGGCTGGTGCGCGTGGCCGGCCTGACCAACACCACGGCCGCCGAGCAGATCCGGACCCGACTGAAACCGTATCTGAAAGAGCCAACCGTGAGCGTGCGGAACCTGAACTTCCGCATCACCGTGCTGGGCGAGGTGGCCCGGCCCTCCCTGTTCAACGTGGCCAACGAACGCATTACGCTGCCCGAAGCCCTCGGCCTGGCTGGCGACCTGACCATCTACGGCCGGCGCGACAACGTGCTGGTGGTCCGCGAAGAAAACGGCCAGCGCACCTACCAGCGGCTCGACATGACCAAACGCGACGTCTTTCTGTCGCCCTACTACTACCTGCACCCCAACGACGTGGTCTACGTAGAACCCAGCAAGGCCCGCGTCGCCAGCGCCGACCGGTTCTACCAGACTATGCCCATTATCCTGAGTGCCCTCTCGTTTATTGCTATCATCTTCTCGCGGTACTAGCGCTCCGCTGCAATCGCAATTCCGTTCAATCCCGAACAAAACCACGCCATGAGCGACAAAAGTTACGCCTACGTGCCCTACCAGACCGTTGAGGCCGAGAACAAAAACCTGCGGGCCATGCTGCTCCGCTACCGCAACAACTGGCCCTGGTTTCTGGGCTGCACCCTGCTGGGGCTGCTGGCGGCCTACGTGTACCTGCTCTACCAGCAGCCGATCTACAAGGTGCAGGCCAGCCTGCTCATCAAGGACGAGAAGAAAGGGCTCGACAGCGAAAGCATGCTGAAAGAACTCGAAATTTTCACCCCCAAGAAGGTGGTCGAAAACGAAACCGAGATTCTGAAGTCGTTTACGCTCATGGATAAGATCGTAGCCCGCAACGACCTGGCCACGCGCTACTACAGCCCCACCACCTTCGGCAAGCGCGAAACCTTTGCGCCCCCCGTGCGGCTGATTGTGGAGAAAGCGACCGACGAGCTCTACAAAGAGCCGCTCGAACTGACTTTTCCCAATGCCCGGCAGGTAAGCATCAACGATACGCGCTACCCGCTGAACCAGAGCATCCAGACGCCCTACGGCCGGCTGCGCGTATTTGGCCGCCAGCCCGTCAATGAACAGACCACCCCGGTTATCGTACGTGTCGACCCACGCCCCAAGGCCGTGCGGGCTTATCTGAAAACGCTCAAGGCCGAACCCACCTCCAAAGCGTCGAGCGTGATCATGCTCACCATGGAGGATGCCCTGCCGCAGCGGGGTGAGCTGATCCTGAATCAGCTGATCGACGAATACAACCAGGCCGCCATTGCCGATAAAAATAAAATGGCCGCCAACACGCTCAAGTTTATCGAAGACCGGCTGGGCCTGATCTCGGGCGAACTGGCCTCGGTAGAAAAAGACGTCGAGAACTATAAATCGACCCAGGGCATTACCGACCTGAGCGCACAGGCCCAGGCGTTTCTGACCACCGTGCAGCAGAACGATGCCCAGCTGAACCAGACCAAAATGCAGCTGGGGGCGCTCAACGATGTAGAGCGCTACGTTGATAATAAGGCCAATCAGCAGGGTATGGCGCCCGCTACGCTGGGGCTGGCCGATCCGGTCATGGTGGGTATGGTGAACCGGCTGTCGGAGCTGGAACTGAAACGGGAACAGGTAATCCGGACCACCTCGGAGCTGAACCCGCTGGTGCAGACCCTCGAAAGCCAGATTGCCGAAACCCGTACGAGCATCCGCGAAAACGTGCAGTCGATGAAAAAGCAGCTGCAGACTTCGCAGCAGCAGATGGTGGCCAACAACGGCCGCATGGAAGGCATGATCCGTACCATTCCGACCAAAGAGCGGCAGTTGCTGAACATTGCCCGCCAGCAGGCCATTAAAAACGACCTGTACACCTACCTGCTGAAAAAGCGCGAAGAAACCGCCGTGTCCTTTGCCTCCACCATTTCCGACAGCCGCACCATCGATGCCGCCCTTTCGGATGGTGAGCCCGTTAAGCCGGTTAAACGAATTTTCTTCCTGCTGTTTGGCCTGGTTGGCTTGCTTCTACCGGTAGCGGCAATGGCCGGGCGCGACGCCATGAACAACAAAATTCTGCGCCGGCTCGACGTGGAACAGAAAACCAATACGCCTATTCTGGGTGAGCTAACTAAAAGCAAAAAGCCGGAGCCCATCGTGATCCGGGGCCGCTCGCAGTCGGTTATTGCCGAACAGATCCGGACGCTGCGCACCAACCTGCAGTTTCTGCGCTCGGCCGATCCCAGCCAGGTGCTGCTCTTTACCTCCAGCATCAGTGGCGAAGGCAAATCCTTTATCTCGCTCAACCTGGGGGCCAGTCTGGCCATTACCGGCCGGCGCACTGTCATTCTGGAGATGGATCTGCGCAAACCCAAGATCCACAAAAACCTGGGCGTCGATCCCGGGCTGGGCATCAGCAACTTCCTCATCGGCGAAGCTACGCTCGATCAGGTGCTGCAACCCATCGACGGCTATGAGAACTACTACATGGTTTCCTGCGGCCCCATTCCGCCCAACCCCTCCGAGCTGCTGAGCACGCCCAAACTAACTGAACTGATTACCGAGCTGAAAGCCCGCTTCGACTACGTCATTATCGACTCGCCACCGATCGGACTCGTGACCGATGCCCAGCTCATTGCACCCCTGGCCGACGCTACCATGTATGTGGTGCGGCACGATGTAACGCCCAAGTTCTACCTCGACCAGCTCGAAACCTGGTACCGCGAACAGCGCTTCAACAAACTGAACGTAATTCTGAACGCAACCGGCGACGGCGAATCCTACTATAGCAGCTACGGGTACAACGCCTACTATGAAGACGAGGCCAAAAGCAGCCTGCGCAAGCGGTTGAGTTAGCCCTCAGCGCAAGTCTCCCTATCCACACCCACACACCATACAACCCTCCCGAACACCATGCTCTCTCTCGACACGCAAACGGTCGGCGGCTACCTGGCGGCCGTCGACCCGGTACCCGCTGCGGCCCTGGGTCCCGATTCCTGGTACGCCCGGCGCGGCAAACGCCTGTTCGATGTCCTCGTGGCGCTGCTCGTAACCATCACGGTACTGTCGTGGCTGGTGCCGGTGGTGGGGCTGTTCATTCGGATCGGATCGCCCGGACCCATTTTTTTCCGGCAGCGCCGGAGCGGTAAGTTTGGGCAGGTGTTCTGGTGCCTGAAATTCCGCAGCATGTATTACCGCCCCACGCAGTTTGCGCAGGCGACTCAAAACGACGCCCGCGTAACGCCCATTGGCCGGTTTCTACGCAAAACCAACCTCGACGAAATGCCCCAGTTCATCAACGTACTATTGGGCGATATGAGTATCGTAGGTCCACGCCCCCACGCCATCGAGCACGATGACCGCTACTGGTTTACCCTTCCCAACTACCACCTGCGCTACCATGTACGGCCGGGTGTAACGGGACTGGCCCAGGTACGGGGTGCCCGGGGCGAAACGGATAAACTGGCCAAGATGAAGCACCGGGTCACTTACGACCAGTTGTACGTAAAGCGCCAAAGTTTTGGCGTGGATATGAAGATATGTTTTATGACCGTTGGCGCGATGCTTAAAGGGAATGTTAATGCTTGGTAGCATATAAGTAAAATGGTTTTGAGTCATGCCGCAGGAAAGTGTAATATACGGTACAGTAATTGACAAACATGCTAAAATCTTGGCACTGAATGATTTTAACAACATTGAGTCAATATCAGCTGGAATAAACAATAAAATTAGAATAGATCAAAAAGTTTATTTTGTATGTGGCATATGGTGGTCAATAGAAAGCCCAATTCAGGCAATAAAAATTTTTTATAAAATACTCAAAAATAGATTAAAGTATCCACGCATTCGAATACTAGTGATGGCCAATACTCGTAAAGAAAATCGCATACTGAAATTGCTCGGAATTAATAGTTTTTTTTGCAACCAAAATTGCTTTATCGATGAAAATATCTTTAAAATCCTACCCGATACAAAAAAAACTTATAAAGCTATTTACAATGCTACGTTAAAAGCGTTCAAAAGACATCTTTTATTGAAGACAACATCTAACGTTGCTTTGCTTACTTACAATTTCCAAAACGTTGATTACAAAGATAGTGTTGACAAAGCCTTAACAGGGCACATCTGGTTAAACTATACGAATGGAAAGCCTACTTTCTTAAACAATGAAGAGGTCAATCTTGCTTACAACCAATCGAGAGTGGGATTGGCACTTTCAGCAATTGAGGGGGCGATGTATGCATCTTGTGAATACCTTCTTGCAGGAATACCAGTAGTTTCAACGAAATCAAAAGGTGGTAGAGAGGTTTTTTTTAACGAAATGAATTCAATCATTGTAGAAGATTCAGAAAAATCTATATCAGAAGGCATTAATGAGTTAATTAAGAAAAATATTTCGTCAACAACAATACGAGTTGATATTCTCGAACAGATTCAAGCTCACAGGTCATTTTTCATTAAAAACATTGATGAAATTCTAAAATTAGAAGGCTACACGCATTCAATAAAAGACACTTGGGATGAGTGGTATATCAACAAACTTCGGCATGAATACACCATGGAAGAGTTAATTAGTAAATTAATTTAGGCTGTGAGAAAATCCATTTTAATATCTGCTGTAATAAAAGCTATAAGTATCTTAGTGAATTTGGTATACGTGCCATTAACACTTAGTTACATTGACAAAAATGAGTATGGTATATGGCTAACCTTGAGTTCTGTTCTCAGTTGGTTCAACCTTCTTGATCTTGGCTTTGGAAATGGACTTAGGAACAGATTTGCTGAAGCAGAAGCTAGAAATGATATTGAAGAACAAAGAAAACTATTTCAAACCACTCTGTGTGCTCTTTTGATTATTGGATCAATGGTAGTTATAACATACTACACCTTTTCTAAGAATATACATTGGTCTTCATTTTTAGGTATCGATGTTGGTTATGACGAAACTATAAAAGTGCTTTTTGATATTATAATAATACTTTTTTCCCTTCAATTTGTGTTGCAAATTTATAATCCAATACAACTAGCAAAGCAAAAGCCTGAAAACGTATCGCTTGCCTTATTATTTGGAAATATATTAGGACTTGTATTTATTTTTTTTCTTAGAAAATACACAAAACCGTCTATCATATATTTAGGAACAGCAGTTGTTTCGTCTAATTTAATTGTCCTGTTGATTCTGTTCTATATTCAGTTAATAAAACAAAATCACTTATTAAAGAAATTCAAGTTGCCTAATCTAAAAGATTTATCAAACGTCTCTGAGCTCGGATTGAAGTTCTTCGTTGTAAACGTTGCATTCGTTGTTCAGTATCAAACCACAAATATCTTAATTAGCAAGTTTTTTTCAACAGAACTTGTTACTCAATTCAATATTTCATATAAAATGTTTAGTACTATTTCAATTCTTTTCGGTTTGTTGACAACGCCATTATGGAGTACCGTCACACATGCGAAAGCTAATAACGATTTCAAAAGAATAAAAAATATAATACAAAAACTTATGCTGGCTTGGCTTTGCACATGTATACTAGGTGTAGTAATATTAATATCGGCAGATCAAGTAATTTCAATGTGGACAAGCAGCAAAATCAAAGTCTCTTCATCAATAAATTTAGGCGTATTACTAATTGTGCTGTCGGCTTGTTTTTCGTCTATATTTATAAACACCTTGAACGGGTTGAGCAAAATTGGATTACAGTTTTACTTATCGCTTATAACAATATTTTTTTTTCTGCCACTGGCACATTTCTTATCAATAACCTTAAATTTTGGAATTTTTGGATTATTCATGGCAATTATTATAGCTAACGTAAACGGTATAATAGTAGCTCCACTACAAGTTGTTAAAGCAATTAGAGCACATAACTAAGTAAACAATAAACATAAACTGTGAAAATGGAAATTTCGGCTCGAATTACTTCGCTCTTTCTTTTTATATTAGCAATAATAGTAAGAGAGACAATTGATAGTGCGTTTAACCAATATAGCTTTGAACTTAATATCACTGAGTTTACTTTTTTATTGATATTTATATTTGTATGCTTACTAAATTTTGTAAAAAAATTCCTCAACAGAATTGTCCTCATATCATGGTATATTTATTATCTATGTGGCGTAGTTTTTCTAAATGCTTCCGCTTTAAACGATTCTAAATTAAACATTGACAACTCTAGTCCTGATCAGTTTTATTTTCTCAGTTTGATTGCTTTAACCATAGGAATATTGTTTCATGAAAATTTTTCGCAAAATGTAAACCATGTCAGTATTCCAAAAAAAGAAGAAATTCCTACAATAATAACAGTTATTTTCTTCACATATCCAGTTGCGCTAATTTACTCTATTTATACAAACCTGGGATTTATTCCTCTGATAGCAGGAAAAGATTTCACAACAGAAATGTATACATCAGATTACGGAGTAATTTATAATTACAAATTTTTAATAGGCTTCAGCATCCTTCTCTGCTTATATTTTTATTTGGCTAGCAAAAAATATGTTTATATAATTCTCTACATTGCCTTTTCTTTTATAAGTCTACTAGATGGACGCCGAGTAATTGTGATGATTACCATAATGTCTACTCTGGTAATGTACACATTATATAAAAGTAGATATGGTAAAATTAATTATAAAGTACTACTAATCTTACCTGTCGTGTTAATTCTTATATATTCTTCTGCCACCGTGTTCAGGGGCGCTGCTGGTGCAGATATAAGTTCTATAGATTTATTATTAAAGAACTTTCCTATTGGTGTTGAATATACTGATTATGCTTATTCTTTTGAAACATATGAGCCTGGGAATATAAAAGGTTATAGCTTTATTAAAAGTGCAGTTGGCTCATTTACTAATTCTAGCGTGTTATCGCTTCTTGGGTTTGATAAAAATGAACTCGTGCAGTCAGGAAGTGCATACATATGGATGCGTGAATATGGAATAGAATTTGGTATTAGAACCGGTATTATTAGTGAACTGTATTTTGATTATGGATATTTTACTATATTAATAATGTTTTTGATGGGTCTTTTTTTTAGTTATGTAAACAAAAATATAATGACAGCCACCAACACATTAAATTTTTTGCTTTTGTGTTTGGTCTTTTCTTACAATGTTTTGTCCATCGTTGGACAAATAGATGTATATTTTGGCGCAATGCTGATGCTGATTTATCTAAAAATTTTATTTTACATCATCAACAAAATTTCCCAAAAAAAACCTAAAAACATTATAACAGCGTAGCATTATGGTTTTTATCGTAATACCTGTACACAATCGTGTAAACTACACGATTAATTGTCTCAAAAGTTTGAAAGATCAAACATTTAAAAACTTTAAAATAATTGTAGTCGATGATGGCTCTACAGATAAGACATCACAGATTATAGCTTATGAATTTCCCGATGTAAAAGTATTGAGAGGAAATGGCGACTTATGGTGGACAGGAGCTACAAACCTTGGGATAGAATATGCCCTGTCTATAGCGCCGTCAAATCAAAAAAATTTTATACTCACTCTAAACAATGACACTTTAGTTTCGAATGACTATTTAAAAAATCTTATTGATACTTATATCTCAATTAATAATGACCTTTCTATTATTGGGTCTATAAGTGTAGATTCCAATAATAGCTCTGTACTAACTTACGCAGGCACAAAAATCAATCTTTATTTATCTGGTGAAACAGATTATGCTAAAGAATTATTTGCCAACAGAGTCTCAAATATTAAGAAAAACACGAAATATCTCAACAGTGATAGTTTACCAGGAAGAGGCACTCTCATTCCATTTGATGTAATTCAAAAAATAGGCTTGTTTGACCATTTAAACTACCCTCATTATCTCGGTGACATAGAATTTTCTGTTCGAGCAAAGAAGTCGGGCATTGGTGTTTATGTTAGTACCAATAGCATCGTTACTGAATTTGTTGATGCTTCCGGCCTTCCGGTTCAAACTAACATTTCCACAGCAAAATTCATAAGAGGATTCTTTTCTATACGGTCATCTACCCACCTAAAGCCAAGGTTGAGGTTTGCTCTGAGTCATACCAAAACTAAAATAGTTTATTTTATTTTAGACGTATTAAGAATGCTTACTGGTTTTGCTATCCGTAAAATTAGGAATGCATAGTTTGATTCATATCAACCTTATTTAACAAAAGAGAATTATAAATCAGATTGGCTTTTTCTGTTATTGCTTGCTGAGTGTATTTACACTCATACCCTTCTCTAAGACCGCAATCAGGCAAATTTTTATTTTGCTTGATCGCAAGTATTTTATCTACTAAATCATCAGAACTGTTTAATCTAAATAACAAACCGAGCTTGCCGTTGTCTAAAATCCCCCTAAAGTTTTCTTGGTCAGAAGCTATTACAAAAGTACCTGTAGAAAAAGCCTCTAGTATTGTCGTTGGCAGTCCTTCATACCAAATCGAAGGCACTAGAATTGCTTTTGCGCGTTTCATCATGTCTATTCCCGCCTGCCTGTCAAGTTTTCCAACGTACGTCACGTTTGTGTATTGATTCGCAACCTGCTCTACCTCCTCTCGAAAGGGCCCATCCCCTGCAATAACCAACTTAAAGATCTGGGATTTGGCTGCTTCCAATAGAACCTTTATTCCTTTCTCAAATGATAAACGGCCTATATACAAAAAGAAGTCCTCCCTTTGCTCTGGACCACTGTAACCGAGGTCAGGCACCGCATTCGGTTTCACAACCACCTGCTCAGGTCGCAGGTTGAGCGACGAATCCAGTATCTTTTTACGGGCAAATTCAGTCAGTACAATGTATCGGTCAACACTTCGCCATAAGCCGGTCAGTTTGTGCAAACTCGTGATAGCTGTCAGTTGAGTGGACTGGATGCGTGAATCACGGAAACAGCCGTACCTTATACCTGCCAGTGGAATGGTTTTGGTCAGGCACCGCTCGCAGGGAACCTGCTCGGCCCGTGACAACATGCCACTGTTACACACCAGCCGGTAATTATGTAGCGTCATGACGACTGGTATACCCCGTCGTTTGGCCGCCCGAATAACTGAGGGAGAGGCTTCGTAAAACAGGTTATGGATGTGTACGATGTCGGGCTGAAACGTGTCGATGGCCTGCTCAACCCGGCGGGCCGACTGACTGTTGTACAGCGATTTCACGGCCCCCAGCAGATTACCGATCAATGAGCCATCGAAACTTTCATTAGTGAACTCTACCGTTTCGACTGCATGGCCGTTTTCGCGCAGTGAGCTTACTTCCTGCTCAAATACCCCATCTTCTCCCCCTCGCTGCTGGTAGTAGTTGTGAACGAATAAAATGCGCATGATTTACTGACTACTAAATGTTTACGCGTAAGCTGGCAGCTCCACCAACGCTTGCCGGGAGCCAGCCGCCCTGATCGAGGGCAACAGATAAATTCACACTGGCGTTGCGCAGCCAGTTTACCGGCAATGAAGTGGCCAGTAGTCCCGAAAACTGATTTTTAGGTAATCGAGGGTCTGACTGAAT
This sequence comes from Spirosoma luteolum, assembly GCF_054778875.1. Lineage (NCBI taxonomy): Bacteria > Pseudomonadati > Bacteroidota > Cytophagia > Cytophagales > Cytophagaceae > Spirosoma > Spirosoma luteolum. The sequence continues at coordinate 49,030 of NZ_BAAGZE010000003.1, forward strand.
GGGACGCCCATAATTCTGACCCACGGACAGCAACGCCCGAACCTGAGTCCCTGAAGGCCAGCCCCCCAGCAGCCCCACATGCAATACCTTCACCCGGTTATTGCTGATCATGATAGGGCCAAAGCCCCCTTTTACATCCCGCAGTTCCGGCCGGGCATCCACCGTGCGGGTCAGAAACGGAGTACCGACCACGCGCTGCCGATAGGTCCAGCCATCCGAATACTGGTAGTTGTTGAAATAATCATCGGCTCCGTCGTACAGCCGGCTACCTGTTTTAATATCAAAACCACCCTGATCGGTTGTCAACAGCAATTCCAGTGTCAGTTGCCGAAACTGGAAACCGGTAACGGCCGAACTGTTTGGCTTCCAGCGGATACCGTAGAGGCCATCGGGCAGGTTCTGAAAAGCCACACCCGATTTATCTTCGTAAGGGTGCTGGTAATAGGCCAGCCACTGGCTGCGCTCCCCCAACCATTCGAGGGCTACATCGATGGAACCCAGGTGATTGCCAACCCGGTTTAGCCGGTCGATCTGCACATACTTAGCGGAATCGGCCGCCGGGGGTTCAGCCGCCCGAATCACCTGCCAGTAGTCGCTGAGCGAGCCGGGCAATGTACCGTCTTTTGCCAGCGTACCGGCCTGTCGTCGCCCCCCCCATTGGGCGTAGTGCGTCGCCCCGGCGTATAGGCGTAATCGGTGTTTCAACAGGCTTAGTCGTGCAAATAAGGCTTTCTGGTGCAGGAACGACCCCTGCACCGAATCGGCCCGGCCAAACCAGCCGTGGGCATACAGCGCGTTGATGGCCACCACGCCCCGGGTAAATCCCAGCGGTACAAAGCCCGCCGTACCCAGCTGCACCTTCGGCAGCGGCAGCGCATTGCCCGACCAGGCATAAGAGCCCGAACTCAGCAGTGTATCGACCAGCCCAAACACCTCCCGCCGACGGCCTGCATACAGCTCGAACCGCCCCAGCCGCAGCTGGGCATAGGCCTCCGGCAACAGCAGCCGCCCGCCCGAAGGTGCCGCCTGCCCCACCATTTCAGCACCCAGCTTGAGCCGCAGCCCCTGGGGTTGACTTGTCAGATCGCGGTTCAGCACGCCCCCCAGCCGGACCAGCCCGGCTGGGTTATCGAGGGGTATGGTGCCATACTGGCGGCTGCGGAGCCAGAAAGGCGTTTGCTGGCTGGTGGCGGCCAGCCCCCCCACTTCCACGAACAACGCGCGGGGACGGGTGGTGGTATCGGGAATGGCCTGCCCACTGGCGGTGCGTACCAGCAGCAGTGCCATCAGGAAGGATCGGTAGCGGTTGATCAAAGCGGTAAGGCGTTAGGAACGTATGCCGACTACGGTTCTCAGGCGGTTGATGACCCGCACCGGCAAACTGAACTGCTGCTGAAACTGGCGGGTATAAAGCGGGTGTTCGGCCGGATCGGCCGCCAGCTGAAACTGGCGCTGGGTACCCTCGTCCTGCGTGGTCTGGTAGCGGTTATACACATTGGTGTTTACACCCTCACCAGACTCAAAGCCGATGTTGTTTACCTTGGATACGGTTGGGTACAGGGTCAGCTGCCGGCGCTTGAACTGCGCGTAACACAACCGGATGTCCCAGGCTTCGATCTCACCTTGCACGGCCCGGCGCAGCATTCGCACCCGGTCGCTGCCGTACTTATTGAATGCCCGGCGCTGGGCCGGATCAGCCATGAACTGGTCGAAATCGGAAATGGCCCAGTCGGTATTGGCCCAGCGGTCGGCCCAGATGCCCCAGCCCCAGGCGCAGGTGCGGCCATAGACGTAGGCATCGTCGGTATAGCCGGCCGGTCGGGCAAACGGGAAGGTGTAGCCCCCGATCGAGAAGATGCGCGGGTGATCCCGGTACTGGTCCAGCCCCTGGTTGATGAAATCCAGAAAGTTGGGCGTGGTCACGATATCGTCTTCCACCACGATCACCCGGTCGTGGGCGGCCAGCACCGTCGATACGCCCGTGATGATGGCGCTGGCGCAGCCGGCATTGGCGTCGTTCAGGTGCAGCGTCACCGAGCGAAAGCCCGTGATCTGCCGGGCCAGCGCCCGCACCTCGGCTACTTTGGCTTCGTCGGCGGGCCGGCGGGGCCCATCGACAAACACGTACAGATCACTGGCAGCGGCCAGGTAATTGGCCTGCAGGGCCTTGATCGTCCGCTGCAGTTCGGCCGCCCGCTTGTAGGCGAATAAGGCGATGGGTGCTGGCATAGTTACGGGTACAGGTTGCGATGAATGCATTATGGGTCATTTTTTTAGCTATTTATGGTGTGGCAAAAAGAGGAAGCAAAACGGTACGGCTGGTCTGGTCAGTCGGATTTTCCCATCCAGCGCTGGGCTTTCAGGGCGTGCGTCAGCAGGCGGTTAGCCGCCCGCACGGGTAAGCTGAATTTCCAGCGCATGTGCTGCACGTAGTGGGGCAGGCAGGTCATGTCGTCGGGCAGGCTGAACACCTGCTGGGTGCCGGTATCGAGCCGGGTACGGTAGCGGTTGTACCCATGCGTATTGGTCGATTCACCGGTAAAGCCAATGTTATCGACCTTGGAGGTGGTGGGGTACACCGTGAGGCCGTTCTGGCGGGCTTCGGCGTAGCAGAACCGGATGGCCCAGGAGTCGATCTCGCCCATGCGCCAGCGTTTAAGCATCTTCAGCCGGTCGCTGCCGTACTGCTGGAAGGCCTGCACGCGGCTGCGGTCGGCCAGAAACGCGTCGTAATCGCTCACCGCCCAGTCGACCGATGCCCAGCGGTCGGCCCAGGTGGCCCAGCCCCAGGAGCCGGTACGGGGGAAGAGATAGGCATCGTGCGGGTAGTTGGCGGGGCGGTCGAAGGCAAAGGTGTACCCCGTCAGGGAAAACACCCGGGGCTGGTGCTGGTACTGCCGCAGGCCCTGGTTCATGAAGTCGAGGAAATTGGGGCTGGTGACCAGGTCATCCTCGAGCACGATGGCGCGGCCGTGTTCGGCCATCACCTGCGAGACACCGGCAATGACCGATGCGGCCAGGCCCCGGTTTCGGCCGGCGTAGTGCCGGTGAATGGTGTGGAAACCATCCAGCGCGTCGACAAGCTGTTGTACGGCCTTTACCTTGGGCATATCGAAGGTGTGCCGGGGGCCGTCGACAAACACATACAGTTCACTTTGGGCGGCCAGCGGATTGGCCCGCAGGGCCGCCAGCGTACGGGCCAGTTCGGCCGGTCGCCGGTAGGCAAACAGCACGATGGGGGCCAGTTCCGGCGAGGGCGTAATGGGTTGATCAGGGTTCATAGGTTGGATAGGACGGCCGGCCAGCCAGCAGTTGCCGGCCGGCTTTTAACACAAAAAGCGTATTGGTGACAGCGTACCGGCGAAACAGTCGGCGCGGCTCCATGGCCAGCCGGTACACCCATTCGAGCCCGTTGCGCTGCATCCAGCCCGGCGATCGGCTGACGGTGCCGGCCAGAATGGGCAGGGCCCCGCCGATACCCAGCAGCACGGCCGGGATGCGGTGGCGCATGCGGGCCATCCAGTATTCCTGCCGGGGGCAGCCCAGCGCCACAAATACCAGCTGTGCCCCCGACGCGCGAATGGTGGCCGCCATGGCCTCATCTTCGGCGTCGGTCAGGGGGCGGAACGGGGGCGACAGCGTACCGGCAATGGTCAGCTGCGGATGACGCGCCCGGCACACGGCTACGGTCTGGTCCAGCACCTCGGGCGTGGAGCCGAAGAAAAACACCGACAGCCCGGTTTCGGCCGCCCGGCGCACCAGATCAGGTAGCATGTCGATCCCGGCCACGCGTTCCTGCCGGATACCGTATTGGCGGTTAATGAACCAGGTCAGCGGCATGCCATCGGTCAGCACCCAGTCGGCTCCGTTGACGGCCTCGGCAAAGCGGGGGTCCTGGGTAGCCTCGACAGTCATGTGAACATTGGCGAAGCAAACCGAGCGGGCTTCGCGCCGGCGGGCAGCCTCGACCAGTGCTTCCTGAACAGCGTGGTAGGTACCCAGCGACAGCCGCAGGGCCAGCACCGATGCGCGCTGGTGTTGAGCAGAAACGGATGGAGCAGTTAGCATGGAGCAGGGTGAGTCAGACAGACGTAGTGAAGTCGGGCGGAGCAGGGGGCACACGACATGGCCGGCAGCAGGCTACGCGCCTGGCAAACGGGCTGCTGCACCGGGGCCGTGTTCGGGAACGGGCGCGGTTACAGCGGTCGGTACGGTAGGGTTTGATCGGGCCGGGGCCACAGCGGCTGAATGCCAGCGCGTTGATCGAAACGAGAAGAAAACGTAGCGGTAGACGACATACGCAGGGGGTGGATAGTAGCAACTAAACGGAGGCTGCCAGGCCTGCCAATCGGGGCTGGCGCAGCAAGCGCAACTCAAATATAGCAAAAAAAACGCGTCGGGATTTAGACCCCGGCCGTGCGACCCATGACAACCTGTCTCTACGTATCGTACTGATTATCAAGCCCTAACAAAGTAAACAATCCAATTATTTATTGCCTCGTTTATACTGCCCATTTTTCTTGTGAACGCTTTTTCGGTTTCGTAACCATAGGCAGTCACCTGGTACATAGCACCCCAAAAAAAGTCACAAAAAAAGTCCTCCTGAAAAAGGGATTTCAAACCGGAATTTTTAGTGTACGGCGTCCGAAATCAGGGCCGCCGGCGCCTGAAAAAAATTTCGAATGTGTGTAAACGGTAACCCGATGCCGGCCCTACTGGTCAGTTCGGGCGCTTTCGCTCCCCTACCCAACGGGCACAAAAAAACCGCAGCGACCGGCGCTGCGGGGTAGTATCCAGGCAAACACAGTACACGCTGGCGGGGTAGCTCAATGGCCGGTCAGCCATTGCCGGAGCAGGTAATAGCCGAAGAGCGGGTTGGTAAACGCATACCGCCGGCCGAGTCGGCTGGGGGCCTGTACCAGCCGGAACAGCCACTCCAGTCCCGCCTGCTGAATGAGCCGGGGGGCACGGGCGCGGTAGCCGGCCAGCACGGGCAGGGCGCCCCCCACGCCCAGCAGCACCGCCGGAATGCGATCCTGCATCCGGGCAATCCAAAGCTCTTTTTCCGGGCACCCCAGCGAAACAAACACCAGCCCCGCCCCCGACGCCGTGATGTCGGCAATGATAGCCTCGTCTTCGGCCGGGGTAGCCGGTCGGAACGGGGGCGCCACCATGCCCACAATGGACAGGGTCGGGTACATGACCCGGCACAGCTGCCAGGTACGCTGGTGCACCTCGGGCGTCGATCCGTAGAAGAAAACCGGAATCTGCTGCTGTGCGGCCAGCCGAAGCAGGGTGTCGGTGGCGGCCATGCCGGCAATCCGCTCGGGCCGGAAACCATAGAGGGCCCGCATGGCCCAGGTCAGCGGCACCCCGTCGGCCGTGATCCAGTCGACCCTGTTAACGGCGGCTGCTACGGCCGGGTCGCGCTGGGCGGCCACCACGAGCGGCACGTTGGCAAAGCACACGCCCCGCGACTCCCGACGGCGGGCGGCCTGCATGATCGCGCGCAGCAGGGACTCACGCGAACCGGTGTACAGATCAAGGCTGATCAGCCGGGCTTTATCGCCCGTCATGGTAGACACTGGCCGATCGGACAGCGGCAGAGAGGATATGGTTTGCATAGGTGTTCAGGCAGGTAACGGGCGGTAAACGGATGATCAGGGTCTAAACAGACAATGAACTAAGCAGAAGTACTTAAGCAATTCTGCTGCCTGAACCCAGACAAAAATCGGACCACCGGCCGTTTACGTAGCCTTCTTGTTTCCCTTTCCTATGTACCGGATACACAACAGTTGACTGGCTTCGCTGTAGCCCCATCAGCCCCACCTACTCGACCCGCACCTGTGCACCCACACTGCCGGGAAGCCCCCCGGTGGTGGCCCCTTCGGCCCGCAGCCGCAGCCGGGTACGGGCATCCGATGTCCAGAACGTTACCGTTACCCGCCCGTCGGTTCCCGTCTGGATCAGCGGGGCCCAGTGCAGCGTAGCCCGATAGTCAGGCCTCTCTGGGCCGGGCCTATTCTGGCCGGGCCTGTCCTGGCCGGGCCGCTCCGGGTTTGTGGCTGATTGCTCGTAGCGGGGCGCGTAGAACTCCCGAACGGGGGCATAACCGGGTAGTTTGGCCACGAGCGTACCCGGCGCGGGGCCCCGCACCACCTCGCCCGAACTACCCCGTTTGGTCAGTACAGCAATAACACCGCCGGCTCCCTGCGAGCCGTAGATGGCCGCCGAAGCCCCCTTGAGCACATCGACCCGATCGACATCTTGCACCGAGATCGAATTGATGGTCTGCAGATCGACCGGCATGCCGTCGAGTACGAACAGCGGCTCGATAGCGCCCCCGAAATTCACGGCTCCGCGAATCTGCACCCGGGCGTTGAAACCCGACCCCGTTACCTGCACGCCTGCTACCCGCCCCTGAATCACGTCCAGAATTGAGATACGTCCGGCCGTATTCCGGTCGTCGAACACCACCGATGCATCGGGGGCGCCGTAGATCCGGCGCGACGCCAGCGGGTCGGCCCGTTTGGCTTTGACGGTCACCGATTTGAGCAGGATTTCGCGGTTCTGGCGAATCTGCCGCTCGATGGCCAGGTACTCGCCCATGCGCCGGCGCAGTTCCGCCAGTTCGGCCCGGCTGATGTCGACGGGATTGTAGGGTACCCGCAGCAGCCGCACGGTGGGTGTCAGCAACTGATCGAGCGATACGGTCAGGTCCCGGTTGTACTTACCTTTAATGGCCTGAATCAGCACCATGGTGGTATCGGTAAAGTCCAGGTTGTAAGCGCTAAATGCCCCTGTGGCATCGGTTTGGCCGGTCATGAAATCGCGGGTGCTGTCGCGGTGACTCACGAAGAAACTCAGGTTGACCGGTCCGCCGGTTTCGCGCTGGCCACTGCGCTGCACCCGCCCCGTCAGCGACAGCCCCCCTTCGATGGGATACACCACCGGAGGGAGTTTACCGGCCAGTACATCGGCCCACACAAACCGGCGCCACCCCTGCGTCATCAGCAACAGGTCGAGGTGCCGCCACCGCTCGGGACTCGTCGATTCGAAATAATAGCCGGGTTGTTCGATAAAGCCGGTGAGGTCGGCACTCAGCAGCAGGTGCGACACCAGCGTGGCCGCGCCGGAGTCGGGCTCAGGCAGCTGCTGCCCGTCAACAACGGCCAGCGAGAGGTTGGCCGGTACAGGTCGGCCCGCGGTGTCGGTGGTGGTGATGGTCAGGCCCACGCGTTCGCGGGGTTTGTAGACCCGTTTATCGGTCTGGACGCTTACGCGCAGGCGCCCGCCCCGATCCACGTAGATCAGGCGCTCGCACACGGGCTGGCGATTTTCGTCGAACAGGGTCAGCTGGGTGATGCCTTCGAAAAGCGTTTCGCGGGGCAGGGTCAGCACGGACTGGCTGCGGCTCAGCGGAATCTGGGCACTCTGCTCGGGTCGGCCCCGCGACTGCGCCAGCAGGGTCAGCATCCAGGTTCCGGCCGGGCGGTTATGCCGGATGTACACCCGCACATGCTGGCGGCTGCTCACGTTATCGACCTGCAGGCTGACACCGGTGGCCAGGGCGGCCGGCAGCGGATAGGGCTGCAACGGCCCATCGCCGACGCGCGCGAACGCCCGGTAGGTTTGCCCCGCTTCGGGTTTGAGCACAAAAAAGCCCATCCCGTTGTGGATGCTTTCGAAGCCGGTCAGCGTATCGTTGCGGCTGTCGATCACAAAACCGCTCACCGGCAGGCCGTAGCCCCGCCGGTCGGTTACCTTGAAGGCCACCCGGCTTTCGATGCCGCTGACCAGATAACCGCCTTCGGGCATAAACTGCACGTCGGGGGTTCCCTCCGGCTCGCCCGGAGCCCCCGCCCGGCGGGCCGACTCGTCGGCGGGCAGCACCGTAATGGCTTTGCGGTAGTAATAGTCGGCCGGGTAATTACGCATGTAGCCGGTGTAGGCCTGCAACACGTAGGTGCCGGCAGGCAGCGAATCGGGCAGGGTGAGCTGCCCCGGTGCGTAACCGCCGGTCGCTTTCAGCTGGAGCCGGGCCACAATGATCGGGGCCACGGTGGTCCGGGCCACGGTGGTCTGCGGCTGGGCGTCGATCAGGTCGACATACAGCACACGGCTCAGCGTATCGGCTTCGTGGTTGATGCCGTTGACTACGTAGCCTTTCATCCAGATCGTTTCGGCGGGCAGGTACACATCGCGATCGGTGTGTACGTATACTTTTTCGGTGGGCAGGTGCCGGGTGTGGGCGGTTAGTCGGTCGACGACCAGCTGCAGAAAGTCATCGGCGGGCACAAAAGCCGCGAGGGTAAAGGCGCTGACGAGGGCGGTCAGCAGCACACGCGCTGGGCGAAGCATGCAATCAGAATTAGGGGTGTGGTGTACGGGTTATGTACCGGATCGCCTAAATTAGCAAAAATCCCTTCCAACCTATGACCAATCGTCCCCTCAAAAAAGCCCTTGTCGTTGGCGCAACGGGCCTGATTGGCGATCTGCTAACCCACCGGCTGCTCGATTCGGCTTACTATGAGACGGTTACCGTGCTGGTCCGTCGTCCGCTTGGCTGGAGCCATCCCCGGCTCCGCGAACAACTGGTCGACTTCGACGCGCCGGCCCCGCTGACCGACCCCGTCGATGATGCGTTCTGCTGCCTTGGCACGACCATGAAGAAAGCCGGTTCGAAGGGTGCGTTTCAGAAAGTCGACTACCAGTATCCGCTCGACGCGGCCCGGCTGGCCCGGCAGGCCGGAGCGACCCAGTACGCCATTGTCACATCGATGGGGGCCGATCCCGACTCGTCGTTTTTCTACAACCGGGTGAAAGGCGAAATCGAACGCGACCTGGCGGCTCTCGACTACCCTACCCTGCTGATCTACCGACCGTCGCTGCTGCTGGGCGAGCGCCACGAGTCGCGGCTGGGCGAACGGCTGGCCGAGAGTGCCATGCGGCTGCTCAATCCGCTTATTCCGGCCAAGTACAAAGGCATCGATGCGTCGCGGGTGGCCAGTGCCATGCTCAAAACGGCGCAGCAGTCGCTCACAGGCCGGCACGTGTTCGAATCGGATGTGCTGCAGGGCTTCTGATGAACGGCCCGCCCCCTGCCCCACTGACGGTACGACCGGCCCGGCCCGCCGATGGGCCGGTACTCTACAGTTTTCTCTGCGTCCTCGAAGACACGGTACTGGATCCGCAGGCGTTTCTGGCGGTGCTGGCGCGCAATCTGGCCAACCCCGCCATCAGCTACCTGGTGGCCATCGACAGGGGCGTGCCGGTGGGCTTTGTCAGCTGCCATGTGCAATACCTGCTCCACCATACCGGGCCCGTTGCCGAAATTCAGGAGCTGTTCGTGCGGCCCGACTACCGGCGGCAGGCGGTGGGCCGGCTGCTGCTCGACAGCCTGCTGGCGCTGCCCCAGGCCCGGCACTGGCTCAGTCTCGAAGTCACCACCAACCGCCGGCGTACCGACGCCACGGCTTTTTACGAAGCGCAGGGGTTTGTGGCTACCCATCTCAAACTCGTCAAATCAGCTCCGTTATGATTCGTTTGCTTACCGGCCTGCTGCTGGCCGGCACCCTCAGCGCTACCGCCCTACCCCGCCCTCCGGCGGCTGCCCCCAAACCCAGCCGGCTCGAGCAGCAGCTGCGGCAGGCCCTGACCGGCTTCCGCGGGCAGGTAGGTATCTACGTGCGTAACCTGCGCACCGGCGAAACCGTCGCCATCGACGCCGACACGCTCTTTCCCACGGCCAGTACGGTGAAGATTCCGATCCAGTGCGGCCTGTTCGCCAAAATCCACGCCGGTGCGCTGCGCTACGATCAGCCACTGGTTTACCGCGATTCGCTGCACTACGACGATGGCATTACGGGATCGCTGAAAGACGGGGCCAAACTGCCGCTGAGCGAGGTGGTGATGCTGATGGAAACCGTGAGCGACAATACCGCCAGTCTGTGGTGTCAGGCGCTGGCGGGGGGCGGCACGGCCATCAACGACTGGCTCGCCACCAATGGGTTTCATCAGACACGGGTAAATTCGCGCACCCCCGGTCGGGCGACTTTCCAGGCCCGCTACGGCTGGGGGGTGTCGACGCCCCGCGAACTGGCCGACCTGCTCGTGTATATCCGGTCGGGTAAAGCCGTCAGCCCCGACGCCAGCGATGAGATGTACCGAAATTTAGGCCGGCAGTACTGGGATAACGATGGGCTGTCGCAGCTGCCCCCCGAGATAAAAACAGCCTGCAAGAACGGGGCTGTCAACCAGGCCCGGTCGGAAGTCGTGCTCGTTCACGCGCCCCACGGTGAGTATGTGTACTGCGTAATGACCAAAAACCAGGTCGACCAGAGCTGGGAGCGCACGAACGAAGGCTTCGCCCTGCTCCGCACGGTATCGGCACTACTTTGGCACCATTTCGAACCTAAATCGACCTGGAAACCAGCACCCGGCTATGAGAAGTGGTGGTAAAACAAAAGCGCGGCTGACTCCGTAAGGAATCAGCCGCGCCCGGTATGAGGCAACTGGACGGAGCCTAGTTGTTCAGAAACTTCAGTTTCATTTCGCTCAGCTGGTTGCGAATCGATCCGTCGACCTGACGGTCGCCCATCCGCAGCACGTAGCCGCCGATCAGGCTGGAATCGATCTTCTCGTCGAGCGCCACCGATTTGCCACCCATGGCCTTCGATACCATGTTTTTGAAGATGGTCCGCTGCTCCTCGGTGAGGGGCACGGTGGTGATGATCGTGGCCCGGTCGACTCCTTTCAAACGGTCATACTGGGCAATGAATTCGTCGGCAATAGCACCGATGATGGCCTCCCGGTTCTTGTTGGCGATGATCTTGAAGAAGGCCATCGTCAGGGGGCTGAACCGTTTAGCAAACACCTGCTCTACGATGGCGTTTTTCTTTTCGGCCCGCACGATGGGGTTTTTCAGAATAAGCGCCAGCTGCCGGTTTTGGGCAAGCGTATCGCGGAAGAACAGCATGTCGGTGTGCATGGCATCCAGCACGTTCTGTTCTTTCGCCAGATCCAGCAACGACTTAGCGTAGCGGGAAGCTACTGTAGCAACAGCCATTGTCGGTTAGTTTAAACGTGAGTTGGCAACCAGATCGCTGACGAGTTTTTCCTGAGACGACTTGTCGCTCAGTTCTTTGCGCAGCACTTTCTCGGCGATATCGAGCGAGAGCGTAACGACTTCCTTCTTCATCTGCTGGACGAGGGCCTGCCGTTCGTTGTTCATCGTTTCGCGGGCCTGCTCCAGCAGCCGTTTGCCTTCAGCGTCGGCCCGTTCGCGGGTGTCGGCCAGCATTTTGTCGGCCGTTTCTTTGGCACCGCGCAGAATGGCTTCGCGCTCCTGCCGCGCCTGGGCCAGCAGTTTTTCGTTGTCGGCTTTGAGGGCTACCATTTCAACCCGGGTTTTTTCGGCCAGGTCGAGGGCGCTCTGAATGTTGTTCTCACGTTCGGTCAGGCTCGACGTAATGGGACCCCAGGCTAGTTTACGCAGAATGAAAAACAGGCCGAGGAACACCACCACCTGCCAGAAAAGCAAGCCAAGATCGGGAGTAAGTAAGTCCATTTATGTATGAAATTCGATGGTTGACGTTTCGATTGTGAACCAACGACCGGGGGCCGTCAGGCTTGTATGCGCTTGGTGCAGGCGCGGCCGTATGACCGGTCCTGCTCAATCTTTTGTTGAAGAACGTCCATCGGCCGGCTACCCCAAACCGATGGACGTTTTTCGGATACTCATTCGGACTGTTTGTGCCGGTGCCTACTGCAACCAGCCAGTCCCGTTGGTGTCGACTGCTGTTGCCGGGCGATTAAGCCGTAGCAACCAGCAGACAGATAACAGCTGCGAACAGGGCAACGGCCTCGATCAGAGCTGCGATGATCAGCATGGCGGTCTGGATCCGACCAGCCGCTTCGGGCTGACGGGCAATACCTTCCATAGCGCTACCGCCGATACGACCGATACCCATACCGGCACCGATAGCAGCAAGACCAGCGCCGATAGCAGCACCAAATACAGAAATGCTACCCGTGGCTTCCAGCAGCAGACCAAACAACATTGCGAACATGATTGATTTATTAAACGTGAAACAAAAGATTGCAATAGAAAAAAATTAGTGCGCTTCGGCACCTTCGTACCCGATGCCGTGGTCGGCTTCGTGGTGCTCTTCAACCGCACTGCCGATATACATGGCCGTCAGCAAGGTGAAAATAAACGCCTGCAGAAACGCAACCAGCAGCTCGATCAGGTTGAGGAAGAGCGAGAAGAACAGCACAACCGGACTGATAGCCCAGCTGGTCAGGGTACCACCCATGGCGTTGGCCATGAAGATCAGCCCCAGCAGACTCAGAATAATGATGTGGCCGGCGGTGATGTTGGCGAAAAGCCGGACCATCAGCGAAATGGGCTTCATGAACACACCCACGATCTCGACCGGAATCATGATCAGCAGCAACGGGATAGGGACACCCGTGGGCTTCACCAGGTGCAGCCAGTAGTGCTTGTTACCGCTGAAGTTGACGATCAGAAACGTGATCGTGGCCAGCACGAGCGTTACGGCGATGTTGCCGGTCAGGTTGGCCGCGCCGGGCAGCAGCCCCAGCAGGTTGTTGATCAGAATAAAGAAAAACAACGTCAGCAGGTACGGCAGGTACTTCGTGTATTTGGGGCCGATGCTGGGCTTGGCAATCTCGTCGCGAACGAACAGGATGATGGGCTCCAGCGCCGACTGAATACCTTTCGGAGCGCGGCCTTTGTTTTTGGCGTAGCCTTTGGTCACGGCCGAGAACAGCGTCAGAATGATAACGGCGCTCAGCAGCAGCGATGCTACGTTTTTGGTGATCGAGAAGTCATACACTTTGGCTTCCTCGTCGACGGCACCCGTGGCCGTTACGCGGTGAATTTTACCGTGTACGTTTTTGTAGCCGTTGTACACCTCGTCGTGGGCGAGCCGGGCCGACGAGAACACCTCGACACCCCGATCGGCCGAGTACAGAATAACGGGCAGGGGCAGCGTAACGCCGTGGGCAAACTCCCAGCCGTGATCATCTTTGATGTGGTGCATGATCATCGAACCCACATCGAACTTACCAGCCTTGGCCGGGGCATGGGCTTCAGCAGCCTGATGGCCTTCATGACCCTCCTGCGCCTGCACCGATACTAACGAGCTCAGAATTAGCGCCGTAGCAACCAGAACTTTTTTATATAATGAACGCATCATATGATGTAATCGACCGATTTTATGAATCGCGTCGCAAGTTACGGTTCATCGTCCAAATCTCAAAACCCCTGTAACATATATATAGTACAAGAAAGTTAATGATGAACGTCCGCCGGTCGGGGATGTGGCGGTAGAGAAAAAAACCGGCGAAGGCCAGGGCTGCCACCATATGCACCACCGTTACCCCCAGCAGGAACGCGACCAGATGCTCGCGATTACCCTGTAAACCAATGCTCACCAGCCGTTCGCCCAGAAAGCCGAGGCACAGATAGAAGCCCAGCATAACCGGCCAGCGCGGATGCAGCCAGGAAACGCCCATATATTGTTCGGCTACGAAAAGTACAATTGCCAGTATGAATGTGAAGAGGAGGAGTCGAATCATAAGCCCTTGCGCCCCTTAAAGGCGTTTCAGCCTGCAAAGGTCAGCAGGATATTTCTAACTTCCAGCCCCGCCTGCACAGCCGGCCCACCACCGCCCGGCAAAAAAAGCAATCGGCACCGGCCTCCGCTGCGTATGTAGGTGCGTAGCGACAGTTGGCGCGGGCAGGGCGCAGGCCCCTATCCGATGTCACCAGCCGACTATTTAGTGAACCAGCCCAATCGATTTATTACACCGACCTGCGTAGTTTTGCTTTTCGTGCCTATCCATGCGGGGCTCTGCTCCACCCTCTACACGGAGTTGTCTGCCCAGTCATTCCCGCGTCATCCATCGATCGCCCTAGCTGTCCGGCCAGTTACCTCGTCACGCGTGCCGTTCCTGGTTAGCGGCTCATCCCGTCTGTACCAACCGTTTTTTTTCAACTAACCACCCGTCTATGCGGCCACTCCTACTACTTGTCTTTTTTTCATGCGCATCACTGGCGGTTTCCGCCCAGAAACTAACCGGGCGCGTTATCGATCAGGCGTCCCAGCAACCCATTCCCGGCGCTACTGTACAGGTCAGGCGCACGCAGGCGGGCGCCCTGACCAATGCCGCGGGTACCTTCACGCTGGCCAGCCTTAAACCGGGCGATGTGCTGGCTTTTTCGTACCTCGGCTATAAAGCCCAGGACATACCCTACACAGGCCAAACCGACCTGACCGTCGAACTGGTGGCAGGTGTCTCGCTCAACGAAGTGGTCGTGACGGCCCTTGGTCTGGAACGCAACGCCCGGAGCCTGGGCTACGCCATTCAGAAAGTCGACAGCCGGCAGCTCAGTGAGGTGAAAGCGCCCAACTTTCTCGACAACCTGTCGGGCAAGGTGGCCGGCGTAATGATTACCTCGGGATCGACAGGCGTGGGCTCGTCGTCGCGCATCATTATACGGGGCGAATCGTCGTTTACAAACAACAATCCGCTGTTTGTGGTCGACGGGATTCTGATCAACAACGCCACGGTCGTCAATCGGGTCAACGACGATGCCAACGGCTTTCAGGAAATCGACTTCGGCAACGGCGCGATGGATATCAACCCCGACGACGTGGCCACGGTATCGGTGCTGAAAGGGCCCGGTGCAGCTGCTCTCTACGGCACCCGCGCGGCCAACGGGGTTATCCTGATCACGACCAAAGATGGCTCGTCGGCGGGCAAAGGCATTGGTGTGAGTTTCAACAGCACGTTCTACACCGAGCGGCCGTTCCAGCTTCCCCGGTTCCAGAACCAGTATGGACAGGGCAACAGTGGTGCGTTTAAGTACGTCAACGGTTTGGGCGGAGGGATCAACGATAATATCTCGTACAGCTATGGCCCCAAACTCGACGCGGGTCTACTGATTCCGCAGTACGACAGCCCCGTCTCCCTGCCCGACGGCCGGGTAGTGCGCGGAGCCGACACCTACGTGTACAGTGGTCTGCCCATTACCCCTACCCCCTTCGTATCGCACCCCGACAACCTGAAAAACTTCTACCAGACGGGCCATACCGCCATCAACAACCTGGCGATTTCGGGCAGCTACGACAAGGGCAGCTACCGGCTTTCGTACACCGACCTGAACAGTCGGTCGACCATTCCGGGCGTCGACCTGAAACGCAAAACGCTGGCCGCCCGCCTGCAGTTCGAACCCATCCGGCGGCTGAAGTTCAGCGCGTCGATCAACTACATCAACACCGGCAGCGACAACCGCCCCGCCACCAAATACGGCTCGGAAAACATCAATTATGCCCTGAGCGCGTGGCTGGGCCGACAAACCGACGTGAATCCCATGAAACAGTACTGGCAGCCGGGACTGGAGGGCATTCAGCAGTTTTCGTATAACTATACTTACTTCGACAACCCGTACTTCACGCTCTACGAAAACCGCAATTCGTTTAACCGCGACCGGCTCATCGGCAATGTGGCCGTAACGGGCGAGCTGGCCACCAACCTGACGCTGATGGTGCGCAGCGGCATGGACTACTCGAGCGAAGGGCGGCAGTTCCGGCGGGCCTTCAGCAGCAACCGGTTCAAGAGTGGGGCCTACGCCGAAAACGCCGTGTTCTTTCGCGAAATCAACACCGACTTTCTGCTGAACTACACCCGCAGCCTGGGGCCGCTCTCGCTCGATCTCTCGGCCGGCGGCAACCGCATGGATCAGCTGGCGTCGTTCGATCAGTACCAGGCGCTGACGCTGGCGCAGCCGGGCGTGTTCAAGCTCAACAACGCGGCCTCGCCGGTGGAGGTTTACCAGCAAAGCGCCCGCAAACGCATCAACAGCCTCTATGCGCTGGCCAAACTGGGTTATAAAGACCTGCTGTTTGTAGACATTACGGGCCGCAACGACTGGTCGAGTGCGCTGGCTACGCCTGCCTCGACGGCCAATACGGCTTTTTTCTACCCGTCGGTGTCGGCCAGCTGGGTGCTGTCGAACCAGTTCCGGCTGCCGGCGCTGGTATCGTTTGCCAAAGTGCGGGCCAGCGTGGCCAGCGTCGGCAACGACACCAGTCCCTACCAGACCACGGGGGTATTCAACGCCCGCAACCCCGTTTTCTCGCAGCCGGCCTTCAGCGACCAGAGTACCATTGCCAACACCAACCTGAAACCGGAGTCGATCCGGTCGGTAGAGGTGGGGGCCGATGTACGTTTCCTGAACGACCGGCTGGGCATCGACCTGACGTACTATGACGCCCGAACCCGCAACCAGATTCTGTCGCTGCCCATCGCCATCCCGACGGGTTACAGCGAACGGGTCATCAATGGGGGGGAAGTGCGGTCGCAGGGCATCGAAGCCGTGGTAACCGCCACGCCCATCCAGACCAGCCAGGTGCGCTGGACGGTAGGGCTGAATTTTAGTCGCAACCGCACCCACGTGGTATCGCTGCCCGACGAGGCCGGCACGCTGACACTGGGTTACAACCGCATCTACGACAACGTGAACCAGACCGTCTGGTACCAGGTGCGGCAGGGCGACCGCATGGGCGACATGTGGGGCACGGGTTACCTGCGCAACGCCCAGGGCGAGTTTATCGTGGGCAGCAACGGCCAGTACATCGCCGACAACACGCTGAAGAAACTGGGCAACTACAACCCCGACTTCATGGTGGGGCTGTCGAACCAGCTGAGCGTCCGGAACTGGAGTCTGGGCTTCCTGCTCGACTGGCGGCAGGGCGGCATCCTGGTGTCGCGCACCCTGGCACTGGCCGGCGTGGCAGGGCAGCTAATCGAAACCGCCGACCGGCCCGACGCCGGTATTGTGGCCAACGGCGTGGTGAACACCGGCACCGCCGACAACCCAAACTACCAGCCCAACACCAAAGCCATTCCGGCCGAAACCTATTACCGCATGTACTACGACCGCAACAACGAGGAAAACAACACCTACAATGCATCGTACGTGAAGCTGCGGGAGATGAGCATCGGCTATACCCTGCCCGCATCGACGGGGCTGGCCCGCAAACTGGGTATGCAGCGCCTGACGGTGGCCCTGGTGGGACGCAACCTGCTGGCGCTGTCGCACATCCCGCACTTCGACCCCGAGCAAACCTCGTTTCAGCAGAATCAGCTGCAGACGGGCGTCGAAGACATGACCTATCCGACCTCGCGAAACATCGGGGTGAAACTAAGCGTGAATTTCTAGGGCATTCGAACGACCAGACCACCGGGATGCCGGACCATCGGAATGCCAACTGGTAACCAACCGACAATCATGAAACGGATTCTATATAGTACCCTCCTGCTGCTGGCGCTGACGAGTGTATTGCCCGGCTGCACGGAGAATTTTCAGGACATCAACACCAACCCCAACGCGCCCGTGGATGTGCAGCCGTCGCTGCTGTTCCGCAAGATTCTGTTCGACTATGGCGAGCAGATGTCGTACGAAGCCTTCGTGGCGGGTAACCTGCTGGGACAGTACTTCACGGCCATCGACTTCAACCTCTTCGACCGGCACAGCCTGAGCGAGCCGCAATACGGCGGCAACCCCTGGCCGTTTATCTACACCAACCTGCGCGACAACGAGATTCTGCTGCAGAAGTCGCGTGCCAATCTGGCGTTCGGGGTGTATGAAGGACCGGCGCTCATCCTGAAAGCCTATATGGCGGCCGCCCTTACCGACCTCTACGGCGACGTTCCTTACAGCGAAGCCCTGCAGGGTAAAGGGGGCGTTATCACCCCCGCCTACGACACGCAGGAATCGATTTACACCGCGCCTGGCGGCATCCTCGACAACCTCGACAAGGGCATTACCGCCATCAATGCCTACAAAGGTGCGACCGCCCTCGACGGCGACATTCTGTACAACGGCAACCGCAGCAAGTGGATTCTGTTTGCCAATTCCCTGAAGATCAAAGCCCTGATGCGTATCTCGGGAAAGGTCAACGTGAAAGAGGCCCTGCAGAAAGTGGTGACAGATGGCAACTACATCAAAGCCAACGCCGACAATGCCGTGTATCGGTTCTCGCTGTCGCAGCCCAACAACTTCCGCATGTCTACAGCCCGCATCGGCGACTACAACCTGTTTATCATGTCGCTGACCAGTCAGGAGCTGCTCGCCAGTCTGAATGATCCGCGCGTTGGGGTGTATTTCCGCCCGACGGCGGCCAAACCAGGCACCTACAGGGGCCTGCTCAACGGACCGGATGCCTCAAAGCTCTCGATCTCGGTGGCCGACTATTCGTTGACGGGCACCATCTTCCGGGAGAACTCGGATCGCCTGTATGCCAACTACATGACGGCCTACGAAACAAGTTTCTGGCTGGCCGAAGCTGCCGAACGGGGGCTGGTTACAGGCCAGGCCAAAGACCTGTACGAACGGGGCATTACGCAGGCATTCGAGTACTGGGGCACCGCGCTGCCGGCTGCGTACCTGAGCAGCAGCGCCGTCGCGTACGGGCAGAACGGGCAAAACCCGATTCAGCAGATTCTGACGCAGAAATGGCTGGGCAACCTCAATAACGCCTACGAAGGCTGGACCGAGTACCGGCGGACGGGCTTTCCGCGGCTGAAACCCATTTCGGCCAGCCTTAATACTGGGCTTATTCCGGTGCGGATGCCCTACCCCGGCACCGAAAGCGCCCTGAACGCCGTGCAGTACCAGAAAGCCGCCGACAAAACCCAGCGCAACAGCATCAACGTACCCGTTTGGTGGGCTACCCGCTAACCGTTCCCGCATGACTACAACCCTATGGCAATGGGCGCTGGTGCTGGCCTCCAGCATTACGCTGTTTTTTGTGTCGCCCCTGGCCCGCACCGTTCCCGAGTTTTTCCGGGGTGCCCGCCACGAGCGAACGCCCAACACCCTTTTCCTGACCAGCAGCCTGGTGATTTCCTGGCTGTTTGCCAAGTCGATCACCAATGCCGCCAACCTGGGCCACAGCTTCGGACTGGTGGGGGGCGTGGCCTACGCCGGCTATTACCTGTCGTTTCTGGTGGCGGGGTTTGTGATCGTATCGATGCGCAACAAAGGCGGCTACCGCAGCATCCACCAGTTTCTGGAGTCGAAATTCGGGGCGAGTGCGGTGGTGGTATTCACGGGGCTCATCATGATCCGACTCTATAACGAAATCTGGTCGAACACCATCGTGATCGGCTCTTATTTCGGGGCGCAGGGCTCGACCGATTACTACGTGGCCATCATCGTGTTTACGCTGCTCACGCTGGCCTATACGCTCAAAGGCGGTATGAGCAGTTCGATCATGACCGACGTGATTCAGCTGTCGCTTTTCGTGATTCTGCTTACGGTAATTCTGGGGTTCATTATGCCACACTACGGGGGTAGCCTGACGCCCTTTGTAACCAGTGGCCGCTGGGACCTGAATCAGGGCGTCGATCTGCTGCTGGTGGCGCTGGTGCAGTGTTTCAGCTACCCCTTCCACGACCCTGTACTGACCGACCGGGGCTTCATCGCCGACACGCGCACCACCCTTAAAGCCTACCTCTGGGCGGGGGCCATCGGTTCGCTGTGCATCATCTTTTTCAGCTTCGTCGGCATTTTCGCCAAACTCAACGCCCTGACGGGCGAAGCCCCGGTGGCCGTGGCCCGCTACTTCGGGGTGCCGATGCTGCTGCTGATGAACCTCATTATGGTTACTTCGGCTTCGTCGACCCTCGACTCGGCCATGGCGTCGTTTTCCAAACTGATCAGCATCGACCTGAGCCGGGCCGCCGTGCCGAGCGTCAGGCGGGGTCGGTGGGCCATGGTGGTACTGACAGTGCTCGGCACCATTCCGGTTTTTTTCGATCCGGCCATTCTGTCGGCCACCACCATCAGCGGTACGCTGGTGCTGGGGCTGGCACCGGTTTTTCTGTGCTGGCGGGTGCCCGTCCCGCGTCTGGCGTTCCACCTGTCGGTGGTGGGCGGACTGCTACTGGGTGGTTTCCTGACCTTTTTCCCATTGCCCGACACCTGGCGGCTGGGCGATGGGAAATACGGATCGCTGCTCAGCGTGAACCTCATCACCACAGGATTCTGTTTCCTGGTTTTTGCGGGCAGTGCGCTGTTCGCCCCCAAGCCGCATGACTGATCGTTCCGACACCCGGGACCTCGGCACCCGCAGCGGTAAACTGCTCGTGTTCGGTGGCCCTTACTCCAACCTGCAGGCGCTCGAATCGCTTCGCATCCTGGCCGATGAACTCGGCCTGGCCCCCGACCAGATCATCTGTACCGGCGACATCGTGGGCTACTGCGCCCAGCCCGACGAATCGGTGCAGTTGGTGAAAAGCTGGGGCATCCATGCCATTCAGGGCAACGTGGAGCAGAACATTATCCGGGGTGAAGACGACTGCGGCTGCAATTTCGCGGAAGGCGGGCGGTGCGACCTGTTTTCGCGCACCTGGTTTCCCTACGCCGTACAAACGCTGTCGGCCGAATCGGTGCGCTGGCTGAGCACCCTGCCCCTGCACCTGTCGTTTCGGTACGCGGGCAAACGCGTGACGGTGCTGCATGGGGCGGCTACCGGCATCGCCGAGTTTGTGTTTGCCTCGACGCCCTGGTCGGTAAAAGCCGCCAGCCTGGCCGCTACCGGCGCCGATGTGGTGCTGGCCGGACACGCGGGGCTTCCTTTTGCCGACAGGCGGGTTCGTGATGGACAGGGCGATCAGTACTGGCTCAACGCCGGGGTGATTGGCATGCCGGCCAACGACGGAACGCCCCGCGTGTGGTATATGCTGCTCGACGACGCCAACGGGGAGCTGACGTACCGCTTCCACGCCTTCACGTATGACCACCACACGGCGCAGCAACGAATGCACGCCAGCCACCTGCCCGACTCCTACGCCCAAACGCTGGTAACGGGCCTGTGGGACAACTGTGAGATTCTGCCCGACGCCGAAAAGGCGCTACAGGGCCAGCCCATCGCCCTCGACCAGGCCGGCATAGCCCAGCCCGTTCGCTAAAGACAGGGCTAGTCCGCCGTTAGCGGGTTAGCTGCTTGATAAACAGGTAGAGCGATGCGCCGATGGCCGTGAGCGACAGCACGATGGTCCAGATGGGGCGGGCGTTCTGCTGCCACTCGTCGATTTTAAGGCCCACAAAAACCCCCAGTCCGATGGTACCGAGCATCTGAAAGGCAATGCCGCTGTACTGCACAAACGAGCGCGACTGCTCCGGCAGGCGTTTGGCCGGGTCGGTACCGGGGCGATGACCGGGCTGCGGATCGGTTGGCTGGTCGGGGTTGTTTTCCATGGAATTAGGGAGGGGCGATACGTTCGGTCGGGCAAAATTCGTTAATTTGGGCTAACGTTGCATATAACCGCCGGGTTCGTCAGCGTTTTGAGAGTGACTATTCACGCGTTCCCCGTTTGCATGTTCCGCTACGTCCGTAACCACTATTTTTATGCTGCCGCAGTAGCCATGCTGCTGACCGGTGGGCTGGTTTCGTGTTCGCAGTATAGCACCAAACCCGTCAGCAAAGGCTACCACAACCTGACGGCGCACTACAACGCCTACGTCATTGCCCGCGATGAAATCGCCGAAGCCGAGCGCACGCTGTTCAGCACCCGACAGGAAAATTACAGCCAGGTGCTGCCCATTCTGCTGCCGGTCGATTCGCTTCGCAGCCAGGCAGTGAAGCCCCTGCTCGACGATGCCATCAAGAAGGCCTCCCTTATTCCCGAACGGCACCAGAACAGCAAGTGGCTCGACGATGCCTACATCCTGATCGGCAAGGCCCGGCTGTTGCGGCAGGATTTGCCCAACGCCATTGAGGTGTTTAAATACGTCAACACCAAAGGCACCAGCGACGACGATAAACACACCGCCCTGGTGGGGCTGATGCGGGCCTATGTAGAAGCGGGCGACTATACCAACGCCCTTAACGTAGCCGAATACCTGCGGGCGCAGCCACTCAACAACGCCAACACCCGCGACTATTACCTGACCAGGGCGTACCTGCACGAACGGCAGGGCGAATACGCTACGGCAGCCGCCATTCTGGAAGCCACGTTTCCGGCGCTCAAAAAGGGCGAAGTCACGGCCCGCCTTCACCTCATTGCGGGCCAGCTGTTCGATGTGTCCGGACAACCCAAAAAAGCCATCGAGCAGTACAAGCTCGTGCAGTCGTCGCGGCCCAGTTACGATCAGTCGTTCTACGCCAGCCTGTATGCCATTCAAAGCAACGGCCTGACGGGCGATATGGCCAAGGCCACAGCCTCGACCCAGACGTTTGAGCGGATGCTCAACGACCGCAAGAACGCCGACCTGAAAGACAAGATCTACAACACGATGGCCCTGCTCGAAGCCCGCAACGGCCGCATCGACAAAGCCATCGATTACTACAGCCGCTCGATTCAGGCCGCCCCCACGTCTCCGCAGGTGCCCTACACCTACCTGGCCATGGGCAAACTGTTCGACGAAAAGAAAACCGACTACGGCCGGGCCAAGCTATACTACGACAGTGCGCTGGCGCAGCTGCCCCGGCAGTCGGCCGAATACGCGGCCCTGCTGACCCGCAAAAATACCCTCGACGAGTTTGTCCAGTACCGCAGCACCATTCAGGTGCAGGACAGCCTGCTCCGGCTGGCGCAGCTGTCGCCGGCCGAGCTCGACAAAGCCCTCAACGGCGTGCTCGATCAGCGCGACAAAGCCGACCGCGAGCAGGCCGCGCTGGCTCAGCAGATTATTGACCGGGCCAGCAGCGGCAACGGCGGGCAGGTGCCCGGTGCCACCAACTCCGACCTGGCTCCCACAGCCCGCTGGGTACTCTACAACCCGGTGGCCCTCAGCCAGGGCCGCCAGGAATTTTCAACGCGCTGGGGCAACCGGCCGCTCGAAGACGACTGGCGCCGGAGCAACAAGCAGGCTTCTGAGGCCGTGGCGGGTGTCAACAGCCCGCTCAACGGCGGCACTTCGGCCAACGATGTGAACCCCAACGCCCCGCTGGCTCCCCAGGGCGCCGACAATGCCGTGCCAGTAATCGGCGCCAATCCCCCCGCCGGCAGCCGGGGGTCGGCCCGGCAGGCGCAGCGCGATGCGCTCAAGACTCTGATTCCCACGAGTCCCGGCGCGCAGCAGCAGGCCAACGAACGCATCGAAACAGCCCTCTACAAACTGGGCAAGCTCTACAAGTTTGGGCTCAACCAGCCTGCCGACGCCATTCCGGTGTTCGAGCAGCTGCTGACCCGCTACCCCAACACCCGGCAAAAACCCGAGGTGTACTACCTGCTTTACCTGTCGAATGAGCAGCTGGGCAAAACCTCGCCCTGGAAAGAGCGCCTGCAGGCCGAATTCCCCAACACGTCGTATGCCCGCCTGACGGGCAACACCGCCGTGTCGACCACCGACGCCGAAGCGCAGGCCCTGGCTGTGTACACCCAGATTTATGACCTCTATAAAGCCAACAACCCAACGGAGGCCCTGGCCCGGGCCGACAATGCCCTCAGCCAGTACACGGGCACGAAAATTGGCGACAAACTGGCCCTGTTGCGGGTTATACTGGTCGGAAAAGTGCAGTCGGTCGATGCGTACCGGCAGGCGCTGAGCGATTTCGTCCGCGATTTTCCAGCCAGCCCGCTGCTGTTCAGGGCCAAAGAAATGCTGGCTGCTGCCAACCAGAAGAAATGATGTTTACAGGATACCGTATCCGCTATACGGCTGGCGCGCAGACCCGTCCGTGAGCCAACCCATACCGACTACGACGACTGAACACGGATAACCACCTCCCCCATAATGATTGATTTTGCCGCCGGTCGCTACCGGAAACTGATACTGAAACTGTGGCAGATCGCCCTGCTGGGCGTGGCCTCGCTGGTGCTGTATATTCTGGCCGTGAGTTACAACTTCCTGTGGCTTTTTGGCGGCATGCCCAGCCTGAAAGCCCTCGAAAACCCGCAGAGCGAGGTAGCCTCGGAAGTCTACACGGCCGATAACCAGCTGCTCGGCAAGTACTATACCGAAAACCGGACGCCGGTCGAGATCACGCAGGTGTCGCCCAACGTGACCTCGGCGCTGCTGGCGACCGAAGATGCCCGGTTTGTGAAGCACTCGGGAATCGATCCACGCTCGTTCTTCCGGGTGATCAAAGGGATTGCCACCAGCAACAGCAGTTCGGGAGGGGGCAGTACGCTGACGCAGCAGGTAGCCAAAAACCTGTTCGACACGCGGGGCGAAAAACTGCGCGGTACGCTGGGACAGGTGCCTGTCCTGAAAACCGTGATCGAGAAAACCAAAGAATGGATTCTGTCGGTCCGGCTCGAGCGCAATTACACCAAGCAGGAAATCATGATGATGTACCTGAACACGGTGTCGTTCGGCAACAACACCTACGGCATCAAAACGGCCGCCCGGACGTACTTCGACAAAGAGCCCTGGAACCTGAACGTCGAGGAAGCAGCCCTGCTGGTGGGTATGCTGCAGAACCCCTCGCGCTACGACCCCCGCATTTTTGAGGACCGCGCCGTGCAGCGCCGGAACGTGGTGCTGAGTCAGATGCAGCGCTACGGTTTTCTGTCGGCCGAGCAGGCTTTTGCCTACAAGCGCAAACCCCTCAAACTCGATTTCAGTATCGAGAACCAGAATACGGGGATGGCGGCTTATTTCCGCTCGGTGATCCGCGACGACATCAAGCGCTGGATCAACCAGTATAACGAAGAAAACCCCGGCGCCGAACTGGACCTCTACACGAGCGGGCTGCGCATTTACACCACCATCGACTCGCGGATGCAGGCCTACGCCGAAGAAGCCGTGATGAACAACATGCGCGACCAGCAGAAGAAATTCTACGAACACTGGCGCGGCCGCAACCCGTGGGTACAGAAAAACCCGCGCACCAAGAAGTATGAGGAAATTCCGGGCTTCATCGAAGCCCGCGCCCGCCAGACAACCCGCTACAAGCAGCTGAAAGCCGAGCTGGGCGACGACGAGAAAGCGATCTGGGCCGAGATGCGGCAGCCCCACAAAATGAAAGTGTTTGTGTATGGCGGCCGGCGCAACGAAAAAGACACCACCATCAGCACCCTCGACTCGATCCGCTACTACAAGCGGCTGCTCAACACGGGCTTTATGTCGATGGACCCCCGCACGGGCCACGTAAAAGCCTGGGTGGGCGGTATCAATTTCCGGCACATGAAGTTCGACCACGTGCGGCAGAGTCGCCGGCAGCCGGGCTCGACCTTTAAACCGTTTGTGTACCTGACAGCGCTCGACCAGGGCTTCGTGACCCCCTGCTCGCATATCACCGACCGACCCACCACCTTTGCCCACGGCGAGGACAACAACGGTGGCCCGGCCTGGACGCCCAAAAACTCGACGGGCCGCTACAGCTTCCGCGACCTCACGCTGCGCGAAGCCCTCGGTCAGTCGATCAACACGGTCAGTGCCCAGCTCATCAAGAAAACCCGGGCCGAAGCGGTGATCAAATACGCCCACGACATGGGAATTCAGAGCAAGGACCTCCCCAACAACCCCACGCTTTGCCTCGGTACGGGCGATGTGTCGGTGTTCGAGATGGTAGCGGCTTACTGCCCCTTTGCCAATGGCGGTATTCGGGTGCGGCCTATGCTGATTGCCACCATCACCGACAAAAACGGGAATGTGCTCAAGCGCTTCACTGCCGACGCCAACCAGGTGATCAGCGAGAACCGGGCCTACGAGATGCTCCACCTGATGCGGGCCGCTGTCGAGCCGGGGGGTACGGCCGCGCGGCTCGGTGCCCAGTACAAACTGCTGGAGGGCGGCAACGAGATTGCTGCCAAAACCGGTACGACCTCCAACTACTCCGATGCCTGGTTTATGGGCATGACCCAGCACCTGGTGTCGGGCTTATGGGTAGGTGGCGACGACCGGCCCATTCACTTCCGGACCATCGAGCTGGGCCAGGGTGGCCGGCTGGCCATGCCGGCCTGGGCCCTCTACATGCAGAAGGTTTACAAAGACCCGACGCTGACCCAGTACAAGCCCGAGCCGTTCCGTAAGCCCAATAATTTCAAGATCGACTGTGGCGGCTACCATATCGACTCCGCCAGCCGGTACATTCCGCCCAAGGTGGTGCCCAACGAAGACGAAGATATTCTCCAATAAGCAACCGGGTCAGGCCAGCGTCCTGACCCGGCCTGTTTTAGCCCCGCCTGCCTATGCACCTGCTGCTGGCTCCCGATAAATTCCGTGGCTCGCTGACAGCCACGCAGGCCGCGCAGGCCATGGCCGATGGCGTGGCAATGGCCCGGCCCGACGCTACGGTGCAGCTGCTGCCCCTGGCCGACGGGGGCGAAGGCACGGCCCCGGTGCTGACCCGCGCAACGGGCGGCAGCTGGCACACCACCCGCGTCGACGATCCGCTGGGGCGGCCGGTCGAGGCAGGCTTTGGCCGGTCGGGCGATGGGCGTACGGCCTTCGTCGAAATGGCCGAAGCGTCGGGGCTGGCGCGGCTGCAGCCAGCCGAGCGCAACCCCCTCCTGACGAGCACCCTGGGCACCGGCCAGCTGATCCGGGAAGCCGTAGCGCCCGGCGTTACCCAGCTGGTGCTCGGTATCGGCGGCAGCGCCACCACCGACGCCGGCATCGGTATGGCTGCGGCCCTGGGCTGGCAGTTTCTGGATGCCGCCGGTACCCCCCTGGCCCCCGTAGGCGGGGCGCTGACGCAGGTAGCCCGGCTGGTGCCCCCCACCGAACCAGTCTTCCCAGCTGTGCGCGTATCGGTGGCGTGCGATGTGCAGAACCCCCTCGCCGGCCCCGAGGGAGCGGCCCACGTCTACGGCCCCCAGAAAGGAGCCACGCCCGCCATGGTAGCCGAACTCGACGCGGGGCTGCGCAACCTGGCGCGAGTGGTGCAGCAGCAGTTCGGTGTTGATCTCGATGCGGGGCCGGGTGCCGGAGCCGCCGGCGGGCTGGGCGCCGGCTGTCGCTTTTTTCTGCACGCCCAGCTGCTGCCGGGTGTCGATCTGGTGCTCGATGCGGTTCAGTTCGACGCCCACTGCCGCCGGGCCGACTACGTACTGACGGGCGAAGGCAAGCTCGACGGGCAGACCCTGCAGGGTAAGCTACTGCACGGCATTACGCAGCGCGCGGGCCCGGTGCCGGTTCTGGCGCTGTGCGGCACGCTGGCCCTCGACCCCGACGGCATCCGGGCCTTGGGGCTGCGGGCGGCCTTTTCGGTGCTCACCCGACCGCAGCGGCTGGCCGAGGCCCAACAGACGGCCTACGATGATCTGCGACAGGCAACCTTTAACGTCTGCCGGTTGTTTTGACTAAGCCCCCGCCCCCGTACCGGCCGGGTTTATCACAGACTTTAACCTCCTTTCGGCCAGCCTTATGCCCGAATTCGATTATAAACAGGCTTTAGCCACCGTACCCCACGAACCGGGCGTGTACCGGTATTTCGACGCGTCGGGCGAAGTGATTTACGTGGGCAAAGCCAAAGACCTGCGCAACCGGGTCGGCAGTTACTTTACCAACTCCAAACAGCACGACCGCAAAACGCTGCGGCTGGTGAGCCAGATCCGCAAGCTGGAGTTCACGATCGTGCACACCGAGTTTGACGCCCTGCTGCTCGAAAACCAGCTCATCAAGCGCTACCAGCCCAAGTACAACATTCTGCTGCGCGATGATAAGACCTACCCGTTTGTGTGTGTCACCAACGAGCCGTTTCCGCGCGTCATCACCACCCGGCGTATCGACCGCAAGCAGGGGACCTTCTACGGCCCGTTTGCCAACCTGAAGCCGATGTACACGGTGCTCGATATGTTCAGCCAGCTCTTTACGCTTCGGACCTGCAACTACAACCTCACGCCCGAGAACATCGAGGCAGGCAAGTTCAAGGTTTGCCTGGAATACCACATCGGCAACTGCAAAGGCCCCTGCGAAGGCAAACAGCCCGAAAGCGATTACAACCGCGATATCGAACAGGTGCACCACATTCTGAAGGGCAACCTGAAACCGGCGCAGGAATACTTCCGGCACCGCATGGTCGAAGCCGCCAATGAGCTGGCTTTCGAACAGGCGCAGCAGCACAAGGAAAAAATGGACGTGCTGCAGCGGTTTCAGAGCAAATCGACGGTGGTAAACCCCAAAATTGCCGACGCCGACGTATTCTCGATTGCCTCCGACGAGTCGGCGGCCTACATCAACTTTATGAAGGTGGTCAACGGCACCATCGTACAGGCCCATACGGTAGAGATCAAGAAGAAACTCGACGAAGCCGATCCCGACCTGCTTGCCATGATGATCGTGGAGTTTCGCGACCAGTACGGCAGTCAGGCCAAAGAAATCATCACCAACATTCCGCTCGATATTGATCTGAAGGCCGAGGTTACCATTCCGCAGATCGGCGACAAAAAGAAGCTCCTCGACATGTCGCTTAAAAACGTGCTGTATTTCCGGCGCGAGCGGCAGGAACGGGCGGCTGCCGAGGCTACGGCCAGCGCCAGTAAGAAAGACCGGGTGTTGATTCGGCTCAAGCAGGATCTACAGCTCAAAACCCTGCCCAACCGCATCGAATGTTTCGATAACTCCAACATTCAGGGCACCAATCCGGTGTCGGCCATGGTCTGCTTCATCGGGGGCAAGCCCGCCAATAAGGAGTACCGGCACTTTTCGATCAAGACCGTGGTGGGGCCCAACGACTTCGCCAGCATGTATGAGGTCGTTACCCGGCGCTATTCGCGGGTGCTCGAGGAGCAACTCGACATGCCCGATCTGATTGTGATCGACGGAGGCAAAGGGC
This sequence comes from Spirosoma luteolum, assembly GCF_054778875.1. Taxonomy (NCBI): domain Bacteria; kingdom Pseudomonadati; phylum Bacteroidota; class Cytophagia; order Cytophagales; family Cytophagaceae; genus Spirosoma; species Spirosoma luteolum. Next base: position 77,799 of record NZ_BAAGZE010000003.1, read on the forward strand.
AGCTCAGTGCCGCCTGCGACGCGCTGAAAGCCCTGAACCTCTACGGCGCCGTACCCATCATCGGCATTGCCAAGCGGCTGGAAGAAATTTATTTCCCCGAAGACAACCTGCCGCTGTATATCGATAAGCGGTCGGAGTCGCTGAAGCTCATCCAGCGTATCCGCGACGAAGCCCACCGCTTTGCCATCACCTACCACCGCGACAAGCGGAGCCGCAACAGCCTCATCAGCGAACTCGAAAACGTAGAGGGCGTCGGCAAGAAAACAGCCGCCAAACTGCTCAAACACTTCAAGGGCGTCAGCAAAATCCGCGAAGCCTCCATCGACGAAGTGGCCGAGGTGGTTGGCAAAGACCGGGCCATCAAACTCAAGCACTATTTCGATACGATCGAGAATGCGTAAGGCCTGAAATCGTATTTTGCAGTTTATTAACCGACTTACTCCATGCGTTTCGGCCTCTTCTTGCTTTGCTGGCTGACGGTTCTGACCCTCCGGGCGCAGATCCGGGTGGAGGTAACGGTATTGCCCGCTCTGTCGCCCACGGCCTCAGGTTTGTTTATGTCGGGTACGTTCAATGACTGGAGCCCCGGCGACCCTCGGTTTCAGTTTACCCGGCAGGCCAACGGTCGCTACAGCCTGGTGCTGCCGCCTAACATCGGTCGCGACAAACCGTTCGAGTATAAGTTTACGCAGGGCAGCTGGCAGCTGGCCGAAGGCGACACCGCCGGACTGGCCATCAGCAACCGCCAGTATACGCCGGGTCAGCCCCGCCTGATTCAGGCCACGATTGTTGGCTGGGAGCGCAAGCCGGCCTACCAGTTTGTGGTTACCGAACTACCCCCCAACACCCCCCACGACGCTGTACTTTACATCACGGGCTCCTTCAACCGATGGAACCCCGGCGATCCGCGCTACCGACTGGTGCGGCAGGTGGATGGGACCTACCGGGTCACGGTGGAATCCGACGCGCCCTACATCGACTACAAGTTTACCCGCGGCAACTGGGATTCGGTGGAGGGGCGCGAAAACGGCAAAGCCCGCGCCAACCGCCGGTCGACGCGCATCGAAACGGGTAACCAGGACATCGACATTCATATTCTGAACTGGGAAGATCTGAGTGGCACCTTTAATTTTTTCTCGATCTACGACCTGCTGATGTTGTTTTCGGCCTTTCAGGGGTTACTGCTGCTCATTGCCATACCGAGTATTCAGAATTACAACCGGGCCGCCAACCGCTGGCTGGTGGTACTGATCGGCATGGCCTCGCTGTTTGTGTTTCTGAAGGTTATTACCAGCTACCGCGCGGTGGCGCAGGCCAACGCCAAACTGCTGCTGCTGCCCGACTTCATCTGGTTTCTCTACGCACCACTTTTCTACTTCTACCTGCGCCGACTGCTGTTCGATACCAGGCGCCCCATGCGGAACTGGACATTCCATTTCATTCCGGTGGTTGTGCAGTTTTTCGCCTACCTGCCTTACCTGCTGATGGACAGTAAGGACTTTCAGTTGAAGCTGGTCAACCACGACCCAACGCTGCGGGGCCTGTTTCTGGTAATGGGCCTGCTGGCGCTGGCTTTCAATTCGGGCTACTGGCTGGTGTGCCGGCGTACCATCCGGGCCTACAAGCGCCACAACGAGAGCAGTATTTCATACGAACAAAACCTGAACTACCTCAACACGGTGCTGACCATCCAGTCGGTATGCCTGCTGCTGTGGGCGTTTCTGTACGTACTGATTGCCGTCAGCCAGGGCGCATCGTTCGAGCTCATACCGATTGCCGAACGCAACGTCGACGCCATCTACCTTGCCTTCTCGACCATCACGTATTTTCTGGGCTACGTAGCGGTGCACCAGCCCGAAATTTTCAAGCTGCCACAGCCCCGCCCGGCGGCCAGTCAGCCGGCTGTTCTTTTCGAAGAAGTGGTGTCTCCCCTCATCGAGGAGCCGACCGAGCATCCGGCCGAGCCGGCAGCACTGGCTGCGCTCGATGTACTGCCCGCCCCCGAGACGCGCGCGGCCCGCCCGGCGCCCCTGCCCGACCTGGAGGCCCTGCAGCAGCTGGTAGACGCCCACATGATTCAGCAGAAGCCCTACACGAATCCTAACCTCACCATTCACGAGCTGGCGGGCAACCTGCGCATGCCCCCCCATACGCTCTCGCGGGTGATCAACGAGGGCTTCGGCAAGAACTTTTTCGACTTCGTCAACCAGTTTCGGGTCGAGGAATTGAAGCAGCGCATGGATGATCCCCGATCGCGCAACTATACGCTGCTGAGCCTGGCCTTCGATGTGGGCTTCAACTCCAAAACGGCCTTCAACCGGGCGTTCAAGAAACTGACCGGTCAGACACCCAAGGAGTATTTCAACATGGTCAGCGATGAGCAGCTCCTGTCCTAGTGCCCTTTTCGGAAAGTGGCACCAACCTAATCGCGTGGAATCCAACTAATTATTCCTTTTCTCCACAAAATCGTCAGCGTTTGTAAAGTGGGACGACTCGGGTTTTCCCTAATGGTACTTTTGTCAGAATTAGTTGACCGGCTGTTCCGATGGCCGCGTCTGATTTGATTCGCTTAACGACCATTTAACAAACCTAACTAATGCACACCTCTTCCAAACAGGTCTGGTGCCTGACTCAAGCCGCCTGGCTTCGGGTTATGCTGGTGCTGACGCTGACCTTCCTGATCCGCCTGTCGGCGCTGGCTCAGGGAATAACCGTAACCGGCCTGGTTACTGAATCGGATGGCTCGGCCCTGCCCGGCGTGACGGTTCAGATCAAAGGAGCAAACCGCGGCACCCAAACCGATGTCGACGGTAAGTTCCAGCTGACCAACGTACCGCCAGCCGCCACGCTGGTCTTTAGCTTCATCGGCAAAACGCCCCAGGAAGTCGCCGTGGGCAATCGCACTTCGTTCAACGTTACCCTGGCCGACGACTCAAAATCACTCAACGAGGTGGTGGTGGTAGGCTACGGCACCCAGCGCAAGAAAGACCTGACCGGGTCGATTGCCTCGATTTCGGCCGAGGATTTTCAGAAAGGAAACATCGTCAACCCCGAGCAGCTGGTGGCCGGTAAACTGGCCGGTGTCAGCATCACGCCCCCCAGTGGTCAGCCGGGCGGTGGCAGCACCATCCGGATCCGGGGTGGTTCGTCGCTTAATGCCAGCAATGATCCGCTTGTGGTCATCGACGGTGTACCCGTCGACAACAGTGGTATCTCGGGCGCAGCCAACCCGCTCAGCCAGATCAACCCGCAGGACATCGAAACCTTCACGGTACTGAAAGATGCGTCGGCTGCCGCCATCTACGGCGCCCGGGCCGCCAACGGGGTTATCCTGATTACGACCAAGAAAGGCCGCGCGGGCGACAAGCTTCGCCTGAGCATCAGCGGGCTGGGATCGCTCTCGACCATCTATAAGCAGGTGCCTGTACTCTCGACCGACGAGTTCCGCAACCTGATTACCCAGACCGGCAATGCCGCCCAGCGTGCCCTGCTCGGTACGGCCAGCACCAACTGGCAGGATCAGATTTACCGCAAGGCGTTCAGTGGCGACCTCAACGCAGCGCTGACCGGCTCGATCAAAAATATGCCCTTCCGGGCGTCGTTTGGCTACCTCAACCAGGCGGGTATTCTGAAAACCTCGAATTTCGAGCGGTTTTCGGGCTCGCTGGGCCTGTCGCCCCGTCTGCTGCAGGATCACCTCCGCATCGACGTTAACCTGAAAGGATCGATCATCAATAACGTTTTTGCCGATCAGGGAGCCATTGGTGCCGCCGTTTCGTTCGACCCCACCCAACCCGTCTACAGCGGCAACAACAACTACGGTGGTTTCTACGAATGGCTCGACCCCAACACCAACAAACCCAACACGCTGGCAACGCGCAACCCACTGGGGCTGCTGATGCAGCGGCAGGACCTGAGCACCGTAAAACGGAGCATCGGCAACGCCCAGTTCGACTACAAATTCCATTTCCTGCCCGAACTGCGCGCCAACCTGAACCTGGGTTACGATATCTCGTCGACCAACGGCACCATCTTCGTGCCGGCCGAGGCAGCCTCGCAGTTCAACCGGGGTGGTCAGAACAACCAGTACGCGCAGACCCGCAATAACAAAACGCTGGAGTTCTACCTGAACTACGCCAAAGAACTGCGCGCGATCGACAGCCGGGTTGACCTGACGGCGGGTTATGCCTACCAGGATTTCCTGCGCAAGAGCCCCAGCTTCCCCGATCGTCTGGCCAACGGCACTGAGTTTGCCCCCGCCGGCATTCCGTTCGAGAGCCAGTACACGCTGCTGTCGTTCTTTGGCCGGGCCAACTACACGCTGAAAGATCGCTATACGCTGACCGCTACCCTGCGTCGGGACGCTACCTCGCGCTTCAGCCCTAACAGCCGCTGGGGTACGTTCCCCTCGGCCGGTCTGGCCTGGAACGTGAAAGAAGAATCGTTTCTGCGGGGTGTGAAAGCCCTGTCGGCCCTGAAATTCCGGGTGGGTTATGGTGTAACGGGTCAGCAGGACCTGCCGGGCGTAGGCGACTACCCCTACCTGCCCCGCTACACCGTCAGCGACCTGACGGCCCAGTACCAGTTTGGCAACACGTTCTACCGCACGCTGCGGGCCGAAGGCTACGATGCCAACCTGAAGTGGGAAGAAACGCATGCCATCAACGCAGCCGTAGATTACGCCTTCTTCGATGGCCGGATCTCGGGTAGCATCGATGTGTACCAGAAGAAAACCCGCGACCTGCTGGCGGTGATTCCGGTAGCAGCCGGCTCGAACCTGACCAACCAGATCCTGACCAACGTGGGTAATCTGGAAAACCGGGGCGTCGAGTTCTCAATCAACACCAACCCCATCCGGGGCGAGCGCTCGAATCTGGATGTCGGCTTCAACATCACCTACAACCAGAACAAAATCACGAACCTGACCAAAGTACCAACCCCGAACGATCCGGGCGTACTGGTAGGCGGCATCAGTGGTGGCGTGGGTAACACGGTACAGATCCAGACGGTGGGCTTCCCCACCAACTCGTTCTACGTGCTGCATCAGGTATACGACCAGAACGGCAAGCCGCTCGAAGGCGTTTATGAAGACCGCAACCGGGTGGGCGAAACCGTTGGCGATGGCAAAATCACGATCGACGACCGCTACCGCTACAAATCGGCCAACCCCAAAATCTTCCTGGGCTTCACGTCGCAGTACACCATCAACAAGTTCAGCGCGGGCTTCGTACTGCGGGGCAACATCGGCAACTACGTGTACAACAACGTGCGGTCGAACAGTGGCGCCATCCGCAACTTCACCAACTCGCTTGGCTTCAACGGCAACGGATCGACCGACGTGCTCAACACGATGTTTGTCAACAATCAGTACTTCTCGGATTACTACGTGGAGAATGCGTCGTTCCTGCGGATGGATAACTTCAACATCGGCTACAACGTCGGCAAGGTGCTGAAAGGCCTGCGTCAGGGCGGCAACCTGCGCCTGCAGGCCAACGCGCAGAACGTGTTCGTAATCACCAAGTACTCGGGTCTCGATCCCGAAGTATCGGGTGGTATCGACAACAACCTGTACCCCCGCCCCCGCGTGTTCTCGCTCGGTGCCAATCTGGACTTTTAATCGTGCCGGCTGGTGTCTGCGCGACACCAGCCGGTCACCCGATCACTTATAGCTCATGAAATCACTTAAAGCAATAACCACCACGGGTGTGCTGGCCGCCATGCTGGCCACCGTATCATCCTGTGTGCAGGACCTCGACCGGCAGCCCGTCTACGACGTAACGTCGGCATCGGTCTATACCGACCCCGCCAACTACAAATCGGTGCTGGCCAAGCTCTACGCCATTATGGCCGTGAGCGGACAGCAGGGGCCCGCCGGTAAGCCCGACATTTCGGGTATCGACGAAGGCTTCTCGAACTACCTGCGGCAGTACTGGATGATTCAGGAACTGCCCACCGACGAAGCCGTGATTGGCTGGAACGATGGCTCGATTCAGGACTACCACAACATGAACTGGTCGTCGGGCAACGAGTTTATCACCGCCATGTACAACCGGATTTTCTACATGGTAACGGCCAGCAACGAGTTTATCCGCGAAACAACCGATGCCAAGCTGAGCGAACGGGGTATTACGGGGCAAAACCTGACCGACGCCAAAACCTACCGCGCCGAGGCCCGCTTCCTGCGCGCCATGGCTTATCTGCACGCCATTGACCTGTTTGGCAGCGTGCCCTTCGTGACCGAAGCCGATGCCGTGGGTTCGTTTCTGCCCAAGCAGATCAGCCGCGCCGACCTGTTCACCTACGTGGAGTCGGAGCTGAAAGCCATTGAAGCCGATCTGCCCGCGCCCAAAGCCGGCGAGTATGGCCGGGCCGACCGGGCCGCTGCCTGGACCCTGCTGGCCCGCCTGTACCTGAACGCGCAAGTCTATACCGGCACCGCCCGCTGGACCGACGCCGTTACCTATTCGGCCAAAGTAATTCAGTCGAATGCCTACGCCCTCGACACCGATTACAACAAGCTGTTTCTGGCCGACAACAACACCTCGCGGGAGATTATCCTGCCGGTTACGTTCGATGGCACGCGCACCAAAACCTACGGCGGTATGACCTTCCTGGTTCACGCGGCCGTAGGGGGCAAAATGAGTCCGGCGGCCTTCGGCATCAACGGGGGCTGGGCTGGCCTGCGTACCACCAAAGGGCTGGTGGGCAACTTCAGCGACCCGTCGGGCAAAACCGACCAGCGGGCGCTGTTCTTCACCGACGGCCAGAATCTGGAGATCAACGAGGTGCTGAACAAGTTTGAAGATGGCTACGCCATTGCCAAGTACAAAAACGTAACGTCGGCCGGTAAGGCCGGGTCGGATATCGAAGGCAACTTCCCCGATACCGATTTCCCACTGCTGCGCCTGGCCGATGTGTACCTGATGTATGCCGAAGCGGTGCTGCGCGGGGGCACCGGTGGCGATCAGACCACGGCCCTGGGCTACATCAACCAGCTGCGGCAACGCGCCTACAAAGGCACCTCGGGCAACGTGACGAGCATCAACCTCGACTTCATTCTGGCCGAACGCGCCCGCGAACTGTACTGGGAAGGCTACCGCCGGACCGACCTGATCCGGTTTGGCAAGTTTACCGATAACAGCTACCTGTGGCCGTTCAAAGGTGGTGTGAAAGCAGGCCGGGGTGTCGAAGCATTCCGCACCGTGTTCCCGCTGCCGGCAGCCGATCTGGTGGCCAATCCCAATCTGAAACAAAATCAGGGTTATTAATACCGGTTGCGGCAGGCCAACCCACCCGGGCACCGGCCTGCCGCACACAGTAAACCATCCGTACTCATGAAAAAAACGTTATTTACCCTCCTTGCCACGGTAACGGCCCTGTTCACGCTGGTATCGTGCGAGAAAGAAGAAGACCGCCTGACCCTGCAGCCGGGTGGAACCATTACCCTGACGAGCAGCGCCCAGAGCGTATCGCTGACGAGCGCCGATGCCGCCAAAGATGCCGTAACGTTTTCGTGGACCGTACCCAGCTATGGCTTCAAAGCGGCCAATGCCTACACCCTGCAGTTCGACAAGAAAGGCGGTACGTTTGCCAGCCCCATCGAAATCACGGCCGGCAGCAACCTGAAGCAGGCCATCACCGGGGCCGATTTCAACACCATGCTGCTTAAGCTGGGGGTTGCCCCCGGCAGCGCGGGGCAGGTCGACGTGCGGGTCAAGTCGGATATCGCCGGCAGCACCGTTCCGTCGGTCGTGTCGGGCACAACCACCATTAGCGGTACGCCCTACCTGGTTGTGATCCAGTATCCGGCTATTTACGTGCCGGGCGCGTACCAGGGATGGGCCCCCGATAAAGCGCCGGGCATTGTGTCGGTCAAAGACAACAAGGTCTACGAAGGCTACATCTATTTCAAAGACGCATCGGATTTCAAACTCACGCCCGCCCGTAACTGGGACAATGACTTCGGCAGCGCCGGAGCCGGCAAGCTGAAAGCCAAAGGCGATAATCTTAACGTTGCATCGGGGGGCTATTACCTGCTCAAAGCCGATCTGAACGCGCTGACCTGGAGCGCCACCAAAACCACCTTCGGGGTAATTGGGGCCGCAACGCCAAAAGGTTGGGATGCCAGTACACCTATGACCTATGATGAATCCACCGGGACCTGGAAGGTAACGCTGGCCCTCAAGCAGGACGAGCTGAAATTCCGGGCCAATGATGCCTGGGACATCAACTATGGCGATGATAAGGCCGACGGACTGCTCGAAAGCAACGGCGCCAATATCAAAGTACCGGCAGCGGGTAACTACCTCGTTACGCTCAACCTGAGCAGCGGTGGTAACTACACCTACTCGCTGACCAAACTGTGATGTTTCTAATTTAAGGTTGGTAGTTAAAAAAGCCCCGATCCGCTGGACCGGGGCTTTTTGCATGCCCGAACGCTACCTATTCGCCCCGTCGAACGGGGGGCAGCCGGGCGTATTCGTCCTCATCGAACAGCCGCGAGCGAATCAGGAACCGAACACCCAGCGGTATCTCCAGCGAAAAGCTGGCCCCGCGCCCCGGCGTCACGTCGACGGTGAGGTGCGTATGCTGCCAGTAGGTAAACTGATCGTCGGCCATCCAGAAGTCGCAGCCGTCGATCTGGCCCAGCCACACATCCGACGCCCCAACAATGAAGTCGCCCTGCGCAAAGCACATCGGCGACGACCCGTCGCAGCAGCCGCCACTCTGGTGGAACATCAGGGGCCCGTGCTGTGCGCGCAGCTGCCCGATAACGGCCGTAGCATCGGGCGTAACGGCAATGCGGGAAATTGGTGGTGCTACCATGCGGTTTGTTGACAAGCGATCTACAGCACCCGGGTCACCTGACTCAGGGGCTGTGCATCGGTGAAATTCGGGATATCGCCCAGCAGTTCGGCACCGTGTGTACCCATGGCCGCGCCCAGCTGCTCGGCCGAGTCGAACACCAGCCCGGTAATCATGGCATAAGTCGGGGGGGCATCGGGCGTGGCACCCGACAACCCCTGCTGCAGATCGACAGCGAGCAGGCCCAGCGGCATCAGCCGCTCCTTCACGAGCGGGATATGGGTATCGAGATAATAAGCCAGATCGAACCGGCTGTCAGCCGTTTGCGGGTATAAAATCGTTAAGCGAACCATGTTCGTTGGGGGTTTGTGACTGAAAACGATACCCGTCGGCCGGGCATCGGCTACCTAACGCCCGGCCGACGGATTTGTTCCCCCTAGAAGAAGCCCAGTTTCTGCTTGCTGTACGAGATCAGCAGGTTCTTCACCTGCCGGTAGTGGTTCAGCATCATCAGGTGATTTTCGCGGCCGAAGCCCGATTTTTTATAGCCACCGAAGGGTGCGTGGGCCGGGTAATCGTGGTAGCAGTTGACCCACACCCGGCCGGCCTGAATTTGCCGCGGAATGGTGTACAGCTCATGCGCATCGCGCGACCAGAAACCCGCCCCCAGCCCGTACAGGGTATCGTTGGCAATGGCTACGGCTTCGTCGGCATCCTTAAAGGTCGTCACCGACAGAACCGGTCCGAAAATCTCCTCCTGGAAAATCCGCATTTTGTTGTGGCCTTTGAAGATCGTGGGCTGTATGTAGAATCCACCCTCAACCGAGTCGGCGGCACCGCCCCCCGTCAGCACTTCGGCACCTTCCTGCTTGCCAATGTCGATGTACGACAGAATTTTCTCGTACTGGTCGTGGCTGGCCTGCGCACCCATCATGGTATCGGGGTCGAGCGGGTGGCCCAGCTTGATGGCTTTGGTGCGCTCGATAACCCGGGCAATAAATTTGTCGTAGATGTCTTCGTGGACCAGCAGCCGCGACGGGCAGGTGCAGATTTCACCCTGGTTGAGGGCAAACATCACCGCCCCTTCCACGCATTTGTCGAAGAAATCGTCGTCGGCATCGCCCACCGATTTCATGAAGATGTTGGGCGATTTACCCCCCAGTTCCATCGTGACCGGAATCAGATTTTCCGACGCATACTGCATAATCAGGCGACCCGTGGTGGTTTCGCCGGTAAAAGCCACCTTGTTGACCCGCTTGTGCTGCGCCAGGGGTTTGCCGGCTTCGGGCCCGAAGCCCTGCACAATGTTGACCACGCCCGGGGGCACAATGCCATCGAGCAGTTCGAACAGCACCGCCAGCGACGTGGGGGTTTGCTCGGCTGGTTTAATCACTACGCAGCAGCCGGCCGCCAGCGCCGGCGCCAGTTTCCAGGTGGCCATCAGCAGTGGGAAATTCCACGGAATGATCTGCCCGACCACGCCGATGGGTTCCTTGATAATGAGCGACAGGGTATCGGCATTCAGTTCGGTGGCCGAGCCTTCTTCGGCGCGAATCACGCCCGCAAAATAGCGGAAGTGATCCACACAGAGCGGCAGGTCGGCAGCCATGGTTTCACGCAGGGCCTTGCCGTTTTCGACCGTTTCGACCCGGGCCAGAAACTCCAGGTTCTTCTCGATCATGTCGGCAATCTGCAGCAGAATCTTGCTGCGCTCGGCTGCTGACGTTTTACCCCAGGTGTCAAAGGCTTTGTGAGCGGCATCGACCGCCAGGTCGATATCGGCGGCTTTGGATCGGGGCATTTTGGCAATCAGGCTGCCATCGACCGGCGAGGTATTCTCGAAGTATTCGCCATCGAGGGGGGGGACCCATTTACCACCGATGTAATTATCGTAATGCGACCGGAATTTGGGGCGATTTGCGTGGGTTTCTACAAGTTCAAGGGTTTCCATACGACTGATCCAGCTGATTTATACATTAGAATGTTCACAAAGTTTGCCGGAATTAGTCAATACCCAGTTGAGCGATTGTATCGTTGCCTTATACAATCCTATCAACTTGCCGGGCGTTTGGCCAAAAGAAGAACGCTGGTCAGTTATGGTACATGTCAGGTATTAATTTGCAGAATTGCCATACAACCTCGTTTAATTAGCTACCTTGGCCTTATAAGCCAGCCAGTGCTGGCAGACTGACAGACAACCCGTTGTACATGAAACGCATCTCGACTACTCCGCTCGACATCTCGCATCACCTGCGCCACCGCCAGCTGGAGCAGGAAGTGGAAAATCGGACTGCCTACACCATCGACACGGCCGAGCTGAACATCTATGAAACCCAGCATACGGCCGAACAGGTCGAACTTACATTCAGCAGCCCGGTGCTGGCCAGTATGATCCGAGGCCGCAAGGTGATGTACCTGCCCAATACGCCTTCGTTCGACTTCCTGCCCGGCGAATCAGTGATCGTACCGAGCGACGAAACCATGCGTATCGATTTTCCCGATGCCGATCATCGCGACCCTACGCAGTGCCTGGCGCTGGCCATTGCACCCGACAAGGTGCGGCAGGTAACCGATATGCTCAACGACCGCGCCCCGCTCGTCGACTCGCAGCAGGGCTGGCAGTTTGGCGGGCACAATTTTTTTCTGACCAACGACGAGCCGATCCATCAGCTCATTGCGCGGCTCATTTACATTTTCACGGAGAACAACCAGGCCAAGGAGGTTTTTGCCAATCTGGTACTACAGGAACTGGTGGTGCGGCTGATGCAGACCCAGGCCCGCTCGTTGCTGCTCAGTCCCGATACCACGCTTAGCAACGTTAACCGGCTGGCCCACGTAGCGCAGTACATCAACCGACACCTGTCGCGCAACATACCCATCCGCGAACTGGCCGATCAGGCCTGCATGAGCGAGCCCAATTTTTACCGAACCTTCAAACAAACGTTCGGCATGACCCCGGTCGACTATATCAACCAGCAGCGGATTGCGCTGGCCAGCCGGCTCCTGCGCACCACCAACCGCTACCTGGCCGATATCAGCCTCGACTGCGGGTTCAATAACCTGACGTATTTTATGAAGCTCTTCCGGCGCGAGATGGGCCTCTCCCCCGCCCAGTATCGCAAGCAGGCGCTACCGGCCTGACCCAGCCGAAAAACGGCCTGTCAGCTGAGCAAAAGTCCCCGCCTGTCCGGGCTAATCACAAAAACAGCAGCACCACCCGACAGAAGGCCTGTTTCGGCTGCCAGTCCCACGGGTCCCAAACTGACCAGTCAGCAATTCATTGTTCCGAATAGCTCTGCTGGCGGAGTAAAGTCGCGCGACTAACGCCCCGAACGTATCACTGGTAAAGCCACGGACTAGCCCTCAAAAAGGGCCCTGGCGGCATCCTGAGCCTAAAAGTCTATAGAAATCGTGCGCACTCTTTATTTATTCAAAATATTTATTTAGTTATAATTACAACCGATTGCATGAATAAATAATGATTTTTCTCATTTTAGTGTCGTGCTGACAATCAACCCAAACGAACCCAATCGTCGGCTCATCGCTATGAGGAAAATGTACCAGTTATTCGTCAGTTGTCTCCTCCTGCTGGGGACCTGCGTATCGGTGTATGCGCAGCAACAAAACCTAATTCCCAACCCCGGGTTCGAGCTTGGCTCCGGGGATGTATTTACCAATTGGACCAAGCAGAACGGGGCCGCTTTTCTGACGGCTACCACCACCTCCAGTGAGGTGCACGGCGGCAGTCGCGCCCTGAAATCAGCTGGTCCGGGTAATCCGGGTGAGCAGTATCGGGTGCAGCTACTGAGTGATCAGATTCCAACAACCGTTGGCACAAGCTACACCTTTAAAATCTGGGCGAAGGCCGCCACCACCGGAGGTACCATCCGCTTTTCGACCCAGCCCAACGCTCTCTACGGCCCAAACACGGCCGTGCCAACGACCTGGACGCAGCTGAGCTGGACCTTCACCGCCAACGAAGCCCAGACCCGCCTTGCGCTGGACCTGGGCGAAAGCAATGTGGTATACTACCTCGACGACATGGAGATGCTCGGCACGGTTTCGGTAACGCCGACGCCCAGCAATCTGACCAACTATTTGCCTAACCCGAGCTTTGAAGACGGCTCCGGCAGCGTGTTTACCAACTGGACAGCCCTCAATGGCGCGGGTTCCTTCTCGGAAACAACCGTCCCGGCCGAGGTAAAAACCGGCGTCCGGGCCCTGAAAGTCGTGACCGCAGCCCCCGGTGAGCCTTACTTTGTGCAGTTTGCCAGCCCGTTTCTGACTACGCCGGTAGGCAAGCAGTTCCGCTTCACCATCTACATCAAAGCCGCTACGGCGGGCGGACAGGTACGGCTCTCGACTATTTCGCCCCTGGCCAACTACGGTGCCTACGCCTATTCGTCGTCGACCACCATTGGTACCGACTGGCAGCAACTGACGCTCGACTTCGTACCCGTTGAACCCACCACGCGGGTAGCGATCGATTTGGGCAGCAATGCCGGTACGTATTTCGTCGACGACATGCGGGTCACAACCAGCAATGCCCTACTGATTGGCAACGGCGGTTTTGAGTTTGGGGCCGGCGATAACTTCACCAACTGGACCAAGCAGAACGGGGCCGCTTTTCTGACGGCTACCACCAGCGAGATGCGCACAGGCAGCCGGGGCCTGCGGGCCGAAGTAACCGGTACCCAGCCCAACGCGGGTCAGGCCTACTCGGTCCAGCTGATCAACGACGCGGCCAACACCGTTATCGGTACGCAGTACACGTTTTCGGTCTGGGCCAAAGCTACTACCGCCGGGGGGACCATCCGCTTCTCAACCGACCCCAGCCCCCTCTACGGCCCCGACACGCCCGTCCCGACTACCTGGACTAAACTAAGCTGGACGTTTACGGCCAACAGTGCCCAAACGAAACTGGTACTGGACCTGGGCAAGAATACCAATGTTTATTACCTCGACGATGCCGACATCAGCCCGGCGGTCATCAACCTGGTCAGCAACGGCAGCTTTGAGCAGGGCGGCCCCGGTAATACGTTCACCAACTGGTCGAAGTACAACGGCGCGGCCAACATAATCGAAACCACCGTGCCGGCCGAAGTCAACGAAGGCAGCCGGGCGGTCAAAGTGGTCAACACAGCCGCTGGTCAGGCATATAGCGTGCAGCTGGTAAGCGATCCCATGGCGCTGGTGGTGGGCAAGAACTACACCGTCACGGCCTACGTGCGCTCCGTGGCGGGGGGCGAAATCATCCGGTTCTCGACCAACGCTACTGCCGGCGCTCAGTACGGTCCGAACGAAACCAGTACAACGGCCTGGAAAGCCATCAGCTGGACGTTTACGGCCAATGACGCCAGTACCCGAATCGTGCTCGACATGGGCACCAGCGCCGGCACCTTCTTCGTCGACAACGTAACCGTGGTCGGGGCCGACGACTGCGCCGTAAAGTATCAGGTCCCCGGTAATCAAACGCCCATCGCCACGGGCAAAAACAAGTTTCTGGGGTCGGCCTACAGCACGCCCCAGGCGCCCAATTTCAGTAAATACTTCAACCAGGTAACGCCCGAAAACGCGGGTAAGTGGGGCAGTATCGAAGGCACCAAGGGTGTTTACAACTTTACGGAAGTGGACCAGGCCCGGGAATTTGCCAAGGTAAACGGGTTCCCGTTCCGCTTTCACGTACTGATCTGGGGTGCTCAGCAGCCTACCTGGCTTAAACCGCTGAGCGATGCCGAGAAAGTGCAGAAAATCAAAGCCTGGTTCCAGGCTGTGGCCAGCCACTACGACGGTAGTTCGAACGCCCGCGCCAGACTGGAGTATCTGGAAGTCGTTAACGAAGCGCTGAACGATCCACCGAACAACGAAGGACCCAACGCAAGCGATGCTGCCAGCGGTAATTATCTCAACGCGCTGAAATCGCTCAATACCGAGCTAGGAACAGCCCCGGGCGAATACGACTGGATCGTGAACTCGTTCAAGCTGGCCCGGAAATACTTCCCCTGTGAGACAAAGCTGGTATTGAACGATTATGCGATCGAGAACGAAACGCCCAAGACCCTTCGCTACGCCGAGATCATCAACCTGCTAAAGGCCGATAACCTGATCGATGTGGCTGGTATGCAGGGGCATTCGTTCTCAACCAGAAAATACAGCCCCAACCAAACCTTCGAAGAACACACGGCTTTGCTTAAAGCCAACCTGGAAACAATTGCTTCGACGAAGATACCCATCATGATTACCGAGCTGGATATCGATGGCGACGTCGACAACACCTACACCGTAACCAGCAACGTCGCCGTGAAGCAGGCGTTTCAGAAATCGGAGTACGAGCGCATTTTCGGCCTCTACTGGAACCACCCCTCGGTCATTGGCATCACGCTCTGGGGCTACCTGACGGGCCACTGGCGTTCGGCGCAGGAAGCCTATCTGGTGGATGCCTGCAGCGGTCAGGAAAAGCCTGCCCTGCGCGACTACCTCAACAATACGCTCAATAACAACCCGGCCAGCATCCGGGCGTCGGGAAACCCACCCCTCGGCACAAGCTTTCTGCCCCGGTTTTGCGGCATTCCGGCCGCAGCCCAGTACGACTGCGTCAGCCAGATTCCGGCAGCCAGCGCGGCTACTGTAACCGCATCGGGGGTCAACTGCGCGGGGCCCGTTACGATAACCGTACAGGATGCCGTCACCCCCGCTTCGCCCGGTATTCCCTATACTGTCATCCGGACCTGGACGGCCACCGATGCCTGCAACAATACGGCTACGGCCACGCAGCGCATCACGGCTGCGGCCACCTGCTCGGCTCCGACGCCTTCCGGCCTGACGCTGATTGCCCCCACGTATAACTGCAACACGGGCGCTTTCACGTTCAACGTGCAGACCAGCCGAAGCGCACCCGTCGAATTTATGGCGATTGGCATTACAGGCTGGACCACCAACCCTAATCAGTTTGTGGATGCCGAACTACGCACGGCCGCCGACGCCCAGCCCATTACGCTCCGGGCCCGCCAGAACGGGGTCGAAACCACTTACATCTGGGACATCCGGGTTCAGTGCCCTGTCGGTGGCAGTGCTCCGGTAGTCAGTGAATCCATTAAACTCGAAGCGCCCGCCTACAATTGCCAGTCAGGTGCGTTTACCTTCAGAAGCAGTGGAGGCAACAGTTCGCCAATCGAGTACATGGCGATTGGCATTACGGGCTGGACCACCAACCCCAATCAGTTTGTGGACACCGAACTGCGCACGGCTGCCGATGCCCAGCCCATTACGCTTCGGGCCCGCCAGAACGGGGTCGAAACCACCTATGTCTGGAATATCCGCGCCCAGTGCCCCGTCGGGGCCCGCGTATCGGCCGAAACATCGGCCGTGGTCAACGCAAGCGTTTATCCCAACCCGGTCGACAACGAGTTTGTGCTGAGCCTCGACGGTATGGCCAACCAGGCGGTAAAACTGTCGATCACCGATGTGCTGAGTCAGCCAGTTCTGAATCAGGTCGAACAGGTGCCTACCGATCACCACGACGTGCGGTTGCGGCTGGGTAACCGCCCCACCGGGGTTTACATGCTGACGGTAACCAGCAAAGGGCAGGTACAGCGCCTGCGGTTGCTGAAGCGTTAGCCAACCCGGCCGGCGAGTACAAGACGCGAGGGGGTGGTTCCGGCAGGAATCACTCCCTCGCGTTTTATGCCTACCCGCTTCGTGTGGCCAGGACATAAAAAAAGCACTTACCATCGCTGATAAGTGCTTCTGTGTTGGCGGTCCGGACGGGGCTCGAACCCGCGACCCCCTGCGTGACAGGCAGGTATTCTAACCAACTGAACTACCGAACCGTTTTCGATGTGGGGCTGTTTATTTCCCTTTATCGTGGCACAAAAGTAGTGCTATGGGGCATCCAACGCAAGTGCTGTTCCAAAAAAAAGTGAAATAAAAAACCCGTCTCCGCGCACTCTTCCTGTAAATCAGTCCATTTAGAAGCAAAAAATTTTTTAGTCGTGGGGCCGCTTTCAAACACCAGGACTCCTCAGCTCGTTTTGGTCCATATCGATACTTTCCCTAAATTGGTCACTACTCAACCGTCAACTGCCGTGTTTACAATACCCGATTTCACGATTTCTGATCCGTCGACCGATCATCTCAATCAGGAAGGCCGACGGCCCTACCCGGTTGCCTGCCTCGAAATTTTCCTGCTCGATCAGGCCAGAGAGCGATCGAAACGTGCCGAATCGACCGTGTTTGCGCAGTTGAAAACCATTTTCGACTGGCAGATCAACCGGCGGCAGCAGGCGAATTACCTGCAGAAACTCAGCAACGGCTACACCTTTGTACTTACCGACAGCAACAAACAGATTCTCTGGACCAGTCATAGTTTTATGACCATGACCGGCTATACCCACCGCGAGGTGGCTGGGCAAACACCCCGGATGCTGCAGGGCGTTGGTACTAATCCCGACACGCTGCGCTACGTAAGCAGCCAGCTGCGCCAGCAACAGGCGGTGAAAGCCGACCTGCTCAACTACCGCAAGGGTGGCGACCCCTACCTGTGCCGGCTCGAGATAGACCCGCTGTTTAACGTAGCCGGAGAACTGACACATTTTCTCGCCGTCGAGCAGGAGTTGGTCTAACTTTGGCTAGGTCTGTCGGTTAATACGCTACGTCTTTATTCCAACTTGATATGGTGCGGTTTTTACGCTGGCTGGGATGGTCTTTTCTGGTCTTTTTTGGTTTGGCAGCAGGGGCAGTGCTCGTAGCCTGGATCGTCGACTTCCGGCAGACCGATGCCGAACTGGCCCACGAGTTTCGCGGCCAGCGGATCCGTCCGGTCGTGCATTACTACCAGGTGGCAGGGCGCCCCGGCAAACCGCCCCGTACGATCCGCTTCATGGAAACGCCCGCCGGCGATTCGGCCCGGCCGGTCGTGCTATTCATTCACGGCGCCCCTAGTTCCCTCTCTTTCTTCAACGGTTTTTTCAAGGATACTACCCTGCTCAACCGGGCGCAGCTTGTGGCCGTCGACCGACCGGGGTATGGCTACTCGGACTTTGGGCGGGTCGAGACATCGGTGGTGCGCCAGGCCCGGCTGCTGCAGCCCCTCATCGATCGCTATCGTAAAGCGCCTTACCTGGTTGTGGTGGGATCGTCGTACGGCGGATCGGTAACAGCCCGGCTGGCGATGAATAATCCCGATCGGGTCGATCATGTCGTCTTTGTGTCGTCGGCCCTGGGCCCCGGTCTGGAACGCACATATCCCATCAGCTATGTGGTCGACAGCCCCCTGTTGCGGTGGGGTGTGCCAACACTGCTGCGGCTGGCCAATGATGAAAAACTGGCCCACCGCCAGGCCCTCGAAGCCATTCTGCCCGACTGGCCCCGTATCCGGTCGGGTATTACGATGCTGCACGGCCAACGCGATGAACTTGTTTACCCAACCAATGTATCGTTTGCCGCGCAGCACCTCACCCATGCCAGCCTGAAGCAGTTTCTACTACCCGAAAGCCGGCACGATATTGTCGTGAACAAGCGGGACTATATCGCCAACATTTTGATCGACATCCTGACCAGCGCCCGCGTAAAGGCAGCCAGCACGGCCCGTCCCGTAGCCCTACGCTAGAGAACCAGCGCCGGAAGCCAGAACACGATATCGCCAAGCCAGCGATAGCGTTCATTCCGTACGAAATAAGCCGGGTAACGCTGAATGGCGTACAGCGACAGACTCATGAGCCCCAGCATCAGGGCCGCTCGCTGCGCGAACCGGTCGTCGGTAACGAAGCAGAGCGTAAAAGCCGCCCCTACGACCAGCAGCGTCAGCCAGGAAAGAACCGACAGGCTGGCCGATTCGCCCCAGTGGGTGGCCAGCGAAAAGTCGGGGCGGCTCGGGTGTTCGTAGTTTTCCATGAGCGCAAACAGCAGCAGGTTCTGGAAGGCGATGGCGGCAAACATGATCCCCTCGGCTACTTCGACGCCCCGCACCACAGGCCGTTGCACCCACACACTACCCCAGACACCCGCCGAGTACAGTAACGCGACCAGCGGCTCCTTGAGCAGCAGCGAAGAGTGACCGGGGGGCAGCCTGAATACGAGTCCTACGTAGATCGCGCAAATACCGCCCAGCACCAGCCCAAATTCGATCACCGACATGGGCAGTACAGCCACCAGACCGAGCACCAGCAAGCCCGCCAGCACCACTATGCGCCACAGCCGGGCGGCATACAGCCGATGAAACCGGTGCCGCGGAGTCAGCTGCGCCAGTGGCGTCTGGACACCTGCCTTCCGCACATCGAACAGCCGATCGACAGTATAAATGATAAACACCACCAGCGCCAGAACGACGGGCGTCGCCCAGTGAATGGGATCGACATCAGACAGGCGGGCGGCCAGACGGTTCGACAAAACAGCTCCCAGTACAACCGGGAAACTCAGGTAGTAGGCGTAGCGAATCGGGGTCAACAAAGCAAAAGAGGGTAAATACCGGAACCACGTATGGGTGTCAACCAGAACCGGTACCGATCAGTTATGTTCAGGAGCAGTTAGCCGGGGAGCCTGCTGCTGCACAACCTCAACCGGATCGCCCACCCGGATCACGCCCAGGGCCGAAGGTTCGGGCAATACGTTCTGGCCGAACAGGATTTTGTGGCCCAGCTTGCGGTAGGTAGCCAGCGTGCGCAGGGGCTCACGCCCGGATTCGGCCGTTTGGGGGTCAATCGTCGTCAGCACGCAGCGGGCACAGGGCTTTACCCCATAAAAGGGCACACGACCGATACGAAACGAGGTCCAGCTGTCTTCGTCGTGGGCGGGACTACCGCTGACGAACAGATTGGGCCGAAAACGAGCTATTTCCATCGGTGCCTGGCCAGCTGGCAACCGGGCATTGAGGTAGTCGAGCGACGACTGCCCAACCAGCAGGAACGGGTAACCATCGGCAAAGCTGACGGGGTCGTTGTCGCGGGCGTAGGGGGCTTCGACCGATCGGTGCGTGCTGTCGGGCATAAATACCAGCCGGCAGGGTTGCCCCAGCACGAGCGAAAACCAGGTATCGGCAGCCTCGCTTACGGTCAGCGCCGGCACGTCTTCACTGTCCCAGATCGACACGGACATCGTTTCGCCCGAAGGCACACCCGCGAGTGCCAGTTCGAGCACGTTGTCGGGCTGCTGCCGGTGCCATACCCGCAGCATGTCGCCCACGATGGCAACGTCGATAAGTGCCATGACGGGGGTAGTCCGCTGGGTAATGAATACCCCCGAGGGAGTCACAAGCATATAGCGCCGGTCGTACCGCAGCCCTTTGCGTTCTACAACAGCTTCGGTCAGGGCAATACCGCCCAGCGATTTGATTGGGTAGATGTAGAGGGCAGACAGGCGCATATGGTGTGGGGGTTGTAGTTTGTAGTTTACAGTTTTTCGTATTCAGGTTACGGTGGCTGATGCTGTTTGTGGTTTGTAGTTTACAGTTTACAGTTTTTCGTATTCAGGTTACGGTGGCTGATGCTGTCGTGCAAGGCTCCGTTTATGGACTATACAGCTTTCTGGTATTCTATTTTAGTACTCAGTGTACAGTCGCTGATGCTCCTACATAGGGTTCCACTGGTATGGTTCGTAGCCACGCACAGAAAACTGAAAACCGAATACTGAAAACCACACACCACACAACACAAACTCCCATTCCCCGGCTTACAGCGACATTCTGGGCAGGGGGCTGACGGTTTGATCGACAAAATCGCCCTGCTCGAATTTGAACTGAGCCGCCATAGCGATCATAGCCGCATTATCGGTGCAGTATTCGAAACGCGGAATAAACACTGTCCAGTCCAGTTCATCGCCCAGGGTTTGCAGGGCCCGGCGCAGACCACTGTTGGCCGAAACGCCCCCGGCAATGGCAATTTGCCGGATACCCGTCTCGCGGGCCGCCCGCTTCAGCTTGGTCAGCAACATCTGAATCAGAGTGTGCTGGATGCTGGCGCAGATATCGGCCCGATTGTCGGCAACAAACGTGGGGTTGGTCCGGGTCTGATCGCGCAGAAAATACATGATGGCCGTTTTGATACCGCTGAACGAAAAGTTCAGCTCCGGCATTTCGCCCAGCGGAAAGCGGTAGGCCAGCGGATTGCCTTCGGCTGCGTACCGGTCGATAAGCGGACCACCCGGGTAGGGCAGCCCGAGCAGCTTGGCCGACTTATCGAAAGCCTCCCCTACCGCGTCGTCGAGCGTCTGCCCGATCACGGTCATGTCGAGCGGCCCGTCGACGCGCACGATCTGGGTGTGTCCACCACTCACGGTCAGGCACAGAAATGGAAACTGGGGCTTTTGGGGCCGGTCGGGATCGTCGATGAAGTGGGCCAGCACGTGGGCCTGCATGTGGTTGACCTCGATAAGCGGGATGTTCAGACCAAGGGCCAGTGCTTTGGCAAACGAAGCCCCGACCAGCAGCGACCCCAGCAAACCGGGGCCACGCGTGAAGGCCACCGCCGAGAGCGCCTGTTTCGGTACCTTTGCATCGGCCAGCGCCCGCTCGACCACCGGCCAGATGTGTTGCTGATGGGCACGCGACGCCAGTTCGGGTACCACCCCGCCGTACTGCTCGTGAATGAGCTGAGCCGCAATGATGTTAGACCGCATGATGCCATCGGCCAGCACGGCCGCCGACGTTTCATCACAGGAAGACTCAATAGCTAAAATAGTCACGCACAAAACTAATGCATAATGATTGTTGTAGAGAGTATAATGGATGTCGCCGGTAAACCGTTCCCTCTGTTAGTAGTCTAATGTATATCCCGTTTTGTCTATCGGTTGTACCTTAGACCTTTCCGCTCCGAATGCGTCAGTTTTTCGCCATATTCTTTAAAACGCTGCTCTACCTGTTGCTGACGGTAGTAGGGCTGACGTTTGGCGTTTTGCTGGCGTTGCAGATTCCGGCGGTACAGACCCGGATCGTGCAGGAAGCGGCCCGCCGGCTGTCGGCCAAACTGGAGTTTCCGGTGTCGATCCAGCACGTGTCGATCAAGTGGTTCGACTCGCTGACCCTGTCGGGCGTCCGGATTCTCGACCGTGAACAGCGGCCTATGATCGATGTGGGCCGGCTCGACATCGACTACGACCTGCGCAACCTGATCGACTCATCGGCGCATAACCTGCACCTCGACGAAGCGGTACTGTACCGGCCCCACGTCCGGATGATCAAGAACCCCCGCACGGGCGACACCAACCTCGACGAGTTTATTGCCCGGATCGAAACGCTCACCAGCGATACGACCAAGCCGTTCGTTCCCGATCAGCATACGCCTTTCACCATCGGGCATATTCACCTGATCGACGGGGCCTACACGCTCGACGACCCGCGGGAGCCGTACATGCGCGACCGCAACAGCTTCGACTACAACCACTTTACGCTCCGCAACCTCACCGCCGAAGTAAGTCAGTTTCTGGTCCTGGGCGATACCATTGCGCTCGATATCAGCCGGCTGTCGGGTATCGACCAGCGGTCGCGGCTGCCCATTCGCCGGCTCGACACCCGATTTCTGTATTGTGCCAAAAAGATGGCTCTCGACCGGCTGTACGCCCACATCGGCAACTCGATTATCCGGCATAACATCACGTTCTTCTACGACCGACCGGCGGCCTTCGGCGATTTCAACAGCCGGGTCGTTATCCAGGCCCGGTTTCACGACAGCGAGATCCGCTCGAAAGACCTGGGCTATTTTTCCGATTACCTGCGGGGGCTCAACGAGACCTGGCAGCTCTCCGGTTTGTTTACCGGCACGGTCAACGACTTTCGGCTGACGCGAACCGACCTGCGCTTCGGCAGTGGGGGGCGTAGTCAGCTGGTGGGCGACATGGCCTGGAAAGGGCTTCCCGATATTGACCGGACAACCGTCAATTTTAACTTCGCGCCCTCATCGGTCAACATGGCCGATATTCGCCAGTATTACCCCGATGCGTCGTTCAACCAGCTCGTCCAGAAGTTCGGAACGGTAACGTTCAACACCCGCTTCGTAGGCGCGTTCGACAACTTCAAAACGTCGGGTACATTCCAGACCGCGATTGGCACCGTGGCCGGCGATCTGACGCTGAAACTGGCCGACAAATCGCAGCAGACTACGTACCTGGCCGACCTGAAAGCCACGAATCTGGATCTGGGTACGCTCATCGATCAGCCCGATCAGTTCGGACATCTCGACGGGCAGGCCCATCTGAGTGGGCGCGGCACCACGGTTGAAGTAGCCAGTGTCGACGTAAACGGGCAACTGTCGCGCTTTGGCTGGCAGGGTTACGACTACCGCAACGTTACGATCCGGGGTAATCTGCAGAAGGCCTTTTTCCATGGGCAACTGGCCCTTCGCGACCCTAACCTGGGCTTCGACCTCGATGGGGAGTTCGACTTGGGCAAACCGCTGCACCGCTACGATCTGCGCGGCAGTATCCAGCAGGCCAACCTGCGGGCACTCGGCTTTCTGCCCGACTCGCTAGTGGTCAGTACCGGACTCGATGTGCAGCTGGAAGGTAATACCCTCAACGACATGGTGGGCCGGGCTGCTTTCCGCAATGCCAGCCTGACCCTCAACCGGCGGAGCCTGCACATCGACAGCCTCGCCATTGTCTCATCGATCGAATCGCTGCGGGGCCGGGCCGACAGCCTGGGTAGCCAGCGCTACGTCGGAATCGATTCGGAGTTTCTGACGGCCCGACTGCAAGGCACGTTTGAGCCCCAGCGTACCCTCGACGATCTGCAGCGACTGGTCCGCGAATACACCCTGTATTTTGACGGCGATGCTGCCGGCATGGCCGCTTACTACGCCCGCAAGGCCCGGCAGCACCAGCCGCTGGCGCGCTACAGCATCGACTACCAACTCATTGCCAACCGCATCGACCCGCTGCTGGCCTTCCTGAGCCCATCGGTCTACATAGCGCCCAGCACCCGGCTCGAAGGACGCTTCACGGTCGACAATACCACCTTCCTGACGGCCAACGTCCGCACCGATTCGGTTCGCTTCGGGCAGGCCGGTTTCGGGCGCAGCGAACTCGACCTCACCACCTCCAAGTTTACGCTCAGCCCCGACGTACTGGCTTCGGTAGTTCTTACGTCGGAGCGGCAGACACTGAGCCGGCTGCTCCCTACCCGTAACCTGCAGGCCGAAGCCTCGTGGGAAACCGACCACATTGTGTTTACGAGCCGGGTCGACCAGGCGGGCAGCACCAACAGCGCTAACCTGAACGGCGAACTGCGCTTCAAAGGCGACGCCATCGACCTTACCTTCAGACAGTCGCAGTTGCGGGTACTCGATGGCGACTGGACCCTGAGCCCGGCCAGCCTGATTCGGAAGGTGGGCGACGAGTATACCATTCAGAACCTGCTGGTGAGCAACCAGGATCAGCAGATTGCGGCTTCGGGCCGACTCTCGACGGACTCCCTGCAAACACTCAATGTGCAGGCCAACGCTTTTCGGCTGCAATCGCTCAATCCGGTTCTGAACACGAAGCTGGGCGGTACCCTCGACGGTACCGTATCGCTGCGTAACGTGTACCGCACCCCCATTCTGGAGAGTCAGCTGGCCGTGTCGGCCCTCGCTTACGACAGTACCCTGTTTGGCGACCTGCGCAGCCGGGCCGAATGGGATCAGCTGACGCAGCAACTCAATGTCGACGCTCACCTGATGCGCGACCGGGCCGATGTGCTGACGATTCTGGGTAACTACACCCCACAGGCCAAGGGCAGCCCGCTGACGCTGAAAGCCGTGCTGCACGATGCCAATCTGGCCATCGCCGAGTCGTTTACGCCCGGGCTGTTCTCCCGGCTGGGTGGCACGGCCAACGGCGTGGTTACCATCACGGGTACGCCCACGGCACCCATTCTGACCGGTGAGGTAGCCGTGGAAAACGGTCGGGGTCGCTTCGACTACCTGAAAACAGACTTTACCTTCGACGACAAGATTTACTTCGGCGAAAACGAAATCATTACCCGCCGGCTTACGCTCCACGACCCCGACGGCAACACGGCCCAACTGCGGGGTGGGGTATATCATGATGGATTCCGGTATTTCACGCTGGGGTTCGATGCTGACTTCCGCAACTTCCGGATTCTGAATACGACCGTTGCTGACAACGATATTTTCTACGGGCAGGCCGTCGTAACGGGTAAAGCCGAACTCTTCGGCCCCCTCAACGACCTGACCATCCGGGCCAACCTCACCAGCAATAAGGGTACCCGCATCTACATCCCGCTCGACGGGGCTACCTCCGTAGCCTCAGACGAGCAAATCCGGTTTGTCAACCACAGTCGCCCCGCGCCCACCCAGGCCGACGGCACGCCCCCCGACGAGCGAACCGGCGCCATCGATCTGTCACGGATTCAGATGGATTTCAACGTCAACATCACCCCCGACGCGTACTGCGAAATTCAGCTCGACCGGCAGACCGGCGATATTATCAAAGCCTATGGGCAGGGGCTGATGGCCATGCGGGTCGATACGAAGGGCGATTTCTCGATGACGGGCACCTACGAGATCAAGCAGGGTGATTACACGTTTACGTTCCAGAACATTATCAACAAACGGTTTCAGATTCGCCCCAGCAGCCGCATCACCTGGACGGGTGATCCCTACGGCGCGCTGCTCGACGTAACGGCGGCCTACACCCAGTACGCATCGCTGTCGCCCCTGCTGCCGGTCGGGAGCCGCAGCGCCGATCAGACACGTCGCTACCCCGTCGATCTGGTCATCAAACTCAACGGTGATCTCGGTTCGCCCGCTATCAGTTACGATGTCGATGTGAAGGAGTATCCGTCGACCTCAGATTTCCGGCAGGCCGTCACCGCCTTCGAGTCGCGGCTGCAGAGCAACGATCAGGAGCTGACGCGGCAGGTGAGCAGCATACTGCTTTTCAACCAGCTGTTGCCCGAGGGAACGGGTCTGTTCGAACAGGGCCAGGTCAACGCGGGCGTTGCCAACAGCGTGAGCGAACTGCTGTCGAACCAGATCAGCCGACTGGCCTCGTCGCTCGACGACAACCTCGACATCGGGGTGTCGTTCGGCGGCTTCACCGGCAACACCACCCAGAACGAAAACCTGCTCAACAACCTCCAGCTCCGGTTTTCGTACCGGCTGCTGAATGACCGGCTGCGCATCAGCCGCGACGGGGGCTTTACCTACGGCCAGAACCAATATAACGCAGCCAGCCTGCTGGGCGAGTGGACACTTGAATACTGGCTGACGGGCGACGGACGGCTGCGGGCCAAGATGTACAACCGCAATCAGCAAAGCATCCTGAACCAGTTCAGTCTGACCAATAACACCATCACGACCGGGGGGGGACTGAGTCTGCTCTACACCCGGTCGTTCAACCGGCTGTTCGGCAGCAAGCGCAGTACGCCCGGCCTGCCGCCCGTTCCAACCGAACCGTTTCCGATCCCGACGCCCACACCGCCCGTCACAACGGTTAGTCTGCAGCGCTAAGCGAACAGGCCACCCGATGATGGGGATAGAAACCGGGCCGCCGGCCTTTATGGGTAAAAAAACAGCCGCTGCCCGCAGCGACTGAATCTGTTAAGCCCAATTCCCTATGACCCGTTGTTTTCTGATCGCCCTGTGGCTGCTGGCTACGCCCCTGCTGGCTCAGCGTACGTTTACCAATCCCATCAAGGATTCGGGGCCCGACCCGTGGGTGCTCGAACACGATGGCTGGTACTACTACATGAACACCACTGGCCGCAACCTGACCCTCTGGAAAACCCGTAACCTGGCCGATCTCCGAACGGCCGAGTCGGCCGTTATCTACACGCCCCCGGCCGGGCAGCCCTACTCCCGCGAGTTGTGGGCGCCTGAAATTCACCGGATCAACAACAAATGGTACGTGTATTTCTCGGCCGATTCGCTCAACAACCTGAGCCACCGGGTCTGGGTCATCGAAAACAGCGCGGCCGACCCGATGCAGGGCAGCTGGGTTATGAAAGGCAAAATTGGGGATACCGGCGACCACTGGGCCATCGACATGACCGTGACCGAATTCAGGGGCCAGCTGTATGCCGCCTGGTCGGGCTGGGAAGGGCCTAAAAATGGGCAGCAGAACATTTACCTCGCCCGGCTCCGCAACCCCTGGACCCTCGACTCCGACCGGGTGCGGCTCTCGCAGCCCGAGTTGCCCTGGGAGCGCCACGGCAGTGTACCGGCCGAGTGGCAGAAAAACGGCGAGGTGCCCACCATTTACGTAAACGAAGGGCCCGAGTTCCTGCACCACAACGGGCAGTTGTTTCTGGTCTACTCGGCCAATGCCTGCTGGCTCGACTACTGCCTAGGGCTGCTCAGTTACCGCGGCACCGGCGATCTGCTCGATCCGGCCAGCTGGCGCAAAAGCCCCGAACCGGTGTTTACGCAGGCGCCCGAAAACGGTGTGTATGCGCCCGGCCACGGCGGCTTCTTCCGCACTACCGGACCCGTTCCGCAGGACTGGATGATTTACCATGCCAACCCCACGGCAACCGATGGCTGCGGCAACCGGCGCGCCCCCAACATACAGCAGTTTGGCTGGAACGCCGATGGATCGCCCAACTTTGGCCGGCCCGTACCCCGCACCCCCCTGGCGGTGCCGGGGCGCTGATGCAGCTTATTCTTTCACTACCCGCAGCGTAGCCTGCCGGGTGCCAGCCTCGGCCCGTAGCAGATAGATGCCTGTGGGTAAGTCCAGAAGGGGCCATTCGACCTGCTTCTTACCCACAAACCCCGGTACCTGCCAGGTGCGTACGAGCCGCCCCCCCGCATCGTGCAGGGCAAGGGCTACCCCCTGTCGGTCGGGCTGTTCGATGGCCAGCCGCAGCACGGCGCCCACGGGATTTGGCACAACCGCCAGCGAGAGGCCACTGGCGGGCTCGCTAAGGGCCGTCAGTACGAATGTGATCTGGTTCGACGCCGGCGACGGGCAGCCGTTCTGCGTGGCAATGGCGTAGTAACGCCCACTCTGGTACGGTGTAAGCGTAGCCTGGGTCGCGTTGGGTACCGCCCGGGCCGCCGATGTATCGGTCTGTACATACCACTGCAACCCCGGAATGTTGGTAGCCCGAAGTGTACCGCCCACCTGCGAGACAACGGGTGTTTCGGTCATCGGGAACTGGTTCTGCACAGTCACGAACGTTGTGGTGGTCGTGCACCGGTTGCTGTCGAGTACACTAACCGTATAGGTACCGGCGCCGATACCCGTCTGACTGCCGGAGCGGCTGCGCAGCGTGTCGCGCCGGGGCGTTTGCCAGAAAAACGAGAACGGTTTGGTGCCCCCCGCCAGCTGCACGGCGGCTTCGCCATCGGTCAGGCCCGGGCAGGTGGCGTCTTTGATGCGGCCTGCGGTCAGGGTCATGGCCGTGGCATCGGCAATGAGCGCGGCCACCGTGTCGGCACAGCCTACCTCGTCGGTGACCCGGAACCGGTACTGACCCGGCACCAGCCCACCAAACTGGCTGCTGACCTGGGACCCACCACCCAGTCGCTGAAACTGGCGGGCGCTACCCGAGCCGCCCGTACTGGTCAGCGAGACAACCCCCGTGGGGCATACGCAGCAGCGGGCAGCCAGGGTCGACGCCCGTACACTGATCGGATCGGCCTTACCCACCGAAACCGGCACCAGCGCCGTGCAGCCATTGGTATCGGTGGCCACCACGGTATAGTCGCCCACGGCCAGGCCGGTAAAGACAGGGGTTCGCTGCACTACTTTCGAGCTGGTCAGCTGGTAGCGAATGGGTTCGGTGCCCCCCGTGGCCTTCACGGTAACCGAACCGCTGGCGGCCCCGAAGCAGTTGACCGGTGCCGATACGCCCGTCAGGGTCAGTATGGCCGGCTGCTGCACTGTAGCCGTTTGCCTGATCGTACAGCCCCGGGCATCGCGCGCCGTTAGTTCGTAGGTACCGGCACTCAATCCGGTAAAAAGCGTACCAGTCTGAAAAGCACCCGTTCCAAGCTGATACTGGAACGGTGCCGTACCATTCGTGGCCGATACGGTGATGGCTCCGTCGGCTGAGCCGGCGCAGCGCGTTGGCGACAGCACCGTTTTCAGTTCAAACGTTGGGGGCGCGCCCACGGTGGCCGTCTGCGAGGCCGAACAGCCGCCGGCATCGGTTACGACCACTGTGTAACTGCCCGCTTTCAGATCGACAAGAATGGGACTGCTTTGGGCCGTTCCGCCGTTGACCTTATAACTGTAGGGTGCCGATCCGCCCGTTACAGCCGCAATAATGCCGCCGTCGGTGCCGCCCGTACATTTCACAGACACCGCCGTCAGCGACAGGGCCAGCGTGGCGGGCTGCTTCACATCGACCAGGGTTACGGCCGAACAGCCAAATTCATCTTTTACACCTACTGAATACGCACCGGCGGGCAGGCTGATGAATGAGTTCAGACTCTGAAACGGCCCGCCATTCAACTGATACTGCCGGGTACCGATTCCGCCGGTAGCGGCTATCTGGATTTTACCGGTAAACAGCCCCGCGCAACTGGCCGGGGTGCTGGTGGCCACCAGGGTCAGCGAGGGAATCACCGTAACGCGGGCTACCCGACTGGTTGTTACGCCACACTGATTGGTAGCCGTTACCGTATAGTTTCCTTCTTCCCACGCCTGAACGGTTGTCAGCACAAGCCGGGCCGTCGACGCGGTGGGGTTGTTGCGAATGGGATTATTGTTGCCAAACCAGGCCAGTGTACCGCTGGTGCCGTCGGCCAGCGCCACCGACAGTTCGGGCGAGGTGCCTTCACAGACCGTGATGGAGCCGGGCCCTGCCGTAAACGTGACGGCCTGTACCGTTGTGACCGTCGCGACGGCGCTGCTGCTCACGCCATTCTGCGTGCAGGTAGCGGTGTAGGCCGATGGCTGCGCCGGCGTTACGGTTACGCTGGCCGTGGTCTGCCCCGTCGACCAGCGAATCGTGCCACCGGTAGGGCAGCCACTGAGGGTCAGCAACGCCGGACTACCTACGCAAACGGTGCTGGCTGCCGGGCTGAGCGTCAGCGCCGTTACCGTACTTGTCTGGGAGGTAGGTGTACCGGTTTGTGAAGCCGGTGGTGTCGGCGTCTGGGCCTGTCCGGCCACCGTCGCCAGCAGACCGGCCAACGTACAGAAAACAAGCAGCAAAGCAGACCGTAGCGAATGCACCATAACAGGAGGATACGTTGACAATACAGACAAAGTTATCTGTTTTGACCGTGCGACAGCGCGCCGGCCAACCCCACTGGTCTGATCTTTTTGTACGGTCGGGCATTGGCGCTAAAACAATAAACCCGACCGGTTCAGGGGTCGGGTCGGGTGCCACTATAACGGGGCTGGCCGTTTAGTAAAACAGCCCCCAGTCGTCAGGAGCATCGTTGTCTTTATCGAAGCCATTGACCCAGTCGACAAACAGCAGCCGGAACTGCTCGATTTCGTCGCGCAGGACGTTGAGGTAAGCCGACGTAGCCAGTTTTTCGGCTTTGCAATACGAGGTCTGTGCCAGCAGTTCGCGGGCGTGCATCTTGATGATGACCGCGTTTTCCATGCGCAGGGTATAGAGGTCTCCCCCTTCAGCCCCCACAATTTTGGGCGGCAGCATCATGGCGTTGGCCAGCATCTGCTCGTGCATCATCAGCACGTCTTCTTCTTTATTGATCGTTTCTACGATGGCCTGCGTGAGTTCCATAATCTCATTGGCCTTGCGCAGAATAGGCAGGTTCCGGATCCGCTTGTTCTCTGCTTCCATCTCGGCGCGCGTCTCTTCCGGATCGTAGTCTTCGTCAAACCCGTCCCAATCCATAAAGCCGTCTTCGTCGTCCTCGTCATCAAAGTTCATAGGGCGGTTGGCGAAGGGAATAACCTCCTTCTTAGCGACAAAGTAAAAGAAACGTTTCCCAAAAACAAACGCATGCCGGCGAAACCGAGCGCTTACCACCTGACAATCAGCCAATGGTTGCCAGGCCAGCTCTTTCCTATCCCACCAGCGCCCCAATTGAGGCCTGGTCAAAAATGAATATTAATTTTTCATTGATTTGGTGACAAACGGAAGCAGCCCGGTACAATGGCGTTATCTTTGACATAGACCACTTACGAATGTTCGCGCAATGACTGTTGCCTTCGGCCGTTTGTGGAGTAACCGGTTCGCCATCAGCCAGCCGGTATCTACCTGCTTTATTCAACGATGCACAAACCACTACGTTTTTCGCCTTACCTCGTCTGGCTGTTACCCCTGCTTGTTCTGTCGACACACGTAACGCTTGGTCAGGTCGATGTTACCTATCCGGTGGAGCGGATGATTCTGCAGCGCGACAACAGCAACAAAGCGACGGTGCAGATTGCCGGCAGTTACGCCCAGGTCCTCGACGCCGTGGAAGCGCGGGCCGTAGCCCGTACCGCCGGTCAGGGTACCACCACCAGCTGGACCACCCTGCAGAGCAATCCCACCAACGGACAGTTTTCGGGTATGATGCCCGTACAGGGGGGCTGGTACCGTCTGGAAGTGCGGGGCCTGCGCAACGGCCAGGTCGTTGGCCTCGACTCGGTGGCCCGCTTCGGGGTGGGCGAAGTATTTGCCATCATGGGCCACTCCAATGCGCAGGGCTCCAGCTGTGTCATCAACAATACCGACTACTGCCCCACTATCGATGGTGCCGTCGACGACCGCGTGACGGTGGTCCCCCTCGACCAGAGCACCCCCGAATTCCGGGCTTACGAGCAGACAGCCGACACGCGCTACCTGCCGGGACTGGTATTCAGCCAGCTGGCTACTTTCAGCGGATTGTCGCCCTTTGCGCGGTTTGCCTGGTTCTGGGGCCGCATGGGCGATCAGCTCGTGCAGCGTATCAACGTGCCGGTGCTGATTTACAACGGTGGCTTTGGCGGCACCAACATGGAGCAGAATTACAAGGCGGCCTACGACATTCCGTTCGACCATTTCTTTGTGAACTACAGCATCCGGATGCCCTACGTGAACATGCGGAACATCATGAACCTCTACGTGCCCTCGACGGGCGTGCGGGCGGTGTTGCTCCACCACGGCGAAAACGACCGGGGCAACGCGACCAGCGATATCTATACGCACAATGTGGGCGTGATCGACAAGGTGCGGCAGGAGTTCAACAAGCCCAACCTCGCCTGGATGATCGCCATTTCATCGTATGCCGGTGGCCGTTACCAGAACGTGCGCGATGCCCAGACCCAGGTACTGGCCCGCGCGAATTACAACGTGTATCAGGGCCCCGACCTCGACAACATGACCGACCGCCCCGATGGTATTCACTACTCCCCCTCGGGGCAGATGCAGGTGGCCCAGCTCTGGTCGACGGCCATTACCAATAGCTTTCTGCAGTCGACCCAGCCCTACATGGCCCAGCTGCAGCCCCTGACCAGTATTGCCTGCGATTCGGGCAACACGGTACGGCTGTCGCAGCCCCAGAGCGTGAGCTACACCTGGAATACCGGCAGTACCAGCCAGACCCTGACCGTGGGACCCGGCACGTATTCGGCCCGGCTCCGCAACAGCCAGAACCAGATCAGCTTTCCGCCCGCCGTAACGGTGCCCGCCGAAGTGCGGCCCGCCGACCCGACCATCAGCGTGAAGGGCTCGGCGAGCTTCTGCGTGGTGGGTGGCACCGTGCTGCAGTCGAGCTACGCCGGCACCAACGTCTGGAACACCGGGCCCCAGACCGCCACCCTCACGGTCAACAATTCCGGTGTGTATTCGGTGCAGGCTAAAGGCGCAGCCTACGGGTGCCTCTCGAACCCGATTGCCTATACGGTCAGTGCGGCCGGCTCCGACCTGGCCCTCGCCATGAACAGCAGCCGCCGGTCGCCGGCCGTGGGCGATACGGTCACGTTTACCATGACCATCCGGAACGAGGGAACCTGCCAGGTCAACGGCGTCACGATACAAAACCGGCTCCCCGCCAACGTGAGCGTGGTAACGCTGCCGAGCACCCTCAGCGCCAGCAACAGCATTATTACCGGCACCATCAGTCAGCTTCAGCCGGGGCAGTCGGTGAGCCGGCAGTACGTGGCCCGGCTTCAGACGGCGGGTCAGTACCTCAATGCTGCCGAGATCAGCGCCCAGAGCGGCCCCGACCCCGACAGCCAGCCCAACAGCGGCACCGGCGACGGGCAGGATGATGCCGCCACCACCGATCTCCGCACCCGCACTACCGCCACCGCTCTGTTTGCTTCGCCCAACCCCAACCAGGTACCGCTGCCGGCTGTTCAGTCGAACCAGCCCGCACCAGACCCCAACAAAGCCGACCTTAGCCTGTCGATGCTGGCCGACCGCCGAACCGTACCTGTGGGGGGGGCTATCAGTGTCAGCCTGGTCGTTTCGAACCGTGGTCAGCTACCCGCCACCCAGGTAGCACTGCGCAGCGAACTGCCGGCCGGACTGCAGTTTGTCTCGTCGAATGCGGGCGTGACGGCCGCCGGTACCGTGCTGACCGCCACCATCGGCCAGATTCAGGCCGGGCAGAGCGCGCTGGTAAGCTATATCGTTAAAACCACGGCGGCTGGCTCCTTCAGCCATGCCGCTGAAGTCAGTGCCTCGAACCAGCCCGACCCCGACTCGACCCCCGGCAATGGGGTCACCAACGGCGAAGACGACACGGCCCGTATCGACATCCGATCGACCAGTCTGACCTCGGGCGGGCGGCAGGCGGCCCCCGCCGGCAGCCCGGGTCAGGCCGTGCTGAGCCGGCCCCGTCAGCCCCAGCGTCGGCTCTCCGGCAGTGGCCAGTGAGCCGATTCTTTTTCGAGAAAACGCCCTGCAACAGCACCAAGTAGGGGGGCAACCTGTATATTTGTTCGGGACACCCCTGCTTTTTGCAACGCTTACGATGACGTATTGCTTAGGAATTAAGGTCGCGTCGGGCCTGGTTGCCATCGCCGACACGCGGCTGACGTCGGGCACAGATGTATCGTCGAACCGGAAAATTTCGGTTCACGAAGTTGAAAATCACTCCCTGTTTATCATGACCTCCGGCCTGCGGTCGGTTCGCGATAAGGCCATCACCTACTTCCGCGAAGTAATCGCCGAGCAGGATCGATCCTTTACCAAACTCTACCAGGCTGTCAATGCCTTTGGCGAGCAGGTAAAGCGCGTAGCGCAGGAAGACAAAGCCTCTATTACGGCCAGCGGGCTGAATTTCAACCTCAACGCGATTGTTGGGGGGCAGCTCGAAGACGACAAGGAACATAAGCTGTTTCTGCTTTATCCGGAGGGCAACTGGGTCGAAGTAGACCAGGGTTCGCCTTTCAAGATCATTGGCAACTCGGGCTACGGCAAGCCGCTGCTCTTCCGCAACCTTTCCTACGAGACCAGTTTGCAGGATGCCCTGAAGATCGGGTTTCTGGCCTTCGATGCCACCCGGGTCAGCGCCAACGATGTCGACTATCCGCTCGATGTGGTGATCTACCCCAAAGACAGCTTTCACATGACCGAATACCGGCTCGAGAAAGAGGACATGGATGAGATTTCGCACCAGTGGAGCGCCCTGCTCAGCAATTCGGTACGAAAAGTGCCCACCTACTGGATGGACCCTATTTTCGATAAAGTCCGTTCGGTAAAAGACGTCTGAGCAGACCGGCGGTTTGCTTCGCCGTGGCTGATCTTACCCGCGCAATTTTCTTCGTTATGCACCTGCACGTCCGGCACGAGTCTGAATATACGTACGATCATCCCGTCGCGCTCGGCCCGCAGACGCTGTATCTCTACCCGCGCACCTATCCGTATCAGCGGCTGCTGCGCTACGACCTGCAGATCGACCCCACACCCGCCCGGGTGGTGCGCAATATCGATGTGGAGGGCAACGTGCAGCAGCTCGTTTATTTCGATCATCCCACGCGGCACCTGCGCGTGACGGCCGAAATGGAGTTGGAGTCGAAGGAATTCAACTCGTTCGATTTCGTGCTCTTTCCGTTCGAAACCCAGCAGATACCGTTTCGGTACCCCAAACCCGTCAGCGACCTGCTGCAGCCTTATCTGGAGCGGGTCGGCGTGTCGGAGCGGGTCGAAACGTGGGCACGCCGGCTGGCGGCCGGGGCCAACTGGCAAACGGTAGGCTTTCTGATGGCGCTCAACCGGGCCATCCGGGCCTTTCGTTACGAAGTGCGCGAGGTAGGTGCCCCTTACCCACCCGAACAAACCCTGACGCTCGGCTGTGGCTCCTGCCGCGACTACACCACCCTGTTTATGGCCGCCTGCCGCAGCCTGGGCGTGGCGGCCCGCTTCGTGAGCGGCTACCTGTTTGGCAACCCCCAGCAGGAACACCAGCTTCACGCCTGGGCCGAGGTATACCTGCCCGGGGCAGGCTGGCGGGGCTTCGATCCCACCGAAGGGTCGGTGGTAGTAAACCGCCACATTTTCCTGACCTCGACGGCCAAGCCCGAACTGGCCGCGCCCATCAGTGGCACCTTCCAGGGGCAGGCCAGTTCGACCCTGCGGGCCGAGTTATTCTTCAGGTAAATACGATCCCGATCGGACAGGTTCTTTTTAGGCACAACTCACTGCCGACTGGCAGTACCTGTTATCTTTGTACATAAAAAAATTACTCCTTTTACGCCAGTACTGTGACATTAATTAAGTCTATTTCCGGGATTAGAGGCACAATTGGCGGGCGCAGTGGAAACGGACTGACGCCCCTGGATGTCGTAAAATTTACGGCGGCCTTTGGGCAATGGTTGAAACAGCGTAATCCCGCGTCGTCGTCGGTGGTGATTGGCCGCGATGGGCGGCTGTCGGGCGAGATGGTTGCCAAGCTGGTTGCGGCTACGCTGCAGGGGCTGGGGCTCAACGTTATCGACCTGGGCCTGTCGACCACGCCGACTGTCGAGCTGGCCGTCACGGGCGAACAGGCGTCGGGGGGTATTATTCTGACCGCCAGCCACAATCCCATTCAGTGGAATGCCCTCAAGCTGCTCAACGAAGCCGGTGAGTTTATTTCGGCTCAGGATGGCGCCGAGGTGCTGGCCATTGCCGACGCTGAAGCCATCGACTTTGCCGATGTGCGCAAACTCGGGCAGTACCGCACCGACGATACCTGGCTGAAACGCCATGTCGACCAGATTCTGGCGCTGCCCCTGGTCGACCGTGCGGCTATTGCGGCCCGCAACTTCCGCGTTGTGGTCGATGCCGTCAACTCAACCGGCGGGCTGGCCGTGCCGATGCTGCTCGAGGCCCTGGGTGTCGAGCAGGTTACAAAGCTGCACTGCGAACCCACCGGCCAGTTTGCCCATAACCCCGAGCCGCTGCCCGAAAACCTCCGCGACATTATCAAGGAGATGGAAAAAGGCACCGCCGATCTGGGCATCGTGGTCGACCCCGACGTAGACCGGCTCGCGCTGATCTGCGAAGATGGCTCGCCCTTTGGCGAAGAATACACCCTGGTATCGGTGGCCGACTACGTGCTGCGGCACGGGCAGGTCGGCAACACAGTATCGAACCTGTCGAGTACGGTGGCCCTGCGGGTCATCACCGAAAAAGCCGGCGGGCAGTATTTTGCGTCGGCCGTGGGCGAAGTCAACGTGGTGGAGCTGATGAAACAGCAGCAGGCGGTGATCGGTGGCGAAGGCAACGGCGGCATCATCTACCCCGAACTGCACTACGGCCGCGACGCTCTGGTAGGCATTGCCCTCTTCCTGACCCAGCTGGCCAAGTCGGGCAAATCGGCATCGATGCTGCGCCGGACTTATCCGAACTTCTACATCTCCAAGAACAAGATCGAACTGACGCCCGATATCGACGTCGACGCGCTGCTGGAACGCATCAAGACCCGCTACGCCCGCAACCCGATCAGCACCATCGACGGGGTTAAGATCGAATTCGACAAGGAGTGGGTGCACCTGCGCCGGTCCAACACCGAACCCATTATCCGCATTTATTCCGAATCCGATACGCTGGCCACGGCCGATCATCTGGCCGGCAAAATCATCAGCGACATTCGGGAAGTCATTTCTGAAAACCGGTAATCGGGCTTTCCGAGAATCCGCAAAAAGGCGAGTTGCTATCCGGCGGCTCGCCTTTTTGCTGCACCGGCAGCGGGTGTGTATCGCCCCCTCCTAACCCCTATTCTGTAGAGAAAACTACTCAGTCGTCGCTACCTCTGACTCGCGCTGGCACGCCCCAAAACCAATACAAAACACTGACCATCAGTCAACTATCGAGCAAATGCGTATAGTTGGCACCATTTTTCGACTGTACCAGTCAATCCCAGAATTCAACTTTAAAGACATACGAACATGAGTTTCCTACGTGGTGTATTAACAGGTCTGGCTATCGGTTATCTGACAGCCCCCCGCAGTGGCAAAGAAACCCGTCAAAAACTGAACGAAGGCGTAAGCGACCTGCAAAGTCAGTGGGACGAAGGCGTAGCCGACGTTAAAGCACAGATCAACAGCCTACTTGGTAAGGCAGAAGACAAAGCCGACCAACTGGCCGATAAAGCACAGAACAAAGTAGACGACGTTAAAGCTGACGTGAAATCACAGTATAATCAGCAGAAAGCGAAGTCGACCTACAATAACACCGTCGAAGATGCCGCCGACGCTACCAAAGCCGGTATCAACAAAGCCGAAGACGCGCTGAAGTTCAACTAAGCTGTTTCTTCGCCTTCACTACACTCAACGCTATGAAAAGTGCCACAGCCCAGCCGTTCGCGGTTGGGCTGTGTTTTTTTAGAGTTGTTGCCGTTTAGATTGGCCAGAAAAGGCACGCGCCCGGCCTCCAGAGAGGAGACCGGGCGCGCGGTACATGTCAGTGCGTTGAGTAAATCAGAAAGGGGACTGGCAGTGGCTCGTCGGCACCAGGGCTCACGCTTCGGCACCTTCATCTCGCTATTCGCTACCAGCTTCGATCACAAAAAGTCTAAAACCATGCCAGCCCCTCAGGCAATGAGTTAACGCATTGATTTGTCGACATTTATAGCTAAATAAAGTAAACTATAACGAATCAACAACGCGATTGGCGGGGCGATAATTACCCAATTCTGTTGCGCCTTTACCTGAGTAATTTCCGCACACCATCCGGCTAGCCTGGCGGTTGGTCAACCAATGACAGCTACTGGCGGTTATAGCCTACAGGTCAACCGTTTTACACCATGAGCAGAGCCTTCCTGAAGAACGAAAGTGCCGACGATCCCGTCGTAATTCCGGCGC
Source organism: Spirosoma luteolum (assembly GCF_054778875.1). Classification (NCBI taxonomy): domain Bacteria; kingdom Pseudomonadati; phylum Bacteroidota; class Cytophagia; order Cytophagales; family Cytophagaceae; genus Spirosoma; species Spirosoma luteolum. The sequence continues at coordinate 115,719 of NZ_BAAGZE010000003.1, forward strand.
GGGCGCCCCTGCCACCCGGCGCTACCAACTACGTAACGCCCCGGGGACTGGCGCTGCTGCATACTGAACACGAGGCCCTCGAGGCCGAACGCGCGCAGGCACACGATGAGCCGGACGAAAACGAACGAACCCGCCTGCTCGCCCTGCTCAATGGGCGGCTGGCCAACCTGAATCAGCGCATTGCCAGCGCCCGCCTGATCGACCCGCACGAGCAGCCGCACGACGTGGTCCGGTTTGGTGCTACAGTGCGGGTACGTCGTCAGCGGGGTAAGGCGACCCCAACTGAGCGGCAGTTTACGCTTGTAGGTGTCGACGAGGCCGATGCCGATCACGGCCTGATCGCCTTCACGGCTCCACTGGCCCGCCTGCTGGTAGGCCGGCGTGTAGGCGAAACGGGCGTGTTACGCACCGCGCAGGGCGACGAGCAACTAACCGTACTCGGCATCGATTACCCGGCCTGACCCAGTTTAACGATATCGGGAACCTCGAGCACGGGTTTGGGATAGCCCGATTCGGCCACGCGGATCATGGCCCGCCCCAGTTCGGCCAGCGTCGATACGTAGCGGGGCAGTACCGAACGCAGAATCGGAAACAGCCAGCCCAGGTACCGGTAGTAGGACTTGGTATTGCGCAGGCCCGGCGTAGGGCGCAGGAAGCCCGGCCGGAACATAAACGCCTGTCGGAAAGGCAGTTCACGCAAATCATTTTCAGTTTTTCCCTTCACACGGGCCCAGCGGCTGCTCCCCTGCTCGGTGCTGTCGGTCCCTGCTCCCGATACGTAACAAAAGGTCATGTCGGGGTTCAATGGCACAAGCGTCCGGGCCGTATGCAGCGTCAGGTCGTAGGTCATGCGCGCATACGCATCGGCGCTGACACCCACCGACGATATACCCAGGCAAAAGAAGCAGGCGTTATAGCCCGACAGCTGCGACTCGATGGCCGACAGATCGAAAAAGTCGGCGTGAATCACTTCGGTGAGTTTGGGATGGGACACCCCACCCGGCCGACGGTTGATGACCAGCACCCGCTCGACGGCCGGGTTCAGTAAACATTCGTGCAAAACACCTTCGCCTACCATACCGGTAGCGCCGGTAATAATCGCTCGGATCGCCATGTTGCTGGAGTTTACGGGCCGAACACCGTTTGGCGGGGCTTTGTTCGGTCATTCGGCACAACCTATCCGTACGGCCAGTAACTTGCACTGTTTCTTCATCAGTCGGAACGCCCTGGCGGCCTCCGGCTTACGCAACCCTTTATGCTCAACACTCCTTCCTCTCTCCGCGTACTCGTTGTCGGCTGCGGCAACATGGGGGCGTCGCACGCCCAGGCTTACCATACCCTCGACGGGTTCACGATTTGCGGCCTTGTTTCGACGGGCCTCAGCAAAGTAGTCCTGAACGAACGGCTGGGTGGCGGCTACGCGCTCTACGACGACTACGCCACGGCGCTGGCCGACACCCAGCCCGACGCGGTCTGTATTTCGACCTACCCCGATACCCACGAAGCCTACGCCCTGATGGCGCTGGAGCAGGGTTGTCACGTCTTTATCGAGAAACCCCTGGCCGACACCGTCGAAGGCTCGCGCCGGGTGATGGAAGCCGCCCAGAAAGCCGGTAAGAAGCTGGTGGTGGGCTACATTCTGCGGCATCATCCGTCGTGGGAGAAGTTTGTGGAGGTGGCGCAGGAAATGGGCAAACCGCTGGTGATGCGGATGAACCTCAACCAGCAAAGCCATGGTCAGATGTGGACCGTACACCGCAACCTGATGAAAAGCCTCAGCCCCATTGTCGACTGCGGGGTGCACTACATCGACGTGATGTGCCAGATGACGCGCTCCAAACCGGTGCAGGTCAACGCCATCGGCGCCCGCCTGACCGACGATATCCCGGCCGACAATTACAACTACGGCCAGCTGCAGATCCGGTTTGCCGACGGCTCGGTAGGCTGGTACGAAGCCGGCTGGGGGCCCATGATGAGCGAAACCGCCTTCTTTGTCAAAGACGTGATCGGCCCCAAAGGCTGCGTATCGATCGTGGCTAAAAACGCGGGCGCGGCCGGCAAATCCGATAACGTCGATTCGCATACCAAAACCGAATCGCTGCGGGTTCACTACGCCGACCTCGACGCGACCGATAACTTTACGCGGGCCGATACCTGGATCGATATGCAGGATGAACCCGACCATCAGGAGCTGTGCAACCGCGAGCAGCGGTATTTCCTGCGCGCCATCCACGACGATCTGGATCTGACCGACCACATGCAGGATGCCGTCAACAGTTTGCTGATTGCCTTCGCCTGCGATGAGTCGGTGCGCACCGGCCAGCCCGTTCTGCTTTAAACCACCTAAACCCCAGCCCTGCGTGGGCACCCTATGGCTTCGTTTGCCACTTCCCTGCTGCTATCGGGGCTGATGCTCAGCCTGACAGCCGCTACCCTCTCGGCCCAGCCCGAACCGTTTGTGTATGGCGATGCCCTCCCCGATGCGCCGGCCCTGGCGCCCCGCGGCCCGCAGCGCGTGGGCGTCCGGACACTGACCGTGACGCATACCAGCCAGCCCGACATTCTGCACGCCACGGCGGGCACAGTGCCCACCTACGACCGGCCCCTGACGCTCGAAGTCTGGTATCCGGCCCGGATTCCGGCGGGCAAAGCCGAGCTGACCCAGTATAATGAGGTGATGGGTGCGTCGAACGACCCCAAACGCCCCCTGATTCCGTTTACGTTTGCGGGGCGGGCCCTTCGCGACGCGACACCTGAGCCCGGGGCATCGCCCTATCCGCTGGTCATTCTGTCGCACGGCTACCTCGGTTCGCGGCTCATGTTCAGCTACCTGGCCGAAAACCTGGCGTCCAAGGGCTATGTGGTGGCCTCGATCGACCATTTCGAGTCGACCTATCGTAACGCGGGGGGCTTTGCCAGTACGCTGCTCAACCGGGCGCAGGACGATCTGTTCGTGCTGAACGAACTGGCGCGACTGACCAAAGCCGGAAGCGACTCCTTTCTGGCGGGCCTGGCCGATGCCAACAACACCGCCCTCATCGGGTATTCGATGGGCGGCTACGGGGCGCTCAACGCGGCCGGCGCGGGCTACAGCCCCAAAGCCCAGACTATGTTCGGGCAACTGACGGCCGGCAGCACGGCGCTGCAGATTCGGGGTACGGGCAATGCCGCTTATACGGCGTCGCAGGATCCCCGCATCAGGGCGGTCGTGGCTTTTGCCCCCTGGGGAATGGAACGGGGCGTCTGGGACGCCGACGGACTGGCTGGCCTCACCCGGCCCACCCTGTTCGTGGCGGGTAGCAAAGACGATATTTCGGGCTATGAAAAAGGTATCAAAGCTATTTACGACGGTGCCGTCAACGCCGATCGGTACCTGCTTACCTACGTCAACGCCCGGCACAACGTGGCGCCCAACCCACCCCCGGCCGAAGCCATGAAGCCCGGCCTGCCGCTCGACGAGTACCTGCGCTATGCCGAACCGGCCTGGAACGAACGGCGGATCAACAACATCAACCAGCACTTCGTCACGGCCTTTCTGGGGATGCACCTCAAAAAACTCGACTACGCCACGTATTTCGCTCTGCCCGAGCAGGCCAACGAAGGCAGCTGGACGGGTTTCAAGCCCCGCACCAGCGTCGGGCTCGAACTTCGCCACGCCAAACCCTGACCAGCCGCCCCCCGCTCCGTCTGTTTTCTAACCCTTTTTACGCCAACGTTTATGACACCTTCTTTGCTGAATCCCCGTTTTCTGCTCACCGCGCTGACCATCTCGATCGGCCTGACCACCGCCCAGGCCCAGACCGGCGTGGGTAGTAAACCACCCAAAGGTGCTCAAGTGCTGTTCGACGGGTCGCGGCAATCGCTCGACCAGAACTGGCACTACTGGGCAGGCCCGCGTCTGGCTGGCACAGCCCCCATCAAATGGCAGATCGTGGCCGACCCGGCCGGAAAAGGCACCGTACTCAACAGCAACGATCCAGCTTCGGCGGGGGGCAAATACGGAGCGGCCGACATTGTCACGAACGAAACGTTCCGCGATTTTCGGCTGCACGTTGAGTTTTACGTGAGTAAACCCGGCGGCAACAGTGGCGTGTACCTGCAAAATCGCTACGAGATACAGATCTTCGATGGTGACACGACCGACCATGGTATTGGCGCCGTTATCAACGAAACGCCTTCGCCCTATCGGGCCTACAAAGGCATCGGGCAGTGGAACGCCTACGACATCAATTTCCGGGCAGCCCGCTTCGAAAACGGAACGAAAGTGGCCCCGGCCGAAGTGACGATGTATTTCAACGGCCAGAAGGTGCATACCAACCAGCCCATTCTGCAGGTGTGGGGCGGGCCCAATTCAGGCATCGATGGCGGCAACGACGGTGGCAAAGGCATTACCGACACACCGGGGGGGCTGAAACTGCAGGCCGAAGGACACGATGTGCTGTTCCGCAACATCTGGATCAGAAAGACCGACCTCAAAAACGGACATACGGATTTTTAAGACCGGTTTCGTGTTATACCAACGGGGCCTGCTCGTCGTCATCCATACAGACGATGGACAGGCCCCGTAAACGTTTCCTGTTTCGACGCATGACAACCGAAGACATTTATATCATTCTGACCGACGCCATCAGCTCGGTTATTCCCGACGAGTGGACCATTGCCCGACTCAATGTACAGTTTCTCGACGGTGGGCAGGACATCGAGTTCGACGGCACCTACCTCACGCCCGATGGGGAGCCCGAGATCATGCCGACCGAATTTCCCGACGAAGTGATTGGTGCGGTGCGGGCGCTCTATCTGCTGCACAGCCAGTCGGGAGCGCCGGCCGCCAATCAGCTCCAGTTCGATCTGGCATCGACGGGGCAATTTACGGCTGACTTCAGCTGGGATCAGGAGATGCAGGATGAAGACGAGCATTTCAGCAAAGGCGGCACCGTGAGTGAGTGGATCACCATCCGTAATGCCAAATACGGCGAGCGCGACACGTCGGCCACCGACTGACGAGGCAGGTCTAGAAACGACCCAGCCGGCGCAGGTCGGTCAGGTAAGCCCGGGCCGTTTGGCGAATCAGCTCCGGATCGGCATAATCGGTCTCGATTCCCTGATGCCTGTAGAGCTGCACCTCATCGGTAAACAGATCGTAGGTGCCACACGGCAGCAGCTCCCGGGCTTCGTAGCCCCAGAACAGAAAGTCCAGCGCATCGGTCGGCGTGTCGAACCCGACAGCGCAGGGCTTGTGATACTGTACGAAAACGGCCATGAATCGCATACCGTACATACGCATTTGCCGGCTGGGCGGTTGCGTGGCCCAACACCGAAACAAAAAAAGCCGACCCCAGTAAGGGTCGGCTTTTTCAGGGGCTAAAGTCGGTGTGAACAGGAAGCAGTGAGTTGCTGACAGGGTTGGCCCGGGGGCTCCGTGATTGCCAGCATCAGTACTTCATCATTAATGGTGCGAATAGGCAGAAATCCGCGGCACTGCCTGGTTACCTACCGGCCAGACGGGTAAATCGGTGCCGAAAAACCCGCTCTTTACACGGTCAATAGTTAACCGCACAAAAATAATACAGCCACTGCCGGGCAACTGCCGCGGAGGTTGCAGATCCTGCCACTCAGGTTGCAAAACGGTCCTACAGCCCGTTACGGGCTCTTTTCCGGGCAATAAAGCGATCCGCCTGTTGCAGGCTGTGGCGTGCCAAACCTACCGGCGGGTAAGCCTATCACACCCATCGATCCAGCGGAAGCATCCACGTATTTGCACATAGTATCCTGTTCATATAGTTTAGCTATCCTTTTGCGTACCCAGTACCCGATTTGTCTTCTATGCCACAACTATTACCACTGATTTTTCCGGTTTCGATGCGTTGCCGCGCTGGCTCACGGCTGCGGTGGCAATTCATACTATGGCTGGTCAGTGCTGTTTCGATAACCCGTGCCCAATCTATCAACAACCACTTCGAACACCTGTCGACCCGCAACGGGCTTTCGCATAATTCCGTCAACTGCATCCTGCAGGACCGTGAAGGCTTCATGTGGTTTGCCACCGACGACGGACTCAACAAATACGACGGCTACAGCTTCACCGTACTCCAGCCCAACCCCGACCGGCCGCAGCGCAGTTTCCAGAATAACCGGGTGATCACCATCACCGAAGACCGGCGGGGACGGCTCTGGGCCGTTACCGAGGGCGGGGGTCTGCACGAGGTCGATAAACGAACGGGCGACGTTGACCCCCACCCCATCCGCACGCGTCAGGGCAGCCGCTGGAATCTGCAGTGGGCTGTTTGCGACGATGATGCCGGCGGCCTCTGGCTAAGCACCTATGAGGGCGTGGCGCATTACGACCCCGACCGCCGGCACTTTCGACTCTATCCTTCCCCGATCCGGGATATGCGTATCAAGAACGTGTGTAAAGACCGGCGGGGTACGGTATGGGTGGCCTCGTCGCACGGGCTGTATCAGCTCGACCCGCGCACGGGGCTGTTTCAGCGGTTTGCAGGGCAGCCCCGGCACGTGATTCACGTCGACTTTCTCTACCTCGACAAAGCCGACCAGCTCTGGGTAAGCACCATTGGCGAACGGCTCTACCGGCTCGATCTGCGGCAGCCCAGCCCCTCGCTGACCCCCGTAAGCGCCGACGCGCCGATTGGCCAGTTTCTGTTTCTGAATGCCCTGCACCACGATACGCAGGGAAACCTGTGGGTGGGCAGCACTGAGGGCCTGCACCGGCTCGATCCAACCTACCGGCACCTGGTCACCTACCGACCTGACCCGCAAACGGCCGACGGCCTGAGTAGTGTAGCCGCCCAGGCGGTATACCACGATCGGAACGGCGCCCTGTGGGTGGGTACCAACAACGGTATCGACAAGCAGGATCTGGATACGCGGCCGTTCGACAGTTTCCAGATCAAGCCCGTGGTAGGCACGGTCAACATGACCGAGAATAAAACCAACGTGCTGGCCCGGGATGGCCGGCAGTCGTACTGGGTAACCAACACGCACACGGTTTTTCGGATCGACCCAAACCGGCAGGTAGTGCGGCAGGTACCCTACGACCGGCTGGGTACCACCCCGCAGGCGACCAACTACGTGGTATCGATGTTGCCGGATCAAAAGCGGGGCCTCTGGTTCGGTACGCTCCGGGGCTTGTTTTACCACCCGCTCGACACCGATCGGTACCAGCATTACCCCGCCCGCATACCAGCCGAACTGATAAGTCGCGACCGGCAGGGCCGTATCTGGACCGGGGGCGAAGGGGGACTGGCCGTTTTTTCGCCCACCAGCCAGCGCTATAGCTACATTCAGCTGATCGGGCGCGATGGCCGGCCCGACCCCTCGCTGAAGCTGCTGCGCAGTCTGCTGGTGAGTCGGCATAGCAACCAGGTCTGGCTGGCTATCAATGGCAAAGGCATTAGTCGATTCGATCCGGTTTCGGGGCGGTTCACGACGTATCTGGTACGACCCCGCCACCAGACCGATACAGGTGTCAACGATGTGCTGACGCTTTACGAAGATGCCAGCGGCCGAATCTGGGCGGGCACCAACCAGGCCGGGCTCACCTGTTTCGACCCCAAAAAGGGCCGTTTTAGGCTTTTTACCGTGGCCGATGGTCTGCCGAGCAACCGCATTGCCGCCATCAGCAGCGACGAGGCCGGCCATCTCTGGCTCGGCACCGACAAGGGGTTATGCCGATTCAACCCCGCCACCCACGAGCTGCGCACCTATACCACCAACGACGGCCTGCCGAGCAACGAGTTTCTGGCCCACGCCGTGTACCGGCAACCCAACCAGCTGCTGTTTGGTACGCTCAACGGGTTTATCAGTTTCGACCCTGGCCGCCTGCGCAATGATCGTCAGTCGTTTCCGGTTTACCTGACCCGTTTTATGGTGCAGAACGAGCACCAGCCGCTCACCGACAGCGCCTTTACCCTGCGGCACGACCAGAACGCCGTTTCGTTCGAGTTTGCCGCCCTCAACTACCGGCTTCCCGAGCGTAACCGCTATGCCTATCAGCTGGTCGGCGTCGATCCGGGCTGGGTGTCGAGCGGCACCCGCCATTTTGCCAACTACACCAACCTGCCCCCCGGCACCTACACGTTCCGGCTCCGGGCCGCCAACAGCGACGGCGTCTGGACGGCTCCGCATACGGCCCTGCACCTCCAGATTCAGCCGCCCTGGTGGGCAACGTGGTGGGCCTACAGCTTGTATGCCCTGGTGTTGGCCGGACTGATTTACGCGTATCTGCGCTTCTACACCAGCCGTATCCGGCAACAGCAGGAACTGGCGTTCAGCGTGCAGCAGGCCGAGGAAATGCGGAAGCTGGAAGAACTGAAAAGCCGCTTTTTTACCAACATCACCCACGAGTTCAGAACCCCGCTCACCCTGATTCTGTCGCCCGTCGACGCGCTGCAGCAGGAGCTGCGCGACACGCCCTATGCCCCCCGGCTGGCCAGTGTAGGGCGCAACGCCCGGCAGCTGCTGGGACTCATCAATCAGCTGATGGACCTGTCGAAGATCGATACCCAGTCGATGCGGGTCAGCGAAGCGCGGGGCGACCTGACCGATTTTGTGCAGCAACTGATCGATCTTTTCCGACCCACTACCGATAAGAACGGCCCGCAGCTTACGTTCAGCAGCACACTCACCGGCGATTACCTGTTCGACAACGACAAGCTCGAACGCATCGTCAACAACCTCATTACCAATGCAATTAAATTTACGCCAGCCGACGGTCGGGTAACAGTCTCGCTCACGCAGCAAACCGACGGAGCGGTGGTGCTGACCGTAGCCGACACGGGTGTAGGGATTCAGCCCGAGCAGCTGGCGCATATTTTCGAACGGTTCTACCAGGGCGACAGCTCGTCGACCCGGCAGTGGGGCGGTACCGGCGTGGGCCTGGCGCTGGTGAAAGAACTCGTTACGCTGCAGCAGGGCACCATCGACGTAACAAGTCGGCCGGGGCAGGGCACCACTGTGCGCGTGGTACTCCCCTACCGCCCGGCCGCTCCGGAAACCGAAACCGCTCTGATAGCAACCGCCCCCCCGACCAACCCAGCCGTGACGCAGGAGACGGCCGCGCCGGGCGAGCGTTTATCGATCCTGCTGGTCGAAGACAACGATGAGCTGGCCCGGTTTATCGCCGACAGTCTGCCGGAGACCTACCAGATTCGGCGGGCGGTCGACGGGGTCGATGGCCTGGCGCGGGCACAGGAAAGCCTGCCCGATCTGATTATCAGCGATGTGCTGATGCCACGCATGAACGGCTATGCGCTGGTCGAAGCGCTCAAAACAGGCGACACTACCAGCCATATCCCCGTCATGCTGCTGACGGCCAAAGCCTCACTCGACAGCCGGCTCGAAGGCCTCTCGCTCGGCGCCGACGATTACCTCACCAAGCCCTTCAACGTGCGGGAACTGCAGCTACGGGTACATAACCTGCTCGAGAGCCGTCGGCAGCTACAGCAGCGGCTCCAGGCCGAACTGATCCGGGTTGGTCCCGAGCCCACCGATACGCCCCCCACCAACGCTTTCCTGATTAAATTTTACAAGCAGCTCGACAGCCACCTCTCCGACGCCGATTATAGTGTTGAACAGCTGGCGAACGATCTGGCCATGAACCGGTCTACGCTGCACCGCCGAATTAAATCGCTCCTGAATATGCCGGCTACCGATGTGATTCGGAACTACCGGCTGAAACGGGCGGCCGAACTGCTCCGGCAGGGCCATCCGAGTGCCGAAGCCGCCTATCAGGTAGGGCTCAACAACCTGTCTTATTTTGCCCAGACGTTTAAGGAAGTGTACGGACAATCACCCTCAGTCTACGGGGCCAGTGCCCAGCAGGGCAACACCTAGCGCGCTGCCTCGATTTTATATTTCTTTCCCTTCATTTTCTCAGGCCGCAAAGCCGCCAGCAGGGCCTCGACCCGCTCCGTTCGAACGGCGACATAGGAGCTGCTGTCTTTTACCTCGATCAGCCCCAGGTCGGCCTTGTCGAGACCGCCCTTCTGGCAGAAAAACCCAACAATGTCCCCTTTGCTCAGTTTGTTCTTGCGCCCTCCGCTCACGTAGATCGTCTGGAACGCGGGCGGCAGCGGCAGGCCAGCGGGCGTGGGTACGGCCACCTCGGCTAGGTTATCGGGCAGGAAATCGGGGCGAGGTTCATCGGCGTGGAGCAGCACGTAGGCCGTTCCCGACGCGTGCATCCGGGCCGTGCGGCCGTTACGGTGCGTAAACTCATGCGCCTGTAGGGGCAGGTGGTAATGAATTACGTACTTCATATCGGGAATATCGAGCCCCCGGGCCGCCAGATCGGTTGTCACCAGGTAACGAACACTGCCGTTGCGAAACTGGATGAGCGCCCGCTCGCGCTGATCCTGCTCCAGCCCGCCGTGGTACACCCGGTTCGGAATGCCCCGATCGGCCAGCAGCTGTCCGGTGCGCTCGGCTGCGTCGCGGTGGTTGCAGAAAATGAGGGCCGGCTCGGATTCGAGCGAGCACAGCAGGGCAAACAGCGTATCGATTTTATCTTTGTCGGGCGAGTACACCACGGCCATCGTCAGGTCGGGGCGCGTTTCTTCGTCGGGGGCAAACAGCAGTTTCTGCGGGTGTCGCAGCCCCACGAAGTCTGGAATCCGGATGCCCGACGTGGCCGATACCAGCACGCGCTGGCGCAGCCCCGTCAGCCGCTCGACGATAAACGCCATCTCGTCGTGAAAGCCCAGCGTCAGCGACTTGTCGAACTCATCGAGCACCAGTGTCTGTACACCGTCGAGAGCCACGCTCCGGCGTGTGATGTGGTCGCAGATACGGCCCGGCGTGCCAATAAGCAGGGCGGGCGGGTTGGTCAGGCTGTTCTGCTCCGTTTCGACCGAATGGCCACCGTAGCAAACCGTTACCTTGAAACCAGTCGCCATTTTTTTCCAGACCTGTTCGATCTGCAGGGCCAGTTCGCGCGAGGGGCTCAGCACAAGCGCCTGTACGGTGTTTACGCCGGGGCGCAGCAGCGCCACCAGCGGCAGCAGAAACGCCAGGGTTTTGCCCGAGCCCGTGGGCGATACCAGCACGGTATCGGTATCGGCCGTGATGGCCGCCAGCGCAGCCGCCTGCATGGGGTTCAACTGATCGATGCCCAGGCTCGCCAGGATCGTCGGGTGTCGGGGGTCGGTTGTCATACCGCAAAGGTACGGCTATTCCGGGGGCTTCTGGTTGACGCGCCGGGCCATCGCACCGATCCAGGACCGGTTTGTTCCCGCCAACAGGCACGCTGGCGGCACCAGACCAGCTGACAATCAGCGCTTTCTCCGGCAGTTCGGGAACAGGATCGCGTTTCGCCACCGTTTCGCCGTACCTTTGTGGCCGATAAGACACGTACTGCTATGACGTTTGCCGACCTGAATCTCAACAAACCCCTCCTCAACGCCCTCGACGATCTGGGGTATTCCACCCCCACACCCATTCAGGAGCAGGTGTTTTCGGTGGTGATGTCGGGGCGGGATGTGTGCGGCATCGCCCAGACGGGTACCGGCAAAACCATTGCGTACCTGCTGCCCTGTCTGCGGCAGTACCAGTTTTCGAAAGAACGGATTCCGCAGCTGCTGATTCTGGTGCCTACCCGCGAACTGGTGGTGCAGGTAGTCGACACCATCAAGCAACTGAGTGCTTACATGAACCTGGTGGTGCTGGGGGTGTATGGGGGTGTGAACCTGAAGCCGCAGCAGGCCGAGGTTATGAAAGGCGTCGATGTGCTGGTTGGTACGCCCGGCCGGCTGGTTGATCTGCTGGCCACCAAAACGCTGAAAACCAAAGCCATCAAGCGGCTGGTGATCGACGAAGTCGACGAAATGCTGACGCTGGGGTTCCGCACCCAGCTTAAACTCGTGCTCGATCTGCTGCCCCCGCGCCGGCAGAACCTGCTGTTTTCGGCCACGCTCACGGGCGAGGTCAGCGAACTGATCGACACGTATTTTGCCAACCCCGTTCGGGTCGAAGCGGCCCCCGCCGGCACGCCACTCGCCAGCATTGCGCAGCTTGCCTACGAGGTTCCCAATTTCTACACGAAGGTCAACCTGCTCGATCTGCTGCTCAGCCGCGATGCCGGCATGAACAAGGTGCTGGTATTTGTAGCCAACAAACGCCTGGCCGATGACCTGTACGAGCAGCTGTCGCCCCGCTTTCCCGACCAGATCGGCATCATTCACGCCAACAAGGCCCAGAACCAGCGGTTCAACGCCGTCGAGAAATTTAAATCGGGTGAGCACCGGGTGCTGATAGCCACCGACCTGCTGGCCCGCGGGATCGATGTGGCCCACGTATCGCACGTGGTCAACTTCGATATGCCCGAGGAGCCCGAAAGCTACATCCACCGCATCGGCCGGACGGGCCGCGCCGACCAGACCGGCACGGCCATTGCTCTGGTGGCGCCCAAAGATGCCGAGCCGCTCAGCGCGGTCGAGGCCCTGATGCAATACCCGGTGCCCGTAGTGCCCCTGCCCGACAACCTCGTGATTACCGACGAGCTGACGGAGGATGAAAAGCCGAAGGTGCACATGAAAATTATCGAGGTAAAAGCGCCCCCGCGCGAAGCCGTTGGCCCGGCTTTCCACGAGAAGCTGCCCAAAAACCAGAAAGTAAACGTGCGCCGGGACCACGCAGCTGAAAAAATGCTCAAGTACGGCCGCCCCATCAGGCGCAGCGGTAAAAACAGTGGTAAAAAATAAGTCAGCTGATTCGTGGGCCGGTTCACAGCCGACTTGCGAAACAGGGTGTTAATCTCTCCTTTCGATGTCGTTTTCCAGTCTTGGCCTGTCGGCCCCACTGCTCCAGGCCATTGCCGGGCAGCACTACGCCCGCCCGTATCCCATTCAAGAGCAGGCCATTCCGGCCATTCTGGCGGGCCACGATGTGCTGGGCATTGCCAAAACCGGCTCCGGCAAAACGGCGGGCTTCGTACTGCCCATTCTGCAGCGGCTCCAGACTACCCAGCCCAACCGGTCGCGGGCCATCAGCACCCTCGTGCTGGTTCCTACGCGCGAGCTGGCGGGTCAGATCGCCGATGTGTTTCAGGCCTTCGCGGCCGACTTGCCCCGGCGCGTCAAAACGGTAGCCGTGTACGGGGGCGTATCGATCAACCCGCAGATGATGGCCCTGCAGGGGGCCGATGTAGTCGTGGCCACGCCCGGCCGTCTGCTCGATCTGCTGGCCGAAAATGCACTCTCGCTCTCCGCCGTCAGCACGCTTGTGCTCGACGAAGCCGACAAGATGCTTGAACTGGGATTTGCCGACGAAATGAACGAGCTGTTCGACCGGCTCCCAGCGCGCCGGCAAACGCTGCTGTTTTCGGCTACCCTGGGCGACGCCATCCAGGCGATGGATCAGCAGCTGCTCCGCAAACCGGTCAAGATCGAGGTAACCGACGACGTAGCCTCGCTCGATCTGATTCAGCAGATTGCCTACCGCACCAGTGCCGAACGAAAGGGGCCACTGCTGCGCTACCTCATCAAGGAAGGCGCCATGCGGCAGGTGCTGGTCTTTGTGTCATCGACCCGCACCGCCGACAACGTCGTGGTGAAGCTGAACAAAAACGGTATTCAGGCGGCCGCCATCCACAGCCAGAAGGGGCAGCAGGCCCGCAACGAGGTGCTGGCCCGATTCAAGGCCGGGCGGCTGCCCGTGCTGGTATCGACCGATTTGCTGGCCCGCGGGATCGACATTCAGTTTCTGCCCCACGTCATCAACTTCGAACTGCCGCGCTCGCCCAAAGACTACGTCCACCGCATCGGCCGGACGGGCCGCGCCGAGTCGCCGGGCGAAGCTATTTCGCTTATCACCCCCGACGACGAGCACCACTTCAAGATCATCCAGAAGAAAATGGGCCGGCGCGTCGAAATCCTCGACACCGACGAATTCAACCTGCAGGGCGTTTAGCCACTCACGGCACTGCCACCGGATCAGGTCCCTACCGGCGCGAACAGCGCCGACAGCATCCGCGTAAACTCCGCCTGAAACGGGGCCTCGATCGTTACCGGCGCATCGGCTCCGGGCGGCTGAAACCGAATCGACCAGGCGTGTAGCAACATGGTGTTCATGCCGAAATGCGCCAGAAACAGCTTGTTCTGTTTGTTGCACCCGTGCGGCCGGTCGCCAATGATGGGGTGCAGAATGTGGGCCATGTGCTTGCGCAGCTGGTGCATCCGGCCCGTGGTGGGGCGCAGCTCGACCAGCGAATAGCGGGAGGTGGCGTGTTTGCCAAACGGAATAGGCACTTCGGTGCGCTGCCGGGTGATCAGCACCGTGCGGGCGTCCTGCAGCAGCCCATCGTCGCGCCGGAGGGGGTAGTCGATTACCTGTTCGTCGTCGGTATAGCCGCGCACGATGGCCAGGTAGGTTTTATCGACCAGCCCATCCATAAACTGCTGCTGCATGGCGGCATTCTGGCTCTCGTTGAGAGCAAAGAGCAGTACGCCCCCCGTTTTGCGGTCGAGCCGGTGCACCGGATACACGCGCTGCCCGAGCTGATCGCGCAGGAGCTGAACGGCAAATTCACTCGCATCGCTGGCGATGGGCGACCGATGTACCAGCAGGCCATGGGGTTTGTTGATGGCAACCAGTGTATCGGTCTGGTACAGTATGGGTAGCAACGGGCGCGGTGGCCCGTCGCCCGTTTCGTCAATCGAATCAGTCACGCGGAAAAGCAGGGTTGGTTTTGATCTCTTCGATCTGCTTGCGGTGGCGTTCGCCATGCGCGCTGATAAGCAGCATGGCCTGGTAGCCATCCAGCGTACCGAAGGCGATATGCGGAAAAAAGTGGGTGCGCAGGTCGCCCGCCTGGGTCGACAACCAGTCTGTCACGGCGCTGCGGCCCTCGTCGAACGCAGCCAGCGTGGCGTCGGTATCGCCGTAGCGGCCCGTTGGCACGAAGGGCGCGGGCGAAGCCAGCGTTACACCCCGGCTCCGCACCGCCCGCACCATGTCGACATCCGACACCTTGATTTCGGCCCGGCGGGCTGCGTCGGCGGGTTCGTCCATGCTGCGCTGCATATACTTGAAGATACCGCGCTCCACCAGCACGATGTGCTCGACACACTCGGCAATCGACCAGCGGCCGGGCTCGGTTTTAAACGTTAGCTGCGCCGGGCTCAAACCGGCCACGGCTTCGTGGAGCAGCCCCTGCGTGGTCTGGAGGGCGTTTAGGGCGTAGGTCCGTTCGGTTTCGGTGACGGGCCCCGTTACGGGGGTGTTGGGTAAAGGTTCCATGGGGTGCTGCAATCAGTCGGTTAAGGTCATCATCACGCTGCCGGGTAGCGGTCAAAAGTAGGGCCACAAACCATCAGGCAATGGGCCCCCGTTGTACATTTGTGAACCGGGCATTTCGTCCGGCCTGTTACGTCTATTCCGGCAATGAACGAACAAAGTAAAACTTTCCTGTATCAATACCTGAACAATGCCTCCCCAACGGGTTTCGAATCGTCGGGGCAGCAGATCTGGCTTGATTACCTGAAGCCCTACACCGACGAGTATATCGTGGACACCTACGGCACGGCCGTTGGCGTCATCAACCCGGGGCAGCCCTACAAAGTGGTGATTGAAGCCCACTCCGACGAGATTTCGTGGTTTGTTAATTACATCTCCGACGATGGCTACCTGTTTGTCCGGCGCAATGGCGGCTCCGATGCCCTCATCGCGCCCTCCATGCGGGTCAACCTGCACACGAAGCAGGGTATTGTCGAAGGCGTTTTCGGCTGGCCCGCCATCCACGTCCGCGACCTGAGCAAAGATACCGCCCCCAAAGTAACCGATCTGTTTATCGACGTGGGGGCCGCCAATAAAGAGGAAGTGCTGGCCATGGGCATCCACGTCGGCACGGTTTGCACCTTCTCCGACGGGCTGATGGAACTGAACAACCGCTTCTACGTGGGCCGGGCGCTCGACAACCGGATGGGTGGCTTCATGATCGCCGAAGTGGCGCGCCTGCTCAAGGAGAACAACATTACGCTGCCCTACACGCTCTACGTGGTCAACGCCGTGCAGGAAGAAATTGGCCTGCGCGGTGCCGAGATGATTGCCCGGCGGCTCAAGCCCGACCTCGCCATCTGCACCGACGTGACCCACGACACCCAATCGCCCAAGTACGACAAGAAAGAACAGGGTGATTTGAAGTGTGGCGACGGGCCTGTGCTGTGTTATGGTCCTGCCGTGCAGAACAACGTGCTCGATTTTCTGATCAACGTGGCGACGGAGAAAGACATTGCGTTTCAGCGGCAGGCCGTCAGCCGGTCGACCGGTACGGATACCGACGCGTTTGCCTATGCAACCGAAGGCATTGCCTCAGCGCTGATTTCGCTGCCGCTTAAATACATGCATACTACCGTCGAAACGGTACACATGGATGACGTGCAGAATGTAATCAAGCTTATGTACGAAACGCTGCTGGCCCTCAAAGGCAACGAAGATTTCCGGTATATCAAGTAAGTCAGGCGCTTACGGGTTGCGAGCCCGCTGTTGGCGTGGCCGTTTCGACACGGACGCGCCAACAGCGGGCTCGTTGTCATGTACCGGCTGCAGCGCTCGCTTTCGCTCTTTCACTCTTTAATACGCTTCGTACCAATACGTCGTCACGTCGTCGATGTAGGCGCCTGCTTTGACCCGACGTACCAGCAGTCCGCGGCTGTCGTGGAAAAGCGTGACGCCGGAAGCGATAATGTTATTGCGGTTGAACGAGGTGATGCCCGGATAAACCGCCCAGAAGCCCCCAAACACATTGGGATTTTTATCGAACGTTACGGTACTCTGCGTGATAACGGGCGTGTTGCGCTGCGACGTCGTACTGACTGTACTGATCCCCACGGCGTTACCATCGGCAAAGGTGTAGGTATACATATCGCGGGCAAACAGCGGCCCCGGCCCGGTAATGGTCAGCGTGGCGGGTTCACGACCCTCGCCGTAGATATACTCGTACCGCTGGGTCGGCTTTAGCTGACTGAAATCGCCCATCGCGCGCGACTCCGTAATGATCGTCAGCCGATCCCGATCGTCGTACTGGTATGTTCGACGAATACCTACCACCAGGCCATCGCTATCGTAGTAGGGCCTGGTCAACTGCTTGTCGACCGTGGCCAGGTGGGCAGGCTTGGCGGGATCATAGGTAATGGTAGCCTGCGCCGTTATAGGGCCGGCAGCAGCCGTATCGGGATACTCGACCACCCGCGCCAGCCGTCCCTGCTGATCATACTGATAGGTCAGCGTTACACGCTGATCGAAATTCAGTTGCGAGGCCCGAACTACCCGAAAGCGCTGCGCCCCCGGATCGGCCGACCCGCAACCCGCCACCGTCAGCAGCAGCGCCACCCAGCTAACCCAGTTAAACCTTCCGTGTTCCATCGATCAATACTGCCTGAATCTAGCCGAAACTACGAAAAAATTGCCTCTTTCCGGGATAAATCAGAAACGTAGCACACCGCCACTGGCGTCGACGAGCAGGTCGACCTTTTGGCCGATGGGCAGTGGCAGGTTTTCGTCGTCGTGACCGGCGGGTAGCCCCATCAGCACCGGAAACCGGTAGTTGGCTACTACCTCGGCTATGATTCCATAGGCATCGGTGCCGAACGGCAGGGAGGGATTTGACCGCATATCAGAAAACTGCCCCACTACCAGCCCGGCCAGTACGGCCAGTCGGCCCGACCGATGCAGCTGCCGCATCATCCGGTCGAGCGAAAACAGCGTTTCGTCGATATCTTCCAGAAACAGCACCGCCCCCTCGTAGGGCAGGTCGGTGGGCGTGTCGATCGAGTTGATGAGCATGGTCAGGTTGCCCCCCAGCAGCGGTCCGGATGCCTGCCCCGCCCGGTTGAGGGCGTGGGGCGAGGTTGCGTAGTGCGCGGGGGCCTCGCCAAAGAGCCATTGCCGCAGCAGCGCCAGCGAACCCGCCCGTTCGGGCCGGCCAAACTGGCCCGGCATGATGCCGTGCAGGCTGGGCAAACCATGGCGATACAGCAAACTGAGCAGCACCGTTACATCGCTGAAGCCAACCAGCCATTTGGGGTTGGCCCGCAGGCCCGTCAGGTCGAGGTCGTCGGCAATGCGGTAGCAGCCGTAGCCACCCCGCGACGCAAACACGGCCTTCACCGACGGATCGTCGAAGAACCGCTGGAGATCGGCCCGGCGCAGGGCGTCGGAGCCGGCAAATGGGCCATCGGCCGCGCGCAGGCTATCGCCTTCGAGTACCGTCAGCTGCCAGTCGTCGCGCAGCACACGCAAACCAGCCTCAAGGGCTTCGTAGGGCAGGCGGCTGGCGGGCGACACCACCGCTACCGTATCGCCCGGTTTCAGAAAAGGAGGAATAAGCAAGCTAAATTGGGTTTGTAGAGAGTCCACTCCGGGCCTCCCGGGTTCCGGACATTTGTTTTGGCCGGCATCACTGAACGGATGTTGCCGGCGTTCACCCACCCCGTCAGTTCAGTGCCGCCGGCTGGGTATCGTCCAGTTTATCAAAATCAAGGGTTGTATTGCCCTGCTGCGTACCATCGTACATAGGGCTGAATTTCTGGCCCCACAGCACTTCATTATACCGATACGAATACCGGCTATGCACCACCTGTGAGAATGTATCGTCCATAGCCCGCAGCAAAATTAGAAATTCGGCATCAGATTCAGCCAGTGCTTCCGGCGTACAGCCGTGGAGCGGACTGGTGGTTGTGATTGGATGCACCAGCGTCCAGTTGGTCGGAAAAAACGTCACCTTGTTCCGCTCGAGATTCAGGCGGTAGTATCGCCGTTGCCGTACACCATCGGCACTGGTTTCGAGCCGGGTCAGCGATACTTCTACTTCCACGTCGATCAGCTGATTGGCGCGGGTGTTGACAACCCGAAACATCCAGCCATTCACGTCAAGATAAGGCGCAAATACCGACTGGATCGAAAACCGGATGTGGGCCACCGGCCGCGAGAAGCGTCCGTATAGCAGGCCCGTTACCAGCGCGAACGACAATAGCCCGATCATCGACTCCATGGCCGCAATGATACTGACGGTGAAGCTGACGGGCGCAATGTGGCCGTAGCCCACGGTGGTCATGGTCTGGGAGCTGAAAAAAAACGCTTTCCAGAACGGTCCATACGGCTGATTCTCGACTGAACTCTGCAACTGATCGGCTCCGGCCAGCAGGTAAATAAGGGCGAACAGGCCGTTGACAACCACGTAGAACACCAGCACCCACCCCATAAACTGCCGCCATCCCATCGTGATCAGCCGGTTATACAGATTGAGCCAGTCATAAAAGCGCTGCCCGCTGCGCCGGATATTAAAACTGCCATCGTGATTGATGAGCCGGGTGTTGGTGTCGTTCAGCCTGGTACCGAAACCCGGGTCGAGTCGCTGCTCCTCCTGAACAACCAGTTGGCTGTTGATTCCGTGCAGGTTAGGGCTATCAGCCTGTACAGGACCTCTTTTTTTTCCCTCCATTATAGCGACAGGTGATCAGTTCGTGACGAACTTATGGTTACGTACGCTGTTATTTTAATACGTACAATACCTACTTATTAAGTAGATATACTTAATTTAGCTTGAATTTTCAGGACAGCCTGCTGTCATTTAGCTACCATGTACCCGACTACGCCCAAAGGCATGATCAGTGTAATTGTACCGGCCTACAACGAAGAGGAAAATCTGCCGGTTTTGGTTCACCGACTCATGGCTGTGTTATCGCCATACAGTGACTACGAGATTCTGATCATCGACGATGGCAGTACAGATCAGACGCGGCACGTGCTCCGGCAGTTGAGCAACACGTATGACTGTGTCCGGTTTATCTCGTTTTCGCGCAACTTTGGTCATCAGATGGCACTCCGGGCGGGTTACGACAACGCCCGCGGTTCGGCCGTGATCTGCCTCGACGCCGACCTGCAGCATCCGCCCGAACTGATTCCGACCCTGATCGACAAATGGCGGCAGGGCTACGAGGTCGTGTACACCGTTCGGCAGCCCGATCCCAAACTGTCGTGGTTCAAACGCACCAGCTCGGCCAAATTCTATAGTCTGCTCCGGCGCGTATCGGGCCTGCAGATCGAGGATGGCGCGGCCGACTTTCGCCTGCTCGACCGCAAGGTGGTCGATACGCTGAAACAGTTCAAGGAAAACGATCTGTTTCTGCGCGGGGCTATTTCGTGGGTAGGTTTCCGGCAGTGCCGGATCATGTATCAGCCCGCAGCCCGCTACGCCGGCCGGTCGAAATACTCGATCCGGAAGATGATGCAGCTGGCAGCCATGGGCATCACCTCCTTTTCGACCAAGCCCCTTTACCTGTCGGTGCTGCTGGGTTTCACCATGTCGCTGTTTGCGCTGCTCTTTGGCGCCGAAGCCACCTACGAGTACTTCTTCACCAACGCTACCGTATCGGGCTGGACCACGCTGGTGGTACTGCTGGTGCTGATCGGCGGGGTGCAGTTTATCATGATCGGCATTATCGGCGTATATTTGGGCAAAACGTTTGTGGAGGTCAAGAAACGACCCGCCTACATCATTGGCGACACCGACGAGATTGAGGAGACGACAGTAGCATGGGCACAGCCGGACGAAGCCGACACCACATTTTATTCACCGTTGACGTAGAGGAGTTTGATACGGCCGTTGAGTTCGGCCACGCTATTCCGCTGCCGGAGCAGATTGCCGTATCGACCCGCGGACTGCGCTTGCTGGCCGACCGGTTCGACGCCGTGGGTGCCCGAACCACACTGTTTACTACGGCCAACTACGCGCTGCACGAGTCCGACCTGATCCGATCGCTGGCGCAGCAGCATGAAATTGCGTCGCACGGCTATTATCATACCACGTTCGAACCGGCCGACCTGCTCAAATCCCGGCAGGCGCTCGAAACGCTGCTCGAGCGCCCCGTAACGGGGTTTCGGCGGGCGCGCATGGGCTTTGTCGACCCAACCGACGTGGCGCAGGCCGGCTATAGCTATAATTCGTCGCTCCACCCAACCTGGCTTCCGGGCCGCTACAACCACTGGGGTGAGCCCCGGCACCCGTTCCGTGAGCAGGGCGTGTGGCAGATTCCGGCGTCGGTAACGCCCACCCTTCGGCTACCGCTGTTCTGGCTGAGCCTGAAAAACTTTCCGTTTGCCTATTACAAGACGCTCTGTCGGCAAACCCTGGCGGCCGACGGTTTTCTGAACCTTTATGTGCACCCCTGGGAGTTTACCGACCTGTCGGCCTACGACCGGATTCCGACCTATGTCCGGCGCCATTCGCACGAGCGGCTGCTCGACCGCGTCGAAGACCTGCTGCGGTTTCTGAAACCACAGGGTGAGTTCAGCACGATGAACGAGTTTGCGGAGACGTTACGGTAGGCAGTATACTGTTAAGAGTTTACAGTATACAGTTTACTGTGGTCGATAGTCGACACGGGGCTTTCAGTGTTGCCTGGCAGCGCACTGAAAACAGTGTACGGTATACCGGCAGCAGCCCACTGAAAACCGTAAACTGTAAACCCAATACCGTAAACCGAATTCTGCCTTTCTTTTCTCAGATAAACACCACGTCGTCGATCACCTCGGTACCCATGTCTTTGTTGACGAGCTGGATGAGCTTTTGCTTGGCGTTGACGAGTTCGTTGCGCAGGGGCGCCGACGATAGTTCGATGTAGAGTTTGCGATCGCGCACGTAGAGCCGCTTGGTGCGGGTAGCGATGGCGGGGCCCATCATACGGCCCCAGAACGCTTCGAGGTAGGTTTCGTTGAACCGCCCCTGCAACTGATACGCCTTTAGCAGCTGACCGATAGCGTCTTTCAGGGAGGTAACGCCGGCCACACGGGTAGCGTTGTCTCGGTTGTAACGATAGGTAGGCTGGCTCATAGTTGGCGTTCTGTAGTCAAAGGTAAAAAACAGGTTCATGCACTCGGCCGGGCACGCCGAAAAAAACACCGAAAAATGTGTAAGCGTGCAGATTTAGGCCGGCAGTTTTGGTTGGCGATCATCTGCCTGTTATACTTGCAGTATCAAGTCAATTCGTACGCGCCACTCGTTCATCTACCGGCGCGAGTTGATTTATAAAGAAGCGGGGAGAGATCAGGCTCTGTGAACCGCTGGCAACCTACCCCTCGGCAAGGTGCTAACTCCTGCCTGAACGAACCGCCTGTCCGGCAGGAAGGCGGTCCGTTAGGAACTATAAATCGTACAGACACATGCACTACAGCCAGCGCTGCATGCCCGCCGGGGCCTGCTAAGTAACACCCACTCACCGCACTAGCAAGCCGGGAGTGGCTTCGCGTGCGTTTGGCCCTCATCCGGCCAACCCAACCGGTCGCACCCCGCGCCGGCCATCACAAATTCCCATTGCCTCTTTTTCCATACACTCAACTGATCACCACCCATGGCGTACCATTTTGATACCCTCCAGCTCCATGCCGGGCAGGATGTCGACCCAACCACCAACGCGCGGGCCGTTCCGATCTACCAGACCACGTCGTTTACCTTCAACGACTCCGCACATGGTGCCGATCTGTTTGCACTCAAGGCCTTTGGCAACATCTACACCCGGATCATGAACCCTACGTCCGACGTGTTTGAGAAGCGGGTGGCCGCCCTCGAAGGCGGGGTAGCTGCGCTGGCCGTTGCCTCGGGACAGGCCGCCCAGTTCATTGCGCTCACCAACATACTGGGCGCCGGCGACAACTTCGTGACGACCTCCTTCCTCTACGGCGGCACCTACAACCAGTTTAAAGTGTCGTTCAAACGGTTTGGTATCGAAGCCCGCTTTGCCGATGGCGACAAACCCGAGTCATTCGAGCGGCTGATCGATGCCAATACCAAGGCGATTTATCTCGAAACCATTGGCAACCCCGGGTTCAATATCCCCGACTTCGACGCGATTGCGGCTTTGGCCAGGGCTCACGATCTGCCTCTGATCGTCGACAATACGTTTGGTGCCGGTGGGTACCTCTTCCGACCCATCGAACACGGCGCGGCCGTGGTGGTCGAGTCGGCCACGAAATGGATTGGCGGCCACGGCACCAGCATTGGCGGGGTCATTGTCGATAGCGGCAACTACAACTGGGGTAACGGGAAGTTCCCGCAGTTCAGCGAGCCCTCGGAAGGCTACCAGGGTATGGTGTTCAGCGATGTGTTCGGCGTAAACGGGCCGTTTGGCAACATTCAGTTCATTATCCGGGCGCGGGTCGAAGGGTTGCGCGACTGGGGCCCGGCCATCAGCCCGTTCAACTCGTTTTTGCTGCTGCAGGGCCTCGAAACGCTGTCGCTGCGCGTCGACCGGACGGTGCAGAACGCCCAGGCGCTGGCCGAATGGCTGGAGCAGCACGAGCAGGTCGAGCGGGTCAACTACCCCGGTCTGCCCAGCAGTCACTACCACGATCTGGCCAAAAAATACCTCAAGCGCGGCTTTGGGGGGGTCTTTACCTTCAAGGTGAAGGGCGGTAAAGAAGCGGCCGATCAGTTTGTCAATAGCCTGAAACTCGTGAGCCACCTGGCCAACGTGGGCGACTCGAAAACGCTGATCATTCACCCCGCATCGACTACCCACCAGCAGTTGAGCGAACTCGATCAGGCCAGTGCCGGGGTAGCACCGGGGCTGCTGCGGGTATCGGCCGGAATCGAACACCTTGACGATATCAAAGCTGACTTTGTACAGGCGTTTGCAGCCATTGCCGAGCCTGTTGCTGTATAAACCAGCCGGGTTTGCCAGTAGCCGATGGCGGCCGGCAAACCCGGTTTTCTGTTGTTGACGTTAAACCGTATTGTTCCGTTGGACCTTCAGTATTTCGACCATAAATATTCATTTCCGCTTGAATCTGGCGCTACCCTGCCGGGCTTCCGGCTGGCCTATACCACACGCGGCACCCTCCGGCAGGAGAACGGCCAGTCGAATGTGGTCTGGATCTGCCACGCGCTCACCGGCAATGCCGACGTTGGCAACTGGTGGGGCGGACTGGTCGGGCCGGGTAAATATTTCGATCCGGAGCGCGATTTCATTGTCTGTGCCAACGTGCTGGGCTCCTGCTACGGGTCGACGGGTCCGCTGTCGGTGAACCCGGACACCGGCGCGCCTTTTTACCACGATTTTCCGGCCCTGACGGTGCGCGACATGGTGGCAGCCCTCGACCTGCTGCGGCAGGAACTGGGTATCGACACCATTCATACCTGCGTAGGCGGATCGCTCGGGGGCGAACAGGCCGTGGAGTGGGCCATCGAACAGCCCCAACTCATTCAGCATCTGATTCTGATTGCCTCGGGCGCGGTGGCCTCGCCCTGGTGTATTGCCTTCAACGAAGCCCAGCGTATGGCGATCGAAGCCGATCCGACCTGGACCGAACGGCGCGACGATGCCGGGGCCGCCGGCATGAAAGCCGCCCGGGCCATGGCCATGATTTCGTATCGTAACTACGATACCTATGGCTTTACCCAGGCCCTCGACAACAACGAACAGCTCGACGAATTCAAGGCGGCCACGTACCAGCGCTACCAGGGCGAAAAAATCGTGGAACGCTACAATGCCTTCACTTATCGGCTGCTGTCGAAAGTAATGGATTCGCACAATGTCGGGCGTAACCGGGGCAGCATTCCACACGCGCTGGGGCAAATCCGGTCGAACACACTGGTAGTAGGTATTCGCTCCGACCTGCTGTTTCCGCCCGTCGAGCAACAATTCCTGGCGCGCCACATTCCCAACGCGACCTACGAAGAAATCGACTCGCTCTACGGCCACGATGGGTTTCTGATCGAGTTTCGGCCGCTGACCGCCCTGATCCGTAACTGGACCAATTCGCTGCAGGCAGCCAGACCGGCTACGCGGCCCGTCGACGCCCGGCCCTAGCCGCGCGGGGCCGTTTACAGGGTTCCACAGGCTCCCACGTGCAACACCAGGAAGCGGGCATCCGACGTATGTTTTTTTTTGACAAATTGCGAAAGTAAGCAACCTCACCTGTTACTTGGCTCGCTGATGAACACTCACGCCGAACTTTCGTATGTCGTCGTTGATGATGATGAAGATGACCGCCTGCTGATGCGCCTGGCGCTTGAACAGGGCCAGCGTACGCTGCCCGTACTTGAATTCAGCGACGGGCAGGCGCTGATCGATTACCTGTCGCAGGACGCCAGCAACCAGCCCGACGAAGATATGCACTGGCTGGTTGTTATGGATGTCAATATGCCCCGCCTGAATGGTCTCGACGCCCTTGTGCAGCTCCGACAAAACCCCTACTGGGCCAAACTCCCGGTGCTGATGCTCTCGACGGCCGACGACCCCGCTACCCGACAGGCCGCCCTGGACCGGGGTGCCAACGGCTACCTCGTCAAGCCGAACTCGGTGCAGGACTATGCCCCCCTGTTCGATCAGCATTTTGCGCCCTGGCTGGTTACCAGCGCGCCCAACTGGCCCGATTATAACCAGTCAGACCCGCAGCCAGCCTGACCCCAGGTCAGCCCCGCCGGGTTACCCTTCACCCGAACGTTTCTTTCCCTGACTTATCGACGGGGTTCCGGCATGCGCCGAACCAGGTCGATATAAGGCATGATTACGTGGTTGACGAAGATTTTGCCTTTCTCCTGCGGATAGGTTTTGTAGTACTCGGCATCGGGTATGAGTGAAATGATGGTGCCCGTCCGAACGTAAGCCGTTGAGGGATAAAACGTGGGCGGCACGTATTCCTTTAGATTGGTTTTCACGTATTTGCCGGCAAAATTGCCCAGGTATTTCCGGTAGTTGTCACGGGCTTTACGAGCGGGCCTGGCCAGCTGGTTGAACACGTAGCGCATGGCCAGCCGCTTCGGAAACTTCTGCTTACGAATCAGCTCGGGCGCCCCCGCAAACGGATTGATCGGGTTGAAGTCGTCGAGGGTCTGTATCGTCACCGGCATTTCAGGTACCCAGTCGGCCGCGTTCACCACGTTGAACCCCCACCCACCGGCAGTTAGGGCTTCGTATTCCGATGCATACTGCAGGTTACCGGGTTTGGGAGCCGCGCTGCAGTAGGTTTTAAACGTTACGCCGGTCGGAATAGCCCCGGCCCGCTGCAGCTGGCGCAGGTGCGAGGTCATCAGATAAGCAATGGCGCCCCCCTGGCTGTGGCCCATGATGTAGAAGTGTTGAATGCCGGCCTTCACACACGAGTCGATCCGGGGCCGCATGTCCTGCGCCAGAAAAGCGGTCCCAATCAGCCAGCCTACGTGTACCGCAGCGCGCGGGTCTTCGGCCAGCTGGTAATCGAACTTGTAGTCGTTGGTAAGCACAATATGGCCTTTGGCAGGCACCATGGCGGCATAGAAGTTTTCGAGCCAGCCAGCCGGTTCGAGGGTGGTGCCCCGTATGCAGAGCACCGCAACCGAGTCGGGAGACGTCCAGAGATCCCAGCGGTTGTCGAGGCCCACCACAGGCGAGCGGTAGACGAACCGAAACCGCTGGGGTTTGGGAATGGGCGTGTTGGCCGGCAACGTATCGACCTGCCGCGCAAACACGCTCATCAGTTCGATGTATTCGGCCCTGTCGAAACCGGGTTTCAGCTTCTGAGCATTGGCCCCTGCCATGGCCATGATAACACCTAACAGACAACCGAAGTACCGAGTCGATTTCATAAGCAGTCGTACATACCTAAACTGGTCACTAACCAAACTTCACAGCATTAACCCACTGCCAGATGCGATGGTTGGCACAGTGCCCCATTTCTGTATAAGCGGCTACGGCCCGAGATACGGCTTACCCGGCCAGTGGCTCGGCTACCGGCTGCGTGGCGGCTTCCAGCTGTGCCTGTGTACGGAGCAGTGCCTGCGCGTATGGTTCGTAAAGCAAACGGCCCGGCGGGTTCTGGGTTAGATCGGCATCCCAGAGGCCCGACCGGTGCCAGGGTGTCAGGTGATCCCAGTCGGGTCGGTCGATGATCGGATACAGGCAGGCACCCCAGAGCGGTATACCGGCCTGAATAACGGCTGCGCACTCCCGGCCAATCATGTCGATCCAGACCGGCCGGTCGATGCCGGGGTGGCTGGTTTCGGTGAGGGCAATGGGGCGACCATAGCGCTCGTAGGCCTGGGTCAGCAGTTGCCGCAGCGGTACCCACCGGGGGTCGGGTGTGGCGTCGGCCCAGCCCAGCCAGGTGCCGGTACCGACGACCCACTGGTTATTGTAGTAATAGTTGAAACCCAGGATATCGAGCAGTGCGGGCGACCCGCCCAGTTCGGGCGCCAGCCGACCCGCCAGCATATCGACCGATTGAAACTGGTTGGTATGAGCCTCGGCAGCCTGCCGGCGCTGCGCTGGTGTGGCCGGCATGGGCGGTACAATGTGCACCAGGGGTTCGGTGGTAAGAATCCGGATGGTGGGGTCGATTTCGCGCATGGCCGCTGCACATTCGATGTAGCCGCGCATCAGCCCCCGTTTCACCTCCCAGCCCTGTTTGGTGCAGTAGGGCGAGGTGCCGCACACATCGCCCCCAAGCCATGACATAAAGCTTACTTCGTTGATGGGCGTTACGATAAGCGTATCGTCGGGGTAGCGGTCGCGGTAGAAGCGCACGAACGCCCGGCCGAGGGCCGCAAACCGACGCGCAAACATGGGGTGCAGGGGCGTCAGGTCGTCGGGATAGCCAAAATGGCATAGATCCCATACCTGCTGAATGCCCTGGCGGTGTCCTTCGGCCAGCATGGTTTCGACCACGCTCCAGTCGTACTGGTAGGCCGTTTTCTCGACCTGGCTCCAGCGGATACCCTCGCGAACGGTACCGATCCGAAACGGCCTCAACGCTTCATAATCCTGCTGCAGAAGCTGCAGGTGGCCCGTCAGGGTCAGAAAATCGACCCGGTTGCCGAAGGCGTTGAGCTGGTCGGTACATTCGTAGCCTGCCCACCAGAAAGACTGGAAGGGACTGTCGGTATGGGTTGCCGGTAACGGTATGTGCATGCGCGAACCCGTTGGGCAACGGGCGTCTGGTCGGGCTAAAGGTCCCTAAAAAGGCGCCCACAGCCAAGCACAATCGTATTTTTCGAGCGAAGCCTGTTAGTTGGTCTGTACGATGGCCATCACCAGCCGGGCCGAATTGCGGGCCGCCGTCTGGTAAAACGACAGCATATCGCGCCGGGCGTTGTCATCGGCCTTATCGCTCAGACTCCGGATTACCAGCAGCGGCACGTGCAGCTCGCGGCACACCTGCGCCACGGCCGCCCCCTCCATCTCAGTAGCTTCGGCGTTGAAATCGGCCCGCAGCTGCGCCACTTTCTGGCTCGACGAAATAAACTGATCCCCAGTGGCGACCACGCCCGTCACCACCGTGGGCGGGCGGGTGGTGAGCGGAATGGGATCGAAGGTCAGCGACCGGGCCACGGTCTGCGCCCGTCGTAGCAACAGCGAATCGGCCGGGAAATAAGCCGGATTCGGCTGGCCCGACAGCGACCGGGTCTGGATGGTGGGTTTCTGATCGAACGTAATGGTTTTATAATCGTGGTGCACGGTCTGACTCGCAATCACGATGTCGCCGGGTTGCAGGCTGGGATTGACCCCTCCGGCAATGCCCGTAAACAGCACCCGATCGGGGTGAAAATGCGCGATGAGCAGCGTGGTGGTCAGGGCCGCATTGACTTTGCCGATACCCGTTTCGGCCACTACCACCGACTGGTTGCCCAGCTTACCGGTGGTAAAGGTAACCCCTTCGACCACCACCGTTTCCGGGGCCTGCAGGGATTGCTTCACAAGCGTTACTTCGGCCCCGAAGGCGCCCAGCAGACCGGTAATCGGCGTCGGTTTCGGGGGGCGGGCCAGCGCCGGCCCGGTCAGGCATACCAGCAGCAGCAGTCGGTGTAGTGTAGCCATACGTTAGGTGACAGCAAATAATTTAGCCAGCAGCCGCGAAAGGGGCAACAGGCAGAAGACCAGCATGGCCAGCGGAAACGACGCGAAGGCCGCTACCCAGGCCGCATTCATAACGATGAGCGACAAGACACCGGCCTGCACCGCCCAGCCGATGTTGGGGCCGATAGGGTCGCGCACGGCCCGCCAGAGGGGCGGAAAAATATAATAACCAAACAGGACCAGAAACGGAAAGGCCGTGCCGAGCTGTCCCCGGCTCTGGGCCAGCGCCGACACGCAGCCAATAACCAGCGCGTAGAGCAGTCCGGCCACGCGCAGCGTTTTGGGGTTACCCCCGTGTACCTCGCCCCGGCTAATCATGGTGATGGCCGCGATGTACGCAATCGGTACCAACCCGATCCAGGCCCAGGGCCCTACCTGCCCGGGCACAATGCTGACGCCCAGCAGCAGGTTGAGCCCCCGGCACAGACCCATGTTGAGCGGCCCCAGCAGATCGCTGTGCTTGCCGTAGCGGTCGTAGACAAGCGAGGCCACGGTAATGGCGATCGCCAGGGCTCCTGCCACCGGATTCACGGCAAACGACGCCCCGATACCCAGCCCGAACAGCACAATCCCCAGGCTAATAGCCGTCTGTTTGGGCACCACCCCGCTCGGTATGGGGCGCTCGGGCCGTTCGATGGCGTCGAGATCGGCGTCGAACACATCGTTAAACACCACGCCACCACCGTAGAGCCCCACCGTTGCCAGCGCCAGCCAGCCGATGGGGGCCGGTGGCGGACTGCTGTTCATGAAGTACCCGGCAATGGCCATACCGGCCAGTACATCGGCCACGGCGGTGACCAGATTGGCCGGTCGGGTCAGCGAAAGAAGGGCTTTAAGCATCGAAAAAAACGGTTGACCGGACGGTAGCCGGCCAGCCGTACTTAGTTGATAATGGTTGACTCTTTATCGACCCGGGGTGCCTGACCGCCCCGCAGCACCGAACTACCGTTGAAGCGTACGCTCTGATCGATGCCCAGGGGCTGACTCAGCTCCGCCAGGCTCAGCTGTCCGCTCTGGGCAAAGGCCGTAACGGCGTTGGTAAAGGTCACCAGCCGGATAGCCTCGTCCGAGATACCGTGCTGCTTCATCAGGGCCGCCGTTTTGGGCACAGCCAGCGGATCGCTGATGCCCCAGTCGGCCGCCGAGTTGATCATGATGCGCTCAGGCCCGTACTGCTTCACAATCTCCACCATCCGCTCGTTGCCCATTTTGGTAAACGGGTAGATGGTGAAGCCCGCCCAAAAGCCCCGGTCGAGGGTTTCGCGCACGGTTTCTTCGTTGTTGTGGTCGACGATGACCATGCCGGGGTCGATGCCGTGTTCGATGGCAATATCCATGCTGCGGCTGGTACCCTGTTTCTTGTCGCGGTGGGGCGTATGAATCTGCACGGGCAGACCGGCTTCTTTGGCCAATTCGAGCTGGGCGCGGTAGTATTTTTCTTCGGCCGGGGTCTGATCGTCGAATCCGATTTCGCCGATGCCCACCACGCCTTCCTTATAGATGAATAAAGGCAGAATTTCCATAACCTGTTCGGCAAGGGCTTCCTGGTTGGCTTCTTTGGAGTTGAGGCCAATGGTGCAGTAATGGCGGATGCCGAACTGCGACGCCCGGAACCGCTCCCAGCCTACCAGACTCGCGAAGTAATCGCGGAACGAATCGACACCGGTGCGGGGCTGCCCCAGCCAGAAAGCCGGTTCGATCATGGCTACCACGCCGGCATCGGCCATGGCCTGGTAATCATCAGTGGTGCGGGAGGTCATGTGTACGTGCATATCGAAAAACGACATGCCACGGATAGAATCCATAAAATCCATAACAGAGCGGGTTTGACAGGCATCGGCCAGCGCCGACGAATCGACAAAGGTCATCAAAAATACGGCTTACGCCCCCCACCGCGGGTCGCTTTTTAATGGCGAATTCACAACCTGCTACCGGGTCTGTTCGTTTTATAAAGGTAAGTACTCAATGAACTTCGTTATGATACACGGTAAACGAAACACGGCTGGCCGGTGGCTGCTGGGCGTGGCTACAATGCTGCTGCTGTGCAGTGGTCTGACGGCCTGTCGCGACAAGGCTATAAACGACCTGAGCCCGCAGGACTCGCAGGTATACATCACCAATTACGACCGGTCGGTCAACTTCAATCAGTATAAGACGTTTAGCCTGCCCGATTCGGTGCTGATCGAGTCGAACGATGGCTACCGACCGGCGCTGGGCACGATCGAGGGTCGATTTGTGTCGAACGTGGCCAATGCGCTCACCAGCCGGGGCTTTACGCGCGTGGCCAAAGGGCAGCCTGCCGATCTGGGCGTGGCTGTAATTCGGGTCAGCAATCTCTACACGGGCGTAGGCGTCAATCCCTACAGCTCGTATTATTCCAACTACTGGTATGGCGGTGGCTTTGGCGGGTATGGCTATTACCCGGCCTATCCAACCTACTACACCTACCAGGTTACGGATCAGTACTGGGAGATTCAGATTGTCGATCTGAAAAATGCGCCGACTACCGGCAGCACCGGCACCGACAAGCCACAGTATAACGTGGTCTACGACGCGACCATCCGGGGTGCCGACATTACCGATTCGCCATCGGTCGATGCGGCCACCACTGCCATTTTCAACCAGTCGCCCTACCTGCGACCCAACTAACCTTTTTTTCGCATGAACCGTATTGTCACCATGGCGCTGCTGCTCGTTGGTCTGACGACAGTGGCCTGGGCGCAGGGGCAGCCCCCCTACCGCAACGAGGTGTTTGCCTCACCTTTCGATGAGTATGTCTCGTTTAGCCTGTCGGCCCGCTACGGCGTGGCGCTGCCGCTAGGCGGCCAGAAAACCTATATCGACCGGGTTTCGCCCACCAACCTCGCCCTCGACGGGGAGTGGCTCTTTCCGAAGCATTTCTCGATTGGTCTCAAATCGGGCTATCAGTACAATCAGCAGCGGCTGCCCAGGCAGCTGGTGTCGTATACCGACGGTACTGCCGTGCAGGATGTTTCGGCCGTTCAGACCCGCACGCTGACCATTATTCCGGCCATGGCGTCGCTGTCGTATTACTTTGCCCAAAACTCAGCCGCATTCCGCCCGTATATTCAGCTGGCGGGTGGTGCAGCCTACGTCGATTACACCAACTATTTCGGCGGACTAGCCGACCAGCAGAAGGGCTTCAAAGGCGCCTTTGCGCCGGCTATCGGCCTTAAATACTATGGCAAACGCGAGCAGCGGCTCGGGGTTGATATTCAGGCGCAGTACCAACAGGTTAGCTTTAACTACGACCGGCTGCCCAACAGTGCCCCCTCGCTCATGCTCTCCGCCGGTCTGGTGTATCGGATGTATTAAGGAGTTTGGGGTTTGGGGTTTGTAGTTTACAGTTTGTGGTTTACAGTTTACGGAGTGATGCCTGGGCCAATCCAATCCTTACAGCCAGTCGCGGCAATTGACTGCCGTTCAGCGTACACAGTCGTTACCCATTTTCAGCCAATCCGGCGCGACCCTGCCCCATATACTGTAAACTATAAACTGTAAACTGCTTTTAGGCAACCCGGCGCGACCTTGCCCTGTACACTATAAACCGTAGACTTTAAACTACAAACCCCAAACCACAAACTATACTCCTACATCAACCGCTCGATGTGCGGGGGAAGCGAACGCCCGGCCGCCCGCCGTTCGGCCGCATAGTCGGCCAGTGTCTGGGCCAGCCGGGCGTTTTTGCGCTCGTCGAGGCCAATGATCTGCGTAATGTCTTTATCGGTGAAGAAGGCTTTCAAAATCAGTTGATTCCAGGCGGCTTCGTCAAATTGCTCGGCGGGGTACGGGTTGTTGAGCATGATGGCCGACTGGACATCGGCGATGTTGTTGCGGATGCCTTCCGTTGCCTGAAAACGCCACCGTTCGGGGTAGGCCAGCACAGGCAGCGCCGAGTAGAGCGCCACCAGTTCGTTCAGTTCGCCGGCTTTGAACAGCTCGGTAATCAGCTGTACATAGCGGTCGGCATCGTCGGCGGGCAGCTGCAGCAGCCACCACACCCGGGCCAGCCGGTCGCGGGTCCAGCCAGCCACGGAGAAGCCGGGGCGGATGCGTTGCAGCGCAAAGGCCATATCGTCGGGGACGGTCAGCCACTGGCGGCCCACAAAGCGGGGCATGGCCGTAAACACCCGGTAGAACAGCGCCGGTTTGGGATCGAGCTGGAGCTGATCGGTTTGCTGGCGCAGGTACTGGACACCAGCGGCCGAATCGGGCTGTTGCTCGAGCAGGTAAAACAGCGTCTGGCTCAGGGGAAGAATCATCATGGGGCAAACTTTGGCAATGTTTCTGATTTAAGCAACCACCACGCCCCCCGGTCTGGGTACCACAACAGCCCCGCCGGTAGTCTGCGTTGCGGTATCATCCGTATCTTGGGCGAGCCGATTCGGTTGGATCGGCCGACTACCCATCCGGCTTCCCCATGAAAAAAACCATGCTGCTCTGCCTGCTCAGTTTATCGACCCTGGCCCAGTCGGTCAGCCGTATTGACTCGGGCGTTATCAAAGGCCCCGGTCCGGGCTCGGCGGCCTACCGCATCATGTTCCCACCCAACTGGAAAAACAAGCTGGTGCTGTACGCCCATGGCTACGAGTTTATGGGCAGCCCCCGGCAAAGCCAGAACCCCGATCTGGCCAGCCGGCTGGCCCCCTTTCTGGACCGGGGCTTCGCCGTTGCGGCTTCCGACTATCAGCACCAGGGCCTGGCGCTGGCCCGGGGTGTCGACGATACCGAAGCGCTGCGCCAGTACGTTGTCAGCACCTACGGCCAGCCCGACACGACGTTTGTGGTGGGTCACTCAATGGGGGGCGGGGTAACGCTGGCTACGCTTGAAAACTTCGGCCAGCACTACCAGGGTGGCCTGCCCATGTGTCCCCTGTCCAGCCGCCCCTACCTCCAGTGCCGCAAAGAGTTCGACCTTTACGCAACCTTCAATGGCCTGTTTCCGGGTCTCGCTACCCCGCTGCGGACGCTATTCGACCTGAGTCAGCCCGCCCCACCCGCCGACAGCCGCCTGACCGGGAACCGGGCCAGTGCCCTGCGGGCGGCCATCCTGGCCCGCGACTCGCTGCTGGCCGTGGCCTTCGCCCAACGCTACGATCTCCGGCTCGACGACCTGCCCATGTCGCTGCTGTTCAACGAAAACGTGCTGCGCGATATCGCCCGCAAAGCCGGGGGAAACCCCTTCGACAATACCAATACCGTATACAGTGGTTTTCCCGATAACCAGCTGGTCAATCAGCGGGCCGAGCGGCTGGCAGCCACGGTAAGCCCCGACCCGCTCTTCAAACCCTACGACCGCACCGGCCGCATCGACCGGCCGGTGGTTTTGCTACATACGCTCTACGACCAGCTTATTCCGCCCACCTACGGGGTGGTTAATTTCGAGAACATGGTTCATCAGCAGGGGCGCGACGCCTTCTTCACCGTTCGCTACACCAACGGACAGGGCCACTGCAACTTTACGCCGGCCCAGACCGGACAGGCCTTCGATCTGCTGCGCCAATGGGCCAAAACGGGTAAAAAAGCGCCCGCCGGTTTCTTAGACTGACAAACTCGTTTCCGGATCATGCCCTCCCCCCCACCGGCCCGCCCGCTTCTCGACGAGCGCCCCATGTCGGCCTACCAGTGGCTCATGGTTGGCCTTTGTTTCGTCCTCAACTTCAACGATGGCATCGATGTGCTGCTTGTTTCGTTTTCGAGCACGGCCATCATGGCCGAGTGGAACCTCTCCAAAGCCGGGATGGGATACGTCTTCAGCGCCGGACTGGCCGGCATGACACTGGGCTGCTTTCTGATTGCCCCCCTGGCCGACCGCTGGGGCCGGCGCCGGATCTTTCTGGTATCGGTGGGGCTCATTGCGCTCAGCATGCTGGGGGTTGGCCTGTGCCGTACCTACGCGCTGATGCTGGTGCTGCGTTTCCTGACGGGCCTGGGCATCGGCGGTATTCTGCCCACCATGGCCGCCACCGGGGCGGAGTTCTCGAACCGGAAATACCGCGATGTCAACGTAGGCCTGGTGCAGGCGGGCTGGCCCATCGGCGCCATCCTGACGGGGCTGCTGTGTGCCCGATACCTGCCCGTCTACGGCTGGCACAGCGCGTTTCTGGTAGCGGGCACACTGGCCCTGCTAATGTGGCTGCTCGTTTTTTTCTTCATGACCGACTCGCTCGACTTTATGCTGACGGGCCGGACGGGCGACTCGCTGACGGCCGTGAACCGGTTGCTGACCCGCATGAACGCCGAACCCCTCAACGCCTTACCGGTCCGGCCGGCCACTCCCCCCCCACCGGGCGTTTCGACCCTGCTCGCCCCCGCCTACAAACGAGACACGCTCACGATCTGGGTAGCCGCTTTTTTCGGTTTCCTCACCCTCTACACACTGATGAGCTGGGTGCCGACCCTGGCGACCGATGCGGGGCTGCCGTTTGAACTGGCGACCGGGGTGGGCATCATGCTCAACATCGGGGCTGCGCTGGGTTCGGCGGCTATCGGCGCCATTGGCAACCGCTTCGGCCTGCGCCAGACTATCCTGACGTTTATGCTGATCGCCTTTGCGGTGATGCAGACCTACGCCTTTGCCACCCTCACCACTGGCCTTATTTTCGGGCTGGTGCTGCTGATCGGCTTTTTCGTTCAGGGAGGTTTCAACGGTATCTGGCCAACCCTGTCGCGGCTGTACGCCACGTCGTTCCGGGCCACGGGCGTTGGCTACACGGTAGGCATCGGCCGGCTGGGGGCCATTCTGGGGCCGCTGCTGTTTGGCTACCTCGCCGATGCGGGCCTGAGCGTGCAACAGCTCTTCGTGGCCTTTTCGCTACCCCTGCTGGTGATGGGCGGCTGTATCTGGTCGCTCAAATCCCGCAATCTGTAACCCCTGCCTATGCACCACGCCACCATGAAGGCCGCTTTTCTGGATGCGCCCCGCCAGCTGACTATCCGCACGATCCCCATCCCCGAACCGCGGGCGGGTGAGGTACGGGTCAGGCTCAGCCGGGTAGGCATCTGCGGCTCCGACGTACATCTGTTTCTGGGCCACCGACCACTCGCCCAACCAACTATCATTGGCCATGAGGGCTATGGCCATATCGATGCGCTGGGCGATGGCGTCACTACCCGCAGGGCAGGCGAACGCGTGGTGATCGAGCCCAATATTCCCTGCATGCACTGCCGGTTCTGCCGGCAGGGCCGGGGCAACATCTGCCTCAACAAGCGGGTGGTGGGCTTGACCGAAGCCGGCTGTTTTGCGGAGTACATCTGCCTGCCCGAAGCCTTCTGCTGGCCCGTGCCCGATGCGGTCAGTACGGCCGATGCCGTTTGTGTCGAGCCAACAG
Organism: Spirosoma luteolum; assembly: GCF_054778875.1. Lineage (NCBI taxonomy): Bacteria > Pseudomonadati > Bacteroidota > Cytophagia > Cytophagales > Cytophagaceae > Spirosoma > Spirosoma luteolum. The sequence continues at coordinate 151,912 of NZ_BAAGZE010000003.1, forward strand.
CCGTAAGCCTGCACGCGCTATCGCTGTCGTCGGCCCGGCCGGGCGATGCCATCGCCATTGTCGGACTGGGCGCCATCGGCCTGCTGCTCAGTCACGTAGCCCTGCGGCTGGGCTACCGCGTACTGGTCAGCGAACTAAACGCCGTCAAACGCCAGCAGGCCGTTCGCGAAGGTGCCATCGCCGTGGCTGGCGATGCGCCGGCACTCAATACGATCTGGGAAGCGCACGAGGTAGTGGCGGTGTTCGAGTGTGCCGGATCGGCAGGGACAGCCTCGCTGGTAACGGCGGCCGCCCCGCGGGGCGCCGAAATAATCCTCGTCGGCCTGTCGGAGCAGCCCGCCCAGTTTACGCCCCTGCGCATGGCCCGGGAAGGCATTTCGCTGATCCCGTCAATTATTTACCGGCACCCCACCGACTTCCGGCGCACCCTCGATTTGATCGCTCGCCAGACAATCACCCCGTCGGCGATTATTTCCGGCACCTACCCGCTCGATCGGCTGCAAAGCGCCTTCGAGCAGGCCGTAACGGGCCATGAAAGCAAACTGATTGTCGATATCGACTGAGACGGACCCACCTGGCCGGACCTACCCGGCCGGACCTATTCTTTTTTGGCTTTCGGGTGAGCCTGGTCGTAGGTGTGCTTGAGCTGCTCGAGGCTGGTGTGGGTGTAAATCTGGGTAGCGGCCAGGCTGCTATGGCCCAGCAAATCCTTGATGGCGTTGAGGTCGGCACCCCGGTTGAGCAGGTGGGTGGCAAACGAATGCCGCAGCACGTGGGGGCTCTTTTTTTCGAGCGTGGTCACGACCGACAGGTAGCGCTTCACAATGCGCTGAATCAGCACCGGATAGGCCCCTACGCCTTTGTCGCTCACGATAAGCAGACTGGCATCGGCCTGCCCCCCAAACTCGACCTCTTTCTGCCGCAGGTATTGCTGAATCAGTTCCAGCAGCGGCTGGGTAAGCGGCACCAGCCGGTGTTTGTTGCGCTTGCCCAGCACCAGTATGGTTTTGGCATACAGATCGACATCCACAGTTTTCAGGCTCGTCAGCTCACTCAGGCGGATGCCCGTGCCGTAGAGCAGCTCCAGTACCAGCTTGTCGCGGACGCCTTCGAAGGTCTCGGGAAAGTCGACGTCGCTCAGCAGCATTTCCATGGGTTTCTCCTCCACGTAGACCGGCAGCTTGCGGGTCATTTTCAGCGCCTGAATACGCGCCATCGGATCGGCGGTGATCACGTTCCGGCGCAGCATATACCCGAAAAAAGCCCGCAGCGTCGCAATTTTCCGGTTGACCGACGATTTGTCGAGGCCGGCTTCGACCAGACTCACGATCCAAGACCGCACGTGCCGGAAGTCGGCCCGGGCCGGCTGGCTGACCGCGCATTCGGTAGCCAGAAACTGGCTGAACTGCGCCATGTCGTGGCTGTAGGCCGTAACGGTATGGTGGCTCAGGCGTTTTTCGAAACGGATGTGCTGCAGGAATTCGTCGGTGCTGGGCGTTGGTATCGACACGAAGGCTACGGGTTAGTCTATGCGAATGTACGGCGCACCGACTGGGTTTCGGTACGGGTTGGCGGGGCTTTTTTGTAGGTTTGTGCCTTACCCCTCCCCGCCTATGCGCTGCCTGCGTCTGCCTGCCGTACTGCTCACACTCCTGATCGCCTGCCAGCCCGACAACCCAGCGGTCGACCTCATCGATCAGGCCATTGCCGCCCACGGGGGCACTGCCTACGACAACACCCGGATCGCGTTCGACTTTCGGCAGTATCACCTTGTCCTCGAGCAGCAGGGCGGGCGCTACCGCTATGAACGCAACTACCGCGATTCGAGCGGCACCGCCATTCGGGAGGTGCTCAGCAACGACGGGTTTACGCGCTCCCGCAACGGCCAGCCGCAAACCCTCGATACAGCGCAAACCGGCAAATACAGCCGGGCTGTCAACTCGGTGGCGTACTTTGTGCTGCTGCCGGCCAAACTGCGCGACCCCGCCGTGCTGGCCGACGTGATCGGCACGGCTCAGGTCGAGGGGCAGCTGTACGATAAAGTGCGGGTGCGGTTTCGGGCCGAGGGTGGTGGCAAAGACCACGGCGACACGTTTGTGTACTGGTTTAACCGCACGACGCACACGATGGACTACCTGGCCTACAGCGAAGGGGGGCCCCGCTTCCGCAAAGCCATCAACCCGCAAACGGTGGGCGGTATCCGGTTTCAGGATTACATCAATTACAAGAGCGACAACGCCGATACCACCAGTGTGGCCCGTTACGATCAGCGCTACCAGGCCGGGCACATGACCGAGCTCTCGCGCATCGAACAGCGTCACATCCGCGTAACGCCCCTGCCCGCGCCCTAGCCCGGGTCGATTATCAATCTGTTAAGAAACGTCCGCTACCCCGGTGGCCCCGCCGGCAGCCGTTACTTTTGGCCCCGCTGGCGCACCAGCCACCTGACCCCATCGGGCCGGGTGCGGTATCTTGTTTCTTTCGCTCTGTTTATCCATGTCCCTGCTGCATCGGCTGCTGGGCCTGTGCTGCCTGCTTGGCACCACCGGCCTTTTCGCTCAGTCTCGCCCAACCTACACGGCCGCTCAGGCCCACTCGCACAACGATTACGAACAGACCATTCCGTTCTGGCAGGCCTACGAGCAGGAATTTGGCTCCATCGAAGCCGATATTTTTGCCCGCGATGGTCAGCTGCTGGTCGCCCACAGCCCCGCCGACATCCGGCCCGAACGCACGCTCCAGTCGCTCTACATCAAGCCCATCGTCGAGCAGGTGCGGGCCAACAAGGGCCGGCCCTACGCCGATGTACCCTATGGCCTGCAGTGGCTTATCGATCTGAAAACGCCGGCCGCTCAGTCGCTTCCGCTGCTGGTGGCAGCCCTCAGCGCCTACCCCGACGTATTTGGAACGGGTGGCCCGGTGCGGGTAGTGGTCAGTGGAAATACGCCCGCCCCCGACCAGTTTGCCAGTTACCCCGCGTGGCTGCTTTTCGACGGGCGGCCCGAGCAGACCTACACGCCCGAGCAGCTCACCCACGTGGGCCTCATCAGCCAGGATTTTACGCGCTATACCCGCTGGAATGGCAAGGGTCGCCTGGTAAGGAAAGAGCTGGCCACGATTCAGGAGGTGGTCGACCGGATTCACGGACAGGGTAAAAAAGTGCGGTTCTGGGCCACGCCCGACCAGGTCAACGCCTGGAAAACGCTTATGAATCTCGGCGTCGACTACCTCAACACCGACCGTATTGCGGAACTGGGCACGTTTCTGCACAAACGTACTTCGGCCGAATACCAGCATAATAGCCCCCATACCCTCTACCAGCCCACCTACCGCAACAACGACAGCCGCAGCCGGGTCCGCAATGTGATTCTGCTGATTGGCGATGGCATGGGGCTGGCCCAGATTTACGCCGGGCTGACAGCCAACCGGGGCGACCTCAACCTGACGCGCCTGCTGAATATCGGCTTTTCGAAAACAGGCGCGGCCGATACCTACATCACCGATTCGGCCGCCGGCGCAACGGCCATGGCTACCGGCCAGAAAACAAACAACCGCGCCATTGGTGTCGACTCGGCGGGGCGGGCGCTCGTGGCGCTGCCAACCCGCCTGCGTGCCTGGCACATGCCCACGGGCCTGATCTCGGCCGGGGCCATCACCGACGCCACGCCGGCCGCTTTCTACGGCCACCAGCCCGACCGGGTGTTTGAACGGGAAATCGCGGCCGACTTTCTGACCAATCCGGTCGAGGTGCTGATTGGCGGTGGACGACGGTATTTCGAGGAGCAACGCGTACTCGACACGCTCCGGCAGCGGGGCTACCAGACCAGCACCCAATTCGGCCAGCTCGACGGCCTCAAGGCCCCCTTCGTGCTGCTCGACGACTCGGCAGTGGTGTCGGTGACGAAGGGGCGCACCGATTTTCTGAGCCGGAGCCTGCGCAAAACGATGACTGAACTGGGCACCCACCGAAATGGCTTTTTTGTGATGGCCGAAGGCGCGCAGATCGACTACGGCGGCCACGCCAACAACATGACCTACGTGGTGCGCGAGATGCTCGACTTCGACCGGGCCATTGGCGAAGCCCTGCGCTTTGCCGACAGCAACGGCGAAACGCTCGTGATCGTTACGGCCGACCACGAAACCGGTGGCCTGACGCTGCTCGATGGCGACATCCGGCGGGGCTACGTCGACGGGCAGTTCAGCACCAGCGACCATACCGGGGTTATGGTGCCCGTGTTTGCCTACGGCCCCCATTCGCTCGACTTCCGGGGCGTCTACGAAAACACGGCTATCTACCAGAAAATCATGCAGGTTCTGCAGCGCTACCACTAAACAAATCGGGGGTGGCAACGAGAAGTTGCCACCCCCGGCTCAGTCAGTAGCGGATGTTCCAGTACGGATTCTCGTGGGCGGCAATGCTTTCGGCAATCTTCTTTTTGAGCATGTCGTTATACTCGGCGTCGGAGATTTTCTTGCCCTTGGTTTTGGGCACTTTCAGCTCGTCGGCCGTGAGCGACCGGAACGTAACGCTTTGCGCCACAATCTCCAGATCGCCGTCGTTGATGTCGACTTCCAGAATCAGGCCCGGCAGGCCGTTCAGTCGCTCGGGTCCGGCCGGCACCGGAATATCCTGCGCAAACCAGGCCGTAATGGTCTGGCCTTTGATCACATCCTGCGTTTCGGCTTTCATGCAGATATAACCGGCCACTTCTTTGATCTGGTTACCAATTTTCCAGACCGGAGTTCGCAGCGAATCGTCGACGATGTACACTTTGCCGAGCATTTCCATGATATCGGTCTGGTGCTCCCCGGCAAAATTGCGGGTCATGATCAGGTCGCTCTGCCGCCACGAATAGCCCGCATCCTGGCTTTCGCCCGCATCGCCACTGTAGGTGTAGAGGCTCTGGGTGGGCGAAAACAGGAGCTTCATCTTTTCGCCCTTGTTATCTTCCTCCCAGTTCTTTTCGCGCAGCGTGATCCGGTCTTTCTGTTCCTGGCTCAGGAACGTCATGCGCCGGTAGATTTTAGACCAGTGGGTGATCCGTCGGTACTCGACAACGCCCTCGGTTTTCTGGGCCGATGCGGCCAGCGATGCCGTCAGCAACAGCAGGAGAATACAGCATTTATACATAACAGTCTGCAATTTTGGGTGGTTAGTCGGGCACCGGGCTGTGGGCCCGGCGCCCCGTGCATCAATAGAAATCCTGCCGGCGCATTTTGGCCGTTACCCCCCGCATGTTGTAGGTAAAGCTAAGCAGGAAATAGCGGGCCAGCGTCTGAATCTGCTCGGTCTGGGTGTAGTTCTGGCCGGCATACTGGTTGACGAACACGTTGCGATTCAGCAGATCATAGGCCGACAGCCGGATTTCGGCTCGTTTGGCTTTGCCCAGAATATGGTAGAGCGAGGTGTTCAGAATCGGAATCTGCTGCCGGAACCCCAGCCGGTCGTTGACGTACGAGCGGTAGTTGAACGTCGTGTTCAGGTAAATGTCGCCCGGAAACTTCAGGTTCAGGTCGCCCCGGAAATTGTTGTTGTAGATGGTCTGATTCTGGCTCGTATTGATAGAATAGCGGGCGTTGGTAACACCTATGTTGGCGTTGGCATAGAACGTCAGCCAGTCTTTGGGTGTCAGTTCGAGCCGGGCGCCCACGTTATAATTCTGATTCCTGGTTTCGTTGAGTTGGTTCGTCAGTTCCTGCTCCTGCCCGTCGACCCGGTTCACCTCCCGAATCCGGGTCAGGTTGCGGCCCGCGCTCAGCTGCGCGTTGAGGCCCAGCGTGGCTTTGGTTTTCTTCAGCGGAAAGCCAAAGTTCAGGTACGTACCCGTGTTGCGCCCCCCAGTAATGTTCTCCGGCATGGTCGTCGTGATCAGGGCCTGATCGACGGTCTGGCTGTAAACGATCTGGTTGACGTAGGAGGTGGTGTAGACGTTCGACCAGAAGTTGATAAAACTGCCGGGGTTGAAGTAACTGAACCCAACCGATACTTCGTGATTCAGCGACGGCAGCAGCGTGGGGTTTCCCTTGGTCACGTTGAGCGGGTTGGTGTTGATCGTCACCGGCTGCAGATCGCGCGACGAGGGTATCTGAACGCCTACTTCGTAACCGCCGTAGAGGTACTTGTTGTTTTTGAGGTCGTAGTTGAGCCCCACGTTCGGCACCACCGTGGTGTAGGTACGCCGGATGGATTGCAGCGGCAGCGACTGATCGGCGGAGAATTTTCCGTCGAGGGTAAACACCTGACCAGCCAGTCCGCCCGATACGTTGAGGCCCTTGTAAGAGTACCGGACACTGCTGCCCAGGCGGTTATACACATAATTATTTTTGTAATACAGACTCAGCGAATCGACCCGCCGGCGGGAGTCGGCCACGTTCAGCACATCGCGGTCGACTTCGTCGTATCGGAGGTTAAAGTTGTAGAACGTTTCCCAGTAAAATTTCTTGGCAAAGGGCTCCACAAACAGCGCGTTGGCTTTGTACTGATCGCTGCGCAGGTTGGAGGCCTGCGCCTGGTTGATCGCCTGCTGCATCTGGTTGACCGTTGTCGCCTGGAAAAACTGGTTCTGGGCCTGCAGCAGCAGATCGCCGTCGTTGCGGTTGAGCTGGTAGGTGGCCGACAGGGCCAGGCTCCGGCCCTTTTTCTGGAATTTAAGCCGGTAGAGCGCCGTGTTGGCCGTGGCAAACTGGTTGCTATTGCTGGTGTTCTGCGTGCGACTGGTGGTGTAGGGCTGCTCGGGATTATCGCCGATCTGGCGGTTGATGAACTGGCGGCTCAACAGGTTGTTGTTGCCAATACCGATCCGGCTGTTGCTGATTACGATCAGCGTCTGCATCGAATCGAGCTGCTTTTCAAAGCGCAGGCTGACGCGGTGGTTGGCGCCGAAATTGTTCTGGCTGCTGGTATCGGTGGTGTGCAGCAGCGAACCGGTCAGCGCCCGCTGCTGATCGCGCAGGGCGTCGAGCTGCAGCCGGGTCTGGTTGAAGTAGTAGCTGGTGCTGAGCTTGGTTTTTTTGGTGTCATAGTTGTAGTTGACCCCACCGGCCATGTTGCGCGAGAAACCCCGGTTGTCGCCCCCGCTGATCGGAATGGTCAGACTCTCGTTGTCGTCGCCGAACGAAATAAAGCGGTTGCCACTGCTAAACCCGAAATCGGCGTTGTCGTTCCAGTTGAAGGCGTTACTGCCTCTGAAATCCTGGTAGTCGTTGAACGACAGCCCCCCCTGGTTGGCGTTGTTGCCCAGCAGCACGGCCGAGAGCTGCTGCTTGCTGTCGAATTTGTTGTAATTGCCCCGGCCGTCGTAGCGGGGCGAAATGCCGTTCGATGCCGGACCGGCCCCCACGGTGGCCTTGCCAAAGCCCCCTTTCTTGAATTCTTCCTTCAGCTGCAGGTTGACAGTTTTTTCCTGCTTACCATCGTTGATCCCCGTCAGCTTCGACTGCTCGGTTTTGTCGTTGAACACCTGCACCTTGGTAATGGCGTCGGCCTGCAGATTTTTGGTAGCCAGCTTGGGATCGCTGCCGAAAAACTGCTTGCCATCGACCGTAACCCGGTTGACCGCCTGCCCCTGCGCCCGGATGTTGCCATCCTGATCGACCTGCACGCCGGGCAGCTTCCGCAGCAGGTCTTCGACCGTCGAGCCGGGCGGTACCTTAAACGAAGCCGCGTTGTATTCGATGGTATCGCCCTTGATCGTCAGGGGCGCCTTGGCCGTCCGCACTACCACCTCGAACAGTTCTTTGGTGATGGGTTTCATGCGCAGGTTACCCAGGTCGAGCGTGGCCTCGGCCGGGGCCTTGATGAGTTGACTGTAGGGAATGTAGCCGACAAACGAAATCTTGAGAATGTAGCTGCCGGTTTTGAGGTTCCTGAACGTAAAGGCGCCCTTTTCGTCGGCGCGGCCAAAATTGACCATCACGGAGTCTTTCGGGCTGAGCAGCATCACGGTCGACGACGGGAGCGCGGTACCAAGTGTGTCGACGGCCCGCCCCTGCAGGGTGAAACGGGTTGGCGGGGTAGCGCTCTGCGCATAAACCCCCGTAGCCAGCAGGCACAGTATGGCCAGCAGGAAAAGGTTTTTCATAGGGATGTTGAATAGGGTGAAGGAATTAGGGCAAGCGGTCGGGCAAAGCTAAGGGAGGCAATCAGGCTAACAACGCGATTAACATTATTTAACTATAGTCTTAGTTATATATTTCGTAATCGGCATAAACTGCTGTCAATGAGCCAAAAAGACGCTATACCGTTGCACAACTACTCCCCAGAGGGAGTAGTTGTGCCTTCTTTTTCCACAAAATCGATGGGTTTATTTATTAAACGCGCTTTTAAGGCCCGGCTTCACGCGTATGGCCCGATGGCCGTTACGCCGTTTCTCCGCGCAGCACCGCGCGGATGGCACTGGCTTTCAACAGGCATTCGGCCCACTCCTGCGCCGGATCGGCGTCGTAGGTAATGGCACTGCCCACCGAAAAGGAAGCATACTGCTGCCGGGCATCATACAGCAGCGACCGGATTACGACGCTGAAATCGAAATCGCTGTCGGGCGTGACGTATCCTAACGCCCCCGAATACACGCCCCGCCGACTGACTTCCAGCTCGTCGATGAGCTGCATCGACCGGATTTTGGGGGCGCCAGTCATGCTCCCCATCGGAAAGGCGTGGCGGATGGCATCGGTCCAGGACAGGTCGGCGCGCAGCGTGGCCGATACGGTCGAGATCATCTGAAACACGTGCCGGAAACCGTAGATGCCAAACAGTTCGTCGACCCGTACCGTACCCGTTTCGGCCGAGCGGGCCAGGTCGTTCCGCACCAGATCGACAATCATCAGATTTTCGGCGCGTTCTTTCTCCGAAGTCAGCAGCTGCTGCCGCAACCGGGCATCCTCGACCGGGTTCAGGCCGCGCCGGATGGTGCCTTTGATGGGTTGCGACCGGAGCTGCCGGCCCGTTTTTTTCAGGAACCGCTCGGGCGAAGCGCCCATCAGGTAGCGGTCGCCGAGTTTCATAAAGGCCGAAAACGGCATAGGTGAGCGGGTGCCGAGGGCTTCATACAGCGCCAGCGGCTCCAGCAGGGCCGATTCGGCAAAAAACTCGACGCAGTAGTTTAGCTCGTACACATCGCCCGCCCGGATAGCGTCCTGAATCCGGCGCACGTTGGCCTGGTAGGTTTCGGGCGTTACGCGGCACTGCACCGCTGGCACCGACCCGGGCCGGGCCGCCGTGGGCCGGGTCGTATCGATCGCGCGCAGTAGCGCATCGACATCATCCATGCCGTAGATCGTGATGGTGTTACCGGACCGATCGAGCACCCAGTCGGGCTCGGCCAGATAAGCCTCCGGAAAGCCCAGCCGGTTGGGGTGGCGACTGTCGAGGTGTTCGAGCTGGTTTTTGATATCGTAGCCGATATAGCCCGCCCAGAAGGACGGTTGCCGGCGCTGGGCCTCGGCCAGCTGGGTCAGTACGTCGGGCTCGTGCAGCGCCGAAACGGCAATGACCCGTTTCGCCCCGACAAAAAGCCGGTTGGGAAACGGGTCATTGGGGTATTCGATACCGTGGTTGGCCAGGGCCATCACAAAACCGCTGTTACCGGCCTGGGTGGCCACGGCCCAGGTCAGGGCCTGCTGCCACCACAACGCGCCGTCGACAACGGTATGCTGTACCCGATTCATGCGTTAGGGGCGAATCAGCCGGACGTCGATAGCGATGTCTTTGCCTTCGGCGTTGCGGCCCAGCGTGAACTCCACCTCGTCGTCGATCTGGAGTTCGTTGAAATCCGTATCGATCAGACTGGTATAATGAAAGAACAGGTTGTTGGGCGGGTAATTGATAAACCCGTAGCCCGTTTTTAAACTGCGGATGGTGCTGATCTTGCGGCCCTCCGGGTCATCGTCGACGCCATCGGCCAGGTTGAAATTAGGCTCGTCTTCATCCAGAAACTGCCCCGCGTAAGCGTTGGGGGTGCTGACAAAGCTGCTATTGCCATTAACAGCAGCCGCCGTCGGCGAAAAGGTGGGCCGGGCCTGCTGCTTCACAAACAGGTTCTGGATAATGGTGTCGCTGCGCCGGGTACGGTCGTCGATAAGGGCGTGCATGGCCACCGGATACGATACTTCTTCGAGCAAATCCTGCGAGGTGCGTGTCACTTGTTTTTCGCCGTGCTCGTTCTGAAACTCAAAGTCCCAGCTCAGCACCATAATGCGCGAGCCAACGGTGTTCAGCTTGCGAATAAGCGGCACGTAGTCGCCGTCGGAGGTGATGAGCACCACCACATCGAATTTCTTATACTGCGCCAGTTCAAAGGCTTCGAGTGCGAGCCACACATCGATGCCCTTTTCCTGCCGGAAGCCCTGGTAGGTCTTTACGGGCAGGTAGTGCGTTACCACGCCTTCCGACATCAGAATATCATCGAACAGGCGGTCGTAAAAAAGCTGATTTCCCCGCTGGTTGGCTTCGTGGGCATTAAGCCGCCCCCGAAAATAGTGCGCATCGACAATCTGGCACAGGCGTTCGTTAACACCTTCTTTTTCGGCTACCTGCTGACGAATAAAGGCGTGCAGCCCCGAAATGCTGATCCGGCTGCGTCGTTCGTGTGAATAGTTGTAATAATTGCTTACGTGTAGAAAATAGTTACCGTCATAAAAGACCCCTATCCGGGTCAATCGGGAGGATTCTGCTGGCATGTGTACTTGATTTTGTATGTATGGTAGAGTACTGGTAGAATGCGTACTGGTAGTTACAAAGGGTATCGTTACGGGTTTGAACAGATAAGGTGTATGGCGTACAGTATAGCTGTATTGGGGTAGTTAATGTACTATATAAGGGAGGGATAGACCAGAGCCTGAGCATCATGCCCGATGGCTGCAAAACTACACGTTTTTCAACAGCATTCTGGCCGGCAGGGGTATCTTTGTGGGTCATATCGCTGCTTTTTATGCAAAAAATTCTGTTCATCGACCGCGATGGAACGCTCATTGCCGAACCCCAGCCCGACCAGCAGGTCGACTCGCTGGCCAAACTCGATTATATCCCCGGCGTTTTTTCGGCCCTGCGCCAGATCGCGCTGGAGACCGATTACAAACTGGTGATGGTGACCAACCAGGACGGCCTCGGTACCGATGCTTTTCCCGAAGACACCTTCTGGCCCGCCCATAACAAAATGATGGCGACCTTTGCCGGCGAAGACATTACGTTCGACGCCGTCCATATCGACCGGCATTTTCCGCACCAGCAGTCGACCACGCGCAAGCCCGGGACCGGTATGCTGACCCAGTATTTCGACGCCGATACGTATGACCTGGCCAACAGCTACGTGATCGGCGATCGGCTCACCGATGTGCAGCTGGCCGTTAACCTGGGCGCCAAAGCCATTCTGTTTCTGCCCCCCAACGGGCTCGAAGCCGTTCAGATGGCCGACGTGTCGGGCCAGACCGACGCCATGAAAGCCGCCATTGCCCTCACCACCGGCAGCTGGCACGCCATCTACGAATTCCTGCGCCTGCCCGCCCGCACCGTTACGGTCGAGCGCAACACCCGCGAAACCCAGATCCGGGTCGACCTGAACCTCGACGGCACCGGCCAGGCCGATATTCATACGGGGCTGGGCTTTTTCGACCACATGCTCGACCAGGTGGCCAAACACTCGGGTTCCGACCTGACCATCCGGGTGCAGGGCGACCTCCACATCGACGAGCACCACACCATCGAAGACACGGCCCTGGCGCTGGGCGAAGCCTTCCGGCGGGCCCTGGGCGACAAACGGGGCATCAGCCGCTACGGCTACCTGCTGCCCATGGATGAAGCGCTGGCGCAGGTCGCCATCGATTTTTCGGGGCGCCCCTGGCTGGTGTGGGAAGCCGACTTCCGGCGCGAGAAAGTGGGCGATATGCCTACCGAGCTGTTCCACCACTTTTTCAAGTCGTTTTCCGACACGGCCCTTTGCAACCTGAACGTCAAAGTCGAAGGCACCAACGAGCATCACAAAATCGAAGCCATTTTCAAAGCCTTTGCCAAAGCCATTAAAATGGCCGTTCGGCGCGACATTCGCGAACTTGATAACCTGCCAAGCACCAAGGGCGTTTTGTGACCTTGGTTTTCCATCGTATTTTTGCCCCGTATTCAATCGATCACTGACATGGATTTATCAACCCCGTTGACCCTTCTCTTCTACGTTGTGCTGCTGGTGTCTTCGTTTATTACCGGTAAATGGCTGGAGCGTAAAGACCGGAAGTACTAAATAGTGTATACGGTTTTCGGTTTTCAGTTTACGATGTTCTGCCTGCTCAGAGCCATCGCACGGTAGTACCGGTAGTAACCGAACACAACAGACTGTAAACCGAAAACTGTTTTTTTATGCTTGCTGCCCTCACGCGCTGGCTGTTTAGACAATGGGGCTGGCGCATCGTCGGCCCCGTCCCCACCGTTCCCAAAGCGCTCTGGGTAGTGGCCCCCCATTCGACCAACTGGGATTTCCCGATCGGGCTGGGTATTCGCCCGACCATCGGCATCTGGATTCAATACCTGGCCAAAAGCTCGCTGTTCACTTGGTATGCGGGCTGGCTCTTCCGGGCGCTCGGCGGGGTGCCGGTCTACCGTGACCGCGCCACCAACATGGTCGACGCCACGGCCGATGTTTTTAACCGCAGCGAGCGGCTGCACATCTGCATCGCGCCCGAAGGCACCCGCGCCAACGTTACCAAACTGAAAACGGGCTTTTACTACATGGCCCTCAAAGCCAATGTGCCCCTCATTCTGGTGGGCTTCGACTGGCCCCGCAAGCTCGTGCTGCTGAGCGAACCGCTCTACGTGACGGGCAACTACCAGCAGGACATGCTGCCCTTCTACCAGTTTTTCTCGCAGGTTCAGGGTGTCAAGAAAGACTGGCTGCTGCGGTGGGAACAGACCGGCATCATCGACTAGTTACCGACAACGGCAGTGCAACTAACCCCAGGCGGCCGGTTAGCTACCTTCTACTCAATTTCTGATTGATGATTGATCTCTTTTGGCATTTTTGCGCCTAAAAGTTAACACAATCATATGTTCTCCTCTACCAAACAACGGTGTCTGGCAGTTCTGCTGGCCGGCACCCTGTCGTTACAAAGCTGCGCCACCCTCTTCACGGGCACGCGCGACGTGGTTCGCTTTGAAAGCAAGCCGGCTGCTGCCCGCGTCCGGATCGATGGGCTCGACGTGGGCCGCACTCCGGTCGATGTAAGCGTTCAGCGAACACTGGGTTCTAAACTGGTGACGATGGAACTGGACGATTTCGAGTCCCGGACATTTCAACTCAACAAGGAGTTTAACGCTGTGAGCGTACTGAACCTGTTCGGTCTGGTGGGCTGGGCCGTCGATGCCGCTACGGGTGCCATGATGAAATACAGCCAGAAACTCTATACCATCGAGCTGGCCCCGGCCAAGAAGTAAGACCCGTAATTATATGGCCTACAGAACCGGCCCTGGCCCTGTCCAGCGGCCGGTTTTTGTGCTTATACGGATTGGCGCAGGGCCGCTACCATCAGCGCACCGGCCCGTTCCGATGCACCCGGTTCGCCCATGCGCGCACACACCTCGGCATAGCCGGCCAGCTGATCGGCCCGGCGGGCGCCACCCGGCAGAATCTGCCGCAGTTCAGCCACGGCCGTCGGCTCGCTGAAGTCCTGAATCAGTTCTTTTACTACCTCGCGGTCGGCAATAAGGTTGACCAGCGAGATGAACCGCACCGCCAGCACGCGTTTGCCCAGCGCATAGAATAGCTTCGAGGCTTTGTAGCACACCACCTGCGGCACGTTGAACAGGGCCGTTTCGAGCGTGGCCGTACCCGACGTAACCAGCGCGGCCGTGGCCACGTGGAGCAGGTCGTAGGCGGCATCGCTCATCCGCGCTACCTCGGGGTACGCCAGCATCCACTCATCGTAGAGCGACGCGGGCAGGTTGCTGACCGTGCCGACCACGAAGCGGTACTCGGGAAAGTGACGGCTGGCCGCGAGCATGGTGGGCAGCATACCTCTGATTTCCTGCCGGCGACTACCGGGCAGCAGCGCCACCAGCGGGCGCGGATCGGCCGGCAGGCGGGTCAGAAAGGCGGGGTCGGGCCGGAATGCCGACAGCGCATCGAGCAGCGGATTGCCCACGTAGTCGACCCGGTAGTCGTAACGCGCAAAAAACTCGGTTTCGAACGGCAGAATCGTAAACAGCCGGTCGACACTGGCTTTGATTTTCCGCGCCCGGCCCGGATTCCAGGCCCACACCTTGGGCGCAATGTAATAGAACACCCGGATACCGTGCTGTTTGGCAAAAGCCGCCATCCGGAGGTTAAACCCCGAATAGTCGATCAGCACCAGCACGTCGGGGCGATGGGCCAGCAGGTCGGCCTGGCATTCGCGCATGATCCGGCGAATGGTACCCAGGTTGCGGGCCACCTCAATGAACCCCATAAAGGCCATCTCGCGGTAGTGGCGCACGAGCGTGGCGCCGGCGGCTTCCATCTGCTCGCCCCCGTAGGCGCGGCACTGTGCCAGCGGATCGTGCTGCCGGATCGACCGGATGAGGTTGGCGCCGTGAAGATCGCCGGAGCGTTCGCCCGCAATCAGGTAGTAGGTCATACGCGTTCGTGGGCCCATCGGTGCGGGCACAGCCGATCCGGGTGGTTATTCGCCGAAGTAGTCGACAAAGTTTTTCGGGGTTTCGTAGAGCCGAAGCTGGTGCAGGTGGGCTTCGGTCACCTCGGCGAGGGCCCGTTCGAGAATCTTCCAGATTTCCATGATGAAAATTTCGCAGGAGGCCATTTTGCCCTGCATGAAATCGACATCGAGGTTCAGGTTCTTGTGGTCGACTTTTTCGATTACCTCCCGCTTGACGATATCGCCCAGCACTTTCAGGTCGATCACGAATCCGGTATCCGGGTCGGGTTCACCCTTGACAGTAACGATCAGTTCGAAGTTGTGGCCGTGCCAGTTCATATTGGCGCAGGGCCCGAAAACTTCCTTATTTTTTTCCTCCGACCAGTTCGGATTGTACAGCCGGTGGGCCGCGTTGAAATGCTCAATTCTGTTGATATAGACCATGCTCTGGTTTAGATGGGGCGGTTGCCAGAAACGCCGATGAAACAACTAAACCGCAAAGGTACGAACTCCGTTCGTATGCGCCCTGCTCCCGAATTGCTTTCGCCAAAGCCCCTGCTGGTTATCAGCCATATAAACGGGTTTCAGAACGGGCCGTACTGCAATAATACAATTTAATCCAAAAATCGACTATTCTTTTGTTTAACCACTAAATCGTACCTTTACGGTCGCTTTTTCTGGCTTCAACTTGATTTATACCCTTTTATAGAAGCTAACACGTTTACTACACCGACTTATGATTATCGTTACGGGGGCAGCCGGCTTTATCGGTAGCTGTTTGATCAGCAAACTCAATCAGGAAAATTTCAATTTCGTGATTGCGGTCGATGACTTTTCGGACCCACGTAAAGAAGCCAATCTGGCTGGTAAACGTATTCAGGAACGGGTCGACCGGGAGGTGTTTTTCGAGTGGCTCGATCAGAATTACCAGGAGGTCGAATTTATCTTTCACATCGGCGCCCGCACCGATACCACCGAGTTCGACCGGGCTATTTTCGAGCACCTCAACGTCGAGTATTCCAAGCAGATCTGGCACCGCTGTATCGACTATCAGATTCCGCTCGTGTATGCCTCGTCGGCAGCTACCTATGGCCTCGGCGAGCTGGGTTACGACGATAACGAATCGCTGATTCCGCAGCTGAAACCCCTCAACCCCTACGGCGACTCGAAAAATGAATTCGATATCTGGGCGCTCGAACAGGAGCGCAAGCCGTTTTTCTGGGCCGGGCTGAAGTTCTTCAACGTCTACGGTCCCAACGAGTACCACAAAGACCGCATGGCGTCGGTTATTTTCCACGCTGTCAACCAGATTCGCAACACGGGCCACATGAACCTGTTCCGGTCGCATAACCCCGATTTTGCCGACGGAGAGCAGATGCGCGACTTCGTCTACGTGAAAGATGTGGTTGAGGTCTGCTCGTACCTGATGCACCACCGGCGCAACTCGGGTATCTACAACCTGGGCAGCGGCAAGGCCCGCACCTTCCTCGACCTGGTCAACAACACGTTTAAGGCGCTCGATCTGGAACCGAACATCGGCTTCATCGACACGCCCGCCGACATCCGCGACAAATACCAGTATTTTACCCAGGCCAACATGGCCAAGCTCCGGTCGATCGGCTACGACCGTCCCTTCTGCACGCTTGAGGAAGGCATTGCCGATTACGTAGGCAATTACCTCAAAGACGGTAAGTACCTCTAGCCCGACACACCGTATTCAGCAAACGGGCGACCCTGCGGGGCCGCCCGTTTTTTATTTTCTGCCCGACGCAACGCCGGCCCGATGGCCTGCATCCTTTGACCGATTCTGGTCCCTCACGCCCCTTTAACAATCTTTAACGAGGGCGTTAACAAGCCTTAACAAGTACCCCACCAGCCGACAGACCGGGCAACGCTACTTTTACACCCGATCTGTCGACCACTCTTCTCCCTCACGTATGAACTACTTTTTCGGTCTCCTGCTGGGTCTGCTGTGCACCTTTGGCGTCGCTCGGGCTCAAGTCACGTCCTCTACCCCCAGCCTGACGCTGCTGACCGGCACGGTGGTCGATTCGACGACCCACAAACCGGTTGGCTATGCCACGGTAGCCCTGCTGAAACCCGACGGCACCCTTGGCGCCGGCACCACCGCCGATGAACAGGGTCACTTTGGCTTCAGCGCCGTTGGCGCCGGTACCTACCGGGTGTCTGTTTCGTTTGTGGGCTACCTGCCCACCGTTCGGGCGGGCGTTACGGTGCAGCCCGGGCAGCCCGCCGACCTGGGCGAGCTGCAGCTGCGGCCCGATACCAAAACGCTCAGCGAGGTGCGGGTGGTAGCGCAGAAAGCGCTGGTCGAAGATATGGGCGACCGGCTGGTCTACAACGCCGAAAACGACATCGCCATAACGGGCGGCACCGCCGTGGATGTACTGCGCAAGGTGCCGATGCTGACCGTCGATCTGGACGGCAACCTGTCTATGCGGGGCAGCCGCAACATCAAAGTGCTGGTCAACGGTAAACCGTCGAGCATTATGGCCCGCAACCTGGCCGACGCGCTTAAGCAGATGCCGGCCAGTTCGATCAAAAAAGTGGAAGTCATTACCAGCCCCGGCGCCAAATACGATGCCGACGGCTCGGCCGGGGTCATCAATATCATCACGAAAAAAGCCGTTACGGGTACCAATGGCTCGGTGAACGCTACGCTGGGCAATCTGAACCGGAGCCTCGGCCTCAACCTGACCACCAAGGGGCAGAAGCTGGCTTTTGCGACCTCACTCAATGGCAATCAGTTTCGGCGGATCAGCGACTGGAACAGTCGGCGCACCACGCTGGTGGACGGACAACCGGCGGGTGAGCTGCTGCAGCGCAACAGCCGCGACAACAGCAGCCTGTCGGGCAACGGCGACCTGAGCCTCGACTATGATCCCGACTCGCTCAACCGCATCAGCTTCTCGGCCAATGCCTGGGGCGGCAACTTCCCCAACAACAACCAGCTCTACACCCGGCAGACCGATCAGACCGGGGCCGTCGTGCAGGAATACTGGCGTGATGTGAAGCACCGCAACCCCTTTGGCAACACCGAATTCAACCTCGGCTGGACGCGCACCTTCAAACAGCCGGGCCGGGAGCTGGCTATTCTGACGCAGTACGCGCGCATGCCCGACAATTACTTTTATTCGATTACCCAGACGGGTATCAACTCAGAAGTACCCAACTACCTCGAACGGGCCACCAACTACAGCCGCAACAAGGAATACACCCTCCAGACCGACTATACCCACCCCTTCTCGATCCGACGCAGCCGCGATACCACCACCGGCAAACTGGAAGTGGGCGCCAAAACCATCCGGCGCGACATTGGCAGCGATTATACCATCGAATCGGCGCGGACGGGGCTCGAAGCCGATTACCAGATCGACCCAAACCGCTCGAACGTATTCACCTACAACCAGCAGGTAACGGCGGGCTACGTATCACTGAAACTGGAAACCAGACGCAAGTGGAACCTGACACTGGGCAGCCGGCTCGAACATACGCGCATCGCCGGCGACTTCCCGACCACCAGCACCTCGTTTACCAACGATTATAACAACCTGATTCCAAGCGCAACCATCGCCAAAACCCTGCGGGAGAAACACACGCTGAAACTTAGCTACACGCAGCGTATCTCGCGGCCGCTGGTCTGGTACCTGAACCCCTACCGTGACTATACCGACGCCAAAAACGTAACGACCGGCAACCCCTATCTGAATCCTGAACTGACCCACGCTACTGAACTGTCGTACAGCACATTCGGCAAGTCGGGTTCGTCGTTCAACGGCGCCCTGTTCTGGCGGCAGACCAACAATTCCATCGAATACGTCACCACCGTCGACCGGTCGGGCGTGGGTTTGTCAGGCCCGCAGAACATTGGCCGCAACGCCAGCTATGGCATCAACCTCAACGGGGTACTGCAGCCTACCACAGCGCTGAACATCACGCTCGGCACCGACCTGACATACGTTGACCTAACCAGCCCGGCCCTGCAGCAGCGCAATACGGGCTGGATAGCCAGCGTCAGCACCAACCTTAGCTACAAGCTTCCCCATGATCTGACGTTGCAGGGAAATGGCTATCTGAATACGGGCGAAATCAGCCTGCAGGGTACCAACACGGGCTGGTACTTTTACGGCGTATCGGCCAAGAAGGAATTCTGGACCAAAAAAGCCAGCCTGACACTGAACGTGTCGAATCCGTTCACTCCCTACAACCGCGTAACGGCCCGGCTTGATGCCCCCACCTTTCGCTCCGAGCTCGTAGGACGCTTCCAGAACCGATCGGCCCGGCTAACATTTACATACGCCTTTGGCTCGGCGAAAGACAGTCCGGCCAAGACAAGCCGGAAAATCTCGAACGATGACGGCAAAGGCAGCCGGTAGGCTCCGGTTGCCTACTGATAGACCCGCACGTAATCGATTTCGTAGCGGGTAGGAAACGGGGTCCGGGCGGGGTCGCCCCCGTTGTCGCCCCCCAGCGCCAGGTTCAGCAGCAGGTAGTGCGGTTGTCGAAAAGGGTTCGTCCCGTCGGGGTTGAGGGTCTCGGCCAGCGACACGGTGTTCAGCACCTGCCCATCGATCGACAGCTGCAACTGGCGGGAATCCCAGTCCAGTCGCCAGACGTGGAACCGGCGGCTCCAGGCCGGATCGCTGAAGCGCGCTACGGGCGTTTTAGTGGTGCGCCAGTTGGCCGTGTAGCGTTTGGCGGTGCCCCACGCGACGTTGGCCAGCAGGTCGCCCCGGTAATATTCCATGATGTCGATTTCGCCGTTGGATGGCCACTCACCCCGCTCGCCCAGCGTCCAGAACGCGGGCCACAGTCCGGCATCGGTAGCAAAGCGGGCCCGCATCTCGAATCGCCCATACTGCCAGTTGTGACGCCCCCGCGTGGTCAGGCTGGCCGCTGTGTAGTCGATGGTGGGCCGCTGCGTGCGCCAGTCGGTGCTGCCGGGCTGGTACGTCGGGTTGGGCCGACTGACCCGGCGCCCTTCGATTACCAGCAGCCCGTTCTCACAGAAGGCGTTATCGGGCTGGTACCACTGTAGTTCGTGGTTCCGAACGAAGCCCTGCTCAAACGTCCAGTTTTTGGGATCGGGCGCACCGGCCCTGTCGAACTCATCGGCCCACACCAGCCGCCGGGTTGAGTCGGCTACGGTTGCCGCCGGACGACCAACCAGCGCTGGTGCTACGGGCATACCGAAAAAGGCAGTCAGACTGAGCAGGAAACTACCGGCCAGCCCGGTCAGGAGCAGACGCATGCGGGTATACCGGCCAGAGCCGGCGGCTTAGGTGATCGGCCTTGCCGCCAGCCAGCCGGTTCAGCGGCCGGGCCGGCGGTCAGGCCTTTATTTGTTATCCATACGGGCCAGTATGCGTTTCATCTGCGCAATTTCCCGCTCCTGCGCGTCGATAATGCCAGTGGCCAGCGCTTTGACTTCCGGATCATTAAGATTGGCCTGTTTGCTTACCAGAATCGCAATCGAATGGTGTGGAATCATGGATTGCATAAACCGTTTGTCATTGATAAATACCTGATTCCGAACGGCAAACAGGGCCGCCCCGAATAGAACGACACTGCCGGTGATAATGAGTGTATTGATTCGGGCATCGCGGTACATGTGGCGCATAAACAGCAGCATGACGACAGCCATCGTCGTAATCATGAGCGTGGTCATGTAGAGCCGGTTGGTGCTCAGATACAGATGGTCGAGCGTTTCGGTGTTCAGATACATGGTCAGGTGCATAATCACAAATGACACCCCCAGCATCAGAAAAAATCGCGGGTAGTTGCCCGACCCCATATGGCCATCATTCATCGGTTTGGTACCCATCGTCTGGTCTGTCATTGCTAGGTTGTCTGTACCTAACAGAACAGCCCTGACCGGCATGCGTTTTTACATTATTTCCGGTTGCCCGCCTACCGCCCCGATTACCAGCCGTGGCCAGCCTACGCCCCTGGCCAGTCGAACGTAGCCCCAGCTTACTTTAACGGACGCCGGCTAACGCCTTCGGTGGTAATCTTAACCGGTTTGATCGACCCATCGGCGGCAAACTCCATGCGGTCGATGCAGGTTTCGCGGTGGTTGCCGTCGGTTTCGGTAAGGGGTCGGCGGTGATACACGATATACCATTCATCGGCACCCGGCCCCCGAATCACCGAGTGGTGGCCCGCCCCGGTAGCAACAGACGGATCCTGCTGGAGAATCTTGCCGACGCGTTTGAACGGACCAAAGGGCGAGTCGGCCACGGCGTAGGCTACCGAATAGTCGGGACCGGTCCAGCCCCCTTCCGACCACATAAAGTAATACTTGCCGTTGCGGATAAACATAAACGGCCCCTCGACGTATTTCTCGGGCGTAATCTCGCGGAACAGACTGCCATCGGGAAACGGCAGAAAGCCCGTGAAGTCGGGTTTGAGCCGGGCCATGTTGCAGTGCCGCCAGCCTCCGTAGATAAGGTAATACTGCCCGTCTTTGTCGTGAAACACAAACTGGTCGATGGGCTGCGCACCGTTGTGAAACTTGTCGATGAGGGGTTTGCCCAGGTAGTCGCGGAATGGCCCTTCGGGTTTGTCGGCCACGGCCACACCGATACCACCCCGTTCGTTGTCGTTCTGAATATCGTTGGCGCCGAAGAACAGGAAGTACTGACGGCCTTTCTGAATCACCGACGGCGCCCACATGGCCCGGCGGGCCCATTTGATGGCGGTGGTGTCGATAATGCGGGGATGTTTGGTCCAGGTAACCAGATCGGGCGACGAAAAGGCGTCCATAAACACCTGCTGGTTGTAGGGTGCCGAGTAGGTAGGATACACCCAGTAGGTTTTGTTGAACACGGCACCTTCGGGATCGGCATACCAGCCGGGGAAGATGGGGTTGCCCGCCGTTTTTGGCCCGGCGGTCGTTTGGGCGGTGGCCGTCAGGGCAGCCAGGCCCAGCAGCCCGGCGGTCAGCAATCGAATCGGAAACATCATGCCGTAAAGCGTATAGTCGTAAACAGGGAAGCCAACCAGCGGCCAATCCTACCCAGTGAAGGCACCAATCGGCAAAGCTATCCCTCCACACCAGCCCATTCAGGCGTCTTTCGTGTCTGCGGCCCCGGTCAGTGGCAGCGTCAGTTCACTGGTGAAAGTATGATCGTGCCAGCTGAGCCGCAGGTGTCCACCCAGCAGCCGGGTGAGCCGGTGGCTGATCCAGAGACCCAGACCGTGGCCTTCGCGCAGCGGATCGGCCTGAAAATAGGGTTGCAGCAGGTCGAGCGTGGGACCATCGGCGCGGTCGGTCTGGTTCGTCACCCGGATGCGCCACGCGTCGTCTGTCTGGCAAACCACCCGCACCGTACTGCCCGGCACGGCATACTTGATGGCATTTTCGAGCAGATTGAGCAGAATATGCTCCAGTTTGCCGGCATCCGTCAGCAGCTGCGGCTCGTGGCTGGGTGCTGGCAACAGCTCAACCGATACGTCATAGTCGGCAGCCACCCGGGCCAGCAGCTGCCGGCAGTGCGCCAGCCGCGCCGACAGATCGACCGGGACGCGCTGCACCGGCACGGGCGTTTCGTCGGGTCGGCTCAGCGTCAGAAACTCGTCGACCAGGCGCGTGAGCCGCCGTACCTCGTCGAGCTGGCTGGTCAGAAACAGCCCGGTCTGGTCATCGAGCCGGGGGCTGCTGAGCGTTACGTCCAGCCCCGTTTTCATCACCGCCAGCGGGGTGCGCAGTTCGTGCGCGGCCGCCCCGAAAAAGTTGCGCTGCAAATCGTTATTTGCCTGAATCCGGGCCAGCATACCGTTCAGCGCTGCCGTGAGCTGGTAGAGTTCGTCGTGGGTGGCGGGCAGGTCGATCGGCCCCATGTTGCCCGCTCCGGTAATGGTGTTGGCGCGCTGGACCATGCGCTGGATGGGCCGCAGCAGCCAGCCGGCTACCCCGTAGCCCGCCCCGAAGGCCAGCACCAGACTGATCAGCCAGCTCAACCCGAACGCCCACTGCAACTGCCGGATGTCCTGCCGCAGACTGCGGTCAGGCACGGCCAGGGTTAGCCGCAGCTGCCCATCAACCCGACCCGCCTGAGCAACCGTTACGGCCCGGTAGGTAGGTGTAGCAGCACCGGGCCGTGACGGTCCCGCCGGAAAATCAGGGCTCTCGAACAGCACCTGCGGCCGGCCATACGTGGTGTAGACCAGCCGCATCTGCTCGTGGCTGCCGGGCAGCGGAATCACCACCGGCTCGACGCTGACGAGCGATACCAGCCAGTTGGCGCGGGTGCGGGTAGCGCGGTCGAACGAGGTGCAGAGACTTCGCTCGGCGCGCTGCAGCATCAGCCACACGGCCAGACCACTCAGCAGGCCAAACACGGCCGCCACGGCCAGTACGATGCGGCTGCGCAGACTCATGCAAGCCGGAGCCGGTAGCCCCGGCCAATTACGGTTTCGATGAGGCCCGTCTGTCCCTGGGCATCCAGTTTTTTGCGCAACTGGTAAATGTGCACCTCGATTACGTTGCTGCCCATGTCGAAATCGACGGACCAGACCTTTTCGGCGATCTCGCTTTTGGTTACGACCTGCCCGGCCCGACGCATCAGCAGTTCGAGCAGGGCAAACTCACGATTGGTCAGTTCCAGGCGCGCCCCCGCCTTCACTACGTCATGCGTAACGAGCATCAACCGCAGGTCGGCCACCTCAAACACCACCGTATCGCCCGTTGTCGACCGGCGCTGCACCACCCGGATACGGGCCAGCAGTTCACTGAAATCGAAGGGTTTGCGCAGGTAGTCGACCGCCCCCAGATCGAGCCCCTGCACCACTTTTTCGGGGTCGCTTAGCGCCGACAGGATAATGACCGGCACGGCCAGGCCGAAGGCGCGCAGGTTCTGCAGCACCTCAAAGCCGGTCTGGCCCGGCAGCATCAGGTCGAGTAGTACCAGATCGTAGAGGCCGCCAGCCACCTTATCGAGCCCCTCCGTACCCGAAAACGCCAGGTCGGCCACGTGGCCGTGCTGCTCCAGCCCCTGCCGGATAAAGCGGGCCAGTTTACGTTCGTCTTCGATAACCAGTATTTTCATAGAAAACGCATAACCCGTTTCCACCCCTGACGGGCGGAAACGGGTTGGCTGCAGCCAGAATTAGCGAACCAGGTATTGCTGGCCGTTGATGGTCAACACAGAGGCTTGCAGGATGTTTACCCGCTCGAGCTGAACCTGTCCCTCACGCACAGGCCGGTTGAAGCCCTGCACCGTGATGGTGCTGCCTTTGGTGGCCAGGTTGGTCAGCTGATAAGCCACGTGGGGCGGAATCCGAACGATGGTTTTATCGCTCATAATCAAGCCATTCACCTTGCCCTGGCGATCGAGCCGGTAGTCGGCAATCTTCCCGGTGATGGTTACGGCTTCGGGCTGCGCCGGCTCTCTGTCTGATCGCAGGGGGGGCGAGTCGATCACGGTGGTGCTGCCGCTGGTCAGGCTGGTGAGCCGGAACTGGGTTCCGCCGTCGGGCCGGGCTTCGCTGAAGCCCGTTACTTTAACCGACGCACCGGGCTTTACGGCTTTCTGAATCTGCTGCCCCAGGTGAGCCGGAAACCTGACCGTCGTGGTGCCGGCCGATCCGCCGGTCAGCGTAAAGCCATCCAGCATGTAGTCATCGTTGCCGGTCCACTGCCCTACCGTTCCCGAGAGGGTGGTCAGGGCAGTCAGCCGATCGGCCACCGGTCCAGCCGGCCGCCCAGGCCGACCGGCCCGGGCCGGTCGACCGGACTGCTCAGGACCACCCGGTCCGGGACCGTCCAGTCCGGGACTATCCAGCCCGGGACCATCCAGTCCGGGACCCTCCTGTCCGGGACCCGCTGCGGGCGGATTGGCCGGAATGGCAGTCTGATTGCTTTTGGTCTGGGCCGAAGCGGTTCCGGCGATGAGCAGGGTGGTGAGCAGCAGGACAATTTTCGAGTTGTTGCGTATCATGGTCTGTTTCGGTTTCTGTTGATTACGGAAGCAAACCTACGGGCACCACCTGAAGTCGACCTGAACCCCGAATTAATTTTTCTTCATCACCGTGAACGACGCGCGCGGGCCAGCCGACTGAGCCCGCTGCCTATAGAAGCTACTCGGGCACCAGCGCATACTGATTCAGCGAATTGCCGGTTTTTCGGCTCTCGGCCGTGCGTTCCAGCTTCAGCGAACCCGGGGTGGGCGGTTCGGTTATGTAGTATTCGATGGTGCCGTCGGTATTGGTCGGTCTGGGCGTCAGCCCCGCCAGAATCAGCCGCTGGTTATTGGTCGAGACCGTCCAGGTGCCCGTCAGCAGCTTGCCATCGATATCTTTCAGCGTGGCCACACCGGGTTTGCTCAAATCGAGCCGGAAAGTAGCGTAACCGGGTTTGATGTTGCCGGTGCCGCCCAGGGTATACACCAGTACCTCGTTCTCACGCACCAGCTGGGCTTGCCAGACGCGACTCAGCTGATCGGTGATCGACGGCACGGGGGTAGGCTGGCAGGCTGCCAGCAGCAGGGCGAGCAGCAGGCTCAGCCGCGTGGTATGTAGTAGCGTCATGGTAGTACGATTCGTTTTGCCAGCGTTCGGCCGTCAGACTCGATCTGGATGATGTAAACGCCGGCTGGTATGGGCGCCAGCTCATACTGCCATCGGTCGGCCGGGCGTACGGTTCTGTGATCGGTCAGAACCGGTTGCCCCGCCGTCGTACGCAGCTGCAGCGTGGCCGTGGCTGGCACCAACCAGTCGGTACTGACGTGTAGCGTGCGGTTGCTGACCACCAGATCGGTATGGGCGTCCAGCGCTTCGGCTACCGCGATCACCACTTCACTGATCCGGGCCGATGCCACATTGGAGTAGGCGGAGTTGCCAGCTGCGTTGATGGCCCGGATGCGGTAGTAGTAGGTGGTAAACTCGGTCAGGTTGGGGTCGACGTAACTGGTTGTAGGGGCCGGCACTTGCCTGATTTCCGCAAACGGCCCTCCGGGGCTGGTAGCCCGTTCGATACTGACCGTCAGGGCTTTGGGCGACACAGCCGCCCAGACCAGCCGAATCTGGTCATAATCCTGCACCTGCGCCGTCAGACCGCCCGGTTCGGCCGGGGGAGCCAGCGGAGTCGTTACGCAGACAGCCTCAGTGTAGGCCGAGGCCCCGGCCGCGTTGAGCGCCCGTACCCGGTAGCAGTAGGCCGTGGCATCGGCCAGGTTATTATCGGTATAGGTAGTGGTGTTGGCCGGCAGATCGGCCAGTTTGGTAAAGGTGCCGGTGGCGCTGCTGCCCCTTTCCAGTTGAAAGCCACTTTCGTTGGTGCTCAGATCGGCCCAGGTCAGCACCACCTGGATGGGCGTAGTGGCCGTGGCCGTCAGGCGGGCCGGGGCGGCCGGGGGCACGTCGGGCGTAGTGGCCTCGGCCACGTTCGAGTAGGCCGACACGCCGACCGCGTTCTTCGCCCGCAACCGGTAAAGGTAGCGCTGGTTGGGCGTCAGGCCGGTATTCGGATAGGTCGTTGCATTGGCCGGCAGGTCGGCGATTTTGGAAAAGGTGGTCCCGTCTGTCGAGCGTTCCAGTTCGAAGCCGGTTTCATTGTCGGCCGTATCGGTCCATTGTAGGTCGATCTGGGTGGTCGATGCCGCCGTGGCCGTCAGGCGCACGGGGGCTGCGGGTGGGCCGTCGGGCGTGGTGGCGTCGGCCACGCCTGAATAGGCCGATGCCCCGGCTGCGTTCACGGCCCGGATGCGGTAGAAATAGCGCGTTCGGGGGTTGAGGGTGCGGTCGCTGTAGTTGGTGGCGTTGGCTGGCAGGTCGGTTAGTTTGGTCCAGCTGCTGCCGTCGGGGCTGCGCTCCAGCTGAAAACCGGCTTCGTTGCCCGACACATCGGCCCATTGCAGATCGATCTGGCCGAACGAAACCGCCGTAGCGGTCAGGCGGGCCGGCGCGGCCGGGGGCGCATCGGGCGTGGTAGCGTTGGCCACGGTCGAGAAAGGCCCCACCCCACTGGTATTCACGGCCCGGATGCGGTAGAAGTAGCGGGTGTTGGGCGTCAGGCTGGGGTCACTGTAGGTCGTGGCCGAGCCGGGCAGACTAGCCACCTGACTCCAGCCGTCACTACCGTTCGGACTGCGTTCAACCAGCACGCCAGACGCTGTCGCGATAGCCGACCAGCTGAGGTCTATCTGCGTGGTCGACGCGGCCGTGGCTACCAGGTTCTGCGGAGCGGCCGGCGGTCCGGCGGGCGTGGTCGCATCAACAACACCTGAATAATCCGACGGGCCGGCTGCGTTCACAGCCCGGATGCGGTAGTAGTAGCGGGTCAGCGGCTGCACGGCATTGTCGGCGTAGGTGGTAGCGCCGGCCGGCAGGTCGGCGAGTTTGGCCCAGCTGTTGCCATCGGGACTGCGCTCCAGCTGAAAGCCATTCTGGTTGGCCGACCCGGCCGCCCACTGCAGTCCGATCTGATTGTAGGCAACGGTGGTGATGGCGAGCCGCACGGGGGCTGCCGGCGGACTGTCGGGCGTGGTGGCGTCGGCCACGTTGGAATAGCCCCCCGGCGCACCCGTGGCATTCAGCGCCCGGATGCGGTAGAAATATCGAGTATTGGGCGTCAGGTTGGGGTCGCTGTAAGTCGTGGCCGAGCCGGATAGATCGGCGAGTTTAGTCCAACCATCGCTGCCGTTCGGGCTGCGCTCCAGCTGATAGCCGGCGGCCCCGCCTACGCCCGTCCAGCTCAGGTTGATCTGCGTGGTCGATGCTGCGGCCGCGGCCAGGTTTTGCGGCACCCCGGCCGGGGCCGCGGGCGTAGTGCCGCACTGCACCTCGGTATAAGCGCTGGGCCCTACCCCGTTCACGGCCCGCACCCGGTAGCAGTACTGCGTGTTGCCGGCCAGCCCATTGTCGCTGTAAGTCGTAGCGTTGGCCCCGGCATCGGCAATTTTAGCAAAGGTGCCGGTGGGGCCGGTTGCCCGCTCGATCTGGAAACCGGTTTCGTTGTCCGACAGGTCGGCCCACTGCAAATTGATCTGGCTGCTGCTGCCGGCGCTCACACTTAGCCGGGCCGGGGCGTTGGGCGCCGTTGGAGCCGGGGCTTTGGTGGTACCGCAGGCTTCGTTGCTGTAGCCCGAAAACTGGCCCGCGCTGTTTTTAGCCCGTACCCGGTAGCAGTATGCTGTATTGGCCGCCAGCCCCGTGTTGTCGTAGATTTTCTGCCCGAAATCGGCCTGGATGACCTGATACGCCCCACCGGGACTGGTGGCCCGCGAGATTTCGAACGTGACGGGTACCACGTTGGCATCCTGCCAGAACACCTGCAGCTGGCTTGTCGACACCGCCAGCACGCTCAGACCCGAGGGCGTGACGGGGGGTACGGCCGTTGTAGTCGTACAGGCGGTGTTTGAATAGTCCGACATACCGCCGGGGCCCCTTGCCCGCACCCGGTAGCAGTACTGGGTGCCACTGGCCAGCCCGGTATCGTCGTAGGTGGGGGTGCGGCTGTAGGGCACAATGGCTACCTGCGCAAAAGGCCCGCCCGAGGCCGGCGCCCGCTCGAGCAGAAAATCGGTGGCACTGCCCCCACCAGGATTGGTCCAGCTCAGCCGGATAATCGAGGGCGACTGGGCAGCCGCTCCCAGCCCGGTGGGCGTGGTGGGGGGCGCAGCCGGGGTGTTTACGGTGATTTGGCCCGAATACGTGGTAGGCGCGCCCGTTGCCAGCACGGCCCGCACCCGGTAGGTGTACGAGCCACTGCCCTGCACGGTATTGTCGGTGTACGTAGTCGTGTTGGCTGCGACTTCACCAATTTTGGTAAAGCTCGTGAAATCGTTGCGTTCGATGTCAAATTTGGCTTCGTTGGTGGTATTGTCTTTCCAGGTCAGCACCACCCGGTTATAGGCCGGGGCCGTTCCCGCCAGATTCGACGGGGCGTTGGACTGAGCCCGTAGCCCCGCGGTGGTCAGGAGCCCCAGGGCTAGCAGATAGATGCGTGTAAAGCGGTTCATAAAGACAGGGGGGTTCTTCACCCGGGCTTGCGTGGATGGCGTTGACAGCAGGGAGAATGGTCCGCTCAGGGCTGAACCAATGCCTGAACGGCAGGGCTAAGCCCCGAGCGGTGGGCCGTTACGATGGTTTGCACGGCATAAGTGTAGGTGCCGGGGCCAGGCAGGGCGGTATCGGTGAAGGAGGTGCCCGCCCCTACCAGCCGATACGGCAGGGGTGGCGAGCCCGACAGACTGCGGTAGATCATAAACTGCCGGTCGGCCGCCAGCGCCGATGATTTCCAGTCGAGCCGAACGCTGCCCTGCGCCCGGTCGTAGCGGGCCTGCAGACCGGTGGGCGGCTGGGCCGTTTCGGCCTGGAGATTAACGTATTGGGCCGACACGATAAACGAGCGCTCCGACCAGCGCCCCCCGGCATCGCGGGCCATCAGGCTGTACTCGTAGGTGTGCTGGCTCAGCAGGGCCGTATCCAGTAACGCCTGCTCGGTGGTGGGGTGGCCGGCAATCCGGCGAATCGGCTGCCAGTTTTCGCCCGCCTGCCGCCGGTACAGCACGTGTTCGACCACATCGTCGCTCAGACTGGGGATCAGCAGCAGCTGGATCCCCCTGTCCTGCACCAGTACCTGCCGGATAATGGGCGAACTGGGAGCAACCCGATCGGGAATCGGGACGGCAGTCGACTCGGAAAACAACGAATGGTTGTTGCTCTGGTCAACGGCCACCAGCTGGTAAAATGCCTGTCGGGTAAGGGTGTTTCGGGGCAGTGTATCGGTAAAAACCGAATCGGCCAGGATATCCGTAGTGCGTTGCTGATAATAGGGGTTGCCGCGCTCATACGACCGGTACACTTTGTAGCCCAGTACATCGGGTTCGCGGCTGGTAGGCCAGCGTAGGGTTACTACCCCATTCGTATCGACCCGGGCAGTAGGCCGGGCGGGGGCGGCCGGTGGCACCTTGTCGTCGATAAGCGCTGTAACGGGATAGCTGTACGCCGTGTTACCCGCCGTGTCGACAACGGCTATCACGTAGTACTTACCCAGGTAAGGCACCGGCTTTTCGTTGACAAACGTGCGGGTCGACGGCGGCAGCAGGTCTTTATTCAGAGGCACGTAGGGACCGCCGTATTCATTGGCCTGCCCCACGAAAAAACCTTTCAGGTCCGGGTCGGGCCGGGGCAGCGTCCAGGTCAGCACGATGCGCCGGTTGTCTTCAATTGTTTTGCGGATGTCGATGGGTGGCCGGGGAGGTGTCAGGTCGCGCCCCCGGCCCGATACCACAGCCGAGGCCGGACTGAGATCGGCAAAGCTGTTGATGCCAATGATCCGGTAATAAAACGTCCGGTAGTTGCTCCCGACCGAATCCCGGTAGCTTACCTCGTCGGCCCCGATGCCCTGCGTAGTGTCGGCCTGCGCCGAGTCGCGCCGGGGCGCCACGTACGGCACCTCATTGAGCCGCCGGAACGTTTTGCCATCGGTGCTGCGCTCGATGTAGTAGCCCGCGTATAGGCCCATGTTGTGGTGCCGCTGCCAGTGTACGGTCAGCACACTGTCGCCGGCCTCCACGCCCATCAGCCGGGGGGGCGTCAGCGTATTCGTCAGCCGGGGCGACACCCGCACGGTGGCCGTATCGGTCAGGTCGCCGGCCCGGGGCGATGGCCCGTTGTTGATCCAGACGCGGTATTCATACTGAACCACGCCCTTATCGAACGAGCGATCGGTCCAGCGCAGGCCAAGTGCGGTAGCCGCCGGGGCCGAGAATTCGGCGGCCATGGCGGCCGAGAGCAGCTGTCCCTGCTGCCGCTCGTACGTCCGGTACACATCGCCCATCGTATTCGGTTCGGGCCGGGCGTTGGTTTTACCGTGCAGCAGCTGCGCAGCAATAGCCACGAACCGGTCGTTGCGGGACAGGCTTTTCTTCATGGAATCGAGCGACCAGGGCCGTACCAGCGCCAGCCGCACCCGCTGCCGCACCGGTTTCTCGCGGGTGCCGAGGTACGCGATGCGCTCCACCACATACCCCCGTTTGTTGGCCGCCAGCCAGTAGGCCCCCCGGTCGACGTTCCAGCGCAGTACAATCGAGTCGCCGTAGTTGAAGGCTTTCACAAACAGGTGCGCCGGGCGAGTCGGCGCCGGGCGCACCGGGCGGGTACGAGCCAGCTGGGCGGCTGCCGGCCGGGTTGGGCCGAGGCCAGCCACCAGCCAGCCCAAAAACAGCAGTAGTCGCGTTGCGTTCATGGCCGGGCATTAGTTGTTGAGGAAAAAGGAGGTTGAATAGGGTGTGTAGGGAATGGGCGTGAAACCCTGAGCGTTCTGAGAGCCAATGGTGAAGGTCTTATTCACAACCTTCGGGCTTTGGCCAGACCCGTATTTGAAGGCGATTCGAAAGGGCGATTTGGCATCGCGAACCGGGCCATCGCCGTAGGTTTTGCCCGTATCGTCGGTGTAGGCCTGCAGCTTGTAGTAGCTATCTTCGGCAAAGGTCCAGTACGTTTTCTTCCGGTATAGCGCACCCGAAAAACTATTGATTATGAGCGTCTTGTAGGGCGATGCGACCCGTATATGCCCCCATTCGTCGTAGACCGCGCCGTCTACTTTCCGATAACTGGGGTTGGGCCAGCTGGACGGGGGCTGCTGCTTGCCATTGCCATCGATATAGGCTTCGCTGTAGAAGGTGGGCTCATACACATGGCCCGACTCGGCGTTGGGGTCGTGGTAATGAAGCGCCATATACGCCTGATCGTTCAGGTTCTTATCAGGGCTGTAGGTCTTGCCGCCCAGCACATCCAGGTAGTTCAGTCGTTGCAGGGCGTCGAGAATGCCGCTTAGCGCCACCAGATCCCAGTAGGCCAGCTTGTCGCGCACAAACCGCCAGCTCAGCTCCGACTTAAGCGGGTTGTAGGCTGCTTTCGACGCCGTCAGAAAGAGCACCCGCTGCGGCACACCCCCTACCGACGACGTTCCGTTGGGATCGTTGTACGCTTCCCGGTCATACGGGTCGGAGGCCGGGGTCAGCTCGCTCAGGGTCGACAGGCGAAAATCGGCACTGACGCCCTGCCCGGCTCCCGCCGAGGTGTACGACCCGCTGCCGTCCTCCGCCAGCAGTTTCAGCTTATCATAGATCCGGGTACGCACTTCTTTCTCGTAGGGCGTATTGGCATAGGGTGTACCGGCAATCGGGGTTTCGTAGTTGAGCAGCCGGGGCGATACAAAGCTGGGATAAATGGTATTGTTGAAGAGGTCGATGCGGTCGAATCGCTCGTAGGTCCCGGCGGCCGGACTCAGATAGATTTCTCTGTCGTACTTGTAGTCAGAGGCCTTCAGGTTCAGGGCGGCCAGTTTTTCCTCGAAGGTATTGAACTGGCTGGTGGCAAACTGAAGTGAGAAGTAGACCGTCTGCTGATTGGCCTGGTTAGCCGCAGCGGCCGCCTGCACCGCGCCGGCATTGAAGGTGGTGCGGTAGAGCTGCACTTTCGGGCTTTGCGCCAGCGTCACGTACTGCGACTTGGTGAGCGGTCCGCCGGGCATGCTGCCGGCGGGTTTGGCCTGCCGGCCCAGCGTCAGGCGGTAGGCCGTCTGGTTTTTCAGCGTGGCCGGAATGGGGAAGGTCAGCGTGTTTTCGCCATCGTAGGTCAGCGGCACCGTCAGCCGCTCGCCCTTGCCCGTCTCAAACGTGGCCGACAGCTGTTCGCCGGCTTTGGCTTTCAGGATATCCAGTCCCTTCAGGGTTTTTCCGGTCAGCAGGCCCGTGGGCTGGTGGCTTTTCAGAAAATACTGCTGACCATTAATGGGCCAGGTGCGGGTAATGGTTTCCAGCGGTATCTCGTCGGGCTGTTTGCCCAGCGTGAAGCTGGATTCTTTCTGCTGGCTACGCGGCTCACGCTGGCCGGTCTGGTAGTTCATCGGATCGACCGGGTTGCCGTACTGGCCCCCGTTCATTTCCTTGATGCTAACCGACTGCGTGAGTTTGACGGTGGCGAAGGAGGGCTGGTAGGCCGTTGCCGACACGGTATAGGAGCGGTAATCGGCGGCCCAGTTTACCGGTCCCAGCTCGGTCAGTTTGGTGGCGCTGCCGTTGGGTGGGGTCATGGTGATGACCGGCGCAGCCGCTCTGAACTGGTAATACCGGATGTCATCGCTCGAAACGTACACCTCGAACACCTTATTCATCGGCATATTGAAGGCCACGGCCATCGTCGGCAGTGTCGACACATCGGTTTCGTTGGTGGCCGGTGTTATTTCCGAGATGATCTCGATATCCTTCAGCGGGTCACCGTTGTAGACCGGCGAACACTTGTCGCCGAGTGCAAAGTCCTGCGTGGTCGATACCGAGATAAGACCATCCAGTACCTCGCCCGCTACTTTTACCCGGCCGGCGGCCCAGGCGGGCTTGGGCAGACCAGCCTGCAGCAGCGCGCCGGCTTCCAGCTTCATCAGCGTCAGCGAACCCGAGAAAAACCAGGTATCGACAAACAGGTCTACCTTGCCCCCCAGATACACGTAAGCCCGTCCCTCGCCGTACCAGCCCTTAACACCGTCTGGCGTACCACCCTCGGCGCACGCCATGTTCTGGGCCAGCGCGGCATCGAAGCCCACCACGGCGTTGGCCGAAAACCGAAAGGGCTCCACCTCGACCTTAAAGTCACCCTCCAGCTTACCACCCAGCAGCAGTTTAAAATTATTACCAATGGGCATCAGATTGGGCATCGACCGGTGCTGGTAGGCCGCCTTGGCCGAGGCCAGGGTGTTCGCGCCATTAGTGAGAAAATTGTCGACAATGGCGGGCACGGGGGGCAGACCGCCCACATTCGGTCCTACACCGGCAACCAGGTAGGCCTCCGCCCCCAGGTGTGCCTTCACAATCGACTTGTTCAGATCGAACAGCACCACCGATATCCGCTGGCCCTGCGGATCGCCCAGTTTGATAAACCAGTCTTTGGCCGAAGCAACGTGCATGTGAAACGGAATCTTGACACTGGCCGTCAAAAAGTTGGCATCGACCTGTAGCCCGGCGTCCAGCTCCTTGTCGGCATAGGTGATGTCCATCAGGGCGTGGACAACGCCGTCGGCTGCGTCGCCATCGCCCGACTGGCTGATCACGTTGGCATTTCCGTGCATGGAAACGCCCCACAGGCTGCCCCCCGAAAAATCCATGGTCAGGGCCAGACTGGCGTTGAATACTTTAGGGTCGACCAGCCCGGCGTACACCTTGGCCGTGAGGCCCCAGTGTCCCTTGTCGGGTACGAACACCGCGCCCGACATAGTCTGGCCGGGTTTGTTGAGGTCGATGGTCGGGGGCGTGGTCAGGTCGTTGGTAGCCTTGGGCAGCTTGGTCACCAGCGTAGGGTCGGCCAGCGCGTTCTGCCCGCCCACGGTCATGCGCATGTTGTAGTGCATGCCCCCGCCCAGCCCCGTCAGCCGTATGGGCCCCACAATCGGGATGCCCGGAAACTGGGCACTGCCGTCGACGAAACCGTAGTGAAAGCCCTGCACGTTGCCGAACAGCAGCATCATTTTCAGGGTCACGTCGAAGTTGGGAATCGTCACCGATGCGCTGCCCTTCAGGCCGTCGCCGTAGGTAGCATCCGTGTTGAAAAACTTCATTTCTCCCGTCACCTTCAGCGGCCCGATTCCGCCGGCGAGGCTGAAACTGCGGGGGTAGGTGCCCTTATACACCGGGCTGAAGCGGCCGTTCACCTGTCCGATGCTCCCCAGCACATCGACCGAGCCATGGGCCTGCACCATGCTCTTGTCGTCGGCTACCTCTCCCAGGTGCAGCCCCACGCCGAGTCGGATACCGGCTCCTTCCTTCGCCGTGATGAACGCGGGCGGGTCGAAATCGAGTGGGAAACCAGCCAGCGCCGGCTTGCTGTCATCGCCGGCGGTTGTTTCCCAAGGCCGGTTTAGGTCGTCGGGCGACCAAGGGCCTCCCCCGCCTTTGGGTGGGCTGCTGCCGGCTACCTGGGCACACTGGGTATCGAGCTGCCAGTTGCCGGTACTGGCATACAGGCCAGCCCCCAGGGGCGACAGGCCGGGGGCCGTGGCGTTTCGCAGCTGAAAATCCTGGAAACACAGCTT
Organism: Spirosoma luteolum; assembly: GCF_054778875.1. Lineage (NCBI taxonomy): Bacteria > Pseudomonadati > Bacteroidota > Cytophagia > Cytophagales > Cytophagaceae > Spirosoma > Spirosoma luteolum. The sequence continues at coordinate 186,578 of NZ_BAAGZE010000003.1, forward strand.
TGGCACTACGCCGTCGATCAGCTGGCCGGTGGTGCCGCTGCCGGCGAATTTCTTGACGTTGATACTGACTTTGCCGGCCAGTTTCATACCCACCTGAACCCCTTTGCCCGCCGTGTAAGTCAGGTCGATGCTGGTGTTGGCGTTCAGATCCATGGTCGCGGCAAACAGCGGCACGGCATACCCGTCTTTGGGCGAAGCCGTAAACTGCAGCTTATCGAAACCGCCCGACAGATTACAGCTGTAGCTAAACGCATCGGTGCTGATCGGAAACTGAAGCTGGCCCAGCATAAACCCGCCCCGGTTGCTGTTCTGCACGATGGTCCACTGAATCTGGTCGATACCGAACCCAAACCCGGCAATGTTCTCTTTCTTGTAGTCGAGCACGGGCGCTGCCGTACTGGTGATAACCCCCGTGAAGCCCGACCCGTTGACGACGCCCCCGTTGACACCGATACTGATACGCGGACTGTCTTTGAGCGATTTAGGCAGCTGTACCGTCAGCTTTTTAAAGTAAACCCCCTCGAAGGTGGGCCCCTTGTCGTCTTTATAGTCGTCGGGCAGGCTGAACCCATCGACGTTACGCACGCTCGAATGGTCGTACAGCACCTCGTTGCCCGAGAAGGTGACGCCACTCAGCAGCGGGAGTTGGAACGGCGGCAGCTCCACTTTACCGATCCAGTCGGACCAGCTCACAAAATCGGTGGTAACGGTGCTGACCACGTCGCCCGCCTTGGTGCCGCCCTGCCCATCGTCGAGCCGGAGCACCTTGCTGCCCAGGTTGATGCTCACTACCGCATGGACCTTTTCAAAATCACCGTTCTTTACCTGCGCCTGGGTGCCGTCGACACCGGGTTTCTCGGGGTCTTTTTTCCGGAACGTGAGCGTCTGGCCAATGCCCGGCACCGTAAAATCCTGCACCAGATATACCACACCATTGTCGGGAATGCGCTGGCTGGGGCGCGTGCAGACCTCGGTAGCGGCCAGCAGCAGTTTGCCATTAGCCTCCGGAATGGGTACGCCCAGCACCAGATCCATCATAGCCCCCACCGGACTGAACGTCATCTGGTTGATACCGATCGTACCGATCGTGCCGTCGTATTTGATCGGCAGCGGCACGGCTATCGCCTGCTTGGCGGCCGTGGTCAGCGAGTTGGTTATTTTATCGAAGTAATCGGGGGGCAGGCTGCTGTAGCTGCTCAGCGAACCGGGCGTAATCGTCGGCATACCCGGCCCCTTGCTGTCGGAGGTAACGGTGCCGTTGATCACCTGATTATCTGTGTTGACCTGCAGATCGGTAAACACCACTTTGATGGGTGCCCCCTGCCAGCTCACCCGCCCCGTTCCCGACAGCCCTGCTTTCCCCGAGGTGGCGGTGGCAATGGTCAGTTCGAACTCGCCCAGTTTCACCGTTTTCCCGTCGAGCGGGCCGGTCTGGAGTTTGGTGTTGTCGGGCTGGCTTACGGCTTTACAGACAACGCTGCTTTTGGCCACCTTCTGTTCGGTGGCTACGGGCGGGGCGGGAATTACACTGGCCACGGCCGTAGCACCCGTAGGCGTGGTGGCCAGCACCGCCGGGCCGGGCATCGGCACCAGTTTGGTAGGGGTCTGCACCAGCTCCTGACCGGGCGTCAGGGCCAGCGTGGGCTGCACAGTGCCGTAGGTGAAGGGGCAGACGGGCGCTTTGCCATCGTTCAGAAAATGCAGCTTACCGCTGCGGTCAATGGCCTGTACGCGCCAGGCGTAGCGCCGGCCCAGCTGCAACGGGGGTTGTGTGGGCCCGTACAGGAAGGTGCTCGTGCGCAGACCTCGCACCTCCACCCCCGACCGGGGTAGCGCCACGGCATCGATAAATACGTTCGGGTCTACGTCGACCTGCGGCAGCTCAACCACGCGCAGGGTGTACTCGACCAGGGCCGGCGACACGCCCGCCGGGGGTGTCCAGGTAAAGACCAGCGCCTGGGGGTTGGTGGCCGTAACGGCGGCATCGCAGCCTGGAGTGATCAGGATGGGCGGCTCGACCGAGCGTACCGCAATCGGGGCCGAACAGCCAATCGGGAACTCCGCCGATAAGGGCTGGCCAAACACCACAGCGGCCGTGTTGGTGGGCGTTTCGCTGAACGCCCGGATGCAGAGCTGGTACTGCCCGTCGGGGAGCGGCAGGCCCCGGGCCAGCTGAGTTTTATCGATTCCCGTCACCTCCACCTGATTCAGATCGAACAGCCCTTCCAGGTCCGACCGGCTCAGCAGGGTCTGGCCCGGCGGTACCGTCAGGGGGCGGGGCGGGCGGTAGCCGGCCGCCGTCCGGATCACCACGCCATTGTCGCCCGTCAGCTGGCCCGCCAGCCGGATCTGGTAGGTTTGCCGGCTGGTGTTGATGATGAACACCCGCACCTGCTGCCCCGCGCCGGGGTAGTCCTGCAGGTACGCGCTGTAGGGCGGCAGCACGCTGACCTGCACCTGCAGCGGAAAGGATTGCGCCCACCCGGACAGGGAGGCCAGCAGCAGCCCGAAGGCCACCAGCCAGCCCCACTGCTGGGCAGACGACTGTCGATAGACTAGTGAACGGTATTTAAAAGGAAAGACCATAGCCGAGGTTTGCTCTGAGTTCGTTGAACAGCTGCGCCTGAATGCCCGTGTTACTATTGAGGTAGTTGGCCGACAGGCTGAGGGTCTGCCGTTTGGCCACCTGATAGCCGGCGCTGGCACTGATGGTCAGCACCTTGCCCGTCAGCCCCGCCTGCTGGTTGATTAGGTAGCTGGCGGTGGCCGAGGTGGTGAGCTTTTTGTCGAAAAAAGATTGGGTAGCCCCCAGCGTCGGCCCGAAAAAGCGCACGGTCTGGTTGGTATCGCCCAAGGCCACGGGCAGTTGCGTCTGCGTGTACGACAGCATGCCGTTGATGCCCCAGCCCGTGGTAGTTTGCTGGTAGAAATACCCCAGGTTCAGGTTGGTGTTGCGGCTTTCGGTCTGGCTGGCCGTGGTGGCGTTGAGGTCGCTGAGCTGCTGGTAGGTGGTGGTCAGGGTAAACACCTGCAGTACGTCGTTTTTCTGGAGCGTGTAGCGCCCGCTGACCGTGGCCGACAGATTGTTCTGCGCCAGCCGAAGCGTGTCGATAATCGGCCGCAGCCCCGCCTGCTGGCTGATACCGTAGTTGGCCAGCTGCAGATCGAGGCCGAACGTGGCGGAGGGATTGTACGACGCCACCAGCGAACCGATTTTCCGACCCGTTCGGGCCGTTTTGTTACCGGCCAGGTTGTCGAACTGCAAACCGTAGCTACCCGACAGCTGCAGCTTGCCCGCGAGCAGGGTCAGGCTGGGCGCCAGGGCGTAGCTTTCAATGTCCGATTGAAAATAGTAGGCCCCCATGGTCTGGAAATTGGGGTCGATGCGCTTGTACTGAAACCGGATGCCGGCGAGCCCTGCCCGGTAGCCGATAGCCGCCTGCGTAGCCTGCGTCAGCTGGGTCGAGAGCCGGGGCGTGAGCAGCCGGCCAAACAGCCGCACCAGCGGGTTGCTGCCTTCGGCCATCACGGGCGTGGCCCGCACATCGCGGGTATAGGCGCTGACGGCTTCGTCCAGCTCCACCGTCAGGTGTTTCAGAATCAGCAGCCGGGTGGTCAGGCCCAGCACCAGATTCTCGGCGGGCACCACCGTCTGCGTCAGCGACCGGGGCTGCGCGGCAATTGAGCTGGAATCGTCGCGGGCCCGCAGCAGAATCAGGTCGACGTAGTTGCCGGGTTTGCCGTAGCCTACTTTCACGGCGTAACCCGTTCGCTGATAGGCGGGTATGATATCGGGTTCGGCCAGTTTGGTCGAGATGGCTTTGTTGAAGCGGCCGTAGACGGCGCCCAGCCGCAGCTTGCCGGGATTCAGCTCCACCCCTCCGCCCAGAAACGTGTGCCCGGCCAGTGTGAAGGGCGAGAAGCTGACGTTGCGGTAGCCGGCGTGCAGCGTTGCCCATTTGTACGTGGGCGACACGCCAAACTGGTTGAAGGGCTGCCGAAAACTGCTGCCCTGATTGCCCAGCACGGCCGAGAACGGCAGCGACACGCCCCCCGGCAGCGTAACCGTAACGGCCCCGCTCAGCCCCAGCGGAGCGGGCTGGTTTCGGGCGGCAATGCCGTTGCTGGCATACAGGCCGGCGTAGGCGTTCAACCCGCCCGACACCCTGACCAGCGACGGCCGCGGATCGGGTGCCGACTGTCCCCGACCCGATTGGCCGGACAGAAACAGAAAGCCGAGAAGCAGTAGCGTGAAGCGCATAGAGCAGCAGGGGCAGAGCTTGCGAAACAGACCTACAGCCGATCTGGCCACGGGTGATTTCTGACAACAAACCTACTGGCTACGCGGGCGTCGGACAATCGGATAAACGTATGACCAGCATCACCCCGCACCAACACTTACCATTGATATTCAATTAGTTAACACCATAGCAATGCTCTACAGCTGGCGCTTTATCCGATCAGAATCCGTAGAACTGCTGGGCCGGACCGCGTAGAAACCCGCCCCGGCCCAGCGGAATTATCCCAAACAAAAAACGCCCGACCCATCCCGTGTATCGGATGAGCCGGGCGTTTGGGCCGGGCAAGCGAAGGCGTATTACCGACCCGTTTGAGCCGCCGACAGGTTGCCTTTCAGATACTGATCGAACCAGCTGAGGTAGCGCACCAATCGATCCTGCTGATAGCTGGGCGTGGTGATGCCGTGAAACTGGTTGGGGTAAATGATCAGCTGCGTAGGTACCCCCAGCGTCTGCAGGGCCTGATACATCTGCTCGCTGCCCGCCACCGGCACGTTGAAATCTTTCTCGCTCGCCATGAACAGCGTCGGGGTTTTTATCCGGTCGGCCTTCAGAAACGGATACGACACTTTGAGCCACTTGTCGAGGTTTTTCCAGGGCAGGCCCAGTTCATTCTCGTACTGATTCACGTACTGGTCGCTGCCATACATGGTCAGCTGCAGCGAACTACCGGCCCCGCTGGCGGCAGCTTTGAACCGTGTATCCGATGCAATCACGTAGTTGGTCAGAATACCGCCGTAGCTCCAGCCACCGATACCCAGCCGGGCGGGGTCGGCCGTGCCTTTCTGCACCAGCGCGTCGGCAGCCCCCAGCACATCAAGCACTTCTTTGTTACCCCAGTCGGCATAGATGGCTTTGGTGTAGGCAAGGCCGCGCCCGTTGCTACCCCGGTAGTTGACGCCTACCACGGCGTAGCCCCCACCCGCCAGCACCTGCCGCGTCAGATCGAAGCCGTACGTATCCTGCCCCACCGGCCCGCCGTGAATGTAGAAAACAGCCGGCAGTTTGGCGGAAGCCCCCCCGGGCGGTAGAAACAGCAGGTTCGACACCTGCGCCCCGTCTTTGCTGCGCGAGGTGTAGCCCGTAACGGCGGCCAGCGCCAGCGGAGCCACAAATTCGTTCTGCACGGCGGTGAGCCGACGGGTGGCGCCGTTTTCGAGGGCGTACACTTCCGTTGGCAGCTGCGGCTCACTCATCAGCGTAACCCACCCCCCTTTCGGATTCAGTTCGAGGTCGGCAAAGGCCCGGTCGCCCGTGGTCAGGTAAGTCAGCTTACCATCAGCGACGCCGTATTCGGCCACGTGGGTCCGGCGGTCGTCGTCGATCAGCAGGCCAATGCGCTGCCCATCGGCCGACCAGCGGGCGTTCCGGACGGGGCGGTCGAGCGGCAGCGACAGCAGGCGAGGCTGCGGCAGGCCTGCCGCGCCGGCCTCCACGCCAATCACCGCCAGCACGGGCTGGTCGTACATGATAAAGTCGGTCGACGCCGTGGAGCGCAGGTACGCCAGTTGCCGGCCATCGGGGCTCCAGACGGCACCCCCATCGCGGCCCGGCCAGTTGGTGAGCTGGCGCGGCTGCCCCCCCGCCCGGGCCGCCATCACATACACATCGGTGTTCTCGTTTTTATCGGGGTCGGCACTTCGGTTGCTGGTAAAGGCCAGCTGCGTTTCGTCGGGCGACCAGGCCGGGGCGGTTTCGTCATACAGGCCTCTGGTGAGCGTGTCCAGCGTTTTGGTGGCCACATCGAACACGTAGAGGTGCATGGGCCGGCGATCCAGGTACCCCTTCATATCGGCCTTGAACTGGTGCCGATCCAGCACGTAGGGCGTGCGGACCTTGGTTTTGGCCGAATCGGAGTAATCCTTATCCCGAATGACCAGGGCGATTTTCCGGCCCGACGGCGACCATTCATACTCTTCCAGTTCGCCCTTCAGGTCGGTCAGTTTGCGGGCTTCGCCCCCGCGCCGGTCCATCAGCCAGAGTTGCGTGCCGGGCGCCGTACCGGGCAGCCCACTCCGGCTCGACAGAAACGACAGCCACTTGCCATCGGGACTCCAGCGCGGGGTCGATTCGCCGTCGGGACTGCTGGTAAGCTGCACGGATTCGGCACCGTCCCAGCGCACCATCCAGATATCGGCGTTGCGTTTGTCTTTACTCGCGTCGACAGCCGACTGCACATAAGCCACCCACTGGCCATCGGGCGACACCTGCGGGTCGGCAATGGTCTGGAGCCGCATCACGTCGGACGGACGAATGGGTCGTTTGGCGGTGGAGGCCCCTGGCTGGGTAGCCGAAACCGGTGCCGATGGGCTTGGTTGAGCCAGGGCAGCGGTGGCGAGCAGCAGAGCGCTGAAGAAGGTAGCCGTTGTGGTCATGGTTGTCAGGATGGTTGTGGCGGAGGCTCCGGATCCGGAACTGGCCGCGCTGAAGCCCTGAAAATACGCCACCGGGCCCGGTGCTGCAAATTGGCGGGCATCGGCCCGGTCAGCGTAACGGGCCGATACGCTGGACTGACGAACGTACAGGCCGTGGCTGAAAGCAGCCGCCAGACCCGTAACGGCCTGCTGGGCAATCATCCCGTATAAGCCATGGGTTTTCCGATGCCCGGCACCTGACTATGCTACCTACTCCTGCTCCCGGCTGAACTGTACGAGTTCGATAAGGCTGTTGATGCCCAGCTTGAGATAAATATTCTTGCGGTGGCTTTTAACGGTTTCGTAGGTGATGCACAACGCATCGGCTATCTGCTCAGCCGTTTTTCCCGATATCAGCCACTGCACTATTTCTTTTTCGCGCCGGGAGAGCAGGCTGACTTTGACGAACGTATCGGTCAGGTCAGGACGCTTCCGGAGCTTCGGATCAAAGAAGGAACCGCCATCCAGCACGGTCTGCACGCCCTGAATGAGCACGTCCGAAGGCGAATCTTTGAGCAGATACCCGTTTAGCCCCAGCGTTTTCGCTTCAGCAACAAAGTGGGCGTGGTTGTACATGGTCACCAGCACAATGGCCAGGTCGGGCGTGTGCTGGCGAATAAGGCGGGCGGCCTCAAGCCCGTTGAGAGCGGGTAAATTGATGTCCAGCAACAGCAAATCCGGGCAGTGTTTCTGGATAGCATAGTGCAGGTTGGCTCCGTCAAATACCTGTTGCACTACCCGCGACAGGGGCCGTAGCATGGTGGCGATAGCATCGTTAAAAAGCCGGTGATCATCGGCGATCAGCAGGCTTGCCTGGGTCATAAGCATAGGGAATATCGATAAGCGTGATCGTACCCCGCGGACTGCTGTCGGTATGCCAGCGGGCATTCAGGTAAGTAACTCGCGACTGAATCGTTTTCAAACCAATTCCGGCCGAACGGCTCGCGTCTTCGGCCCCGTCATAGCCAATTCCGTCATCTTCGACAACCAGGCTAAGCCCATCGGTATGGAACAGCAACTGCACCGACACATGACTGGCCTGGGCGTGTTTGCGAATGTTGTGCAGCAGTTCGGACACGATCCGGTACGTATTCAGTTCGACCTCGGGAATCAGGCGCCGAGGTTCGCCAAACAGGGCAAACGTCCCCTGCTGATCGTCCAGCGATTCAACCAGCTGCTGGGCACTCTCCACCAGCCCGAGCCGGGCAAAATCGGGCGGCATCAGATTATGGGCAATATGCCGGATTCGGGCGCCGGCCTGCGCCGACACCGATTTGATGTCGGTTACTTTCTGCACCAGTTCGGGCAACGTCGGGGCCTGCAAGCTCTGCGTAAGCTGGTGATTGACCGTAGCCAGCAGGCCCCCTAGTTCGTCATGAATATCGGCGGCTATTCGGGCCCGCTCGGCCTCCTGGGCCTGCAAAATGGAAGCATTGGCCTTGTTACGGAGTGTAGCCAGCTGCAACTCCGACTGCATTCGTTTACGACGCAACCGGCTGGCATACAGCAGCAGCCCCAGCACACTCAACAGGAGCAGCAGACTGACGCCTAATAGCCAGATCCGCGTTTGCTGAACGCGGTTCTGCTGATCGAGCGTCTGGTTCTTCAGGGCCTGGATCTGGGTTTCCCGCCGGCTTACCTGGTAGCGCCGTTCCAGCGCAGCGAACTGCTGACTAAACTCCTCCGACCGGATGGTATCCTGCGCGGCCTGATACAGTGACCGGTGATAGAGTGCCCGCCGATACTGACCCGTTTTCTCGTAAATCTCGGCCAGGCTCCGGTGGTATTTGAAGTGGTCGATGGGCGGGCGCTGATGCAGGATACGGGCGTATTGACGCAGATAATACAGTGCCGACTGGTACGACTGGTGTTTCAGGTAGTGCTGACTGATCTCGTAGAGCACAGTGTGATGCAGATAAGCCGCGTACGTACCTTCATCAGGATTGCTCCGGACAAAAAACCGGGTCAGTAGCTGCCGGGCCGCCTGCTGATGGCCCAGATGCAGATGACAGATTGCCCGGTAGCCCAGATTCGTCCGGTTGCCGCTCAAAAGCGGGTGCTGGCGTAGTATTGGTTCGGCCGCATCGAAGTAGCTGAGTGCCTGGCCATACTGGCGTCGCAGAATATGAAAGTCACCCATGAAGTCATAGTACAGGTAAATCACTTCGGAGTCGTTTGCAAGCTGGCCCACGCGCAGCGCCTGCCGCATATAAGTCATGGCCTGTTGCCACTCGTCGGGCGTGTTGGTTGGGCGGTAGGCCAGGCAGGTGGCCAGATTGATGAGTACCAACCCCAGTTCATGCGATAACCGTTGCTGACGACACAAAGCAGCCCCCCGCTGCAACAGCCGTAAAGCCGTAGAATCCTGCCGGTGGTTGAATGCAGCCCGCCCCTGCCGCACGGTAGCAATGGCTATACCCTGGGACCATCGGCTACGACGGGCAACCCGCAGCATTGAATCCGCGTAGAATTTTTGCAGGTCGACGGTGGGCGAAAAGCGCGGGTTGAGCTGCGACAGGTGGTAATAGTACCGATCGAGGGCAAAAAACAAGCTGGTGTCGCGCCCGATATGCACCGGTTGCCGGCAGAGAGCGGCTATTGTTCTATGCAGCGAATCAATGACCTGCTTTCGGTGGCTGGTGATCAGAAAAAGGTGTTGCCCCTGGCAAACCCATGGTCCGACGCAGAGCAAACCAATACAGAGCCAGATCTTCATAGCGTATAACCAGTGTGGCAGGAGCAAACTAATTAAAACAGTTGTCCCGAAAAAATCCCCCTGGAGGGGGATGGTTGCCCGGGCTTACCAACCGCAACTTTGTGGTGTTGCTTTTCTATCCACATCACTATAGTACGTTCATGAAAACACCCTACTCGCGGGTCGTGCGGCAGGCTGTCCAGTTCGGTAGTCTGCTGCTGCTTATCAGTGTGGCTTCCTGTAGGGAACTGGACGGTCCCCAGGGGCCGGCAGTGGCAAGCGGACCGCTTGCCACTGCTAATCCAGTTTTCGGCAGGGTCAACGCCCAGCCAATTAACTACAAGTCGAAAACGCATATCGGAACAGCCGACCTGTTCATCCCTTTTCCGGCCTCGGTGCCGGTCAGCACAACCGACGAATCCGTCATCTGTGTCTACGTAAAGCAAGCCGTACATGCGGCTAGCGGGTCGCCCGTCGAGCGCTGGTTTTCGGTACCAGGAGAAACCGCTACGGGCAATGAATACTCATTTTACATGGCCGCAGAATCGAAGAGCACACTGTCGGGTATTTTCCTGCGCCGGGTGGCCAATCATCAGGCCGGCACCGAAACATTCGACGCTGTGCGAATACTGATCCTCCCCGCCCGATCGGGCGTGAGAGGACAGAGGTCGGCTTCGCCCCTGTCGACGCTTAAATAGTCCGTTAGTACGGCAACGTTACAGGCCAGCCGATCAAACCCATGACCGGGCAACCGGTTTTCCTGCCCGCCCCCCCCTACTCCGTGGCCGGGTTATGCAGCGTAGGCAGCTGGCCTTGTCGGCTGGTCTGCAACCGGCGAATATGCGCCGTAAGCATGGCCTTCAATTCGGTTTCGATGCGCTGGCCTAGGGGTTCAGCCTTACCTGCAGGCTTTGCACCCTTGGGTTGAGCACCTGCATGGCCGAACTCGTCGACCCAAATTCGCGGTCGCCCAGCACGCGGTCGAGCGCCCGGGCCTGCGCTGGCGTCAGGTCAGGGCCGGGTCCCAGGGTCATGGTCAGCGCGGTTTGGGGGCCCGCGTCGAGCCGGCCACCCTGCCAGCTGGACACCGCTCCGCCGTAGTCCCACGCGAAGCCCCACAGCCGGAACGGCCGGCCATTGCGGTGCTCCAGCGCCCGGAGTGTGGTGCCCACGCGCAGCCCGTCGGCGGTAGCCCAGCGGCCCGGCGACGGGTTTGGCAGCGGCCGGCCGTCGGCATCCGTCAGTTCCGGCCGAATCAAGACCAGTTCGGGCTGCCGGCGCAGCAGCGAATCGCGATACAGAATATGCACCTGGTCGGGCCGGCCCTTGTAGAGGGTTGTACCGATCCACTCCGTTCCCTCGGGCCCGTAGATCGTGTCGCCCGTTGTTACCACCTCCTTCCCCAGTTGCCGGAGCAGATCAGCCTCGGTGGTGGTGGCCCGCACCGGCCCTACGCGGCTGCCCGGCACAATCCGAAAATCGTTGACCAGGGCAGCGGGCTTCGACCGGGACGGGCCCGTTGCCGAATCCCGGCTGGCGGTTCGGTCGAAGCCGCAGGCTGCCAGCAGCACCAGCCCCATCAGCAGCAACCGGTTCATTTGACCAGTCCGGCTTTGAGGGCTTTTGCCACCGCTTCCGACTTGGAGTTGACGTGCAGCTTCTCGTAGATATTGACAATGTGGGTCCGCACCGTACCCATGCTGATCTGGCAGTGGTGGGCGATGAGTTTGTAGCTGTCGCCTTCGACCAGCCGGTGCAGCACTGCCCGTTCCTTTTCAGTCAGGGCAAAGGGGTTGGCCAGCCCGGCGGGCTGCTGAAACGTGGTCAGCACTTTCAGGGCAATGGATGGAGTCATGGCAGCTCCCCCCGCCACCACGTCGCGGATGGCCTCGATAATTTTGTCGGCGGGGGTTTTCTTGAGGAGGTACCCCACGGCTCCCGCCGACAGGGCCGCAAAAATCCGGTCGACATCTTCGAACACCGTGAGCATCAGAATGCGGGCGCGCGCTGGCTGGGCCCGAATCAGCCTGACGGCTTCGATGCCCGTGCGCCCCGGCATGTCGATATCCATCAGAATCACGTCGGGCTGGTCGCGTTCAACGCACCGCACGGCATCGAGCGCGTCGGCATAAGCTCCCGTCACGATCAGATCGTCGGTTGCGTCGACTACCAGCGCCAGGGTTTCGCGCAGGGAGCGGTTATCGTCGAAGATGGCTACACGAATCATACGCGGCTTCAGCGTTAGGAATGGACAGGACCGTACAAAACTACAATGGCGTACCCATTGCCGAAATCGGATAAGTGTATGACCCGTCAGCCCACCGCAGCCGTCAGTTCAAGGCGGGTACCCTGCCCCGGGGTCGACTCCACCGTCAGCCGGCCGCCCATGGCTGCGGCCCGTTGCTGCATGCTCTGCTGCCCGTTGCGGGTGCTGGCCTGGCCGGTATCGAAGCCCTGCCCGTTGTCTTCGATCAGCACCGCAAACTCATTACCCCGCCGTTCGAATCGCAGGGTGGCCCGGGTGGCATCGGCGTACTTGACCAGATTGTTGATGGCTTCCTTGCCAATCAGGTACAGGTTGCGCCGGACGTCCATTGACACTGGCAGTTCATTCAGCGCCGGATCGACGCTGAGCGTAAAGGCAATGTTTTTCGATTCCATCAGCGGCTGGGCATACTCCTGCAACCGCAGCACGATGCGTTGCAGCGAATCGTTGCCGGGGTTGATGGTCCAGATAATCTCGTCGATGGATTCCAGTATCTGCCGGGCGTCGGTATAAATTTTCTGCACCATGCGCTGGGCCGTTTCGGTGGCCTGTACCGCTCCGCCCGACTGGCTGTCGCGGAGCAGTTTGTCGGTATGACCGCTCAGCAGGGAGATGCTGCTGAGCGTGCTGCCCACCTCGTCGTGCAGGTCGTGGGCAATCTGCTGGCGCAGCTGCTGCGACTCTTCCAGCCGCCGTACCTTGGCCCGGTTGAGGAGCCAGGCACTAACCGCTCCGCCCAGCAGCAGTAGCAGCAGCCCACCTAGCAAACCGGCATTGCGCTGCCAGCGGGCCTGCCGGGCCTCCTCCTGCTCCAGTTTTTTGGCCTGCTGCAGCAGCTGGGTTTCGCGTTGCAGCAGCTTGATGCGGGCTTCTTTTTTCTGGGTTTCATACTGCACCACCATCCGCTGCAGTTCGGCATTGGTACGGATCACGATGGCCGAATCGGTCTGGCGGTTTTTTTCGAGCTGGTACGTATAGGCCTGCTGAAATTTGTGCTGCACACCGTACAGATCGGCCAGCTGCTGCGTCAGTTTTTTGCGCTCGTCGTTGAAGGCATTGTCGTCGGCCAGGATCATGGCCTTTTTCAGGTGAGCTTCGGCCTGCGTGTAGTCGTTCTGTGCCTGATAGAGGTGGGCAATTGTGCCGTAGGCCACGCAGCAGGCCCGTTTGTTCTGCTGCTGCTCGCCAATGGTCAGGGCGCGCCGGGCGTAGGGCATCCCCTCGGCCGGTTTGCCGAGCAGCCGGTAGGCATTGGCCAGCCCGTCGAACACATCGAATTTAAGCAGGTCGAACTTGAGCGATTCGGCCAGTTTCAGCGATTCCCGGTAGTGTACCAGTGCCTGCTGCGGCTGGTTGAGGGTGTTGTAGAATTCGCCCAGCTGATTTTCGAAAATGGCAATACCGCGCGGATCGCCCAGCTCGCGAAACAGCACGCCTGCTTTCTGGTAGTAAGGCATGGCCTGCTCTTTCTTGCCCATTTTCACCAGCGCCCCCCCAATCAGCCGGTAAATAACCGGCGAGCGGGGCCGGAAATCGTATTTCTCCTGCAGCTGAATGGCCCGCAAGGCGGTCTGAAACACCAGCGGGGCATTGCCCTGCCGGTCGTAAACGGCCGCCAGGTTGCTGAGCAGACCACCCACGATAACCGGGGGCATGCTATGCTGCTCGGCAACTTCCAGGGCTTTCTTCGCACTGGCCACGGCCTGCTCGTAGTTGGCCGTCATGATAAACAGGATGCTCCGGTTGCGCTGGCCCCGCACCAGCCCGTGCCAGTCGCGGAGCCGGGTGGCCAGGTCAACCATCTGCCGGCTCATCGAGTCGGCCCGGGCATAGTCGGCTTTTTTGTAGATCATGTCTACGATTACCGGGTCCATCGCCCGCACGTAGGCCGTGTCGGTCGGCGAATGGGTTCGGAGGAAACGCGCCAGCGAATCGACGCCAGCCCCCTGCCCCCTGCTCACCTGCGTCGACAGCAGGAGCAGGCTGGCCAAAAGCCACGCGGAACCGTGTTTCATAGGATCGAGGTTTTTTACGAATTACCTGTTTCCTCCCGATCAACCCCGTAGCTCTTTATTATTCGGTCACCATCTTAGCAATGGGCGTCGACAAACCGAATTCGCCCACTATCAGGGCCAGACCACTTCGATCACTTCGGTTTTGAGGTCGACCGTTGTGCGGGCCTCGTGATTATCCCGGCGCAGGCTGATGCGGCCCCGGGCCACTTTCACGACCTCCTGCCGAATCACGTGCGTAGCGTCTTTCTTGCGGAACACCGACACACTCTGGTCGCTGGTGGTGATGGGCAGGTCAAGGCTTTTGCCGGTGGCTTTCACCAGCCGGGCCGTGGCGGGCAGGGGCTGGTTGCGCAATAGGGCCAGTGCCCGCGAGGCCAGAGGCACGCCGTAGCCGATATAGTTGTTGCCGTATGGATACAGGTGGGCCGACTTTTCGATGATCGCCAACAGCTCCTTGTTGCTCAGGTCGGGGCGGGCCTGCATCAGACAGGCGGCAAAACCGGTGATGACCGGGGCTGAGAGCGAGGTGCCGTAGAGCGAAAAACACGCTACGTTCGGTTTCAGATACGGCAGGGGTTCGGGCCCAATACTGCTGTAGCCGATACGGTTCCAGTATTTGGCGTTGGTAGCGCCCACGGCCAGCACCCCCTGCGCATCGGCGGGTGTGCTGATAACCCGCCACGACCGGTCTTCGCCCTCGTTACCGGCCGAAACAATAATCAGCATGCCTTTCTTGTCGGCCGCCAGCTGAGCCGCGCGACTGATCAGGCTCGTATGCCCGTCCATCTGGCTGGGCTGGTAGTTTTCTTTGGGGTTACTCATGCCCTGGGCGTACCCCAGCGACGTGTTTACGAGCCGGACACCCAGACTGTCCATCCATTCCATGGCCGCTACCCAGTTGTCTTCTTCGCCCCGGTATTCGCGGTTGCCCTGGTCGCTGCGGGCCAGGTAGAAGGTAGCGTCGGTGGCCAGCCCATACTGCCGGTTTTCCTGCGGGTCGGAGCCAGCGATAGCCGCCATTACCTCCGTGCCGTGAAAATCGGCCATCGTTTCAAGCGTACGGAACAGGTCGTTGTGGGTACGGGCATCATCGACATAATCACGCACCTGCCGGATGCCGTTGCGGGCAAAAATATGTTTGAGCGCATTGGCCGAGTCGGCCCCAAAAAAACCGGCGTCGATCACTCCGATGGTAACAAACCGGCCCGTCAGGCCCGCCTGTCCGAAATCCGACGCCTGAATCTGGGTCATTACCGGGGCCAGGGCGGGTTTAATGCCTTCGGCCGGATCGGTGGTGGTGCGGCTGCCGCCCATACTGGTGATGATGATCGACGGATCGATCGGGTGCAGTGCCTTCACGAAGGGCAGGCTGGCTACCAGCCGGCGCTGCTCGGGCGTGAGCTGGGCCGACACGGCATTGAGCCAGCGCGACTGACAGATGGGCTTTATCCCCAGCTGGCCCAGTGCCGACAGGTAGGCCGGCGCAACGGGCCGGTCGGTATCGTCGATGGTTAGCTGCTGCACCTGCCGGCGTTGCAGCGCGGCTGCCGACAGCGCGGGGGCGGCAGCCGGATCTTTGGCCTTGAGCAGAATCCAGTATTTAGGGGCCGGAGCCGCCAGCGCCGTACCCATAAACAGGGCCAGCCAGACAATCAACAAAACACGCATGAACGAGAGGAGCCCCGGGGGGCCGGTTAAGCAAGACAACTAAGGTACGCAATCGGGCCGAAAAGCCAGCCGATGGCCAGCCCGCAACTCTGGTCGGTTTTCGTTTCCTTTGCAGGTGTAAACACCCAAACAGGGCCTCAACATTCCCGTTATGCGTTACTCGCCCATCAACAACCAGCTCTTCGTGCGCAACCGGCAGCGCCTGGCCGCGCTGCTCAAGCCCAAATCGCTGGTCATCGTCAATGCCAACGATATCATGCCGACCAATGCCGACGGCACCATGCCGTTCCGGCAAAACAACGATCTGTTCTACCTGACCGGCGTCGATCAGGAGGAAACCCGCTTTCTGCTGTTTCCCGAACACCCCGATCCGAAGTTTCGGGAAGTGCTGTTTCTGCGCGAAACAAGCGAACTGATCGCCATCTGGGAAGGCCACAAGCTTACCAAAGCCGAAGCCGCCCAGACCACGGGCCTGCCCGAAAAGCAGATTTACTGGACCAGCCAGTTCGATACCATTTTTGCCCAGATCGTGTTCGAGGCCGAGCACGTGTACCTCAACACCAACGAACACACCCGGGCGGGCGTAGTGGTGCAGACCCAGGATGCCCGCTATATCGACCAGTTCCGGCAGCAGTACCCGCTGCACCGGCTCGAACGGCTGGCCCCGCTGATGCATACCATTCGGGCCATTAAGCAGCCCGAAGAACTGGCGCTGCTGCAAACGGCAATCGATACCACCGAGGCCATGTTCCGGCGGCTGCTGACCTTTGTGAAGCCCGGCGTGTGGGAATACGAGATCGAGGCCGAGATGATGCATGAATTTCTGCGCCGGCGCTCGCGGGGGGCGGCCTACACGCCCATCATCGCGTCGGGCCCCAACGCCTGCGTGCTGCACTACATCGACAACAGCGCCCAGTGTCAGGATGGCGACGTGATTCTGCTCGACCTGGGTGCCGAGTATGCCAACTACAACGCCGACATGACCCGCTCCATTCCGGTCAACGGCCGCTTTACGCCCCGGCAGCGGGCTGTTTACGACGCCGTGCTGCGTGTGCTGCGCGAAGCCAGTCAGATGCTGCGCCCCGGCAACCTGTGGGACGAGTACCACCGCGAAGTTGGCAAAGTGATGGAGTCGGAACTGATTGGGCTGGGCCTGCTCGACAAGGCTGCCGTGGCCGCTCAGGACCCTGAAGCGCCCCTTTATAAAAAGTACTTCATGCACGGCACCTCCCACTTTCTGGGTCTCGACGTGCACGACGTGGGCAACAAGTACCGGCGGATGGAGCCGGGGATGGTTTTCACGGTGGAGCCGGGAATTTACATCCGGGAGGAAGGGCTGGGTATCCGGCTTGAAAACAACGTGGTCATTACCGAATCGGGCAATACCGACCTGATGGCCAACATCCCGATCGAAGCCGACGCGATCGAGGAACTTATGAATCGGTAGCGAAACGAGTAGTGGTTTATCGTTTCCGGTGGCCGGGCCTGCACCCGGCTGCCGGAAACGATAACCACAGGCCGATCTATACCTCGGCCATTTTCTTCACGCTTTCGCGCTCGAGGGCGATGTTGAGCCCCGAATAAATCCGACGAATGGCCGTTTCGAGTCGCTGCCAGCCCGCGTCGGTGCGCAGGTCGATATCCATGATGGTATCCTGCTGCCCGCTCACCAGCACCAGGTGGGTCACGGCCGCCACCATCAGGCTGGTGATCGCGATAGGGTCGTAATCTGAATAGGGAGCAATTTTACTCACCAGGTTCTTGAACGACTCGTTGCGGAAGGCCGCCAGCCGCTGAGCCAGTTCGGTTTCGCCGTGGGTCATCTCCCAGCGAATCAGCTCCTGTGATGACTTCCGGTTCCGGAACTCGCGCATAAACTGAATGGTATACTCCGACCAGATTTTACTGCGATGCTCAGGGGCCAGATTGTCGGGGGCCGACTCCAGAAACTTCTCGTTGAACATTGACAGGAAGAAGCCACGCTGTACGTAGGCTTCGAGCAGCCCATTCCAGCCGCCGAAATAACGATAGATCAGCACCTTGTTCACATCGGCCCGTTCGGCTACGGCATTGATGCCTGCTTTCTCCGTTCCCCGCTCCGCCATCACCTCACCCATTGCCCGCAAGATGCGCTCCATGGTAAGCTGTCTGTTTCTGCGTTTGACAATCTTCATCGTAAAACTCGTTTAAGTAGTTTTAATTAGGTGCTGATGCCCCCCGTTGGTACGAAGGACACAGTGTAAAAAGACCGATCAGGCGGTCTATCGGCAAATATGATAATTCGCCAGCATGTTACCAAGCGGTAACGTTAGCAACGGCTGACCTGACGGATGAATAGTCGATACAAGGCGGAATTTTGTAAACTAACGACTTACCTGTAAGTAATTTACGCATTCGCCCTATCTGATTCTTCCGCCACCGATATATTGAGTAAGCGGTAATCACAAGGTTCCAGACATAAAAAAAACGGACAGCTCCGGTGCGCTTGCACGCGGAGCTGTCCGTTGCCGGTCAGCCACAGGATGGCTGGCTGATGGATAAAAAAGGCCCGAGGCCGGGCTTTAGCGTTCCGGATAGGATTCGAGCTGACCCGACAAATCCTGAATGGCTTCCTGGAGCTGGTTACGGCTCAGCAGCATATCGAGTTCAAGCGGAAAATCGGGATACGGATGCCAGGCCGGCGTCATGGCCCGGTCGAGCTGAATCTGCAGCCGGTACTGATCGTCGGGCAGCGCTACGCCCTCGACAGCCAGGCCCGGTTCGGCAAAGGTCAGGGCAACCCGGTTGGCGGCTTTGGACCACAGCGACCGGAGTTCGGTCAGGAGCCGACGCACCTCCCAGGTTTGCAGCGGAGCGGCCTGCGAATCGTGTTGCTGACGCCACATGGTCGAAATTCGACAGCGGAGGTTATTACGCTCGCGCCAGTTGGCTGCCTGCGTCGCATAGCCAACAATCGAAAGTTCAAAAGAGCCGGTAGTCGAGTTTAGTTTCATAACGAACGTATAGAGGGTGCCTACAATTACCTACTAAACAAATATACTAGCTAGCTGTTTGCAAACCAAGCCACTACGCTCAAAATCAGCCGCGTACCGAGGCCTTTCTGAGCAAATGGCCCGTCCGGCTCAGTGGGGGCAACATTTGCAGCCGGCTCGGTCCGACTCCCCGAGTTTCTCTATCTTTGCGGCCACAAACTAGTTCACCACAAATCAAGCAAGTACATGGCAAAGGTGCTCATTATCGGAGCGGGTGGCGTTGGCAGTGTGGTCGCGCACAAATGCGCCCTCAACAGCAACGTATTCACCAGCATCATGCTGGCCAGCCGCACCAAGGCCAAATGTGATCGGATTGCATCCGAAATTCAGGAGCTGCACGGCGTAACGATTCAGACAGCGCAGGTCGATGCCGACGTGGTAGCCGAAACGGTTGCCCTGATCCGGTCGTTTGGCCCGGCTCTGGTTATCAACGTGGCCCTCCCCTATCAGGATCTGCCCATCATGGATGCCTGTCTGGAAGCCGGTGTTCACTACATGGACACGGCCAACTACGAGCCCAAAGATGTGGCCAAGTTCGAGTACAGCTGGCAGTGGGCCTACCGGGAGCGGTTTGAACAGGCCGGACTGATGGCCCTGCTCGGCTGCGGCTTCGACCCCGGCGCCACGCAGGTGTTTACGGCCTACGCCAACAAGCACCATTTCGACGAGATGCACTACCTCGACATCGTCGACTGCAATGCGGGCAACCACGGCAAAGCCTTTGCCACCAATTTTAACCCCGAAATCAACATTCGCGAAATCACGCAGCCCGGTCGCTACTGGGAAAATGGCGAATGGGTCGAGATTCCGGCGATGAGCATCCATAAGCCCATCGACTACCCCGAAATCGGCCCCCGCGAGTCGTATGTGCTCTACCACGAAGAACTCGAGTCGCTGGTTAAAAACTTCCCCACCCTGAAACGGGCGCGGTTCTGGATGACCTTCGGTCAGGCGTACCTGACCCACCTGGAGGTGCTGCAGAACGTGGGCATGACCCGCATCGACCCCGTTAAGTTCAACGGCATGGACATCGTGCCGCTCGAATTCCTGAAAGCCGTATTGCCCGCCCCCGACTCGCTCGGCGAAAACTATACCGGCCAGACCAGCATTGGCTGTCAGATCAAAGGCGTAAAAGACGGCAAAGACCGGACGTATTTTATCTGGAACAACTGCGACCACGCCGAAACCTACCGGGAAGTACGCGGACAGGCCGTTAGCTACACCACCGGCGTTCCGGCCATGATCGGTGCCATGCTGATGCTGACCGGCGTCTGGATGAAGCCCGGCGTCTGGAACTGCGAAGAACTGGACCCCGATCCGTTTATCGAGCAGATGAACAAACAGGGGCTGCCCGTGCAGGAAAAAGTCGACATCGCCCTGCCGCACGAATACTAGGCTTCTGGCCACCGTTACGATAAAGGGTCATGCGCAGAAAGCCTGTGCATGACCCTTCGTCGTATAAAACCGATCGACTCTACCGGGCCGGATCAGGCGAGCTGGATAACCGACTTGCCGATCAGTTGACCAGCCCGGGCCTCGCGGTAAGCGTCTCGGACATGGGCCAGCGGGTAGCGATATGCAAACCCTGTTCGGCCAGCCGGGCCACAGCCTGCAGTTTTTCGGGCGTAGCCTTCTTCATCAGGGAGGAATTTTGCTGCACTACCGCCACCCGTCTGCCATGGCAAGCCGCTATGGCATGGCCCGTTTTGGTTTGTGGTAGCTGGATTGTAGTTTACGGAACACGTTAGTCCATTAGTCCTCCACCCCTCTTTTGTCAGTTACCATGTCTTTTCTGAACTGCGTTTTCGTTGCGATTCTGCTGCTCACGGCGCCCCTGGCGATGGGTCAAACCAGCGAAACCATGGATAACCTCCGGCTCAACAACCTGAGCAACCCCGCCACCAGTCCGCTGGTCTTTAAAATCGACAACCGCTACGAAGGCCAGCGCGGCACCCCCTACCTGCTCGATGCCTGGACCACGGGCCAGGTGGCGCTGACCGATGGGCGGCAGTATAAAGAAGTGCCCCTTAAGTTCGATGCCTATCGGCAGGAGCTGATCCTGCTCCGTCCCAAATCGGGCAACGATTCAATCATTATCGATCGCAACACCGTAACGCGGTTTCTGCTCAGCACATCCGACGGTCAATCCTACCTGTTTGGGCGCTATCCCACCGCCAAAACCGACGACAGTATGCTGAAAAACGGGTATTTTCTTATTCTCTACACCGGCAAAAACGCCCTGCTGAAACGGGTGGCCAAGACGTTCAGGCCAGCCGATTTCAAAGGGGGTTACTCGGCCAATGTGCGCTACGATGCCTACACCGATGCCATCTCGTACTACCTGCTCAAACCCGACCTGACGCTGACCAAACTGAAGCTGTCGAAGAAAACGTTGCTCGATGCCTTCAGCGACCGGGCCGACGCGCTGACGCCCTTTGCGGACGCCGAAAAGCTCGACCTCAAAACCGAAGCCGGCGCCACGGCCCTCATCAAAAAATACGACAGTCTGTAACCCCGTTGTGGAATTGGCGCAGGGCGCTGCATCTAAGCGATATACACCAAACCGCTGCAGACCATGGCCACCCATACGCCACCGCCCCCCGTTGCGCTTACCCTCGACGACATTGTTTTTCAGTTTCGCCACCGCGACTACGGGGCATTCGACCTGCGCCGGCACTACCGGTCGGGACTTACGCGCGCTCTGGGAGCCGGTATTGGGCTGTTCTGGCTGGGCCTGGCATTGCCCAGCCTGTATACCCACCTGGTTGCCGGCCAGCAGCCGGCAGTAGCCGATGTAGCGGTCGATGTGACGCTGACGCAGCTGAACGAGCCCGAGCCGGTAGTCCCGGTAGTGCCACCGCCGGCTGAGCCGCTGCCGGCGGTCAGCACCGTGCGTAACCTGCCGCCGGTGGTGATGCCTGACCCCGAGGTTGCCGACGATGTAGCGCCCCCTACCACTGCCGAGCTGGCCGAAGCTACCTCCGGACCCGTTACGGCCGAGGGCACTGGCGCCGAGGAAATCATAGCCCCGCCCGAAGCCAGCGCCCCGACCCGGGTTGAGCAGGCGCTCGATGTAACGCCCACCACCGATGAGCCCTTCGTGGCTGTTGAGCAGGCCCCCAGCTACCCCGGTGGCCCCGAAGCCCTTCGCCAGTTTCTGAGCCGCAACCTGCGTTATCCGGCTGCGGCCACCCGGGCCAATATATCGGGGCGGGTGTACGTAACCTTCGTGGTCAACACCGATGGCTCCCTGACGGATATCGATCTTCTGAAAGGAATCGGGTTTGGCTGCGATGAAGAAGCCCTGCGCGTGGTGCAAAAAATGGCCCGCTGGCAGCCCGGCAAACAATCGGGGCGCCCCGTGCGGGTGCGTTACAACCTCCCCATCGCGTTTCTGCTGGAATGAAACCCCGCCGATGTGCAGGCGCGCTGGCAACCCGGCCGGTACCGGGGCAAACCCGTGCCGATACTGTATGGCCTGCCGGTCTGGTTCGGCCTGGCAGATTCCCTTGGTCGACGCTGATGGGGTGCCTACCTTTGCGGTATGAATTCGCCCCTACTGGACCACCTCGACGCGATCCCGTCGCCCTGTTTCGTACTCGAAACGGCTAAACTTCGCCGGAACCTGCAGCTGATCGACGCCGTACAGCGCGCAGCCGGTGTTACCATCATTCTGGCCCTCAAGGGGTTTTCGATGTACAGCGCGTTTCCGCTGGTGCGGGAATACCTGAGCGGAGCCACGGCCTCATCGCTCAACGAAATCAAGCTCGTCAACGACTACATGGGCGTGCCGGCCCACACCTACATTCCGGCTTATCGCGACGATGAATTTGCCGAGGTACTGTCGCGCAGCAGCCACCTGACGTTTAACTCCTGGAGCCAGTGGGAACGCTTCCGGGCGCAGGTAGCCGAGTTCAACCAGGCCCGGCTCGCGGCCGGCGAACCCGCCGTTTCGTGCGGTATCCGGGTCAACCCGCAGTATTCGGAAGTGGCCACCGACATGTATAACCCCTGCGTGCCCGGCTCGCGGCTGGGCGTCACGCGCGATCAGCTGCCCGACCAGCTGCCCGACGGGCTGGAAGGCATCCACTTCCACACGCTCTGCGAAAACGATTCGTTTACGCTCGAACGTACCCTGGCCGCCCTCGAAGAACGCTTCGGCACGTTGCTGCACCAGGCCAAATGGGTCAACTTTGGCGGGGGTCACCTCATGACCCGCGAAGGCTACGACACCGATCACCTCATTGGCCTGCTGTCGGCGTTCCGCCAGAAATACAACGTGGAAGTTATTCTCGAACCCGGCTCGGCCATTGCCTGGCAAACGGGTGTACTGGTGTCGACAGTGCTCGACGTGGTCAACAGCCAGGGCATCGACGTAGCCATTCTCGACACGTCGTTCGCGGCCCATATGCCCGACACGCTCGAGATGCCCTACAAGCCCCGGATTCTAAACAGCTATCACGAACCGGTGGCCGGCAAGCCTACCTACCGGCTCGGCGGAATGACCTGCCTGGCCGGCGATTTTATGGGCGATTACTCGTTCGACGCGCCCCTGCGCGTGGGCGACACCCTCGTGTTCGACGATATGATTCACTACACCATGGTGAAAACAACCACCTTCAACGGCGTCAATCTGCCCAGTATCGGGGTCTGGAACGAAGATAATTCGTTTACGCTCGTACGCAGCTACGGCTACGACAGCTTCCGCGACCGGCTAAGCTAAACCAGCCCGCTCTATAACAAAAAACCTGCATGCCAGTGGGCGTGCAGGTTTTTCAAGACAGCTAAAATGTTATTACTCAGGGCAATAACCAGCCCCAAAGCTACAACTATTTTACAGTATTTTCAGCCGATCGTCTTATTTCTTCTCAAATTCCCGGTGGTAGGCCGCCCGGTATAGTTCCTCTTCAGGCAGGCTCTTGAAGTAGTCGTACGTAATCCGGAGCCCTTCGGCACGGCTCACTTTAGGCTCCCAGTCCAGAATAGCCTTGGCCTTCGTGATGTCGGGTTGCCGCTGTTTCGGATCGTCGGTCGGCAGTTCTTTGAACACCAGTTTCTGCGTCGTACCGGTCAGCTTGATGATTTCTTCGCCAAACTCCCGAATCGTGATTTCCGACGGGTTGCCGATGTTGACCGGGTATGGGTAGTCGCTCAGCAGCAGCCGGTAAATACCTTCGACCAGATCGTCGACGTAGCAGAACGACCGCGTCTGGCTTCCATCGCCAAACACCGTCAGGTCTTCACCACGCAGGGCCTGCCCGATGAAGGCGGGCAACACCCGACCATCGTTGAGCCGCATGCGGGGGCCGTAGGTATTGAAAATCCGGACAATGCGGGTTTCGAGGCCGTGGTAGGTGTGGTAGGCCATGGTCATGGCTTCCTGAAACCGCTTGGCTTCGTCATACACGCCCCGCGGCCCAACCGGGTTCACGTTACCCCAATACTCTTCGTTCTGCGGGTGAACCGTTGGGTCGCCGTACACTTCCGAGGTAGAGGCAATGATAACCCGGGCGTTTTTGACCCGTGCCAGCCCCAGGCAGTTGTGAATTCCGAGCGAACCCACCTTGAGGGTCTGAATCGGGATTTTGAGGTAGTCGATCGGACTGGCCGGCGACGCAAAGTGCAGGATATAGTCCAGCTCGCCCGGTACGTGGATAAACTTCGAAACGTCGTGGTGGTAGAATTCGAAGTTGGGCAGTTTGAACAGGTGTTCGATGTTCCGGATGTCGCCCGTAATGAGGTTATCCATGGCGATCACGTGGTGACCTTCCTTGATAAACCGATCACACAGGTGCGACCCCAGGAATCCGGCTCCGCCAGTAATGAGTACTCGTTTCATTGTTTCGGTTGAAAAGGTTTTCAGTTTACAGTATACAGTTTACGACCTATCTGGAACCGGGCAACGGCCCCGTAGCCTGAAACTCTAAACTGAATACTGTAAACTGACTACTATCATTAGGCTTTCTGTTCTACCGGCGCCAGTACCGTTTCGCGGCCGATGCTGTAATACGTATAATTGAGTTCGCGCATCTGCTCGGTTTCGTACACGTTCCGGCCGTCGAAGATAACCCGGCCTTTCATTAGCAGATTCATCTTGTCGAAATCGGGCGTACGGAACAGCGGCCACTCGGTGATGATCATTAGCGCGTCGGCATCGTCGAGGGCGGCATATTGGGTATGGGCGTAGCTCACGTCGTTGCCGATCAGGTTCCGCACGTTGTCCATCGCTTCGGGGTCATACACCGTTACCTTGGCACCGGCTTCCAGCAGCAGCCGGATATTATCGAGCGCGGGTGCTTCGCGGATATCGTCGGTATAAGGCTTGAAGGCCAGGCCCCATACGGCAATGGTTTTGCCGGTCAGATCGCCCCCGAAGTGCTTCAGAACCTGCGGGATCATCTTTGTCTTCTGGGCGTAGTTAACGTCCATCACCGACTTGAGCACTTTGAAATCATAGTCGAAATCGCTGGCGGTTTTGGCCAGGGCCTGCACGTCTTTGGGGAAGCAGCTGCCGCCGTAGCCGATACCGGCAAACAGGAAGCGCTTGCCGATGCGGCTGTCGGTACCGATACCCCGGCGGATATCGTCGACGTTGGCCCCCGCCCGCTCACACAGGTTGGCGATTTCGTTCATGAACGTGATTTTGGTAGCCAGAAACGCGTTGGCTGCGTATTTGGTCATTTCGGCCGAGCGCTCGTCCATGAAAATGACGGGGTTGCCCTGCCGCACCAGGGGTGCGTAAAGCCGGTTCATCACCGTTTTGGCCCGCTCCGACCGCGTACCGATCACCACCCGGTCGGGTTTCATAAAGTCTTCGACCGCTACCCCTTCGCGCAGGAATTCGGGGTTCGATACCACGTCGAAATCGACTTTGGCATTGTCGGCGATGTGGGCATGTACTTTCTCGGCCGTACCAACGGGCACCGTGCTTTTGTCGACAATAACCGCGTACTGGCTAAGAATCGGCCCCAGGTCCGACGCCACTTTCAGAATGTATTTGAGGTCGGCAGAGCCATCTTCGCCCGGCGGGGTCGGCAGCGCCAGAAAAATAACTTCGGCCCCTTTGATCCCTTCGGCCAGATCCGTCGTGAAGGTCAGGCGACCCTGTTCCACGTTGCGGTTGAACAGCACATCCAGACCTGGTTCGTAGATCGGAATGATACCGTTATTTAGTTTCTCGACCTTGCGTACGTCGATATCGACGCAGGTTACCTGATTGCCCGTTTCCGCAAAGCACGTTCCTGTCACAAGCCCTACATATCCGGTCCCAACGACTGCCAGTTTCATATCAGAATGTTAGTAAAATAGTTACAATGCTACCCTGTCAGAGCAATAGTCCTGCCAGTAGACTGTCTGCACAAAAATAGGAGTTTTTCAATACACCCTCCGATTTCCAGCGGAATAGTGACTGTTCGGTAGCCGTTGGGTAACGGTTTTTGCCGGTGGCTGGCCTCGCGCTTAGTATAGGTGTCTTTCTGACAATAATTTAATTATACCCTAAAATCGGGCAAAAATCGACCAATCTTAGCGAAAATTCGCTTAGATTGGGGGTATGTACGCCAGTTGGTAAGGTTATGCAGGCAAGTTGTGGGGGTGGTTGATGGAGTCAGTCTATTTGCCGATATTACCAACTGTACCTTCATCAACATGGTAGACCGTATGGTTAGTGAAATTGTAGAAAATCAAGAATTAATAGCGCAGTCGGTTCGCGATCTGAGCGACCGGCTTATTCGCCCCAACGTGCGGGTCTGGGATGAGCAGCAGCATTTTCCGGCTGATCTGTTCCGGCAGCTGGGCGAGCAGGGATTAATGGGCATGCTGGTGCCTGAGCAGTATGGCGGGGCCGGACTGGGCTATCGTGAATACGTAACGGCCATTGTCGAACTGTCGCGGGTCGACGGGGCGGTGGGCCTGTCGATGGCCGCTCACAACTCCCTTTGCACCAACCACATTCTGCTGTTTGGGTCCGAATCGCAAAAGCAGCAGTACCTGCCCCGGCTGGCATCGGGCGAGTGGATTGGTGCCTGGGGCCTGACCGAACCCAACACGGGCTCCGACGCGGGCAATATGCGCACCACCGCCGTTCGCGATGAGCAGGGCAACTGGGTCCTCAACGGCTCGAAAAACTTTATTACCCACGGTCGCAGCGGCCAGGTTGCCGTTGTGATTGCGCGTACGGGCGAGCCCAACCAGCCCCGCAACGCAACCGCCTTCGTGGTTGAGCGGGGTACGCCCGGTTTCTCGGGCGGTCGTAAAGAGGATAAGCTGGGCATGCGGGCCTCCGAAACGGCCGAAATGCTGTTCGATAACTGCTGCATTTCCGACAGTCAGCGGCTGGGCGAGGTGGGCGACGGCTTTGTACAGTCGCTCAAGGTGCTCGACGGCGGACGCATCTCGATTGCGGCCCTTAGTCTGGGCATTGCCTGGGGCGCCTACGATGCAGCGCTGGCCTACGCGCAGGAACGGGAGCAGTTTGGCCAGGCCATTGCCCGCTTCCAGGCCATCGGTTTCAAACTGGCCGACATGGCCACCGACATCGAAGCATCGCGGCTGTTGACCTACCAGGCCGCCGACCGCAAAGACAACGGCCTGTCGGTAACGAAAGAGTCGGCTATGGCCAAGCTGTTTGCGTCGGAAACGGCCGTTCGGGTAGCCAACGACGCGGTGCAGATTTTTGGCGGCTACGGCTACATCAAGGATTTCCCGGCCGAAAAATTTTACCGCGATGCCAAGCTGTGCACCATTGGCGAAGGCACCAGCGAAATCCAGCGACTGGTGATCTCTCGGCAAATCCTGAAATAAGTTTATCGACAGGACTACCTGTTTCTTTTTTGACAGGATTACAGGATGAGAGAAGATGGATTCGGTACGGTACCAGACTGTACGAGCCAGGTAAACCGGCTTACCCCGATCAGATGCATGGCCGCCTGAGCCGTAGGCATTCTGTAATGCTGTTCAGAAAACGAGTTTCGTGACAAAACAAAAAGGGTTAGCAGCACACGCTGCCAACCCTTTTTTAAGTCCTGACTGCCCCGTGGCAGCCCGCTACACTTATACTGTTTTGCGCGAGCCTTTGATCAGCGCGGCAATACCCAGTACGATAACGGCCCCGACAAATGCAGTCAGAATGCTATCGAGAATACCACCCGACTTACCGAAGATCATGCCGCCAACGAAGCCGCCGACAATACCGAGCAGAATCTGTACGACCAGCGAGAAAGAAAACCGTTTGAAGACGAGGTCGGCAAGCCAGCCGGCTACCGCACCTACCAGGATGGAGACTAAAATACCCATAGTTTTAAAAGGCGTGTTTGTGAACTTATTCAGTGAAGTACATACATAACAGCCACCCTTTCAGAATGTTTTAGCCCCGCAAACCGATCACGGCCAGCATACGCCCGGTTTGGCCCCGTTCGGCCCGGTAGGAGAAATAGTCGTGATTGTGCAGCACCGTGGAGTAGGGCGATACGGCAATCTGCGCTGCGGGCACGCCCCATTGCTGGCAAAAACGCACGTTGGCTCGCTTCAGATCAGCGCAGGGCTGCTGCGTTTCGGGGTGCGGCTGAACCAGATCGGCGTCGAACTGACTGGCCACTTCGGGCCCGACCCCGAACGATTCGGTATCGATGCAGGTGCCGACATATACGTAACAATCGACGGCCCGGGTGCCGTAGGTCTGCTGCATACGCGCAAGTGTGTGCCCCACAATGTTGCCCACCGTGCCGCGCCAGCCCGCGTGTACGGCCGCTACGGCCCGCTGTCCGGCATCGTATATCAGCATCGGCACACAGTCGGCCACGGTAACGCCCACCAGCAAACCGGGCCGGTTGGTTATGAGGGCATCATAGCCTTCGTGCCGGCCGGGTGCCGTGGCTTCGTAGACAGCCGTACCATGTACCTGTAGCGACGAAACAAAGCCAAACGATCCGGCTCCGAGCGCTTCCATGAACCGCTGGCGGTTGGTATCGACATGCGCGGGCTGGTCGTCGGTATTGATTCCCAGGTTAAGCGACGCATAGGGCGCCGGGCTCACGCCCCCGTGCCGGGTACTCTCAGCCGCTACCACAGTCGGAAACTGTGCCAGTAAAGCGGGGGTTCGGAAAAGCGGCTGTAGAACCGACGCGGCATCGGCCAGAAAAACACCAGACTGATTATCAGACATATAACAGAACAATAAGACCTTCCTGAATAAATAGTTGTCGAAAGTACGGCATTCCGTGCAACCCGGAGGCCCCTTTCTGCTTCTTATGGTCGGATGTCAGCCAGACCGGTAAATCGGTCAAACCAGCCGGCCGACCACTCATCCCTTACTACAACCGTTCCGGTAGTTTGCAATGCATAGTACCCATTACCACCCATATCTTTGTTTCACCAATCAGGAATCAAACAAGCACCTACAAACCATCTCAATCATACCATCATGAAAGCCCTCATCAAACCCCTGCTCGTTGCCACCATCCTCGTTTCGTCGGTTGCCGCTTCCTTCGCCACCGCCAAACCCATTACCAAACCCGAAAAACCTGCCAAACCCGCTACCGTTTACCAGAGCGGCATGTATACCGCGGCCGATGGCCGGCTGGTGGTGATGCTCAACAAGCAGGCCGGCAGCAAGGTATCAGTCTCGGTCAAGAATGCCGCCGGCACTTCCCTGGTTACCGAGTACATGCCCAAACGCGAAAACAAAGCCTGCCTCAAGTTCGACCTCAGCCAGCTGCAGGACGGCACCTACACGGTAGAGATCACCAACGGCAGCGAGGTTACCCAGCGGCAGGTCACCCTCAGCACCAAACAGGTGGCCGAGTCGAGCCGTCAGCTCATCATCGATCAGCAGTAAGCACACGCAACCGCCAGCGTAACTGCTTCCGGGCTCTGCCAGTGAACTGGTCGTAGCCGCTCCCTTCCTCTTCTGCCCATACTTCCGCATAAAAAAGCCCCACTGACCATCTGGTTGGCGGGGCTTTTTGCGTTCTCTGCGTTTCGCCGGTGAGGCAGGTTCGGCTATTCCAGCCGGCGCTATCCAACAGGCAACCAGCCAGCCCCTGCCTGTTCATGTGCAGTCAGCCTCAGCACATCCCAAAAAATAACCTGACCTATCGCCCTGTTTGTCAAGATATTCGAACGCAAAGGCCGCACATAACATAAACTTCACACAAGATTTTCACCCGCCCGTGCAACCCGGAGGCCCCTTTCTGCTTCTTATGGTCGGATGTCAGCCAGACCGGTAAATCGGTCAAACCAGCCGGCCGACCACTCATCCCTTACTACAACCGTTCCGGTAGTTTGCAATGCATAGTACCCATTACCACCCATATCTTTGTTTCACCAATCAGAAATCAAACAAGCACCTACAAACCATCTCAATCATACCATCATGAAAGCCCTCATCAAACCCCTGCTCGTTGCCGCCATCCTCGTTTCGTCGGTTGCCGCTTCCTTCGCCACCGCCAAACCCATTACCAAACCCGAAAAACCTGCCAAACCCGCCACCGTTTACCAGAGCGGCATGTATACCGCGGCCGATGGCCGGCTGGTGGTGATGCTCAACAAGCAGGCCGGCAACAAGGTATCGGTCTCGGTCAAGAATGCCGCCGGCACCTCCCTGGTCACCGAGTACATGCCCAAACGCGAAAACAAAGCCTGCCTCAAGTTCGACCTCAGCCAGCTGCAGGACGGCACCTACACGGTAGAGATCACCAACGGCAGCGAGGTTACCCAGCGGCAGGTTACCCTGAGCACCAAGCAGGTGGCCGAGTCGAGCCGCCAGCTCATCATCGATCAGCAGTAAGCACACGCAGCCGCCAGCCAACACGCCGGCCACCCCCTTCCTCTTCTCCCCCATAAAAGGCGCCCCGCCAACCCTCTGGTTGGCGGGGCGCCTGTGTAACAGGCCCACCAGCACTGTGCCGATGCCGGACTGATTCTGAGCCAGCTACGGCCCCCCACCGCAGTTTTTCGGCCGGGGCTGTGCCCTTTTCCGGTTTGGCTTGTTGTATATTCAAGAAATTTTTGTGTTAAGCCGGTCAGCCTGCGTTTAGCAGATACGCC
This sequence comes from Spirosoma luteolum, assembly GCF_054778875.1. NCBI lineage: Bacteria > Pseudomonadati > Bacteroidota > Cytophagia > Cytophagales > Cytophagaceae > Spirosoma > Spirosoma luteolum. Next base: position 217,011 of record NZ_BAAGZE010000003.1, read on the forward strand.
TGATCCGGCCATCTTCTTTTTTTGCGTGCCTATGCCCATCCAATTCACCTCGCCCGTTGCCTGGACCGCCGTAGGTCAACAACCCGATTTCTGGTCGTCGATTTGCCAAAACCTGCTTCCCGCCTACGTCAATAGCTGCCGCTGGTTTGCCGGCAAGGCTCGCCAGCAAACGAGTTTCACGGTGCGTACTGTACTGCCCCTGCCGATCAGCAATGCGCCCGAAAACATGGCTTATCTGCTCATTCTGGCGGTCGACTACGCACACGGCGACCCGGAGCATTACCTGCTGCCGGTTTCGTTTCTGGGCAATACCCACCGACAGGAGCAGAACTACGGTATGCCCGCCATTCCGCAGCAGGGCCGCATTGGCGATATGGTGCTGGCCGGGCAGGCCGGGCAACTGATCGACGCCATCTACGACAACGATTTCCGGCAAACGCTCTTTGCCACGATCTACCAGAACCAGGTCGTTCAGGAACCCCTGGGGCAACTGCGCGGCCATCGGGGGAGCGGCCTCGACGAAGGCGACCTGGACCTGCCCTCCCGCGTACTGCCCGTCGACTCGAGCAATTCGGCCATGACCTTCGGCGACAAATATTTTCTGAAGCTCTACCGCAAACTGTTTCGCCAGACCAACCCTGAAGTCGACATGGTTGCGTTTCTGAGCGAGGTCGGGCACTTTCCGCATATTCCGGCCTTTGGGGGCAGCCTGGTCTGGGAGCGTGACGGCATTGCCGATGTAACGCTGGGCATGATTCAGCGGATGGTACCCGCCAACCAGGATTCGTGGGGCCAGACCGGCGATTACCTCAACGACTTCCTGTATGCCGTACCGCAGCGCCTGTTCACCATTCGCGAAGACGTGTTCGAGAAGGTCGAGCTGCTGGGGCGCCGAACCGGCGAAATGCATAATGCCCTCTACCAGCCCGATACCGATGCGGCTTTTGCCCCCGAAGCGTTTACCGACGACTACCGGACCTTTCTGATCGACCGCTTCGAGGCTCTGCTCGAACAGCGCTACGCCCTGCTCATTGCCACCTACGAAAGCCTCGACCCGCTGGCCCAGCGGCTGGCCTGGGTATTTATGGAGGCCCGCGAAATGATCGAAGCGTTTATCAGCGATTTTCGCAGCCGGCCCCTGGGCTCGCTCCGGACCCGCATCCACGGCGATTACCACCTGGGTCAGGTACTGGCAGCCAACGACGATTTCATTATAATTGACTTCGAGGGCGAACCCGAAAGCAGCATCAGCGACCGCAAGGTGAAGCACTCGCCCCTCAAAGACGTGGCCGGCATGATTCGTTCGTACCACTACGCTGTGTCGGCCAAGCTGTTCAACGCTGCCGAAACCGAAACCCTCGACCCGGCTTATCTGCAGCGCGTCTCGGACCGGTGGTTCCACCTCATCCGCGACACCTTTTTGTCGGCTTATTTCGACACTTTCAGCGCCCCTCACCCGCTCTTCCGCAACAACAACGAAATCAACTTTCTGCTGCTGATCTATCTGCTCGAAAAAGCGGTGTATGAACTGGGCTATGAGCTGAGCTACCGGCCCACCTGGGTAAAGATTCCGCTGAAAGGGATTATCGACGTGGTAACGGAGATCGAGAAAATCCGTATCAGCGACGGCAATACCACAACCGATATTCCGATGTTGCAGACGGGCCTGCTTAAACTACCCTAACCAACCGTTTCTCACATGACCACCCTTTCCAAGCACGTGGTGCTCATTACCGGCGCTGCGTCGGGCATTGGCCAGCAGCTGGCCCTGCAGGCAGCGGCTGCCGGCGCCCGGGTGCTGGCTACCGACCGCAACGCCGAGGGACTAGCCGAAACCGCCCGGCTGGCCACTGCCCCCATCACCACCGCCCGGCTCGACATGGCCGATGCAGCCGCCATTGCGCAGTTTGCCACCGACACGGTACCAACGCTCGGCAACGCACCCCTTATCCTGGTCAACAACGCGGGCGTAGCGCTTAGCAGCGGTACCTTCGCCGATACCGATCTGGCCGATTTCGAGTGGCTCCTGTCGATCAACCTGTGGGGCGTTATCCGGATGACCAAAGCGTTTCTGCCTTACATGCAGGCGCAGCAGGCGGGCCACATCGTCAACCTCTCGAGTGTGTTCGGGCTGGCGGGTGTCATGCACCAGTCGGCCTACTGCACGGCCAAGTTCGGGGTGCGCGGGTTTACCGAAGTGCTTCGGATGGAACTGGCCGGCACGGGTATTGGTGTCACCTGCGTGCATCCGGGCGGCATCAAAACCAATATTGCCCGCAGCGCCCGCCGGGGAGCGGGAAGCCCCATCACAGAGGGCATGCTGCAGCAAGCCACCCAGAGTTTCGATCGGGCCGCCCGCACCACCGCCGACGAGGCCGCCCGGCAGATCTGGCGGGGGGTAGCGCAAAACCAGACCCGCATACTGATTGGTCCCGATGCCCGGCAGATCGACTGGCTGACCCGCCTGCTGCCTACCCGCTACACGAAGCTGCTGCGCAGTCGAATTGAAGCCACCTTCCGCACGGATGGCTAAGTTTTTTCTAACTTTCGACTCCACAGCGGGTTCTGTAACCAACTCCGATTTCGCTCACTAATGGCAAAACGCAAGACCAGTACCACACCTGACGAGGCACTTCCGGCGGCACCGGCCGCTCCCGTTCAGGATTCTTCTTCCGATCAATCTCCGGCTCCAGCCGCCGATACCCCGGCATCGACGGGTTTTTATTCCCGGTTCACCGACTTCGACATTTACCTGTTTCGGGCGGGTAAGCACCAGCGGCTTTACGAAAAGTTCGGGGCGCACGTGGTCGAACACGGGGGCGTAACGGGCACTTATTTCGCAGTATGGGCCCCATCGGCCCGCTACGTGGCCGTTATCGGCGATTTCAACGGCTGGGACAAAGGCAGTAACGCCATGAACGTTCGCTGGGACTCGTCGGGTATCTGGGAGATTTTTATTCCTAACATTGGCCGGGGCGAAGTCTACAAATACTTCATTGTCAGCGAAAACGGCCGCGAACTGGAAAAAGGCGACCCGTATGCCCACTGGTGGGAAGTACCGCCCAAGACAGCCTCGGTAGTCTGGGATACCTACTACGAATGGAACGACCAGGAGTGGATGGCCAACCGCAAAGCCAAAAACGCCCTCAATGCGCCCTTCTCAGTCTACGAAGTACACCTGTCGTCGTGGCGTCGCGATCCGTCGAACCCCGAACGGGAACTGACTTATGGCGAGATTGCCGATGCGCTCGTGCCTTACGTGCAGGACATGGGCTTTACGCACGTCGAGTTTATGCCGGTGATGCAATACCCCTACGCACCGTCGTGGGGCTACCAGATCACGGGCTACTACGCGCCCAGCAGCCGGTTTGGCACCCCGCAGGAGTTTATGCAGCTCATCGAACGGCTCCACCAGGCCGGTATCGGCGTGCTGCTCGACTGGGTGCCTTCGCACTTCCCCGGCGATGCCCACGGACTCTATGAGTTCGACGGTACGCACCTCTACGAGCACCCCGATCCGCGCAAAGGCTACCACCCCGACTGGAAAAGCTATATCTTCAACTACGGCCGGCCCGAAGTACGCTCGTTCCTGCTGTCGAATGCCATTTTCTGGCTCGACCGCTGCCACGCCGACGGCCTGCGGGTCGATGCCGTAGCGTCGATGCTCTACCTCGATTACTCGCGGAACGCCGGTGAGTGGGAACCCAATATCTACGGCGGTCGCGAAAACCTCGAAGCGGTATCGCTATTCAAGGAAATCAACGAAGCCATCTACGCCGAATTTCCGGACACGCAGACCATTGCCGAAGAGTCGACCTCGTTTCCGGGCGTATCGCGGCCGGTCTACACAGGAGGGCTTGGCTTCGGTATGAAATGGATGATGGGCTGGATGAACGACACGCTGCGGTATTTCGAGCGCGATCCGGCCTTCCGCAAGTTTCATCAGGACAACCTGACGTTCAGCACGGTATACGCATTCACCGAAAACTTCATGCTGCCCCTCTCCCACGATGAGGTGGTCTACGGCAAGCAGTCGCTGGTGGGTAAAATGCCGGGCGACGAGTGGCAGCGCTTTGCCAACCTGCGGCTGCTGTTCTCGTATATGTTTACCCACTCGGGCTCTAAACTGCTCTTCATGGGCGGTGAGTTTGGTCAGACATCCGAGTGGAAATTCGACACCAGCCTCGACTGGCACCTGCTCGACTATGCTCCCCACAAAGGGATGGCGGCCTGCGTGCGGGCGCTCAACCAGCTCTACCGTAGCGAACCGGCTATGTACGAGCGCAGCTTCACGGCCGATGGGTTCGACTGGATCGATACCTCCGACCGCGAAAATACGGTACTGTCGTATTGCCGCCGGGGCGACAACCCGGCCGACACGCTGCTGATCGTGCTGAATATGACACCCATCCCCCGGCAGGATTACCGCATCGGCGTGCCTACGCCGGGTACTTACGTGGAGGTTTTCAACAGCGATGCACCCGAATTTTATGGTAGTGGGGTTGTGAACGCGCAACCCATTGGCAGCGACCCCGAGCCCTGGCACGGGCGGCAGCAGTCGCTCCGGCTCAACGTGCCCCCGCTGGGTGCCGTTGTGCTGAAAATGCATTAATCAGCGACGCAGGACGACATGTTTGCGCCCACCCCGCCCTGGTGTTCAGGGCCGGTGGCTCATTCCTGTCGTCCTGCGCCCGTATCTGGTCTATCTTTGCGACCCAATCAATCTTTTGTCTCTGAATGAAGAAAGTCCTGCTTGCCGTACTGCTGTTAGCTACAGTGCCTGGTTTGGCCCAATCGCCCGTGTCGGCCCGGCTTAGTAGCGGTTACGATCTGGGTATGGCTTATACGACCGATCGCTACAATCCATCGCTCGCTTACTACCAGCTGCTGAACATCGGTCAACATAAGCTGTTTTCCGTCGGCTGGACGCTTCGCTTTGGCGCGTTCTACGGCGATAACATCAACTACACCACCGCCCCCGCCCGACTGACGCGGGGTAAGACCGGCTTTGCGGCCCTCTCGGCCGATGAAATTCCGGCCAATATCGAAACGGTTCGCTTCGACTATGCGGTTTTGACCTCGGCCAACGTAGGCGTTCGGGCACAGATCAATCTGGGCCGGCTCGAACTGGGTGGCAGCGCCGATCTGATCGGGCTGACCCTGGGCCGTACCCGTACGGGGCGCTTCCTGAACTCTGCAGGTCGGTTCCGGGTCGATTCGGCTACGACGGCACCCTTCACCGGTGCCAACGCGTTTCAGGCGGCACGCCCTACGCGCTTCAATGCCCGGATGCTCGGCGACAACGATATGGGTTCGCTGTCGACTGAACTGTTCGCCCGGTTCCGAATCAACCAGCGGATAGCCATCAAAGCTGGGTATCAGTGGCAGACAACCGAAATGAAAGTGAGTAACCGCGACGTGGTAGCCGATAACGATCGGTACCGCAACCGCACCGGTTTTCCCTACCTGGCCGTCACGCTGCCCATTTTTCAGTAGGAGACGTTTTAAAGCGTGATAAAAAGAACGAGGGAACGAGCGACTGTGTCCGGCACAGTCGCTCGTTCCCTCGTTCTTTTTCAGTCGTGCGTCTGTAACGTCGGAATGGCTGGTTGAAACGACCATTCCGACGCTCGTTCACGCTATCGCTCCTTATTTCGCTCTTTTCACGCTATCGCTCTTTTGCCTTTCTACACCTCAATAGGCTTCAGATCGAAGTAAGTTTCGAAGATGGCCTGGCCAACCTCGTTGGTTCGGGTCTGGAAATTGTCGAGGTACTGGTGCAGGCCCATGTTGAAGATATCGGCCGTTTCGGTGAACTCGATATCGGTGCGCAGTTTGCTCAGATGCCGTTCGGCGGCATTGCCAAAGCCGGCGGCAATGTTATTGCCCGACACCTCGTAAAGCGACAGTTCGGCCTGCCGAACACAGTGATGCACCGACCGCGGAAAGTGCTTGTCGAGAATCAGGAACTCGACGATGCTGGCCGGTGTCAGCGATCGGTATTGTTGCCGGTGCATATTATAGGCACTCACCGACTTCAGCACGGCCGACCAGATCATCAGATCGAGGGTCGACCCAACGGCTTCGACTTCGGGCAGCAGCGTAAAATACTTCACATCGAGAAAGCGCGACGTTTTATCGGCCCGCTCGATGAAACGGCCCAGCCGGCCAAAATGCCAGGCATCGTTGCGCGTGATGGTAGCGTCGATGATGCCGTAGAACAGCTGGATGGCGTTTCGGATTTCGGTAAAGAAACTCTGGGTCTGGCTCTGGCCCCACTGCTGCTTGGGCGCCGTATCGCGCACCATCAGGTAGAACTGATTAAGATGCTCCCACATCTCTTTCGAAATGGCCTCCCGAATGGTCCGGGCGTTTTCGCGGGCATTGCTCAGACACGACACAATCGAGTTGGGATTTCGCTTGTCGAAGGTCAGAAACTGGATGACGTTTTCGCGGGTCGGGTGCTTGAAATACTTGTTGAACAGGTGGTTATCGGCCGTGGCGATGAGCAGCGGCTCCCATTGCTGATCGACGTTGGGGGGCAGATCGAGTTCCAGATTGAAGTTAACGCTCATGAACCGGGCGTAGTTCTCAGCCCGCTCAATGTAGCGGTGCATCCAGTAAACAGAGTTGGCAACGCGGCTCAGCATAGCAGCAATCGGTTGAGGTGGGCAGGGGGTATTCCGACAAAAATAGACGTTCGGGGCTGTTTTGCAAGCCCGGCGAGCCCCGTGGCGCATATTTGCCTTACCCTAACCCAAAATCGGTTACCTTGCCGGTGTATTCCTTAACAGCGCTATGGCTTACCTGACAACCCTCCTGACCACCTGCCTGCTGGCAGGTGCCCTTACCGTTTCGGCAACGGCAGCCGCCCCCGCCGACGAGACCCCAGCCCCACCCGCCAAACCCTCGACCAAACTCTACGAGGTACGGATTTATCACCCCATGCCGGGCAAATACGCCGAAATCGTCGACCGGTTCCGGCAGTACACCACCAAACTGTTTGAAAAGCACGGCATGGAAAACATCGGGTACTGGACCCCGACCGACACCACCAACAAGGAGCTGATCTACATCCTGGCTTATCCCGACCGCGCGGCCCGCGATGCCTCGTGGAAAGCCTTCCAGGACGATCCGGCCTGGAAAGCGGTGGTCGAGAAAACGCAGGCCAACGGCAAGCTGGTAGAGAAAGTCGATCAGATTTTCATGACCGAATCGGACCTGTCGCCGACTATCAAGCCCAGCAAGAAGGCTCCCCGCACGTTCGAACTGCGTACCTACACGGCCGCGCCCGGCAAGCTCGAAACCCTGCTGACCCGGTTCCGCGATCACACGATCAAACTGTTCAGCAAGCACGGTATGACCCACATCGGCTACTGGATTACGCAGGAAGCCGAAGGCACGCAGCCCAAACTGATTTACATCCTGGCTCACCCCAGTGAAGCCGAGGGTAAACAGCACTTCAAGGAATTTGCCGAAGACCCGAAATGGATCAAAGCCCGCGACGCATCGGAAGCCAATGGCAAAGTGACCGAGAAGGTAGAGTCGATCTACATGAACGCCACCGATTATTCGCCGATTCGCTAACAATCGCGAACAAGCCCCGAGTCAATCGGTTTCACAGGGTAAACAACCAACGCTATGAAACCGATTGACTTTTCCACTCCACTGGCCCGGAAGCTCCAGTCGGACCGGCTGTCGCGCAGCCAGTTTCTGAGTCTGGCCGGCCGGAGTCTGGCGCTTGGCGCCGTTAGCAGTGCGGTGGCGGCCTGTGCAACAAGCGCCCCTTCGGGCCCGACCACGACCATGCAGAGCGGTAGCACGGGTCCTGTTCCGAAGCTGCCCGCCGTGTCGCCCCCGGCTACGGTACCCGCCGATCCGGCCAAACCCATCGAGCTGGAGCCGATCAAAGCCAAAACCGAGCAGCAGAACGCACCTACCCCTACTCCGCTGGCGCCCGACAAGCGGGTTGGCTACGCCGTCGTTGGGCTGGGCCACCTCTCCCTCGATGAGATTCTGCCCGCCCTCAGCCAGTCGAAAAAATCGAAGATCGTGGCCCTGGTCAGTGGCAACCCCGAGAAAATGAGTCGGGTAGCCCTGCAGTACGGCGTCCGGAACGAGTACTGCTACAGCTACGCCGATTACGACCGGCTCAAAGACAATCCCGACGTACAGGTCATCTACATTGTGCTGCCCAACGGTATGCATGCCGAATACACCATTCGGGGCGCCAAAGCGGGCAAGCACATTCTGTGTGAGAAACCGATGGCCAACACCGTTGCCGAATGCCAGGCCATGATCGATGCCTGCAAACAGGCCAACGTGAAGCTGATGATTGCTTACCGGATTCAGTATGAACCGCACAACCGTAAGGTGCGCGAAATGATCCAGTCCAGCCAGTTCGGCAAGGTCAAATCCATACTGGCCAACAACGGCCAGAACTCTGACAATCCCAAACACTGGCGCTTCAATAAAGCCCTGGCCGGCGGGGGCTCGTTGCCCGACGTGGGGCTCTACTGCCTGAACACCATCCGCTTTATCCTGGGTGAAGAACCCACCGAGGTGTCGGCCTTTGTGCACAGTACGCCCGGCGATCTCCGTTTCCGCGAAGTCGAGGAGCAGGTTAACTGGCTCATGACGTTTCCGAGCGGGGTACAGGCCAGCTGCGCCACCAGCTACGGTCACCACGACGATAAAAATTACAAGGTGCTGGCCGATACGGGCTGGATCAAAATGGACCCCGCTTTCCCCTATCAGGGCCTTAAACTGATGACCAGCCAGGCTGAGGGAAAAGAGAATCGGGTAACCGAACACGAGATGGGCCAGAAAAACCACTTTGCGGCTGAGATGGACCACTTTTCAGACTGCGTGCTGAACAACAAAACGCCGTTTACACCGGGCGAAGAAGGCATGCAGGACCAGAAAATTATGGAAGCGATCTACCAGTCGGCGCGTGAAAGCCGCCCTGTCAAACTGCCGAAGGTCGACCGGAAAGATGCGTTTCGCGGCTCGGAACCGTCGGAGAGCTAACCCGCCAGGGCTGCCGAAAATAAGCAGCTGTTCCGGCATCCAATCTGGCCGTGCGCGCCCCTGAGGTTCGCCGGCCAGATTGGTTATAACCAGCCCCTACCTACCCAAAATCACCCTGATAATCAACGATATAATCTCCTACTGGCGCAATATGCCGGTGCAAGTGGGCAGTAGATCGGCGCGGGCGGGTTTGGCGTCCGCACAATTTGAAATCCGCCGGGGGGGTGTTAACTTTGGGTATGGAAAATTTTGTGGTCTCGGCCCGCAAGTACCGCCCCGCCACCTTCGATACCGTTGTCGGACAGGAGCACATCACTACCACGCTCAAGAATGCGATCAGGACCAATCACTTAGCGTCGGCCTTTTTGTTTTGCGGCCCCCGCGGTGTTGGCAAAACCACCTGCGCCCGGATTCTGGCCAAGACCATCAACTGCCAGAACCTGACCGCCGAGGGTGAAGCCTGCGACCAGTGCGAATCCTGCGTTAGCTTCAACCAGAACGCATCGTTCAACATCCACGAACTCGATGCGGCCTCCAACAACTCGGTCGAAGACATTCGAAACCTGATCGATCAGGTGCGGTATCCACCCCAGTCGGGCAACTACAAAATCTACATCATCGATGAGGTGCACATGCTCTCATCGGCGGCTTTCAACGCTTTTCTGAAAACGCTGGAAGAGCCGCCCAGCTACGCCATTTTCATTCTGGCCACGACCGAAAAGCACAAAATTCTGCCCACCATTCTGTCGCGCTGTCAGATTTTCGACTTCAACCGGATTCAGCCGCAGCACATTGCCGGCCACCTGGCCTCGATTGCCCGCAAGGAAGGCATCGAAGCCGAATCCGACGCCCTCGACCTGATTGCCCAGAAAGCCGATGGCGGGCTGCGCGATGCGCTGTCGATGTTCGACCTGAACGTAACGTTCGCGGCCGACCGCATCATCCGCTATAAGGAAGTGCTCGACAACCTGCACATCCTCGACTACGATTACTATTTCCGCCTGACTGATTTCCTGCTGGCGGGCAACCTCGTGCAGAGTCTGCTGACGGTCGATGAAATTCTGCGCAAGGGTTTCGACGGGCACCAGTTTGTGGTCGGGCTTTGCCGGCACTTCCGCGATCTGCTGGTGGCCAAAGATGCGGCTACGGTGCAGCTGCTGCAGGTAACCGAAAACGTTCGGCGGCAATACCTCGATCAGTCGGGGCGCGCGCCCATGTCGTTTCTGCTGTCGGCGCTGAGCCTGGGCGGTCAGTGCGACATGCACTACAAGCAGGCCAAAGATCAGCGGCTGCACGTAGAACTGTGGCTGATGAAGCTGGCCAACCTGCGCAACGTGCTCGATTGGGATGCGATGCCCACGCTGAGTGCTCCGGCCGCGCTGACCGACGGCGCCGAAAAAAAAAACGCCAGTCGCCAGCCCTCGCCTGAGTCAGGTCGGCCCGTAGCCGATCCGCAGCCCATCACGAGTGAGCCGGCCGGTGGCTATCGGGCGGCCCCCACGCCGATCGTAGCGCCCGTCGTACCGGATAGCGTACCAGCGGCTACGGTAGCTGCTGCTGTATCAACCGCGCCCCCGGTGGTCACGGCGCCGGCAGCGCAGTCCGCACCGGCAGGTCCAACTGCCAGCCGCCCCCCTGTCACGCTGCCTCCGCGACCGGCCGGGAGCCGGCTCCGCCAGACCGTTTCGCTCAACACAAGCGCGGTGGTCACCACCCAGGAAGCCGAACCGGTTGTGGTAGCCGCACCGGCACGACCCGATCTGCCGTTTTCGCTGGACGAGTTGCAAAGTGCCTGGAATACGTTTGCCCGGCGCCGGCATCAGCAGTTCGACTCGGCTACGGAACAGCTCGTGCTGAACCGCGCCCTGACGCTCGATGATACCGTTATCCGCCTGACGCTCGATAACACCCTGCAGGTTGGTTACCTGACCGATATCAAGCCCGACCTGATCGGCTTTCTGCGCGAAACGCTGCAAAACAGCCGTATCCAGATCGAACACACGGTACAGGTGCAGGAGGTGAAGAAGATGATTTACAGCTCGCTCGACAAGTTCAACTTCATGGCCGACAAAAACCCGGCCCTGCACGACCTGCGCAAAGCACTGAACCTCGAGGTTGATTACTAGACAAGTCCGGCCAAAGCGGTCTTGCCGGCTTTACTTAAACGCTTTAGCCTCGCGAATCACGAGTTTGTATTCGGCCGTATCGAGCACTTTTTTGTAAAGTGCCCTGGCACGGGTACGGTCGTTGGCGCGGGCTGCAATTCGGGCCAGACCAGCATAGGCAAACGCTTTGTATTCTTTCGTGTAAGCGTCGTTGGCCGGCAGTTTCAGGGCTGCTTCGTAGCACTCAGCTGCGGCCCGGTCGTTTTTATCAGCCTGTTCGGCCAGCATCCCCGAAAACGTCTGATAGGCCAGCGGCACCAGCTTATTGGTAAACTGCCGCAGCTGCTGCACCGCCGGACGCGCATCGGTGTAGCGTCCCGACAGCAGCAGCGTTTCGGCCTGAATCATGGCAAACAGCGGATTTTTGGGGTATTTCTCCACCAGATAACTCGTGTAGGCGCTGGCCTTTACGGGGTTCGACTCGTGTTTGAGCAGAATATGGGCCAGGTAATAGTTGGCAACAGGACGCATGAACACCGCCTTCCGGGTGGCAATATCCATCTGTTTCAAGCCCAGCGGCATATCACCATCGGCGAAGAAAAACATGAAAGGCCGCACAATCGGGTGATCGACCGGGTAGCGCTCTACGTAGTAATTGTAAAGGCCCGTGGTAAAATAGAAGTCCGACTGTTTATCGAGGAGTTTGGCCCCGCTACGGAGGTAGTTATATGCTTTTTTCGACTCCCCAACCGCCTTGAGCGATTCGCCCTGATTGTGGTAAAGCGAAGCCATGTAACTATAGCTGCTCAGCATAAAGAATATGCCTTCCGGATCAGCTTCGTTTTTGTCGAGCATCCGTTTCGACAGCGTCATGCCCTCGCCAACAGCCTGCCCGAACTGGGTCATGGCCCCTTTGTTGTCGGCCAGGGGCAGGTGCTGAATGTCGAGCTGCGTGGCCCGGAGCATAAACGCAACCGGGTGCTGGGGATACCGCGTCTGGAGCTGCCGGATCAGGGCATCGGCCTGCGCAAACTCCATGTTGTAAATGTGATCGAGAGCCCTGACAACGGTTTGCTGGGCAGCCGGATCGTTCATCACCTGCGCCCGAACAGGTATCGACCACCAAACCAGAAAAAGAGCGATAAAAAAGCAAATACGACGTGGCAATGTGGTAAAAACGATTACGTTGGTTCTGTACGGCTGGTACCGTACTTTTGTTTACTGCGTATACCTAACGACAGCTCTTTGCAAAAGTTTCGCCCATGATTCATTACGAACAGTTTGTTTTAGATAATGGCCTGCGGGTGTTCGTCCACGAGGACGACTCGACCCCCATGGCTGCTGTCAATATCCTGTACAACGTCGGCTCGCGCGACGAAGATCCGGCCCGTACGGGCTTTGCCCATTTGTTCGAGCACCTGATGTTTGGTGGCTCGGCCCATATCCCCAGCTACGATGCCCCGCTGCAGCAGGTTGGGGGCGAAAACAACGCCTTTACCAGTCCCGACATCACCAACTACTACATTACGCTGCCGGCGGCCAACCTCGAAACAGCTTTCTGGCTCGAATCGGACCGGATGATGAGCTTGTCGTTCGACCCGCAGGTTCTCGACGTGCAGCAGAAAGTAGTGATCGAAGAGTTCAAGCAGCGCTACCTCAACCAGCCTTACGGCGACGTATGGCTTAAGCTGCGCCCCCTTGCCTATCAGCAGCACCCCTACCGCTGGGCCACCATCGGCAAAGACATCAGCCACATCGAAGACGCCACGCTCGACAACGTGCGCGACTTTTTCTTCCGGTATTACCTGCCCAACAACGCCATTCTGGTGGTGGCTGGCCACGTTACGGTCGACCAGGTGAAAGCCCTGTGTACCAAGTGGTTCGCCCCCATTCCGGCCGGGGCGCCCTACGTGCGGCAACTGCCGGCCGAACCCCGCCAGACCGAAGCGCGACACCTCGAAGCGAGTGCCAGCGTTCCGCTCGACGCCCTGTACAAGGTGTGGCACACGCCCGGCCGCTTCGACCCTGACTTCCAGACCGTCGACCTGCTGAGCGATATACTGGGGCGGAGTAAATCATCGCGGCTTTACCAGCGACTGGTGCGCGACCGGGCCCTGTTCAGCAACATCGCGGCTTACAACACGGCCTCCCTCGACCCCGGTCTGCTGGTTGTACAGGGTACGCTCAACGAAGGCGTAACGCTCGAAGAAGCCGACGCGGCCGTCGAAGCCATCATTCAGGAGTTTATCGATCAGCCCGTGCCGGCCGATGAGCTAACCAAGGTGAAGAACCAGGCCGAAGCCACGCTGGCCTTCTCGGAAGTCGAACTGCTGAACCGCGCCATGAACTTGGCTTTCGCGGCCAATGCCGGCGATCCGGAGCTGGTGAACCAGGAAGCAGCCAACATTCAGGCCGTCACGCCCGACGCCATTCAGCAGCTGGCGGCTCAGGTACTGCGCACGGCCAACTGCTCAACTCTTTACTACCGGCGGGCGGCCGAACCGGTAGCCGCCTGACCAGACTGCCCCGCGTATGACCCCTACCCACACGCCCACCCCGCTCACGCCCGAGCAGCTGCAGGCCCTCTCGCAGGAGGTACGGCAGGCGCTGACCGCGCTCTACGGCGACCGGCTCGACCGGGTGATTCTGTACGGGTCATACGCGCGGGGCGATTTCCACGCCGAATCCGACGTCGACTACCTGGTGGTGCTGCGCGATGAGGCAGTAAAAGCCGGGCGGGAAGTTCGCTTTATGGCGCAGGCCATTGGCAAACTGGCATTGCGCTACAGTACCGAGCTTTCGGTACTGCCCGTATCAACAAGGCGTTATCAGGCGGCCGAAACGCCTTTTTTCGGTGAAGCACGGATGGAGGGCCAATTAGTATGACTGATCGTAGTCTGAGCAATGCGCACCTGAAAAAGGCCATCGACGATCTTCGTGAGGCCCAGAGTCTGCTTGATGCCGGTTTTACCGACGGTACCTGTAACCGGGCCTATTATGCACTCTTCCACGCTGTACTGGCCATGTTGCACACTACCGACGCCAGTGTACCGAAAACACACACGGGTGCACATACTGAATTTCGCAGGCAATTTATCCGAACCGGTCTGATCAGCGAAACCCTGAGTACTACAATAACAACCCTGTTCAATCTCCGGCAGGGGAGTGATTACGAAATTGGATTCGATATTTCATTGGACGACGCACAGGATGCCGTCGAGCAGGCCAGCTCATTTCTCACGACAGTTCAGGTTTACCTTCGGGCCAGCGAGGCCCACTAATGGTTCGGCGGGGGCCATGCGTTGCCCGCCGGCGAACGACTAAACCACAACACCCCATGAAAATACGCGTAGGTCAGGGATACGATGTTCATCGCCTGGCAGAAGGCCGGCCGTTCTGGCTCGGCGGCATCCAGATTCCCTGCGAATTCGGTCCCGTCGGCCATTCCGATGCCGACGTTGTTTGCCACGTATTATGCGATGCCCTGCTGGGCGCGGCCAATATGCGCAACATCGGCTACCATTTCTCCGACAAAGACCCGCGCTGGAAAGGCGTCGACAGCAAGCTGCTGCTGGCCGAAGTGCTGCGCATGGTGCGGGAGGCCGGCTATGAGGTGTCCAATGTCGACGTGACCGTTGTACTGCAGGAGCCCAAACTCAACCCCCACATCCCGGCCATGAAAACCTGCCTCGCAGGCGTCATGCACATTCCCGAGGAGGATATCTCCATCAAAGCTACTACGTCTGAACACCTCGGCTTTGTCGGTCGCAGCGAAGGTATTGCCGCCCACTGCGTTGCCCTGATTTATAAGTAATCGACCATTTTTGAGATATTTTCTCAATATTTAGCCCTTATCAACAAGGCAAAATTTTAAAAATGGTCAGAGCCTATGTTCATAGAATTCAGTGTCGCTAATTTTCTGTCCATAAAAGATCGCCAAACCTTACGAATGGACCCAACGGGTATTAGCGATTATCCCGAACGGGTATTCATTGCCGGTGGAAAGAAACTATTAAGAAGCGTTGCCCTGTATGGTGCCAATGCCAGTGGCAAGTCAAACCTTCTGAAAGCCATTGACAGGATGGGGTTCATTTTACGGCACTCCGCTCAACGGCAGTCGACAGATGAGATCCCTGTCGACCCTTTCCGGCTAAATACAGAAACTCTACAGCAGCCAAGTTCTTTCGAAATACTCTTCATTGCTGGGCAAACCCAATACCGTTATGGATTCGACGTAGACAAAACAGCAGTAAGAGCGGAGTGGTTATTTGAAACCAAAAAGACTCGTGAGCGAATGTTATTCATACGTCAGGAGGACGCCATTGAGCTGTCAAAAAATTTCGCAGAGGGTAAAGGGCTAGAAGAACGTACCAGAGACAATGCGCTTTTTTTAAGCATTTGTGACCAGTTCAATGGTCCAATAGCGAAACGTATCTTAGACTGGTTTGGACATCTTGTATACGTTTCTGGAATAGAGCATGAAATGCATAGAAACAATTTATTGCGACTCATTGACGCGCCAAATGTTCATGACGAATTGAATGATATTATTCAAAAAATGAATTTTGGGTTTTCGGGTATTGCCTTGCAGAAAAGCGACATGGACAGAGAATATCTAGCCAGTCTCTCTCCAGAAAATCAAAAACGTTTTTTTGATTTACTAGACGGAAAGCGAACGGTAGGCATCAAAACAGTGCACGAGCAATACAACTCCTCTAATGAACTTGTTGCTTCTGTCCTCATGGATTTGGCGAACGAATCATCCGGAACAAACAAGTTTTTCGATATTCTTGCCCCTCTTTACTTGGTTTTAGAACGACCAGGCATTTTGGTTGTCGACGAACTTGATGCAAAACTTCACCCACTTCTCACCCAAGCTATTATCAGGCTCTTCAACGACCCGGCAACGAATCCAAACAATGCCCAATTGATTTTTGCCACGCATGATACGAATCTACTGACGTACGGTCAGTTTAGAAGAGACCAAATCTGGTTTACGGAGAAAGACCAATACGGAGCAACCAGTCTATATTCACTAGTTGAATACCAAGAAGAGGACGGAACGAAAGTTCGGAAGGATCGGTCGTTCGAAACAGACTATATCCAAGGACGATACGGAGCAATACCATACATAGGTGACTTCTCAAAACTCTTTCAGCATGGCACGGAAAGAGAAAATTGATAGTGCGTTCAAAAAACGCTTCGAACGTCTGGAAGTAAAAAGGAAGCAAGACACCCGACCTAAAAAGCGTTATTTCTTGGTTGTATGTGAAGGGACGAAAACAGAGCCCAACTATTTTGAAGGTTTGCGAAGAAATTTACCACCGCATATCCTTGAGCTAATTGATTTTGAGGCCCGTGGTACTGGCAGAAATACGCTGGGACTCATCAATGAAGCTATAAAAATAAAAGAAAGAACCGAATTACACGCTGGTCGAGTGGTCGATGAAGTCTGGGCTGTATTTGACCGTGACAGCTTCCCAAATCATCATTTCGATACTGCCATCACCAAAGCACGACAGCTAAATATTCACTGCGCGTGGAGTAACGAAGCTTTTGAACTCTGGTTTTTACTTCACTTCCAAGACTTTCAAAATGCTATGCGTCGGCAAGACTATCAAGATAAGCTGGAACAAGAACTAAGTCGACACTTAGGCAAGTCGTTTTCGTACGAAAAAAATAGTCAGTCGATGTTTGATCTACTCCATGAGTATGGAAACGAAGACATGGCAATCAAACGAGCCATAAAACTGGAGAGACAGTTTGCCGGGCGAACCGATTATGCAAATCACAATCCGTGTACGACCGTATACACGCTAATTGAAAAGCTACGCCTACAAATCAGATAATTTACTCAACCTTCTCCACATGAACGGCCTACCTTCCCATCATTTTTATTCATTATGCATTCTTTTTGCCCTGCTGGGCCTTAGCACAATGGCTCTGGCCCAGAAACCGGCCGAGCCGCTGGGCTTCGAAGAATACGATCCCGTATCGACACTCAAGGTGCCGGAGCATAAGCTGACCCGGGCCAAATACCCATTTATCGATGTGCATAACCACCAGTGGAATATGGATGATGCCAGCCTGACGCCACTGGTACGGCAGATGGATAGCCTCAACATGGGCATTATGGTCAACCTGAGCGGTCGGGGTTGGGGGGGCGTGGCCGAGGGCAATCAGTTTTTCGCGAAGTCGATGGCCAACATCGCCAAAACCGACCCTAAGCGGCTGGTGCTGTTTACCAACATCAACTTCGACGGGGTGGGTACCAAAGGCTGGACCGAGGAAGCCGTTCGCCTTCTCGAAGCCGATGTGAAGCAGGGAGCCCGGGGCCTGAAAATCTACAAATCACTGGGCATCAACAACAAAGACGCCGGTGGGCAGCGCATCCGGGTCGATGATCCGCGGCTCGACCCGATCTGGGCCAAATGTGGCGAACTGGGCATACCGGTGCTCATTCACACGGCCGACCCCAAATCGTTCTGGGACCCGATGGACCGGTATAACGAGCGCTGGCTCGAACTTAAACTGCACGGTGGCCGCAAACGGGCTGCCAACGATCCGGTGCCCTGGGAGCAGCTGCTGGCCGAGCAGCACAACGTGTTTAGAAAACACCCTAAAACTACGTTTATCAACGCCCACATGGGCTGGTATCCCAACGACCTGACCAAACTCGACAGTTTGATGCGCGCGTTCCCGAACATGAACGTCGAGATTGGCGCCGTCATTGCTGAACTGGGCCGACAGCCGCGGGCCAGCCGGGCTTTCTTCGAGACATGGCAGGACCGGATTCTGTTTGGTAAAGACAGCTGGGTACCCAGCGAATACGCGACTTACTTCCGCGTGCTCGAAACCGACGACGAGTATTTTCCCTACCACAAGAAGTACCACGCATTCTGGCGCATGTATGGCATGAACCTCCCCGACGCAGTGCTGAAGAAGGTGTATTACAAAAACGCCCTGCGCATCATTCCCGGGCTCGACAAAAGTAGTTTCCCCGACTGAGTCAGCCAGGTTTACCCATTCAGTACGCACGTCTGTTTTTCGTCTATGCTTATCACCGGCATCACCCTCTACCAGTACGACATTCCGCTCAAAGCCCCTATCACTATTGCGCTGGGCACCATCGAACACGCCCGTAACCTGCTGGTCCAGATCAGCACGAGCGACGGGCTGACGGGCTGGGGCGAAGCCTCGCCCTTCTGGATGCTCGTGGGCGAAACGCAGGCGTCGGGGCTGGCGGCCGCGCAGGACCTGGCCCGGCTGCTGATCGGACGCGACCCGCTGGCGATCGAAGCCAACGTGCGGGCGCTGGCGCGGTTTCTGCCCGCCCACCCCACCACCCGGTCGGCTTTCGACATGGCCCTGTATGACCTGGCCGCTCAGGCAGCGGGCCTGCCGCTCTACCGGTTTCTGGGTGGCACCAAACGCACCCTCGTCACCGACGAAACCATCTATATCAACACCCCCGACCTCATGGTGGCCGATGCGCTGCGTATTCAGGCGCAGGGTGCCGATGCGATCAAGGTAAAGCTGGGCACCAATCAGCGCGACGATATCCGGCGGATCGAAGCCATTCGTCAGGCTATTGGCGATGCGACACCCATCCGAACCGACGCCAATCAGGGATGGGATGTGGTAACAGCACAGGCCGTGCTGCGCGCCATCGGCGACTGGAATGTGCAGTATTGCGAACAGCCCGTGGCCCGGGCCAACGTAACGGGCCTGCGCCAGATCCGGCAGCAGGCCACGGTACCGATCATGGCCGACGAAAGTTTGTTCGATGCGGTCGACGCTATCCGGCTGGTGCGTGAAGAAGCGGTCGACTATGGCAACATCAAGCTGGCCAAAAGCGGGGGTATCTACGAAGCCCTGGCCATCAATGCCGTTTTTGAGGCAGCCGGTATGGCCTGCATGATCGGCTGCATGTCGGAATCGCGGCTGGCCCTGTCGGCCAGTGCGCACCTGGCGTCGGCCCGGCAGAACATCCGCTTCTGCGACCTCGACAGCTGCTTCGAACATGCTGACGACCCCGTGCGGGGAGGCATTCGCTACAATGGCTACCAGATCACGCTGCCCGATACACCCGGGATCGGCGCCGACATCGATCCGACCTTTCTGCAGCACTGCCCGTCGGTGCATATTGCCTGATTACGCATGATTACCATCACCACCGTTCAGTCAGCGGCCGATGTCGCCGGCATTCTGGCGCTGCAGCAGCGCAACCTTCGTCAAAACATCCCCGCCGAGGTTCAGCTCGATCAGGGGTTTGTCACTGTCGAGCACGACCCCGCCGTGCTGACCCGGATGAACCAGGCCGCCCCCAGTGTGATCGCCAAAGATGGCGATACCGTGGTGGGCTACTGCCTGACCATGCTGCCCGACTTTGCCGACGAGGTGCCCGAACTAAAACCCCTTTTCGATTCGATTGGGGCGCTCAGTTATCAGGGGCAACCGATTCACGCCTACGCCTACTACGTAATGGGTCAGGTATGTGTTGGTGAGGGCTACCGGGGCCAGCAGCTTTTCGATCGGATGTACCAGCACCAGCGCGACGTTTACGGCGACCGGTTCCGGTTGCTGGTAACCGATATCTCGGAGCGAAATACCCGGTCGCAGCGCGCCCATGCCCGCGTGGGTTTTCAGACCATCCACGCCTTCGACGATCCAAACCTGGGCGAACGCTGGCTAGTGGTTGTCTGGGACTGGCAGCAGTAGCCCGGGCTACCCGGCCGTTGCCCAAACGTTTGCTTTACCCCGGGCAGCCCCGGTTGTCAGGGCAGTTCGATTGGGCGTTCGAAGGGTTCACTCGATTGCAGCACCTGCTGTGTGGCCGGGTCGAGCTGTTGCACCAGCAACTGGTATCGACCAGCGGGCACCGTATCGGGGATGGTGAATTTCGGGTACGACTCCAGCCCCACCGACAGCGGCAATCGGTAGACCTGTGCCGGATTGGCCTGGTTCGCAAGTGTCAGCGCGAGCGTGCCGTTTCGGTTACCGAAGGCAATCACGATAGCCTGATTGCGGGGCAGGGCGAGGGGGGTGGCCGTGAGCGCCTTACCACCCGGCACATAATTGACCATGCCGATATACGGTTGTGTTGGCGTGCGCAGTACACTCAGCCGATACAGCGTTCCCGTCGACTGGCCGTTCTGCACCAGATCGAGGCCATAGTAGCCCGGTGCCAGCGCCGGCACCGTTAGCTCAAGCGGTTGCCGGGCCGCGCCTTTAGCCACGCCCACCGTTGCTCCGTCGGCCGCCACCACGCGAAAGCTCAACTGATCGGCCAGCAGGTTGGCGCCTGTGACGGTCAGCGCAGTGGGTTTACCCGTCAGCACCGTATAACCAAACACCGGATCTTTATCGAGCTGAGCACGGCCCGCTTTTACGTCGAGCGCACCCGGCTCGGTCAGTACCGTTCCGTCGGCACGGGTCATGGTCACCGTATACAGCCCCGGCTCGAAGGCCAGCCCAAACGCCGACAGATCGATGTAGTTGGCGCGCTGGGCCGAGCAGGTCAGCACCTGCCCCGTGCGGGCATCGACCACCACCGGCTTACCACCCGATGCCTGGGGCGTAAAGGTAACCGACTGGGGCAGCGAGTTTCCGTAGAGATACTGCACCGGCAGGTGAATGGTGGCCGAGTCGCCAATGGCAAACGGCAGCATGGGTGTGCTGGCCGTGCCGGCTGCGAGGGGGCCACCGGCTTCGGGCCGAATGGTGTACTGCACCAGGGGCGTGGCACCGGGGGCATCTTTGCCGGTTAGAAAAATACGTTGCAGACTACTCGTATCGGCTACGCACCAGCGGGCTATCTGCCCCAGCCCCAGGGCCGCCAGGGTGGTGGTGAGCCGCGCCCGGTCGGTAAGTGTGACGGTAGCGGGGGTTCCGCTGGCGGGCAGCAGTGCCGGCATTCGGACCCGAATCGTGCGCGTTGGCTGATCGATCCGGATAGCCTCGTCGGGAATACCGGCCAGCTTCAGACTGGTGATGCGCAGATCGGGGTATGTCAGCGGCAGGGGTTCGTCGGTGCTACGGCGGCAGGCCGTCAGTACGATCAGGAAAACCAGGAGCGGTAGTGGTATATGGCGCATAACAAAGCGTTCTGGACAAAGCGTTACTGAGATAACGGTCAAACCTGGCGAACGGTCTGTTTGAGCTCCGAAAAAGGCGGGAATGTATAGGTAGGTTCGCCGAGTGTGTTTCGTAACTTCGTCTTCGTTTTCATCTGTACGCATGAAAGTTGGTTTATTTATTCCGTGTTACGTCGACCAGTTTTATCCGCAGGTCGGTATCGCCACGCTGCGACTCCTGCAGTCGCTCGGCCAGCAGATTCACTTTCCGATGGAGCAGACCTGCTGCGGGCAACCTATGGCCAACTCGGGTTTTGCCAAACGATCGGCCGGTTGCGACCGGAACTTCGTTCGCAATTTTGCCGGCTGCGACGTGGTGGTTGGCCCCTCGGGCAGCTGTGTACTCCACCTCAAGGAACACCTGCATGACCCCGCCCACGAAGCCGAAGCCGAACGGCTCCGCAACAATGTGTATGAGCTCTGCGAATTTCTGACCGACGTGCTGCAGGTTGAGTCGCTGCCACCGGCCCGGTTTCCGCACCGCGTGGGTCTGCACACCAGCTGCCACGGGCAGCGCGGCCTCGGCCTGTCGTCGGCGTCGGAACTGATGAAACCCAAATTTTCGAAGCCCGAACAGCTGCTCCGTATGGTCGACGGGCTTGACCTGGTTACCCTGTCGCAGCCCGACGAGTGCTGCGGTTTCGGGGGTACGTTCTGCGTATTTGAAGAAGCCCTGTCGTCGAAGATGGGCAAAGACCGCGTGGCCGACCACGTACGGCACGGGGCCGACGTAATTACGGGGGGCGATATGTCGTGTCTGATGCAGCTCGAAGGCGTATTACACCGGCAGAACAGTCCCGTGCGGGTCATGCATATTGCCGAAATCCTGACGGCGCAGGCCTAACTCCTTCGGGCAGGGCTGGCCCACTCCAACCCGATTCGTTATGGAAAAAACCCTCACTCCGCCCCGTCATGCCGAAGCCGCTGCGGCTTTTCTGCAGGACGAAGCCAACACCGACTGGCACAACGAAACGCTGTGGTTTGTACGCAGCAAACGTGACCGGGCCGCCCAGACGCTGCCCGAGTGGGAAGACCTGCGCGAACAGGCGTCGCAGATCAAATTTCATACGCTCTCGCGGCTCGATGAGTACCTGACGGAGCTGGAAGCCAACGCCCGGAAAAACGGCATCACCGTGCACTGGGCCGCCGATGCCGACGAACATAACCGGATCGTGCTGGGCATCATGCAACAGCACAACGCCACGCAGGTGGTCAAAAGCAAGTCGATGCTGACGGAGGAGTGCCACCTCAACCCCTACCTGATCGAACACGGCATCGACGTGATCGACACCGACCTGGGCGAGCGGATCGTGCAGCTGCGTAATGAGCCCCCCAGCCACATCGTGCTGCCGGCCATTCACCTCAAAAAGAGCCACATCGGCGATCTGTTTCATAAGCACCTCGGCACCGACGCCGGCGCCACCGACCCGCAATACCTGACCGAAGCCGCCCGAATTCACCTGCGGCAAAAGTTTCTGCTGGCCGACGTAGCCATTACGGGCGTCAACTTTGCCATTGCCGAAACGGGGGGTTTTGTGGTCTGCACCAACGAAGGCAACGCCGATCTGGGCGCGCATCTGGCCAAGGTACACATCGCCTGCATGGGCATCGAGAAAGTGATTCCGAAGGGGCAGCACCTGGGCGTTTTCCTGCGCCTGCTGGCCCGCTCGGCCACCGGCCAGCCCACTACCACCTACAACAGTCATTTCCGGCGTCCCGCCCCCGGTCAGGCCATGCACCTCGTACTGGTCGACAATGGGCGCACCCGGCAGCTGGCCAGCCCCGACTTCCGCAACTCGCTCAAATGCATTCGGTGTGGCGCCTGTATGAACACCTGCCCCGTGTACCGGCGCAGCGGAGGGCATAGCTACCACTCGGCCATTGCCGGCCCCATCGGCTCGATTCTGGCGCCCAACATCGACATGAAGGAATACGCCGACCTGCCCTTTGCGTCTACGCTTTGCGGGTCGTGCACCAATGTGTGTCCGGTCAAGATCGACATCCACCAGCAGCTCTATAAGTGGCGACAGGTGCTGGGCGAAGCGGGGGCGGTGGAGCCGACCAAAAAGATGGGCATGGCGGGTATGGATGTACTGTTCAGCCACCCGGCGCTGTACCGCTTTGCCGGTCGTACGGGTCGCTGGCTGATGAAGCAGTTTCCGTCGCTGGCCAACAACCGCCGGCTGAACCCCTGGGCCATTCACCGCGATATGCCCACGCCCCCCGCCCAAAGCTTCCGCGACTGGTACGCAGCGCAGGAAAAGAAATAAGTAGTACGGTTTTCGGTATACAGCTTTCGGTATACGGTATTCAGTATATGGTTTTCCGTACACGGTTTACAGCATTTTTCCATATTGAGCGTATAGCCTGTAGACTCAGTTGTCTCATCCACAATCCTTACCCGTGCTGAAACCTGAATACTAAAAACTTAAAACTGAAAACCACAAACTCACTCCCCCCTCCCTCCGTGTCACGCGAACAAATCCTGTCTGCCATTCGGCAAGGTAAGCCCGAACTGCATCCGCTTCCCGAAACCATCGGGTTTCCCTCGTACATTGCTCCTGCCGATGTGGTCGATACGTTTCTGAAAACGGTGGCTTCCAACGGAGGCATTGGCGTACGGACCCCTTCGCTGGAAGCCGTCCGGGCGCAGATCGCGTCGGAGTATGACCTGACTCTGCCGACGCTGAGCCACGTTTCCGGCCTCGATCTGAGCAACTTCACCCCCACCGACAATCTGCGCCTGCTCGACGATCTGAATCTGGTGGTGCTGCAGGGCCTGACAGCCGTAGCCGAAAACGCCTGCATCTGGTTCGATGAAACGGCCCTGAGTATTCGTGCCCTGCCTTTCATTACACTCAATGTGGTGGCAGTGGTCTACGAAAAAGACCTCGTGGCGACCATGCATGAGGCCTACGGCCGCATCGACCTCGATACGGGGTTTGGCACCTTCATTGCCGGCCCTTCCAAAACAGCCGATATCGAACAGTCGCTGGTGATTGGGGCGCATGGCTCTAAAACCATGACCGTCTTTCTGCTGCCCTAGGCGCCAGTTCGCCCGGAAATGAGCCCGTCGGCGCCGTTCAGACAGCGTGCCCGTGTCGGTCGGCAGTGGATTCGTAGTAGTAGCGATGCCAGGGTGACTGCTTTTCCGGGCAAGTTATACGTTCCTATGCCCCGATTGATCCGTTTGCCCAGCCTGGCTACCCTGCTGCTCGTTCAGCTCACGGCCCAGGCCCAGCGTGCCCCCGTTTCCTACGTCAATACCCTGATCGGGTCGGCACCCAGCCGTACCCCAACGGCCCTGCGCCACAGCGAAGCCGGCAGCGAACTGAAAGGCCAGACCGTGCCGATGGTGGGTCGGCCCCACGCCATGACCAACTGGACACCCCAGACGCAGGCCACCGAAATCAAGTGTATACCGCCCTATTATTATAACGACCCCAGAATCAACGGCTTTCGGGGGAGTCACTGGATGAATGGGAGCTGCGTGCAGGACTATGGCAGCGTGACACTCATGCCGCTGGCCGGGCCTCTGCGCGTGCGTCCGAACGCCCGCGGCTCGGCGTATTCGCACCAGCAGGAAGTGGCCACGCCGGCCTACTACCGCACCACCCTGACCGACTACGCCATTCAGGCCGAACTGACGGGCCATACCCGGGCGGGCCTGCTGCAGTTTACGTTTGGGCGCGGGGGCAGCAGTCATATGCTGATCGAAGCCAACAGCGACGAAGGACAGGGCTTTCTGGCTATCGACTCCGCCCGGCAGGAAGTGGTGGGCTATAATCCGGTCCACCGGATCTACCAGGGCGCGGGGCAGCCGGCCGGCTTCAGCGGATATTTTGTGGTGCAGTTCGACACGCCCTTCACCGTGTCGGGTACGTGGCAGGATACCACCATCACCCCCGGTCGGCGCAGCGTTCGCGGGCAGGGACGCCGGGAAGCAACCGGTGCGTATGTGAGCTGGCAGCTTCGGCCGGGGCAGGTCGTGCGGGTGCGCGTCGGCACGTCGTTCGTCAGCCTCGACGGGGCCCGGCAAAATCTCCGGGCCGAGATTCCGGATTTCGATCTGGCCCGCCAGCGCCGGCAAACCGAAGCGGCCTGGAATCAGGAACTGGGCAAGCTGACGGTGGACGGCCGCGAATCCGACAAAGCGCTCTTTTACTCGGCCCTCTACCGCACCCGGCTGACGCCCCGCATTTTTTCGGACGTCGATGGCCGCTACCCCGGCTTTGCCGACGACACGACCACGCACCGGGCCGATGGCTTCACCTACTACTGCGACTACAACCTCTGGGACACCTTCCGGGGCGTTCATCCGCTGCTCAACCTGGTCGATCCGGCCCGCTCCGGCGATATGATGCAGTCGCTGGTGAAGAAAGCCGAACAGGGCGGCTGGATGCCCATTTTTCCGTGCTGGAATACATACACCGCAGCCATGGTGGGCGACCATGCTTTGTCGGTGATGGCCGATGCCTACGTGAAGGGCGTACGTAATTTCGACATACCAACTGCCTACCGATACCTGCGCAAAAATGCTTTCACCGTCAACACCGATGCCCGCAGTTATGCCAACGGGCAGGGTCGCCGGGCGCTCGCATCCTACCTGACCCATCGCTATATTCCGCTTGAAGATTCGGTCTGGCAGGCGTTTCACAAGCGGGAGCAGGTATCGCGCACCCTCGAATATGCCTACGACGATTTCTGCCTGAGCCAGCTGGCCACCGCGCTCGGTCAGACCGACGATGCCAGACAGCTGCGGGAGCGGGCGCAGTGGTACCGCAACGTGCTCGACCCCAGCACCCGCTATGTCCGCGGGCGCTACACCGATGGCCGCTGGATGGCTCCGTTCGACCCCTTTGCCCTGCGGGCATCGTTTATCACCGAAGGGTCGCCGGCGCAGTACACGTTTTTTGTGCCGCAGGACATGCCCGGCCTCATCAGCGCCGTGGGTGGTCCCGTCGCTTTCGTGGCCAAACTCGATACCCTGTTCAACGGCGGGCACTACTGGCACGGCAACGAACCCAATAACCAGATTGCCTACCTCTACGCGCTGGCGGGCAGCCCCCACAAAACCCAGGCCCGCGTACGGCAGCTGATCTACGACGAATACGACGGCAGCCCCGGTGGTCTGAGTGGCAATGAAGATGGGGGCCAAATGTCGGCCTGGCTGGTATTCAGTATGGCGGGGCTGTACCCGGTGTGCCCCGGCACCCCCGACTATGTACTGGGCAGCCCCGTTTTCGACCGGATCACAATTCAATCGCCGGGCGGGCGGCCTTTCCGCATCGAAACCCGCTTCAACAGTCCGCAGCACGTCTATGTGCAGTCGGCAACGCTCAACGGCAAACCAGTTGACGGGCAGACGCTTACGCACCAGACCATCCGGCAGGGCGGCACCCTGGTGCTGACCATGGGAAATAGACCGGCAGCCGGGTACGAAACCCCTAAAAAGTAGTAAATTTGAGTGACCTTAGCCCGTCATGGGTCAGGCCTTTTCTCCTTGCCAAGCTCTTATGTTCCTAAACCGTTACCCTGTTAGCCGGGCCCTGTTGGCCGGCCTGACGCTCTGGTGTGCGCTGGCCCACGGTCAGTCGATGGATGAATCCCTCACCCGCCTTACGCCCGCTACCCTCTCCGGACTGCCCGGCAACTGGAAACCAGCCGGTTCGCTACTCGTTAACCCGCAGGATGCGGGCACCAAAACGACATCGGGCAACACGGTACTCGTAGGCAGCGCGGGGCAGCCCGTGACATTGCTGACCGGCGCCCGCGATGTGCGGCTGCTGATGGAGGTGATGCTTTCGCCCGGTGCCGACGCGCAGCTGCTGGTGAGCGGTGCCCCCATCCGGCTCGCCGACAACTGGGGCACCGCCGGTGTCAACGCCCGCACCATCGGTACCGTAACGACTGGTACCGCCGAGTTACCCACCCGCAGTACCGGTCGGGCACCCGGCCTCTGGCAGCAGGTCGAATTGCTGATGGAATCGGGTCGTAAACCCGCCGTACTGGCGCAACTCAAGCTCAATGGCGTGCTGATTCAGGAAAATCTGGTGCTGCCCAACCTGCCGCAGGCCGCAGCCGGCACAGTAGCCATACAGGTCAATAACGGAACCGTAGCGGTGCGCAACATCGGCTACCAGCTCGTGTCGGACCGGAAGGTCGCCAGCCTGAACAACCTGCGCTATCAGTTCTACGAGGCCAAAACGGAAACAACCTCGCCCGAAGCACTAAAGAATCTGAAGATGATCAAGGAAGATACCACATCGACACTGTCGTATGAGGTATCGTATGGGCAACCGCGATGGCACGCCATCGTGTACACCGGCGATCTGACCGTCGACAAAGCCGGCACCTACACCATCGCGCTTCAAAACGGTGGCTATGCCGGACTCGATATCGACGGCAAGTCGGTTATTGCCAATACCTACCAGGATCTGGGCAAGATGAATACCGCCCGCATCAACCTGAGCGCGGGCAAACACCCGATCAAACTGTTCTATGGCCGGTCGTGGCCCCGGCCGGGTTTCGGCCTCTTCATTGCCGCCCCCGACACCAAGTTTCAGACCCTGCACGCGCCCGCGTCGCTGCCCGAGCCCGACCCTGTCGGCACGATTGCCGTGCCGGTGCGCGACGAGCCCGTACTGATCCGGTCGTTCGTGCAGCTGCCGGGCGAAGCCAGAAAGCGGACCCACTGTCTGTCGGTTGGCACGCCCTCGGGCCTGCATTATACGGTCGATCTGAACCAGGACGCTCTGCTGCAGGTGTGGCGTGGTGACTTTGCCGACGCCACCGAGATGTGGTACGAGCGGGGTGAACCCCAGCTGCTCGAGCCCATGGGTTCGCCCGTGCGCCTGGCCCCGCAGTCGGCGGTGGCCCTGCTCAGCAACGCCCAGCAGGCCTGGCCCGACACCATGGCGACCACCGATTTTACCTACAAGGGTCTGAAACTCGATCAGCAGGGCCACCCCACCACGCGCTACCGTTACCGCGACATCGACGTAACCGACGCCCTGCTGCCCACCACCGATGGCAAGGCGCTGAACCGCACGCTTACCCTGAGTGGCTCGGGCAACGGGTCGCTCTACTGCCGGCTGGCCACGGGGCAAACCATCGATGAAGTAGCTAAAGGCCTGTACGCCATCGATGACCACCGTTACTACGTGCGGCTCGATCCGAAGCAGAAAGCCACCCTGCGCACCAGCAACGGCAGGCAGGAACTACTGATGCCGGTTTCGGGCAATGGCAACACCACCATCCAATACGCGTACATCTGGTAGGCATGCGGTGCTGGCCCCGCGAGCGACCCCTGCACCCGTCTCCGCACCCGGCCACCTGAACCGCCTACCCTTAGACCTAATCACAACCAATGACCCGATTTAGCATACTCTGTCTGTCGCTGCTGTGTAGTTATACACTGCTGGCGCAACCTAAAGCCGGTCGTCCGCTCACCGAAGACGATTATTACCACATGGTTACCCTGCCTATCCCCGAAGGCGTACTGCTGGAAGTGGGGGGCATGGCCGTGCTGCCCGACGGGCGGCTGGGCGTATCGACGCGCCGGGGCGAGGTCTGGATGATCAGCAACCCCTACATGCAGGGCACCCGGCAGCCGCAGTTCAAGCGCTTCGCATCGGGTCTGCACGAACCACTGGGCCTGGCCTACCGCCGGGGCGAAATTCTGGCTACCCAGCGCGGTGAGGTCACCAAACTGATCGATACCGATGGCGATGGCAAGGCCGACGATTATCAGTCGCTGGTGAAGTGGCCGCTGGCCGGCAACTACCACGAGTACAGCTACGGCCCCGTGCCCCTGCCCGACGGCGACATGCTTGTGACGCTCAATCTGGGCTGGATCGGCTACGGCGCCAGCCTGTCGAAGTGGCGGGGCTGGATGATGAAACTAAACGACAAGGGCGAACTGACCCCCTGGGCCACGGGCCTGCGGTCGCCGTCGGGCTTTACGCAGCTGCGCAACGGCGCTATCCTGTACTCCGAAAACCAGGGCGATTGGGTCGGGTCGGGCCGTATTACCCAGCTCGACAAAGGCACATTTGCCGGCAACCCGGCGGGCCTGAAATGGACCAGCGAGCCCGGCTCTCCGCTCAAACTGAAACCCGAAGATATTCCGAACACGGGACAGCCCCTCTACGAAGCGGCCAAGAAAGTACCGGCGCTGAAAAACCCGGTAGTCTGGTTTCCGCATACGATCATGGGTATCTCAACGGCCGACATTGTCGAAGACACCACCGCCAACCGCTTCGGCCCCTTCGATGGACAGCTGTTTGTGGGCGATCAGGGCCACAGCAAAGTGATGCGGGTGT
Organism: Spirosoma luteolum; assembly: GCF_054778875.1. NCBI lineage: Bacteria > Pseudomonadati > Bacteroidota > Cytophagia > Cytophagales > Cytophagaceae > Spirosoma > Spirosoma luteolum. Next base: position 246,606 of record NZ_BAAGZE010000003.1, read on the forward strand.
TTACCGAAACGGTAGGCGGGCAGCTGCAGGGCGTTTGTTTCCCGTTCCGCGAGGGCTTTCAGTCGGGTATCCTGCGCATGGCGTGGGGTGTCGATGGGTCGCTGTTCGTGGGGATGACCAGCCGGGGCTGGTCGGCAACAGGCAAAGCCCCTTACGGTGTACAGCGGCTGGTCTGGACGGGCAAGATGCCGTTCGAGATGAAGGCCGTCCGATCGATGCCCGACGGCTTCGAGGTTGAGTTTACGCTGCCGGCCGATAAAAAGACGGCCGCCGATCCGGCGTCGTATAGCCTCAACAGCTTCACCTACAAATACCATAACACCTACGGCAGCCCCATCGAAGACGCCAAAGCCGTGCCCATCCGGGGCATTGTGGTGTCGGACAACGGGTTGAAAGCCCGCATCGTGGTCGACACAACGCTGCGGCTGGGGTACATCCACGAGCTGAAAGCCGAGGGCGTCAAATCGACCACCGGTCTGCCGCTGCTGCATACCGTTGGGTATTACACCCTCAACAACATTGCCCAGGGCGAGAAACTGACCATTGCCGCGCCGGCTAAACACGTGCACGACATGAGCGCCATGGCCTCGACCAAAGCAGGTCCGGCAGCACCAGCCACCAAAGGCGCGAAGGGCGCAGCCGTTGCCAAAGGCGGCAAATCGACGGCGGCCAAGCGGATTACCGAGCAACCCGCCGACTGGACCAATGGCCCCGACCAGACCGTCACGATCGGCACGAAACCGGGGTTGAAATTCGATATGGAGCAGGTTGAAGTAAAGGCGGGCAGCCGCGTGAAGTGGATTTTCAACAACAACGACGACATGCTGCACAACTGCGTGATCACGAAGCCCGGCATGGCCGACGCCGTAGCCGAAGCGGCTCTGCGGCTGAACCTGAACGGGCCGAAGCTGAACTACGTACCGAACAGCCCGAATGTCGTTTTCCACACCAACATTCTGCAGCCCGAAACCACCGAAGCAATCTACTTCACGGCGCCCACCGAGCCGGGTGAGTACCAGTATATCTGCAGTTTCCCCGGCCATGCATCGCTCATGCGCGGGGTGATCAAAGTAGTGAAGTAAAGGCTGTTCAGGGCTGTAACCCAGCCGCCCCGAGCGCACACGAAGTAATCCATTTACAGTGACGTATGGCTGTACCGGCAGATTTGTCGGTACAGCTTTTTTTGTCTATTCCTTCCTCGTATGAAAGTGTTTCTTTTCTCATTACTGGCTGGCCTGGCCACCACGGCATATGCCCAGTCCGTCTCGGAGGCTATCCGAGTCAACCAAATTGGCTACTACCCCAACGGCCCCAAGGTCGCGGTACTCGTCGGCGACAAAACGGGGGCGTTTCAGGTAGTAACGGCCGAAACAAACCGGGTGGTCTTCACCGGTACCCTGGGCGATGCCCGCATCAACCCCATATCGGGCAAAACAACCCACCTGGCCGACTTCTCGGCTTTCCAGAAACCCGGCACCTACGCCATCCGGATTCCCGACGAAGGGCAGTCGTATCCCTTTGTGATCAAAGCCAATGTCTACAAGCCGCTGGCCGCAGGTGCCATCAAAGGGTTTTACTACCAGCGGGCGTCGACGGCGCTGCCGGCGTCGCTCGCCGGCCAGTGGGCCCGGGCCGCCGGGCACCCCGATACCCAGGTCCAGATTCACCCGTCGGCCGCGTCGGCCAGCCGGCCCGCCGGTACGGTTATTTCGTCGCCCCGGGGCTGGTATGACGCGGGCGACTACAACAAATACATTGTCAACTCGGGCATTACGGTATCAACCCTGCTGTCGCTCTGTGAAGACTTTCCGGCTTACGTCAAAACCCTGACCGTCGACATTCCCGAACAGCAGAACGCCCTGCCCGATCTGCTCGACGAAACCCTCTGGAACCTGCGCTGGATGCTTACCATGCAGGACCCGGCCGACGGGGGTGTGTACCACAAACTGACCAACGCCAAATTCGACGGGATGGTGATGCCCGACAAGGCACCCAACGTGCGGTATGTGGTACAGAAAAGCGTGACGGCTACGCTCGATTTTGCGGCCGTTATGGCGCAGGCCAGCCGGGTACTCAAACCCTACAATAGTCAGCTGCCCGGCCTGGCCGACTCCTGCCTGACGGCTGCCACGCAGGCCTGGACTTGGGCCAAAGCAAACCCCAATGCCCTTTATGATCAGGACGCGCTCAACAAACGCTTCAAGCCCGACATAACAACGGGTACCTACGGTGATAAAGACGCCGGCGATGAGTGGATCTGGGCTGCGGCTGAGCTGTACGTGGCCACCAAAGACGACGCCTACTACAACGCCGTTAACCTGTTTCCAAACGACAAAACGCCCCTGCCTACCTGGTCGCAGGTGCGCACCCTGGCCTACTATACGCTGGCCCGGGCGGGCAACAACCTGACGCCCCTTGGCCGGCGCAACCTGCCGCAGGTGAAACGCCACCTGCTTACCCTGGCCGATTCGCTGATTCAGGGAGTCGACCGGCAGGCGTTCGGCACGGTGATGGGCAAACGCCCGGCTGATTTTATCTGGGGTAGCAGTGCCGAAGCCGCCAACCAGGGCATTGCCCTGATTCAGGCCTACCGGCTTACCAGTTCGCCCAATCGCAGGCAATACCTGCGCTACGCCCTCGCCAATCTGGACTACCTGCTGGGTCGCAACGCCGTTGGGTATTCATTCGTGACAGGGTTTGGCACTAAATCGACCCTGCACCCACACCACCGCCCCTCCATTGCCGACGGCGTCGATGCGCCGGTGCCGGGCTTGTTGTCGGGGGGTACCAACGCCCGGGCCGCCCAGCAGGACAAGTGCGCGGGCTACACGACTACCGTAGCCGACGAGGTATATCTGGATGCCGACTGTTCGTATGCGTCCAACGAGATTGCCATCAACTGGAACGCCCCGCTGGTGTACCTGACGGCCGCGCTCGAAGCGCTCCAGCGCGAGCAAAGTACAGCCAGGACGCTGAAGCCCTAGGGCAGCTGGGTCAGTTCCAGCACCACACTCGTACGACGGTCGCTGATCTGCGGATTCACGCCTACGGTCATCAGGTAATCGCCCGTATAAGTGGCCTCGGCCATGGGTTTGCCGCCCGGCATCACATTCTGCTCCTGAATCCGGTACGTTTTGGCCGGATTCAGCCCCTGCAGACGCACCGGCTCCGTGGAGCCGGCCCGGTAGCGGTTGCCGGTCAGGTACGAAAACCAGACGGCTTTGTCCTGCTGCTCGCTTACGTACAGCATCGACGCCAGATTGCCGGTATAAGGCGATTTGAGCCGGAACAAATCGCCCTGCCAGATCACCGGTTTCAGCCGGTTGTAAGTAGCCAGCGCCTGCTGGCTGAACGCCAGTTCGTCGGGCGTGAGTTTACTGACGATGATATCGTAGCCCAGTTTACCCATCATGGCCACATCGGTCCGGAATTTCAGCGGCTGTTTACCCCAGTCGGTTACGTGGTTGCAGGTAGCTATGGCGGGGAAGAAATACGACGAATTCCACTGGATGAAAATGCGTTCGAGCGGGTCGGTGTTGTCGCTGGGCCAGAACTCGGTGAAATACTGCAGCGCGCCGTAGTCGACGCGCCCCCCGCCCCCCGAACAGAGCATCATGGGCAGCTTCGGGTACTTGGCCCGCAGCCGGTCGAGCACCTTGTATAGCCCCTGTACGTAATCGACATACAGGTTTTGCTTGTTGGGCAGGGTGGCCGAATAGGCGTTGAAGATAACCGAGTTGCAATCCCACTTGAAGTAAGCGATTCCCGGATTACGGGTCATCAGCCCATCCACAATACCGTACACAAAATCCTGCACCTGCGGATTCGACAGGTCGAGTACGAGCTGATGGCGGAAGTAGGTTTCGGGTCGGTTGGGTTGCCGCAGTACCCAGTCGGGATGTTTTTCGTAGAGTTCGCTCTTCGGGTTCACCATTTCCGGTTCAATCCAGAGGCCAAACTTCACACCCGTTTTGTCGGCGGCCTTCACCAGGTACCCGAGACCGCTGGGCAGCTTCTTTACGTTTTCCTGCCAGTCGCCCAGCCCGGCCGTGTCGCCGTTGCGGGGGTGCTTGTTGCCGAACCAGCCATCGTCGAGCAGAAACATATCGACGCCGAGCTTTTTGGCATCGCCGATAAGGGTGGCCAGTTTGGTTTCGTCGAAATCGAAATAGGTAGCCTCCCAGTTGTTGAGCAGGGTCAGCCGGTTGCCATTGCCCTGGGCGATCCGGTGGTTGCGGGCCCAGCGGTGCAGGTTGCGGCTAACGCCCCCCTTGCCCTGCGTCGAATAGCTGAACACAAAGGCGGGCGTCGTAAAGTCGCGGTTGGGCGCCAGGGTATACTCTGACGCGTAGGGGTTTATGCCCGCCAGCACGCGCAGGTGATGCAGCGGATCGACGTCAAACGCCAGCTGGTAGTTGCCCGACCACGATAGGTTTCCGCCGATCACGGCCCCCGTTTCTTCCTGCGCGGGCTGGTTGAGCGACAACAGAAACGAGGGCGGCTGAAATAGATCGGCCCGAGTGCCGAGTTTCGAGTCGAGAATCTTCAGGCCCGCCGTCAGTTCCACTTCTTCCGGGCGCATTTCCTGGGCCCACTCGCCGTGAAAGTGGGTCAGGAAGTATTTTTCGGCGGGCAGATACAGATTGGCCGACAGGTATTTCTGCAGCCGAACGGGCGCTTTTTCGGCATGTCGAATCACGCTCCACTGTTCTAGCACATCTTCGTTGCGGTAGGCGCGGTAGTGCAGCGTCACCGTAAACGGGTAGTTGGGGTCTTTGAGCACCACCGTCGTGAGCGTTACGCCCGCCCCTGCCGGTCGGGTTTCGTGCGACACGTACTTCAGCTCCAGCGAGGGATTGCCATCGGCATGGACAGCCTGGATGGCTGGTTCGAGCAGGTTGCGGGTGCCGCTGGTACTGTAGGCGGCCTGAAACACGTCGGTATAACCGTCGGGGTTGCGGCCGTTGACCGGTATCCGGCTGTATTCGGCCGGATTTTGCAACCGCTGGCCCAGGTGCGCCACCAGTACCGTCTGGTCGGCTTCGACCCGCAGTACCAGCGCGGTATGTTCGGTTTCGATGGGAATCAGCACGGGCGCCTGGGCACTGGACAACGACAAGCTGATAAACGGAAGCAAAACGATGAGCAGGGTACGCATGCGGGTAGCAAAAGGTAAAAAGAGGGGCATAAACCAGCGTTAGTGAGCGGCCGTTGCCGATACGGGTGGGTTGATCATGATATGGGCGCGATGGGTGCCGGGGTCCATGAGCCAGGGCATACCGGGCGCGTCGGGCTTCAGCGGCAGGCCGGTACTCTCGGGCGTCGCATACGGAATGTAAACCACGTAGCGCAGATACCCATCGGTCACCTCACCCGTAGCCGGGCTGTAACTTTCCTCTTTGGCCGTGTACGAAAACAGCGACGAGGGGTGCGTCGGCATCAGCAGCTTTTTGTCGGCTACCTCCTGCTCGCGAATTTTCAGGATTTCGTCGGGCTTTTTACCCGCCTGTTTCAGCGCACGGCCCCGTTCCATGAAGGGTTCCAGATCGCGGTGGTAGCACGACACGTTCAGCCCTTTCTGCCGCGGATCGTCGGCCAGGCATACCAGTTCGTTGGTGCCTTTTCGCAGCAGCGTGAACGTCATGTCGGGCTTATAGCCATACACGGCGGCCCCGTTGCGTTTGTCAGCCGGAGCCGCCAGCACGGCCGTTTTGATTTGCACATCGGGCGCGGGCACGGCGGGGGTCTGGGCCAGGGCAGTCGACAGGGCGACGGGCAGGGTGCCGAGGAGAAAGGCGTTTTTCATGGGCTGCGTTTGTTTATCTGGTAAGGCAACAGCTCGGCCGTACTACTTGCGACCCCGCCCCGCCACTTGCCCCGGCGGGCTGGTTATTGATAGCCCCGGGCCTGCAGCCGGAACAACTCGGCGTAACGACCGTTGGCCGCCAGCAGTTCGGCATGGCTGCCAATCTCGAGTACCGCGCCATTTTCGAGCACCAGAATCCGGTCGGCCATGCGCACGGTGCTGAACCGGTGCGAGATAATTACCGACGATTTACCGTTTGTGAGCTGCCCGAACCGTTCGAACACCTCATATTCAGCCCGGGCGTCGAGGGCCGCCGTGGGCTCATCGAGGATAACGAGCTGGGCATCGCGCATGTAGGCCCGGCCCAGCGCCACTTTCTGCCACTCGCCCCCCGACAGGTCGACGCCCTTGTTGAATGAGCGCCCCAGCTGCTGATCGTAGCCCCCGGCCAGCTTGGCAATGACGGTATCGGCCAGGCTGCGCTGCGCCGACGTTTCGATACGCGGCTGGTTAGTACGCTCGTCGATGTCGCCCACGGCGATGTTGATGCCGGCCGACATTTTGAAGCGGGTATAATCCTGAAAAATAACGCCGATGTTGCGCCGAAGGTCAAACAGGTCGTACTCGCGCAGGTCGTAGCCATCGAGCAGGATTCGCCCTTCGGTGGGGTCGTAGAGCCGGGCCAGCAGTTTGACCAGGGTGGTTTTGCCCGCCCCGTTTTCGCCCACCAGCGCCAGCTTTTCGCCCGCCCGCAGCGTAAACGACAGGTGCCGCAGCGCCCAGCGTTCCGCCCCGTTGCTGTATTTGAAGCCGACATTATCGAACACGAAGCCTTCCCGAATGGGGTTCGGGAAGGGCCGCGTTACGGCAGGCGAGTGAATAAGCGGCCGGATGGCGAAAAAGTCGAACAGATCCTGCAGATAGATAGCTTCCTGCGTCAGGCTGCTGAACTGGAGCAGAATACCCTCGAGCGAGCTGCGCACCTGCCGGAACGAGCCCGCCAGAAACGTCAGGTCGCCAAGCGAAATCTGGCCCGTTACGGCCCGCAGTAAAATCCAGACGTAGGCGCCGTAGTAGCCCGCCGTGCCCAGCGCCGTCAGCAGGGTGCCCCAGCCCGCCCGGCTGATGGCCAGGGCGCGGTTTTTTGTAAAGTACTGCCACGAGAGCGTCCGGAAACGGTCGATCAGGAAATCCGACAGACCGAAGATTTTCACTTCCTTGGCGGTTTCGTCGCTCGCGCCTACGTACCGCAGGTAGTCGAGTTCGCGCCGTTCGGGGGTCCAGGAGCGCGAGAGCGAGTAGCTGCGCTGGTTGAAGTAATTGTCGCCGATGAACGAGGGCGTAACGGCCACCAGAATCAGCAGCAGCAGCCAGGGGTTATAAACGGCCAGCCCGGCAGCCAGAAAGCCAATCGAGATCATCTCCTGTACCTGCCCGAACACGCCCGAGAGCAACACCGTGCGTCCGGTGGTTTGCCGACGGGCCCGTTCGAGTTTATCATAGAACGTGGCGTCTTCAAACTGCTCCATGTCGAGACGGGCTGCGTGCTCCATCAGCTGAATCGATGTCTGGTTGGCAAACAGATCGCCCAGTAGTCCATCCATCAGGGCTACCGCCCGGGCCAGTGCCGTCGACAGGATAGCCAGCCCGAATTCAGCGCCGATCAGCCACCACAGCTGCGTGGTATCGTCGGGGCCCGACTGCCGGCTTAGCAGCACCACCTGGTCGATAATGAGTTTGCCAATGTAGAGCGTAGCGGCCGGAATAGCTGCCCGGATCAGGCGCAACAGGGCGTTGCCCAGAAACAGGCCGGGCGATGTTTGCCAGACCAGTCGAAAAAAAGCGGGCAGATTGCCCAATGCTGCAAATCGTTCGCGCCAGCTTACTGATTCAGACGCGGTGGTATCGGTTGTTTTGTTTGTTCTTGCCATTCATTGAAAAGACAAGGCCGGTGCGCGATTAGTTCTGAATCAGTCGGTTCGTTGGGCCACCGGGCAAAACGTGCCGGTCGCCCCTTCCGTCGGCGCCAACTAGTCCGGGAGCTGACTACCTTTGCGGGTCACACGCGGACTGGTATCTGTCCGCCCTGTTCCATGCACCCTACCCTCCTTTTCCTCTGGCTCTGGCTGCTGCCCGCCCCCCGCCCCCAGCCCGACCCGGGTGGTATTCGCTTTTTCGGCGGTACCTGGCAGCAGGCCCTCGATGAGGCCCGGCGCCAGCACAAGCCTATTTACCTCGACGTGTACACGACCTGGTGCCCGCCCTGCCAGCGTATGGCCCGCGAAGCGTTTCCGAATCCGGCGGTAGGTGCAGCCTTCAACGACCGTTTTATTGTCTGCCAGGTCAATGCCGAACAGGGCGAAGGCCCCGAACTGGCCAGGCGCTACAGTGTAGCCAGTTATCCCACGGCCCTGTATTTTACCCCCGCCGGCGAGCTGGTGCACCGGTCGGTAGGCTACGCGGGGGTCAGCGCGCTGGTGCAGCAGCCCGACCTGATTCTGTCGATGCCCATCATGCGCCGGGCCCTGCGCCGGCGCCCCACAGCCCCCGTGCCGGCCGCTATGCCCGCGCCAGCTGCTGCCGATAGCCTGAACCGCTGAGGGGCAAACGCTGACCTTTACTCATGATTAATCAGAACTTAATGCCGGGTGGGTAGTGCCTGTTGTTATTTGAGGATCAGATACATCAACCAAACTAACCACCGCATGTCTACGCAGGCCTTCACCCGTTTTTTCGAGCGCTTTGCCCAGCGCGCTACCCAGGCCACCGGGTCGTCGACGGCCTTTCTGCTGGCCCTTCTGACCATTATCGTCTGGGTTATCACAGGACCAATTTTTGGTTATTCCGATACCTGGCAGCTCGTTATCAACACCGGCACCACTATTATCACGTTTCTGATGGTATTCCTGATTCAGAAATCGCAGAATAAGGATTCACTGGCCATGCAGATCAAACTCAATGAGCTGATTGCCGTGAACCGCAAGGCCAGCAACCGGCTGCTCAATGTGGAGGATCTGAGCGAAGCCGAACTACACGCCCTGCACGTATTTTTCGGCAAGCTGGCCGAGAAAGCCAAGCACGAGCTGACGCTGAGCGAATCACACTCGATCGAAGAAGCCGAGGAAATCCACGAAGAGAAACTGGAAGAGCAGGACAAACGGCGGGCAATCCGGCAAAACGACCGGCCCAAACGTTAGGCATCCAGTGCCCACTCGCCTGCCGCTACATACTGCACCGTGCCGCCGATCTGCAGGCGATAATCGCCCCTGGCGGTAAGGGACCCGTCCAGTTCGAGCAGCGATGGTCGCCCGGCTTCGTACCCCTGCTCGACTCGCAGGCGCACGGCGCCATCGCCCAGCACCCGGTTTTTAAGCAGGTAAGCCAGCAGGCACGAACCCGCGCTGCCCGTAGCGTAGTCTTCGGCCACGTGGCCCTGCTCGAAGCAGAACATACGGGCGTTGAGGCCGTGGGCCGGATCGTACGTTTCGGAGCAGACTGGATAAAGCGACGTATGCAACCCCTCGGGACTGTTGGTCTTGTGCAGGCCGTGCCGCAGCAGCCACGCTTCCAGCGCCGACACGTCGATCCGGATAGCCCGCATGGCCGCCAGTGTCCGGATGGGGATAATAACGTAGAGCAAGCCCGTACTGACCCGCTCGATGGGCAGCCGGTCGTCGAGCGCATCGGGCGGCAACTGGAGTAGTTCGGCCAGTTCGGCTCGGTCGTAGCTGCTCCCGAAGGTGGGCTGAGCAGCCGTCAGCCAGGGGGTATCGCCTATCCACTGCACCGGCACTGGTCCCACCCCCAGCTGCAGCGTCAGCGGAGCACGCCCCGTACCGACCAGCCGATTGGCCAATACCCAGGCCGTTCCCAGCGTGGGGTGACCGGCAAACGGCACTTCGTATTCGGGCGTAAAAATGCGTACCGCAAAGCCCGCACCGGGCGAGCCGCCCATGACAAAGGTAATTTCCTGAAAGCCCAGCTCGCGGGCAATCGTCTGCATGAGTTCGGTCGTCAGCAGCGCCTGCGCGGCCGGGTCGCGGGCATCGAAAACGGCCAGTGGGTTGCCCTGGTAACGCTGCGGAGCAAATACATCGACAATGGTATACGGTAGGGTTGTCATGAGCGGTGTCGTCTTTACCAGATCAACCACAATTGGTTCGATCTGGGTTCGCGCGGGCCTTTTTTCACCCACCCCCTCAGGCAGCGCATCGGTACCCAGCGATCAGGCCGATCGGGTCAGGCAATTAGTTCGATGCGGTTCTGCTCGGGGTCGAGCACCACGCTTTCGTAGTAACCATCGCCGGTTCGGCGGGGTTCGCCAACCACCCGATAGCCGTCGGCACGCAGCCGCTCGGTCAGGCCATCAACGGCGGTTTCGCTGCCAAGCTGCAGGGCCAGATGGGTGAGCCCCGTGGCCTGCCCAATCGGATCGGTCAGACTCTCGGGAATATCTGCTCGCTGCATGAGCTCGAGCCGGCAGCCTGGCTCGCCGGCCGCGCCCCCAAACGTCAGGAAATACGTTAGCAGGTCGGTGCGGCTGTTGTGATACCGGTCGTTGGCGGTGGCCCCGAAATAGGTTTGGTAAAAGGTGCGCATCGCTTCCAGATTCCGCACCCAGATGGCTACATGGTCGATTCTCATGCCGCAAACCTACGACCACCCGCCCGGGCTCCCTGCTGTTCTGTTGACCAAAACAGCAGCGCTATTGGCCGACAGGCGACCGTTTAGTCTAGTGGAGCGGATACGGGCGGTAAACATGAATGAAATTTGTTCTTTTGTCGGATCAGGTCACGCGTCCTATCCATTGTCGAATCACCATTTATGAGTACCGAAACCCTCGTTTCTGTTCACCCAGCACACAAAGGCCTGGCCTTTATTCTCAATAAAACCTATAAGGAAGGCCTCTCGGCCGATGCGCTTCACGACATTACGCGGGGCGTATGGTATCACCCACCCCATGCCGATGCCTCACTCCAGTATGCTTTCGCGACTTACAAAGGCGTGGTGCTAGAAGTATACACGATCGAGGGCTGGCAGAAAGCCGGTACAACACCCTACACGACCCGGCACATTCACCAGACGCCCAACCTGCACAAACGCTGGGAGTTTGTAGGCACTGTGGCACCCGACGCCATTCGGGACCTGTACGTTGGCAAAAAAATCGAGATAGAGCGAAGTTATGGAAGCCCCTTCGTGGTGGTGGGTCATGCGTAGAGGCCAGCCAACAGGCAAAAAAGCGGCCCGCCGGATACACTCCGGCGGGCCGCCCTGCCTTTCGGCGAGTCGTTTCTAGAAGCCCATTTTTACGTCATTCCGCTCGCCCGACACCGTCTGATCATCGAGGTTGAAAATGTCGGCCAGGGTCATCGGGTCGGTGGTGCGATAGGTCATGCCGAGCTGGGTCAGCAGGGCGTTGGCCTTGGCAGGAGCCAGTTTCCCAAACGCATAATCGACCATCAGGCGGCCTTTCCGCATCAGGGCTTTGTCGAGCAGATGTTTGCTGGCGTTGAAGGTCGCAATCACCTGAATATGCATGCAGTCGGCCAGCAGCCCATCGGTCAGGTTCAGGATATTCGACACGCTGTTGGTGTCACCCCCGGCCTCACGCGACTGCAGAATCCGCTCGGCATCCTCGATGATCAGTACCGAATCTTTATTGTCGAGCAAAAACGGAATGATCTCGGGCGAGGTCAGGTAGTTGGTCATGTAAGGCGGCAGAATAAGCATATCCTTCCTGACCAGTGAACTCAGGTATTTGATGTAGGTGGTTTTGCCGGTGCCGGGTTCGCCATGGAGCAAGATCAGCCCTTTGCTTTTGGGCTGACCCAGCAGCCCCACCAGCCGCTCATGCACGGCCGGGAAATCGTCGTTGTAGTGCAGCCCCAGATCGATGGCCGGGGGCGTAATCTCGACACGCTCGGTATGCAGCCCCCCCAGCCCACTCTGAATCAGGTAGATGTGCGTCTGGTTGTCTTCGTGCACATACTTATGCGTTTGCAGCCCTTCGAGCACCCCCCGTACGGCCTGCTCATCGCGGTAGAGCCCATAGAGCCGAAAAAAGCGGTCGCCCACAAATTCGGCCTTCAGCACAATACCGTCGGGATGCTGATAGACCCGTTCGATCACCTGCCAGCCCTCGTCGGTAGCCCGCGTCGACAGGTTGATCGATTCGAAGCCCCGGCTCTCGATCAGCTCCCGGGCCGAACTCTTGAAATCATCACTGAAATGCAGGTAGTTAGGATACGACCCAAACACCTGTACAAAGTGCGGAGCCAGCGGAAACTCGCGGTCGAGGTCGCTGGGGATATACAGATTCTGAATAGTCGGCGGGGTAGACATACGACGGTCGGCCGTTAGGTAGCGTAACATATCCGTATGATCGGGCGTGTTGTGCGGCTTCAACGGAGTGTGCGGTTGGGTTAGTTGGTACAAGATACCCAAAACGGGCATAAAAGCCCAGTTTCATCGATCGGGGCCGGGCACCTCAGTAAGCAAAGCGCAGTTCGCCCGGCGAAAAACGGAACATCAGCTCATGCACGCTATTCTCGTTGTAGAGTGTCGAAAGCGGGCTTTCGGGTGTTCGGGAATAATAGAGGTAAGCCAGCCGGATCGCTTTCGTAAGCTGATACTCGACCGTAGCCTGCACATAGTTTGTCTGAATCAGGCCCGGGCTGTTCTGCCGGTACGAGAGCCCCAGCCCAACTTGTTCGGCAAACCATACCCGGGCGTTCAGATCGACGCCCAGGGGGCGGTTGGCGATTTTAGAAACCAGCACCGACGGCAGCAGTACGGTTGTTTCGGACAGCGGAAACTGCCCGCCCAGCTGCACCATCAGCGGGCGCACGGCGGGATAAAGCGTCTGGCCGGCAATACTGGGTTTACGCGACAGCACCTCGGGCATCGATACGCCCCCGTAGAAGCGCTCGGAGCGGTAATACACGCCGAAGCCCAGACTACCCACCGCCCGATTGATGCTGGCGGCACTGCCCACATCGTAGATCGGCAACACGTTTACGCCCCCCTGCATACCAATGGAGAGGTGCGCCAGCGCCGGCAGGTTGATGCGGTACGCCACGCTGCCCAGCACGCCGTTGGCGGCAAACAGGCCCATGCGGTCGTTGAACGCCTGAAAGCCCAGGCCCACGCGCCCTCGGGCCACCGCGCCGTCCATCGACACGGTCTGGGTAAGGGGGGCGTTGCGAATGCCGATCCATTTCCGGCGCAGAAAGGCCGAGAGGTAGAAGGTTTCGCGCGAACCGGCATAGGCCGGGTTGATACTGAGGTTGTTGACCAGATACTGCGAATACAGTACTTCGCGCTGCGCCCGGACGGGCACAGCCAGGCCCACGAGCAGGAGCAGGCAAAGGCAATAGCGATGCGTAACGGATACCATACGGGCAATCGAATGCGGGCGATCGGGTTCGGCCGCCGGGCGAATTTACCCGTTTTGTAACCGTTCGCTACTCGAGTTTTAAAATCTTGATCTCTGTACGCCGGTTTTGCTGGTGCTCTTCTTCGGTGCAGTCTACGCCGTCGGCACAGCTGTTGGTCAGTTCGCTTTCGCCGTACCCCTTCGCAATCATGCGTTTGCCAGCAATGCCTTTCGACTTCAGGTACGCCACCACCGCCCGGGCGCGTTTGTCAGACAGGGTGCGGTTATAGTTCGCCGTGGCGCGGCTATCGGTATGGGAGCGCATTTCGATCCGCATGGCCGGATACTTGCCGAGCAGATCAACCAGCTTATCGAGTTCGACAGCCGCATCGGGCCGGATGTTGGCTTTGTTGCGATCATAGTATATGTTGTCGATCCGGATCACATCACCCTGCCGGAACATCAGCAGTTCGGTATTGCCTACCCCCTCGCGGCTGATGGTGCTGCCGGCATTGCCCATACTGGCTTTCCGGGCTTCGAGGGTATAGGGGCAGCCTTTGAGTGCCGAGAAGGCATAACTCCCGTCGGCAGCCGACATCGTTTCCTGCCGCGACTGATCGCAGCCGTTCACCAGAATGACCCGGGCTCCTTCGATGGGCGACCGGTCGGCCTGAGCCAGCACCCGGCCCTGAATGGCCAGTTCGGTCGACGGCTGGGGCTTCATCATCGAAATATCGAGCCGCAGCGGCTGATTATCGACCAGCGCTTTACTCGAGAAGCCCACCCGGTTGTCGAGGTAACCGGCCAGCGTAGTCAGAAACTGCACATCGCTGTTGTCGTCGAGGCAGAACCGCAGCTGCCCTTTATCATTGGTTGTGAGTTGACGGGCGTCGGTTTTGCCGGCCCCCTCAATCACCACGGCAGCACCCGGCAGGGGGGCCTTTGTGTCGGCATCGATCACGATCAGCGTCAGCTCCCGGCATGGGTACACCGGACTCTCCCGCTTGAAGCTGTAGATATCGTCGTCGGCACCGCCGTTCCTGCGGTTGCTGCTGAAGTAGCCGCTTTTTCGTTCGCCATCGGTTACAATGCCAAAATCGTCGGCTGGCGAGTTGATGGGTTCGCCGAGGTTGGTCAGGCTAAGCGCTTTGGCGCCGTCGGCCGTCAGCTGGGCCGAGAACAGATCGAGTTTACCCAGCCCGCCGTGGCCGTCCGACGATACGTAGAGGGTACCCCGTTCGTCGATGAACGGAAACATTTCGTTGCCCTTCGAATTGATTTCGCTACCCAGATTGACCGGTTCCGACCAGGCTCCGTCTTTCCAGAACGCTACGTAGATGTCGGTCCCCCCGAAGCCGCCGGGCCGGTCGGACGCAAAATAGAGCCGCTGATCGTCGGCCGACAGCGTGGGATGGCCCGTCGAGAACTCGTCGTTGTTGAACGGCAGTTCGACCGCCTTACTCCACTCACCATTGGTCTGCGTAGCTGTGTATAGCTTCAGCTTGTTGACCCCGTCGGTGCTTTTGCGGTACGTGCCTTCGTTGTAGTTGTTGCGGGTAAAAATGATGCGCGAGCCATCGTGCGAAAACGTGGCCGGCCCTTCGTGGTAGCGCGTATTGAGCGAGTTGGCAAACCGCTCCGATTCGCTGACCAGCACATCGCCGTAGCCCAGTCCGGCCGTAATGTTGGTACCTCCGTAGAAGCCCACCGTCCGCGAATCGTTGGCCGTAACGGCCGTGTACTTGTCGCGGCCCAGCGACCGGTTGAACAGGCTTTCGCTGCCACCGCCCCCCAGCTTGCCCGCGCGTCCCGACTGGGTAATGCTCGATTCGGGCAGGTAATACAGATCGAGAAACGGGTTGCGCCCTCCGCTCTTGCGGCCACCACGACCGGCCGAAACAAAGACGAGTCCGTCGCGGTAGCGAACCGGGCTGAACTCGGGCTGCTTCGTGTTCATCTTCAGAAACTCGATCGCGTATTTGCCCATGGTTCTGGCGTTCGACTCGGCATACAGCTCGGCAAACGTCGGGCCGCTGGTGCCGGCCCGGTTGAGCTGGTTGTAGCGATTATAAGCCGTTTGGGCATCAGTGTATTTCCCATTGCTCGCCAGCGCCTGCGCGTAGTAGAGGTAATGCGGAGCCAGTTCGGCCGGCAGTTGCCCTTCCGACAACAGCTGCGCATACACGCGTTCGGCGTTTTTCATGTCGCGCAACTGGCGGTAGCTGTAGGCCAGCTGCGACATCGCTGTTCGCCGTTCGGCATCCGACAGGCCGGCCGGTTTACTCAGTAACTGCTCGTAGAGTTCGGCGGCTTTGGCAAACGATAGCCGGTCGTACTGTCGCTCAGCCTGTTTGGCCAGCGACTGGGCCTGCCCCGCGCCAGCTATCAAACAGAGCAATACCAGAAAAGTATAAAATCGAGTCATGGTCACGGCGCCGGTTGGGAGAAAAAAAAAAGGTACGTTTGGCCCGATTGGTGGGGAAAACGTACCTTCTCAACAAGCAAATTCCAAGCCGGAATTTTAGAAGTAACGGGGGGTAAGAATCCGGTTTTTACCGAATCCGAACTCATAGCGCAGCATAAGTTCGTGCGAACTGGGGGCTACATCTTTCAGCCCGTTCATGGTTCGGTCGTAGGCATAGCCAAAGCGCAGCTGATCGGTTACCTGCAGCTCGAGCATCCCGATTATCGCATCGGTGCTGGTGGCGCTCCAGTCGCTGAACTGATTCCGGCGAATCGACGCGCCAATGGCAATGCGGTCGGCAAACCAGAAGTTAACGTTCCCATCGAAACCAAGGGGCGCTCCCTCGGCATACTTGACCAGCATCGACGGTTTCATTTTCACCACCGACCCCAGCCCAACCACAAACCCAGCGGCCAGATAGGCATGACGGCGCTGCACTGAGCGCAGCCCCAGCGCCGGCGATGCGTATTCGCTCAGCTTGTTTTTGATCAGTCGGGGCACCGAAATACTTAGATACGTGCGGTCACTGCTCAGGTAGATGCCCGTACCGAAGTTAGGCAACACCTTCGAGATGTTGCTCGAGAAGGCGGGGTCGGGCTGACCGGCACCGTCGGGCGACAGCTTCACATCGGTGAGGTTGGCGCGGTAGCTCGATGCGCCGGCCTGCAGCCCCAGCGCCAGGGTCGAGCGGGTGCCAACCTTGATCCGGAACGCGTAGGAAGCGAATCCGCCGGCTTCTTCCAGCACCCCATACTTATCGCCATAGAGTTGCAGGCCAATGCCCACCCGCTCTTTGTTGAGCGGCATATCCATGGTGAACGTAGCCGTTTGCGGAGCCCCCTCAACCCCCGTCCACTGGTTGCGGTACAGGGCCGACATACTCAGCACGTCCCGGCTCCCGGCATAGGCCGGGTTGAGGGCCATCATGTTGAACATGTACTGCGAGAACATCTTGTCCTGCTGAGCGTGGAGCTGACTGCTGCCGATCCCGAGGATCAGCAGCAGTGCAGTTGCCCACTTCTTCATTGAAAACTGCGTTGCCATTACTGTTAGCGGTTAATCGTCATGTATCGGACAAATTGGCGACCGTCGCTCGTGCGTACCACGTAGTAGTATGCTCCGTCGGGCAGGCCCTTCTCACCGTCGACCAGGATACCGGTATTGGCAGTACCATCCCAATCGTTGCGGTAATCGTCGTTTTTGTAGACCATGTGGCCCCAGCGGTTGTAAATCTCCAGACTGACCCGCAGACCGGCTACACCCCGGATGACGAACAGGTCGTTTACTCCATCACCGTTCGGCGAGAAGCCTTCGGGGATAAAGATAGTGGTATTCGTCGGGGGCAGTACCAGCGGAGTCGGTTCACTTTCGTTCGAATCCGATGGGTTGCCGTTTCCATTGAGGTCAGGCTGCAGACCGTTGGTCGACGTATCGGTGACGCGTCCGCTCACCGCACTCGCACTGGCGTAGACCGTGTTGAGGTAAGTCGTGGTCGATCCGTTGGTCGAAACGTTGATCACAAACTGCAGCGTATCGGTCTGTCCGCCCGGCAGGGTGCTGGTGCTGTCGCCCAGTACGAGCCATGGCGATGCATCGCCGTCGAAGGCCGTGTTGAGCTTGAGCGTGCTGCCCGTCGAGATGGCAACCGGCGGTCTGACAACCGTGTAGGTCGCACCCGTCAGCGTGTTGAACACCTTCGTCAGCGTATCGTTGAGCGCTACGTTCCGCAGCAGCTCGCGACCGAAGTTGCGAACGACCACTTTGTAGGTCACGTTGAAGCTGCCATCCGACAGACGAACCGTATCCGACACGGCCAGCGCCACCCCGATCCGTGGGCCGGCACCCGCTGCGTTGGTGAGCGAAACCGGTGTTGCCACGTTGTTGTCGCGCGGATCCAGGTCATTGTCCGGATCGTCATCGGTACCGGCCATCGACGTATCAGCCAAGGCGATGTTGTCGGCGCTGAGAGCCGTCGCAATGGCCGAGTTGAAGAACGTCGTCGAATCGGCATTCCGAACGTCAACGCGAACCGTGAACCGGATGGCGCGGGTAGCTCCTGCCGGCAGCGAGCTCAACGAATCGACGAGCAGGTTGGTGATCAGGCCCTGACCCGTGTAGTTCGGGTTGGCGGTCAGCCCGCTGTCGGCATCCACCACAATCTGGTTGCTGACAATCAGCGCCCCGTGGCTGAAGGTCTCCGACAGGTTGTCCTGTACCTGCACCCGACGGATCGGCACCAGGCTGCGGTTGGTAACGCGGATCGTGTACGGAATATCGTAGACACCCGACTCGACCTCTGTTGGTACACCCACCGCTTTGGCAATACCCAGCAGTGCACCCGGCAGATCGAAGCGAACTGGTGTTGGCGAGAAGCCGGCCCGTGTCGGATCGATACCGTTGTTCGACGTGTCGCGTACCATCACCGCCGAGTCGCCGGTCATGGCTGTTGCCAGGATGCTGTTCAGGAACGGACCGTTGTCACCGTTCGTCGTCACGTTGACCACGAAGGTCAGCGTATCTTCCTCACCCGCGTTCAGCAGACTGGTCGGATTCAGCAGGTTTGGCCGCGTGGTTCCGTCGTAGGCCGCGTTGGCGATCAGGGTGCTACCCGACCGGACCGATGGGGCTTCGACAACCGAGAACGTAGCGGGTGCCGTGAACACCGGCGCCAGACTGTCGATGAGGCTTACGGCGTAGAGCGGTACCGTGCTCAGGTTTTTCACCGTCGCTTTGTAGCGTACGTTGAAGCTACCCTCACCTACTTTCACCACGTCGGCCACAGCTTTGGCTACCCCGATACGCGGTGCATCCAGCTTGGTAGTATCGATGGTGAACACCGTGAAGCCCGTGTTGTTATTCGGGTTTCCGTCGGCGTCCGGATCAGGATTGATGCCATCGATCGATAGATCGTCGATGGTTTTACCCTGGCTCTTAGCCGTAGCACTGGCGATGTTGCGATACGTATGCGTGGTATCGCCCTTGGCCCGCTTCACGGTTACGTCGAGGAAGAAGATCTGCGACGCACCGGGCTTGATGTAGCTGGCCGAATCGAAGATCGCCGAGAAGTCACCCGTTCCGGTGTACGATGGTTTGTAGACCAGCGTAAAGTCGGTGTCGGTGGTGCTGAAGCGAGCCGACTGCACTTTGGCCGGCGAGAAGGCGTAGGCCAGATCGTCGGTGATCTGAACGTTCCGCAGCGTATCGCCACCGTAGTTGGTGGCTACAAACCGGTAGCGCACCTTCAGAATTGAGTCGCCTTCGCAAACCGGCACACCTACCACCGATTTGGCCAGACCGATGCGCCCTGGGGCACCGCTGCTGGTGGTATCGGTGATCGTTACCGTCGATACGTTGTTGGCCGGGTTCGGATCGCGCTGATCGGCGTAGATGATCTCGCCTTTGTTCACGATGGCTCCTTTGCCCGTTACCGTCACCGGTATCTGGATAGCGCGGGTAGCCCCGGCATTCAGGCTATCGATGCGGGCCGTTACCACGCCGTTGCTGACCGTGTAGGCCGCTGGCGTCGTGGTGAGCGATACAACCCCGGCTGGCAGTACGTCGCGCAGATCGATGCGACGGGCTACACCCGGACCGTTGTTGGTTACGCTCAACGTGTAGATGACCGTTTCACCCTGTTTCACCTGGCTCTTATCGGCCGTTTTCACAAGGGCGAGGTCAGCCGTGAGCGTATCGGTGCGGCATTCGAAGATGCTCACCACCACTTTAGCCGGTGCACTAACGCAGCCAGAGCTGTTGCGCTGGAAGACGTAGTAGGTGCCCGCCCCTACCGAATCGGGCCGCAGAATCTGCGCCGACGTAGCGGCCTGACCGATGCGGTACTCGTAGCTGTTGCCAGCCGTAGTAACCGATACAGCCGTTGTCAGGTTGGCAACGACAGCCGGACAGGTGTTGCGCAGGTTGCTCACGACTGGTGTTGCCACCGGTGCCGCTACCCGCACCACAACCGGTGCCGACGGTACGGTGCTGCAACCACTAGCGTCGAACAGCTGCACCGTGTACTCACCACTGGTGGTGACAACGATGCTCGACGTAGTGGCGTTGTTGCTCCAGCGGTACGAGGCCGCTCCGGCTGGTGCCTGCAGGGTTACGGTTTCGCCCGCGCAGAGGCTGGTCGAACCACTTACCTGCACGATCGGTGTTGTTTTACCACCCGAGATCGTCAGCACCATGGCATCGGTAGCGACGGGGCAGCTGGCGTTGCTGGCGCTGGCCGATACCGTGAGCGTAACCTTGCCCGACAGGATGTCTTCGGCACTGGCGGTGTAGATCGCATTGGCAGCAAATGGGTTGTCGAACGTACCATTACCACTGGTGGTCCAGTACAGTTTGGTACCCGAGCCGCCCAGTTTACCCTGCAGCTGGTAGGTTTTGGCCGCGCAGATGCTGGCATCGGGGCCGGCGCTTACCGTTACCGGGTTGGCCGGATCGCAGGCTACTTGCGTACCGCAGGTCGTGATCAGCACCCGAACCGGTGCTGCCTGGCTGTAGCAGCCGCCCGTAGCTTTCTCTACCACATAGTACGTTCCCGTACCAACGGCGCCTGGATCGGCCACCTTGCTGGCTGCGCTCAGCGTTTCGTTCGTGTAGTATTCAAAGACACCCCCCGTGGTCGAAGCCGTGCCCAATACAGCTGCGGTCAGGTCGACCGTAACCGCCGGACAAACGTTCGACTTGTCGGCCACGCGTGGTGTGGCTGGCTTGGCCAGTACCGTTACCATCACCGGCGTCGAGGCCGGGCTCTGGCAGGTGGCCGAGGTGCTGCAGCGAGCTGTGTAGCTGGCGTTGGCAGCCGGCGTCACGGTGATCGACGCGCCGGTCTGACCGGTCGACCACGTTACAGTTCCGGCGCAGCCCTGTGCCAGCAGCGTTACCGGCGTACCGGCGCATACCGTTGGCGTAGCCGAACCGTTGCCGGCTACCGTTGGAGCCGCCGGGCTGCCAACCGTTACCGGCGTAGCCGCCGAGAAGTCGCTTTCGCAATTGCCGATTGTACACTTCACGCGGTACGAGGTGCTGGCGGTCGGCGCCACGATGAGCGTGCTGCCCGTCGTTTTGTTGTCCGACCAGCTCAGTGTACCACCAGCGCAGCCACTGGCCGTCAGCGTTACCGACTCACCCGCACAGATCGTTGCGCTGGTGCTGGCAATGGTGGGTACACCCGCCGTGCCGAGTACGATGTTGACGGGTGTCGATGCGGCACTGACGCAGCCATCGACCGAGCAGGTGGCCGAAAGTTGCAGGTTGCTCGTTACGGTTTTGGTAATCGATGCCCCCGTCGAACCATCCGACCAGGTAATCGTACCACCGGCGCAGCCCGCAGCGTTCAGCGTGATTGCCGATCCGAAGCAGGTCGTCAGCGACGACGATGCCGAGATCGTCGGGGCATCCACTTTGTTCACCCGCATACTGGCCCCTGCTACATCCAGATCAGCGCAGATCTGCCGATCGGTAATCAGCCGCAGCACATCGGTAGCCGTAGTCAGACCCGGTTTCACCAGGCTGATGTCGAAGTAGTCTTTCGATGACTGGCGGGCATCGTACACCAGCGTATGAATGGTGTAGGTACCAGCCGCTGCCGTTACAGTGAAGCTCGATGTCGCACTCGTCTGCTCGACGACTTTGTTGCTGCCCTTGGTCAGCACATAGACCGCCACGTAACCTTCCGGACGAACCAGTCCACCGTTGACGTTGGCAACCAGTACGGTCTGGCCCGCGTTGGCGCACAGGACAGGCGACTTCGGCACCAGGGTTCCGGCATTGGCCAGGCAATCGCCCCGGTTGATGGTCACTGGCTCAGACGGATCGCTCAGACACTCGCGGAATTTGCACTGCGCGTAGTACGTCTGCTTGCCCTCGGGCCGGACCACAATCGAGCTGCCTTTGTTGCTGCCGTCGATACCGTTGACCGACCAGATCACATCGCCGGCACAGCCCGTGGCCGTCAGCGTGACGGTACCACCCGGTGCTACGGTCGAGGCCGAAGCCGTTACCGTTGGTACAGCCGCTTCAACAACCTTAATCGTGTAGTCTTTCGACTGCGGGCTCCGGCAGACACCGTCTTCACAGTACGCGTTGTACGAGGTCGTGACGGTTGGCATTACCGTGATGCGGGTCGTGGTTTCGCCCGTGCTCCAGCGCGGTGTACCGATGCAGTTGTTGATCGTCAGCGTTACGCGCTCCGATGGGCAGGAAATCGTGGTGCTGCAGGTGATGGTCGGCGTTGGGGCCGGCGTCACCGTAGCGTTGATCACGTTCGAGCGGCCGCTGGCACACGTAGCCCCTACTTTGCAGACAGCGTAGAAGCTGCTGTTGTTGGTCGTAGCCGTTACCGACACAACCGATCCTGTCTGGCCATCCGACCATAGTACCGTACCCGAGCAGCCCGTGGCCGTCAGCGAGATCACACCGCCGTTGCAGACGGTTGTGTTCGAGGCACTGATTTGCGGAGCGGCACCGGCGGTGCTGTTGACCGTTACGCGCACCTTGTTCGAGGCTGTGCTTTCGCAGCTACCCTGGCGGCAGGTGGCGT
Organism: Spirosoma luteolum; assembly: GCF_054778875.1. Lineage (NCBI taxonomy): Bacteria > Pseudomonadati > Bacteroidota > Cytophagia > Cytophagales > Cytophagaceae > Spirosoma > Spirosoma luteolum. Next base: position 268,801 of record NZ_BAAGZE010000003.1, read on the forward strand.
AGTACTCTTTCGTTTCAGTTGGCAGAATCGTGACGGTCGAGCCGAAGACATCGGCACCATACCATTTCACGGTACCACCCGTGCATCCTTCGGCCGAGAGGGTCAGGCGCTCACCACTGCAGAGCAGCAGTTTATCCGCTTTCACAATCGGTGCCGATGGGGTTACGATCGTGATCGGCAGGGCTTCCGAGCGATCACTCAGACACTCGCGGAATTTACACTGGGCAAAGTAGCTGATGTTGGCATCCGGCGTTACTGTGATGCTGTTACCCTGCTGCTGATTGCTCCAGATCACCGTTCCTACGCAACCGCTTGCCGTTAGCGTCACCTTCGTACCGGCGCAGACCGAGTCGGCACTGGCCGTCAGGGTTGGCGCCACCGGCGTTACCACCTTGATCGTGTACGCATCCGAAACAGGGCTCACGCAGGCACCGTTGCGGCAGTACACCGTGTAACTATTGCTCTCCGCCGTTGGCGTCACCACAATCCGTTGCGACGATTCGCTCGTGCTGCTCCAGACCGGCGTACCCTGGCAACCGTTGACCGTCAGCGTGACGGTTTCACCCGGGCAAACCACAGTGGTGCTGCAGGTAACGGTCGGCTTGGGCAGGCTGGTACCACCGATACCGATGGTTTTGGCAGCGGCCGGGCTCACACAGTTCACCAGCCGGCACTGCACCGTGTAGGTGGTGCGTACGGTTGGGCTGACCACAATCGACGCGGTTGTTTCGCGGCTGGCCGACCAGAGGTAAGTTCCCCCGGTGCAACCCGATGCCGTCAGTGTTACCTGACCACCCGGGCATACGTTGTCGGCGCTGGCTACCAGCGTTGGCGTCTGCGGATCACGAACCGTTATTTTCAACTGGTTCGAGGCTACGCTCACACAATTGGCCGATACCACGCAGGTGGCGGTATAGATGGTAGTGAGTGCAGGTTGTACCTGAATCGATACGCCCGTCTGACCATCCGACCACCGGATCGTTCCGTTGGCGCAGCCAGTCGACTGCAGCAGCGTTACGTCCCCTTTACAGATATCGGTGATGGCACAGGTGATATACGGTGCTTCGGCCACACAGGCACCTGCCGAGATATCGACACGGGCGGTGTCGTTGGCCGCGCGGGACGGATCGTTGTCCGGACTAGCCAGAACAACCGTATTCCGAAGCGTACCGGCGCTGCCAACTGTAGTCTGCAGCGTCAGGGTACGTCGTGCCCCGGCTGCCAGATCGCCAACCGTCCAGGTGCTGTTACCGCTATTGTATTCGCCTGCCGGGTTGGCGCTGACGTAAGTCAGACCGGCGCCCAGCTGCTCCTTAACCGTTACGTTGCGGGCCGTTACAGGACCATTGTTGGTAACCGTGATCGAGTACGAGACGGTTTGACCCACTGCATACGGCCCAGCGGTGGTAACGGCTTTCGCAATAGCCAGATCAGCCAGTTGTACCGGTTGTACAGGCTTGGGCTGAACCGCTGCGTCGTGGGTCAGATCCACCTGACCAGCTGTCAGGCTGAAGGGCGCCGGCGCCAGCGGCACCAGCACTTTGCCACCCAGACCCGTCGTGTCAAACACCACCGTGTAGCCACTGCCCGGCGTCACACCCGTGAAGCTGTAAGCACCCGAGGCATTGGTCGTCGTCGAGGCCACCAGCGTGCCGTTCTGGAAGAGTTTTACCACCAGACCCGCGAAGCCGCCCTCGCCCGCATCCTGCACGCCATTGCTGTTGGCATCGTTGAAGGCCAGATCACCAACCGTAGCCGGTGCCGGTGGCACCACGGGCTTGGGCTGGACCGCTACATCGTGGGTCAGATCCACCTGACCAGCTGTCAGACTGAAGGGCGCCGGCGCCAATGGCACCAGCACTTTGCCACCCAGACCCGTCGTGTCAAACACTACCGTGTAGCCACTGCCCGGCGTCACACCCGTGAAGCTGTAAGCACCCGAGGCATTGGTCGTCGTCGAGGCCACCAGCGTGCCGTTCTGATACAGCGTTACTACCAGACCCGCGAAGCCACCCTCACCCGGATCCTGTACCCCATTGTTATTCGCATCGTTGAAGGCCAGATCACCAACCGTAGCCGGCTGAACAGGCGCTGGCTGTACGGCTACATCGTGGGTCAGATCCACCTGACCCGCTGTCAGGCTGAAGGGCGCCGGCGCCAGCGGCACCAGCACTTTGCCGCCCAGACCCGTCGTGTCAAACACCACCGTGTAGCCGCTGCCCGGCGCTACGCCCGTGAAGCTGTAGGCACCCGAGGCATTGGTCGTCGTCGAAGCCACGGCGCTGCCGTTCTGGTAGAGTGTCACTACCAGACCCGCGAAGCCACCCTCGCCCGGATCCTGCACGCCATTGTTATTCGTATCGTTAAAGGCCAGATCACCAACCGTAGCCGGCTGAACAGGCGCTGGCTGGATAGCCGCGTCACGGGTCAGGTCCACCTGACCCGCCGTCAGGCTGAACGGTGCCGGCGCCAGCGGCACCAGCACTTTGCCGCCCAGACCCGTCGTGTCGAAGACTACCGTATAGCCACTGCCCGGCGTCACGCCCGTGAAGCTGTAAGCACCCGACGCGTTGGTCGTCGTTGAGGCCACCAGCGTGCCGTTCTGGAAGAGCTTCACCGGCAGGCCAGCAAAGCCGCCTTCGCCCGGATCCTGTACCCCGTTGCTGTTGGCATCGTTGAAGGCCAGATCACCAACTGTAGCCGGTGCCGGCGGCACCACGGGCTTGGGCTGTACGGCCACGTCGTGGGTCAGGTCCACCTGGCCCGCCGTCAGACTGAAGGGTGCCGGCGCCAGCGGCACCAGCACTTTGCCGCCCAGACCCGTCGTGTCAAACACCACCGTGTAGCCCGAGCCCGGCGTCACGCCTGTGAAGCTGTAGGCACCCGACGCGTTGGTCGTCGTCGAAGCCACCAGCGTGCCGTTCTGAAAGAGCTTCACCGGCAGGCCAGCAAAGCCGCCCTCGCCCGGATCCTGCACACCATTGTTATTCGTATCGTTGAAGGCCAGATCACCAACCGTAGCCGGTGCCGGTGGCACCACGGGCTTGGGCTGAACCGCTGCATCACGGGTCAGATCCACCTGACCCGCCGTCAGGCTGAAGGGCGCCGGCGCCAGCGGCACCAGCACCTTGCCACCCAGACCCGTCGTGTCGAACACCACCGTGTAGCCACTGCCCGGCGCTACGCCCGTGAAGCTGTAGGCACCCGAGGCATTGGTCGTCGTCGAGGCCACCAGCGTGCCGTTCTGGAAGAGCTTCACCGGCAGGCCAGCAAAGCCGCCCTCGCCTGGATCCTGCACGCCATTGCTGTTCGTATCGTTGAAGGCCAGATCACCAACCGTAGCCGGCTGGACAGGCTTGGGCTGGATAGCCGCGTCACGGGTCAGGTCCACCTGGCCCGCCGTCAGGCTGAACGGCGCCGGCGCCAGCGGCACCAGTACTTTACCGCCCAGACCCGTCGTGTCAAACACCACCGTGTAGCCGCTGCCCGGCGTCACGCCCGTGAAGCTGTAGGCACCCGACGCGTTGGTCGTCGTCGAAGCCACCAGCGTGCCGTTTTGGAAGAGCTTCACTGGCAGGCCAGTAAAGCCGCCTTCGCCCGGATCCTGTACGCCATTGTTATTCGTATCGTTAAAGGCCAGATCACCAACCGTAGCCGGCTGAACAGGCGCTGGCTGGATAGCCGCGTCACGGGTCAGGTCCACCTGACCCGCCGTCAGGCTGAACGGTGCCGGCGCCAGCGGCACCAGCACTTTGCCGCCCAGACCCGTCGTGTCGAAGACTACCGTGTAGCCCGAGCCCGGCGCTACGCCCGTGAAGCTGTAAGCACCCGACGCGTTGGTCGTCGTCGAAGCCACCAGCGTGCCGTTCTGGAAGAGCTTCACCGGCAGGCCAGCAAAGCCACCCTCACCCGGATCCTGTACCCCGTTGCTGTTGGCATCGTTGAAGGCCAGATCACCAACCGTAGCCGGCTGGACAGGCTTGGGCTGGATAGCTGCGTCACGGGTCAGGTCGACCTGACCCGCTGTCAGGCTGAAGGGCGCCGGCGCCAGCGGCACCAGCACTTTACCCTGCGCACCCAGACCCGTCGTGTCGAAGACCACCGTGTAGCCACTGCCCGGCGCTACGCCCGTGAAGCTGTAAGCACCCGAGGCATTGGTCGTCGTCGAGGCCACCGCGCTGCCGTTCTGATACAGCGTGACGAGTACATTCGGCACACCCGGCTCACCCGGATCCTGTACCCCGTTGCTGTTGGCATCGTTAAAGGCCAGATCACCAACCGTAGCCGGCTGAACAGGCTTGGGCTGGATAGCCGCGTCACGGCTCAGATCCACCTGGCCCGCCGTTAGGCTGAAGGGCGCCGGCGCCAGGGGCACCAGCACTTTGCCGCCCAGACCCGTCGTGTCAAACACCACCGTGTAGCCCGAGCCCGGTGCTACGCCCGTGAAAGTGTAGATACCCGACCCGTCGGTCGTCGTCGAAGCCACCGCGCTGCCGTTCTGATACAGCGTAACGAGTACATTCGGCACACCCGGCTCACCCGCGTCCTGCACCCCATTCTTATTGGGGTCACTGAAGGCCAGATCACCAACCGTGGCCGGCTGGACAGGCTTGGGCTGGACTGCTGCGTCGTGGCTCAGGTCCACCTGACCCGCTGTCAGGCTAAACGGTGCCGGTGCCAGCGCCACCAGCGTCTGGCCCTGGGCACCCAGCCCCGTCGTATCGAAGACTACCGTGTAGCCACTGCCGGGTACGACGCCGGTAAAGCTATAGACACCCGAGGCATCGGTGGTGGTGGTGGCCACGGCGCTGCCATTCTGGAAGAGTGTCACCACCAGACCGGCGTAGCCCGTTTCGCCCGCATCCTGCACCCCGTTCTTATTGGGGTCACTGAAGGCCAAATCACCAACTGTGGCTGGTACCACAGGCTTGGATTGAATAGCCGCGTCATGGGTCAGGTCCACCTGGCCCGCCGTCAGGCTAAATGGTGCCGGTGCCAGCGCCACCAGCGTCTGGCCCTGGGCACCTAGCCCCGTCGTATCGAAGACTACCGTGTAGCCCGAGCCCGGCGGTACTCCCATAAAGGTGTAGTTACCGGAAGCATCCGTCGTTGTGCTGGCCACGGCGTTGCCATTCTGATACAGTGTCACTACCAGGCCAGTGAAACCAGACTCGCCCGGATCCTGTACGCCGTTGCTGTTGGTATCGTTGAAGGCCAGATCGCCAACTGTAGCGGGCGTGGGTGCAACCACCGGTTGGCCCTGAATGGCGGCATCACGGGTCAGATCCACCTGACCCGCCGTCAGGCTAAACGGTGCCGGCGCCAGCGCAATCAGTGTTTGCCCCTGGGCACCCAGGCCTGTCGTATCGAAGACCACCGTGTAATCCGATCCCGGCACAACGCCCGTAAACACGTACATGCCAGCGCCGTCGGTGATCGTTGTCGAGACTACATTTCCATTCTGGTAGAGCGTTACCGGTATGTTGGGAACGCCTGTTTCACCCGGATCCCGAGTACCATTGTTATTCGTATCGTTGAATACCAGATCACCGATGATGCCCGTTTCCCCGATTGGCAGATCAGCCAGGCTTTGGTCATCTTCAGTTGGTACGCCGTTGTCGGGAGTCGAGTTATCATCGACCGGTGGAGAGTCAAGCGGATCCTGGTTATCATCAGCCTGCGTAATTTCCCCAACGTTTCGGATGCTTACACCTTCGAATGCCGGGTCTATAACCGAAACGGCTGTCAGCGAAACAGCTTCGCCCGGGCTTATCGGACCCTGAATCAGTGCACTTGCTGTATTGTTCGTAATAGCACTGAAGCTATCGCCGGGCTGCAGCAACAGGCCAGCAGGTGCCCGGTCTTCTACGGCTACTGCGTATGCCTGCCGATTACCGTTGTTGACTACGGTCAGCACGTATCGAATCGTATCGCCGGGCATGAAGGGCCCCGTGCTCGCCAGCTGTTTGCTCAGAGCCAGGTCGAACCGGTAGGGTTCGAAGCCGGCATCTATGGTATTATTTACCTCACCCGCGCTCAGACTGAAAGGAGCTGTTACGCCACCCGGGCCAGCGTTGCTGTCGAATGCCGTATTGGTTCCGGCACCGGGTCGGGTGATCATCAGCTGACGGGCAGCCGTACCAACCGTATCGAACTTGACGAAGTAACCGCTACCCGGCGTAAGGCCCGTAAAACTGTAGAGACCAGATTCAGGCGTAACCATACTGGCCAGCTGGACAGGCCCAGCAGTCGTATTCTGAAAGAGACTTACGGTAATACCGCTCACGCCCGGCTCATCCGAATCCTGAATCCCGTTACCATTTTTGTCGAGGAAGACAAAGTCGCCAACAGACGCTTTCGGTGCTTCCGGCGCTGGCTGTACGGCTACATCGTGGGTCAGATCAACCTGACCCGCTGTCAGGCTGAAGGGCGCCGGCGCCAGCGGCACCAGCACTTTGCCGCCCAGACCCGTCGTGTCAAACACCACCGTGTAGCCGCTGCCCGGCGCTACGCCCGTGAAGCTGTAGGCGCCCGAGGCATTGGTCGTCGTCGAGGCCACGGCACTGCCGTTCTGATACAGCGTTACTACCAGACCCGCGAAGCCACCCTCACCCGGATCCTGCACGCCGTTGCTGTTCGTATCGTTAAAGGCCAGATCACCAACCGTAGCCGGTGCCGGTGGCACCACGGGCTTGGGCTGTACGGCCACGTCGTGGGTCAGATCAACCTGACCCGCTGTCAGGCTGAAGGGCGCCGGCGCCAGTGGCACCAGCACTTTACCCTGCGCACCCAGACCCGTCGTGTCAAACACCACCGTGTAGCCGCTGCCCGGCGCTACGCCCGTGAAGCTGTAAGCCCCCGAGGCATTGGTCGTCGTCGAAGCCACCAGCGTGCCGTTCTGATACAGCGTTACTACCAGACCCGCGAAGCCACCCTCACCCGGATCCTGCACCCCATTGTTATTCGCATCGTTGAAGGCCAGATCACCAACCGTAGCCGGCTGAACAGGCGCTGGCTGTACGGCTACATCGTGGGTCAGATCAACCTGACCCGCTGTCAGGCTGAAGGGCGCCGGCGCCAGCGGCACCAGCACTTTGCCGCCCAGACCCGTCGTGTCAAACACCACCGTGTAGCCGCTGCCCGGCGCTACGCCCGTGAAGCTGTAGGCACCCGAGGCATTGGTCGTCGTCGAAGCCACGACGCTGCCGTTCTGATACAGCGTTACTACCAGACCCGCGAAGCCGCCCTCACCCGGATCCTGCACACCATTGTTATTCGCATCGTTGAAGGCCAGATCACCAACCGTGGCCGGTGCCGGTGGCACCACAGGTGCTGGCTGGACCGCTACATCGTGGGTCAGGTCCACCTGCCCCGCTGTCAGACTGAACGGCGCCGGCGCCAGCGGCACCAGCACCTTGCCACCCAGACCCGTCGTGTCAAACACCACCGTGTAGCCCGATCCCGGTGCTACGCCCGTGAAGCTGTAGGCACCCGACGCGTTAGTCGTCGTCGAAGCCACGGCGCTGCCGTTCTGGTAGAGCGTTACTACCAGACCCGCGAAGCCACCCTCACCCGGATCCTGCACCCCATTGTTATTCGTATCGTTGAAGGCCAGATCACCAACCGTAGCCGGTGCCGGTGGCACCACGGGTGCTGGCTGAACCGCTACATCGTGGGTCAGGTCCACCTGACCCGCCGTCAGACTGAAGGGCGCCGGCGCCAGTGGCACCAGCACCTTGCCGCCCAGCCCCGTCGTGTCGAAGACTACCGTGTAGCCCGAGCCCGGCGCTACGCCCGTGAAGCTGTAAGCGCCCGAGGTATTGGTCGTCGTTGAGGCCACGGCACTGCCGTTCTGGTAGAGTGTCACTACCAGACCCGCAAAGCCACCCTCGCCCGGATCCTGTACCCCGTTGCTGTTCGTATCGTTAAAGGCCAAATCACCAACCGTGGCCGGTGCCGGTGGCACCACAGGTGCTGGCTGAACGGCTACGTCACGGCTCAGATCCACCTGGCCCGCCGTCAGACTGAAAGGCGCCGGCGCCAGCGGCACCAGCACTTTACCCTGCGCACCCAGACCCGTCGTGTCAAACACCACCGTGTAGCCCGAGCCCGGCGTCACGCCCGTGAAGCTGTAGGCACCCGACGCGTTGGTCGTCGTCGAAGCCACGGCACTGCCGTTCTGATACAGCGTTACTACCAGACCCGCAAAGCCGCCCTCGCCTGGATCCTGCACCCCGTTGCTGTTGGCATCGTTAAAGGCCAGATCACCAACTGTAGCCGGCTGAACAGGCGCTGGCTGTACGGCTACATCATGGGTCAGATCCACCTGACCCGCCGTCAGGCTAAAGGGCGCCGGCGCCAGTGGCACCAGCACCTTGCCACCCAGACCCGTCGTATCAAACACCACCGTGTAGCCCGAGCCCGGCGTCACACCTGTAAAGCTGTAGGCACCCGACGCGTTGGTCGTCGTCGAAGCCACCGCGCTGCCATTCTGGTACAGCGTTACTACCAGACCCGCGAAGCCACCCTCGCCCGCATCCTGCACCCCGTTGCTGTTGGCATCGTTAAAGGCCAGATCACCAACCGTGGCCGGCTGAACAGGCGCTGGCTGGATAGCCGCGTCACGGCTCAGATCCACCTGACCCGCTGTCAGACTAAACGGCGCCGGCGCCAGTGGCACCAGCACTTTGCCGCCCAGACCCGTCGTGTCAAACACCACCGTGTAGCCACTGCCCGGCGCTACGCCCGTGAAAGTGTAGATACCCGACCCGTCGGTCGTCGTCGAAGCCACCGCGCTGCCGTTCTGATACAGCGTGACGAGTACATTCGGCACACCCGGCTCACCCGCGTCCTGCACCCCATTCTTATTGGGGTCACTGAAGGCCAGATCACCAACCGTGGCCGGCTGGACAGGCTTGGGCTGGACCGCTGCGTCACGGCTCAGGTCCACCTGACCCGCTGTCAGGCTAAACGGTGCCGGTGCCAGCGCCACCAGCGTCTGGCCCTGGGCACCCAGCCCCGTCGTATCGAAGACTACCGTGTAGCCACTGCCGGGTACGACGCCGGTAAAGCTATAGACACCCGAGGCATCGGTGGTGGTAGTGGCCACGGCGCTGCCATTCTGGAAGAGTGTCACCACCAGACCGGCGTAGCCCGTTTCGCCCGCATCCTGCACCCCATTGCTGTTGGTGTCGTTGAAGGCCAGATCACCAACCGTAGCCGGCTGAACAGGCTTGGGCTGGATAGCTGCGTCACGGGTCAGATCAACCTGACCAGCTGTCAGGCTGAAGGGCGCCGGCGCCAGGGGCACCAGCACTTTACCCTGCGCACCCAGACCCGTCGTGTCAAACACCACCGTGTAGCCACTGCCCGGCGTTACGCCCGTAAAGCTGTAAACGCCCGACGCATCCGTTGTCGTCGATGCCACGGCGTTGCCGTTCTGATACAACGTGACCGTTACGTTCGGAATCCCCAATTCACCCGGGTCCTGAACGCCGTTGCTATTGGCATCGCCAAACGCCAGATCGCCAACCGACGCCGGCTTACGAATAAAGCCAGCATCAACGGTTGGGTTATTACGCGCAACGTCTGTTGCCGCTGCATTTGTATTGATTGTATAAACGCCCGTAAAGCCGTTTGTCCCGGCATCACTGTCGGTCTCACCAGCGCCTACATTCTGCTGTGTATATAATAAGGTATCAGGAGCAGCGAATCGGACCTTGTATTGACCATCGAGCAGGTTGTTGAATGCGTATTTACCGCCCCCGGCCGTTACCGTCGAATCGAGTTTGGTGGTACCCGTCTGGTCATACAGATACACCTTTATCCCATCCAGGCCGGGTTCTCCGCTGTCCTGCTGGCCATTCTGATTATTGTCCAGAAACACAAAATCACCCAGACTCCCATAGGGGCCCTGGATTACGTCAATGTCGCAGCAGTTTTGTGCCGGACAACCAAACCGCATCGTTACAAATCGATACGTTCCCGGACTTTTAATGGTCAGCGACGAATCGGCGTTGACCACGGCCGAATCGGCCGGCACCGTTCGAACATCGACGTTGTTGCGATACCAGACAACCTGGTTATAGCCCGTTGGTATGGTAACCGTGAACTGATCGCCCTTATAAAAGAATATAGGTACCGAGAAGCAAACACCCTCATAATCGTCTTCCAGCAGTTGCTGATTGTTGGGACTCGAATCGACATCCGGCTGATCGGCCGCCGTTACTTCGGCGATGTTGAACCATACCCCCCGTTCGAGAACCGTGGCTTTCAGTACCAGTATCGACGAGTCGTTGGGCGCGATCGCCCCAACCGACCAGTTTCCGGTCGCCGAATCGTAAGTACCGGAACCGCGAACGACGGTTGCCGACGAGGGCACATAAGTAACTCCCCCGGCCGGCAAGGTATTTTTTACGACAACACCGGTGGCCGTAGACGTGCTGCTGGGGCCGTTCTTGACGGTAATGGTATAGGTGACCATATCGCCCAATGCCGGCTTCGACTGATTGATCTGACTGGTAACACTCAGGTCGATACTACCCGGCGCCTGCGCCCAGCCTAGGGTGCTCATTAATACGAACAGCCCGGCCAGGGGCAGGGCGAACCACGAGCCTGTCCGCGCAAACCCCTTGGCTATAAACGCAGCATACAACCCGGACAGGTTGCTGGCTATTGACGCATTCGGGTGATCGTGCCGACCGGCGACTGGCCAATGGGAAACGATGTTCATGAAACGGTGTAGTAAACGTTGACCATTCATTAGCTGCTGCTGGCATTTGGTGGGTACCATTCGGAAAAGACCGGCGTTTTCTGACTGAAAACCGATTGCGGGTGCGTCGACCGACCATCGATTCGGGGGGGGTAGTGGCAACGGAGGGGGAGACTCCATCGCGCTGATCGATGTGGCGGGTTCGACAGGGGTCGATATCTCCTGCGCCAGCCGGCTTCCTATGGGCGTGAAAGGACGCAGAAACCGCGTCAGATAAGCCATGAAGGTTAGCATTGGCAACCCCGTACGGACACCAATCTGACGAACAAAGCTCTGAAGACGCTGTATGAACGCTTGAGTAGAAGTTACCCCCATCATTGATGAAATTTAAATCGGTATCCTGGTGCTCCAGACAATAAATCAAAGAGCAGGATTCTGACCAGTAAGTAATCGTTAAGTAACAGTTACAAGATGAGCCATGTGGGCCCACATGAATTGATCGAAAACTATGCCAAAGGCTAGTCTTTTGTCAATCTATATAGAAGAGGAAGGATGGGCCGGTTTTATTTATCCGGTAGGATAGAACGCCTGACTTGATCTTACGTTGCCGGAAGGAATCTATCCAAACCAGGCACACACCCGGCCCGGCTGCGTGCGCGCTAGCGAGTTAGCCAAAACTATGCCAAGTATGGGTCCTTCGGCCGGCCCCGCCGGAAGCCCCGAAATCGACCGCTATCCGGAAAATGGGGACTTTTGATCCGGTTTACAGCCGCCTGCGATCGATCTGAACGCAAAAATGGGCTGCCCGGTCAGGGCAGCCCATTGATACTGGTACAGCCAGCAGCCGTATCAGAAGTCGTATCCCAGGGTCAGGTAAGCAATTGGTTTGCTCACGACTTTATTTTCAAGCCCCCAGCCGTAATCGAACTTGGCAAAGTAACCGAACAGCACCGTCCGAACCCCCGCGCCGTACCCAATCAGGAACGGATTCTTGAAATTGGTAACCGTGGCACGGAACGGAATGGGCGGCCCCCCAACTACTTCGGTGTTCAACGAATTTTGCTGACTGAAGGGGCCTTTGCCCGCCCAGGCCGTGCCGATGTCGGTAAAGGCCACGAGCTGCAGGTTGCGCAGGAAGTTAGACGTGACATTGCCCCGGTACAGGTAACGCACCAGCGGCAGTCGCAGCTCGGCATTGAAGAGCATGTGGCTCGTGCCCGTCAGCTTGCCCTGCCGGAATCCACGCAGCGGAGCCGCAAAGTCGGTGAAGAAGATATTACGGTAGTCGTATGGAATCTGGTTCGGAATCTGGTTCGGAATCAGCAGGGGGTTGGCGGCAATCTGCTCCTTGATCGCTCCCGGCGAGCCAATCCAGTTATCCATGCCGCCCAGCGTGCTTTGCTTGGGCGATGGCCCGCCCGACTGGCTGATCGACAGGCGGGTAGCCAGCACCAGATCGCGGTGCAGGCGCTGGTAATGGCGCAGGTCGAGCGTGATACGCCGGAACCCTTCGTCGGCCGACCGCAGCCCGGCGTACTCCTCGAAACGGAGTTTGGCTTTGGTACCGACCAGCTGATTCATACCGCTCGACTTGGCGTTGTCGAACACGACCTCGGCCCGCAGCCCTGCAAAATCAGACGTACGGTCGGCTTCGCTAAACGAAGTCAGGTCGATCAGGCGCGTGATGGCATAGAAAGGCGATACGGTAAAGCGCGTCGTTACCGATATGGGGTACGATGCCGATACGCCGAATCGGTTATAGCGGTATTTCTGGGTAAGACCGGCCGCATCGACGAAGAGCGTTTGCCGGTCGACCCGCGCCCCAAAGTCGACCCGGTGTTTCAGGTTGGTGTATTCGGCAAACAGATCGCTGTTGCGTAGTGTCGTCGTAATAAAGAGGCCGGCCCGCAGCACGTGGTTTTCAAGCAGATCGGTCAGGGTTACGTCCTGCGAGTAGCCAAAGCCCCGAACCGGGTCGATGCGCCAGCTCGACGTGGCGTCGTTGATACCGAAAATCCCTTTGTAGGGGAATGGCCCGCGGATGGTGATGTTTTCGCGCCGGCGGCTGCGGGGCAGGGGTGCCTGCGCAGCTGCCGGCGCCGTAGCCGACCGGCGCTGCCGGGCTTCCACGGCTTTCAGCACATCGGCATCGAACTGATAATTATCGGTATCGACTTCACCGGGACCGAGTGCCAGCCGACCCGGCCCGACCGTAACAGCTGCGGGAGCCGTGGTGGCGCGGGCGGTATCGGTCCGGGCCACGGTATCGCGCCGGACAGCAATCGGGGTCTGCGCAGCCCGGATGGCCGCCTGCCGGGCCGCGGCCGACCGAAGCGAAGCTCCGCGTGGGGTTGGCACGGCCGATGTCGACTGGGTTAGATCGAGCTTCGACCGGAAGCCGATATACTCCTGTCCATTTTTTAGACTGCTGTAGACAAACGCGCCCGATTCTGGATTGAGGTCGTAGAGCCGGATGCTTTCAGCCAGGGTAGTCAGCTGACCAATTGATCCTGACTCGGTATTGAGCCGGTAGAGATTCCGGATACCAGCCTCGTCGTTCAGAAAATAGACAAGCTGTTCACCAGCCGGAATGGGCTGGGTGGCGTTGATCAGCGAATCGGTCAGGCGCGTAAGCGACCGGTCGCGCGCAGAACCTTCGTGGCTGAACAGGTTCATCCGGTCGCGGATGTCGCGGTACGTACCTTTGGTCACGCCGAGGGTATCGTCGGTACGGTTCGAGCTGAACACGATCTGCCGCGCCGTGCGCCCCACAAACTGGGGGTTCATGTCGTCGTAGAGATCGTTGGTGATCTGCTGGTAAGAACCCCGGTTGATACTGTACAGAAACAAATCGTTCTGACCCTGCCGGTCGGCACTTAGAATCAGGCTGCCGCCATCGTCCGAGGCATCGACCGATACGATCTGCGACAGGCCGTTGACCACCCGCCGGAACTGGCGCTTCGGTTTCTTCTCGAAACTGGCAAACTGATACATCAGGTTTTGCCCCCCTTCGTTGGTCAGCACAATCAGCTGATTGTCGCGCTGCCAGGCCAGCAGCGGGGTGCTGGTTCTGACGGGTTGCCCGTCGAGCCGGTAGCCCCCGGTCAGTACCGTTGTCTTTTTGCGGGTAGCCGTGTTCACGACCTCGACGCTGAACTTGCCATCGCGCACGGTCGAGTAGGCGATATACTGTTTGTCTTTGCTGAGTTTCAGACTGCGCAGGGCCATGCTGCCCTCATCGCCCGATACTTTCAGCTGGAAATCATCGCCCCCGCTGCGGTAGGCCTGCCCGACGGTGTTGGCCATCCCGGCATAATACTCGTTCCACTCGCGCAGAAACCGGCTGTAGGGAACCCCCAGTGTACTGGAGATGCTGCGCTGCTCGTTGCGGATGATGCGGGTCAGGTTCAGGATGTTCGACACGTTGTCACGGCCGTACCGCTGCACGATATAGTTCCAGATCGACTGCCCTACCCGTTCGGCTTCGGCACCAGCCAGCACCGATGGTTTCTTAACCGGGTGCGTCAGGGCCACGTCGCGCATGTAATCGTCGAGCTCGAGGCTGTTGCCATCGGCAATGTAAGCGGCAATACCCGGCATAAACCAGTCGGGCAGCGTCAGCAGCAGCGAGTTCTGCAGGGCGTCTTTCAGGCTGCCGCCGTAGAGCATGTCGTAGACGAAGAGCATGGCCACATCGCGAACGATCTGCCGCCGGAAGCTTACCTGGTCGCCGGTGAAAGCCAGTTCGATGCGCGACTTCGACAGGTCGAGTTCGCGGCTGCTCAGACCGCCCTGCGTGTTGAGCCCGATGTTGCTCTGGGCCAGCTCCTGCGGGGAGTTGAACAGAAAAATCTTAACGCGGTTGTAGGGCGTATAACCCAGCAGTTCAGTAATGCGATCAAACTCCGACTCGGCATACTGCGCGGTCAGGTTGGCCAGCTGGGCGCCATCCTGGTAGTGGTATATTTCAAAATTGGCCGTCCGGATGATTTTCCAGTCGAAGTTCCGGTACTGAATCCGGTTTTTTCCGAACCGTTCGAGCGACGGGTAATTTTGGGCCGCAGCCACGCCCAGCGTTCCCAGCCAAAGGCCAACCAGCAGAATGTAATGATTTCGCATACGACGAGAAAAACAGCAACTGTCGGGTTGATTGCCAACCGGTTAGCAGTTGATACCGCTTTGCCCGCCGGCCGGTTTGGCCCAACCGATTTCCGATAACGCTATTATAACGAAACGCAACGGCTAATATGCGCTTCCGAATCGATTTCTTCACCGTCGAGCAGGTGGCGCGCAAAGCCCTCGGCCAGGTAAGGCGAGAGCGATACGCCCTTGGTTCCCATACCGCCGAAGATACCCACCGACGGATGATCGGGATGCAGGCCGATAAAAGGGCGCCGGTCTTTGCTCGACGGCCGGATGCCCGCCTGTTGCCCCACCACCCGAAACGGCACCCGGAGCAGTGCCTGCGCTTTCGTCTCCAGAAACTGCCGGGCCTCATCGGTTGTTTGCCAGTCGAGGTCGTGCCAGCTGTAGGTAGCCCCGATCCGCACCAGACCGGGCCGCACGGGCAGCACAAATACGCCCTGATTGACAATGGCATCGACAGGATAATCGTCGATGAGCGCGGTTAAAATCTGCCCTTTTACAGGGTTGAACGGCAGCCAGTTCCAGAGCGGATTGGCGGCTGCCTGGGTACCGTCGCAGAAAATCACCTTTCCGAACCGCACGTCTTTCCAAATCACCGATGCCTCGTTGATCTTCAGTTCATCGAGCTGTACGGCCCCTTCGTAATACTGGTTCTTGCGGATAAAGTAGCCTTTGATGACCCGCACAAACTCCGTCAGGTCGACCCAGCCGGCCTGCGCCACGCTGAGCCCGCCGAAGGGATTATTGACGTAGGGGGCCAGAGCCGCATCGTCGGTGGTGAGGCCGATGTAGGGGCGGATAGCCGGGTCGTTCGTCAGGGCGAGGTAGTCGGCTTTTTCGGATGCTGACCGGAACGGACGGTAGATTGTTTTGGGATGGAAAAACTGTACGCCCAGCTGCGTTTCGACCGCGCTGTAAAACTGGTGCAGAAACGGAAACAGGTCGTCGGCTTTCCAGGTCCGAACGAGTTTGCGGCCCGTGAGCGGGTTAACGATGCCAGCCGCCACGCCCGAGGCCGAGGGCTGCCCCGGATCATCGGCCAGCAACACGGTAGCCCCCCGCTGGTCGAGGGTCCAGGCCAGTACCGACCCCGCCACGCCCTGCCCGACAATCAGATAGTCGATGGTCATGGATCAGCCTTTAACGGCTTTACGCTTCTCCTGCTGCTCGCGGTGCAGCTCGGCCAGCCGCCGGTCGGCCTGTTCGATCACCCACTCGACCTGCTCCTCGATGGTCATGTGCGACGTGTCGAGTTCGAGCGCATCGTCTGCTTTTACTAGTGGTCCTTCAGAGCGGGTGCTGTCGATTTTGTCGCGCTTCTCGAGGTTCTGAATAATATCTTCCAGGTTTACCAGTTCGTTTTTGGCCAGTAGTTCCTGCTGCCGCCGGCGGGCCCGCGTGTAGGTATCGGCACTCATAAACACCTTCAGCTCGGCATCCGGAAACACTTTGGTGCCCGTATCGCGGCCATCCATCACAACGCCCCGTTTGCGGCCCATCTTCTGCTGCTGCGCCACCATGGCCCAGCGCACTTCGGGAATGGCACTTACCTCACTGACAATGTTGGAGATATACATCTTCCGAATCTCATCCTCTACGTTCAGGCCGTTCAGGATGGTTTCGTTTTTGCCCAGCTTGGGGTTGTATTTAAAGGTGATATGAATTTTTTCGAGCGCGGCTTTTACTTCGATCGGGTTGGAGAGCGACACGTGCTCGCGCAGGAAATACAGACTCACGGCCCGGTACATGGCGCCGGTGTCGATATAGCCGTAGCCCATACGGGCGGCTACGGCTTTGGCCGTCGTACTTTTTCCGCAACTGGAATAGCCATCAAGGGCGATAACGATCTTCGGCATGAAACGGGGTCCGCCGAAGCGGCACTTAGTGACTTGATCAGACGAGTCGGGCAGCACCGGCCCAGGCATCACTGACGGGGCGAAATCCGGCGCGGCCGGCCGCCCGACCCGGCAAAAATAACCATAAAACGGGTGGATCGGCAAACCGACCACCTGCCTAAAGTGCCCGAAACTCGGCCCGCAGCAGGGCGTAGACGTGCTCGTCGAGGTACTGATTATTTTTTACGGCCGCTTTGCGGTGAATGGCTTCGTGCTGATAACCAGCCGACTCCAGCACCTTCATCGACCCCCTGTTACCCTCCAGCACGCAGGCAAACACCCGGTTGACCTGGAAATGCTCGAAGATGTATTTCGTCACCACGGGTACGGCCTGGCTCATGATACCCCGCCCCCAGAACGGCTCGCCCAGCCAGTAGCCGATTTCGGCGTTGTAGCGGTAGATGTCGTCTTTAACGGTAAACCCAACGTTACCCACCGCCTGCCCGTCGACCTCGACGGCAAAGTTGTTGGGCTGCTGATACGACTTGTTGGAACGCACCCACGACTGGGCATCGCGCGGGGTGTACGGATAGGGAAAGAAATCACGGACGTTGTTCCAGATCAGCCGGTTGCTGGCGTAGTGCGACAGTGACTCCTCATCGCCCTCACGCCAGGGACGCAGGCGACAGTTGGTGAGTTGAAACGTGATCAAGGGGCGATAAAAGCGGGTTTGGGTTTGCTAAAAGTAACCAGTGTTGCTGACAAATGTTGCTGGCTGGCTTCGGGAAAGGTTACGGAGGCCAGCCCTTTCCGGATTTTTCATCGGGCCGGAACCGGTATTCACACCGGCGCGGACGGACTTGGTCGGAAAAAGCGGGTGCCGGGCTACGGGCCGCCCTAGTTTTGACCCATCCTTCCAGCCACAATACCAGCCAGCCATGAAACCATTTCTACTCGTTCTGCTCCTGCTGCTCACGGTTCGCCCGCTCTGGTCTCAGTCGATGCTGACGGGCCGGGTCACCGATGAGCGTGGCCAGCCACTCCCCGGCGCCAACGTACTCATCCGGGGCACCTACGACGGCGGCTCGACCGACACCACCGGCGCTTTCCGTTTCAGCACCAGTCGCACCGACACCGCAACCCTGTTTGTCTCCTACGTCGGCTACGAGCCCGCCACGCGCCCGATTACCATTGGGCAGACCCCCGCCCTCACCATTCGCCTGCACGAACTGGCCAACGAACTGAACACGGTGGTTATTACAGCCGGGGCTTTCGAAGCCTCCGACGCCAAACGCATGACCATGCTCAAACCCATCGACATCGTAACTACGGCCGGCGCCGGTGCCGATATTACGGCGGCCATGAACCTGCTGCCCGGCACCCAGCGCGTGGGCGAACAGGAAGGCCTCTTTGTGCGGGGCGGTTCCAATGCCGAAGCCAAAGTAGTAATCGACGGCATGATTGTGCAGAATCCTTATTTCAGCGCCCTGCCCGACGTGCAGTCGCGGGGGCGGTTCCAGCCGTTTATGTTTCGGGGTACGTCGTTCAGCACGGGGGGCTATTCGGCCCAGTACGGCCAGGCGCTGTCGAGCGTACTGCTGCTCAATACCACCGACCTGGGCAGCAGCAATGGCCTGACCGTAAGCCTCAATCTGGCCAGCGCCGGCCTTACCTACGATCATACATCGGCCCGCTCGTCGGTATCGGCCACGGCCTACTACGGCAACCTTAAACCCCTGTTTGCCCTGGTTCCCCAAACCGTCGACTGGTTTCGGGTGCCCACCTACGGCGGCTCGTCGCTGACCTACCGGCTCAAACCCACCAAAAACGGGCTACTGAAACTCTACGGTATGTACAGCGACAGCCAACTGGGCATGAACGTCCGCGATCTGGCCAGCGAAACCGGCCGTATGGCGCTGCGCCAGCACAACCGCAACCTGTTTGTGACGAGCACCTACACCGATCAGTGGGCCGATGGCCGCTGGACCCTCAATGCCGGTTTGTCTTACAGCCGCGATACCGACCAGACCCGCTTCGACAGCCTTGATTTTGACCGCTCCAGCGAACGCCTGCAGGGCCGGCTGGTACTGAGCCGTCAGCTGGGCACGGGTACCCACGGCGCCGGTACCCTGCTGGCGGGGCTGGAAGCCCACTCGATTGGTCTGGGCAATACCGTATCGGGTCGGTCTTACCGCCTGCGCGACAACTACGGCGCCGTGTTTGTGGAATCGCAGCTTTACCTGAGCCGCCACCTGGCCGTACAAACCGGGCTTCGGGCCGAATACGCATCCAGTCTGCACCGCGCCAACCTGGCCCCCCGACTGTCGGTTGCCTACAAAACCGGGCGCTACAGCCAGATAGCCCTGGCCGCCGGGCAGTTTTACCAGACCCCCGATCACCGCTACCTGTACCGCAACACCAGCCTGACGTTTGAGCGGGCCGACCACCTGATTCTGAACTACCAGCGTATTTATAATAAACGCACATTCCGGATCGAGACATTCTACAAGAATTACGCGCAGCTGGTCCGCGAGTTTACGGCCCAGCCCGGCCAGCCCGAACCGTTCGACGCTAATCCGTACCGGTTTCCGTACGGCCAGACAACCAACAGCGGCTCCGGCTACGCCCGCGGATTCGATGTCTTCTGGCGCGATCAGCAGTCGGTCAACGGCCTCGACTACTGGATCACGTATAGCTACGTCGACACCAAACGGCTCTTTCAGCAGTACATTACCACCGCCACGCCCACCTTCATCGCCAACCATACCGTCAGCGTCATCACCAAACGTTATTTCGAACCCATCAAAACCAACCTGGGTCTGACCTACACCGTCAGCAGCGGCCGACCCTACTACAACCCCAACCGCCCCGCCAGCCAGTTTCTGACCGACCGCACGCCGGGTGTTCACAACGTCAGTTTCTCGGCCAGCCACATCACCAGCCTTAAAGGCAACCTGCTGGTTCTCTACGCCACCGTCGACAACCTGCTCAATACGCAGAACGTGTTTACCTACCGCTACACCGCCGATGGGCAGACCCGCTACGCCGTGGGGCCGCAGTCGTACCGCAGCTTCTTCGTAGGAGCCATGCTGATGCTGAACAAACGCGCCACCTTCGATCCGTCATCCCTGTAATCAATCAACCGACAAGCAATCCCCATCCCCTGTCAACTCCCATGAAAACCCTCCTCACCTCCCTCGTTGCAGCGCTGCTGAGCGCCGGCATGCCCGCCCTGGCCCAGCAGCCGGCCGAAAACCCCCAGTACGCGCAGGCCATGACCGACGCCCTGACCACCATGAACAACCGCCGGGGGCAGCCGGCCACCACCGACCTGCTGGCCTCGGCCAACCAGTTCGAGCGCATTGCCGGCGTCGAAACGGGGCAGTGGCTCCCCCGCTACTATGCCGCCCTCAACTACATTTACCTGGGTTTTATGGGCGCCGATGCTGCCAGCAAGGACCGCTACCTCGACCAGGCCGACCTGAACCTGAAAGCCGCCAGTGCTCTGGCGCCCAACAACGATGAACTGGCCGTGCTGAAAGCCTATGTAGCCCAGGCCCGGATGGTTGTCGACCCGATGAGCCGCTGGCAGCAGTACGGCCCCCTGTTTCAGGCCGGCATTCAGCAGGCTAAAACGCTCAACCCCGCCAACCCCCGCCCCTACGTGCTCGAAGGCTCGTCGCTGCTATATACGCCCGCGCAGTTTGGCGGTGGCACCGACAAAGCCTGTCCGGTACTGAAACAGGCTATGGAAAAATTGGCTACGTTTAAGCCCGCCAGTACCTTCGCACCGGCCTGGGGCAAACAGCAGATCGAGCCCATGCTCACCAAATGCAACTAGTTCTGGCTGGCGGGCTGGCCGCTACCGATGGCCAGCCACCCGCCCATGTCTTACCCCGTACGTTTCGCTGCCATGACCCGCGATCAACTTCTTCGTTCACTGGCCCGTAATGGCCAACAGGTACGCCTGCGGGGCTCCGACCTGCCCGGTTTCGATTTCAGCGGTATCGACCTGACCGGGGCCGACCTGAGCTTTTCAAACCTGCGGGGCGCCAATTTCCGGACGGCCATTCTGCACCGGGCCAACCTGAGCTTTGCCAAACTAAACGACGCCGATTTTGCCGATGCCGATCTGCGGGAGGCCAACCTCAGCTTCAGCCAGCTCGACAATGTAAACCTGACGGGCGCCCGGGTGCAGGGCGCTTCGTTCAACTTCTCGGGCGCCGGGGCCGATGCCCCCGCTCCCCCGCCCGATGCCCTGACCTTGACCAACCTGCTCCGCCAACCGGTATGGGGCGTTATGCTGGGCTCGCTGATGGGGGCGCTGCTGGTTTACGGCATCAGCGGCATCGTGTATTTCACCAACCTCATTGCCACCACCACCGATCCACTCATTGCGGGTCTGTACCGATTCATTATCGTGCAGAATGTGGTCGATGGTGTGGTTAGTTTTCTGATTGCCTGGGGGCTGTCGGGCTGGCTGGCCCGGCGGTTCAGCAGCGTCTGGAAACGACATCTGATTGTCAGTATCTGCGTTATAGCCAGCTTCCTGCTGATTAATTCGGGCCTGTATATGACGATGGCCCGCACCATCATCGACGCGCTGTCCAGGCGGCCGGGTACCGGCAGCGACAGCGGCCCCTGGTATGTATACGTGCTGGGCGATATACTGGTAGCCAACCTGTTTCTGTATGTGCTGCAGCAGGGCCGGCAGCTAACGCGTAAGCTGTCGGATCAGGAGGTGCAGCTGCTGAACCTCGAAAAACTGAAAACCCGCGCCGAACTCGATGCGCTGCAGGCCAAGATCAACCCCCACTTTCTCTACAATTCGCTCAACAGCATTGCCAGCCTGGTACACGACGACCCCGACCGGGCCGAGGAAATGACGCTGCTGCTCTCGAAGCTGTTCCGGCATTCGACGGGGCGGGCGGGCGAGCTGTTTGCCTCCCTCGCCGACGAACTCGACATGGTCAGAACGTATCTTCAGGTCGAACAGGTGCGGTTTGGCAGCCGGCTCTCGTTCGAAATCGACGTGGCCAACCCCGACCTGCTCAGTCTGCAGGTACCGCAGTTTCTGCTCCAGCCCATCGTCGAAAACGCTATCAAACACGGTATCAGCAAACGCGCCGATGCTGGCCGGATCGACATCCGGATCTACGAAAACGAAGGCCAGCTATCGCTTTGTGTGCACGACAATGGCCCCGACTTTTCGACAAACATGAACGGCGGCTACGGCCTGCGCAGCATTCAGGATAAACTCCGGCTGCTGTATGGCGATGAAGCCGCCATCGACTTTCAGAATACACCCATCAAACAGGTCGTACTTACCCTGAATCTGGCCCGGATTCGGCAGAACGGCCCGTTTCACACGACCCAACCCCAATGAATTTCCCGCTGCAAACCCTGCTCATCGACGATGAACCGCTGGCCATCAGCCGCCTGCGCCGACTGCTTACCAAACACGCCGATACCTTCGACATAATCGGCGAAGCCAGCAACGGCGCCGAAGGCCTCTCGCTGATCGAAGCCCGCCAGCCCGACGTTATTTTTCTGGATATAGAAATGCCGCTGCTCAATGGATTCGACATGCTCAGCCGCCTGACCCGGATGCCGCTGGTAGTATTTGCCACGGCCTTCGATCAGTACGCCATTCGGGCCTTCGAAGAAAACTCGATCGATTACCTGCTCAAACCTATCGAAGCGGAACGACTGGCCCGTACGGCCCAGAAAATCAGAGTACTGGTCGAGCGTTCCGACAGCACTGCCCCCGTTGGCTCGCAGCTCTCGACCGAGAATCTGGCGCGGCTGCTGGCTCAGATGCAGCCCAAAAAAGAAGTGCACTCGATCTCGGTGAAAACGGGTGACAAGATTCGGCTGATTCCGCTGGCCGACGTGGCCTTTTTCGAAGCCGAAGACAAATACGTCTTTCTCTCGACCACCGACGGTCAGAAATTTCTGACCAGCTATACACTCACCAGCCTGGCCGACAAACTACCCGACACTTTTGTGCGCATCAGCCGGTCGGCGCTCGTCAACCGGCACAAAATAAGCGAAGCCCATCGCCACTTCGATGGCAAATACCGCCTGGTGCTGACCGATAAAAAAGCCAGCCAGCTGACCACCGGCAGCACCTACGGCGACGCCGTTCGGCAACTGCTCGATCTGTAATCAACCTCCCACCGGCTCCAGAAACGGCTAATCGACAGTCAGCCTGTTACTATTTGAAAATAACCATGTCTAACAAATAACCCTCTCTTGAAAAGACACTAACTACAGATTAAACACGGAGTTCTGCCGGTCGTTTATGGAATTATCTGCGCTTACCCATCAGGAAGATTGCCAGCAGGATAGTATCCATGCCGCCCATACGACTCCCTCACCGTTCTTTCAGTCGATAATCGATCAGCTGCCCCCGGGCCGGCTGCTGCTGGTCACCGAAAGCCAGCTCGGGTGCGCCCTGTATGCAGCCTGTCGGGGGTGGCAGGTTACGCTGCTCGACTACGGCAACCAACTGGCCAGCCAAACGCGGGAACAGGCCACGGCGCTGAACCTGTCGGTCGACTACCGGGCGGTACTGCTCGAAACCTTCGACGCCCCCCCGGCCGCCTTCGATCTGGTGGCGCTGCTTTTCGCCCACATGCCCCCCATTCTTCGGCAGCGCGTTCACCGGAATGCCGTGGAGTGGGTGCGGCCGGCGGGGCATCTGTTGCTCGAAGCGTTTCACAAACGGCAGCTGGGTAGGCCAACGGGCGGGCCGCGTGAGCAGGCCTGCCTGTATTCGGTCCCCGAACTGGCGGTCGATTTCCGGCCCATGCAGCTGCTGCTGGCCCGCGATCAGATCGAACAGCTGGCGTCGGGTCCTTACCCGGCCGGTGAAGCCGCCCTGGTGCAGCTGATTGCCCGTCAGTCCTGACTATACACTCCTTCCATTCACGCGCGAGAGCCAGTCGGACCGACTGGCTTTTTTTTGCGCGCCGGGTACGATGCGGCACGGCACCGGCAAATAGCCCGAATATGTACTTTTGTGGTATGAGCAAGAAATCGCGCGCCAGCGGGGTCGTTTACTCCACCGACCCCAGCTTTGCCTACCAGACCGACGAGACGCCCCAGGCCGACACCCTGCCACCCGCGCAGCAGCAGCTGAAAATCTGGCTGGTGAAACTGGGTGGCAACAAAGTGGTGACGGCCGTGCGCGGCTTCATCGGCACCGATGCCGACCTGGCCGATCTGGGCAAACAATTGAAAGCCGCCTGCGGGGCCGGCGGCTCGGTAAAAGACGCCGAAATCCTGATTCAGGGCGACCACCGCGATAAGGTGCTGGCGTGGCTCACGGCCAAACAGTACAAGGCCAAAAAAGCCGGCGGCTGATCCGGCCCCGTGCAGGGTATCCGAATCAGCCGCCGGGCCGCTGGACTGGTCAGGTGCGCTCTATTCGATGCCGCCCATCCACTTGCGGAGTTTGCCCGAGAACAGGAATAGCAGGACACCAAAGCCCAGGCTGAAAAAGACGACGTTCAGAAACAGCTGCGGCATCTGCGCTACATTTTTCTCGTCGAAACCGCCCGCAAACAAACCGGCGATGAGGTTACCCAGCGATGAGCCGACGAACCACAGCCCCATGAGCTGACTGGCATACCGTTTTGGCGCCAGTTTGGAAAACGAACTCAGCCCAACCGGACTCAGAAACAACTCGGCCAGCGTAAACAGCAGGTAGGTTCCGCCCAGATACAGAGGGGATGTCTGCCCACCGGCCACGGCAATACGGGCGGCAAAGACCATGACCACATAGGCCAGACCGAGTAAAATCAGGCTCGTAGCCATCTTGGCCGGCACGCTGTAGTTCAGCTTGCGGTTGGCAATAAACACCCAGAGTGACGCCAGCACGGGCGAAAAAATCACGATGAAGGCGGGGTTCAGATTCTGAAACCAGCTGGAAGGCATCTGCCAGCCCAGAAACGTCAGATTGGTGTAGCGGTCGGCAAAAATCTGCAGCGATGAGCCCTGCTGCTCATTGCCGGCCCAGTAGGCCGCCGAGGCCAGAAAGAAAACGAACAGCACCACGACCCGTTTTTTCTCGACCGGGTCGAGTCCGCCGGCCAGCAGGATGTAGAGAAAGTAACTAACGGCGATCAGCGAAATGATGCCGCCCATGGCCTGCGCCAGTCCCTGCGCGGTGGTCAGGTCGAGTACACCCGTCAGCTGCAGTACCACAAAAACAGCCACCAGACCCACCAGGAAGCCAATCAGCGACCGGCTGCCGCCCGAGGAGGTCGGCTCCGTTGCCGCAGCTTTGCGGGGGCTGTTGCCCAGGTGGCTCAGGTGTTTCTGGCCCAGCAGCCGGAAGGTGATCAGGCCAAGCCCCATCCCAACAGCGGCCGCGCCGAAACCGTAGTGCCAGCCCACTTTCTGACCCAGATACCCGACAATGGTGATACCCAGAAACGAGCCAATGTTGATACCCATGTAGAAGATCGAAAAGGCCGCGTCGCGCCGGGCCCCGCCTTCGGGATACAGCTCACCCACGAGCGTGCTGATGTTGGGTTTGAGCAGGCCCGTGCCCAGGGCTACCACACACAGACCCAGGTAGAACAGGGCCGCCCCCGCCGGAAACGCCAGAATGATGTGGCCCAGCATAATGATAAGCCCGCCGTACCAGATCGACTTGCGCTGCCCCAGCAGGTTATCGGCGATCCAGCCGCCGGGCAGCGACAACAGGTAGACTGATGCCGTATAAATGCCGTAGATGGCGGCTCCTTCGGCTTCGTTCAGCCCCATCCCGCCCCGTATGTTGTCGATCAGAAACAGCAGCAGAATAGCCCGCATGCCGTAGTAGCTGAACCGTTCCCACATCTCGGTAAAAAACAGGACGTAAAGGCCCCGGGGATGGCCGGTGCGGGCTGCCGGTTGAGCAAGTGTTGATTCCATGTAGTGTTATCGTTTAGCTAGGTTTTGATGGTTTGATTGTTGATGATTCGGTTGGTTTAGCAACGCCCGATCGTGGCAAAATACCCGGCGGCCCGATTGGCCGAAACGGGTTTCTGAGCACAGACCAACAAAAGATAATTTGGCGGTTTTACCAAAACAGAACGGTAAAGATACCGACGCCGTACCAAACCGGCAACTAACTTGCAGCACCCAACCGACACCCGCTATGCTGCTGCCGATCGACTTTAGCCACGACCCTTACCTGATTCTCGACTTTTCGGCCGCCAATCCAGACCTGGCCCCCGACCGCAATCCCCCGCTTGACCTGACCAACACGGCCGCTTTCAGCCGGTATGTATTTGGCCAGCTGCGCCACGCCGGCGCGGTGGTAGGCGTGGGGGGCTACAATGAGCACCGGGTCATTTATCGGCGCAGCCCCCACTTTCAGCAGGTGGCCGAAACCAGCCAGACCGGGCCGCGCGAAATTCACCTCGGCATCGACCTGTGGGCCGAGGCCGGCATGCCCGTGCTGGCCCCGCTGGATGGGGTCGTGCACAGCTTTCAGAACAACGCCGGCTTCGGCGACTACGGTCCTACCATTATTCTGGAACACCGGATCGACGGCAAACCGCTCTACAGCCTGTACGGCCACCTATCGCTGGCGTCGCTCGAGGGCCTGTACGAGGGGAAGGTTTATCGGGCTGGCGACCCCCTCGCAGCGCTTGGCCCCTACCCCGAAAACGGCGACTGGCCCCCGCACCTGCATTTTCAGCTGATGACCGATCTACTCGGCCGCCGGGGCGATTTTCCGGGCGTATGCGCCGTGGCCGACCGGGCCTTTTTTCTATCGATCTGCCCCGACCCCAACACCCTGCTCCAGATTCCAGGCCTATGAACCGGCCGGCAGCAGGTCGACGTACCAGAAGCCCCGCGTAACGGGCCGCTCAGCGGGCATATCCACGCCGGACGTGTCCACGCCGGTCGTATCCACGCCGGTCGGTATGTCGAGCGGTTTATAAACCACCTCGCCCCGGGTAAGGGCCACCGGCCGGGTAAAAATGGGGCCGTCGTAGCAGAACGTGTGGTACTCGCCGTTTTCGCCACAGGGGTCGACGCCGGCCGGTAGCCGCCCGGCAAACGTCGCGTCGATCTCGGCGCCAACCCAGTCGCGCCCCAGCCAGGCATCGTTGGTGCAGCAGAGCACCGTTCGGAAACCCTGCGCCACAAAGTCGGCAATCAGGGCGTGCGTGTTCTGCTGCCAGAGCGGAAAAACGGCGGTCATACCCAGCGGGGCCAGGCTGGCCTCGCGGTACCGGCGCAGGTCTTCCAGAAAAATATCGCCGTAGATCACCGTTTCGATGCCCTCGGCCCTGGCGGTTTCGAGGGCCTGCTGCATGGCCCGTTCGTAGCCTTCGTAGGTGCTGTCGGTCACCCGGGCCGTGAGCAAGGGCAGTCCAAGAGCCATTGCCTGCTCGCGGAGCAGGGCTTCCCGAACGCCGTGCATGGAAATGCGCGCCAGGGCGTCATTGACCGTAGTGAGCAGGTACCGCACTTCGTACGCACCTGCCTGCTGCACACGATGGAGGGCCAGGGCCGAATCTTTGCCGCCACTCCAGCAGAAAACCGCCGTTGGTTTGGTCATCGGTGTCATGCCCTGGGTTGCAGTAAATCCCAGCGGTTCCCGTAGAGATCGGCAAACACGGCCACCGTGCCGTAGGCCTCCTCCACGGGCTCGCGCACAAACTGAACCCCCTGCGCCTGCATGGCCTGGTAGTCGCGCCAGAAATCGTCGGTGTACAGAAACAGCCAGACCCGGCCGCCCCCCTGGTTGCCAATCAGCTTCCGCTGCTCGTCGCCGTCGGCTTTGGCCAGCAGCAGGGCTGTGCCGGTGCTGTTGGGGGGCGCCACCCGCACCCAGCGCTTGGTATCGCTCAGGCGCGTGTCTTCGAGCAGCGTAAAGCGCAGCTGCCGGGTGTAAAACGCGATGGCGTCGTCATAATCGCCGACCAGCAGCGATACATGGGCAATGGTTTGGTTCATTGGCGTATGCAGATTGTGTGCAGCTGCCTCTGCCGGCGGAGCGGGTGGGACAGCTCCGCGAAGGTACACCGGAAGCCCCGATTCCGGACAGCAGTGCCGGTCCGGCTGCGCGACGACCCGCTCCCACCCGACGCCTAATCACCTGATCGACAGTCCGCCAGCTGGTCGGTTGTATCCCGAACACAACGTCGACGCTACCCGACCGACGCGTGGTCGGATACGCCGGTTGGCGCACCCGAAACGGTCCGATGTCCCCCGACCGGCAATAAGTCACTGGTGGTCAACTTTATACCCCATCTGTCGGCAGGATTCATGGTGAAACCATTGGCGTCGGCGCCCTGTTGACAGCCTATGCGCACCCTGGGTTTGGCGGCCCGGCTGTATCGGCTCTACGGTATTACCGAACCGCCCGGCCGATACCGCTCTCCCGCCCGGTGCGCTGGCCCGGACCACTGGCGCCGTACCAGCCGCCCGGCAAGCCTGTTTTTTGATATGGGCACCGCCCCTGGCCAACCCGCTCCCGTTTGGGGGCCGACGGGCCGGAGACAGCCCGGTTACGGATTATGCATTCACTATGGAATCACTGTACGAAACCACATCGGTCGAGAAGCCAATCTTGTTTCGCCTGTCGTTTCGACCGTTTGTCGACTACCTGACCAACCGGCGACGCGACACTACCTCCCCGGCACTGGCCGACTTCTACAACAACCTGATCAATGAGTTTGCCCCGGCTGTACTGGTCGAGAATCCGGCCAGTACCCTGGCGCCGGAGCGGCTGGGCGAGCTGTTCGAACTGGCCACACTGGCCGTGCTGCCGCTCGTCAGCACCACCGATGCCACGCCCTATGCCTTCGGCCTGCCGGCCCCGGTGGTGCTGTATCATCAGTCGGCGGCTTTTGCCCAGCTTACCCAGCAATACCCCGACCTGCTCGATCAGGTACCCGATATCGACAGCCGTATCGAGCGCTACCGGTTCGTGTACCGGGTTATTCTGGAGAAATGCTATCGGGTAGCCATGCCCAGCCAGACACTGCCGTCGATGCGGTTTCAGCGCGAACAGCAGGGCCTGATCCGGTATTACCGCATCGACATCAACCTGTCGTTTGTCGATGCCCTGCCCGGCCCTACGCTGCCCCCGCTGCAACAGGCCTGGATCGACTTCGCCAACGGCGACAGCTACGCCCTGCCGGCCGAGCCGCTGCCCATCCACACCTTCCACTTCGAAGGATTTTCGTTTTTTCGGATCGAAGACATCACCGAATCCGAAACCATTCAGCAGCTGCAGGACGTGTTTGCCCACCTGCAGTCGGACACGGAAACGGCGATCGATCATCGCTTCGAAACGGCCCTGCGCAACCTCTGCGGGCAGCCCGACCTGCAGATTCACATTGTGCCGCTGCCGCAGGTCAACGGCACCTACGTGCAGCACCCCGACCGGCGCAAACGCAGTTTGTTTCTGCGCCACGCCGGACAGCAGGCCGCCCCCCGCCCCGACGAACTGACGGTGGAGCCGGTTCTGAAAAAATTCATGCAGCACCCCATTCCCTACCTGTTTCCGAACCTCGACGGACTGTCGGAGACCAACCGGCTGACGCTGACCGAACAGGGAATTCAGGGCTTTCTGCTTTACCCGATTGCCTCGGTCAACACGCTGCTGGGCGTGCTGGAAATCAGCAGTCCCCGGCCCGATGTGCTCGACGAAACCATCCTGAAAAAGCTTGAACACGTCCTGCCGCTTATTCAGGAGTTACTGCGGTACCAGCTCCACCAGTTTCGGGAGCGGCTGGAACGGCTCATCAAAAAACAGTTTACCCCCCTGCAGCCCGCCGTGGCCTGGAAATTCTACGACGTGGCCTGGGCACTGATGCGCCGGGGCGACGGCCCCATAACCGATACAAACACGGCCCGGGTGGCGTTCGGACAGCTTTTCCCGTTCTACGGCGCCATCGACATCCGCGACTCGTCGGTCGAGCGGTACCGGGCCGTGCATCAGGACCTGTCCGACCAGCTGACGGCGGTCGATGTGTTGCTGGGCCAGTTGGCCGGCGCAGGCAGCCCGCCGGGCCTGACCGCGCTGCACGAGCAGGTTCGACACTGGCAGACACGGCTCCGGACGGGGCTCCGGGCCGACGACGAACAGGATATCGACCGGTTTTTAGGGCAGGAGGTGCATCCGTTCTGCCGCCGGCTAACGGTCAACGATCAGTCGGCCTGGGATGCCGCCCTGCAGCAGTATCTCAGCCAGACCGACCCGCATTCGGGCCGGTTCAACCGCGCCCTGCAAGCCTTCGATCGCAGCATCAGCTGGATCAATGCCACCCTCAACGATTACCTCAGCCAGGAAGAAGCCGGCCTGCAGGCCATCTACCCCCATTACGCCGAACGCTACCGGACCGACGGCCTCGACTACACGCTCTACGCGGGGCAGTCGATAGCCCCCAATCAGCCCTTTACGGGCAGCCACCGCCGGCAGTTTGCCGAGTGGCAGGTCCGGTCGATGGTTACGCTGGCGCGGCTCACCCACCGGCTGCTGCCCCTGCTGCCCCTGCCGCTACGCACCACCCAGCTCATTCTGGCCCACGGATACCCGGTCGAC
This sequence comes from Spirosoma luteolum, assembly GCF_054778875.1. Classification (NCBI taxonomy): domain Bacteria; kingdom Pseudomonadati; phylum Bacteroidota; class Cytophagia; order Cytophagales; family Cytophagaceae; genus Spirosoma; species Spirosoma luteolum. Next base: position 299,054 of record NZ_BAAGZE010000003.1, read on the forward strand.
ATCAGTTTTCGGCACGACGAGCACCGGTTCGATGTCGACGGCTCGTACAGCATCCGCTACGAAGTGCTCAAAAAACGCATCGACAAGGCCTACGTAGCCGGTACAGACCAGCGCCTTACCCAACCCGACAGGCTGGCGGTGGTATACAGCCACCGGGGCGAGCTGACTGACTATCTGCCCGTTATTGCAGACCTGCAGGCACAGGGGCTGCTCGAACCCGACCTGACCTACGTAGACCTGGCTCCCCTGCAGGGCCTTACCAATCTGAAAGCGCTGCACGTTTCGATCCGGTATGCCGACTGATTACCCGTTTTTCACTACCTCACTGTATGAATCGTTTTCAGACAACCACGCTCGGCCTGTTGAGCCTGCTGGGCATCCTTAGCCAGTCCGGGCGGCTGCTGGCCCAGTCGGCGCGGCCCGACTCGGTTCGGCAGCGCGTTATTCTGATCGGCGATGCCGGCCGGCTGCGGCAGGGCAAGAACCCCGTTGTCGACGCGGTAGCAGCCCGCTATTCGCTCAACGATCCGGCCACCACCCTCGTTTACCTGGGCGATAACATTTACCCCCGAGGCCTGCCCGACCCCGCCAGCCCCGACTATGCCGAGATGGCGCAGATACTGCGCTACCAGGCGGCCCCCGCCCTGGGCCGGCAATCGTCGGTCGTATTTATTCCCGGCAACCACGACTGGACCCAGGGCAAACCCGACGGCTGGGACCGCATACGGCGGCAGGGCCGGCTGCTCGACAGCCTGCAGTCGCCCAATATCCGGCTGCTTCCGGCCAACGGTTGTCCCGACCCTATGGTGGTACCGCTGGGCGACGACCTGATTCTGATAGCGCTCGATACGCAATGGTGGCTGCACCCCTACGACAAGCCGGGCGAAACGTCGGACTGCGACTGCAAAACACCCGACGCCGTTACGACCCGCCTGACCGACCTGGCGGCCCGCTACAAAGACAAAGGCATCATCGTGGCGGCTCACCACCCGTTTCGCAGCTACGGTATTCATGGGGGCTACTACACCCTTAAGCAGCATCTGTTTCCGCTGACCGAATTCTCGCCCAACCTGTATGTGCCCCTGCCCGTAATCGGCTCGATCTATCCCCTCATGCGGGGCGTATTCGGCAACATTCAGGACCTGGCCAACCCCGCCTACAAGCGCATGGCCCGCGCCATCGAACAGGCCCTGGCCCAGGCGCCCAACCTGGTGTTTGTATCGGGCCACGACCACGCCCTCCAGCACATTGTCGACGGCAACCGATCGTTTATTGTGAGTGGGTCGGGCATCAACCGCGAGCGGGTCAAAGCCGGTAAGCTGGCCCGTTTTGTCAGCTCCGACTGGGGCTACGTAGTACTCGATGAACTGACTGACGGGCGGCTGACAGCTACCTTCTATACCGTCGACGAGCAGGCCAGCGCGACCCGGGCCTACAGCGCTCCACTCTTCACCAGTCGCCCCACGCCCGTTGCGCAGACCGGGCAGACCACCCGCCCTGCCTGGCCCGACAGTATGCGGGTGGCTGTGGCACCAGATTACGACAGCGTAGGCACCCTGCACCGGTTGCTGCTCGGCACCAATTACCGCCGGGCCTGGGCCACCCCGGTCACGCTGCCCGTGTTCGACATAAGCCGCACCCAGGGCGGGTTCAGGGTGCTGCAGCGCGGGGGTGGCATGCAAACCAAATCGCTGCGGCTGGCCGATGCGTCGGGGCACGAGTGGGTGCTGCGTACCATCCAGAAAGACCCCACCTCGGCCCTGCCGCCCAACCTGCGCGAAACCATTGCCCGCCCCGTGCTGCAGGATGAAATTTCGGCCAGCCACCCGTTTTCGGCGCTGGCCGTACCACCCCTGGCGCAGGCCGCCGGTGTGCCACACGCCAACCCGCGGGTCGTATATGTACCCGACGATCTGGCCCTCGATACCTACCGGGCCGACTTCGCCCAAACGGTGTGTCTGCTTGAGGAGCGGAACCCCGGCGATGGCAAATCCATCAGCACCCCGAAACTGCTCGACGCCCTCGAAGACGACAACGACAATCAGGTAGATGAGCGGGCGCTGCTGCGGGCCCGCATGCTCGACCTGCTCATCGGCGACTGGGATCGGCACGAAGATCAGTGGCGCTGGGGTAGCCGAAAAACCGCCACCAGCAACGTCTACTACCCCATTCCACGCGACCGCGACCAGGTCTTTTTCCGGGCCAACGGTTTGTTTCCGACCATTGCGGCCGCGCCCTGGCTGCAGCCCAAACTGCAGGGTTTCCGCGCCGAACTGGCCAACGTCGACGGCTTCATGTACAACGCCCGCTTTCTCGACCGGCTGTTTCTGCCGGGCCTGAACGCGCAGGACTGGGTAGAAGAAATTACTGCCCTGCAGGCGGCCTGGACCGATGCGGTGCTGGCCAGGGCTATCGACCGCCTGCCGGCCCCCATCCGCCAGCAGGCAGGACCGCAGTTGCTGGCCCTGCTCAAGACCCGGCGGGGATGGTTGCGGCAGGAGGGCCTGACCTACTACCGTTTTCTGGCGCGAGCGGTCGACATTCCCGGCTCCGACAAGACGGAGCTGTTTCGGGTCGAGCACCGGGCCAATGGACAGGTGGCCGTGTCGGTGTTCAAGATCACCAAACGCGGGGAACGGGCGCAACGGCTTTACTACCGCGTGTTCGACCCCGCCGTTACCCACGAAATCCGGCTCTACGGCCGTGGCGGCAATGATCAGTTCGAGGTCATCAACGCCCCCTCGGCAAACGCGGGCCGGCCCGATCCTAGTCGCCTGGTCGTGCGGCTGATCGGCGGGGCGGGCAACGATCGGTTCACGGTGGCGGAAGGCGTTGCCAAACCCCGTATCTACGACCTGAGTACCGAGGCCAACGAACTGCCGCCGGCCGGCCGCGCCAGCCTGCATACCGCCCCCGATCCGGCCGTGAACCGCTACGATCCCCACGCGTTTCGCTACGACCGGCTAGCCCCGCTGGCGTCTGTCGGCTACAACCTCGACGACGGCCTCCTGATCGGGGTCGGGGCGCAATGGACGCACCACGGTTTCCGCAAAGACCCCTACGCGTCGATGCAGCGGCTTCTGGTACGCCGGGCGCTGGCCACCAAAGCCGTTTCCATTCGCTACGACGGCCAGTTTACTCACCTGATTGGGCAGAACGATCTGTGGCTGAGTGCGGTGGTCAAAGCCCCCGACAACGTCACCAATTTTTTCGGGACAGGCAACGAAACGGTTTACGACAAAAGCCGCGGCATCCGCTACTACCGCACCCGCTACAACCTCATTACCCTGACACCCCTGCTCCGGCGCCGGCTCAGTAACCAGTTCGACCTGACGGCGGGGCCTGTCTTTCAGCATTTCCGGCTCGACGGCGACGAAAACGACGGGCGCTTCATTCGGCAGTACGTGAGTCAGCTCCCCAATCCGGCCACGTTTCTGACCCAGGAAAATTATGCCGGTCTGCAGCTCGGGTTTCAGCTCGACACCCGCGACAATTCGGCGCTGCCCACGCGGGGCGTGCTGTGGCACACAACGCTGCTGGGCCTGCAGGGATTCAGCGATCAGCCCAACCACCTGACCCAGCTGCGTACCGACTTCACCCTGACCAACCGCGTGGGGCGGGGCGGGCGGCTGCTGCTTACCAACCGGCTGGGCGGGGGCCTCACCTACGGCAAACCAGCCTTCTATCAGCTGCTGTATCTGGGCGGGCACGACAACCTGCGCGGCTTTCGCAACTACCGCTTTGCCGGTAACCACGCCTTCTACCACAACATCGAAGCCCGGCTCAAGCTGTTCGACTTCTCGTCGTATCTGTTTCCGGGCAGCGTGGGGCTGCTGGCTTTCAACGACCTGGGGCGGGTGTGGCTCCGGGGCGAGTCGTCGGCGCGCTGGCACGCGGGCTATGGTGGAGGCCTCTACGTGACCCCGGCCAGTCTGCTTGTCCTGACGGCCTCGGTGGGTGTATCGCCCGACGGGGTTCTGCCTTATATTGCCCTCGGTGTTCGTCTTTGACCCTATTTTAACGCCATGAACCCTTCGCTTACCGACCGCGCCGAAACCTACGTCGTCCGGTTTTTCGACGAACATCCCAACCCGGCCCTGGTATATCATACCCTGGCCCATACGCGCGAAGTGGTCGACGTAGCCGACCAGCTGGCGCGGCATTACGCCCTGCCCGAAACCGACTGGCAGGCGCTGCTGACGGCGGCCTGGTTTCATGATGTGGGCTACCTGGCCGGCCCGCCCGATGCGCACGAAGAAACTGGCCTGGCGCTGGCCACTGCCTTTCTGGAGAATGCCGGCGCAACGCCCGACTATACCGACCGGGTGCAGCGGGCCATCCGCGCCACCAAAATGCCCCAGTCGCCCACGACCCTGGCCGAACAGATTCTGTGCGATGCCGACCTGTTTCATCTGGGCGCAGCCGATTACAACGACCGGCAGAAACGGCTCCGCGACGAGCTGGAACAGCTGACGGGCAAGTCGCTGAAGGGCAGCACCTGGCGGCAGAAAAACATCGATTTTCTCCAGCACCACCGGTATTTTACCGACTACGCCCAAACCCTGCAGGCCGATGGGCAGGCGCGCAACCTGCGCCGGCTGCTCAACAAGGAGGCCGAGCAGAAAGCCATCCGGCGCCTGAACCAGCAGCAACCAGCGGCCGAACCCGGCGACCACAAAGACCGCCCGAAAACCAAAGAGCAGGAAAAACGCGCCGAACGCGGGGTCGAAACCATGTTCCGGACCACGTCGGCCAACCACCTGCACCTGAGCGAAATTGCCGACAGCAAGGCCAACATTCTGATTTCAGTCAACTCGATCATGGTATCGGTGCTGGTCTCGATTCTGCCCCGGCGGATCGAAGAAAATCCGGCCCTGATTATTCCTACGGCCCTGTTTCTGATCAGTGCGCTGCTTACCATCGTGAGTGCCATTCTGGCTACCCGGCCCAATGTGAACCACGGCAGCCTGACCCGCAAAGATGTGCAGCAGCGCAAAGGCAACCCCCTGTTTTTCGGTAATTTCTACCAGATGAGCCGTACCGACTACGAGTGGACGATGGGCGAGTTGATGCAGGACAGCGATTACCTCTACAAAGCCATGACCCGCGACATCTACAACCTGGGGCAGGTGCTGGCCAAGAAATACCGGCTGCTGCGCATTGCGTACACGGTGTTTATGCTGGGCTTTGTACTCTCGACCCTAGCGTTTCTGGTAGTGTTCGTTATCACCGGCAACTAACAATCGGCCCGGAAGCGGGGGCGCCAGCGCGCTGGGTATCAACAATTCGGCGAACAGGGGGTTTATCTCCCAGTTACTCACGCATACTCAACGCGCCCCCATGAATGTATTTTCTGCTCCGCTCCTGCTCGGCCTGGGTCTGCTGGCCGCCGGCTGCCAGTCTGCCCAGAAAGCCGATACCGAAACGGCTGGCACCACCGATACCACCGCATCGGCCACCGCTACCGTCAGCACCGTCGGCAGCCCCGTTCTGCTCAACACCCTGCCCGACCAGTACAATACCCCCGATGGCCTGGCCGAAGGGCCCGATGGTACCATTTACCTCTCGGTACCCAATCTGGCCGATAACACCTACCCCGGGGTCATCCTGAAATACGTGGGCGACTCGCTCCAGTTTTTCACCAGCCTGCCCGTTCAGCCCGACACCAAACACGCGGCCCCCATGGATCTGGCCTTTGGCCCCGACGGTAATCTGTACTACGCCGAAAATCAGTACGAGAACGACAAGAACTACAAGTCGCGGCTGATGCGTATCCGGATTCAGAACGGTAAAGCCGCCGGCATCGAGCCGGTAGTGGTCAACTTCGGGCTGGCCAACGCCGTGGTCTGGAAAGGCAACACCATTTATGTTACCGACAGCCAGTGGGATATGCCCGACAACGACAAGGGCAGCGCCATCTTCCACTTCAAACTCGATGAGCTCAACAAAGGCACCGTCAGTTTGAAACCCAAAACGATGGACCCCCACGTGCTGACTACCTTCACCACCACGGTCAACGAAACGGGTGTCGACAACGGAGCCGATGGCCTCGACTACGACAGCAAAGGTAACTTCTATACCGGCTCATTTGGCGATGGCACCATGTATAAAATCACGCTTAAACCCGACGGCAGCCTGGCCTCCAACAGCGTGTTCAAGCTGAGCCAGAAGATTCCCTGCGTCGACGGCCTGATCGTCGACCGCAAAACCGACAAGCTCTACGTGTGTAATTCGCGCGAAAACGCGATCATGGTGGTCGCGGCCGACGGAACCGTCAGCACGCTGGCGCAGAACCCCGACACCGATGGCACAGGCGGCAAACTCGATCAGCCGGCCGAAGTGCTGCTGAAAGGCAACCGGCTTTATATCTCGAACTTCGACAAGCCCGAGAAAAACTTCGTGAACACCCAGGCCGACGCCGTTCATACGATGTCGTACATCACGATTCAATAAGCGGGGTCCCCCCAAACAGCAGCGCGCCCGCCCCGGAGTTGTCCGGAGCGGGCGCGCCCGTTTTCACACCATCGGGCAGGCTTACTTCAGGCTGCTGAGGTAGGTCTTGTTGCCGTTCTTGTTGATGTAATACTTGCCACCCCGGGGGCCGGTCATCACGGGCTCGCCATTGGGGCCCTTCATCGATCGGTCAACGGGCGCTTTGTAATCGGCCGGGGTGGCTTTCTCTTCCTTCATCTTGCCTTTGGCCATTTTTGCCTCCTTCTTGTCGGCTTTGGCAGCTTTCATATCGGCTTTGGCAGCATCCATCGCCCCCTTGTCGCCCGAGGCCTTGGCGGCTTTCAGATCGGCCTTGGCGTCCTTTTTATCGGCTTTGGCTTCCTTCATGGGCTTCATGGCATCGGGCGCATCGGCCGCTTTCTTATCGGCTTTGGCGGCTTTTTTCTCGGCTTTAGCCGCTTTGGCCGCATCCTTGTCGCCGGCCTCCTTAGCCGCTTTCTTATCGGCCTTGGCTTCCTTCTTATCCTCCTTGGCGTCTTTCTTGGCTTTCTTCTCAGCGCGGGTCGTGGTTTGCATCGTTCCCGATGCGGTTTGCGCCTGCGTGCCGAAAGCAACGAGCAGGCCCATCAGCAGGCTCAGTGTGGCAAGTGTCTTCTTCATGATAATCAGTTGGTTTTACGGTGAAAAAATAAGGGTACGCGGAATGTGCGGGAAATATGGATGGAATTTCAGATAAACGCCACGAGCCAGGCTCATTTTTTTTGTGTATATTTGATTGAGTCCCCGGCCCATTGCCGGCAGGTCTGCCGGGCTGGCCGTTGCCTTGCCCTCATGCCCGCGCCGGGCCGCAACAAACTGATGATCACCGAACAAACACCCCTCACCACCCCCGCCGACTTTCTTAAACGCTACTACGGATATGACCGCTTCCGGCCCATGCAGGAAGACATTATCCGATCGATCATCGGCGGGCGCGACACGGTGGTGCTGATGCCCACCGGCGGGGGCAAATCCGTGTGTTTTCAGATTCCGGCCCTCATGCTGCCCGGCCTGACGGTGGTCGTATCGCCCCTGATTGCGCTGATGAAAGATCAGGTGGGTGCCCTGCACATGAACGGCATCCCGGCGGCTTCCTACAACAGTACGCAAACGGGCCGCGAACTGCGTGCCATCGAAGACGACTGCGTATCGGGCAAACTCAAGCTGCTCTACGTATCGCCCGAAAAGCTGCTGACCGAATCGTTCTTCAACCTGCTGTCGATGGTCAACCTCTCGCTGTTTGCCATCGACGAAGCCCACTGCATCTCGTCGTGGGGGCACGATTTCCGGCCGGAGTACACGCAGCTGCACGTGCTCAAACAGCGCTTTCCCGGTGTACCCACGGTGGCCCTCACCGCCACCGCCGACAAGCTGACCCGGCAGGACATTGCCACCCGGCTCGGCATGGTCGATCCGGCCGTTTTTATCTCGTCGTTCAACCGCGAAAACCTCAGCCTGAAAGTACTGCCCGGTCAGAACCGGATTCAGCAGATCATCCGGCTTTTGCAGCAGAAGCCCAACACCTCGGGCATCATCTATTGCCTGAGCCGGAAATCGACCGAGTCGCTGGCCGCCAAGCTGCAGGAGAAAGGGTTCAATGCCGCGTTTTACCACGCCAAAATGGATCCCGACGACCGGGCCCGCACGCAGGAAGCTTTTCTGCGCGATGACGTTCGGATTATGTGCGCCACGATCGCCTTTGGCATGGGCATCGACAAATCGAACGTGCGCTGGGTGATTCATTACAACATGCCCAAAAACATCGAAAGCTTTTACCAGGAAATTGGCCGGGCCGGGCGCGACGGGGCCGAAGCGCAGACGGTGCTTTTCTACAGCTTTGCCGATGTGGCCACCTACAAAGACATGCTGGCCGAAAACAACCCGGCCAACCTGGGGCTGCAGCTGGCCAAACTGGAGCGGATGCAGCACTATGCCGATGCCCACACCTGCCGCCGGCAGATTCTGCTCTCCTACTTCTCGGAAGACCTGCCCGAACCCTGCGGCAACTGCGATGTGTGCCGCGATCCGCGCGTGACGTTCGATGGCACCGTACTGGCCCAGAAAGCGCTTTCGGCCATTGTCCGAACGGGTGAGCGCGTGCCCATGAACCTGCTCATCGATATTCTGCGCGGCTCGCGCAGCCAGGCCGTAGTGCAGGGGGGCTACGATCAGATCAAAACCTACGGCGCCGGCCGCGACCTGCGCTTCGAAGACTGGCGCAACTACCTGCATCAGCTCATCAACACGGGCGTAATCGAGGTTGCTTACGACCAGCACTACGCCCTGCGCCGGGGTATTCTGGCCGATCAGGTGCTGTTTGGCGGCCGTAAAGTCGAGCTTGTCCGCCCCGACGATGCACCCAAGCCGGTGGTCGAAAAACCGAAAACCAAAACAGAAGTCAACCGCGACGAGTTGTTTGAACAGCTCCGGGCCCTGCGCAAGTCGCTGGCCGATGAGCAGAATGTACCGCCATACGTGATTTTTACCGATACGACCCTCGAAGACATGGCCCGGCAACGGCCCCTCACCCCCGATGCGCTGCGCAACGTGAGCGGGGTGGGCGAGCGCAAGCTGGAACTCTTCGGGCGGCAGTTTCTGAACGTCATTACGGGCTTTGTGAGGGGGCGGGTGCAGGCCGGCGAAAAGCCGCGCGGCTCTACCCAGCTGCAAACCCTCGACCTCTTCAACCGGGGCTACAGCATCGAGGAAATTGCCAGCGAGCGGGGTCTTACCAGCAGCTCCATTGCGAGCCATCTGGTGCAGCTGGCGCGGGCTGGTGAAGACATCGATCTGGTGTCGCTGATCGACCCTTCGGACCGGCGGGAAATCGAAAAAGCGATGAAATCGATCGGGGTAGAAGAGGGTCGGCTGAAGCCAGTTTACGAGCATTTCAACGGCCGCTATGACTACGCCAAACTGACCCTGGTCTGGGGTCTTTTGCAGGCCTGAAAAAGCCCCCAAATCGCTGACCGTTGGATAATTCGTAGAATGACGATTTGGTATATATCAGACAATCAGGTATATTCGTAAAACAGTTGTAGACAAACCCGTTCCGAAAGCGCGGGTTTTATTGTCTACAGCTATCACGACAAATACCCATAAATTGATTCAGGAAGTAAGTTTATCCCTTGTTCTGGCCACCCTCACGCCGGCTTTTGCAAGCGCCTTTTCCGGCGCAGATACCAGCCGTATTCACGCGTCGGCTCATGGTCTCGACAACCCCTCGCTGCTCGTCGTCGACTCGTCGAAACGGGTGTTTCCGGTTTATTTTTGTGGCGAAGAATTACCCGTCGATGAGCCCCGCGTTTCGCGTCGCTGGCTCCAGACGCTGCGCACGTATGGCGCCCAGCAGGAGTGCCTCTTCACCCTCCGCCGGCGGGCCTCTACCTTTTTTCCCATCATCGACCCCATCCTGCGCAAGTACAAAATCCCGCGCGATTTCCGGTTTCTGCCCCTGGCCGAAAGCGAACTTGTCAACGACTGCGTTTCGCCCAAGGGCGCGTCGGGTTACTGGCAGCTGATGCCGGGTACGGCCCGCGACCTGGGTCTGAAGGTCAATGGCAAGGTCGACGAACGGTATGATCTTGAAAAAGCCACGGTGGCCGTCTGCCACCACCTGCATCAGCTCTATGGCCAGCTGGGTTCGTGGACACTGGTAGCAGCCGCCTACAACGCTGGCATCACCCACGTACAGAAGAAAATGGCGCAGCAGGGCCACGGTAACTACTACCGGCTCCGGCTCCACCGCGAAACCAGCCGCTATCTGTTTCGGGTGCTGGCCTACAAAGAGCTGCTCAGTAACCCCCGGCAATATGCCCTGCTGCTGAAAAACTCGACGGTCGAGCAGCTGACCAAACCCCTGCCCAGCTGGCACAAGCCCCTGGCCATTCCCCAGAAAATCAAGGATTCGCCCACGATCGAACTGGTCGACGACGATGATATCGACCCAACCTGGGGGCCGCGTCCCAACGTAGCTCTCACCCGGTCGCCGTCGGATACCAGCCAGTTGCTGGCGGCTGCCGCTATGGCCCGCCCCAAAGCGACCGACCTGGATGAACAGAATATGGAATCGCCCGTCCGGAAACTGATGATGGGCCTGACCGTACTGCGTTTCCGTCGACCCCGCTTCCTGCAATACAAAAAGGGCCAGGGCGTACGTCCGCTGCACTTCTGGGACTGGATCTGATTTTTTTTAGCCGAAATAATCCTGAATGCCCGCTGGAACTCCCAGTCGGGCATTTTTTTTGCTCCAGGCTGGGGCAGACCAGAAACAGGTAAAAAAATACCAAAGCTATGGTGTTACCATACTAGATGTGACTGGTCATAACGCCGTAACAACACTTACTTAACCTATCCCGATGAACCTGCTTGCTACCCTCACGCTGGCGACCGGTTTGGTGGCAGCCAGTGCCGGAACGCACGACCTGCTCGACCAGGCGGCTCACCACCCCGCTTCCACGCAGGATCTGACGTATGCCCTGTCTTTTGAGCCCGATCTGCGGGCGCTGCCACCCGTATTTTTCTGTGGCGAATCGGTACCACTGCACGAAGAGCGGGTAGCGCGCCGGCTCGTTACGGCGCTGGTTCGCAACGCTGCCGAAAATCAGGCCCTGTATAAAATCAGGCAGCGGGCGTCGACGTTCTTTCCGATCATCGAACCCATTCTGGCCAAGCACAACATTCCAACCGATTTCAAGTACCTGCCGCTGGTCGAAAGCGCCCTCAAAGGCTTTGCGGTGTCGCCGAGAGGAGCCGTGGGCTACTGGCAGTTTATGCCCGCCACGGCCCGCGAACTGGGACTGTGCGTGCGACCCGGTGCCGATGACCGCCGGAACCTGGTGAAGTCGACGGAGGCCGCCTGCCGGTATCTGAACTACCTGCACAACCGGCTTGGCTCCTGGACCCTGGCTGCGGCCGCCTACAACAATGGCATTGGCGCGCTGCTGGGCAACATTCGCCGGCAGCAGCAGCGCGACTATTACTTTTTGCGGCTCAATGCCGAAACGGGCAAGTACCTGTACCGCATTCTGGCCTTCAAAGAGCTCTTCTCCAACTACCGTTGCTACCAGGGTCTGATTCCAGATCGGGTGCTGGCGCACCTGAGCGAACCCCTCGGCGATGAGCGCATGGAACTGGACGACGAAGTATTGCTGCCCGAAATTATGGTGGCCCAGGCAACCGAACAGGCCATTGATACGCCCGACGACGCAGCTACAGCCTCGACCCAGGCCGAAGACATTCCGCTACCCAACGCGGCCGATGTGTTTCGGGGGGGTATCAAAGCGCGGCTGCGCGAAGCGTCGGGCCTGCAGCGGGGCCAGATCTGGGTGTTTCACCTGACCCGCGATGGCATTGCCGATGGCAAGCCAGTCGATGAAGGCGACGTGCTCTACGCGCTGGTCGAAGATGTGGATGCCACTACCAACAAAGTGTATCTGCGCGCCACCAAGCTTTATTCGACGAGCGAAAAGCACACGTATGACCTGACGCTGGCGGCTGTCGATGCATCGACCGGACGACTGGGCATTCAGTTACCCGACGTCGACCAGGTAAAAGCGGGCTGGATTCTGACCTGGAAAAGCCTGTAGCTCAATAAGATGCCGCTGAACTAAACCATTTCCGATCGGTGTTGTCTATCCACTGTACCAACACGTACTTGTTTTGACGCCATCCATTCGCTTTGTGTTTACAATGGGCCTGGGCCTGGTAGCTGGCTTCGGCCTGGCCCAGCCCGCCCGGAAACCAGTTGTCCGATCGACCAAAGGCCCCCTGACCCGCACTGCTGTTCGCCTGCCGGCCACCCCGGCCCGCATTCACTTCTGCGGTGAACTGGTGCCCACCCAGCAAAGCGCCGTGTCGAACAAACTGGCCATGGCACTGGCCGGCAGCGCAGGCTACGCCCGGCACGTAGCCGCCCTCAAAGCCCGTTCGGCCCCCTTCTTCAGTATCATCGAGCCTATCCTGGCCAAACACAATATCCCCAACGACTTCAAGTTTTTGCCCCTGATCGAGAGTGCCTGGCAGGCCAACGCCGTTTCGTCGGCAGGGGCCGTGGGCTACTGGCAGTTTATGGACGAAACGGCCAAGGATATGGGTCTTTCCATTGCACCGGGCAACGACGACCGTACCGACCTGCGCAAATCGACCGAAGCGGCCTGCCGGTACCTCAAAGACCTGCACCGGCAGCTGGGTTCCTGGACACTGGCTGCAGCCGCCTATAACGGAGGGCTGGGCATGGTGCAGCGCAAAATTTCGCGCACCGGCCAGCGCGATTACTACTCGATGGTGATGAACGAAGAAACCGGCTATTACCTCTACCGGATTCTGGCTATGAAGGAGCTGTTTACCAACCCGCAGTATGGCATGGGCTCAGTTGGTATCCTGCTGGCCTCGACGGGGCGCGAATACGAAGCCGAACGGGAACAGGCCCGGCGCATGGGCTGGCTGCAGGACGATGAGCCGGAGCCGGTTGGCGTACCCATCAGCTCGATAGCCGATCCGCTCGGGCCCGCGCCGGCCCGCAGCGAAGCGGTGGTGATGGACAGTCTGTTGACCGATATTCTGAAGAGCCGACCCAACACCCCCGCCGTATTTGCCGGTGACGTGCAGGCCAGGCTACTGCGGGCGGGCCAGCCCAGGGTTGGGCAGAGCTGGAGTTTCGTGCTGACCGAACCGTTGCAGATTGGCGAAGACGACCTGAAGCCCGGCGATGCACTCTACTGCGTTGTCGACGATATCGACGCGCAGGGCCACCTGTTCCTGCGGGCCACCAAAGCCGTTTCGGCCGAAAGCAAGGCTACTATTCCGCTCACACTCATCGCCATCAATCCCGTCACCGGGCTGGCCGGCATCCCCCGACCCAAAGTCCTGAAACCAGGCTGGGTGGTACAGTGGAAGCTGTAGGCAGGATATTCGGTTTTCAGTTTTCAGTTTACTGTATTCGGCGCACTGGTGGTAAAACGCCAATCATTAGAAAACGGTCAACTGAATACTGGACACGGATAAGGTGTCTGAAAACAGTAAACTGAGTACTGGTAAAGTGCCTAAAAACGGCAAACTGAAAACAGTAAACCGAATACTAAAGCTACTCCTTTTTCCCGACCGCCTTTTTGTAGGCATCCAGAGCGCGCTGGCGGGCCATGGTGTGCTCAACGATTGGTTTGGGATAGCGCTTCGGATCGTTTACCTCCGGCACCCATTTCTGAATGTATTCGCCCTTGGGGTCGAATTTTTCGGCCTGGGCGGTTGGGTTGAACACCCGGAAATACGGCGCGGCATCGGTGCCCGAGCCCGCGGCCCACTGCCAGCCGCCGTTGTTGGCCGACAGGTCGTAGTCGCGCAGTTTCTTACCAAAATACGCTTCGCCCCACCGCCAGTCGATAAGCAGGTGCTTGCAGAGAAAACTGGCCGTAATCATCCGGACCCGGTTGTGCATCCAGCCAATGGTATTTAGCTGCCGCATACCCGCATCGACGATCGGGTAACCCGTTTCGCCCTTACACCAGGCCTCGAACTCGGCTTCGTTATTACGCCATTTGATATCGTCGTACTGCCGCCGGAACGAGTGTTTCTCCACGTGTGGAAAATGGTCGAGCACCTGAAAGTAAAAGTCGCGCCAGCACAGCTCGTTCAGAAACGTTTTGTCGTTGGCCGCCTGCGCCTGCCGGGCCAGTTCGCGGATGCTGATGGTGCCAAACCGCAGGTGCATACTGAGCTGACTGGTACCGTCGGTATCGGCGGGGAAGTCGCGGGTTTTGCCGTAGTGGTCGAGCAGACGGTCGGGCACGGTGCGTTTCGGGAAATCGGCCTCAACGGGTTTGAACCCCATCTCCTTCAGCGACGGTACGGGCAACGGCTTCGTTTTGTAGTAATGACGGCTGTATTTGCCGGTTGGGTACGATTTGAGGTAGAAGGCATTGAGTTTACCGTGCCAGTTCTTGCTGTAGGGTGTGAAGACCGTGTACGGCGTTTTGCTGCCGCTCAATACTTCGTCGCGGTCAAAGATGGTTTGGTCTTTACTGGCGCTGAAGCCAATGCCTTTTTCGGCCAGCATAGCCGCCACCGCCTTGTCGCGCTCCTTGGCGTACCCTTCGTAGTCGTAGTTGGTAAACACCTCGCCGATCGGGTACGCACGGGTAAGGTCTTTCCAGACATCGAGCGGGTGGCCGTATCGCACCAGTAGAGCCGCCCCTTTTTCGGCCAGTTCGTCGCGCAGCCGTTCGACTTCCTGCACCAGAAACATTACCCGCCGATCGTGAGGATCGTCGAGCGCATCGAGAATCGTACGGTCGAAAATAAAAACCGGCAAAACGGGCCGGCCACTGCGCAGCGCATGGTACAGGGCTGCATTGTCGTTCAGGCGCAGGTCGCGCCGAAGCCAGACCAGCGATAAGGGTTCAGCCATAAAGCAGATTTGTTTTAAAGCTAACCCGTGGATGAACCGAATGGTTGGGCAAAAAAATGCCCCCGGAAAGCAGATCTTTCGGGGGCACAGGATAGTGACCGGACTGACTGGCGCTGGTCAGGGCTGAAAACGCAGCCGAACAGTGTGCAGCTCGCCGGCATCGCTGGCGTAGCCGCTCAGTTTCTTACCGGTCAGCTGCTGCGTAAGACTTGTGTTGATTTGCTCATTCTGGCTAAATACGGCAAGCTGACAAAGCTCACTGGCCGAATTGACCCGGAATTGAATAACGACTACCCCGCCCTGCTGCATCGGCTTCAGAGCCTCGGGAAACGTAACGTAATTGGCCAGTTGCTTTTCCAGACTCGCTTTGGGAGCCTTCACCTTGCGGTCTTTTGTGGGATCAGCGTACGACTGGGTCGCCAGGAAGCCTACCAGCGCAACGAGAAAAAGAGCTTTTTTCATTGACTTCATTCGATTAAACGTGGAAAAATCAGGTAAGCCGGATCAGGCTCTGTGACCGCCGGACTAATGTTATTGTAATATTACGCAAATGTTACGCGAATGTTAACAAAAAGCGCAAATTTATTTTTCTCACCAATTGGTAACGCTCTAAATCGTTGGCAGAACAGCTTCAAGGCCGATCAAAAAAAAGGCTTATTCGACGCAGACAGCCTTAAAAACAGACCATTGCTCGAATAAGCCAAACAAGATTCAATATTATGCCAATGTTACGAAAGCGTGTCCACTCCGTGCCATTGGCGATCACTCAGCGCGTCAGCTGCCGCACCTGAATAGCGGACGGATGGGCCGCATCGTAATAAAGCCGCATCGTAGCCGGTTTAAAATCGGCCGCCGTGGCAGTGCCAATATTGATGAACTGCTGCGGGTTGCGGTCGACCAGCGGAAACCAGGAGTGCTGCACCTGCACCATCAGCCGATGGCCCTTTTGGAAGGTGTGCATCACATCGGGCAGTTGCAGACGTACGGCCGTAACCTGGCCGGGCGTGAAGGGCTCAGGCTTGCTGAACGAGTTGCGGAAGCGCCCCCGCAGTACCTCGGCCCGAACCAGTCGCTGATACCCGCCCAGCTGAATGCCCCGCAGCGGGCTGTCGGCTTTGCTGAACTCGGGGCTTTTGGTGCTGTCGGGCCACACATCGATTACTTTCACGATAAAGTCGGCGTCGGTGCCGGTTGTCGACGCAAACAGCGAGGCATCGATGGGACCCGACACCGTCAGATCGCTGGTCAGGGGTTCGGTTTCAAATACCAGCACGTCGGGTCGGCGGGCGGCAAACCGCTGGTCTTCGATCATGTACTGGTTATTCCGTCGGGCCTGCACGCCGTCGGTGTAAGGTACCGGTTTGGCCGGATCACTCACGTATTCGGCAAATCCATCGGTGCCGGTCGGGCGCTCGGTAGTCAGCTGCTGGCCGGGAGCCAGGTAAAACAGGCGGGGTTTAGCCTCGGCCGGTGGCCAGCTGTTGAACGACTGCCAGGCGTTGGTACCGGTGTCGAACACGCGGGCTTCGGGCGCGTCGAAGGTGCCCTGCCCTTTCAGGTGGTAGGCAAAAAAGCGGGTTTCGAGGCTGTCGCGGTAGTACTGCGCCGTATTTTGTCCAAACCGCAGCGGCCCGAACTGGCTCCAGTCGTCGCGGGCCCAGGCCCCGTGGGTCCAGGGGCCCATGACCAGCTTGTTGGCACCTACCCCCGCCCCCGTCGACTGCGTTTCGATGGCTTCGTAGGTGCGCAGTGCGCCGAACAGATCTTCGGCGTCGAACCAGCCGCCTACGACCAGCGTGGCGGGTTTTACCTGCTTCAGGTGCGGCCGAATATTGCGGCTCTGCCAGTAGGCATCATAGGTGTCGTGCTCCAGATATTCGTTCCAGATTTTACCGCGCTTGTTGAAATAGGCCGGACCGTTGGCATTGGCCACGGGGCCAAGCTTCAGAAAGAACTGGTAGGCATCTTTGGTCTGCGTGGTAAAGAGGGGGTCATAGTCGTCGACGGGGCCGGTGCGGGGCGCGTCGAAGTAGTTCATGAACGAGAAGTTGTCGAGCAAAAAAAACGCGCCGTTGTGCCGGGCATCGTCGCCAATGAACTCATCGGTTACAGGCGCCTGGGGCGACACTGCCTTCAGGGCCGGATGGGCGTCGGGCAGGGCCGCTGAGGCATAGAAGCCGGGATAAGAAATCCCCATGAGCCCCACCCGACCATTGTGGTTGGGCAAGTTTTTGAGCAGCCACTCGATGGTGTCGTAGGTATCGGTGCTTTCGTCGGTGCCGGCGGGGGCAGCGGCTTTGCGGCCGGCGGCTTTCGGGCCGCCCTTGCCGGCGGGCCGATCGGGTCGGTTGAGGGCGGGCGTCATTTCCTCGAACTGCCCTTCGCTGCGGTAGCGCCCCCGCACGTCCTGATACACGAAGATGTATTTGGCCTGCGACAGCGCCCGGCTGGGACCCGGCCCCCGCATGGGGTAATTGGTTTCACCGTAGGGGCCCGCCGAGTAGGGCGTGCGCTCCATCAGCACCGGGTACCGATTGGTGGGCGAGGCATCGACGGGTACATAGATCAGCGTGTACAGCTTTGTACCGTCGCGCATCGGAATCTGCCGATCGAGTTTACGGTAGTGCTGCCGCACAAAGAGCGAGTCGGCCGTGCGGGTCGAGGTCTGGGCATGGGCCGTCGTCAGTCCGGAACCGGCCAGGACCGCCACGGTCAGGCTGGCGGCCAGCAGGCAGCGGGCCACGGCACTCGTTGATGAGGAAGAGAGAAGAGGCATTAGCGACTGGTTTATGCCCCAACGATAGCCTAAAAACCCTAAATCACCAACTCAGTAGAGCCGCATGGCCCGCAGTCGAAGGCTGTTGCCTACCACCGATACCGAACTCAGGGCCATGGCCGCGCTGGCAATCATGGGGCTCAGCAAAAAGCCAAACGTGGGATACAGCAGCCCGGCCGCAACCGGAATGCCGATCAGGTTGTAGATAAAGGCCCAGAACAGATTCTGCCGGATCACCCGCACCGTCTGGCGAGCCAGTGTCAGGGCGCGGGGCACTGCCTGGAGATCGGTGCCGATCAGGGTCATGCGGGCCACGTCCATCGCCAGATCTGACCCCTGCCCCATCGCCATACTCACGTCGGCCTGGGCCAGCGCGGGCGCATCGTTGATCCCATCGCCCACCATGGCCACGCGGTGCCCTGCCTGCTGCCGATCGGCCACGAAGCGGGCCTTGTCGGCGGGCAGTACCCCCGCCTGCACGTCGGTAATGCCGACCTGACCGGCAACGGCCTGGGCCGTCCGGGCCGTATCGCCCGTCAGCATCACCACCGTCAGGCCCATGTCCTGAAGCCGGGCAACGGCGTCTCGGGCGGTGGGCTTGATGGGGTCGGCAATGGCCAGTACGGCCAGCACAGCCTGCCCGGCCCGGGCAAAGAAAACCACCGTTTTAGCCATAGCTTCCCACGCCCCAACGGTAGCGTCAAGCGTGGCCGGCAGCGTCAGACCGTGGGCGGTCAGCAACGAGCGGTTGCCAATCAGATACGTATCGGCCCCAACGCGGGCTGTAACGCCCTGCCCCGTCTGGCTGGTGAATGCATCGACGGTCCCGGCCACCACCCCCGCCGATTGCAGCGATTCGACTACGGCGTTCGCCAGCGGGTGCTCCGACTGGGTTTCGAGCGCCAGCAGAATAGCCATCAGCCGGGGCCGTTCTGCCTCGTCGGTCAGCCAGTGCTGATCCGTCACAACGGGTTTGCCCTGGGTCAGGGTGCCGGTTTTGTCGAGCACCACCGTATCGACCCGGCTACCCAGTTCAAGGCTTTCGGCGTCTTTGATGAGGATATTGGCTTCGGCCCCCTTACCGATGCCAACCATGATAGCCGTGGGCGTAGCCAGCCCCAGCGCACACGGGCAGGCAATCACCAGCACCGTTACGGCCGTAAGCAGCCCGGTGGTCAGCGCCGTTTCGGGTGTCCCCAGCCAGAGCCAGCCCAGAAACGTAAGCAGGGCGATGCCCAGCACTACCGGTACGAAGATACCGGCCACCCGGTCGACCAGTTTCTGCACGGGGGCTTTGCTGCCCTGCGCGTCCTGCACAGCCCGAATAATGCGGGCCAGTACCGTATCGGCCCCGACGCGGCCGGCTACGAACCGGAACGAGCCCGTCTGATTGATGGTCCCCGCAAAGACGGCATCGCCCGGGCCTTTACGCACCGGAACGGGTTCGCCACTGATCAGGCTTTCGTCGACATTGGATGCACCGGCCAGCACCTCGCCATCGACGGCGATGCGTTCGCCGGGCCGCACGAGCAGCACCTGCCCGACCCGTACCGCGCTGACAGGCAGTTCGCGCTCGGTATCGCCTTCGATCAGGTGTACGGTATCGGGCTGCAACCCGACGAGGTTTTTAATGGCGGCACCAGTATTCGACTTGGCCCGCTCTTCGAGCAGTTTGCCGAGCGACACAAAGGCGATAATCACGGCGGCTGCTTCAAAGTAGACATGTGGCTGCTGCCCCCGACTTAGCCAGAAGCCTGGATTCAGCGTGTTGAAGGCGCTGAACAGAAAGGCGATGCCCGTGCTGAGGGCCACCAGCGTATCCATGTTGGCCCGCCCGTGCCGCGCCTGCTGCCAGGCATGGGCGAAGTACGATCGCCCCAGCCAGAATACCACCGGCGCCGACAGCGCCAGCATGATGTAGTTGGCGTAGGGCCAGTTCATACCCAGCATGCCCAGCACCACCACCGGTACCGACAGCAGTACGGCCCAGATCGTGCGCTGTTTCAGCCGCCGATACCGGCCCGCCTGGGCGTCGGCCTGCACCTGCCATGGGTCGGGTCCTTCGGGGGTGTCGGCTTCGAGCACCAGGTCGTAGCCAATCGACTGCACAGCCGTTTGCAGGCCCGCCGGCGTCACCACGGCCGGGTCGTACTGTACCCAGGCGCTCTGGTTGGCGTAGTTTACCCCCGCATCGACCACGCCCGGCGTGTGTTTCAGCATCGACTCGACACTGACCGCGCAGGCTGCGCAACTCATCTCAAGCACGGGGTAGGTTTGGCGAATGGCCCCGGCAATCGGGGCTGGGGTGGGCGAAGCAGCCATGGCAGCAGCGGGGAAAAGAGGGAACTACGAAAACGGGAACGTCAGACCAGCGGCTCGGCTTTGTAGCCAGCCTCGACAATGGCCTGCCGAACAGCCTCGGCGGTAGCCACGCCGGCGTCGACGGTAAGCACCTTGTTCGGGTCCTTCACATCGACCTGCCAGTGGCCTTCGCCGGCCGTTTTGTTCAGGAATGGCGTAACGGCGGCAATGCAGCCCCCGCATTTAATATTGGTTTTGAATTGGATGGTTTCCATGGTACAGCGTCATTAACAGTTATCCATACAACAAGACTTGACCGGGGGTACGTTTCCGACGGTTGTATAAAATTGCCGATCCCCTGTACAGGATACGGGTAAACAGACAGGCGGCACCCCGGCCGGGAAAATCCCGACGGGGGTGCCGCCTGCAGTTAATTGATCGATCTATGCCGTTTAGCCGGCGCGCCTAGTAGCGTTCGTTGCCTTCGTTTTCTTCTTCGCCCAGTTCCGTAATCTCGGCGTCTATGGCGTCATCATCAACATCGTCGAGAATGTCTGCGTCGATGTCGGCATCGTCGATGGCGTTCGACTCCTCGTTGGTAGCATGCTGCGCCGTAGCTGTGTCGGTATAGAGCAGCGTGTCGGCGGCTTCTTCGCTGCCGGGGTTATAGTTGTCGGGTTCATTGTTTACACCCAGGCCGGCGTAAACGACGCCATTGTCTTCTTCTTCGTTCTGATGGTTGGTTTCCATAGCCGTTGTGGTTTTCTATCTCTAACTACCGGTTCAGGAAAGAGTTTTGGGCTTATTTCCAGAGCACCACTTTTTCAACCAGCGGGCCCCGGCCCGGGGCCCGCAGCCGCAGCAGGTAGGTGCCATCGGCGAGCCCTTCGAGGTCGAGCGTCTGTTCGGTATCGGCCTTTACGGCCTGCGCCGGCTGCAGTACCTGCCCCGAAAGCGAGATGAGTTCGACCTGCCCGTCGTAGGGAGCCCGAACGGTCAGGTAGCGGTCGGTCGGGTTGGGAAATGTCCAGGGGCCGCTGTACGTCTCGGGCACAGCCGTTACGACCACCCGGGTCGAGGTGTTGCGCAGGTAGCGCAGCCCGCCCGCGCGGCTGCCCAGCAGCAGATCGGGCAGCTGGTCGCCATCGAGGTCGGCCAGGGTACCTACCAGCAGCGTACCGGGCAGCGTCAGCCCCGCCAGGGTGTCGAGCAGGGCAAGCGGCTGGTTGGGCTGATCGGGAAAGCTGTAAATGCGCACCTGCCCGTTGCTGGCCGCCGTAACCAGTTCGGTTTTCTGATCGCCGTTGAGGTCGGCCAACGCCAGCGAGCGGGCGCGGCTGTAGGTCTGGTCAGGCGGCAGATTGCCGAAGTTCTGACTCTGAAGCACAAACACCGGGCTGGCACCCGTACCGGTGTTGCGGAAATAATGGATGGTGCCGTCGTTTTTGCCGATGAGCACGTCGGGCTTGCCATCGCGGTCCACGTCGGTCACCGTCAGGCGTTCGCCCAGCTGCATCAGGTCGGGCGTGGGCCAGCGCAGGGGGGCAGCCGCGTTATACTGCGCCGGCGCTCCCCTGACGCCCCCGTTCAGAAATACCCGGATCTCGACGGCTCCACCTGCGCTCGCAGCCGTCACAAGCAGATCGAGACTGCCGTTGCCATCCAGGTCGGCAAACGACGGCACCACGTTGACCAGCGTCTGCGCCTGCCCCAGGCCGAGGTAATCGGTACTGACAAGGCTGAACGCGGGGTTTTGCAGGGTGCCCTTGTTCTCGAACTGCCACAGGCCGGCGCGGTAGGTTTTGCCGTTGATGGCCCCGCCGTAGCCCACCAGCAGGTCGGCATCACCATCGCCGTCGAGGTCGGCCAGCGCGGGGGCGGCATTTTCGCCCAGGTCGATCATGTCGCTTTGCAGAAAATCGGCCTGCCGGTACTGAAAATCGGGTTTCTGATTGGTGCCTATGTTTTTATAGAATAGCCCCGACGCCCGAAAATTATACGCATTGTTATCGTTCTGATCGACGAAGGGCGACGCCATCAGATCCCGGACACCGTCGCCGTCGGCATCGACCAGGCTTGTACCGGCAAAAGCCGGAAACAGAATGGGGTTACGGGCTGGGTAGAGGGTGTCGAAACTGGTAAAACGGGCGGCACTATCGTTGGTGGCCACGTTGCGGAGCCGGGCCACACCGGGGCAGCTCACGGCGCCGAACAGCATGTCTTTGCGGCCATCGCCGTCGGTATCCAGAATGGTCAGCGTGTTACCGCTGTGCAGGGGTCGGGCGGCTCCGGTGGGGCGTTTGCGGGGTGTAGCCGACTGGCCCACGCTACCGTCGCAGTTGATATTGAAGGTAAAGTCGTTGCAGAATTCTTTCAGAAAACCACCCCAGTAGTAACAGTCGGGGCGCTTGAAGTCGAGCCCGCCCTTCCTGCCGGTGCGCTCCACGCTCATGTTCTGCTGATAGGCAATCAGATTGCCGGTAGGGTCGAAGGTGAGCAGGTCGATGTCGCCATCATCGTCGAAGTCGAGGATAGCGGGCAGGTCGGCGGGCGATACATAGACCGGCTGCCGGCCGCTGAACCCCTGGGTCATGAGCGAGCGGGTGGTCAGGCTGAAGGCAGGACTGTTGCCCTGGCTGTCGTTGTGGTACACCCCCACGTTACCATCGACCAGTGTAAACAGGTCGTTGCGGCCGTCGGCATCGTAGTCGACGGCAAATACCCAGCCGGCCAGCGGGGGCAGTAATTTTTCGTATTCGGGCGCATACTGCCAGGCAATGCCGGTTCCGGTCGGGTTGTCGATAGCAACAAAGGTGCTGGCCTTACGGGTGGTGCGGTCATAGACGAGCAGGTCGGGCCGCTCGTCGGCGTTGAGCCGCAGCGAGGCATACTGCATGGCGTTGAGTCCACCGGCCCAGGGGTTGAGCAGGGGCTGCCCCCCCACGCTGACAGTGGGGCGCTGATCGTACTGAAAACCGAATGATGACACACCCGTCTGCCCGTAGCCTACCCACGGAATCAGGCTCAACCAAAGCGTACACAGCTTTTTCATTTACTTTTGGGTTATTCCTGGCTACGGCGGGCCACCTGAGCGCCCGGCCGTATCCTTTCCAAAACGAACGACAATCCCGTTTACGTCTATTCGGCATGCAATCGACAAGCGACCTGTACGATAAATTTCTGACCTGCTCCGGCGTATCGACCGATACCCGCCGAATTACGCCCGACTGCCTGTTTGTGGCCCTGCGGGGCGATACGTTTGATGGCAACACCTTTGCCGAACAGGCGCTGGCCGCGGGGGCCCGCTACGCCCTGGTCGACGATGCCGCCGTGGCCGCCCGCGACCCGCGCTGCCTGCTCGTGGCCGACACGCTGCTGGCGCTGCAGGATCTGGCCCGGCACCACCGCCGGCAACTGGCCATACCCGTTATTGGCCTGACGGGCTCCAACGGCAAAACCACCACCAAAGAACTTATTGCGGCCGTGCTGTCGACGCGTTTCCGCACCCACGCCACCGTGGGCAACCTCAACAACCACATCGGCGTACCGCTAACCCTGCTGGCCCTGCGCACCGACAACAACCCCACGCCCTACGAAATAGCCGTGGTGGAGATGGGAGCCAATCACCAGCGTGAGATTGCCCTGCTCTGCTCCATTGCCCAGCCCAGCCACGGCCTCATCACCAACATTGGCAAGGCGCACCTCGAAGGCTTTGGTGGCATCGAAGGCGTTCGGAAAGGGAAAGGTGAATTGTATGATTACCTGGCCGCCACGGCCGGCACGGTGTTTATCAACTCGCGCGACACGGTACTGACGGCCATGTACCGCGAGCGGCTCAAAAGCATCCGGAGCGAAACGACCTTTGCGCAGGCCATTTTTTACCCCGGCGAGCCGGTCGAGCTATTGTCAGAATCGCCCGTGACCTACCGCGACACCACGGGGCAGCTGACCACCACGCACCTGCCGGGCCGCTACAATTTCGACAACATGCTGGCCGCGCAGGCCATCGGGCAGCATTTCGGCATATCGGCGGCCGATGCCAATGCAGCCATTGCCGCCTATAACCCCACCAACAACCGCTCGCAGCTGATCCGGCGGGGCAGCAACACCATTCTGCTCGACGCTTACAACGCCAACCCCAGCTCGATGGCCGCGGCCGTGCGGCAATTTGCGGCCACCCCGGCCAGCCGGCGGGTGGTGATTCTGGGCGATATGTACGAACTGGGCAGCGAGAGCGAAGCTGAACACGCGGCCCTGGGCAAGCTGGTGGCCGAAGCCAATTTCGACCTCGTGATTCTGGCCGGTCAGGACATGAAATATGCGCTCACCCACCTGCCCAAAGCCTACTATATTCCGGACAAGTTTTCGCTTCACAACTGGCTCATGGACCATCCCATGACCGATACCCATATCCTGGTAAAGGGGTCGCGCGGGATGGGGCTCGAAAGCGTGCTGCCTTTCATCAACGAGCCCGCCTAGCCCGCACTCCAGCATCTGGCCCACACAGCAACGGCCCCGGCAGACGATACGCTGCCGGGGCCGTTTGGCTGCTGCCTGGTTGCCTACCAGGGGATTTCGCCCGTGGCCGGGTTATATTCCTCACTGAAAAACCGGCCGGTTGGCCCGTCGGGACCGATGCGTGCGTACCGGATGATGCGCCGGGCGGCCTCGTCGACGGTGCCCGTGCCGCGGTGATTGTTGAAATCGGTGTCGATATAGCCCGGATCGACCGCGTTGACCTTCAGGGGCGTATCCCGCAGCTCGTAGGCCAGATTGATGGTATACATATTGAGCGCCGATTTCGACGGCAGGTAGACCGCGCCTTTGTGGTTGTAGAACCGGAACGTCGGGTCGCTATGCAGCGTCAGCGAGCCCATGCTCGAACTCACGTTGACAATGCGGGGCTCGGGCGACGCCTGCAGCAGATCGATGAAGGCCTGCGTAACGCGCACCACGCCGAACAGGTTGGTGTCGAACACGGCCCTGAAGGTGTCAATTGGTACGCTGGTCGCCAGCTGGGGAAGCCCCCCGCTGATGCCGGCGTTGTTGATGAGCAGGTCGAGCGTGGGGGTTTTGGCACCGACAGCCGCGCGGGCCGCTCCCACCGACGCATCGCTGGTTACGTCGAGTTCAACCACCTCGACGGCCGTCAGTCCCTCGGCCCGGAGCTGATCGGCAGCCGCCTGCCCGTTGGCCAGACTACGGCTGCCCAGAAAAACATAATACCCCTGCCGGAGCAACTGACGGGCGGTTTCGAAACCAATGCTTTTGTTGGCTCCGGTAATGATTGCTTTTTTCATGTGCGTTGTCGGTTTACTGCCGACCAGCGGGCCAGCCATCCGACGGCCCCAGACTGGTACGGATTACGCCCACAAAGTTCCGGTTGTCGAACCGGTCAGACTAAAGACAATCAATCCGGAATATATGAAAATCAAACCTCCCCTTTTCGAAACCGGGTTGGCGTCTGGCCGGTCATTCGCTTGAAGTAGTTGTCGAAGTAAGTGGGGTACTCGAAGCCCAGTCCGTAGGCAATGTCGGCTATGCTCCAGGTGGTGTGCCGAAGCAGGGCCTGGGCTTCGGCCGCAATGCGCTCGGCAATGTGTACCGACGTAGCCTTACCCGTCAGTTCCCTGACCGAGCGGTTGAGGTAGTTGACATGCACCGACAGCGCACGGGCAAAATCCTGCGGGGCGCGTAGCTGCAGCGGGTCGGCGGGGCTTTCGATCGGAAATTGTGCTTCGAGCCGCTCCAGAAACAAATTGGTGATTCGGGCAGCCGCCGTGCGGGGCAGCACCACCGTGGCTGGCTGCAGCCGCTCAGCTTCGTGCAGCACCAGCATCAGGGCATTGCGAATCAGCTCGTTGCGGTACGCGTAGGCGTCCTGCTGGGCCGCCAGCATGGCCCGAAACAAAGCCGTCAGGTACGTGGCCTGATCGGGGGTCAGTGGCAGTATAGGTGCCCGATCCGTGCGCACCAGGGCCGACCGCTGCAATAGATCGGCCTGTTCATGACCAGCCATAAACGGCTCGGTAAACAGACAGCCGTATCCCTGCCGACCAGCCCCCAGATCAATTACGGTATGGGCCGTGTGCGGGTTGGCAAAAAACAGAAACGACCCATCGACCGTCTGGCTTTGCCCCCCATAGTGAATAGTTACGTGTCCCGTTACCAGCACAATTTTGTAATAATCGCGTCGCCCCTGCACCACAGAGGTTTGCGCGGGCTGGTCGATGGTAATTACCTTGACCTGCCGTCGTTCGGCGCGGGCAAAGGGACACACATGGGGAACAGGACTAACTGACTGGCTCATGGAACAAACCTAAGAAAATCAAACAAAGCCTTCGTACCCTCAAGCCGGTTAATTCGCTCGAAATGCTGACGGGCCGGGCCACGGCATCCTATTTATACCGTTTTTGCACGTACTCATCTGTTTTCGATTCGTCTGTTATGCGTTACCTGTTCCTGTTTTCGCTGCTGTTTACGGCCCCACTGCTTCGTGCCCAGCACCGGTTCGAAGCCGAGATTGCGGCTTTTGAATCAGCCGACAAAGCCACTCCTCCGCCGGCCCGGCCCATTCTGTTTACCGGTAGTTCGTCGGTACGTTTCTGGACAACGCTGGCGCAGGATTTTCCGAACAAACCCGTCATCAACCGGGGCTTCGGGGGCTCCGAATTAAGCGATGTGCGGCATTTTGCCGACCGGCTTATCGTGGCCTATCACCCCAGACAGATTGTGCTCTACGCGGGCGAAAACGACATTGCCGCCGGCCAGTCGGCCGGGCAAACGCTCGCCCGGTTTACCGAGCTGTTTACCTACGTGCGGCAGCAGCTGCCCCGCGTGCCGTTCACCTTTATTTCGATCAAGCGCAGCCCGTCGCGCCGGCAATACTGGCCCGTTGTCGACGAAGCCAACCAACTGATCCGTCAGTACCTGGCCACGCAGAAGCGCGCCCGGTTTGTCGACATCGGTCCGGCCATGCTCGACGCCAGCGGGCAGTTGCAGGGCAGTCTGTTTAAAAGCGACAGCCTGCACATGACCCCCGCCGGCTACGACCGCTGGGTACCGGTTCTGCGCCCCTATCTGCGTTAGCTTTCGCTCCGCAGCACCTCGAGGGGCGAGCGGCTCAGCACCTCACGGCTGTTGACGAGCCCGATCAGTACGGTCAGGCTGGTAACCACCCCGGCCACTACCGCCAGGGGCAGGAGGTCGGGCCGGTAGGGCACCTCGAACACGAATGTGGCCAGCGCCCAGGTGCCCGCCAGTGCCAGCACCATGCCGGCCAGCGCGGCCAGCAGACCCAGCAGCCCGTATTCCAGGGCCGTGATCTGCAATATCTGGCGCCGGCTGGCCCCCAGCGTTCGCAGCAGCACACTTTCGCGCAGGCGCTGGTACTTGCTCAGCACCACCGAACTGCCCAGCACCAGCAACCCCGTCAGGATACTGAACAGGGCCATAAACCGGATTACGAACGAAATCTGACCCAGCAGCTCATCCACCGTTTTCAGAATCAGCCCCAGGTCGATAGCCGACACATTGGGAAACCGGCTCACCAGCGTACGCTGCAGCCGCGCCGA
This sequence comes from Spirosoma luteolum, assembly GCF_054778875.1. NCBI lineage: Bacteria > Pseudomonadati > Bacteroidota > Cytophagia > Cytophagales > Cytophagaceae > Spirosoma > Spirosoma luteolum. The sequence continues at coordinate 326,601 of NZ_BAAGZE010000003.1, forward strand.
CGCCTGGTTGCCGGGCACCCGGGTCATGAGCACCCGAAACTGCGGAGCCTGCTCGAGTACACCCGCCGGAAACACCACCAGAAAATTGGTCTGCACCCGGTTCCAGTCAACCTCACGCGTGCCGCCAATGATGGTCTGGATGGGTGCCCCCTGCACGTTGAAGTTCAGCGTATCGCCCAGTTTGGCGTGGAGCCGGTTCAGAAACCCTTCCTCGACCGATACATAGACGGCGCCGTCGGTTTGCCGGGGTGGCTGCCCGCTGGCCAGCTTCTCCGACGAAATCAGCGAATCGCGGTAGGTAACCCGATACTCGCGGGTAAAGGCCCAGGCCGGCGGGCCAGTAGCGGTATCGCTGTCGGGGCGGGCCGGCTGATCGAGGGGGCGGGCCGTATCGGCCGATGTCGTACGGCCGTTGATGTCGGTCAGGCGCATGGTCACCACGGGTACCTCCTGTAAAATGGGCAGTCCCTGCTGCTGCACGGCCGAGCGCACCCCGGCAATCTGCTCGTTCTGAATATCGAATAACACCATGTTGGGCTGCTGGCCGCTACCCGACAGTTCGACCCGGCTCAGCAGCAAACCCTGCGCCAGGTAAAGCGTGGCAATCAGAAACGCCCCCAGCCCGATGGCCGTGACCAGAATTACGGTCTGGTTGTTGGGCCGGTAGAGGTTGGCCAGACTCTGCCGCCAGACGTAGCTCCACGAGGCCGGAAACAACCGGCGAACCAGGCCGATCAGTCCCAGAGCCACGCCCGTCAGCAGGGCAAAGGCTATTACCAGACCCGCCGTGAAACCCACGGCCAGCATCAGGTTGCGCGTTTGCCAGTAGGCGAATCCCACGATAAACAGGCCAATCAGACTGTAGGCCAGCCACCGCAGCGGATCGCGGCCGGCAGTGTCGGCTTCGTAGGCCGCCCGGAGCGTACGCAGGGGCGACACCTTGCGAATGGCCAGCAGGGGCAGCAGCGCAAACAGCACGGCGATCAGCACGCCCGTTGCCACGCCCCCCAGCACGGCCGGCACCGACAGGCTGGTGTTTACGGCGATGGGCAGAAACCGCCCGAATAGCCGGGGGAGCATGAGCTGCACCACCGATCCCAGCCCTGCCCCGATCACGGCCCCAATGAATCCCATCAGCGCCGTCTGAATCAGATAGATGGTCATAGCCTGTCGGCCGCTGACACCCAGCGTGCGCAGAATGGCTACCGACGCTATTTTTTCTTTCACGTACAACTGCACCGCGCTGGCCACGCCCACGCACCCCAGCAGCAGCGCCACAAAGGCCACCAGACTCAGGTAGCGGGTCAGGTCGCCAAAGGCGCGGCCGGTCTGCCGTTTGCGGTCGGCGATGGTATCGATGTTGACGCCGTCGCGCTCGAGCCGACGCTGCACGGTGCGCACGTAAGCACCCACATCGGTACCCGGTGCAAACTGGTAGTAATATTTGTAGCTGACCCGGCTGCCGCGCTGCAGCAGGCCGGTGCCCGTCAGGTATTGGTTGGGCAGAAAAACCGTAGGGGCCACCGTGGCCGCAATGGCCGCCTGACCGGGCGTTTTTAGCACCCGGCCCACAATCTGAAACGACTGGTTACCCACCCGAACCGAATCGCCGACCTGCGCGCCCAGCTGCACCAGCAGGCCATCGTCGGCCAGGGCCACCCGGCTGTTGCCGGCCCGAAACCGGGCGATAGCCGACCGGGGCTCGACCTCCCAGGTGCCGTAGTATGGAAACGGCCCCTCCAGCCCTTTCACCTGCGCCAGCCGCACACCACCCGTACGCGGAATCGATACCAGCGACGCAAACGACACTTCGTAGGCCCGGTTGCGGCCAATGGTCTTTATAAACTGCCGCGTCCGGGCCGAGGGTGGGCGATTCCACGATAAGGTCAGATCGGCACCGAGTAGTTCGCGGGCCTGCTCGTCGATACTGCGGGCCAGGTTATCGCCGAAGGAGTTGATGGCCACCAGCGCGGCAATGCCCAGCACGATGGCCGACATAAACAGGAGCAATCGCTGCCGGCTCCGGCGACTGTCGCGCCACGCCATGCGAAAAAGCCAGGATGTATGCATAAGTAACGAGTGAATGAGCGAAAGAGTGAATGAGTGAAAGAGCGGTTATTCAGCACGTTCACTCATTCACTCTTTCGCTCTTTAGTTTACCATCGTTCCGCCTTTGATACGGATGATGCGTTGGGTACGGGCGGCCAGGTCGAGGTCGTGGGTAACGAGCACCAGGGTGGTACCGGCTTCGCGGTTCAGCTCAAACAGCAGGTCGATGACGGTGGCGCTGGTATCGGCGTCGAGGTTGCCGGTGGGTTCGTCGGCAAACAGGATTTTGGGCCGGTTGGCAAACGCACGCGCCAGCGAGACCCGCTGCTGCTCGCCCCCCGACAGCTGCGTGGGGTAATGATGGCCGCGCTGCCCCAGCCCTACCCGCTCCAGCAGGGCCTGCGCCGTTTGCTGCGCACCGGTTGCACCCAGCCGTGGCGTGCCGCGCAACTCGAGCGGCACCATCACGTTCTCGAGCGCCGTCAGGGTGGGCAGCAGCTGAAAGTTCTGGAAAATGAATCCTACGTGCTGGTTCCGGATGGCGGCCCGCTGGTCTTCGCTCAGCGTGTCGAGCCGGATTTCGTTGAGGTACACACTGCCCGAGGTAGCCCGGTCGAGGCCGGCGCACAACCCCAGCAGCGTGGTTTTGCCACTACCAGACGGCCCCACAATGGCGAAGGTATCGCCCGGTTCGAGCGAGAAACTGACGTCGTGCAGCACGGTCAGCTCACGGCCACCGCTGGTATAGGTTCGGGCAAGATTTTCGACGCGAAGAATACTCATTGAACAATTGGTTTGCCGTATTGGGTTTACAGTGGGTATGGTATTCAGTTTGCGGCAGGCTGTGGCGCTGGCAACAGCCGGGCAGCCCCACAACTGCGTACCGAAACCTGTAAACTGGCTACTGTAAACCCAACTCCCATCGTCCTCATGAAGTTCTTTTGCCACCCGGCTTCCGTGATAAGCGGACTGCTACTGCTCTCAACGGTACTGGGCTGCGGCTCGTCAGACAACGCTACCGAATCATCACCGGCTACCACGGCCCCACCGGCTGCGACCCCGGCCGCTACCGCCCCCCCCAGGCGTACGATTCTATTCTACGGCAACAGCCTGACGGCGGGGTACGGTGTTGAACCCGCACAGGCGTTTCCGGCGCTGGTAGGCCGCAAAATCGATTCGGCCGGGCTGGGCTATACGGTTGTCAACGCCGGGCTGAGTGGCGAAACCACGGCCGGGGGCAAGAGCCGCATTGGCTGGGTGCTGCGCAAGCCGGTCGATGTGTTTGTGCTGGAACTGGGCGGCAACGACGGCCTCCGTGGACTGCCCCTCACGGCCACCCGCCAGAACCTGCAGGCCATTATCGACACGGTGCGGCAAAAGAGCCCGAAGGCGACCATCGTGCTGGCCGGCATGCAGATTCCACCCAACCTGGGCACCACCTACGCCCGCGATTTCAGGGCGCTCTACAAGGAACTGGCCGACAAAAACAAGCTGGTTCTCATTCCGTTCCTGCTCGACAAGGTGGGGGGCATTCAGTCGCTCAACCAGGCCGATGGGATTCACCCCAACGTGGCTGGCCACAAGATCGTGGCCAATACGGTATGGCGGGTGCTGCAACCCGTGCTGTAGCGAATTGGACAGGATTACTGGATTAAGCAGGATTTTTTTAACCTGTTTTCTTCATCACTGGCACCAGTCTGGCCATGCGGCCGGCTACAGCTAGATCGGTGCCGACCAAAACCCATCTAGTACAACCATACAGAATCCGTCAAATCCTGTAATCCTGTCCAGCAAGACCAAACGAGAGTCCGTCAAATCCCGTAATCCTGTCTACAACAATCCTGCTCAGAACGGATAGCCGACACCGATGTTGAAAACCAGGTTCTGCTTGCGCCAGTCCTTACTGCCAAAGTCGAACTTGTCGATAACCCACTCATTGCCATCGGTTTTGTAAGGCTTGCGCAGGGGCGTAGCCACGTCGAGCCGGATCAGAAAGTAGGAAAGATCGATGCGCAGGCCCAGCCCGGTGCCCACGGCCAGCTGCTTGTAGAAGTCGGATTTGAACTGGGAGCCATCGCCGAAAATGGTCGCGTTGGAATACGTCCAGACGTTGCCCGCATCGACAAACACAGCCCCTTCGAGATACTTGTTGAATTTCAGTCGCAGTTCGGTATTGGCTTCCAGCTTCACATCGCCCCCACCGTCCTGAAACAGGGGCACGTTCCGAATGGTATCACGTGTGTAGAGGCCAGGCCCGATGGCCCGCGGCCGGAACGCACGGATACTGTTGCTCCCCCCCACGAAATACTGTTTCGTGAACGGAAGCTGGTAGTTCTTGTAGTTGCCATAGGTGATACCGACCCCGGCAAACAGCCGGTTGGCCCAGGTCAGGCTGGGCGTCAGTTTCCGGAAGAAGCGCGCATCGGCATCCAGCCGCAGGAACTGGGCGAAGGGAACGCCAAAGATGCCCTTGCGCTCGTCGGTAGGCAGCTGTTTCCGAAACAGCAGACTGGCCAGATTGCCCGCCGGCTCAACGTTGCCCGTAAAGCGAAAGGTGTTGGGCGAACTGGACCGGGGCGACGAATTATAGTGGAACGTGTACAGGGTGCTCAGGATAAGCTGATCGGACCGGAATACCGTGTTGGTGTACTGCGCCTTAACCACCGGCGCAACGGCGGTGTCGGCCAGAATTTCGTACACCCGGTCGCCAACCTGATTCAGTGGCACATACACGTAGTTGACGTTGAACGGCTGAAACACATGCTCGATCTGCTGATTGCGTCGCCACGCGTAGCCGAACGTGGTCTGGAAGGAGTTGACCCGGTACAGTCCCCCGCGAATAATGGTCTGATACCCGGCCGTAACGTTTGTTTTGGGCAGGGCGGCCCGCTGGTCGTAATTGAAATGGAACGGGCTTACGAGCCGCGGAAAGGTCAGGATAGCGTCGAGACCATAGCGGTAGTTCGTCACGGCCTGATCGCCCCCGCCTACCTGATACTCGATACCCACGTTGGCGTTGATGGTCAGCAGTTCGGCCCGGCGGATGGTGTTGCGGTTGCGCCAGCTCACGATAATCTGCGACCCGTTGAAGTTGTTGGAACGCGACGTACCATCGAGTTCGACGCGCATCGACTTGGCGGGGTAAGGCGTCAGGTAATAATGCACATCGAGCACGGCCGAATCGCCCTGTTCATCGGGCTCAAAACGGTTACGGACAAATTTGAAGGCGCCCACGTTGATAAACCGGGAGAGGGTCAGATCCTGCGCCCGCGCGTTGTAGCGCCGGTGCGGCTGCACGGCCACCACATCGCGGAACAGCTTCGGATTGAAGCGCCGGGTCGAATCGACCACGATAAAATCCTGGTCGGTCTGGTAGGCCCGGCTGCGGTTGGTGTCGGCCTGCGCCGTCGAGAGGTTGTAGTTCGGGTAGATAAATACGTTCCGGATCGAATAGGGCACCCCGGCTGCGGCCGGCATGGCCGGATCGAGCGCAAAGTAAAGATCGGTCTGGTGGGCAGCCGTATCGTTCAGCGCCAGCACCTTGATGTATTCGGGCTGAAAATAATAGAACCCCCGCTGCTTGAGCGCCTGACTGATGCGCTCGCGCTCGATCTTGATGGCATCGAGCCGATACGGGTTCCCTTTCCTGATCACGGTCCGGTTGGCCGTGGCCTGCATCGCACGCTGTACCTGGCTCGAATCGTGCCGCAGCGAAATGGCGACCGAGTCGACATAGAAGCGGGGGGCCAGCTGCACCTCGTAGGTACCCCGGGCCTTGTAGCCGTCTTCTTTCAGTTCGCCCGTCACATCCGACCCGAAATACCCTTCGTTCTGCATGATGGCTTTCCAGACCGGAATATTGGCGCCGATGGCGCGGGCACTGGCCAGCACGGGCTCCGATCCGAACTTCTTGCGGAACCAGGCCCGGAAGCCGTTCGGCTTTTTGGGTTCGCCGAACAGGTAATAGAGCGCTACTTTGTAGGGAAACCCGAAAATCTGCGAATTAGGACGCGGCCGCGCTACTTCGGCCAGCTTGGTTTTGATCGCCGTCTGATCGTCTTCCGAAATGGTCGAGTCGGCTTTGATGGTAATGTCGGTCCCGGTGTAGAGCCGCTCATTGGCGGGCAGGTGTTTGCCGATATTACAGGCACTCAGTGACAGCAACAGGCATACACACAGCCAGCGGGTCGGCGGGGCTGCCATCAGGCAATGACGCAGGTATGTATAGCAACTACTCCTCATAAATCGATGGTTTGCGGGGTCGGCGGGCCGGCTATGGAACAGAACCCACAGACCGTCGCGGCTAGTTGGCTGCCGGGCTGCCCGGCGAGCGTTTAAAGATTTCGGCCAGCGTGTTGTAATCAACCGTAATCACGAACCCCACCCCTGTTTCGATGATGTAGCCATCCAGAATGGCCTGGTAATCATTATTGCGGTAGGCGCGCAGCACATAGCGCCCGTCGCGGGTCAGGTTGTAGTTAACCGACAGGTTGTCGAATACTTCGTTGGGATTACGGGTAGCACTCTGGGCGGCATTTTCGAGCACGAAGTTACGACCCACCGATACGGTCAGCCGGCCTTCCAGAAAACTCCGCGACAGCCCCACGTTCAGGTCGGTGCGGGCGCCGTTGGTGACCCCGCCCGTGTTGGAGCTGCCCGTTTGCGAGAGCAGATTAAAGTCGACGTCGAAGCCTTTGAGTACGTTGGACGCCAGTCGGCCCAACTGATCCGAAATCAGTTTGCTCACGCTGCTGCGGGCAATCCCTTCGGCCTGGTTATTGAGGCCGCCCGTATCGGAACCCGAGAAAAAGTCCGATGTATTTTCGGGCAAAAACCGGTTCAGAATAAGCAGGGCAAACACCTGTTTGTTGATCTGCGACTGATCCTGCCGCAGCGATTTGAGCTTGTTTTCGATGGTGGTACCCAGCTCGCTGGCGGTAGCCGCGCTTGTTTCTTCGGCCAGCCGGATATCGAAGTCGAGTTTGGGCGCGGCCAGGTTATCGCTGATCGACAGAGCTACCTCGAACGGAATCTTGCGTTTGATGTTGCCCGCACTGAGCGACGTGGTTTCGTTGCCGATCAGGTCGCCGGGGGGCACCGACACGGCATACACGGCTGTGATATTGATGTCGGCCTTGAGCGGATCGCCGGCAAAGCTGATGTAGCCCCCCTTCTGAATTTTGAACTGGCGCTTGAGCACCTGGTACGTCAGTGAGTACTCCCCTTCCGTTACGTCGTAGCGGCCCAGCACCGAGATGTCGCCCGCCGGCGTAACCGTTACGTTGAGCTGTGCGTTGCCCCGCGCCCGCAGGTAATCGCCGTTCAGCTCATCCACGATAATCGTCAGTTCCGACTTCTCATCGGCCTCCAGATCAAGCGAGATGTTGGCGTTGTTCAGGTTGTCAAAACTCAGCCGGCGCTTCGTCGTATCGACTTTGGGCGCAACCAGGTATTTATTGAGCGCCAGTGAATCTTTGGGGTTGATGAACGTAACGATACCGTTGGCTTCGTTGACGTCGACCGACTCGTCGGGCAGTACGACCGATACTTTACTGCCGTCGTCGAGCTTTACCTTCCCCACCACCGACGGACTGGTGCCTACTCCGCGAATGCGCAGATCGGCCGTTACCGACGCCTGACCATAGGCATAATCGTTGTCTTTACGGGCCGCGTTGAGCACCTGAAATCCGTTCGACCGCACCCGCAGGTTATAGGCCACGTCAGGAATATTTTTCAGGGTCACGGTCCCATCGGTCGACAGAGTCCGGCCCTGTACGTCGCGCAGATTGAAGTCGTTCAGGGTAATGGTCTGCCCGGCAAAAGCGAGCTTCTCCTGATCGATGTAGTAGGTCGTGTTCAGCTGTTTGATGTTGAACGCTACCGAATCGAAGGCCACGCTACCATCGAGCTTTGGATTGTCGACGGCGCCTTTCACCGTAAAATCGCCCGTTAGCTTGCCCTTCGCCTGCCGCAGTTCACCGAAGCTGAAGGCTTCGATGGTTCGGGCGTCGAGCCGGTTGAGATTAATGGCCAGATCGAGTGCCTGTTTGGCATCTTCGGGGTTATACGAACCCGTAATGGTCGCATCGTTGTAGGGCCCGGCCAGCACCGTGTTGACGTTGATTTTCCCTTCCGAGGTGTTGTTGAACCGCGCCGTTACGTTGCCGATGGGCTGGCCGACCACTTTCAGGCTATCGACGTAGATGGCACCGATAAAGGCCAGCTTGCTGTCGGTAGCCATGTAGTCGCGCACAACGATGGTCCCGTTGAGTTCGCCACTGGCCAGGGTCGTATCCTGCCCCGACAGGCGGGCCAGGTTGGCCAGCTGAATAGCCCGGGTTGTAACGCGCAACGGTGCGTTGCCGTACGGTTCGGTACTGGCTACCTCCAGCGACTGCTCGCCCGTTTCGAGCCGGAGTCCGTTTACCAGCACCCCGTCTCTACCATACTGGGCAAAGCCACTCGTATCAGCGGTCCAGCGTTCGTAGTTGGTCAGCAGCCCCTGCCGGTCGAACTGAAACCGGTAGTTCTTGTCCACAATTTTGAGGGTGCCGGCCAGCCCATGCCGGTCTCGATCGATGGAGTCTTTCACGATCATGCCGAAGTGCAGCTGGTTACTCTGCGCCACCCCCGTCAGGCTGGTTACGCCAATGGCCGTACCATCGTACACAACGCCCTGCACCCGGCCGTCGATACCCAGCTGGTTGCCCACGGCCGCCAGTCGAAACGTACTGGGCTTGACCAGCGTCGTATCGTAAACGATGCGCCCGGTCTGTATCTGGGCCGAGAGTGTGGTATCGCGGCTGTTATCAAGATAGGCGTTGACCCGCACCGTATCGAGCCGGGTCAGCGCCGGTACAAATGCCCGGATCAGGGGATTCTGGTAGGCCTTCATGTTCAGCGTGAAGGCATACGGGGGCGGAATTTTCTTGTACGTCAGATCGGGGATGGCCAGGTATTTACTGACCTCGCCCACTACGATATCGTAGAGCCGGTCGTACTCGAACTGCCCATTGAGCCGCAACCGGGCCCCGGGCAACTGCGCCACCACAGTCTTGGTATTGCCCTCGGCCGAGAGCCGGGCGTAGAGCGAATCGACGGGGTAGCTCTTGCCGCTCAACGTCAGCACGGCGTCGCTGGCCGACACGGTCCCGATGGGTCGCTTCGGGTCGGTCGAGGTCATGTCGAGGTTGATGGTCCCTTTCAGCGACAGGGGGTCACTGTATAACTTGAGGGGTTTCAGGTTCAGCTCGTTAATAACGGCTTTGCCGGTCACGGCCGGAAACGCCCCTTTCAGATTCGCTTTAGTGTCGAGCGCCAGGTTGGCATTGGGGTCTTTCAGCGTTCCGACCAGAGAGAGATCACCGTTGGTCAGTGTACCGTTGGCGTTCAGGTTCTGGTAAACGTACCCGTTCAGGTCGGCCGACCGAACGGCCAGGTCGAAGCGGGTCGAGAGTGTATTGACGTCGATACCCTGTCCGTCGACCGTGGCCCGACCCGTAATCTTGCCCACCGTGCCGGTTTGTTTGGTCCACTTGCCCGCGTCGAAATCGACTAGGTTAAGGGTACCCTTGTAGCGTTGGTTTTTGCCCGTCACGAAATTGGTGAGTCGCCCGTCGAAGCCGGCCGTGCCCCAGCTGGTCCCAAGGTTAGCATCGAGCACCAGGTCGTTGAGCGCCCCGCGCAGCTTACCCGTCAGCCGCAGGTCGGGCGGCAGCGCCACCGACGCGGGAATACTGCCTTTGGGTGCCAGTTTGTTGATGTCGGCCAGGTTGGTTGTGCCTTCCCGAATGTCAATATCGACGCCCAGCCGCTCGGGATCGGTTACGTTGGTGAGTCGTCCGCTGGCTTTGATGCGCGTACCCGACAGCATATCGAGTTCAAAGCGGGGCAGGTTCAGGGAGGCCAGCGTGCCCGTAGCCGTGGCGTTGGCCCGGAAAACACCCCCACTGTTACCGGCAAAAGGTGGCGTATCGGCCAGGAACGGGGCCAGCTGCAGCACATCGTTGACCGACAGGTAACTCTTGTTCAGATTCACGCTAACGCCCACCCGTTTGGCAAAGCGCGGGTTGCTCAGCTGCCCCAGCGAATCGTAGCGCAACACCAGTTTGTCGCGCAGCAGGCTGGTGGGTGTCTGCAGATACAGGCGGGTCAGGGTAGTGGTGGTGTCGGTATAGAGCACATCGCCCTCCAGCTTTTGCAGGAAAAACCCGGTGCTCGACCGGAAACGGCCGTTGCGCAGCTGTCCGCTTACTTTCTGGCCCCGCTTGCCCAAGTCCTGATACACCAGAAACCGGCCATCGATGCCCAGATTCCGCAGATCGAGGTGGCTGTAGTCGAGGCCTTTGGCCTGCCGGGGCGCCGTTTCGTCGTCGAAGCGCAGGCGGTTGTTGGTAAACCGTACGTTGGTGAGTTTGGCTTGCCAGCCCGGTGCGCCACTGCTGGTGGTGGCAACGGGGGGCGTGGGTTTGGCCTTACGGCTGGGTTTGGTCAGGGTAGCGCTCACATCGCCATCGGTCAGCTCCAGCGACTTGATGCCAATTTTTTCGCCCTCGATATAAAAATAATCGGACACCATGGCCAGCTTGCCCACGTTGCCCCGCGTCCGGAAGTCGCTGGTTTCGACCTGCACATCCCATTTGGTGCGGGTGAGCTGCCATTTGCCCAGCGCCAGATCGAGCGAATCGATGGTCTTGTTGGGCGGGCTGGGGGGCGTAGGGAGTCCTTCGTAGAGCCGGGTTTTTACGTCGAGCCCGGTAGCCGTCAGATTTTTCAGGTAATAGAGCGATGTGTTGACGTCCGTTTTATCGAAGTTGGCCCGCAGCGTATCGACGTAAGCGTTCATGTCGGCGCCCACCACATCGTCGTGGTATAGGATTCGCACGTCGCGCAGCGAAACACCCGCCAGGTTGATGGCCAGCGGTGTCGATACCGTATCGGACGGTTCGGGAGCCGCGCCGGTATCAAACGCGTTCAGAATGTACTGAAAATTGAAGGTGGTATCGGGCAGATTTCGATTGACATTCAGGCGGATATGCTCCAGTTCGATCTGCCCGATGCTGACCCGGTTCTTGAGTAGCCCCCACATATCGAGGTCGACCCGCATGCGGCCGCCCTGCAGCAGCGTATCGCCCTTGGGCGTGATAAACAACACGTCGTCGAGCTGCAGGTAATCGGGAATTTTGTAGGTAATGCGCCCGATGCGGTAGGGCGATTTCAGGTGATTGCCCAGGTACGAATTAACTTGTTTCGTTACAAACTGCTCTCCCCAGGGCGTCGACACCACCAGCACGACGAACCCGGCCACCAGCAGCAGCAGGGCCAGGATACCCAGCAGAATACGAACAAGTAGTTTTGGTACAGACATTCGGCGAACGAGGTGTTTGGGGCAGGCTATCGGCTGGCCGACCGCATCGGAAACGAAGTTGCCCTCCCTGAGTAACGCACCAACCCGGCATTATGTTAGTAGCCGGTCAATGGCTTCTTAAAAACGCATACGCCCATAAACATACGTTTGTTGCCCGGCAGCACCAAAAGCGCCGTTTAAATTAACCCCGGTCCTTTTGTCCGGTGCGGGCGTCTTTCGTGGGCTGTCAGTTGCAGACCCGCCTGGCAGCCGGTACTTTTGTACTCCACCTTCCAACCCCTAAACAGGCAACGATGAGCGAATTATTTACAGCAGAGTCGATTATCAGCTTGCTCACCCTGACGTTTCTGGAAATCGTACTGGGTATCGACAACATCATTTTTATTTCCATCGCGGCCAACAAGCTGGCCGTGCAGGATCAGAAGCGCGCCCGTAACATCGGGCTGGTACTGGCCATGGCCTTCCGGCTGGTGCTCCTGCTGGGCATTTCGTTTGTGATCTCGCTGAGCAAGCCCTTTACCCACATCAACGCCGGCTGGTTCGAAGCTGCGCTTACGGGTCAGAGCCTCATTCTGTTCGGCGGGGGGCTGTTTCTGCTTTACAAAGCCACCTCCGAAATCCACCATAAGCTGGAAGGGGGCGAAGAAACCGACGAAGCGGGCAACGTGAAGGGTAAAGCAACCGTATCGAGCGTGGTCACGCAGATTGCCATTACCAACATCGTTTTCTCGATCGACTCCATTCTGACCGCCATCGGCCTCACCCAGAACGTAGCCATTATGATGATCGCCGTGATTCTGTCGATCGGCATTATGATGTTTTTTGCCGGGCCCGTGGGCAAGTTTGTGAACGAGCACCCCACCATTCAGATGCTGGGACTGGCCTTTCTGATCATGATCGGCTTTATGCTGATTGCCGAAGGGGCTCACCTGTCGGAAGTGGTGATTTTCAGGCAGGCCGTCGGTGCCGTACCCAAAGGGTATCTGTACTTCGCCATTGCCTTCTCGCTGCTGGTCGAGTTTCTGAACATCCGGCTTCGCAAGGCGCAGAAGCCCGTTCACCTCCACCCCTACGACGGGCAGCCGGAACGCGACGGCATGATTTAATTGTATAAAGGTGTATTCAGGCAAGCCTCGTTTCGCCAGCCTTGCTCACTCCTTCTTAAGGCGCGGCCTGCGCTGGCCTTGTGCCGGGGCAGGCCCGCTCCACGTCTAAACCAGCCCCTGTTTTGTCTCTTACCGACCAACTTACCGACATCCTCAACAGTATCAGCGGGTTTGGCCCCGAGCTTTGGCTGGCAGCGGCCTTCTGTACGATGCTCATTGCCGAACTGCTGCTGTTACGGGCACCGGCCCGGCGTCGGCGCGGCTGGCTGGCGGGGCTGAGCGTCGGGGCGGTGCTGGTGGCGGGTGGCCTGGCGGTACTACGGCCCACCCGCGGCTTTCTGTTTACCCACCTGCTCTACGTCGATCAGCAGGCTGTCTTTTTTCAGGCGGTGGTGGCGCTGAGTGCGGCCCTGGTGCTGGCCTACGACTGGCTGGCCGATCGCGATCCGGCGGTGGCTGGCCCAACCCGGCGGCTACCCGTGGAGTGGTACGCTCTGCTGGTGGCCATGACGCTGGGCCTGTTTCTGATGACCCTGTCGGTCAACCTGCTGAGCATTTACCTGAGCATCGAACTGGTGTCGATCTGCTCGTACCTGCTCACGGCCCTCAACGCCGATCGGAAGGCGTCGGAAGGCGGTATCAAGTACCTGCTGTTCGGGGCCGTCAGTTCGGCCGTGATGCTCTACGGCATGTCGTTGCTCTATGGCATGACCGGCACCCTCGATCTCACTGCCGATGCCTTTGGCATCGGTCTGTCGCAGCAGGAAGCCCCGGTGGCGGCCGTAGCCATGCTGCTCACCCTGGCGGGGCTGCTGTTCAAGCTGGCCGGGGTGCCGTTTCACGTCTGGACGCCCGACGCCTACGAAGCGGCCCCGGTGCCCGTAGCGGCTTTTTTCTCGGTCGCTCCCAAAGCGGCCGCCGTGCTCGTGCTGCTTCGGCTGGTAACGGCATTGCCGGCCGAGGCTTCGGCCGATGTTGCCACGGCGGCCGCCCTGCAAACACCCCTGGCCGTACTGGCGCTGGCCGGTATCCTGATCGGTAACCTCTCGGCCCTGCGCCAGACCGATGCCAAACGCATGCTGGCTTACTCAAGCATTGCCCACGCCGGGTTTCTGCTGGTGGGGGTGGTGGCACTGAGTCAGGCCGGGTTCGAAGCCGTGCTGTTCTATGCGGCCACCTACGTGTTTATCGCCCTCGGCGCTTTCTTCCTGATCGATCTGCTGGCTCGTAGTCAGGGCAGCGACAATCTGCGCATCAGCCAGTTTGCCGGACTGGGTGCCCGGCAACCCCTGCTGGCCATTGCGCTCACGGTAGTTATGCTGGCGCTGACAGGGCTCCCCCCCACCGTTGGTTTTATTGCCAAGCTGCTGTCGTTTTCGGCCCTGTTCGACGCCTGGCAGCATACCGGCGATCCGTGGCTGCTGGCCCTGTTTGTGGGTGGCCTGCTCAACGCGCTCGTCGCCCTTGTGTATTACCTGCGGATTCCGTTTCTACTATTCTTCCGTTCCCGACTGGATGGTCCCGGACTGGATGGTTCTGTGGAGGATTCTTCAACTCCGGTAGCCCTGCCCGGTGCAGCTGTCGGGCTGGCCGTTGGGCTGGCGCTGATCACGCTGCTGCTGTTTGCCTGGCCTGACTGGGTAATCAGCTGGATCAGGACCCCATAGCGGCCGTTCACACAATTTTTCGGTAGCAGCCGCTCACCTTTCGGCCGGCATCGCGATACAGGGGGCAAACACCCCGCTGCTATCCCCATGCCTATCCCGTCTCCCCGCCGGCCCTGCGCTGGTATTACCCTGTCCATCACCGGGCCGATTGCTGTGCCGTTGCTGGCTGCGGCTTCGTCGGCTACCGTCCAGTCAATATCCAGCCATATGATCAAATTGACACCTACCCGACGCACCCAACCGCTTTCTTTGTTGCCCAATGTAAAATCAATCCATGACGCTATGAAAAACAACTACCCCCGGCTGTTGCTCTGCCTACTGACCTGGCTCAGCCTGTCCACCCTGTCAACGCTCTGGGCGCAGACACCCCCCACCATTCAGTGGCAGAAACTGATGGGCGGCTCTGTTAAACAAGCGCCGAATGGTGACTATTACGTAGCCAGTGGTGATGTTTTCCGCTTGGGTAGTGATGGCACCCAGCGATGGCGAAAAAAAATGGCCACCTACTTTGCGGATGACATCGTTCCACTGTCCAACGGTAACAGTGCTGTGTTGGCACACGACAGCCGCTACTATTATAAGTGGGCCGTTATTCTGCTTAATCCTGCTGGGGATAGCCTTTCGACCCAGCCATTCGAAACGTACAGCAATCCAAACGGTACGTATCCACAGGCTACTCCATTCGATATCGTGCAGGCGCCAGACGGAGGTATCACCGTTTTAGGAACCATATCCTATGGTCGTGAAGGCACAGGCACGAGTCTGTATCAATTCACAGCCGGGGGTTCTTTTCTGAAGCAGGTCAGTGTTGAACTTCCATTTCCCCCGGGCCAATTCCGCCCTAATCGGGTTGCCTATCGATTTATTCCGCTATCCGATGGCTATCTGGTTGTTGGCAGTTCTTACGGCCAGGGATGGGCCGTTAAACTTAATTCAGGATTAGGCGTGGTTTGGTCTGACCGCTACAGTGCTGTCCAGGCGTTGACAGACGTCATTCCCAGCCCTTTCGATTCGCAGGCTTTCATTGCTACCGGAATCAACTCGGGGCAGACGGTTACATTAACAATTAGCCCAACCAATCCCGGCGTCAATAACACAGCCACCCTGTACAGGCCGTCGTTACAGTACGTGACGTTCACCAACTATCCGAACGATGGCACTATAAGCAATGTTTCTATATTTCCTAAGATTGTCAGTGACAACAGCACCAGCTTTACAGTCATGGATGGTGTCAGCCAGCGATCGGGTGACATTCGGATGACTAGCTTCGGCCCTGCCAACCAGGTACGCTGGACCAAAATCCTGGGTGGATCCGCTACGGAATTGGCGGGAGATATAATCGCCACTCAAGATGGTGGTTATCTGTTTTCAGGGGCAACACAATCGACTGATGGCGATGTGCAGGGTAAAACCGATAACGACGTATCGGGCTGGCTGGTGAAGCTCGCTCCCGTCAAGCCCCTGGTAGTGAACGCACCCGTTTATGACTGTTCGACTGGCGCCATCACCCTCAGTACCAGCGGGGGCGACGGCACGGCTATTACCTACACCGCCCCAGGCATTATCCGCTCGTCGACAACCAGCAATACCGGCACAGTTGAGCCCGGCCTGCGCAATGACCCGAAGCCTATTACCATCACGGCTACCCAGGGCGGGCAGACGGCTACCTACAGCTTCGACCTGAAGGCGTTCTGCAGCGGCACGGCACCAACCAACCCCACCACGCCGACCCCTCCGCCTACGACTGGTGGCACGCTGACGCTGGGCCAGCCCACCTACGACTGCGTGACCGGGGCCATCACCTTCAACACCAGCGGGGGCAACGGCACGCCCGTCACCTACACCGCACCGGGCATCACCCGCTCGTCGGCGACCAGCAACACCGGCACGGTTGAAGCCGGCCTGCGCAACGATCCCAAGGTTATCACCATCACCGCCACCCAGGGCGGGCAGACGGCTACCTACAGCTTCGACCTGAAGGCGTTCTGCAGCGGCACGGCACCGACCAACCCCACCACGCCGACCCCTCCGCCGACAACCGGTGGTACGCTGACACTTACCCAGCCCACCTACGACTGCACGACGGGCGCCATTACGTTCAACACCAGCGGGGGCAACGGCACGTCTATCACTTTCTCAGCACCGGGCATCACCCGCTCGTCGCCGACCAGCAACACCGGCACAGTTGAGCCCGGCCTGCGCAACGACCCCAAGGTTATCACCATCACCGCCACCCAAGGCGGGCAGACGGCTACCTACAGCTTCGACCTGAAAGCCGCCTGTAGCGGCACGACGCCGACCAACCCAACCACGCCAACTCCTCCGCCGACAACCGGTGGCACGCTGACGCTGGGCCAGCCCACCTACAACTGCGCGACCGGGGCCATCACTTTTAATACTAGCGGGGGCGATGGCACGCCCATCGAATTCCAGGCCGCCGGTATCACGGGCTGGACCACCAACCCCAACCAGTTTGTCGACCAGGATTCCCGCACCGCCAGCGACGTTAAGCCCTTTACGCTCATGGCCCGCCAGAGCGGGCAGGTCGTCACCTACACCTGGGATCTGAAAGCCGTTTGTGGCCGTTCGGCCCGGCGGGCCACGACCGAAGCGGGGGCGGGCCTGCAGCTGCGGCTGCTGGGCAACCCCGTCACCGAGCAGGTATCGGTTCAGGTCGATGGCAATCAGGGGCAACCCGTGCGATTGCAGCTGCTGCGGTCGGGGGGGCAGTTGCTGGACGAGCGCCAGCTGACGCCGACGGATGCAGCTCAGCCGCAGGTGTTTCAGGTAGGCCAGCAGCCCAGCGGGCTGTTGCTGTTGCGGGCCACCAGTGGCAACCAGCAACAGACTATTAAGGTACTCAAGCAGTAAGCGAGTTGTTCTGACTTAAGGCATGGCAGCCCCGTTCACCGACACTGGTGGGCGGGGCTGTTGCTTTAGGGGAAACGTTATTGCCGAATCAGGGCGTGGCGCGCCTGCTGGTTGCCAGCGGTCAGGCTAAGGACATAGAAGCCACTCGTCGGCAGGTTATCGAGGGTTCGCTCCTGCGGGCCGGCGGCAAGGCCCGTCCAGACAACCAGCCGTACCTGCCGGCCGGCCGCATCGGTCAGCCGCACGGTTACGTCGGTACGCTGCGCCAGGCGAAAGCGAACAACCACGGCTCCCGACGAAGGATTAGGACGCACACCCAGGTGTAGATCGGCCTCGGATTCGGTGGCTACCGGAATCAGCACCTGTACCGACACGGGCGCCGACAGCGCCGTACAACCCGTCGGCCCCGTTACCCCAACGGTGTACTGCCCCGACTGGGCAGCCCGGTAGGCAGCCGCCGTTGCCCCATCGATCCGGACACCCTCCCGATACCACTGGTAGCCGGTCAGCAAGCTGCCCGATGCCGTCAGCTCAACCGCATCCGGGATGTACACCGGAGCCGGTGCGGTCGGGGCAACCGTAACCGTCAGGGGCGCGGCCACCGTCAGATTCACCGCAGTCGATGTGGTGGTGCAGCCCTGCTCCGACGTAACGGCCAGTGCATACTGACCTGACTGATTAGGGGTAAACACCGGCTGACGGGCATCGGTTAGCGGGCTTCCATTGCGCAGCCACTGGTACGAGGTCCCCCCACTGACCGTTGCCGACAGCGACAGGGGCTGATCGGCACAGACCGACCCATTCGACGGCCCGGTCAGTTGCACGCGGGGCCCGGCCAGCACCTGCACATACGGACTGGCCCAGCCCGACGTACCCAGCGTCGGCATCAGCAGACGCAGGCGGTAACTGCCCGCCAGCGTAAGCCCGGCCGGCAGGGCCGCGTAGACCGAATCGCCGGCAAACCGAACGGGCACATCGTAGGTACCCCCGGGCCCGGTCAGCTGTGCGGTGAGCGGGGTTCCCGGGCGAATACCCGCGTCGACCGACAGGCGCAGGGCCACCGTATCGCCGGGGCAGTAGCGCGCGCGGCTGGCCGCACTAAGCCGCACCGATCGGGCATCATAGACACTCAGGCCCGGCAAGGTACTGTTGTCGGTGATTAGCCAGACCCGGTTGTCGGGGCCGATGCTCATAACGGGCGACTGGCCGGGTTCGGTACGCATGGGATCGGCACTGGCTACCCAGCCCTGCTCCTCCAGCCGAAACAGGTTGTGCTGGGTCAGTACCGTTAGCCGGTTCTGCCGGTCGAACGCCATCCCGGCAATGGTGGCGCCGGTTTGCCGGCTGGTCGGGTCGATGTCGGCCACGGCCCAGCGACGCCAGTTGCCGCTGCCGTCGCGCAGGGCCAGTTCGAGGCCGTTGGCCACGGCGAGCCGGGTTGCGCTGGTGTCGACACTGAGCCGGGTCACGTAATCGAACGGCAGGCCGGCCGTACTCTTGTTGAGCAGTGTCCAGCTGCGGCCGTCGAAACGGGCGACACCGGCGCTGTTGCTCACCCAGAGCCCGTTGCGACTGTCGAGCGTACCGGCATACAGATACGGGTCGAGTGTTTCGGCACCAAACTGCGTCCACTGCCCATCGCGGTAGCGCAACACCCCCTGCCCCGCCGTCAGCACATAAACCGCTCCGGCCGTATCGACTTCCAGCCCGATTACCAGCAGCAACGACGCCACCGGCACAGGAATCCGTTGCCAGCTGCTGCCATCGAACCGAAACAGACTGCGGGTAGTGGCAGCCCACACCACGCCCGCCCGATCGACGGCCATGGCACTGACTGCGCCCGTTAGCTGGCCACCCGTTGTTTTGGTTGTGTAGGTTCGCCAAGTGCGGCCATCGGCCAGCCGGTTGTATAGCCCCCAGGTTGCGGCCACCCACAAACTGCCATCGGGCTGGGGCAGCACCTGGCGCAACCCCGACGCCGGCAGCGGACTGTTGCCCGCGTTGAGGTGCTGCCAGGCCGTTCGTTCAGAGCCGGTCGTGAAACTGCCATAGGTGTAGGGACCGGTTCCATCGGGAGACGTTTGCCGGATCCGGTAGTAGTACGTCTGGTTGTCGATCAGCGAATCGAAAACCGTGATTCCCAGCCCGGCGATCGGGCCCCCGGCTTCGTTTTGCACCAGCGTTTTTCGGCGCACGTTTTTATCGTAGGCCGTCGTAGTCGACAATTCGACGGTCGAGGTAAGCGGAGCGGCCTGCCCGATGGGCCAGGCTAGCGGTATCGAACCCGTGTAGTCGCGCTGGTTCAGAGGCCACACCACCCGGGCTTTGGGCGCGCGTCTGAACCAGCTAACCGCCGACCAGGGGCCAACGCCCTGCGCTGTACCGACCCGCACCCGCCAGTACACATCGGCATCGATGCGGCTCAACAGAACGTCGGGTACGTCGATCGACAGGAAGGGCGTACTGGTTCGAAGCAGCAGGGCATTGCTCAGGCTGGCCAGGTTGCCCGATTCGGCCAGCTGCACTTCATACAGCCCGACCGGACTGGTGGCCGGATACCACGACAGCAGCCCGGTCGTTTCGTTTAGATTCCCGTAGTCGGGCCGGCGAATCAGCAGGGGCGACAAGCCCGCCGGTACACTCAGCTGAAACCGCCCTACGGCCGACCAGCCACCCGCCCCCGCCGGGGTGTTGATGCCACAGGTCCGCCAGTAATAAACCCGGTTGGCATCGACGGGCTGTGCCAGCTGGTAGATGGGCAGCGCCATCGTTGAGTCGATCAGCGGCTGGCTGAAACTGCTGTCGGTGCCAACCTGCACCCGATACGATGTGGCGCGCAGCACCGGCGACCAGACCAGGTATAGGTCGGGCCGGTTGGGGCCGGCCAGCGCCCGACTCACCACCGGCACGTCGGGTACGGTCAGCGCCGGGGTCAGCCCACTGTTTTCGGCCACCCGGCGCATCACTTCCCGACAGAGGGGATGAAACGACAGCACACGCTGGCAGTAGCTCATCAGGGTACCTACTTCCGTCTGCCATTCGTTACGCTCGGTGCCGGGCGCACAGTTGCCTTCGAGCGTAGCACAGCGATCGATGGGTCCACCCGGCCAGCCGCAGTCGTGGGTGTGGGCCGAGCCAAACGAGTGGCCCAGTTCGTGGGCCGTCAGCGCCACACTGAACGCGTGGGGCTGCACCCCCACCACGCCCGCTGAGGCCATCTGCGGACCGCCCAGAAAGGCCTGCCCCCCCACGAAGCTGGTCGAGTAGCCAACAACCACATCGTAACTGCCCCGCCGGTTGTTCGACCACCAGTTGTTCAGCGCGTAGAGGTGGTCGAGCCGGATATCGGGGCCGGTGGTGGGGTATGGATCGGCGCCTTCCCAGATTCGGATCTGGGTAACCACCAGCCGCACGTTGATTTCGCGCTCGAAGATGGCCGATACACGCCCAAAGGCCTGATACACCTCGTGCCGGATCTGATCGGCGTTCCCGTCATACTGGCGAAACAGCGCGTTGTCGACATCGACCGCCACGCGGCATTCGAGCCGGTCGGTAGCAGCCAGCCGCGCGCGGCTCCGCATGGTATCGGCAGGGAGTGTCTGCATCAGTTGCCGCACGGCAGGGCTTAGCGCCTGCATATCGGTATAACAGGGCCGGTCGGTGGTTTGCCCCGGCGCAAGCAGAGGAAACAGGCTTATAAAAACGGTAAGCAATCTGCGGTACAAGCGCGCCATAGCATCGGGGCAAACCTCATCCTGACCGATCCGATCGGTCAGCTGATTATATGGGGGCTGGTGCGGGCCATTCGGTCACCTGCCAGTTGCCGCCAGCCGGGCCGTGCGGGCCGGAGCCGCGCAACCGGGCACCTAAACTGGCCGAATTTCGTTAAATTTGCTGACACCTTATCATGCGACGGAGGTTACGTATGGAAAAGCAGTTCATCGAAAAAGCCACGAGTGCCATTGCCGACAAGTATCGGCTGTCGATTCTGATGGCCCTCTCCGAGCGGGGTAGCCTGACCTGCTCCGATGTGCAGGAGATGACTGGTCTCTCCCAGCCCTGCGTCTCGCACCATGTAAAGCTGCTCACCGAGAGCGGCCTGGTCAACGCCCAGAAAGAGGGGCGCAGTCTTTGCCTGACCCTCAATAAGCCCTCGATCCACAAGCTGTCGGGGTTTATCGAGAAACTGGGCTGAGTGTCTCAGCACAAACATTTAAACTTTTCGATGTTTTAGCGTGTTGGTGGTTGGTACTAATCACGATCAGGCCAACTGCGGTTGGCCCACACGCGCTATGGCAACTACGCTTTTCTCAGAAGCCCGGCTGGGCAACCTGACGCTTTCCAACCACATAGTGATGGCTCCGCTGACGCGCAGCCGCGGCACCGCCGACCACCGGGTGTCTGACATTATGGTTACCTATTACGCCCAGCGGGCTACGGCTGGCCTTATCATTACTGAGGGCACGGCCCCCTCGCCCAACGGCAACGGCTATGCCCGCGTACCGGGCCTGTACAACGCCGAACAGCTGGCGGGCTGGCGGCAGGTTACCGACGCCGTACACGCAGCGGGCGGTCGTATTTTCGTGCAGATCATGCACAGTGGCCGCATCGGTCACCCCATCAACATGCACGAAGGTGGTGAAATTGTGGCCCCGTCGCCCGTTCAGGCTGCCGGTCAGATCTATACCGACGAAGCGGGCATGCAGGACTACCCCACCCCCCGCGAACTAACCACCGCCGAAGTCGAAGCGGCCATTCAGGAATACGTGACGGCGGCCCGGAATGCCATCAGTGCCGATTTCGACGGTGTCGAAATCCACGCGGCCAACGGCTACCTGCTCGAGCAGTTCCTGCGCTCGGCCACCAACCAGCGCACCGACCAGTATGGCGGCTCGGCCGAGAACCGCGCCCGCTTCGTACTCGATATCGCTAAGGAGGTGTCGGCAGCCATCGGTAAAGACCGCACCGGTATCCGGCTGTCGCCCCGGGGTGTGCTCAACGATATGGCGTCGGGCCCCGTCGATGATGCGGTGTACGCTTATCTGGTGCCGCAACTCAACGACTATGTAGTGTATCTGCACCTGGTCGATCACGCATCGATGGGCGCCCCCGTTGTCGATCCCGCCATCATCGATGGTATCCGGCAGGCGTTCACCGGCACACTGATCCGGAGCGGTGGCTACGACGTGGCCCGCGCCGAAGCCGACCTCGCCAGTGGCGCGGCCGATCTGGTGGCCTTTGGCCGGCCGTTTATTGCCAACCCCGACCTGGTCGAGCGCTTTAAAACCGGGGCTCCGCTGAACGAGATGGACCCCAATACGCTCTATACGCCCGGCCCCGCCGGTTATATCGACTACCCGGCGCTGGAAGCGCAGCCCGCGTAATTACCTAATTTCAAACGCGCAGGGCGCTATGTCACCGGTGACATAGCGCCCTGCGCGTTTATAGTATATCGGGTACTGATCTCGGCTCTCGGTGGCTTAGGCCAGCACGGCTTTCAGCACCTGCTCCAGAATGAGCCGGCCGTCGGTATTGCCCAGCATGGGGTCCGATGCCCGCTCGGGGTGGGGCATCATGCCAAATACATTCTTCTGGAGGTTACACACCCCGGCAATGTTTTCGAGGCTGCCGTTGGGGTTCGCTTCGTCGGTAACGACGCCGTTCTCATCGCAGTAGCGGAACAGCACCTGGTTGTTGTCGTTCAGCGCTTTCAGCGTGTCGGCATCGGCAAAATAGCGGCCGTCGCCGTGGGCGATGGGTATTTTGTAAGCCGGTTTATCGAGCCCGGCCGTCAGCAGCGCGTCGGGCGACTGCGGGGTCAGGTAAATATTTTTGCAGACGTATTTCTGGCTGTTGTTCTGCAGCAGCACACCCGGTACCAGCCGGGCCTCGGCCAGAATCTGGAAGCCGTTGCAGATACCCATCAGGTAGCCACCCCGGTTGGCGTGGGCAATCACCTCGTTCATGATGGGCGAGAAGCGGGCCACAGCGCCGGTGCGCAGGTAATCACCGTAGGAGAAGCCACCGGGCAGCAGAATGAAATCGCAGCCCTGCAGATCGTGGTCTTTGTGCCAGAGTTTGACAACCTCCTGATCCATCAGGGTCAGCGTGTCGACTGCGTCCTGATCGCAGTTGGAGCCGGGGAAAACAACAACGCCAAATTTCATAAAGAGCGAAAGAATGAAAGAGTGAATGCGCGAAAGAGATTGGCAAGGAGCAAACGAGTAGCTGCATTGGCCTCACTCGGTCGCTCGTTCTTTCTTTCGCTATCGGACAAAGGTACGAAATCAGGCCTTTACCTCGACCGATTTGCCGGTCAACGATGCCTTGCCGCGTTCGAACGACAGATCGATACGGCCCAGGTTGATGCCGGCAAACCCCACCTGATTGATCCAGACGGGCGTACCATCGAGGTTGTTTACAGCCACCGGCGCATCGAGGAAGGTGTGGGTATGCCCCCCAATGATGAGGTCGATATGGCGGGTTTGGGCCGCCAGCACCGTATCCGACACGGTGGGCTCCTGGTACTTGAACCCCAGGTGCGACAGGCACACCACGTAATCGCATTTTTTCTCGGTACGGAGCCGGGCGGCCTGATCGGTAGCCATCTCGATGGGGTCGAGGTACACCGTCTCGCGGTAGGCATCTTTCGGAATGAGCCCGTCGGGTTTGATGCCCAGCCCAAACACGCCTACCCGGATACCATCTTTCTCAAACACGTGGTAAGGCTGTGTATGGCCATCGAGCACCGTGTTTTTAAAATCGTAGTTGGCAATCAGGAGCGGGAATTTCGCTTTGTTGAACTGAGTCACCATATTGTCGATTCCCCCGTCGAAGTCGTGGTTACCGATGGTACCGGCATCGTAGCCGAGCTGGTTCATGGCCAGAATTTCGGGCTCGCCTTTGTAGAGGTTGAAGTAGGGCGTTCCCTGAAACATATCGCCCGCATCGAACAGCAGCACGTTTTTCTCCTGTGCCCGAATCTGGCGTAGCAGGGTGGCCCGGCGGGCAATGCCGCCCCGGCCGGCGTTGCGGCTGCCATCCATTGGAAACGGGTCGAGCCGGCTGTGCACATCGTTGGTGTGCAGAATGGTCAGTTTGGTGGGACCACGGCGGTCGCTGCCAGCCAGCAGCGACGGGGTAGCCGATCCGATCACGGCGGCCGTACCCAGCAGTTTCAGAAACTGGCGTCTAGTTGAGGCTGATGCGTCCATCGGAAACGGGGTTTATGGGTTGACCGGATTTGCCCTGCTGCCGGAAATAGTCGATCAGGGCATCGCGGATGAGGTAGTTGATGTTTTCGCGCCGAACGGCGTTTTTCAGAAAATTGGCGTTGTCGCCCCCGTCGGCAATGTAATCGCTCAGGGCTACGGTGTAGGTTTGGTCGGGCTGCAGGGTACGGCCATTGGTAAACTGCACCGCCGTGGCGTGGCCGTCCTGAATTTTAGCCCGCAGGCCGCCCACCACGAGTTTGTTGCCATTGGCAAAATGATCGAGCAGTTGCTGGAGCATAGTCCCTTTCAGCGTCATCACGACAAGCTGATTGTCGAAGGGCATCACCTCGAAGATGGAGCCGGTGGTGATGGGTCCTTCGGGCAGGTTGTTGCGGATACCGCCGTAGTTCAGGTGCGAGCAGTCGATGGCTTTGCCGTAGCGCTGACTGGCCTGGGCCAGCAGGGCATCGGTCAGCAGATCGTTGAGTGGTCCGTCGGGCTGCCCTTTTTCGATGCGGCCCGTGGTGCGGGTCAGCACTTCGTTCATGGTGCGCTCGAGACCCTGCCGGTAGGGCGTCAGAAAACGCGCCACCCCGCTATCGGCCGGGGCCGCGAGCGAGTCGACCCCGATGCGCGTGGCGGTTCGGTTGGTCAGGTGGTAGCCCCCGGGCTGGCAGGCTGCCAGCGTCAGCAGCGCCAACCCATAGATGTAAGTTTTCATAGATACCGGCAAGTTCGGAAAGTATGGCCAATCTACCAGCGGCCGGGCGCTACATTGGACCGCCCTACCCGTTGCCGGGGCCGGTCAGCGGGGTTCGTAACAGACGCGCCGGAGTTGCCCGAAGCCGCCCAGGCTTACCTGCAGGTTCAGAAAACCACCCGACAGGGCCTCGCTCGTCAGCAGGGGGCTGTAACTGACTTTTGTCCGCACAAACCAGAAGCGGTCGTCGATGCGGTCGGGGCGATGGCTGTTGTCGCCCAGTTTCAGATCGAGCAGCACACCCACCACCGGGCTGTGGCTGGTATAGGTATAGCCTTTGTAACGCTCGTCGGTCCGATCGCGAGCCTGCATACCGAAGCGCCGGTACCCCACATACGGTACCAGCCGCTGCCGGGCGGTATGGCTCAGGGTGCGCCCGAGTGCCACTTCGAGCAGGGTCGACCGAACACCCATACCGGTATCCCAGGTGTGGGTCTGTTCGGTAAATGACTGCTGCAGCGAAGCCTGGTAGAGGCCCATACTGGCCAGCAGCATCGTACGCCGATACGCCAGATCGACGCCGTAGCTCAGGCCGGCGGCCGGCCGCATGGTTTGCGCCAGCGCGCCAACGGGCAGCGCCACGCCCCCGCCAGCCACCAGGCCGTAGCCCACGGCCGACTGCCGGTAAACGGTTTTCAGGGCGGGCTGTTGGCTCAGCCGCTGGGCTATCCGCAGCTGCCACTCGCGCAGCGGCCCGGCCTCATCGCCCCCGCCCGTCTCGGCCCGAAACTGGCTTACTTCGCGGCCCAGCTCGGCATTGGTCAGGTATTCGATGCGGGTGGCCTGCTCTTTAAACCGCCGGTCGGGCCGCAGGCCAATCAGCTGCGCTTTCATGCGCCGGGCGTGAATCTCTACCAGATCGAACAGCACCTGATTATACACCAGCGTCCGGTCGTTGCGCGCCGTTTCGGACACCCACGACAGGTTGCGGAACATCAGGCAGTAGGCTTCAACGGCGGGCTGGGTGCCCAGCAGCAGCGGCCGCATGTCGTAGCCCAGCTGGTAATGAAATTCGGAGCCGCCCAGGCCACGCTGCGCCGGGCCGTGAAAATCGCTCAGCCGCAGCCGCCGGCTGGCGCTCCAGTGCAGCGTATCGATTGGCGGCTGACCCACAACGGCCTGCCCCATCAGCAACAGCATCAGTAGTGTCGGCAGCGTACGCATGGCAGAACAGGGCTAAAGACCGGACCGGGGCCGGGTGGTTTTGTCTGGTCAAAAATGAAGAAACCAGCGGTTTTAAACAACCCTTTCCCGAGGAATAAATAAAGCTGACGATCAGCACCTTGAGTAGTTTCTGTACCCCTGCCGGCCCTGCCCCGGCGAAACGGGTCCGCCCGTCAACAAATAAAAAAAGCGCGGCTCCGTTTCCGAAGCCGCGCCCTGTACCGGTCTCAGCAGACCAGTGGAAACAATACCCTAGTAGCGGTACATTTCCGATTTGAACGGACCGTCGACCGTTACGCCGATGTAGTCGGCCTGCTCCTGCTCCAGCGGCTCCAGTTTGGCACCCACGTGGGCCAGGTGCAGCGCAGCTACCTTCTCGTCGAGCTTCTTGGGCAGTACGTACACTTTGTTTTCGTACTTCTCCGAGTTGGCCCACAGTTCGAGCTGTGCCAGCGTCTGGTTCGAGAACGAGCACGACATCACAAACGAGGGGTGGCCCATGGCGCAACCCAGGTTCACGAGCCGGCCTTCGGCCAGCACGATGATTTCCTTACCGTCGATCTCGTACATGTCGACCTGGGGTTTGATCTGGCTCTTGGTGCTGCCATAGGCGCTGTTGAGCCACGCCATGTCGATTTCGTTGTCGAAGTGACCGATGTTGCAGACAACGGCCTTGTCTTTCATGGCTTTGAAGTGCCGCTCCTTAATAATGTTGACGTTACCGGTGGCCGTTACGAAGATGTTGGCGCGGGTAGCAGCCTCATCCATCGGTACCACTTCGTAGCCGTCCATAGCAGCCTGCAGGGCGCAGATGGGGTCGATTTCGGTCACCAGCACGCGGCAACCCACGCCCCGCAGCGACTCAGCCGAGCCTTTACCTACGTCGCCATAGCCAGCCACAACGGCCACTTTACCGGCCATCATCAGGTCGGTGGCGCGCCGGATGGCATCAACCAGCGACTCGCGGCAGCCGTATTTGTTGTCGAATTTCGACTTCGTTACCGAATCGTTGACGTTGATAGCGGGCAGGTGCAACGTACCGTTCTTCATCCGCTCATACAGCCGGTGCACACCCGTAGTGGTTTCTTCCGACAGGCCTTTGATACCCTGGATCAGCTCGGGATACACGTCGAACACCATGTTGGTGAGGTCGCCACCGTCGTCGAGGATCATATTGAGGGGCTGGCGGTCTTCGCCGA
Organism: Spirosoma luteolum; assembly: GCF_054778875.1. Lineage (NCBI taxonomy): Bacteria > Pseudomonadati > Bacteroidota > Cytophagia > Cytophagales > Cytophagaceae > Spirosoma > Spirosoma luteolum. The sequence goes on from NZ_BAAGZE010000003.1 coordinate 353,998, forward strand.
AGAACAGCGTCTGCTCGATACACCAGTTGAATTCTTCTTCATTCATGCCTTTCCAGGCGTAGACCGGAATACCGGCGGCTGCAATGGCAGCTGCGGCATGATCCTGCGTCGAGAAAATGTTGCACGACGACCAGGTTACATCAGCACCCAGTTCGACCAGCGTCTCAATCAGTACGGCGGTCTGAATCGTCATGTGCAGGCAACCGGCGATGCGGGCACCCTGCAGCGGCTTCGATGGGCCGAACTCCTCACGCAGGGCCATCAGACCCGGCATTTCGGCTTCGGCAAGCCGGATTTCTTTGCGACCCCAGTCGGCCAGGGCGATGTCTTTAACCTTGTAAGGTACGTACGTGGAGGTTTGCATTGGTTGATTCGTGAAACGTGATGCCCAGTCGTAAGCAACTGTACGGCAAAGGCTTGATTTCTTAGTAAAGTACAAAATTAAAGTATCCCGCCTAGAAACGCTAACCGTTTGGTATAAAGTACGCGTTTTGCCCACGCTGGCATGCGTCAGGGTGCGTTACCGCCCTTTTTTCTGGCCGGCCGTTTGCTTTTTTTCGGGCAATCGGCTATTTATGTAAGCACTTACGTAATCCCTTACCTAGTTATGGATTTTATGGCTGAACTGGCCGAACTGGCCCTGGCCAGCCGGCTCCGGCGTTTGAGCGATACCTACTGGCAGGCCGTTACGGCTACCTACCGCGCCTTTGGGGTCGACTTCGACGTACGCTGGGCCACGGTCTTTATGCTGCTGGCCCGGCAGGGACCGGTAGCTGTTACGGCGATTGCGGGCCAGCTGGGCGTGTCGCACCCGGCCGTGATTCAGATTACCAACGAACTCGAAAAGCGCGGGCTCGTGGTATCGGCCCGGTCGGAGCAGGATGGACGCAAGCGGCTGCTGTGCCTCAGCGAAGCCGGACAGGCCCTGCTGCCCACGCTCCAGCCGCTCTGGGATGCCTTCATCGCCGTCAACCGCGACATGATTGCCCGGCAAACGCATAACCTGCTGCTTTCGCTGGGCGACATGGAGGCTCAGCTGGCCGAGCGCAGTTTTTTCGACCGCGTGCAGGACCAGCTGGCCCGGCAGGGTCCGGTTGGTCAGCCCGATTCATCAGCGTCTACCAACTCCTGATCCCCTTATGCCGACCGTTACTATCATCCCGTATGAAGCCCGTTACCAGCCCGCCTTCAAAGCGCTCAACACGGCCTGGATCGAGCAGTATTTTACCCTGGAGCCCCACGACATCGAACAGCTCGATCACCCCGACGTATACATTCTGCCCAACAACGGCCAGATTTTTCTGGCCCGGCTTGACGATGCCATTGTGGGATGCGTGGCGGTTGTGAATATGGGCGAAACGGGCTTCGAGCTGGCCAAAATGACCGTTTCGCCCGCTGTGCGGGGGCAGGGGGTAGGCCAGCAGTTGTGCCTGGCCGCCATCGACTACGTGCGGCAGCTGGGCGTGCCGACGCTCTGGCTCGAATCGAACCGGCGGCTGGCCCCGGCGCTGGCGCTCTACCGTCGTGTCGGGTTTCGGGAGGTAGCGAGCGTACCAACACCCTACGCCCGCGCCGACATTCGGATGGAAATCACGTTTTAGCCGGCACAATCGGCCTGCTGACCGCTACGGACTTGGGAGGGCCGGCGGGGTTTCGTAGGTTTAAGTCACGATGATACCACGCACCCTGAACCGCCCCACCCAGCTTGCCCGGCATGTGCTGGGCGCGGTGGCGTTTCTGATGCTGCCTTATGTTTTTGCACCCGACGGGTTCGGTCAGCTGGCCCAGATCGGACACGATCCGCACCAGCGCACCAACCTGCTTGGCTACGGGCTGATGCTCGTTTTCTTCTACATCCACTACTACCGGCTGATTCCGCGGCTCTATTTCGAGCAGCGCTACGGGCGCTACGGGCTTTGCCTGGTGGTGGGGTTTGTGGTGATTATGGGCGTGATGACCGCGCGCGACCGCTTCGGGTTTGGGCATTACCCGGCGCCACCGCGTCCCGCCTTTCCGGCGCCGGACGCCCTGCCGCCCCCCCACCCGACCGGTTTTCCACCGAACGCGCCCGCCGGTAAGCCGTACTACGGCTTCGAGTTGAGCCACGCGCTGTTTCTCTTTCTGGTGGGCATATTCGTTACCCTGTCGCTGGCCATCAATGCGCGGTGGCGCGAAACCGAGCAGCAGCGTATGGCAACCGAACTGTCGTTTCTGAAAGCCCAGATCAACCCCCATTTTCTGTTCAATACGCTCAACAGTATCTACGCGCTGGCCATCGAAGGCTCGGTCCGTACGCCCGACGCACTCATCAAGCTGTCGTCGTTTATGCGCTACGTAACGCGCGATTCGGGGAGCGACTGGGTGCCGCTCGCGCGCGAACTCGACTACATCGGGCAGTACATCGACCTGCAGCGGCTCCGGCTCGACGACACAGCCACGGTGCAGTACACGGTGGAGGGATCGGCGGCCGGGCTGCGTATTGCGCCCATGCTTCTGATTTCCTTTGTCGAAAATGCATTTAAGTACGGGGTCAACCCCGCCACCGAGTCGATCATTACGGTAAGCGTGCGGCTACAGGCCGGCGAGCTGCACCTGCTGGTGTTCAACAAAAAGCTGCGGCTGACCTTGTCCGACGAAAACGTGGGCGGTATCGGCCTGAACAACACCCGCACCCGGCTGCAACTCCTCTACCCCGACCGCCACCGGCTGACCATTCAGGACCAGCCCGACGCGTTTACGGTCGATTTACACCTGCATCTGCTATGATCCGCGCCATTGCCATCGACGACGAGCCCCCCGCCCTCCGTATCATCACGTACTTCTGCGGGCATCTACCGGGCATCGACCTGCTGAAAACGTTTACCCGCCCCGACGAAGCGCTGGCGTTTCTGGCGCATGAACCCATCGACCTGCTGTTTCTGGACATCAACATGCCCGCCATGACGGGTATCGACTTCTACAAGGCCATTCCGCAGAAAGCACTGGTGATTTTCACGACGGCCTACGCCGAATATGCCGTGACGGGGTTCGACCTCAGCGCGGTCGATTACCTGCTGAAGCCCTTCACGCCCGACCGGTTCCGGCAGGCAGTCGACAAGGCCCGGGAGCAACTGCACTGGCAAAACCGGGCCGACGATGGGGTGCCCGACCCGTTCCTGTACATCCGGGCCGACTACAAGCTGTATCAGGTTCCGCTGGACGATATCCTGTACGTGGAAGGTCTCGACGATTATATAAAAATTCATCGCCAGACCGGCCACCCCATTGTGGCCCGCCTGACGATGAAAGCCCTGCTGCAAAAACTTCCCGACGCCGATTTCGTGCGGGTGCACCGCTCGTTTATCGTACCCCTGCGCCGGATCGAGGCCGTCCGGAATAAGATCATTCAACTGGCCGGCCAGTCGATACCGATCGGCATTAGCTACGAAAGCGCTTTTTTTGAGCGGTACCGGCCAGCTAATCCATAAGTACGGGCGCTGGCCGGTACCGATTATTTTTTAGCCGTCTGCCGGGGCATCTGGTACTCGAAAGTTTTGTTGATTGGCGCACCGTAGTAGTTAACGTTCAGGTAGTCGAGCCGCTTGTTGTGCGTGTCGAGCCGCTTCTTAAACGACTCCATATTTTTATTGACCTGCGGGGTCCAGGCGGTTTCGGCAATGGCGATCAGCCGCGGAAACACCATGTACTCGACGTAAGCCGAGGTCGGCATGTATTCGGTCCAGACGTTGCCCTGTACACCCAGCACGTGCTTAGCCTGATCGGCGGTGAGGCTGTCGGTTACGGACGGGTTGAAGCCGTACACTTTTTCCAGTGGCAGGAAACCACCAATGGCCACGGGTACAGTTTCTTTCTTCGGATCGACCTGGTAATAATCGAGGTAGCAGTACGTGGTCGGGGTCATCACGACATCGTGGTTCTGCCGGGCGGCCGCAATGCCCCCCGATACGCCCCGCCAGCTCATAACGGTAGCGTTGGGCGACAGTCCGCCTTCCAGAATTTCATCCCAGCCGATGATCCGGCGGCCTTTGCTGGTCACGAACTTGTCGATGCGCCGGATAAAATAGCTCTGCAGTTCGTGCTCATCCTTCAGGCCTTCCTTCTTCATCAGGTCCTGGCAGAACTTGCTCTGCTTCCACTCGATTTTAGGACACTCATCGCCCCCGATGTGGATATACTGACCCGGAAAAAGGTCCATTACTTCGGTCAGCACGTTTTCCAGGAAGGTGAAGGTTTCTTCGCGCGGAAACAGCACCTGATCATACACCCCCCAGATGCTTCCTACGGGCAGCATGCGGTCGGGGTTGGCGCCCAGCTCAGGATACACCGACAGCACGGCGACCGAGTGACCCGGCATTTCGATTTCGGGTACGATGGTGATGTAGCGTTTCTGGGCGTACTTAACCACCTCGCGAATATCGTCCTGGGTATAGAACCCGCCGTAAGGCTTGTCGTCGTAGGTTTTATCGGAGTAGTGGCCGATCATCGATTTGGGCCGGATCGACGCCAGCTGAGTAAGCTTAGGGTACTTTTTGATCTCGATGCGCCAGCCCTGATCTTCGGTCAGGTGCCAGTGAAAGGTGTTGATTTTGTGCAGTGCCAGCAGGTCGATGTATTTCTTGATAAACGACACGGGATAGAACTGCCGGCCACAGTCGAGCATGGAGCCCCGGTAGCTGTAACGGGGTTGGTCGGCGATGGTGCAGGCCGGCATGGTCCAGGCAACATTGGCCACTTTCGAGGCACTGAATACGGCGGGGGGCAGCAGCTGCATGATCGTCTGCACGCCGTAGAAAAAGCCCTGCGGCTGGGCCGCCGTCAGCACCACCTGCGTGGGCGATACCGTCAGCTTGTACCCCTCTTTACCCAGGCTGGCATCGGTGCTGGTCACGAACAGTATGCCTTTGGTGGCATTGCCCACCGTTACCACCGGCTTGTAGCCCGTGGCTTTGGCCAACTGATCGGCCAGCATCTGCGCAATGCCGCGAACCTCGTTACTGCCCGTAACGGCAATAACCGGTTTGGCGGGCAGCGTGAAAACGCCTTTCTGCGCATCGAACTGGGTTGGCTGCGGAATCAGCGCGGGGGTCTGGGCCTGCAGCCGGGGCAATACCAGCAACAAACCAACCAGACAGGTAAGGACGTATTTCATGAACAGAAAAGGGTTTTTAAATTTTTTTACAATAGTCGTCATTTCAGCGGTTACCACCAAATGATACTATCCTACAACCGACAAGTACCATTGCCCGCCAACCCACCAACTCTACAACATGACAACGCCATAACTTTATAACTCCCCTCATCACTCCCCCCGAAGCCACGCCAGGTTGAACCGGTAGTGCTGGCTGCTGCTGATGAGGTGAATGAGATTGTCGGGCGTCTGCGTGATCGACAGATAGCCTTTAGGTTCAGCGTGGGTGGCATCCATCTGGAACGCCCCCGTCCAGGCCCCCCCGTTCAGGTAACGCTCAACGCCGTCGGTCAGCAGCCGGCGCACCGGCCACGTCCGGCCCTCGTCGAAGGAAAGAGCCGCATACATACCATAGCCCCGCACCGACTGACCCGCCCGGGTCGTGAACAGCATCCCCTGCTCGCGGTCGGCGGGCTGATCGGGGTGGTGCGTAAACGAAACCAGCAGCAGCGGCCCCTCATTGAGCCGGATCAGCACCAGCCGCTGTCCGTTCCAGACGGGCGGAAAGGGCGACGGCTCGTAGGTCCAGCTTTTGCCCATATCGGTCGAGCGGCTCATAGGCATGCGCAGGGCACCGTCGGGACCGGCAATGTCGTCGTTGCGGCCCAGCGCCAGCAGGCTGCCGTCGCGCAGCTGCACCACGCCCGCGTGGATCCCCGCGATCAGCCCCCCCGTTTGACCCCCCTGAAACCGGGGTGTGTCGGTGCCGGTATACGGATTCGTCCAGGTCTGTCCCTTGTCTTTACTGATGTGAATGGCCGTGCCTCCCGTCGGGCCCGCCTGGGCATCGGCGGGCTGAACGAGCCAGCCTTCGCGCGTTTGAAACAAACCCGTAATGACCTGATTACGCGGCTGATGCTCCGGATCGGCCAGCCGTGGTGCCGACCAGGTAGCGCCATTGTCATGGCTCTCGCGGGCCACCATGGCCAGATTCTGCCAGTCGCCGTCGGTTTCGAGTCCGTTCAGGTGGTACAGTGTGCCGTGGCCATCGTTGAACAGGGCCGTACCGGTCAGGTTGCGGTCGGGCACCCGAAAAAACGTCGATGGGGCGTCCCAGGCCGACTGACCGGCCCGCAGCCGGCTGGCCAGAATGGCCATTTCGCGACCCGACTCTTCGTTGGTCGAAAACCAGGCCGCCAGCAAATCGCCGTTGGCGCACCATGTGAGCGCTGGGCTGTGGTTGTGGGCATAAAACGGCACCCCGGCGTCGCAGTCGGGCTTGTTGACATAGCGAATGGGCGGCATAAACACGGGTTTGCCGATCGGTTTCCAAACAGCCGGCTGTTGGCGCACTTGCTGCATGACGGCCGTTGGCGACTCGGCCGGCAAACGCGGACCGGTTACAGAGCCAGCCTGCACCACCCGGAACCCCACCAGCCAGCTCCGGTCGTCGGGCAGCATGGCCGAGCGGTTGGCCGAACGCAGGTACCGTACCGGCGTACCGTGGCTGCCCCCGCGCGTAACCCGATACAGGCCACTGACCCGGCCGGCCGGATCGGTCTGCTCGCCTGCTGCGTAGGGCCCGTACCAGTCGGCGCACCATTCCTCTACGTTGCCGTGCATATCGAACAGCCCAAACGCGTTGGCCGGCGACTGCCCTACGGTGAGCGGTACCACAACGGGGTCGCGGTCGGTCTTCTGGCTTTTCTGATACCGGGCGGGCAAACTACTGCCCGTGCTGAAATCGGTTACGGTACCCGCCCGGCAGGCATATTCCCACTCCGCTTCGGTGGGCAGCCGGTAGGGTTTACCTGCCTGCTGGCTCAGCCACTGGCAGAAGGCCACCGCGTTGGCATAGGTCACAAACACAACGGCCTCATCGTCGCCGGTCGAGAACCCCCGCTTGCCGCGCAGGGCCCGGTGGCCCGGGTCGAAGGCTTCGTACTGCGCGTTGGTGATCTCGGTGGCACTCATCCGGAAACCGGCCGTCAGCCGTACCCGGTGAATAGGTTGCTCGTCGGCATCTTCGCCGTCGCGCTCCGATCCCATGTGGAACCGCCCGGCCGGCACGTCGACCAGTTTTATCGCAACCGAAGGAGCCGGCTGCCCCATGGTCAGCCGGCTCCCGATACTCAACAGCAATAGCAGTCCGATACGCATCGTCAGGCCAGCTTAAATACCCACGCCGGCTGACCGGCCAGTTGTTTGCGCACGCTGGCCGGAATCTGTACGGTGACGCCGGTGCTCGTCTTCGTTACCTTGAGCGGCTGCTTTACGCCCAGCAGGGTCACGGTCTTACCGGTTTTGCCCATCGGCAGGCTTACCCGCTCGGGCAGCTGCTGTTCGGTTTCGGCGGGCAAATACGTAGCATAAGCCGCCGTAGCACTCTCGGTGAAGGCCCACTGCCCCTGCCGGTAGGGTGCCAGCGGTTTGGTGTTGTAGATCGACTCGCTGTTGACCCGCATCCAGGCGCCGATTTCGTTCAGCCGCGTGTAGGCTTCCTCGTGCCATTCGCCATCGGGACCGGGGGCGATGTTTAGGAGCATATTCCCGTTTTTGGCCACCACGTCGACCAGCAGCTGCACCAGTTTGCGAGCGGGCTTGAAATTCTCTTTTGGAATATACGACCAGCTATCGCCCATGGTCAGGCAGGTTTCCCACGGAATGGGCATATAGTGGTCGGGAATCTGCTGCTCGGGGGTCACGTAGTTCTCAAACTCGCCCGATACCGTCCGGTCGACCACGAGCAGGCCGGGCTGGTTTTTACGCCCCATAGCCGCAATGCGCGCCATGTTGATATCCTGACTGTAGGGAATGGTGCGCTGCCAGCTGATGCTCGAATCGATGGTGCTGGCGGGGCGAACCCAGCCCCCGTCGAGCCACAAAATATCGACCTTACCGTAACCGGTCATCAGCTCTTCGATCTGGTTATAAGTGAAGTCGCTGAACTGCTGCCACAGCTTCGGATACTTTTTGGGGTCGTAGTTGACGTTGCGGTCTTTGGGCGGGAAATACGGCCACCAGTACGAGTCGACGTGCCAGTCGGGTTTGGAGAAGTAGGTGCCGACCATGAAGTCCTGCTGGCGGAAAGCGCCCAGAATCTCTTTCGTTACGTTGCTGCGGGGGTTACTCGAAAAGGGGGTTTTAGTGTCGGTGATCTTGTAGTCGGTCTGTTTGGTATCGAACATACAGAACCCGTCGTGGTGCTTGGTAGTGAAGATCATGTACTTCATCCCCGCCCCTTTGGCGGCCTCGGCCCAGCGCTCCGGGTTGAACTTGACCGGGTTGAAGGTCGTCTGCAGCGCTTCGTAGCCTTTTTTGTATTCGTACCAGTTGCCGGCCGTCGGGCCTTTGCGTTCGCACCAGCCCTCGTCTTCGGGGCAGAGCGACCACGATTCCACAATGCCCCGTTCGCTATAGGTGCCCCAGTGCATGAGCAGTCCGAATTTTTTGGCCTGCCAGTCGCCCAGCTTCTGCTTGACGGCTGCATCCGTTGGCCAGACGTAGTTTTTGTGGTTTTGTTCGGAGTGCTGCTGGGCGGTAGCCACCAGCGACAGGGCGAGCAGTGCCCCGGTAAGCCCGGTACGGTAAGTCATGGATATAGGAACGATTAGACCCACAAAAGTAGGCGTTGATGCGTATCCCTGCCCGATCGTTCGGCAATTGGCTCGTTTATCCTAATTCCTTCTTTGTATGATGCTAAACGAAGTGTGCCGTGCCCCGCTTGCGTTTCCATTGCGCTGATCCGCGCGTTCATCGATGCCGTACGTATCACGAGTTTCCGTCGATGGGGTAACAGGCCCCGGTAACAAACGAGGCTTTTGGCAATAACAGCCAGGTGACGGGCTCGGCTACTTCGTCCGATTTGTCCAGCCGCCCGATCGGCCGCAGCACAATCAGCCCCGGCCCGACGACGTGTTCGCCGGTTACAGTAGCTGCATGACAACCTTCCGGTTGATGCGTATCGGGCAGTCGGATCGTTCGGTTTATACGCTCACACAGTTTGCAGATAGATGGCTTCCAGTTCATTGGCGGTCAGGTCGCGGGCATCCAGCGATTCGACCAAGTGACCGGCCCGCATAATCCCGATGCGTGTACCGACTTCGCGCGCCCGAAAAATATCGTGCGTAGCCATCAGAATGGCGGTACCTGATTGAGCCAGGCTCGTCAGAATCTCTGAGAACTCATTGCTGGCTTTAGGGTCGAGACCGCTCGTGGGTTCGTCGAGCAGCAGCGCTTTGGCTTGCTTGGCCAGCGCGATGGCGATACCCACTTTCTGACGCATACCCTTCGAGTAGGTACCGACCCGTTTGCCATGGGCCTCGGCCTGCAGACCGGCGTGGCTCAACAGGGCACGTAGCTCATCGACTGTGTGACGAAAGCCGGCCAGCTGAGCGAAAAAGTCGAGGTTTTCCAGCCCCGTCAGCGTCGGGTACAACATAACCGTTTCGGGCAGGTAAGCCAGCAGTCGCTTCGTTTCCTGTGGGTGCCCGGCCACGGTCAGACCATTGATGAGCGCCTGCCCGGCGGTGGGTTGTAGAAAGCCCAGAAACAGGTTGATTGTCGTGGTTTTGCCCGCCCCATTCTGGCCCAGCAAACAATAGATTTCGCCAGACCGAACGGTTAAATTCAGGGCGTTCAGCGAGGGAGACTGACCCGGCGCGTACTGTTTGGTCAGTTGAATAGCCTGCAGCATAGGGTTTGTCGGCGTTTACAGTTGATAAAGTGTTCGGCGGAGCTGGAACCAGCCCAATCCCAGAAAGAGCGCACTGTACAGCAAGAGCGGAGCCAGCACGGCAGCCGGGCTCACCGGTGTCGAATCGACAAACGTGTCGACTTCGATAGCCGCCCATTGCTCGGCCGACACCGGGGCATTCGTGAAAATTTTGGGGTAAAAATACAGGCGACGCGCTTCGTGGAAGCGGGTTACGTAATCCAGAAAACGAAGCTGATTACCCAGCCCGGAGTGGGCCAGTTCGCCCAGTTGAAGCTGGGTATGCAGCGATGGAATAAACCGGGCCACAGCGAGGCTGGCCTGTTCGCGCTGCTGTAGCTTTTGTTTCAGTTTGCCAGCCAACCCGGCCGATTCGTCGTCGCCCAGCTGTTGCATGGCGTAGTACCACCGCCAGTCGGTGGTGGTGGCGGCAACGGGTATCTGCCTGAACTGCGGGTAATGGCTGTAGAATTTTGTGAGCGTGGCCATCTTGTCCAGATCCCATTTTTCGTGATAGCCCTTCCGCTGCGCCAGCGTAGTTGCCTGCGCTTCAGGAACCGGATAACGGGCTATGAGAAACGTATTGATACCCGCAGGCAGCACCACGAGCAGCAGCAGCCAGATATCCAGCAACAGCATGGCATTGGTGCTGGAACGGCGCTGCAGCGACACGACCCAGAAACAAATGCTGAACCAGAACAGCGTATACCCCACCGCCGTACCCAGAAAAAGCCCTGACGCACCATCCAGCGGAATTGCCAGCAGGCCAACGGCCAGTACGCCCAGGACCAGCAGCAGGGCCAGCAGCACCAGTAGCCGAATCAGGAAAAGCCGCCCTACAAAACCCAGCAGATGCCGGCTCTGAACGGCAACCATCGCCCAGGTGCCGGTTTCCTTCTCATCAGAAATAAGGGCATACGTAAAGGCAATGATCAGCAGCGGCACCAGGTAGATCAGCACAAAGCTCAGATCGACGTTACCCAGCAGCAGATTGGCAGGATTGGTCAGGTCGGCGTCGTACTTCTGGCCTTCCAGCGCCCGGATCGTCACGCTTTGTACCGACGGATTGACGTCGCGCTGCCCGATTGCCAGGGCCGTCAGCGGGGGCATCTGGTTGACAACCGCAAATTTCAGGTAGTAGAGCAACAACCCCAGATCGTCGTGGTGTACAGCTGCCTGCCGGGGAAAGTCAGTGCGCTGTACCTGCACCACGTCGGCAACAGCCTGTTGTTGCCGTTGGGCGAACTGCCTGCCCACCAGCAGTGAGATGATGCCGATGGCCAGCAGCAGAGCGAGCCCAATACGGGTGCTGCCCGCCCGGATAAAGTGAGTAAAAGCCAAACGGCTCATGTCAGACAACGGTTAGTGTATTGGATAATCGCCAGATCAGCACCAGGAGGAGCACCAACCAGAAAACAAAGGCCAGCAGCGAAACCACTTCGTGGCCCAGTACACTTGCCAGGTGGGGCGACTGGTAGCTAAAATCTGGCATTTCTTCCCAGTGCGTATGGTCGATCCGGAGCGGCTTACTGCCAGGGGCTGGTTTAGCATTGCTGATCAGCCGAATCTGCAGGTCATTCATGGTTTGCGCCATGCCATACCGGTACTGTTCGGCCTGGCGCTGAAAATCGACATACGTAGCGAAGTCGGAACCGGCCAGCGCCATCGACAGATTCCGAATGGCCAGATACGGATTGATAAACGATACGGCTTTGGTAAACCGGTTTTGTTGCTCATAAATCGCCAGCAACCGGTTAAAATGGGTGTTATACAGGCGGGCGCTTATTTTTTCACCCTCGGCCATCACCAGCCCGCTGTAATTGACAGGCAGCTGCCCCACCGAATCCACGCCGTAGGCAGTCAGCACCGAATCCCGGAAGCCTCGGTAATGGGGATCGCCGGGATTATGACTGTCGCCTTCCCGTAGCACGTCGGCCTGAATGTCGGCCAGAAACGTTGTCTTCGAAGGGGCCGGGTACAGGTATGACCCCAGCGCCTGCGAGGCTCTGGGCAGTACCAGGGTGAGCATCAGCCAAAGGCCAATAAGCGACACGAGGGCCGTTTTGGCCGTTTGGCTCCGCGCCGATACCAGCACGGCAATGACACAGAAAAACGACAGGTACAGAAAGTACACTCCCAGCAGGAGTACCAGCCGGATGGTCTGATCGAGGCTAATACCGTCTGTCTGCAAACCCAGCGAGAGCAGAGCCGTGATGACCATCGCGGGCAGAAACAGCGTGAGCATGACGGCCATCAGCCCCAGGCTCTTGCCAACCAGTAACTGCCACCAGCTTACCCCCTGACTCAGCAGGAGTTTCAACGTGCCCGTTTCGCGGTCGGTGGCTACCGTGCCGAAACCCACAAAAAACAGCAGCAGCGGTACCAGCAATTGCAACACCATGGCCATGCTGATTTCGCCAAACCGGAGCAGGCCCGTCGAAAAGCCGGCCTCCGAAAAGTTGGTGCTGTTTTGTTTGTGCGCTTCCAGATAAATGGTGTTGCCCAGAAAACTCTCCATCCCGAAATCGAACACACTCAGCGGGGCTTTGGGCCGGAACGCAAAGTGGCCGTAGTGCGCCATGCGGTGCGGGTGTTTGTCGGGGTTGCTCAGCCAGTCTTGCCGGGCCCGTTGCTGGTACTTCTGGCCGGTTTCGTTCTGCTGCCGAAAGGTGACCCACCCCGTTATGGCGGCATAAAGCAGCAGGAGGCCCATGCCGATGAGCAGCCCGGCAACGGCCCGGTTGGCAAAGGTCGTCACCCAAACATGGCGGGCAATGAGTCGTTCAATTCGAAGCGTCATGCGTTAGAAGCGGTAAGTCAGGGTCAGCATCGTACTGCGTGGAGCACCGGGGAATAGCCGCAGATAGTTCTGAGCCCCCACCCAGTGAGTGCGGTTGGTCAGGTTATTGATGTTGAGAGCCACCTGGACGTTGCTTTTGGCGGGGGTATAATACAGGGCCATGTCGAACAGCGTGTAGGCTGGCACCTCGAAGGCACGGGAGAACCACGGAATTTTGCTGCCGCTATACTGCATACCCAGCCCAATGCCCAGATCGCTCAGCGCCGAATTGGGCGTGAAGTTGTAGCGCGTCCAGAGGTTACCACTGTGGCGGGGTGTATTCTGCTTGCGGGCCCCCACCAGACTGGCTTCGTTATCGCTTACAATCACAGCGTCGATGTAGCTGTACGAGGCATTGATTTGCCAGTTGGGGAGCAAATACCCGGCTACATCCATCTCGAAACCGCGGCTGCGTTCGGCCCCGCGTGTTACCAGCGAGTCGGGAAAAGCGGGCAGGTTGGCGTTGAGTAGCAGGTTGCGCTGGTTGATCTCGTACACGGCTGCGTTGAGACTGGCGCGACCGCCCAGTACCTGCGCTTTAACCCCGATTTCTTTCAGGTCGCTCCGCAGCGGCTCGAACAGGTTGGCCGATTTGGCGGTGCTGAAAAAACTGCTTGTGTTCGGCAAAAGGGACACGGTGTTCGACTGCCCCTGAAACCCTTCCAGGTACGTGCCGTAGAGGTTCAGGTTAGGCGTGAGCGAATACGTCAGACCCAGGCGGGGCAGTAGGGCGGCTTTAGTAAACGACGATTCGCCGGGCGACTGGTAGTTGGTGATGTCCCGAAACGACTCGTAGCGCAACCCCAGCAACAGCCGGAGTTTGTTCCAGCGGAGTTGCTCCTGCACATAAACGGCGTTGGTGGTGGTGAGTGCTGCCGGGAGGGGTGTGCGGGCGTTCAGTACGTAGTCATTGATGTTACGAATGGTGTAGCTGGGGTTAGTCAGGTCGAAATAAGGCACGTTAGGCCGGGGCAGCGTGACACCCCCTGCTGTAACGGTCTGGTAATTGGCTGCGTTGGCCAGCACAAACGAACCCGCAACAGAACCATCCCGCAGCAGAAAACCCCGGGCCGCGTTCTGACCGCCCCCTTTCCGTTTCTGCCAGTCCGACAGGTCGTAGCCCACCAGCAGATCGTGCGTGGCTGGGCCGGTGCTGACGTTAAAATTGACGTACGCGTTCAGGTTGTCGACAGTCCAGAACTGCTTCCGCTGCACAAACTGCATGGCGGCCAGCGACGTGACTGGCTTATTGGTCAGGTCAACCGGAAACGCATTGGTGGTACGGTGTTCCTGCAAATCTTCCTGCCAGGTCTGCTTCATATAGGTCACGCTGGCGCTGATCCGGTCGGTAAACTTGTGGGCCAGGTTGCCCGTGACGATCAGTTCATTCGCGTTAAAAAAATCGTTGCTGGCCCCCAGGTTCAGGCCGATGGGTGTACTGTTGAGATTGGTCTGACCCGCCACGGCCCCGAAAATAGGCTGGCCCCGGTCGAGGTTACCGCTGGCCCGGCTCAGAATCAGCTCGGCGTTGAGAGCCGTTTTGGGGTTGGGAATGTAGGAAAACGAAGGCGATACCAGTAGGGCATTATTACGCACCAGATCGCGGTAGCTACGGGCTTCCTGATAGGCTCCGTTGACGCGATAGAGCAGGGTTTTGCTGGCATTCAGCGGCCCCGTAAAATCGAGCGTGCCTCGCAGGGTACTGAAACTGCCCGCGCTCAGGCTTACTTCTTTCCGATTAACGGCCAGTGGTTTTTTGGTCACCAGGTTGATGCTCCCCCCCGGATCGACCGACGAAAACGACGCACTGGCAGGTCCTTTGAGTACCTCGACCCGCTCGATATTGGTGGTCAGTGGCTGCAGAAAATAATATTGCCGGGTACGCATGCCATTGATAATCTGGCCTTCTTCGTTCTGGCTGATGCCCCGAATGGCGTACTGGTTGTAAAAGCTCGATGGCGTTACGCCACTGACAATCTTCACGGCATCGGCCAGCTGAAAGGCCTGCCGGTCGGCCATCAGCTCTTTTGTTACGGTGCCGATCGACTGGGGAACATCCTTGTTGAGCGCGGCAATCTTCGTGGCCGAAAAGGAGTAGTCGCTATTATAGTCTCTGGCCACGCGCCCCACCACCTCGACGGTCTGAAGCTCTGCCACTTCGGGTACAAGTTCAATTGTAAAAAAACGCTCGCGAACCTTTGCTGTGGTGGTTTTGAAACCGATAAACGAAACCTGCAACGTACCCGTAGCCGGCGCATCGAGCGCAAATTTCCCCGTGCTGTCGGTGGTGGTTCCTGCATTGGCACTGAGGAGCTTTACGGTAGCCCCCGCTACTGGGCTCCCGGTCTGGGCGTCGAGCACGGTTCCCGTAATGGCTTGTGCCTGTGCGGAAAACGAACTGATAATCAATAGGATGGTAAATAACTGTTTCATATAGGTTGTGTTCAGCAAGAGAAGCGCTAGTCGGCTTTGGTGACGGCATCCAGCCGGGCCTGAATCTGCCGGATGTTGTTGAGCATTTCGCGCTGCAGGTCACGCATATGTCCGGCGGGCAGGTCTTTCAGCGTCGCATCGGCATGGTGGTGGTGATGCGTCTGCCTGCCCGGGTCCGCTTCATGGGTGTGGTTGTGCGGCATGCCCGGTACTTCCACCAGGTTTTCTTCCCAGCTCTCGAACGCTTGTTTCAGGCTGTCGAGCGTGGCGATCCGGGCGACTGCTGCCGGCGTCTGCCGGGCCTGTAACACCTGCCGAATCGAGTCGATCTGCTCGATCCGGGGCTCGACGAGCGCCTGGATTGCCGTTGCCTGCTGGTGAAACTGGGCCGCTTCGATGAGCAGCGGGTCACGACTGGCGTCGGTGGCCGACGAACAACTCAACAGACCTGCCAGCAGGCCACCAGCTATACAGATACAGGCTGGGCTGGAAAGGGCATAAATGGGCATGGGATAAACCTAATGGCGGTGATGACTGCGACAATAGCGGATGTTGGCCAGGTGGGCAATCACCAGGCCCAGCGATGCCGCGTAGGCCAGGTAGGCAAACAGGGGGTGGTACGACTCGGCCAGCAGGGCTGCACTGAACAGGGCCAGGAACGCCCAGAGTGCCCAGCCAATGGCGGGGGAGGTGTGGCGCGACGCCGACCAGACGGCCAGTATGTTGACGCCGATGAACACGTAATCGAGACTGACAAGGCCGACTCGCAGCGTGTCGTGGTTCAACAGGGTGGACGTAAGGACTAGTATTGGCGTGATAAGGCAGTGGATCAGGCACAAAACTGAGCCCGTGATACCCACATAGTCGGCGTAGCGGGCAGGGAAAAGTAGCTTCATGGAATAGACTGTGACGAGGCTTTTATGCAACAATGTTGCAAATATAACTAATCAGTCGAGACGAGCAATGCGCTGTATCGAACATTCGGCCGGTAGGGTAAACTGAGCCAGCGCTGGCGAATCAGCACCAAACACAACGAGCAGGCCCATGGGCCTGCTCGTTCTAGCTGACTCTATTTGCCGACTACTGCGCCAGATAGCCTCCGTCGATGGGGTACTAGGCGCCGGTAACAAACGAGGCTTTTGGCAATAACAGCCAGGTGACGGGCTCGGCTACTTTGTTTGTTTTGCCGGGCGAGCCAGATAGGTAGAAGGATTTATCACCGAGCAAGCAGCCTCGTAGTAACCCGTTCACAAAGGGCACAAAATACTGTCTAAAATTTGGCGTACGTTGCCTGTACGTCTGACATAAAGAGCAAAAATTCGGCTAGTCAGTGGGTTGCGGTTTACGAACCGTATTTTTGCTGGATACTGACCTGCCAGTTATGCCCATATCCCAACGCGTTCTGAAGCAGTCAACGCCGAAACATAAGAACCCTAGTTATGGATGCTCATCAGGATATCCGCTGGCAACAGCGATTTGCCAATTATAACAGAGCGTTTGCCAAACTCGATCAGGCCGTAACCCGCATAAAGGCAACGTATTATAGAAACGACGTTTTGCAGGAAGACCTATTCGACGATGCGGACGAACTCATAAAGGAAGGCCTTATTCAGCGGTTTGAATACACCCATGAACTGGCCTGGAACGTTATGAAGGACTTTCTCATGGACAGAGGGACAACGCCTATATACGGATCCAGAGACGCAACCCGAGAAGCTTTTTCTACCGGGCTACTTGACAATGGCGAAGTCTGGATGGCCATGATCGCCAGCAGAAACAAAACCTCGCACACCTACAACCAGGCTACGGCCGACGAGATTTTTCTCCATATCTTGGATTTCTATCATCCTGCGTTTCTCCATTTCCAAAACGTTATGGAACAGAAAAAGACGGGTACACAAACAGGCTTATTCTGATGATGACTTCTGGATTGCCCGATAGTGCGGTAAGGGCACTACAGCGGGTATTTAAGCGCTACCCTCAGATTGACCGGGCTATCCTGTATGGTTCACGAGCTAAAGGCAACTTTCGTACGGGGTCTGACATCGACCTCTGCCTGGAAGGCTCTACGCTGACCATGTCAATTTTATACCGCATTGAGAATGAAATTGATGATTTGCTGCTGCCTTACAAAATCGACGTTTCGATCGACCATTACATTCAACATACAGACCTGAAAGAGCACATAGCGCGAGTCGGTACCGTTTTTTATGAATCCGTTGCCCCATCGTACTAACCAATTCTGGCGAAACGAACAGAGGGGAGTACAGGATCGAAAACGGCATCTGCTGCCCGTAGCCAACCAAACACAACGAGCAGGCCCATGGACCTGCTCGTTCTAGCTAACTCTATTTGCCGACTACTGCGCCAGATAGCCTCCGTCGATGGGGTAATAGGCTCCGGTGACAAACGAGGCTTTGGGCGACGAGAGCCAGATGACCAGTTCGGCCACTTCTTCCGATTTGCCCAGCCGCCCGATCGGGTGCAGCGCAATCAGCCCCTGCCGGGCGTCGTCGGGCAGCACCGACAGCAGCGGGGTGTCGATGTAGGCCGGCCCCACGGCGTTGATGCGGATGTTGTGCGCGGCATATTCGAGAGCCGACGCTTTGGTGAGACCTACCACGGCGTGCTTGGCAGCCACGTAAGCCGGCGACAGCTGCGTACCGACCTGTCCCAGTATCGAGGCCATGTTTACAATGGTGCCGCCCCCCTGCTTCATCATCTGGGTGAGCTGGTATTTCATGCCGTAGAAAACGGCATTCAGGTTTACGTTAATGACCTTTTGCCAGCTCTCCAGGCTGTAATCGCCTGTTTTGTTCTGCTCACCCCCGATACCGGCGTTGTTGCAGACGATATCGAGCCGGCCATACCGGTTTACTACCTCGTTGACGAGCCGTTCACTCTCGGCGGGGTCACTTACATCGGCCAGTACGAAATGGCTCTGCACGTCCATTCCCTTGATCTGTTCCACCACGACCTGCCCCTTTTCGGCATCCAGATCCGAAACCAGTACGTTGGCGCCGTGTTGGGCGTAAAGAAGTGCAACGGCCTTGCCAATACCCGACGCTGCGCCTGTAACCAGCGCTGTTTTACCTGCCAGTGAATGTTCCATACTTCGCGTTGTTTTCAGCAATAGAACACGGTGCTTCGGCAATGGTTATGAATAAGTCTATCGAATCAGGGGAGAGTTCCGGTTCCTGCCGACCCGACTAGTGCTGTACGCCAAGCCCGGCCCGACAAAAAAGCGCCCGATCGTATTGATCGGGCGCCTGACTGTTCAGAACCGGAGGTGTCGCTACTGTTTCCACCGCATCACGTCCATCACGTTGGGACAGAAATCGTATTCATCGGGCTGGTTGGAGCCTATGAGTAATAGCTGATCCGGGCCTAGCTGCTGTACCTGTTCGTGATACCAGGCCGCGCCCTGCCGGTCGAGGTTGGCCGTGGGCTCGTCGAGAATGACAACGGGGGCATCGGCAAAGAAGGCCAGGCCCAGCTTCACCCGCTGCTTCATACCCGACGAGTAGTACTTGATTTCCTTATGCCGCGCGTGGGGCAGTCGCAGGCGGTCAATCACCTCATCGACATGCAGACCCGGCCGGAATGGCTTGAAGGTCTGGTGAAAAGTAAGCAACTCAGCCAGCGTCATTTCTTCGATCAGCTCCAGGTACGGAGCCGCCACGCTTACCAGTCGAAACCAGTTGTCGGGCTCGACCACGCGTCCTGCCCGGGTGTAGGTGATGGTGCCTTCGGTATGGGGCAGGTTGCCCGCCAGCAGTTGCAGCAGCGTCGATTTGCCGCTGCCGTTGGGCCCCACAAACGTATAGCTCTCACCCGCCCGCAGCGTCAGGTCGACCCGGCGTACGATCCACTCCCGGCGGTATTTTTTCCCCAGCTGTTCGGCTTTAATCTGCATATGGTGTAGTACGGTATTCGGTATACAGTTTACAGCGGTCTATTGCCTGGTGGCTGCCCGTGTGCATTCATTACCGTAAACACCATACCGAATACAGTAAAATACCTTACTCTCTGTCGCCACCGCTCGAAGCCGGGCCTTTCATGATACCCCGCTCCGACGACCGGATGAAGTTCACAATCTCGTCGCGCTCGTCAGACGGCGGCAGTTCGAGTTCAATCTGCGTCAGGGCGTCAGCGTTGTTGAGGCCCCGAAGGTAGATGTAGCGGTAGATTTCCTGAATCTGATTGATCTGATCATTTTCGAAGCCGCGCCGACGCAGCCCGATCGAGTTAATGCCCGTGTAGGAGAGCGGCTCGCGGGCGGCTTTGGTGAAGGGGGGCACGTCTTTACGCACCAGCGACCCGCCCGAAATCATGGCGTGGGCACCGATCTTCACCCACTGGTGCACCGAGCTCGATCCGCCAATGATGGCCCAGTCGCCCATGTGTACGTGGCCACCCATCTGCACATTATTGATAACCAGACAGTTATTACCGATGCGACAATCGTGGGCAATGTGGGCATAGGCCATAACCAGGCAGTTGGTACCGATTTCGGTTTTCCAGTGCTCTTCGGTACCCCGGCTGATGGTAGCATACTCCCGAATGGTCGTGCCGTCGCCGATAAATGTCCGCGTGTACTCGTTCTTAAACTTCAGATCCTGCGGGGTCGACGAAATCACCGCCCCGGGATATATTTTGCAGTTACGGCCAATCCGGGCACCCTCGTTGATAACCGCGTGCGACCCGATCCAGGTCCCTTCGGCGATCTCAACATCTTTGTGGATGATGGCAAACGGCTCTACCACCACATTCTGCGCGATTTTCGCTTCCGGATGGATATAGGCTAATGGCTGAATCATTGTTGTTCGGAGCGTTTGTCGTTCGTGGTTTGTCGTTTGTAGTGCGTGCCGTAAACCGATGACACCGGATGAACTACCAACCCCAACCGACGAACCACGAACTGTAAACTATTTTTTCTTAACCAGACTGGCGATCATGTCGGCTTCGCAGACCAGCTGATTGGCTACGTAACCCCGCCCCTGCATCTTCACGATACCCCGTTTCATAGGTGTCGTGAACTCACACCGGAAGATGACCGTATCGCCCGGCAAAACGTTGCGCCGGAACCGGCAGTTCTCGATACCAACCAGGAAAGGCCAGTAATTTTCGGGGTCGGGTACGGTGCTCAGCACCAGAATACCGCCCGTTTGCGCCATGGCTTCCAGCTGCATCACCCCCGGCATGACCGGATTGCCCGGAAAATGGCCCGGGAAGAAGGGCTCGTTCATGGTCACATTCTTGATCCCAACCACGCTGTTCTCATCCAGGGCAATGATCTTGTCGATCATCTGGAAGGGGTAGCGGTGGGGCAGCAGCTGCGAAATGCGGTTGATGTCGAGCACGGGGGGCTGTGTCGGGTCGTATTTCGGAACCTGATTGGCTGCGTTTTTCTGGATCAGTTTTTTTATTTTCTTGGCAAACGCCACGTTGGCCGCATGGCCGGGGCGGGCCGCCAGAATCTGGGCTTTAATGGGCCGGCCAATCAGGGCCAGATCGCCAACCACGTCGAGCAGCTTATGGCGGGCCATCTCGTTGGGGTAGTGCAGCTCCAGGTTGTTCAGGATACCGTCGTTTTTGTTGACGCTCACCTTCGGTTTTTTCAGCAGATCGGCCAGATAGTCCAGCTCGCCATCCTTCACCTCGCGGTCGACGATAACGATGGCGTTGGTGAGGTCGCCCCCCTTTATGAGGTTCTGCTTGTAAAGCGCTTCGAGTTCGTGCAGAAACACAAACGTGCGGCAGCTGGCAATTTGCTCGGGAAACTGACTGATGTCGTTCAGGTAGGCGTGCTGGCTGCTGATTACCCGCGAGTTATAGTCGACCATCACCGTCAGGCGGTAGTCGTTGAGCGGCAGGGCGGCCAGCTCGATATCTTTCTCGGGGTTGATGTAATGAACGTATTCGCTGACCTCGAAGTAGTTGCGCTGCGCGTTCTGTTCCTCGATACCTGCTTCGCGCAGGGCGTTGATGAACTGGATCGACGAGCCATCCATGATCGGCGGTTCGGGCCCATCGAGCTGAATCAGCACGTTGTCGAGCTGTAGTCCCACCAGAGCCGCCAGCGTGTGCTCGACGGTATGGATACGGGCTCCACTCTGCTCGATGGTCGTTCCCCGCGACAGGTCGACCACGTTATCGACGTCGGCATCGACGATGGGCTGGCCCGGCAGATCGACGCGCTGAAATTTATAGCCGTGGTTGGTAGGGGCCGGCAAAAACGTCATGGTGGCCATAACGCCCGTATGCAGCCCAACGCCCGACACGGAAATGGACTTTCGAATCGTCTGTTGTTTTGTATTCATTCGGTTGGTTCTTCAGTGGTCGGTCTGCAGTATACAGTTTACGGTTGTAAGCCCATCGTTGGAACGACCATCGTGTGACGACCGCTATAAACTGAAAACAGCCTGCCGTACACTAGGTATTGGTTTTCTTTTCAAGCTCAGTCAGCCGCCGGTCGAGGTCAGGCAGTTTGCGGAATACCGCCAGCGAACGCATACTTTCTTTAAGACCAAAAGCGGGTGAGCTGTTGATGGCGGTACCGGTTTCAGTTACGTTTTTGCCGACTCCCGACTGAGCGCCCACCCGCGTACCATCGGCAATGGTCAGGTGTCCGGCAAAGCCGACCTGCCCGCCGATTACGCAGTTGGCCCCGATCTTGGTCGAGCCCGAAACGCCGGTCTGCGCGGCAATCACGGTGTTACGGCCAATCTCTACGTTATGCCCAATCTGAATCAGGTTGTCGAGCTTGGCCCCCCGCCGGATAATCGTCGACCCCATGGTGGCGCAGTCGATGGTGGTGCCGGAGCCAATGTTCACGTAGTCTTCGATAATAACGTTGCCCAGCTGCGGGATAGTTTTGTAGGTACCATCGGCCTGTGGGGCAAACCCGAAGCCTTCACCCCCGATCACGGCATTACCGTGAATCACGCAAAACTCTCCGATCACCGAGTTGTTGAGAATCCGCGCCCCGGCATGCACAATGGTGTTGTCGCCGATCTGCACGTTATCGCCCACGTAGGCATGCGGGTAGATCTTCACGTTACGGCCCAGCCGGCAGTTGCGGCCTATGTACGAAAAGGCTCCCCGGTAAATACCCTCGCCAATCGCACTGCCGGCCCCGACATACGACGGCTCTTCAACCCCGGTGCGGGCGTAGCTGATGGCTTTGTGGTATTCTTCGAGCAGGCTGGTAAACGCAGAATACGAATTGTCGACGCGGATCAGCGTAGCAGCAACGGCCTTTTGGGGGCTGAAGGTGCGATTGACAATGACCGCCGACGCCCCCGTAGTGTAGAGAAAGGGTTCGTATTTGAGATTGGCCAGAAACGAGATATCGCCGGCCCGGCCTTCTTCAATTTTTGCAATATTCCTGATTGGCAGCGTTTCGTCGCCTTCGACGTCGCCCCCTAGCAATGCAGCAATTTGCTTGACAGTAAACTCCATATATAGTTGATGGCCTTCGCAAGCTACCCGGCACTACCGGATATTTTGGCCGCTAAGGTAGGCAACAAATTGCACTTTATTGGGGTGCACGGCTTTTAATAGCCGCGATTCGGGTTCGGGCAATTGCCGATCCGAAGACAGACCGGGCCTTCAGACCCGTTGCCGATAGCCTATACGCGAACCGGAGGGCCAATCGTTGCCAGGTCGCGGGCCCAGCAGACATAATACCGCCGGACAATGTTGGTCAGTACCTGAATGTTCGACAGGTCGGACGCATCGGCAATGTCGATTACCTGCCCCGACCGGAGCTTGATGCCGATGCGCTCCTGAGTGGGCAGGTAAGCCGCGTTAGTGGCCTGCCCTTCTACCATAAAGTACGACAGGGCTTCATCATCGAGACCGGACCGGCGTAACTGCCCCTCGATCTCGGCCAGCAACTCACCCGAAAACGGTTCGGTCGACAGCATGATCTTGAACAGCTGCCGGTCGAGCAGCATCCGGCACAGGGTCGACAGAATAAAGTCGGGATGCTGTACCCACTGCTTCACACACGACCAGATGTCGTAGTCGTCGAGTTGGGTAAATGCCCGGAGGTATTTCGGATCGCCGGTAAACTGGGCCAGCGGAATGGTTTCCTGCAACAGCAGCAGAAAGGCCGGGGGCGCAAACAGGTTACCCCAGTGGGCGGTGTCGCCCTGCTGCACCAGAAAACGCGCCCGACGCAGAATCTGCACCAGCATCATCTCGCAGCAGATCGACGTTTTGTGCAGATACACCTGCCAGTACATGAGCCGGCGGGCATTCAGAAAATTCTCGACGCTCAGTACACCCTTTGCTTCGACCACCAGCTCATCATCGACCAGATCCAGCATTTTGATGATGCGTTCGGCCCCGATAGCGCCTTCGGCAACTCCCGTATAATACCCATCACGGTTGAGGTAATCCATCCGGTCCATATCGAGCTGACTCGATACCAGCTGATGAAAAAACCGCCGTTCGTACGTTCCTTCGAACATCCGGATGGCCAGCTCCAGCCGCCCGTCGAACTGCTGGTCAAGGTCTTTCATGAGCAGCAGCGAGATGGTTTCGTGAGCCACCCCCTTGAGCAGCGACGATTCGAGCACGTGCGAAAACGGCCCGTGGCCCACATCGTGCAGCAGAATGGCGATCTGGGCAGCCTCGCATTCCTGATCGCTGATGCGGTGGCCTTTGCTCTGCAGGGTCTGCATGGCCTGCCCCATCAGGTGCATGGCGCCCAGCGCATGGTGAAAGCGGGTATGCAGCGCACCGGGGTAGATGTAATCGGCCAGCCCCATCTGCCGGATGCGCCGGAGCCGCTGGAAGTACGGGTGTTCGACCAGATCGAACAACAGCTCGGTCGGAATGGTGATAAACCCATAGACCGGATCGTTGAGAATCTTCTTTTTGTTGGGGACTGCCATAAGGCAAAGATACCCCCCGGCTTCCGACGCCCGAACAGCCCCGGCCCTGAAAATTTAAGTCTTCGTGCGTTCCTGTCTGAAAAATGCCTAAATTTGTCCTGCTGAACCTGAGCAATCAGACAGCAATGGGCTTGTAACTCAGTTGGTTAGAGTGCCTGACTCATCGAAGTATAGTTCTTTGACATTGTGAGATTTGATAAACGGTATGCTTTATAGACATCGTAACTAAATGTCTATGAGCCGATTGTGCGTAGTTTGTCAGGTTCCGATTAGTGGCCAGAAGCAAAAGTACTGTGGCAACACATGCAAACAGCGAGACCACTATCATCGTGTAAAAGCCCAAACGAATACATACCATTCTCAGACAATCCGATCACTTGACCGTAAAGTCAAGCTCATCCAGTTGTTCGGGGGTAAATGCATTCGCTGTGGGTACTGTACAAACGTAGCTGCCCTGCATTTTCACCATATCGATTCGTACCAGAAAGCCTTTAAACTGGACTCGCGTATTTTGTCTAACAAAAAATGGAGTTCGATAATCGAAGAAGCGTCGAAGTGCCTATTGTTATGTTCGAACTGTCATGCAGAAGAACACAATCCTGAGTTATCATTTCACAATGTGCAACGAATTGTCGCTGGTGCCTCCCGCGAGAAATCGCTGGATGAGCAGGGGGTTAATTCAGGGAAGCCTTACCAGATACCCGGATTGGTGTATGCTGATGGTAATCCTGAGCCAAGTCAGGCGAATGGTTGTAACAGTAGCCTGGAAGGTGCAGAGACTAAGAAGTGAGGAAACCGACCGATACGCTTCTACTAACGCCCCCCGCCCTAACGGTGGCCCATTGAGGTGGGCAGACGAGGGTGATGAGATAGTCCAACTACTTTGGGAAACCAGAGGAAAGTGAATCAGTAAGTCCCAGGTTCGAGCCCTGGCTGGCCCACAAAAAAGCTCCGTATCGACTGATACGGAGCTTTTTTGCTTTATCGGAAAACCGGGGGGGGTTAGTATTTCTTCCGCGTATAGGGCCGGGCATGCGTTTTCTTGCCGGAGCCCGTTCCTTCCTTTTTGTTGCTTCCCAATAGCCGCTCCACCAGGTCGGGCCGATTGAGCTTGGTCAGGCGATTGCGAATCCAGTTTTTGTATTCAGGCTTATACCAGAAAAAGTAATTGTTCTGGGCCAGCTTCTCATCGCGCGTTTTGGCGGTTTTGACCGGCTTCAGCGTGTAGGGATGCACCCCCGAGTAGTAGATTACCTCGGCCACGGTCATGGGCGTCGGCGTGAAATCCTGTACCTGCTCGAGCTGGAAACCAAGGTCTTTGGTTTCGGCCGCCAGGTTGGCCATATCCTGCTCCTCGCAACCGGGGTGCGACGAGATGAAGTACGGAATCAGCGGCTGGCGCAGGTTGTGCTTTTCCGAGATATCGTCGTACTTCTTCTTAAAGGTCCTGAAATATTTGAACGATGGCTTCCGCATCACCCGCAGCGTATCGTCGGAGGTATGTTCCGGCGCTACCTTGAGCCGGCCCGAGACATGACGCGTAATCAGCTGCTCCATGTACTCGTCGTGGTTGCCATCCTGGTTGTTCTTGTTGAAATCGTCGACGAGCAGATCGTAGCGCACCCCCGACCCAACAAAGGCTTTCTTGATCGCCGGGTTCTCATCCACCTTGCGGTAGAGATTGGTCAGCGGCTTATGCGAGGTGTCGAGGTTCGAGCAGATAACTGGGTGGATACAGCTCGGGCTCTGGCAGCGGGCACAGATCGACTCGTCTTTGCCCTTCATCTTGTACATGTTGGCCGACGGGCCACCCAGGTCCGAGATATACCCCTTGAACTCGGGGTGTTTGGTAATTTCATCGACTTCTTTCAGCACCGATGCTTCGCTGCGCGACGCGATGAATTTGCCCTGGTGGGCCGAAATCGTGCAGAAGCTACAGCCGCCGAAACAGCCCCGGTGCATGTTGACCGAGAACTTGATCATTTCGTAGGCCGGGATGGTGCCCCGCTTCTTGTATTTGGGGTGCGGCAGCCGCGTATAGGGCAGGTCGAACGACTTGTCGATCTCGGCCTCATCCATCGTCTTGAAGGGCGGGTTGATCACCAGCACCTTATCGCCTATGCGCTGCGTGATGCGGTTGGCCTGCCACTTGTTCGACTCCACCTCAACGATCTTGAAGTTGGCCGCATACTTGATCTTATCTTCCAGACACACCTCGTGGCTGGCCAGTTCAACGGTTTCCCAGTTGTTATAGTCGCGCAGCTCTTCCGGGTTGTCTTCGTGCAGAAACGCTACCTGGTTTACGTTGCGCATCGACGAAAAAGGCACCCCTTTGCGGGCCAGTTTCAAAATCTCGCGCAACGGCTGCTCGCCCATACCATATACCAGCATGTCAGCTCCGGCATCGACCAGAATCGACGGCATCAGGCGATCCTGCCAGTAATCGTAGTGGGTCACCCGGCGCAGGGAGGCTTCGATACCACCCAGCAACACCGGTACATCGGGATACAGCTCTTTCAGAATCCGCGAATACACCGTGGTGGCATAATCGGGGCGGAAACCGGCTTCGCCACCAGGCGTATAGGAGTCGTTAGACCGCAGGCGTTTGTTAGCCGTGTAGTGGTTCACCATCGAGTCCATGCAGCCCGCCGTTACGCCGAAGAAATACCTGGGCCGGCCGAATTTTTTGAAGTCGCGGAGATCGTCTTTCCAGTTGGGCTGGGCAATGATAGCCACCCGGAAGCCTTCGCTTTCCATGATGCGGCCAATCACAGCCGTGCCAAACGCCGGATGGTCGACATAGGCATCGCCCGACACCAGTATAATGTCCACTTCATCCCAGCCCCGCTTTTCGACTTCTTTCATCGTCAAGGGCAACCAGTCTGTGATGGGTCTTTCAATCATGAGTACGTACGCTTAGCTGTCTGGAAAACATCGAATTTACGAAATAATTCAATGACGGCCACCAAATTACGGGTTGCCGGGCGCGTTGCCTCCCACCACCCGCCATTTGGCAACAACCATTCTGTGGCCTGGCCAACCCCCTGAATCTGAACCGATCTGATGGATAAAGCTGTCAACAAACGGTCGATTCATAACTTCGGCCTGTACTATGGGGTTAGGTTTTCAGGACATTGAGACAGGCATCGATCCGGATTCACTATGCACCAGAACAGTATGGCTGTCAGCGACAAGGTAAAACAACGTTCCCTGCAAAGTATCGAGTGGCTGGCCCGGGGCAGTTACCTCACCAAAGCAATTTTCTACGGCTCTATCGCCGTTTTCACTACCCAGTTTGCCCTCGGCTCACGGGGTAGCGACCCCAACCGCAAAGAAGTGCTCGAGCAGCTGACCACTACGCTGATTGGTAAGCTACTGCTGGTGCTGATCGTGATTGCGCTCGCTGGTCATACGCTATGGCGGCTGTTCGAAATCTGGAACGACCCCTACAAAAAAGGCACTGGACCGGGTGGCTGGTTGTATCGGCTCAATTATATACTGAGCGCCATCACCTACGGCAGCCTGGGTTTTACGGCCCTGAAACTGCTGCTGGGACAGGGCAGCGGCAACGACAAACAGAAACAGATCTGGGCCGCTAAACTCCTGCAACTCGAGCACGGACACTGGCTCATTATCGGGGCCGGCGCCATTTTTCTGATCTGGGGGGCGCTGCAGGTTTACAAGGGCCTATCGGGCAAGGTGTATAAAAGCCTGGAACTCGATGGGGTGTCGCCCGTCTGGAAAGTCCTGCTGCGGGTGTTTGGATTGGTGGGTTTCCTCACCGTCGGCATCACCCTGTGCGGTACGGGCTGGTACTTCATCAAAGGCGCCCTGGCCAAAAACCCCAACTGGATTAAGAACATGGATGACCTGATCAAGGCGCTGCAGGCACTACCGGGCGGCTGGGGATTGCAGCTAACCGCAGCCGGTGGGTTCCTGATGATGGCGCTCTTCATGGTGGCCATGGCACGCTACTTTCCCGTCAGAACAACCGAGTAGCGCGCCGGGCCGTTGCCTGCTCGGGGACCCTGCCCAACGGACTGCCCTGCCCCGCACGCGTCCGGCCGGCGCATCGATCGGGAGCGCCAACCCCCGTCGCGCGTTTGCCCGACGCGGTAAATTTTGTGTGAACACCACTGTTTATTTACCCTACCGGTTATTTTTGCACCGGCTCTTGGCCGTTTTTGCCCAATTTTTCCCGTCCCTCATGTCTAAGAAAACCAAGATCGTGGCCACGGTAGGCCCGGCCTCCGAAACGAAAGAACAATTGCTGGCACTGGCCAAAGCCGGAGTGAACGTCTTCCGGCTCAACTTCTCCCACGGTACCCACGAAGATCACCAGATGCGGCTCGACCGCATTCGTGAAATCAACGCTGAACATAACCTTAACCTGGCCATTCTGCAGGATTTGCAGGGGCCAAAAATCCGGATCGGCAACGTCGAAAATAAAGATGGCGTGCTGATTGAAGCCGGCAACGAACTGACATTCACCAACGACGATATTCTTGGTACGGCCCAGCGCGTGAGTACACCCTACAAAGACATGTACCGCGACGTGCATCCCGGCGAACGTATCCTGATGGACGATGGCAAGCTGGAAGTGCGCGTACTGCGTACCGAAGGCACCGACGTCGTAACCGAAGTCGTCTACGGCGGTCCCATGAAGTCGAAGAAAGGCGTTAACCTGCCCAACACCAAGGTGTCGATGCCGGCCGTTACCGACAAAGACTGGGCCGACCTCGAGTTCGGGCTGGCCAATGATGTTGAGTGGATTGCCCTCTCGTTTGTACGGGAAGCATCGGAGATTCTTGAAATTAAAGAATACATCCGGTCGAAAGGCAAGAAGAGCCGCGTAATCGCCAAAATCGAGAAGCCCGAAGCCATCGTCAACATCGATGAGATTGTGGCCGCTACCGACGGGCTGATGGTAGCCCGGGGCGACCTCGGCGTTGAATTGCCCGCCGAAGAAGTACCCATGATCCAGAAAATGCTGGTGGAAAAGTGCAACCGGGCTGCCAAACCCGTCATTGTAGCCACGCAGATGCTGGAAAGCATGATCGACGCACCCCGACCAACCCGCGCTGAAATCAACGACATTGCCAACTCGGTCATGGACGGCGCCGACGCCGTGATGCTCAGCGCCGAAACAGCCTCGGGTAAATACCCCATCCTGGCCGTTGAAAGCATGGCCAATACGATCCGCCAGGTAGAATCGTCGACCGATACGATTTATTATCGCTACCACGCGCAGGTCAACGAACACCCCAGCGAAAACGCCCTGAACGACAATGTCGTGATGAGTGCCTGCCGGCTGGCCCGCGATACACATGCCAAAGCCGTGATCGGCATCACCAACTCGGGCTATACCGCCGTTCGGCTGTCGCACCACCGGCCCAAAGCCGATCTGCTGGTATTCTCGGGCGATGCGCAGCTGCGCAATACGCTGGGCCTCTACTGGGGCGTTCAGGCCATGCCGTACGAAGCCAATCCTGAACTGACTGTCGACCAAACGGTTGAGGGCATCAAGCAAACCCTTATCAGCCAGAAGCGGCTGGTATCGGGCGACATCTTCATCAACACGCTGAGCATGCCGCTGACCCAGGCCCGCAAGACGAACACCGTCAAGCTGAGCACTGTCGACTAAACAAGCGTTCAGAAAAGAAAGACGGTAGCCGGAAGCCCCCAGTCGGGCATCGTTCGGCTACCGTCTTTTTTTCGCCCGATCAAAAAAAAGCCGCGAAACCAATGGTCATCGCGGCTTTTCCGTTCTCACTGAAAAATGAATGTATCGGCACGGCCCCGCCGGGCCGGCGGTTGGCCTTATGCTTCGGTTTCGGCCGGAGCGTCGGCAGCCGCATCGCCTTCGGTGGCGGGCTGGCTTTCGAACACCTCGGGAGCGTGCTGACGCAGGATACCGTACCATACGATCAGCTTCTTGATATCGGCCGGCCGTACCCGGTCGCGGTCGTAATCGGGCACCACTTCGGCCATGAAATCAGCCTGTTCGTCGGCCGAGCTTTTCGAATCGACGGGCAGCGTTTCGCCGTATTTGTTGCTGACGGCCAGCAGCACATCGGCCAGCGGCATCGACTCTTCAGCCGTATCCACGTAAATCGAAATATCATTCAGGACCGATACACGGGCGGTGGGGCCCATCATGGTCTTGGTTTTCTTATCGTCGAGGGTTTCTACGATAACGCCATTCCGGCTGGGTTTCAGAATCCGGAACAGGCCGCTTTGACCCGCAATGTTGGCAATTTGTTTTAAGGCTTCCATAGAGACTTTGTAATTCACTAACGCCCGTTTTGGCCGGCGTATTGCCTTTATTGTGAGGTAATGATTCGATACGGCGCCACCACATCGGAGCTTCGCCGGCCACTACGGTCGGCCGGCCGGTCGTTTGAATTCGCCGTTCAGCGGTTGAATAAACGACAGGATATCTTCGCGCCCGGCGGCCGTAACGGCCGATGTGATAAAGTACTGCGGCATCTCGTCCCAGGTTTCCAGCATGGTATGGCGGTACGTGTCGAGCGTGGCCTGCAGCTTGTTGGGGCCCAGCTTTTCGGTCTTGGTAAAGACCATCACGAACGGCAGCCCGCGCTCACCCAGGTTGGTCATAAAATCGAGGTCGATTTTCTGGGGCGGAATGCGGGAGTCGACCAGCACGAAAATACAAAGCAGGTTGGGCCGGGTGGTGAGGTAGCCATCGATGAGGGCGGCAAACTTCTCGCGTTCGGCTTTACCCACCTGTGCATAGCCGTAGCCTGGCAAATCGACCAGATACCACTCGTTGTCGATGATAAAATGGTTGATCAGCTGGGTCTTGCCGGGTTTGCCCGATATTTTGGCCAGCGACGACCGGCCCGTCAGCATATTGATCAGCGACGACTTACCGACATTGGACCGGCCAATAAAGGCGTATTCGGGCCGGTCGGGCTTGGGGCACAGGGCCGGATCGGAATTGCTGACTAAAAATTCGGCTTGCTTAACAGGCATGATACGAGTGACAGAAAGGGGGCAAAGTTCGGAAAGAATCACCAGAAAGCCCACGCTTGCGTTTTGTAAGCCCATATACTAATTTGGCCCTCCGCTGATCGGCAGAAACGAAAGCAGGCTGCTGATACGTTATCTGATCAAGTAACGCTACAAAACCCCGGTATACCCGGCATACCTTATGAAAAAAGTGATTTGGCTGCTGGCCTTGGTCCTGATAAGTGCCGTAGCGGTAAATACCCGTGCTTCCATAACGGAAGGCGGCAGCGGCATTCAGTTTACGGATGCAGCCTGGAAAGATGTTCTGAAGAAGGCGAAGGCCGAAAAGAAAATTATCTTCCTCGATGCCTACGCCAGCTGGTGCGGCCCCTGCAAAATGCTGCAGAAGAAGGTATTTACCCAGAAAGCCGTAGGTGACCTGTACAACAGCAAGTTTATCAACGTGAAGATGGACATGGAAAAAGGCGAGGGACCAGCGCTGTCGCAGGTGTACCCGCTCGAAGCCTACCCTACCCTCCTCTACATTGATGGCAATGGCCGGGTACTCAAAAAAGTAGTTGGGGCCCTGTCGCCCGAAGATCTGATCGCCGTTGGTCGCAGTGTGCGCTAGTTTGCCCAACGTCAGTAAAACCGCCGATCGGGCCCACCGATCGGCGGTTTTGTTTTAGGCCCCCTCCCTTGACCAACCCCGGACCGCTCAGCCGACGGATACAAGCGCGTCTGCTGGTGAGCCGGCCAGGCGTTTTTTGGTCAGGCAGTACGTTACTGCCAGCGCGGCCAGCAGACCGAAGGCCAGCCAGGTCTGTGTACTGGCCGGCTCCCGGAGTCCCCAGTACACCACACTGTTGACGACTCCCTGCACGAGTGCGTAAAGCCCCGACACGCGCAGATGCGACCAGCCCTGCCGATGTACCAGCCACTGAAACAGGTGCATCCGGTGCGCCTGAAAGATGTTCTGTCCCAGCCACATTCGGTGCAGAATGGTCAGCACGCTATCGACACCATACACCGCCAGCAGCAGCACCGGCAGCAGCGAGCCTTCGCGCAGGATCAGCTGCCCCAGGGCATAGAGCATGATAAACCCGACCGACACACTACCCACGTCGCCCGCGAAGCAAAGTGCTTTCCTGCGCACGTTAAACAGGCTGAACGCCAGTACGCCCATCAACGTAGCGGGCAGCAGCCCCGACGTATAGCTATCGTGTCTGCCGAGCCACCACAGCGTACTGAGGGTAACCAGGCTGTAGAGCGCCGTAATGCCATTGATGCCATCCATAAAATTGCAGGCGTTCAGCGTACCTACCCCAACCAGCAGCACCGGCAGCAACACCCAGCCGGCTACGGGTACAAGCCCCAGCTGGACAAGCAGCGCTACCACAGCCAGCAGTTGCACGGCCAGCCGGTAGCGATTGGGTACCGGCCGGATGTCATCGACAAAACTAATCAGGGCCACGAGCCCCAGTCCACCCATGAACCACGGGCTCGGCTGCTGGTCGGTAAGCCCCGCAGTCATAGCCGCCAGTACGATAATCAGCCCACCGCCCCGCACTGTCGGTTCGGCGTGAGAACTGCGGGCATTGGGCCGGTCGACGAGCCGAAGCCGGCGCGCCAGTCCGATATAGCCCCATTCGAGCGCAACGAGCAGCGGCAGCAACAGCCAGGCAGAGAGCATAGTCATCGGAACAGATCGAGCACGGGGCGGGGGGCCCATTGAAACTGATGCCGGGCTGCGGCATCGCTAAACGTGAGGGTACTGGTCAGGCGCGTCAGGGCAGGGGTGTCGAGCGGAAAGCGACGACCGACGACGGCATTGATGCTGTCGCCCAGGCGGGCCACCCGCCGGGCCAGTCTGGCGGGAATAACCGGAACGCGGCTACGGCCTGCCTGCCGGGCCAGGGCCTCTTCCAGTTCGTGAACCGTCGGATGGTAGCCATCGGTCAGGTGATAAATGCCCCCTTCGGCCGAAGCGCGCACCAGCACCGCGGCTACATCGTCGGCGCGGACCATGCTGCGCCGGGCCTCCGCCTGGCCAATACGGGCGTAATAGCCCCGCTGTATGGCCTGCTGCATAGAGGCCAGGTTGCCGGTGAGCGGAATGCCTGCCACCAGCGGCAGACGCAGTACGGTGAGCCGCACACCCGTCCGGCGGGCCCAATTGCGTACCAGTTCCTCGGCCCTGACCTTGCTGGGGCCGTAGGCGTCATGGGCTGCCAGAGGGGTATCCTCATCGAGCAGTTCGCCCGTGCTGCGCCCATATACCAGCACCGTGCTGATGTAGACCAGTGCCTGCGGCAGGCGGGGCTGACCACCCAGGGCCTTCAGCAACCGCTCGGTCCCCTGCACATTCACCCGGTCATAGTCGGCCCGTTCGCTGTCGGTGCGCGGCACGGAGTGGGCTTTGCCGGCGGCATGCACAACCAGATCGTAGCCAATGCCCGGCAATACCGGCGTCTGCCACGACAGGTCGCAGTGAATATGGGCTGAGCCAACAGCTCTGCGTCCCAGCGTTACTACCTCGTGGTCGGCCGATAGTTCCCGGAAAAAGTAGCCCCCCAGGAAGCCCGATGCGCCGGTCAGCAGAATGGTCATACCGTAGCCGGTTGAACGTGAGCAACATCGGAGCGGAGTGGCCGAAGCAACTGCCGGGCCAGCGCAGCCATGATGGTTTTGCGCTGAAACCGGGCCACGAACTCGGTGCGGGGGTAACAGCGGTAAGGCGTTTGCTGCACCTGTTCCACCAGGCCTGCTACATCGCCGGGGGAAAACAGCCGCGTATTGGGCAACTGGGCTTTGACAAACTGAGCCGCATAGCCGGCTACCCCGGCCAGTATTGG
The DNA here is from genome assembly GCF_054778875.1 of Spirosoma luteolum. Taxonomy (NCBI): domain Bacteria; kingdom Pseudomonadati; phylum Bacteroidota; class Cytophagia; order Cytophagales; family Cytophagaceae; genus Spirosoma; species Spirosoma luteolum. The sequence goes on from NZ_BAAGZE010000003.1 coordinate 387,845, forward strand.
CTTGTCGGTAGCTCCGTACTCAAACAGCTTTGAGGGCAGCACCCGCCGAAACGCATCAAGATCGTTGAGGTGCACGAAAAGATAATCGGCGGTCTGGTACGCGGCAATCAGCTCGGTACGGCCCACGGGCGGCCGCACGTCGACGTTGGCTACCCCTTCGGCGTCGACAGCGGCCAGCAGGCGGGCGCGCGCGCCCCCGTCGCCGATCAGAACAAACCGGTAGCCGGGTCCCAGCCGCCGGGCGGCCTGTGGCACGATGTGGTGCAGGCCCTGCCCCTCGCCCATGTTGCCCGCATACAGAATGGTACGAACGTTACCCGGCGGCCGGGTGGGCGTAGGCGGCATGTGCAGAAATGCATCGTCGATACCGTTTGTATGAAAGCTGTAGGAAGCCAGCCGGAAGCGGTTGAAATAGGATCGGAACCCGGCCGACACCAGATTGATGTGCCAGGCATACCCGAATGTGTACTGCTCCACCGCCCACAGTATCGGTCGGAGTACCAGCCGAAGCAGCGGATTGGTAAGTACTTCCAGAATGGTCTCGCGAAACAGGTCGCGGATGTCGAGCAGTAGCAGCGCCCCCGTCTGGCGGGCCAGGCGGGCACCCAGAAAAGCCGTGAACAAGCGCGACGATGACGCGATTACCCGGTCATACTGCCCACCGCGCGTCAGGCGGTAAACAGCCCGGTAATAAACCAGGAACGACCGAATCTGATCGAGCAACCCGCTGGAGTGGGCTGGTACCGCCACCCGGTCGACCCAGACCTGCGCCCCGCCGGCCGGGCTCCGGTCTTCGACCGCGGGCGCCGTTGCCCGAAACGACTGGTAGCGGTTGGGTTGCGTCGTCACCACATGGATCGTATCGGCCGGGGTCAGCTGACGGGCCAGTTCATCGACGAGGGGCGTATTCCGGAAGGAGCCGGCGCACAGGTCGGGTTCGAAATAAAAGGTCAGGTATAAGATGGTCATAGGCTAAGCAGCGTTGTTACTTCTCCGCGAAACGTTACTTCCAGACAGGTAGCCGGCCGCAACCGGTTGAAGCCATCAGCCAGTTCGACGGACACCAGCCGCAGTTGTAGGGGCGTCGGCGCGTCGAAACGCAGCCAGACAGGACCAATCTGCACCCCGCCGGCCTGTTGCCGAACGGGCTGATCGGGATGGATGTAAAAGCGGGCGATTCCTTCGGCCGGGGCGTTACCGGTCGTCAGCAGCCGGTCGTGGATCGTGATAGCCGTGTCGCTGAGCTGCCAGGCGCGTTCGTGGGTAATGCCCAGCTGCCGGTAGCCGTTGTGGCGGGCCACCAGGCAGTTCTCGGTATCGACCAGCAGCCGCACCCGCGCCCGCCGACCCACCCGAAAGCCGGCCCACACCTCCGACGAATCCTGACCGTCTACCGCCACCGTGTTATGGGCCGCCGTACTCCGCTCCCACGTCCGGCGCGGCCCGATCGTGTAGGTCGATGTGGCGTTATCCACAAACAGCGGAGACTTATCCACATACACTATGAACGACAGGGTATCGGCGTGGGCATGACCGGGCTGATGGTCGGGACCAACCGGGCCTACATCGGCCAGCAGTTCGACTCGCGGCCGGCGCAGCATCCGGTAGCCCGAATCGCTCAGCGGTGTGGGCGTGGAGGCAATGCCGAGTCGGGTCGCCTTGGCCAGTAGCGCGGCCGTATCGGGGGCCAGACCAGGAGCCGCATCGTTGACGAGTGGGATGCTGCCATCGGCAAACGTGATCTGCCGCAGCCAGCCAAGCATTCGCCCGGCCGTGCTTCGCAATGTCGCGACCAGCGCCGGATCGCTGGCCCAGCGGTTTGGTGCCAGCAGGGCCAGCGTATCGAGCAGCCGGTCGAGCAGCAACTGGTGGTACATGGGGCTGCGTTCGTCGTGCCCGCCGTCGGCCAGCATCTGCTGGTTCAGCTCGTCGACCACGAGCCGGCGCCCTTGTTCGAACCACCGGCGGTGCTGAAAAAATAAGCCGCCCACCAGCAGCGCGAAACCGTTTTCGAGCAGGTGATTACCGGCCAGGTGGTATTCGGGCCGGCGGCTCAGCACCAGCAGCTGCGCCCACAGGTGAGCCTCGACAGGGGCATCGGTCAGGCGATGCAGACTCAGAAAGCGTATCCAGTTGATGGCCCGCAGTGAAATCGGATAGGGTTCCATCCCAACCGAGTGGCGGGTGGTATGCGCCATAAAATTACGCATCAGCGCCAGCCCGATTTCGACCGGCAGCCCCGGCTGGTTCAGACAGTCGAAATAATTGAGCGTATACGTCCAGAGTTTGCCGTAGCGGTCGTCGTTCCAGCCGAGGGGGCGCGTAGCGGGTTGATTCAGCAGGCAGAAGGTACCATCGGATAACAGGCTTACGGGCTTGTCGGGCGGCAACGCAGCCAGGTGGTAGACCCTGGGGGCACCGGGCAACAGCCGCAGCCGGTGCGGCCGACGCAGCCGGTTGACCAGTTGATACACCACCTGCCGGGCCTGCAGGTGCCGAACGGTGCGGCCGATCCGTGCCAGTTGTTTCATAGCCATACGGGTTGGGAGGGTTCGGCCTGCAAACAGCCCATATCGGCCACGGTTACCCAGCGCCGTTCGCGCAGGCTGCGCAGCAGGGCCAGTGTTGCCTGCGTAGTGTTGATTAACTCGGCAAACGAAGCCATCGTCGGGTCGGGCAGGCCAGTGCGCAGCTGCGCTACCAGCTGCTTCAGCTGCCGCTCATGGCCTTTGTCCTGCCGGCCCGACAGGCCCGAAAAGCCGCGAAAGCCGAAGCCCGACAGCTTGCGGAAGTTGTCGAGCACGAGCGTGCGGCCCTGCGAATACACTTCTACCCGCTCCTTGGCGTAGGCCTTGTGGCCGTTGGCGAAGTAGTTGATCACGCCGGTGGCGCCATTTGCAAACTGCAGCAGTACCGACGCCGAATCGGTGGTTTCGGTTGGGTGTGGACCCATGGCATTGACGCACACCTGCACCACCGTACTCCCGGTCAGGTAGGCAATCAGATCGATCAGGTGGCAGGCTTCGCCCATCAGCCGCCCCCCGCCTACAGACCGATCATGCACCCACGAATCGGCCGGAACGGCCCCCGCGTTCAGGGTAGCCACCACGTTCATCGGCACCGCCCCCGACTGGCTGCCCCCCAGCATTTTTTTCATCTGCTGCACGTAGGGCGAAAAGCGTCGGTTGAAACCCACCGCCACCAGTCGGCCGGCAGCCTGCCGGGCTTCGATCAGGGGAGCCAGATCGGCCTCGTCGATGAGCAGGGGTTTCTCGACAAATACGTGTTTGCCCGCCCGCAGGGCTTCGATCGTGAGCCGGGCGTGGGTATTGTGGCGGGTGCTGATCACACACAGGTCGATGGTCGGGTCGGCCAGGATGGTTCGGTAATCGGTGGTGGTATGAGCCACCCCGTATTTACCCGCCAGCAGTGTGGCACTGAGCCCGCTTTTGCTGGCAATGGTATGCAGGTTGGCCCCGGCCGCTTTGAGCCCCGGCAGCAACACCGCTCCGGCAAAATTACCCGCCCCGATAAACCCGACCGTGGCCGTAGTGGCCTGATAGCGGGGTTCGCGCAGGGTGAGCTGCCTGCTGGTATCAACCGTTTCGGGATACGCCAGCAGCGAAGCAATAACGCCCCGGCGGTCTGGCTGCCCCATGCCTCCATAAATCCGGGCGTAGTCGGCCAGCGGCACGACCTCGGTAATGTAAGGCGTTGGGTCGAGCTGCCCGGTGGCCATCAGTTGCAGCAGCGCCTGAAAGTTGCGGTTTTCGGTCCAGCGGACAAACGGCAGCGGGTAGTCGTGTCCCTGCTGCTCGTACCGCTCGTCGTAGCGGCCGGGCCCGTAGGAGCACGATACCTGAAAGGTCAGTTCTTTTTCATAGAAATCGGCCCGGTTAAGCGCCAGCCCCACCACGCCGATCAGCACCAGCCGGCCCCGCTTTCGGCTCATGCGGGCGGCCTGGGCCATCAGTTCATCGGTTTTGGCTGCGGCCGTTATCACGACGCCATCGGCACCAATCCCACCCGTCAGGGCCAGCACGGCGCTGACCACATCGGTACCGTCGGTTGTGTTGAGGGCTATGATACCCCGTTGCCGGGCCAGGTCCAGCTTGTGCTCGTCGAGGTCGAGCCCAATCACGCGGCAGCCGTTGAGCCGCAGCAGTTCGGCCGTCAGGAGCCCGATCAGCCCCAGCCCGATTACCACCACGGTTTCGCCGAGCGTGGGCGCCAGCAACCGGATGCCCTGCAGCCCGATGGCGCCAATCACGGTAAACGTAGCGGCATTGTCGCTTACCCCGTCGGGAATGGTTACGACCAGATTACGCGGCACACACACGATCTGCGCGTGGGCGCCGTTCGATGCAACGCGGTCGCCGGGGCGGAGGTCGGCAACCCCCTCCCCAACGGCCAGCACCGTGCCCACATTGCAGTAACCCAGTGGCAGCGGCTGATCGAGTTTGCGAAATACGGCCTCCAGTGTCGGCATAACGCCGTCGGCCTGCATCTTGTCGAGTACCTGTCTGACCCGTTCGGGCTGCTGCCGGGCTTTTGCCAGCAGACTCGCTTTACCAAACTCGACCAGCATCCGCTCGGTGCCCAGCGACACGAGCGACCGGCGGGTCTGGATAAGCACCTGCCCTCGCCCCACCTGCGGCATAGGCACATCGGTCAGCTGGGTCTCGCCCGTACGGAGATGTTGGATAAGCTGTTTCACAGATCGGGAGTCGGTAGCCGCGCCCGGCCCTGATCAGGTCAGAACTGGCTGCGGCCCTACTGACTACCGATCAATTTTTGAGCCAAGTCGCCTATCCGGTCTGCATAAAAAAACGGCTCCATCGCCGGATTGGTGATGGAGCCGTTTGCCAGTCAGACCCGGTGGGTCTAGTATTTGTTCAGAATCGAATCGGGCAATACCTGCACGTTGATACCCACTGCTTTTTCGAGGTTGGCGCGGTTGTTCTGCCCGTCTACGTAGGCCGGGTTCACAACCATCGACCGGTTATAGTAGTACGATGCCAGTTCGAGCTTACGCCGGTCGTTGTTGGCAAAGCCTTCGGTCTGGTAAATCACACCCAGGTTATTATAGGCCGGCGCGTAGGCATTGGCCGCCCGAATCGTTTGCTTGTAGTAATACTTGGCCGAGTCGACGTTCGGGATGATTTTCTGAAACACATACGCCATCGAGAAGTAAGCCTCGCCGAAGTTCGGGTAGATCCGGGTCGACTCCTGCAGGTGGTCTAGGGCCCAGCGGCCGTGGGTGTTGGCCTGCTTTTCGGCGTCGGCAATAACCTGCCGCGCCCGCTGCAGCGAATCGGGCTGTTTCAGCTTCGGTAGTTTCAGCGCCACCGAATCCATGATAGCCCGGTCTTTCAGCCCTTTCTGAATCCACTCGTTGGCCACGTGCCGCTGCACCTGACAGCTGTTTTCGGCGGCCGGCAGGGCCGAGTTGAACAGTACGAAGTTGTTTTCCCAGTCACGGTTGCGCGTAACGGTCTTGAACGAATACAGACCCAGTACAACAACCATCAGACCTAGCAGCGGGCCGTAGCGGGCCAATGCCGGTTGTACGGCGGGGGCATCCGGAAGGGCGTTGGCCGACTGACGTACCAGCAGCTTCTGCAGTCCCCAGACCAGTATGAAGCCAAAACCCAGCACGGCGGCATACATAAAGCGTTCGGCAAAAATGCCGCCCCGAATCCAGATAAAGCCCAGCCCCGGCGCCATGGTAACAAAGAACCAGTAGAGACCAAAGCCCCAGAGCGTGCGTTTTACGGCGCCTTTCCAGGTCAGCCACAGCATGGCCAGCAGCGTAATGAAGCCGGCCCAGGTCAGCAGGTCACCCTTGCTGCCCGACGGGATGATATTGTAGGAATAGTCATAGACCAGCGGATGCGGCACAATCAGCAGCCGCAGGTAATACATCAGAAACTTAAATGTCGTCGATTTCTGCGTTTTCTCGATAGCGTAGGGGTAGTTGGCCCAGTCGACCGGGGGGGCTCCGCTCAGCGTACCGATCATGACCTTTTTCTGGTAAAAAAACAGCGCGGCAACGATCAGGAATGGCCACAGGCTGATGAGCGACTGCCAGAGGTTGCGCCGGGCAAACCAGTACTGCATGGCCGGAATCAGACCCAGGCTCACGATCGACGACTCCTTCGACAGAAAAGCAAGGTAGAGCGACAGGCAGGCCCCCACGATCCAGCCCCACTGACGGGTTTCGAGGTAACGCCAGTAGGTCAGCAGCATCAGGGCAATAAACAGAAAGCTGAGGATTTCATCGCGCCCCTTGATGTTGGCAACGATCTCGGTATGGATGGGGTGCGCTACGAATACCAGCCCAATGAGAAAAGCGATGATGACCTGACCAGGTAGCCATTTCTGGAGCAGTATGGCCACTACAGCCCCCGTCAGACCGTACAGAATGGTATTGATAATATGACTGATACCCGGTGCGCTGCCGAAATACTCCTGCTCGAGCGCAAACGTGATCAGCGACAGGGGCCGGTAATACCCCAGCGATATATTGCTGAAATGCCAGAACTCGGTGCGCATCAAATCCGGAATACCGGCGATACCTTTGCGGACAAACAAGTTCTGTTCTACGGCCGCAATATCGTCGAGAGCATACTGATGGCCGAACGTGTTCATATAGAGCAACACCCCCAACAGAGCCAGGACAGCCACGGGCCACCATACTACCGGACGGGTGTCGATGGGCAGACCAGCCGACAAACCTGTTGACTCCGTACCGGCACCGACGGGTCGGCTCAGCGGGCGCTGCGGAGTATCGATAGGACGGGGTGATGGCGGTCGAACCGTTGCGGAAGGAGTTGGTTTGGAGGGAACCGGACGGGACGGTCGGTCCGTGCCGGGCCGATCGGGCGCACTACCGCCTGGTTGCTTTTTTTTAGCCATAACAGCAGAAAACTCGTCTATTTTAGGTTAATCTCAGTGTTACTGATTCGGTTGGTTAACCACAAACCGCGTTAGCACACGATTCGCAGGGTAAAGTTCATCAACAATGGCAGCAAAATCAATCTACTCGTTCCGTCACTGGCAAATACTGCTGCTGGTGCTCAGTCTCAGCCTGGGTATCGACGGATGCCGCCGGCCTATTGTGCCCACGGGGCAGCCCCCCGTTGCGGGTACACCAGCCGTTTATCCGCCCACCCGCGACGATAACATGGCGCTGGGCAACCCCGCCGGCACCATGCCCGAGGGGCCCACGCACTACCTGATCCGGCGGCAGGCCTACGCCCTGTCGTATAACCGGCAGCGCGGCCTGACCAACTGGGTCAGCTGGCACCTCAGCGCGGCCTGGAAAGGCTCGGCCACCCGGACCAACGAATTCCGGCCCGATCCGCTCCTGCCTTCCGGCTGGTATGCGGCCCGCACATCGGACTATACCAATACCGGTTTCGACCGGGGCCATCTGTGCCCATCCGACGACCGCGACGGCTCGCCCGAAGACAATGCGGCCACGTTTTATTTAACCAACATCGTGCCACAATCCCCGCGCCATAATCGCGAGGTCTGGAAATACCTGGAGGAATACGAACGGCAGCTCCTGGCGGCCAACAACGAAGCCTATATCGTGGCGGGGACTTACGGCACTGGCGGTACCGGGCAAAATGGAGCCGCTACCAGCATCGCCGGCGGTAAAATAACGGTGCCGGCCATGCTCTGGAAAATCATCGTGGTGCTTCCCAACGGCACCGACGACGTAAACCGTATCTCGACGAATACCCGCGTCATTGCCGTAGCCATGCCCAACGTGCCCACCACCGCCGACAAGCCCTGGCAGGCCTACCTGACCAGCGTCGACGAACTCGAACGGCTTACTGGCTACGACTTCCTGTCGAATGTGCCTGCCGATGTGCAACGTGTGCTCGAAGCCCGGGTCGACGGCAGCATCTAACAACCAGAACGCCCTGTGATCGGCTCCGGACTGGCTTTGGCCAGCTCCCGAACAAGTCACAGGGCGTTCTGTAAGCACTGGTTTCGCTAGAGTTGCAGGGCCGGTTCGGCCACCGCGACCGGAATGCGCTGGGTGCGCCGGCGCAGCAGGTCGATAGCCTCCTGCTCGGACGCAAACGTGCCGTTGACGTTGACCATGCTTTGGGCCAGCCGGTCGTAGCGCCCGCGCATCAGCAGGAAGAAAATCTGCAGAAAGTCGAGCCCGTCGAAAATAATGGCCTGATGCTGAGCGTATTTATCGATTGTTTTCTGAAAAAAGGTGGGGTGCTCGGTCCAGTGCATAGCCGGGCGTACGTGGTGGCTAATGTGGTAGCCATCGTTCCAGCACTTCTTGTTGTAGTTGACGTTAATACAGGTGATGCTGTTTTTATAGGCATTGCCCGGATCATTGCCATCCACGAAAGCATGCTGGGTCCAGTTGCCCAGCATGGCAATTAGCCGATAGATGAACATCGGCAGAATAAACACGGCAACCGTAGCGGGCCAGTTCACAAAGCACAGCACCACGCAGGCGCCGAAAAAAATCAGCTCCCCAATCATGGCGCGGGTGGCCAGTTTGCTGCGGTTTTTCCAGCGCAGGTAACCCAGCAGTTCATACACGCCCAGCACGAAGAAATGGCCAAAATAGCTCAGAAAGCTGCGGAAGCTGTCGCGTTGGTAAGCCATGGTGCTGCTCTCATCGTCCTCGAGGTTATTCTCGGGATGGTGCATGCCAATGTGGTGGCTGTAGTAGGTTTCGGGCGAGTGGCCGAAAAAGGGCGCCAGAATCCAGGGCAGGTAGTTGTTCATCCAGCCGTACTCGGGCTTGAAAAACGGACGATGACTGGTGCAGTGAAGCATCAGCCCAAACGGCCCTTTGAAGCGGAAGTTGCTGATAAAAAAGTGTACAGCGGCCACGGCCCACCACATCCAGCCCGTAATGAAGGGCATGAACAACAGCACCGACAGCGGAATCAGGGTGAATGTGATCTGCAGCGTCAGGTAAATAAAGGGCAGATCACGTTCGTCTTTGATGTAGCGCAGAAAAAATCGATCGAGCCGGGTATAGTTCCCCCCCGTGAAGGTGGGGTCATTGATAAGGCCGAGTGTCTTCATGAAACAGTACGGTGGTTGCGATAAACGATTAGGTAAGTCTTTACGATCGAAGCGGCAGTTCAGGTGCCTGCCCACAAGTTACTTTAACTAGAACGCATAAAGAGTCGGCAGATTGGCCGGTGGTGTATATAAAGTTGGGGCACCCGCCAACAAAAAGCGGTGGTTTCCGGGGCGGTTACTCATCTAATCGTAAGCCAATACCCCGGAAACCACCGCCAGACGTCAGAAACGCCTTATTTTTTTTCGACCGCGTGGCCGCCAAACTCATTACGGAGCGCAGCGACAACCTTACCCGTGAAGGTATCGTCCTGCAGCGACCGGTAGCGCATCAGCAGCGACAACGCAATCACCGGCGTTGGCACACCCATGTCGAGCGCAGCCTCCAGCGTCCATTTGCCTTCGCCCGACGAGAACATCCGGCCTTTGATTTCGTCCAGTTTCGCGTCTTTGCGGAAGGCGTTTTCGGTCAGCTCCATCAGCCAGCCGCGAATTACCGAGCCGTTGCTCCACATTTTGGCCACGGCCGCAAAATCAAGCGGAAATTCGCTTTTCTCCAATACTTCGAAGCCTTCGGCAATCGACTGCATCATGCCGTACTCGATACCGTTGTGTACCATCTTGACGAAGTGACCGCTCCCCGAAGGCCCCGTGTAGAGGTAGCCGTTCTCGACCGAAATTTCGTTGAACACGCTGTGTAGCGGCTCAATTACGTCGGGATCGCCCCCTACCATGGTGCAGGCGCCATGCAGCGCTCCGCTCATGCCACCGCTCGTACCGCAGTCGAGGTAGCCGATACCCTTTTCCTTGAGGTAGTCGTGCCGCCGGATCGAGTCCTTGTAGTGTGAGTTACCGCCGTCGATCAGCGTATCGCCGGGCTGAATAACGGTCAGCAGCTGCTCGATAACGGTGTCGACAAGCGGACCAGCCGGAATCATCAGCCACAGCACCCGTTTTTCGGGCAGGGCCTGATACAGCTCTTCCAGTGTCGAAACCCCCTGCGCACCCTGCGTCTTAATCGCTTCAACAAGCGTGGGGTTAATGTCGTACCCGACAACGGTGTGCCCATGACGGACCAGGTTGGCCACGAGGTTGAACCCCATTTTACCCAGGCCCACGAATCCAATATGCATAACGATCAATGGTTAGAGGGCCTCAAATTGGCGATTTTTTCTGAGACGACCCGCCAACAGCCCCCTTGTTTTGTCAGTGTCGGAGCCAGCGTATCGAACCAATGACCGGATTGGGCCCGGTGGCACGGCTCCCACCTGTCTCACTTTTTCGTGACAAAGAAGACTTTTTACGTATTCATTAACAGCTAGTTATTTTTTTAGATATATGACAATGTATATTTTATTAAGCATTAATACTTATTTCGTGAGCGGAGCGCAGACCTACTGGTCAATCCGTTAGTTTTGGCGCGAAATCCCCTCAATCAACCCAACCTATAAAAATAGCTACATGTATAAGTACTTTTTATCGTTCCTCTCGTTTGCGTTTGCCCTGGTTACAACTCCGCTCGTGGCCCAACAAACGGCCGCCGACTATTTCAACGAGGGCGTTACGCGCAGTGCGGCCAAAGACTACACCGGTGCGCTACAGTCGTTCACAACAGCCATTATTCTGAACCCCGAAAATGCCGCGAGCTACTACAACCGCGCGCTGGCCAAAATCAGTCTCAACGATCTGCAGGGCGCCAATCTCGACCTCGACCAGTCGCTGGAACTGAACTCCGCCGATCCCAACGCATATCTGTACCGGGGCATGAACCGCTCTAAGCAGGAAGACTACCGGGGTGCGATGCAGGATTTCAACCGCGCCATTGAGCTCAATGGCAACGATCCGCTGCTTTACTACTACCGGGGTATCTGCCGCCAGCAGATCAACTACTACGGCGGTGCCCTGAGCGATTTCAACAAAGCGGTTTCGCTGTCGCCCAACGATATAAACATGCTGCTGGCCCGCGGCAACTGCAAAACCCTGATGCAGGATTATAAAGGCGCGCTGGCCGATTTTTCGCTGGTCGTTGATAAGTCGCCCAACCGCTCGCAGGCTCTCGACGGCCGCGGCTACGCCCGGTTCAAACTCGACGACCTGAAAAATGCCTTAAGCGATTTCAACCGCGCCATCGAGATCAACAAAGATGAAGCCGACCTCTACTACCGCCGGGGACTGGTGAAGAGCCGTTCGGCCGATTACCAGGGCGCACTGGCCGATTTCGACCACACCATCCAGCTCAATCCGACGCACCACAAGGCGCTTTTCAGCCGGGGTTTCTGCAAAAGCCGGCTTGGCAATGCTCGCCCGGCCCTAGCCGACATCGACAAGTCGATCGAGATGGGCAACACCAGCATCCAGACTAAAGCGTACTACAGTGATTTCATCACATCGAGTACCCTACCGCTGCTGGGCTCGGTGGTGCAGGACCGCTACAAGGTTACCGAGCTGAGCGAAGACCGGTCGGATGCGTATCTGGTGCGGGGTATTCTGAAAAACTCGGCGGGCGAAGGCAAGTCGGCGCTGCTCGACCTGAACCGGGCCGTTGAACTGAACCCAACCAATGCCGAAGCGTATTTCATTCGGGCCATGGTGCGCTCAACGCTGGGCGATCAGAAAGGATCGATGATCGACTGCAACAGCACGATCAAGCTTAACCCGCGCCACGCCGAATCGTACTACCTGCGCGGTGTTATCCGGTTCGATACGGGCGAAGAATCGGCGGGCTGCGTCGACCTGAGCCGGTCGGGTGAACTGGGCTACGCGCAGGCCTACAAGATTATTGGCCTGAAGTGCAATACGACGCCCCGCCCCACGGCCATGCGGTAATCGCTTATGGTTTTGTTGCTTGTGCCCGATCAGCGTTCAGGGATTTGCGCTGGTCGGGCACAAGCTGTTTTCAGGCGGTTCGGATGGGCAGCCAGCGGGCCAGCAACATGGCCACCCCAATACCAGCCGCCGTGCCAATCGAATCGGCCAGAGCATCGTAGAGGTCGAAGGATCGGTTGATGGGCATAATGCCCTGCCAGATTTCAATCAGAATGCCGTAGCCGATACCGGCCAGCAGCACGCGCCACGCTTTGTAGCCGTTGAGATACCACAGCCCGCCAAACACCGCAAAAATAAATACGTGGGTGAGCTTGTCGCTGGCCGAAAAAACGGTTGGCACCTGCTTGCCCGGAATGGAGCAGCCGATAAAAATGGCGATGGTACTGCCCAGAGCCGCGTAGTACAGAAGCGATTTCAGCGTCATGGAGAAGATTAGTTGCGGCTGAGCCGGCGCACGGTGAGCCAGAGAAAAAACGCCGTCAGACTCAGCAGGTACACTACATTGCGGGAGTCGACGAGACCACGCCCCAGCGCCCGGTACTGCTCATCGAGCGACAGGTAAGCCAGGTAGTACGACACCCGTCCCAGTGGCAGCGCACCCGCGGCTCCCAGGCCGGCGTAGAGCAGGAAACAGAAAAACACGCCCAGCACGAAAGCAACCACCTGGTTGTCGTTGAGAGCCGACGCAAACAGGCCGATCGCCACGAACACGCCCGCCAGCAGCAGCAGCCCGATGTATGCCCCAAATACACCCGCCGAGTCGATATTTCCCACGGGTGAGCCCAGCGTGTAGAGCGTGACGTAGTAGAGCAGCGTAGGCAGCAGCGTAAGCGCCACCAGCAACCAGCAGGCCAGAAACTTGCCCCCCACAATGCTCCAGCCGCCAACGGGCTTGGTCAGCAACCATTCGAGCGTGCCGGTCCGAACCTCATCGGCAATGGCGCGCATGGTGATGGCCGGCACCAGAAACAGCAGCACGTAGGGCGTCAGACTGAAAAACGTCGTCAGATTAGCATAGCCCGCGTCGAGCACGCTGGTATCCGGAAACACCCAGAGCAGCAACCCCAGCGCCGTCAGAAAAACGGCCATGATGATGTAGGCAATGGGCGACGAGAAAAACTGGTTGATCTCTTTCCGGAAAATAGCGAGCACAGCGAGAACAGGGTCAATGAAACAGTCAGGAATCGACGGCCGGTTTATTCGAACACCGGCCGGTTTTTGCGCAGCACGGCCGCCACAACCAGCGACAGCAGAGCGCCCATAATGATGGTACCGAAGATACCGGCTACAAACATGAACCCGGGCGACTGGAATTTCATGGCCATTTCCATAGCCTGATCGATCTGTTCGTCGCTCATGTTCTGTTTTTCGAGCTGCTCGCGGGCCAGTTCGATGGACCGTTGCTGTATCTCGGGGTCGATCACTACGTTATAGAACGTGGTGAAGGCCGCCGATAGCATACCGGCCACGGCCGAGAGCAGCGCACCGAGCCCCATGCCTTCGCCGTACGCCATGAAGCCCCCGTTCAGCCGGCGGTATTCGCTCATGCCCAGGTAGAGAAACGCCACCATCACAGCCAGGGTGAGCAGGGTAAACCCGATGTTGCCTGTTGGCGTGGTCAGGTACATGAGCAGGGTGATGAGCATCAGGGCGATGCCCAGCATAACGCCCCATTTCAGGGCCACACGTGCGGTAGAAGGTTGTTCGGTCATGGTACAGGTTATCGAGGAATAGGTTTTCGGTTGGTACTACTGCTGGTAAACGCCGTAATCCTGTTTGCGGAAGATAAGCGAAACAATGAGCACGGGTAATACGGCCAGCGCCGTTTTCTTGGTCAGCTCGTCGGGCAGCAGCACGCCGGGCTGCATGTTGCTTACTTTGTTCCATTGCTCCTGAAACGTTTCGGGGCCAAACTGATCGGTCAGCTGCTTCTTGCCCTCGAGCAGTAATTTTTTCGAATTAACGACGTATTCGGCAAATACATCGGGGCTAATCTGAGTCACGAAAAAATAAATAAGCCAGCCCGTCAGCAGGGCGGCCACTGTGTTGAGCACGTAGCAGATCGTAATACCTTCCCAGAGGTGCAGCATACCGTGGCCCACATACTTGCGGTAGTACCAGACCGTGGCTACCATCATGATGATGTGAATTCCGAAATCGAGTACCCGAATGTTGCCCAGGGGCGGAATGCCCAGCGCATAGAGCGCCAGAAAGTACACGAAGCACAACACCCCCGTCAGCAGACCCGCCAGCAGGGGCAGTTTCAGCAGGGGGTGGTTAAAATACGTCAGGATGGCCTTCATACGGTTGGGATGTACTGTCCCTGAGCCACCGTACCGATAACGCGGCCCGTGAGTGTCTGACCCAGGAAAGGTGAGTTTTTGGATTTCGACCGGGTGTGCGCGTACGTCCACGAAGCCGTTGGGTCGAACAGCGTCAGACAGGCGGGCTCCCCTTCGGCCATCCGGACGGGGGGCAGCCGCAGAATATGGCGGGGCCCGGCCGTAAGCCGGTCAATGAGGGTAGTCAGTGGCAGCGCCTGGTTGTGGGTGATGGCGGCCGCGAAAACCGTTTCGAGACCGATCATACCAAATTCGGCCTGATCGAACTCCAGATTTTTGCTTTCGGCATCCTGCGGGCTGTGGTCCGACACAATGGCGTCGATCGTGCCATCGGCCAGACCGGCCCAGAGCGCCTGCCTGTCGTCGGGCGAGCGGAAGGGCGGATTCACTTTCAGGTTGGTATCGAAGCCGGCCATGGCGCTGTCGTCGAATACCAGCTGATGCACGGCCACATCGCAGCTGACGGGTAGCCCCTGCGCTTTGGCCTGCCGGATCAGCTCGACCGAACGGGCCGTGGAGAGCGTAGCGAAGTGAAGCAGCGGACGATCGCTCTCGCCCGAACCACCCAGTACGTATTCCAGCAGCCGCAGGTCGCGCTCCACCCTGATTTCTTCGGCCAGACTGGGCATACCTTTGAGCCCCAGCAGTGTGCTCTGTACACCTTCGTGCATCTGCCCGTACAGGTTCAGGCTGGTTTCTTCGGGCCGGTTGATAAGCAGTCCGCCAATCGGATTGAGGTACTGCAGCGTTTTCAGCAGCAGGTCGGGATGTTGCAGCGGGTGGGTACCGTCGGAGAAAGCCACTGCCCCGGCATGGTGCAGGTCGATCATGTCGGTAAAGTCAATGCCTTCGGCCTTGCGGGTAATAGCGGCCATGGCGTGCACGCGTACCGGCTGCCCGGTGCTCATGCGCTGCAGGTAGCCCAGCGGCCCCTTGGCATCGACCACCGGCAGGGTGTTGGGCAGCAGCACAATATCGGTAAAGCCCCCGGCGGCAGCGGTCTGGCACACACTCGTCAGATCTTCTTTGTGCTCGTAGCCGGGGTCCTGCGCCGTTACCCGCATATCGACCCAGCCCGGCGACACACACAGGTTGGCGGCCTCCACCACCCGCGTCCCATCGGGTACGGCCAGGTGCTGACCCAGTTGACGAATAAGGCCATTCTCAATCCATATATCCATCGGTTCGCCGTGGGCGGGCGACGTCGAATCAAACAGGCGGGCAGCGCGAATCAGTAAGTCCATGAAGAGGAAACAGGCGGTTTGCAATAAGCCGTGGGCCCGGGCCGGCGGGGCCGGCAGGCACGGCGGATCTATCTAAAAAAAAGGCTCCACAGGCGGGTTGCCGGCTGGAGCCTTTTTCATTACGCAATCGGTCGATCAGGCACCAACCAGTTCCTGATAAGCCGCTACCGTCAGCAGGTCGTCCAGACTGTCGCTGCTGGGCTTCATCCGGATAATCCAGCCATCACCGTAGGGATCGCTGTTGACCAGTTCGGGGCTTTTCTCAACGCCTTTGTTTACTTCCAGTACTTCACCATCGAGGGGCAGAAACAGGTCAGATACCGTTTTCACGGCTTCTACCGACCCAAACACATCCCCTTTGCTGAGGGACTGCCCAACCGTTGCAACGTCGACGAAGACGATGTCGCCCAGCTCGTGCTGCGCGAAATCAGTGATGCCGACAACGGCTGTGCCGTCGGCTTCCAGCCGAATCCATTCGTGATCCTGCGTGTACTTCAGTTCTGCGGGAAAATTCATTGCGGGGTACGTGATTTATAGCCACAAAATACGGCAGAGCGGGCCGCATTTGCAAAGGCCTGTGGTTTTAGTTGGCCGTGCTGCTGCCCGGCGGGTTGGGGTTGAAATTATATGGGCCGTGCCGGTCGCCCGACTGCCGCTCGATCATCCACTGCGGATACGGTTTGGGCCGGCTGCTTACGGCATCGAGCTGTTCGAGCTGTTCGGTGGTCAGGCTTATATCGACGGCTTTGATGTTATCGATGAGCTGATCGGTGTTTTTGGCACCAATGATTACGCTGGTAACGCCGGGCCGGGCCAGCACCCACGCCAGCGCAATGCGCGCTACCGACACGCCATGCGCTTGGGCAATGGGTTCGATAGCCTCGATGATGTCGTAGGCTTTTTCCTGATCGACGGGCGGGAAATCGAATACCAACCGGCGCGACTCTCCGTCGGGTTTATTGCTGCGGGTGTATTTGCCCGACAGAAAACCACCCGCCAGGGGGCTCCAGGGCAGAATGGCCATCTGCTGATCGTGGGCCATCGGCACCAGTTCGTTTTCCAGATCGCGGCCGGCAATGGAGTAGTAGTTCTGAGTCGAGGAAAACGGGGTCCAGCCGTTTTTTTCGGCAATGCCATTGGCTTTCATGACCTGCCAGGCGGCCAGGTTCGAGCAGCCGATGTAGCGCACCTTACCGCTTCGCACCACATCTTCCAGGCCGCGCATGGTTTCTTCGAGGGGCGTCATCGGATCGAAGCCGTGAATCTGGTAGAGGTCGATGTGATCGGTCTGGAGCCGTTTGAGACTGCCTTCGATCTGCTGCATGATCTGCAGCCGCCCCAGCCCGACCTGATTCTTACCGTCGCCCATGCGGCCCCGTACCTTGGTAGCCAGCACGATATCGTCGCGGCTGATACCCAGTCCCTGCAGTGCCTGCCCCAGCAGGGTTTCCGACTGCCCGAATGAGTAAACATTGGCCGTATCGATGAAATTGATGCCGCTGTCGAGAGCGGTCTTCACAATGTCGTTTACAGCATCCTGCTGCAACTGGCCCATGGCCTTCCAGTAGCCTTCGCCCCCGAACGTCATCGTGCCCAGGCATATTTCCGATACCAGCACGCCGGTGTTTCCCAATGGTCTGTAATTCATGAACAGTTTGGTTGAGGTTCACCCGAATCAACGTCCTGGCCGGCCAAATGGTTACCAGCCAACGGCTATCCGCTTCACAATCAGCCCAGATACGAAACGTGTTTTGTCCATAAAATTGGTAGTTTTAGCCCGTCTTCCCACACCGCTCCTGCTCCGGCCAGCCTGGCCCTTTTCCCTGTTGTTGCCACCCCTCTTTTTTCGCCATGAAATTGTATCTGTCGTTGCTGCTGGTTCTGGCCAGCAGTGCCGGAGTGTCGGCCCAGTGGGGTCGGACGTTTATCGACTCGGTTGCCACACTGCCCGACACCAGTCAGATTAAAGCCAGCCGGCGGTTTGCTGACACTCAGATCGATCTCGGCCGCTTCGCCACCGCCGATTCGGTGCTGCAATCGGCGCTGACGACCGCCGAAAGAACCCACCAGCCGCTGCTTATCGCGGGCGTGTACCGATCGCTGGGGTATCTGGCCAAAAGCCAGAGCCAGTTTCCCAGGGCACTGACGCATTTTCAGCGGTCGCTGCGCCTGTACCAGCAGGCCGGGCGCCACGACCAGGTGTCGACCCTGCTGCTGATGCTCGGGCAAGTGTATGAGCGGGCGGGCGACGAGGTGAACCGGGGCAAGTACTACGAAGCGAGTCTGGCCGAAGCCCGGCGCCATCACCTCCCCGTTGCCGAAGCCGATGCCCTCTCGAACCTGGCCAACTACAAAGACAGCCAGCACAGGCGCGCCGAATCGCTGGCCTACAGCCAGCAGGCCCTTGCCCTCTACAAAAAGCTGCAGGATCACTTTGCCTATTACGTGCTGCTACTCAACCGGGCCATTACCCTCAAAAACGCCGGCCGGCTGGCCGAGTCGGAACAGGCTTTTCGCGCCTGTCTTGCCTGGGCGAAGCAGGCCCACGAGCCGTCGATCGAAACTTTTGTTTACATCAACCTGCCCAATACGCTCCTGCTGCTCGGTCGCCCGGCCGAAGCCGCGGCCTACGCCCGGCAGGCCCTCGATCGGGCAGCGCACTCGGGCGACCCCTACCCGATCCGGCGCGAGAGCTACGACATTCTGACCCGCGCTGCCGAACAGCAGGGCAACTACCGCCAGGCGTTGCAGTACCACCGGCAGTACGTGGTTTGGCGCGACAGTATGTTTACGGCCGAAAAAAGCAGGCAGCTCATCGACGTCGAAACGCGCTACCAGACCGTCCAGAAACAGGCCCGGATCGCGCAACTCCGCGCCGACAACCAGCAGCAGCAACGGCAATTGTGGGTGGGGATGGCCGGCATCATGGTGCTGCTTGTGCTGCTGGCCATCAGCAGCTGGCAGTACCGGCTCATTCGGAAAACCAATGCGCAGCTGGCCGAAACCAACCGGGTTATCTCGGCCAACAATGTGCAGATCCGGGAGCAATCGACCCAGCTGACGACGCTCATGCACGAACTGCACCACCGTGTAAAAAACAACCTGAGTATGATCTCGAGCCTGTTGCGGCTACAGTCGAGCCAGTTGCAGGATAAGGGAGCGGCCCAGGCTGTGCTCGACGGGCAGCACCGGGTGGAAGCGATGACGCTGATCCACCATCGGCTTTACCAGACCGACAACGTGAGCCGCATTGGGGTGCAGGACTATATCACCGACCTGACCCATGAATTGATGCAGTCGTTTGGCTTCGGTGCCGATCGGCTGGCCCTCGACCTGCGCGTAACGCCCCACGAAATCGACGTCGACATTGCCATCCCCATCGGCCTGATTCTGAACGAACTGCTTACCAACGCTTTCAAGTACGCGTTTCAGGGCGTCGACAAGCCCGCGTTGCTCGTATCGCTTATGCCCCCTACCGATGGCTCGGCCAGCCCCTTCGACCGGGGTCCACTCGTGCTGATAGTACAGGATAACGGTCCCGGGGTCGATCCGGAGCGGTGGCGTTCGCAGCCGCGTTCGTTCGGCCATCGGCTTATTGTGTCGCTGAGCCGGCAGTTGGGCGGCACCCTGTCGGTCGATGGCAGCCAGGGCACCCGCGTCGAACTGCGCATTCCGGCCGACCGGGTCTGGCAACGCTACGCCGGCACCGCGCAGGCAGCCTGATGCCGTACCGGCCACGCCCGCAGTGCGCGGCCGGTACGGGTGCTATTCGGCGAGGTTGAACTTGACCTGCACCCCGCCCGCTGTGGTAGCCCGCCGGAACGAGTTCGACACGAGGGGATCGTTGAAGGTACGGTCGAAGTAAACATTCACGTTCAGTCGGCGGCTCACGATGTAGCTGAGCTGCGGCCGGAGCTGGAAGTTCACGTTGCCGGCCGTAACGGTCTGCTCGGCATCGAGCTTACGCTGAATGGCGCGGGTATCGCGCAGGGTCAGGTTGAGCGAGAACGTCAGGTCGTTTTTAAGCTTTTTGTAAGCGCCGTTGATGCGAAACGGAATCCGGACGTTCTGCCGCGTAAAGCCCACCGAGGCCGTCAAATCTTTATTGGTCAGTTCGGCCACCTGCGCGTTCGACAGGTTCAGCGCCACATCGCGGCTCTGGTTGTACTCCAGTCGGCCACTGACGCGGCTTTTGGTCTGGAACTGCACACCGATCATGGGCGCAAATTTCTCCGACATGGTGATGGTACTCATGGCAAACACCGGCACGTACTGCCCCAACTGGTTGACGGCTGCGGCCATGGGGTAGCCCTGCACCGACAGATTCACGAAAGCCGCCCCGTAGTCGAGGTTCGAGATAAAATTGCCGACGCTGTAGGTCGAGTTGTAGCTGTGGGTGACGGTGAATGCGCTGAACCGGTCGCGGATAAAGCCCAGCCCCGACAGCCCGTTGTAGTCGACCCGCCAGTTGGGCAGCGGGAAGTTATAGAACGGCGATAGTTTGGTTTTGGTGGGGTCCTGCCCGCTGTAGGCAGCAAAGAAGGCTGGGATCAGCACATCCTGCGAGGTTTTGTTATACACCCCTTTCTTCTCGCTATCGGCCAGGGTAAGCCGGTCGATGAAGAACTGCCGGTAGGCTTCGAACCGGTCGAAGATGGGCGAGGTATTATCGCCCCGCAGGCCGATAAACGCCGTTCGGAACGACCAGAACGACATCGAGAACTGGCCATTGCGCACCGGCGACTGCGTTTCAAAGGCACCCCCGATCGAACCCGGGCGGTAGTACTCCTGGTAGGCATCCGAACGGGTCAGCCGCCACTCGACCTGCATCCGGAAATCGCGGAAGGGCTCCAGCGTGGTACGGGCGTTGAAGTTACGGGCCAGCGTTTGCTGAAAGGCCGTGTTCTGCACCGTACTGGGCGAGAGCCAGCCTTTATCGGCCGCTTTGTAGGCAATGGCCCGGTCCTGCCCGCCCAGCACAAACCCCAGGCCGGGGGCATTGTTGCGGTCGAGACCAAAGAAGCGGGGCGTGGGCAGGAAGCCCGGCAGCACCGTCGACTCCTGCACGGTATAGCTGAAGTTGATACCGCGCACGGTTAGCAGCGCCCGCGTGAAGTTTTTGAGCACTTTGCTTTCGCCCCGTTCGATTTCTTCGATATCGCCGGGGTTACGGGCAAAGTTCTTACGCACCGGCGCGGGCGTATTCACGAAGCGCAGGTACCGGATTTTGTTATACAGCCGGATCAGGTCGACGCGACCGGTAATGCCCCGCTCGCGGTTGTTGCGCAGAATGTTGCCAAACGGCACGTTGAGCGTATCGGCAATACCGTAGGAGTTGGCCTGGAACTGGTAGCCCACGCCATAGACCGCGTCGGCCGCAATCCAGTCGAGCAGCGGAATCTTGTCGAGCGGCAGCCGGTAGGTGGCCCGGATATCCTGCACGTAGTTCTTCAGCCGGCCGAAGTGCCGGAGGCTGTTCATGACTGAATCTTTCTTGGCCTGGGTGTTGATATCGCCGGCGGGTTCATCCACAATGGCATTGGCCTGCGCGTGGTAGGTCAGCACCAGGCTGCGGGTCAGGTTCCAGGTCAGGTCGTAGTAGCGGTTAAACAGGAAATATTTTTCGTACTGGGGCGCAATACCGTTGGTGGTCAGGTCGGAACTGCGCAGCTGCGTTTTAATGAAACTGCGGTCGAGGTCGGTCCGGATCGACACCAGCGACGGCAGGGGCGTCAGGTTGAAATCCTTGAGCCAGCGCAGGTACGGCGCTTCGAACGACGCTTTGTTACGGAATGGCTCGAACGTTTTGGGCTGGCTGCTATACGTATACGAAATGCCGCCCCGCTGCTGCTGCTGCAGGTATTCCTGCGTCAGAATGTTGGTGCGCTTGGTATCGTTGAAGGCGTAGGTAAAGGCCAGGTTCTCGATATCCCAGAAGTGCGCTTTAGCGGTCGGGTTGGTCTTGAGCTTCCTGACGTTCGAGAGGTTGTAGCCGCGCCGAGTGGTATTGTCCTGCACCAGCATCCGGTAATTGTCGCGGTCGATCCCCTCGGCCTTGGTCATCAGCGACGTTTTGAGCGGAGTATCGGGGTCGAGCGGATCGAACTGGGGGTTGATGTTGCGGTGGTCGTAGTTCACGTAGAGCGGAATCCGGAGCCCCCAGCTGGCCGGCAGCAGCTTGTCGACCGAGATGGCCGACGAAATGCCGTATTCGGTGGTGGTTTCGCGGGCGCGTTCGCCAATCTTGGTCTGCACCCCGCCGAAGCCGTAGGTCTGAATCCGGCCCGAGGCCGTGATGGTCGCCAGATCGGCCAGTTTCAGGTTGACCGACGCAATGGCGGCCGTACCGGCGTGCTGATCGTAGCCGTTGGCCCGCAGTTCATCCACCCAGATCGTAAACGACTCGGCCCGCTCGCCATCGTTTGGCAATTTGGGGTTGCGCACACCAATCATCACCGACTGCACCGCCGTCAGGTCGGGGTTGCCCACCACCGTCAGCACGTACCGCCCATCGGCCGAGCGCCCCGAGAAAGGCAGGGCCGTCCGGCGGGTCAGGTTCAGGTTGCGCTGGGCCTTCAGATTGATCAGTTCTTCGATCGCCAGGTTCAGGTTGTTCGCTTCGGGCCAGACAGCCTGCCGGAAAGCCTCGTCGTTCGGGCTGCCCAGCAGGTTACCGGGTGTAGCCACCAAGTTCGGAATCTCGATTTCGTAGTAGTTATCGGTATAGTCGGTACCCAGCCGCACAAACGCCGACACCTGCCCACTGGTATTGGTCGGATTGTGCATGTGCACAAACATCTGGATCGTTTTCCGGAACTGCAGGTCGAAGTTGGTGTTGCGGAACGCCCCCCGCGAATCGCCGTCGCGCAGGTTGGTCACGCTCAGCCGCATCGACTGCTCGTTCAGCTCGACCGTGTTTACCTGCGTGTAGTCGCGGTCGCGCACGTAGCCCGGCGGCACCGTGTACACGTACTTGGCATCGGTTTGTCCTCCCGCGGTGGTATTGTTCGGCTGGCTGTTCTCTTCAACGTTCACCGTCGACACCGTAAACTGAGCGTCGTAGGGCTCGGGCACTTCCTGCAGCCCCCGCTGGTTCAGGTCGCCGGTGTATTTGCGGTACTGGTTGGCTTCCATCTGAAGCTGGGCAAACCGCAGCACCACCGGCTCTTCGAAATCGGTGAGGTACATCCGCATGAAACGAATCGACTTAAAACCGTTAATGTTGCCCACCTTACGCAGGTACTCCCGAATCGGAATCCGGAACTGGTACCAGGTTACCGGCACCCCACCCGACACGGCTGGCGGCACCACTACTTTATCGACGATGTTGCCCTGCCCTACTTCGAGTTTGCCGTCGCGCAGGTCGACTTCGTATTCGTAGTAGGCTTCGTTGTCGTTGATGGTATTATCGGTGTTGAGGTCTTCGATGTCGGGCAGCGTGGTCGACGCCGGGGTCAGAAACTGGTTGGTCGTGGTGTTTTCGGGGGAGTTGTTTTCCATCCCCATGAAGTATTTGTAGCGGGCCACGATATAACGTTCCCGGTCGGCTTCCTCACCCAGATAGAACTTGAAGTCATCGCCCGAGGGGTCGGCTTCGATGGCTGAGTACGCCTGCGGATCGGTCACGCGGCCGCGCACCGTGCTCAGATACGACGAGAAAAACGTTTGCTCGGATTTGGTGATGCGGCTGTCGAGACCGTCGAGCCCGATGTCCTGCTGGTCGCGGCCTCCGCTCTGAAACGCATTGGTCACAAACTGCTGCCGGGGTGCTTTGCCCCAGGCGGTGCGGTTGGTGCCGCCGTTGAGCCGGTTATCGGCCGTCGAATCGATCGGAAAGCCATTTTCAAACTCGTACTGACTGTCTTTGATCACGTCTTCCGACACGTCGCCGAGGTTGAATACCAGCTTACCGCCCTTGGTATTGTTGGTGTTTTTGGTGGGATCCTGGCTCCAGCGGATCTTGCCGGCTTCGCCCTTAACGAAGGGGTCCATGAGCCAGAACGTGATATTCTCGATGTTGGCGTTGTCGAAGTCGATGTCCGACGCGATGGCCCGCGTAACAGCGCCGAAGTTCTGCCGGGGATTGTTGTTCAGCGTACCGTCGGCGCGTAGATTGGGGTTGTAGTTGTACATCCCCCGCTCCGACGGGAAATACGACACGTCGAGAATACTTTCGGGCAGGTTCACGACCCGCACCGACCGGCCGGGAAACAGATCCTGCGGCAGAAAATACCGCTCGTAGGCGTAACGGTTCACCTCATCGGGGTCGATGTTGGACGCTACGCCCACCTGCCCCGGCGTGTAGAGCGATGGGTCGACGCTGTAGACCGAGATGCGGGCGCGGTTGTAGGCCGACTCCAGCGGGTTCTGGAACGACCCCTGCGAAAACTGCTGTGGGGTACTGCCCAGGCGCCACCGCACCGGCTGCCGCGTCAGGTCGAAGATGGTACGGGCGGCTTCGAAATCATCGAGATAGCTTTCGTTGCGGGCGCGGGGGTTGGTGCCGGGCAGCAGCTGCGCTACCTCGCCCGATGCCTGAATGGTCGACATTTCTTTGGTCTGCACGTTGGGCAGCTTATCGAGCAGGCGCGTCAGGCCCGGTAAATCTTTCCGCAGCGTGGCGTTGATGCCCAGCATGGTGTTGTTGACCGGCTCGTTGCCCAGCGCCACGCGGGTCAGGTAGCCGGCCGGCGTTTCTTTCATGTGCATGGCCGTCAGCCCCACGCTGATGTCGCGGTTGATGGCGTAATCGAGCCGGGTACCCAGCAGCGTTCGGATCTGGTTCTGAAACAGGTCGGGCTGCTCGTAGCCAATGCGCACCTCACGGCCCGAGTTGGTCACGCTCTCGTTGATAATACGCAGGCGGCCGGTCTGGCTTTCAAACACATAGTCGGCTCCGGCCGTGAGCGGCACCCCGCCCGCCGTCACCGTTACCGACTGCTCGTTGACACCGTAGGGCAGCTGCACTTCGGCGCCGTTGCCCGACTGGAAGGCCCCTTTCAGGAAAAATTTGTTTTTGTCGGCCTGCTGGGCGGCATCGGCCAGCGTGGTCCGATACAGCTGGTTGAAGACGTACTTGGCTTTCAGGCTTTCTTCGCCAGGCAGAAACTGCCGTTCCAGATACGACCCAAACGGTTCGAGCACCGGGAAGATGATTTTGCCGAACCGGCTGTCGATGGTCACGTTCTCGACGTAGTCGAAGTTACCGTCGGGCTGGGCATCGAGCTGCTGGTTGAGCCGGTCCATGCCGAAGACCTGTACCAGCGGTTTGTTCTGGAGTTGAGCCCCCTCCTGCAGGTTGGGGTTGTCGATACCGGTCAGGTCATCCTTGTAGATAATGCGGAGCTGAAAGCCCTGCCGGCTGATCTGGGCCGTGTTGATGGAATAGATGTTTTTCATCATCAGGTTCCACATCGGCAGCTGCAGGTTGTTGCGCAGCGTGGCCGATTTCAGCAGTTTCAGCACCAGCACCTCATCGGCGGGGCGGGCCTGGTAATCTTCGGTCAGCTCCCCCACCTTATACTTGCGCCCCTGATAGGTGTATTCGTAGGCCACGGCCAGCACCTCATCGTTGCGCAGCGCCGTCGTCAGCGAAATGTACCCCAGTTCGGGCTGCAGCTTGAAGTCGCGGTCGGTCAGGCGTTTGGCGCCCCGCAGAAAATCGAAGTCGGTACCCTTGCTCAGCCCAAACGCCGTGGTGAGTACTTCGGAGGTCTGGTCGACCTGCCGGAACGGACTGCCGGGATTGCCCGTCAGCTTACCATAGAGGCCATTGGCGGTATTATCGGCCGGCGAGCGCGGGTTAACCGGCTGCAGGTTTCCGTTGGTCGTGTTGTACGGACTGCCTTCGCCCAGATCCTGAAAGCCCACAATGTTGCGCAGCGTTTCGGTGGTGTTGGTGCGGTTGGTTACGTAGACCTCCACACGCGTTACGTTGACGCCCGAGGTTACCTGCGGCAGCGTTTTCAGCGACCGCTCGTAGATCGACCGGAAAAACTGCGACAGGAAGAAGTGGCGGTTTTCGTCGTACTGATCAGCGCGGATTTCAAACGGCCGGTTGGAGGTTCCGCCACGCAGCACGATCTCGCTTTTGCGGGAGCGCTGCTGCGACGCGACCACCGTGGCGTTGAGCTTGCCAAAGCGCAGCTGGGTTTTGATCCCGAACAGGTTTTGCACCCCCGGAATGAGCTGGCTGTTGATGGCCCAGCTGATGTTACCTACTTCGAGCCCTTGCAGAATGCTTTCGTTCTGCGGCTGGAAGCCCCCCGCCCCACCGGGCAGGGTACCGTTGGCCCCCGGCAGTCCCGGCAAGCCCGGTGCCGTCGGCAGCGTTGGTACACCGGGCAACCCCTGCCCCGACCCAAAAGCCGGCAGCCCACCGCCCGGCCGGTAGTTTACTTTCAGCGCATTCTCGAAGTTGAAAGCGGCCTTGGTATCGAAGTTGGCCAGGACGCCCAGCTTCTCCCCAATCTTACCGTTGAAGTTCAGACTGATCTGCTCGTTGAACAGAAAATTGCCGTTGCGACGCTGCCGCACCGGGATCACGGGATTGTCGATAAACTGGTAGAGGTAGCCGAAATCGAGCGTCACGAACCCGTTGGGTTTGAAATCGACCTGGCTGCCGCCGAAGAGTCGGTCGATGAGGGGCGGCAGTTCAAGTTTGGGAAACAGGCCCCGCCCACTGATGGCGCTCTGCCCGTCGCCCCGGGCGCCGTATTCGCGCCAGATACTCTGCTCGACCCGCTGGTTCTGCAACGCGTTATAGGTCGACAGCGGAATGGTTTCGGAGGGTCGGTAGGGCAGACCGAACTGCGAGGGCGGCAGGGCCAGCGCCGGCAGCGGTTCGCCGGGGCGCAGGGTACCCGGTGGCAATCCGCCCGGCACCGTACTGCTGCCGGGAACCGTGGTAGCCGTCTGGCCCTGTACACTATTCGGCAAGGGTGCGCCCGAGAGCGAGACGCCCGCCCGCACGCGCTCCGTTACGCCCACCCGCCCGTCGGGGCTGAGCAGGAAGTCGGTCGAGACACCCTTAGGGTCGCGCAGAATAAACGGTGATTTCGATGGACGCTCCGAAAAGCGGGTGGCCCGCCGGTCGGGCCAGTTGACGGTGGGCCGGCGATTGGCCGAGCGCAGCGCCCGCAGGCTGTCGACCCGGTTCTGGTTGGCCTGCCGGATCGAGTCGGACCGGAACTGCGCGCGTCGGCGGGCATCAGCCCGGGCCGAATCGGCCGTGGCCTGCTGCCGCCGGCCAGCGGCCCGGCGCGGGGCGGCCGGTGTCTGGCCCAGCGCCAGTCCCGCCCCTACCGACAGGCAGAGCAGTAGGGTCAGCCATCGCCTGTCAACGCACAGCAAGGGCATTTTCCAACCGGAAAAGCAATTACAGGTCAATACGTTGCCAACGAAGTAAGGGTTCACCATGTATGGTACTTTCTGATTCTGCTAATGGGCCGCCGTGCACACCCAACTCTAACGGCCAAAACCGCGCCAATTGTCTAGGGTGCGTTTTATTTTTTCCAGCCGCAACAAACCATTCGGCCCAACTTTGGTTACAGGCAGGCCGGGCGTAAAGCTACATAAAACTGGAAACGGCCCGCCAACGGGCCATGTGGGTTTACTAACCGCGCCGGTGGGTTCGGGCCGAACCTCCGAAATCCAACCGGCGCGGAAACTGACTTAGCGCAGGGCCTGCCGGATTACATCCTCGACACTGAGATCGGGCGTAGCCCGCAGGGCATCGTCGACGCTTTTTTCGGCCGTGGCTTTGGGAAAGCCCAGCGCCATCAGGGCAGCCAGTGCTTCTTCGCGCACCGGGTTGGCGGCCTGCTGGCGGTAGGTGGGGCCGTCGGGTACCACGCCTGATTTTTTCATTTTGTCGCGCAGTTCCAGAATGATGCGCTGCGCCGTTTTGGCACCGATGCCTTTAATAGCCTGCACCGCCCGGACGTTTTCGCCCAGAATAGCCAGCCGCAGATCGGCCGGCTGCATAGCCGACAGCATACCCAGGGCCGTATTAGGCCCTACGCCCGATACGCCGATCAGATCCAGAAACAGCGATTTCTCATCGGCCGACGCAAAGCCGTAGAGCAGCTGGGCATCTTCCCGAAACAGGTGATGAATGAAGAGTTTGATACGGTCGCCACCGCCGGGCAGCGTGGCGTAGGTTTGCAGCGAAATGTGTACGCCATAGCCAACACCGTTGACATCGATAATAGCGTAGGTCGTTTCTTTATAGGACAGCAGTCCATCCAGATAAGCAATCATTCAGCGCGTAAAGTAAGACGTTGGGAGGGTTGTCGACTGCCGCACAGCCACGTGGCCGCACGACGCCGTAAGCCGGTTAAAGAGGTGTTTTTGACCTCGTTATAACCCGTAAATATACCGAAAAATCCTCATTTTCGGGTAATCCGATCGAGCAGGCCGCCCATCATTTCCTTGAAATAATCGCCGTTGTAAGGCCCGAACCAGTTCATGTCACGGGTTTCATACGACTGCCGGTCATAGTAGCGATCGGGCGTCACGTAACCGATGTAGCCCCCCTCGAAACTGGTCACCATCAGCCGCACGCCATCCCGGGTGGCCCGCGGCATTAGCTCGACCGCCAGCTCGCCCGAGAAATCACAGGGCGTACCGAGCAGTACCGTGTTGCCGATGCGCAGCGCTTTCAGGTCCGACGGAAAATCGCCGTAGATGGCGTAGAACAGCCAGGGCCGTACGCGCCAGTTGCCGATGATACGCGGGTGCGGTTCGCGCAGTCCCAGCGGCAGTGTCAGCATGGCCAGCGTGCTGTCGGTGTGGGTCTGCACGGTGGGCAGTACGCGCTCGATGCGGGTGGCCAGCGTGCCGGCATAATTACGAATTTCGGCAAAATCGGTTTCGCCCTTCGCTTCGGGGCCTGTGCTCCCCACCGCCCCGGCCAGAAATACGGCAAAGTCGGCATCCTTCCGCTCCAACCGGTCGACCAGCGAGCCAGGGTAATCGCGGCTCAGGTAATCGCTCATACTGTCTTCAAAGAGTGTGGCGTGCCCCGAAAACGAGCAGATCAGCGCCGACTGCCCGGTTTGTTTCCGGAGCCGCAGCAGCCGAAGCCGGCTGTCGAGGGGTCCCGTCGGGCCGGAGTTGCGGATGCGGTTGTAGATCATGTCGCCGGCTTCGACCTCGGCATAGCCCAGTTGCGCCGGTGCCTGACTGGCCTGCGCCTGCCGAATGGCCGTTAGCACGCCTTCGGTTATGCGCGTCACAATATCCTCGTTATAGCCACCGGCAATGAGCTGGCCCACCAGCCCCGGTGCCCAGCCGCCCAGGCTGTTGTGGGAGTGAATGGCACCCATGTACACGTTTTCCCAGCGCAGCCCTACTTCGGGGAGCCGCTTCTTAAGGGCTTCGACCAAGGTGGGGGGCGTAATCAGCAGATCGAGGCCCACTACGGCCACGCGGGTGCTGCCATTATCGAGCACCACGGCCCGCGCGTAGACCGAGTCGCTGACCACGTGCCAGTGCTTGCCGCGCCGGGCGCCGTAGCCGCCGGTTGGTGTGGTGTAGGGCGGGGTAATGTTGACCTTGGCCCAGCCCGCCCGCAGACCCGTTTTAGGCGCCGGGGGGGCGGGCAGCGCGCTTAGCCGGGCTTTGGTCTGGTGGTAGTAGGGCATTTGCTGGTAAGGCGTATCGTCGACTGGAGCCAGACTAACGGCCAGAAACAGCAGGATAAACACAACCAGTCCCAACAGGACGTTAAAAAAGATACGGACAGCCTTCATGCAGTAGCAACGTCTTGGCCCCTGAACGGGTGCGCAAGCAACGAAAAAACCACCGGACAGAAAAGCCACAAAAAAAAGGCGTCGGGAATATCCCAGCGCCTTTCGCCACTCTACCGGATGACCGGTCTCCCTATAATGATTGCGGTAGAAAGCCTGCCGGTACGGGGCCGTACCGGCGCTTTCGACCCATGTTATGCTTTGATGAACGGACCGGCAATGGCCAGTACCTGAGCCATGGTCAGCGGTTCGTCGAAGGCTTCGCGGATGGCGTCGTCCGATTTACCCGTCAGGGTTTTCAGGTTGACGCCGGCCTGCGTAAACGACGTCTGCGTGGTGTCGGACACCCAGCCTTTCATACCCATCATCCGGCGCACCTGCGCTGCGTGGCGGGCTTCGACCGAGTGAATGCGAAGGGCTGTTTGCAGAATAGCCTTATCGTTGATCAGGGCACCCGCCTGTCCTTTGTAGGCGGCTACACCGGTGTCTTCCAGCGCCCGGGCCGTAGCCATGAAGGTCTGGTAGCTGGTGAAGGTACCCGTGGGGAACTGGAACGTCGGTTTGGCCGGAGCCGCAGCCCCCAGCGCGCCTTTCAGCAGGGCTACGTGAGCCGCTTCGTGTTTGCTGATCTGGCTGAAAACAGCCTGGTCGGCGGCCGGAATCAGGTTGGCCGTACCCAGACCGATGCGGTAAAATTCATCTTCGAGGTACTCCAGCGTCAGCGCGTATTTCAGCACGTCGACGGCAGCCGACGACTGAGCGAAGGCTTCGTTGAGCGAACCGGCTACAATCGTGGGCAGCGCAGCGGCTGCCAGGCGCGACCCGGCTTTGAACAGATTCCGACGGGAATAAAAGCTATACCGCTCGCTGGCATCGGCGTCGATTTGTTCGATATCGGCAATAATGTTGAACAGATTCATACGTGTATGTCAGATTAGGCGGTGGGCAGGTTAGCTCCGCTGATGGGCGTTTTAACAAATTTCTGAGCCGTTGGCAGTACGGCGGCCGGCTTGCTGGCCGCGTCCAGACCGTCGGCCGGGGTCACGATGTCGTCGCCGGCGAAGCTGCCCGACTTGGGGCTCAGCAGATCGCGGATGGCCGCAGCGTGGCGAGCCTCAACCGAAACGATCTTACCGGCGATGAGCAGGTAGTTGGCATCTTTGATCAGGTTGCCGGCACCGTTGTAGGCCGATACACCCAGATCTTCAAACGCTTTGGCGGTATTCAGTACACTGCTGCGATCGCTGAAGTTGATACCGGCAAAGTTGGGCGTCAGGCTACCAATGGCATTGGTACCCAGAGCCGCTTTGAAAAATTCGCGGTGGATCACTTCATGATCGCGGATATCGGTGAGCAGTTGCGTTTCGGCAGCCGTCATGCCCGAGAAAGGCGTGGCAATAACCTGCGTATAGAAAGCGGCTTCGAGTTGTTCCAGCGCGTAGGCGTAGTTCAGAATCCCGACGTCGCCCGTACCCAGATCAACCGTTGCCATAATGGTATCCGGATTATCTTCACCTTTACAGGCGGCCAGTAAAGCCCCTCCAGCCGTGACGGCCCCTGCGTAGCGCAGAAATAACCGGCGACCGACCATTACCGGCTCCAGTTGACCCGGTAACATCGACAGGCCCGATTCGTTCTGTTGCTTGCTCATAGCAAAAAAAGTTAAGTGATTATGATGCCGAAACGCCACAGCGCTGCCGGTCTTGACACTACATACGACGGGTTCAGGCAAATGGATTGAACCGATTTACTTTTTTTTAATACGCCATCCGCTTTCTGTACCTTACCTGACCTTACCCTCAGCACACTGCCTATGTCGACACCCGACGCTAACCGCCAGACGGCCCTCGCTTTCTACGACCGGATGTTCAATCAGAACGAGCCCGCCGATGCCATGGCCCGCTACGCAGGCGACACCTATACCCAGCACAACCCGACTGTGGCCGATGGCAAAGCGGGTTTTATCGACTATTTCGAGCGCATGACCCGCGACTATCCCGGCAAACGGGTGGTGGTGAAGCGCACCGTGGCTGAGGGAAACCTGGTGGTGTTGCACTGCCAGCAGTTCTGGCCCCGGCCCGACGGCAGCGGCACCGACGAATGGGCGGGGATGGATATATTCCGGTTCGACGCCAGCGGCCGGATCGTGGAACACTGGGATGTGCTGCAGCTGGTTCCCGATCAGTCGGCCCATGACAACGGTATGTTCTGACCGCAGTCCGACTGACCGCAGCCCGACTGACCGCAGCCCGACTCTTTACCCCTTCTTTCGGGTTGTTGACCCCGGCCGCGCCCGGCTCATGGGCTGCCGGCTTAGCTTTGGTGCTTTTCCTACCTGCGTATGATAACCTGGTTCAACAGCCGCGCCCAGACGGTGCTGATCGGGCTGTTTCTGCTGGCCTTGCCGCTGTTTTATTTTAGCTACAGCGGGGTTAGCTGGCACCCGCTCAGACCCCACGACCACCTGATACAGAACGGGCTGGCCTACGTTTTTCTGCTGGTTTTCACGTATGTCAACCACACCTATTTCGTGCCCCGCTGGTTTCTGGCCAAACGCTACAGGCTGTATCTGGTGGTGGCCATGAGTTGTGTGCTGGGAGCTGCTTATCTGCCCTACCGGATCGAGCAGTGGGCTTTCTTCAAGCCGCCCCGTACGCAGACACCGGTAGCCTGGTTCCGGCAGCTGTTTATCGAGGAAATGATGCTCGACAAGCCGGCTGGTCATCATTCGGCCAACCGGCACAACGGCTTTCCGCATCGACCCGGCGATGTGCCCCCCGGCACGCTGCTGCTCCCCGTTAAGCTCATGCTTTTTTTTCTGCTGGGCAGCATCAGCACCCTGCTCTCCCTTTCGGTTCAGACCGCCAACCGGTTGCGGCAGGTCGAAACCGATCAGCTACAGGCCGAACTGCGGCAGCTGCGGGCGCAGATACAGCCCCATTTTCTGTTCAATACGCTCAACAGCATTTACGCGCTGGCCCTGCGGCAGGACCCCCGAACGGCCGATACGGTTGTGCAATTGTCGGAGTTTATGCGCTACACCACCTACGACGCCCACGCCGACACGGTGTTACTGCAGAATGAGATCAACTACATCGGCAACTACATCGACCTGCAGAAAGCCCGGCTGCGCGAGGCTGTCACGGTCGACTATCGGCTGACGGGCGAGGCCCACCAGCTGCTGATTGCGCCCCTGCTGCTGTTTTCCCTGATCGAAAATGCCTTCAAATACGGCGTCAACCCCGACGAAGAATCCCTGATCCGGATTTACCTGACCATCCGGGGCGCCAGCCTGCACCTGGAAGTGGTCAACAACATCGTACACGTTAGTCCAATCGAGTCGGCCACCGGTATTGGCCTGCAGAACGCCCGGCAACGGCTACGACTGCTCTACCCCGGTGCGCATACGCTGACCATCGACGACACCGGCACCCGTTTTCACGTTGTTCTACACCTGACTTTATCCTGATGAACGCAATCGCTCTCGACGATGAACGCCCGGCGCTGGAAATCATCCAGGCGTTTTGCGAACGCATCGACCTCGTTACGCTGCTGCATACGTTCACGCGCACCAGCGAAGCCCACCGGTTTCTGGACCAGCAGACCATCGACCTGATTTTTCTGGACATCAACATGCCCAGCGAATCGGGTCTGTCGTTTGCCCGGTCGGTTCCGGCCTCGGCGCAGGTCATTTTCACAACGGCTTACAGTGAGTTTGCGGTAGCGAGCTATGAAGTCGAAGCTGCCGATTACCTGCTGAAGCCGTTTACATTCGACCGATTCAGTAAAGCCGTGCAGCGAGCGCACCAGCGCTGGCAGGCCCGGATGCCTCAGCCCGCCGATACGCCCCCCCCGCCCGACCCGATTCTGGTTCGGGTCGATTATGGCCTGGTCCCCGTTCGACCGGCCGACATCCTGTTCATCGAGGGCCTCGATAATTACCTGAAAATTCACCGCACCACCGGCCGCCCGCTGGTGGTGCGGCTCACCATGAAGGCCATGCTCGACAAACTACCGGCTACCGACTTCATGCGCATCCACCGGTCGTTTATCATTGCCATCGACAAGATTGTGTCGATCCGAAACAAAATGGTATGCATTGGCCAGGCCGAACTGCCGGTTGGCAGCAGCTTCGAGAAAGCCTTTACGGAGCGTTTCGCGGGTTGAAACAGATCTGTTAACTGGCCTATTGGCCACAACATTCGGCCTGTTGACCCCAGACTGGCAACGCACGGCTGGAACAGACTGTATACGGGATAAAATCACGGGTTCCCAGACAAACCGAAGGATATAAACCATGAAACATTCCCTGTCTACGACCGCCTACCTGCTGCTGGTCGGTCTAAGCTCCGCTGGCCTGTTCAGCGCCTGCCAGTCGAGCGGTGTCAGCGCCAGCGGCTCCAGTTCGGGCGGCACCACCACCCCGGGCTCAGGCACGACCAGCACGGGCGGCACCACGACCAGCATTACCGCCACCCTCTCGACCACGGCCAGCCCGTCGGCTACGGGCATCGCGCAGGTAGTGGCGCTCACCGAAGCCTTCAAAGCGACCCTCAGCAGCACGCAGCTGACCACCACGCAGCTGACCTATACCAAAGCCAACGCGCAGAAATGGTCGAACCTGCCCGCCGGCCTATCGGCCCGCAACGGCATCAACCTCGGCTCGCTTTCAACAGCGCAGCTGACGGCGTTCCGCGCCATGATGCAGGCCGTACTGGCGCTGAGTGCCACCGATGAAGGCTACGACGAACTGCTGGGCAATCTGGTAGCCGATGATTACCTGAACACCATTGGGGGCGGCTCTGACTACGGTGCCGACGACTACTACCTGTCGATTCTGGGAACGCCCAGCACCACCGGACTCTGGTCGATTCTGTTTACGGGACACCACTATACCCAGCCCTACACCTTCAACGCCGGTGCCATCAGTGGCGTAACGCCCGCTTTCCGGGGTGTTGAGCCGGCGGCCGCCGTTACGGCCAACAACCGGTCCTACCAGCCATTCGAGCAGGAACGGGCTGCATTTGCCGCTCTCCTGACGGGCCTTAGCAGTACCGAGCAAGCCACCGCCAAACAGTCGGGTACGTTTTCCGACCTGGTGCTGGGTCCCGGAAAAGACGGTCAGTTTCCGGCCACCAAGGTGGGCCTGCGGGTAGGCTCGCTGAGCAGCGACAAGCAGGCGCTGGTGCTTAACGCCATTAAACTCTACGTAAACGATCTCGACGCAGCCACGGCAGCCGCTACGCTGACGGCCTATACGGCCGGGCTGGCCGATACGTATGTGGCCTACTCGGGAACGACCTCCGTTAACACCCAGAACGACTATGTACGGATCGATGGTCCCCGTGTCTGGATCGAGTTTTCCTATCAGGGAGGCATCATTGTCCGCAACACCCCCCACCCCCACTCGGTCTGGCGCGACCATACGACCGATTACGGCGGTAACTAACGATTGTCGTGTTGCCCGTTGCCGGCGAAACCCGGAATGGGCAACGCTTATTTTCACTGTAGCCTGCCCGCTCCTGCCCGTGAATCAGTTCCCTGCCTTTGTCAGCCGTGTGCCCGCCTGGCCGACGGTTATGCTAGCGCTCCTGCTACTCCTGGGCCGGCCCGACGCCGGCCGGGCCCACCCCATGCCCAATTCGGCCGTGCTGCTCGATATCCACCGAACGGGCATCGATGCCGAACTACAGATTCCGCTGGTCGAGCTGCAGTCGGCCTGGGGCCATGCGGTCAACGATTCGTCGGCCCGGCTCGTCGAGCGGCTGGGGCCAGCCTTGCGGGCGTACCTGCGGGCCCATGTTCGACCGATGACAATGACCGGTGCGCCGTGGACGGTATCGGTGGGCAGGCTGGCCGTGGTCGAAACGCAAAACCCGATCAACGGCGTCTACCGCGAACTGACGGCTCACCTTCACCTGACCCCGCCCGGTGGACAGGTCCGGCAGTTTTTGTTTGGCTACGACGTGGTGCTGCATCAGGTTATGACCCACACCATTCTGGTGTCGGTACGGCAGGACTGGGCCGGCGGCCAGGTGGTCGAGACCGGCCATCAGCCCCTGGGCACCATTCAGCTCGACATTGTGAACAACCGCATTCGTCCCCTGCCCGTCAACCTCGCGTCGGGCAGTCGCTGGGCAGGTTTCAAAGCCATGGTGCGCCTGGGTATGCAGCATATTGCCGATGGTACCGATCATCTGCTGTTTCTGCTGGTACTGCTGCTGCCCGCCCCCCTGCTGGCGGCTGGCGGGCGGTGGGGGCGTTTCGGCGGTGTACGCTACGGCCTTCGGCGGCTGGGGATCATCGTGACGGCCTTCACCGGCGGGCATTCGCTGACCCTGCTGCTGGGTACGCTGGGCTGGGTGAGGCTGCCGGCACAACCCGTCGAACTGCTGATCGCCCTGTCGATCCTGGTATCGGCCATACACGCCATACGCCCGCTGTTTGCCGGACGCGAAGCCTGGGTAGCCGCCGGATTCGGGCTGATTCATGGACTGGCCTTCGCCAGTACACTGGTCAATCTGCAACTCGATACGGCCGATCTGGCGCTGAGTCTGCTGGGCTTCAACCTGGGTATCGAACTGATGCAGCTGATGGTGATTGGCCTGACCATTCCCTGGCTTATACTGCTGAGCCGTACCACAGGCTACCGATATCTGCGGGTGGGCGGAGCCCTGCTGGCCGGTCTGGCGGCTCTGGCCTGGCTAACCGAACGGAGCACCGGACAGGCGAACCCGCTGACCCACGGTATCGAGCAGGCCGTTGCGTACACCCCCTATGCGCTGGCGCTACTGGCGCTGCTGGCCCTGGGCGCAGCCTGGCGCGGGCGCCTTGCGTCGGCCGGGCATTGACCGGTACGCAGCCAGCCGGATTGATCGCGCTCGTCGCTGTCATTTGCAGCGCTAACCCGCTATTTTTGCCGAATCCTCAAAGTCGACGGAATTAGTCGATTTTATCGCTATGTTTTTTTTCCGTCTACACACCACGATCTGGCTGCTGCTGACCAGTCTGTCGGCTGCTTTGGCCCACCAGGGAAGCCTCGCCGGAACCGTTACCGACGCCCAGACCCACCAGCCGCTGCCGGGTGCCCTGATCCAGCTGACGGGAACAGGCCACACCACCTTCTCCGACGAGCGCGGACGCTACCGGTTCGACCAGCTGGCCCCAGCCCTGTACCAACTGGCCATTTCACACATCGGCTACACGACTCTTACGCAACGAATTGCGGTAGAACACGACCAGACCATCCGGCTGTCGCATAGCCTGCTGGCTGCGCCGGTCAGCCTGAGTGCCGTTACGGTAGCGGCCCTCCGCCCGGCCGATCAACAGCTGATCGGCACCATCGACATCCGGCTGCGCCCCGTCGTCAACTCCCAGGAAATTCTGCGGCTGGTACCTGGCCTCTTCATCGGGCAGCATGCGGGGGGCGGTAAGGCCGAGCAGCTGTTTCTGCGCGGTTTCGACCTCGACCACGGCACCGATATCCGGCTCAGTGTCGACGGTATGCCGGTCAACATGGTGTCGCACGCCCACGGGCAGGGATACGCCGACCTGCATTTTGTGATTCCGGAACTGGTCGATGGGGTTGATTTTCGCAAGGGCCCCTACACTACGGCGCAGGGCAATCTGGCCACGGCGGGCTGGGCCAACCTGCGGACCCGCTCCACGCTCGACCGATCGTTTGTCAAGCTGGAGACCGGTCAGTTCAACACGTATCGGGCCGTGGGGGGTATTTCGCTGCTGCCCCGACGCATGGCCGCCACCCAGTCGGCCTATGTGGGGGGTGAATATTCCTACAGCGACGCTTATTTCGACAACCCGCAGCACTTCAAACGCGTCAACCTGGTGGGCAACTACCACCGGCACCTGGGCGACCAGACGAATCTGACGCTGACAGCCTCGACGTTTCAGAGTCGCTGGCACCATTCGGGCCAGATTCCCGACCGCGCCGTGGCTTCCGGGCAGATCGGCTGGTTTGGCTCGATCGACCCAACCGAGGGCAGCACCACCAGCCGGACCAACCTGAACGCCCGGCTCACTACGGTAACGCCGGCAAACCATACCATCAGGCACCAGCTTTTTTACAGCCACTACGGGTTCGAACTCTACTCCAATTTCACGTTTTTCCTGAACGACTCGATCAACGGCGACCAGATCCGGCAGCGCGAACAACGGCAGCTGTTCGGCTACAACGGCAGCTACGCCACCCACACCAGCCTGGGCCGTACCCACTGGACCACCACGCTGGGCGCCCAGTACCGGCAGGACCTGACGCAGGGCACCGAACTGGCGCACACCAAAGACCAGACCCTTACACTCGACCGGCGGCAGTATGGCCGGGTCAACGAAATCAATGCCGGCCTCTACGTCGACGAGGTCGTGACGCTCACCAGCCGGCTCACGCTCAACGCCGGCCTGCGCGTCGATTGGTTCCGGTCGCAGTATACCGATCAGCTTCCGGCCCTGCCCGTAACCCGCCGGGCCAGTCAGGCCATCGTTTCGCCAAAGCTCAATCTCTATTACACGCTCAGCCCCGGCCTGCAGTTGTACCTGAACACGGGCAAAGGGTTTCACTCCAACGATGCGCGGGTTGTCACGGCCCGCAACGGCCGTCAAATTCTGCCCGGCGGTTACGGATCGGACCTGGGTCTGGTTGCCAAACCGTTTCCGCGCCTGCTGGTCAACGCTGCGGCCTGGTATCTCTACCTGCAGCAGGAGTTTGTATACGTAGGCGACGAAGGCGTGGTGGAACCCAGCGGGCGCTCGCGCCGGATGGGCCTCGACCTGTCGGCTCGCTACCAGCTCACCCAGACCCTGTTTGCCGATCTGGACCTAAACACCGCCAATCCGCGTTCGCTGGATGCCGAAACGGGCCAAAACTACCTGCCGCTGGCCCCCGTTTTCACGTCGACGGGCGGGCTCACGCTGCAGCCCCGCGCGGGCTTCAGCGGCTCGCTGCGCTACCGCTATATGGCCGACCGCCCCGCCAACGAAGCCAATACGGTGGTGGCCCAGGGGTACTGCGTGACCGACCTGCAGGCCTCCTATGCCCGCGGTGCCTACACGCTGGGCCTGACGGTGCAGAACCTGCTGAATACGCGCTGGAAAGAAACGCAGTTCGACACCGAAAGCCGCCTGAAGGGCGAGGCCGCGCCCGTCAGCGAAATTCATTTCACGCCCGGCTCCCCCTTCTTCGCCCGGCTGAGCCTGATGTATAGCTGGTAAGCGGGCCATTGGCGCCGGGTAGGCAGACGCTGTACCCAAAACAGGGGTTCACACAAAACAGGCTGCGGTTGTGTTTACACCACACGCGGCCGTTCAGCCATGGCTTTAGGCCAGCACGGCCCGTTTCACCAATAGCCCCGCTTATCCGTATGACCTACCGCCACGCCTTTCAGATTGGCATTATCGCCGGCATGCGATCGATGATGGCGCCTGCCCTGGTTAGCCATCAGCTGACATCGACCCCGGCAGCCTCCGTGCGCAGCCGCACGCTCCGTTTTATGCACGCGCCCCTGACGGCCACGCTGCTCAAGGCGGCTGCCCTTGGCGAACTGATCGGCGACAAGATGCCGGCAGCCCCCAACCGAATCGCTTTTCCGGCCATCCTCGGCCGGCTTGGTTCCGGGGCACTGGCCGGTGCCACGCTGGCCGGTGCCACGCTGCTTGACGCCCGCCCGCGCGAACGCAGCTACGGCGCACTGGCGGGCGTGCTGGGCGCGGCCGTTGGCAGCTATGGTTTCTTCTACCTGCGCCGGTGGCTGACCACCCAACAGACTATGCCTGCCCTATACGCAGCACTGGCCGAAGATGCGCTGGCCATCGGTGCCGGCTACCTGACCGTGCGGCAGGCTGCCAACCAGCCGCTCGCTACCCAGCCAGGCCCGGCCCCGGCGCCGGCAAACGGGTAGTGGCCAGCCTGTGGCCAGACCGACGTTGGAACAGGTGCATTGAAAAGCGCTCCTGGCCGCCGGTAAACCGTTGCCGACCCTTATCTTTGCCCTTCCGTTACACGCATCAACGTCCGTCCGATTAGTTTGTGAAGAGGGTCTGAGCAGCCACTCGTTCACACGTTCGCTCTTTCGCTCATTCCTTCTGATGCAGATTCTTAAATTCGGTGGTACGTCCGTTGGCTCGGTCGAGAGCATTAAACAGGTTATTCAGATCATTGACGAGCAGCGCCGGGGCAGCGACACGCAGCCGGGCAACGCCATCACGGTGGTGTTTTCGGCGATGGGCGGTGTTACCAACCAGCTGATCGAGATTGGCCGGATGGCCACCAGCGGCAGCGTGGATTATATGGAGCTGGTTCGGCGCATCGAAGACCGGCACTTCAACGTGGTAAAAGCCCTGATTCCGGTGAAGGAGCAGAGCAAGGTGTTTGCCCACGTGCGCGGCATTATCAACGAACTGGAAGATCTGCTGCGGGGCGTATCGCTGATCCGCGAACTGTCGGCCCGTACGCTCGACCTGATCACCAGCTTCGGCGAGCGCCTGTCGACGACCATCATTACCGAATGCGTGAAAAGCCGGGGCATACCAGCCCAGTTTCTCGACGCCCGCACGATCATAAAAACCGATGCCCAATTCGGGCAGGCCGAAGTCAACTACCCGCTTACCAACCGGCTGATTCAGGCGCATTACGCCAAAACCGGCAGTGCCGCCGGCGACCCCATTCAGCTGGTAACGGGCTTTATTGGCTCAACCGAGAAAAACGAAACCACGACCCTGGGTCGGGGTGGCTCCGATTATACGGCCAGCATTCTGGGCGCGGCCCTCAATGCCAGCGTAATCGACATCTGGACCGATGTCGACGGCATGATGACGGCCGACCCGCGAAAGGTGCCCAACGCCTTCAATATCCCGACCATTACCTACGCCGAAGCCATGGAACTCAGTCACTTCGGCGCCAAGGTAATTTATCCGCCCAGTCTGCAGCCGGCCTTTGCGCGCAATATTCCGGTGCGGGTGCTCAACACCTTCAATCCCACTCACGAGGGCACCGTGGTGAGCCGCACGGCCGAGCGCCGGCAGTACACCATTACGGGCATCTCAAGTATCGACGACATTGCCCTCGTAAACGTGCAGGGTGCGGGCATGATTGGCGTGGCGGGCGTGTCGGCCAAGCTGTTTGGCGTACTGGCCGCCCATAAGATCAGCGTTATTCTGATCTCGCAGGCTTCCTCCGAACACTCGATCTGTTTCGCCATCGACCCGCGGGGCGCCGAAAACGTCAAGACCATTCTCGACGCCGAATTCGCCACCGAAATTGCCCAGGGGCATATCGATAACATCGCTATCGAGCGCGACCTGTCGGTGATTGCCACCGTTGGCGAGGGCATGCGCAAATCGTCGGGTATTGCGGGCAAGCTCTTTTCGGTACTGGGTAAAAATGGCGTCAACATCGTCGCCGTGGCCCAGGGTTCGTCGGAGATAAATATATCGGTCGTTATCAACAAGAATAACCTCTCGAAAGCACTCAATGCCCTCCACAACATTTTCTTCCAGTCGGAAGCCCGGGTGCTGAACCTCTATCTGGTGGGTACGGGCCTGATTGGCAAGACCCTGTTGCAGCAGATTGCCAAGCAGGCCGAATACCTGCGTACGGAGAAGCTGCTGAAAGTCTGCGTGGTGGGGATGACCAACACCCGCAAGATGCTCCTCGACCCCAAAGGCATCGACCTGACGGACTGGCGCGAACGGCAACTGACCGACGGGGTAACGACATCGCTGCCCGCCTTCGTCGACAAGATCAAGGATTATAACCTGCCGAACTCCGTCTTTATCGACTGTACGTCCGACCGCGAGGTAGTGCAGTTCTACGAGTCGCTGCTCGACGCGAACATTTCGGTGGTAACGCCCAACAAAGTGGCTAACTCGGGACCCTATGCCGAGTATCGCCGGCTGCAGCGCACGGCCCTGAACCGGGGGGTCAAGTTTCTCTACGAGACCAATGTGGGCGCGGGCCTGCCCATTATCAACACGGTGCAGGGTCTGATGACCGCCGGCGACCGTTTCCTGAAAATCGAAGCCATTCTGTCGGGTACGCTGTCGTTTATTTTCAACACCTTCCAGCCCGGCCCCGACGGGTCGCTGCCGGCCTTTGCCGATGTGGTGCGCGAAGCCAAGGAAAAAGGCTATACCGAACCCGACCCGCGCGACGATCTGAGTGGGCAGGACGTGGCCCGGAAAATCCTGATTCTGGCCCGCGAAGCCGGTTTCGCGCTCGAACCCGAAGACGTCACCATCCGCACGCTGCTGCCGCAGTCGTGTCTCGACGCGCCCACCGTGCCGGCCTTTTTCGACGAACTGGCCCGCAACAACGCTTACTTCGAAAACCTGCTCGCCACGGCCCAGGCCGACGGCAAAAAGCTGCGCTTCGTGGCCAGCTTCGAAAACGACAAGGCCGTGATCGAACTGCGCTCGGTGGGGCCCGACCATCCGTTCTTCCAGCTCACCGGTGCCGATAACATCGTGTCGTTTACCACTGAGCGCTACAAGGAGCGGCCGCTGGTGGTAAAAGGGCCGGGGGCGGGCGCCGAAGTAACGGCTTCGGGCGTCTTCGCCGACCTCGTCAGCATCGGTAGCTATCTGGCATAGACCTGTTGTATCCACAAAGAACAAAGCCCCGACACTGGTCGGGGCTTTGTTCTTTGTGCCGGGAGCGGTAATGGCCGGCTCACGGGCAGACATAACGAAACGCCTGCCGGTTCTTTTTGGTGACGGGTGTCGGCACGCTGCTCTGGTAGAGCAGGGCCGTCTGGTCCTGGCTGGTCAGGCGGTCGCTGCCATCGTAGGTCATCACGTAGGAAGTCGACTCGCGGAGATTGGCGCGGCTGCCCGAAGCCGTCAGGTTGTAGGCTTTGTAGGCCGAAGGAGCACGGAGCTGCCAGAAGCGGGCGGGCAGCGTCTCGACGCCCAGACTGAGCGCCATCACCGTCAGCAGGGGTCGGTGGGCAAAGCGGGTATAGGGAGAGGGCCGCGTGTCGTGCGTAAACTCGGTTTCCTGCTCCAGCGTCAGCCCGTCGCGCAGCGTAAACGCATCGCGCTCGTTCACCAGATTCCCCGCGGCATCGTAGGTAAACGTGTATGTCCGCTGAATGGTGAGCGAGTTGGCCGGCAGCACCTGCCGCACCTCGGCCACGCGCGTCAGCATCCCGCCCGCGTTATAATCCATAGTAAAGGTTGACTGGCTTTTGCCCCCCCGACTAAAGGTAGCGCTGGTCGGCTGCGTGGCGTTGCCATAAGTCAGCGCGATGACGTCCGTACCACTGACGGCCCGGGTTGCCCGGTCGCCCGATAGCTCAACGGTAAACTGAGCCTGCTGGCTGGTCGACACCTCGGTCATGGTGCTCAGGCCCGCCGTACCGTAGGTAAAAGTCCGGCTCACCTCGTCGGTCAGCTTGCCGCTTGTTTCAATCAGCTGATCGGTCGTACTGCCGAGCCGGCAGGTATCGGGCTGGGCATCGGTATCGTGCCGGCAACCGGAGCTGGCCACGAGCAGGAGCAGCAGAACGGGTAGTAAAACGAAGAGCGGGCGGGTTTTCATCAATCGTTGGCGTATAGACAAATATACGCTGAAGGCAATGGCCAACGGCCCACATCCGCCCGAAAAGTTGTAGCTTCGCCAACGTACCCATCACCGGCAACCGGTGCGAAGCAACAGGCCAGCCTAACCGGCAACGGGCCATTATCGAACCAAACCAATCCTTTCCCGTATCCATTCTGTGTTAACCGATACCCCGCAGCAGGCCCTCGTCGACCGGATTCGCGCCATTGGGCATCCCGAAGCGGTTCGCCGTTTTTTTGGCCTGCTGAAAGAACTGATCGATATTGTCAACCTGCCCAACGGCGATGCTCGCCTGGCCTTCACGGTTCGGAAAGACCAGAAAGCCATTACGGCCAACGTTAATTTTTTCTGGGCGTTGCGGCTCGTAAAACCCCACCGGGGCGAACCCGAATTCTGGCTGACCATCAAAAAGAGCGCGCAGGAGCAGCTGGCGGCCTTCGAGGAGATCGACTTTGCCGGCGTCAGCGAACGGTCGGGCTATGTAGCCGCCATTATTGGGCAGTCGAGTCAGCACCTGTTATACCAGCCAGCCGTGCAGAAAGGCTGGCTCGACTGCCTGCCCGAACTGGTCGAAACGGCCAAACGCGGTCCCCATTCGGCCCGCCACAACCCCGACGTGTACCGGGCGGCCGAAGACGAAGCCTTTCTAAGCGAGCTGATCCGGCTGGCCGGCGACCCTACCCTGGGCGACTGGCAGCCCGGCGATTCGGTAGCCGAAGAGCCCGGTGCCGAGTACGACGCCGGTGCTACCAGCCTGCCGCTGCGCCAGCCCCACAACCTGATTCTCTTCGGACCGCCGGGCACGGGCAAAACCCACGCGCTGCAACCTTATCTGGCCGGTCAGCAGGCCAGTCTGATCACGTTTCACCCGGCCTACAGCTACGAAGAGTTTGTGGAGGGCATCCGGCCCGAGGTGCTGGGCAATCAGGTAACGTACAGAGTCCGTAAAGGCGTCTTTTACAAAGCCTGCCTGTCGGCTATTCAGCAGGCGGGCTACGCTACCCTGGCCGACTGCCTCAACGACACCCCCGACAACCGGCGACAGCGCCTGCGCAAGGCCCCGCCCTGCTTCCTGCTGATCGACGAAATAAACCGGGCCAACGTAGCCAGCGTATTCGGCGAGTTGATTACGCTGCTCGAAACCGACAAGCGACTGGGTGCCGACCACGAGCTGTGGCTGACATTGCCCTATTCACAGGAACGCTTTGGCGTGCCGGCCAACCTCTACGTGGTGGCTACGATGAACACCGCCGACCGGTCTATTGCGCTGCTCGACCTAGCCCTGCGCCGGCGCTTCTCGTTCCGCGAACTGCGCCCCGATCCGGCACTGCTGCCCGTGGTCGATGGGGTCGATCTGGCACAACTGCTACGCACCATCAATGAACGCATCGAGTACCTGCTCGACCGCGACCACGCCATTGGTCACGCGTACCTGCTCAACCTGGCTACCCACGCTGATCTCTGCGACGCCTTCCGCGACCGGATTATTCCGCTGCTGCAGGAGTATTTCGTGAACGACTGGACCACCATTCAGCTGGTGCTGGGCGACAACCCGGCCTGGGGCAAAGAACCCGACCAGCGCCTGGTGTGGGTGCGCAAACGCTACACCACCTCGGCCACCAACAACCTGTTCGGCGAAATTCCGGATACGGTCGATGAGATCACTACCTACGAAATCAACCCGCATTTGCTGCAGCATGAGTATGAACAGGTACCTGCCGACGCTTTT
Organism: Spirosoma luteolum; assembly: GCF_054778875.1. Classification (NCBI taxonomy): domain Bacteria; kingdom Pseudomonadati; phylum Bacteroidota; class Cytophagia; order Cytophagales; family Cytophagaceae; genus Spirosoma; species Spirosoma luteolum. Next base: position 432,379 of record NZ_BAAGZE010000003.1, read on the forward strand.
ATACGGGTTTACCAGCGGTAATGCAACCCGCCTATCCCCTCTTACCCAGCAACGCGTATGAAAGCCCTCGTTCTGACCGACTACAACCACTTTGCCCTGCAGGACCTGCCCGTGCCACCCCCCGGCCCAACCGATGTGCTGATTCGGGTGCAGGCGGTGGGTATCTGTGGTTCCGACGTACACGGGATGGACGGCAGCACCGGCCGCCGGGTGCCCCCCATCGTGATGGGCCACGAAGCCAGTGGCATCATTGCCGAGCTTGGGGCCAGCGTGCAGGGCTGGTCGGTGGGCGATCGGGTCACTTTCGACTCGACCGTGTATGCCCTCGACGACTGGTACAGCCGGCGTGGGCAGTATAATCTGAGCGATGGCCGCGAAGTAGTGGGCGTTTCGACCCCGACGTTTCGCCGGCAGGGGGCTTTCGCCGAATTTGTCGTCGTGCCTCAGCATATTCTCTACGCCATTCCCGATTCGGTGTCGTTTACGCAGGCGGCTCTGGTTGAGCCGGTGGCGGTGGCGCTCCACGCCGTGGGGCTGACCCCGATCCAGCTCAACGATTCGGCCGCCGTGGTGGGTGCCGGCATGATTGGCCTGTTTGTGATTCAGGCCCTAAAGCTGGCGGGCTGCGGCACCATCGTCGCCATCGACCTCGACGACGACCGGCTGGCGCTGGCCGGCACGTTGGGGGCTACCCACACCATCAATGCCCGGACCGGCAACGTGGGCGAGCAGGTAAAAGCCCTTACCCACGGGCGCGGGGCCGATGTATCGTTTGAAGTCGTGGGTGCGGGGCCAACCGTTCGAACCGCCATCGACTGCGTGCGCAAAGGCGCTACCGTTACGCTGGTGGGCAACCTGAGTCCGACCGTCGAGGTGCCGCTACAGGCCATCGTTACGCAGCAGCTGCGGCTGCAGGGCTCCTGCGCGATCAACGGCGAGTACGAAGCCGCCCTGGCGCTGATTGCCTCCGGCCGTATCAACGTCGACGCCATACTGAGCGCCGAAGTGCCGCTGGCCGACGGCGCCGACTGGTTCGCCCGGCTCTATGCCCACGAAAAAGGGCTCATCAAAGTCGTACTGAAGCCCTGAACCGGCTGCGCTGGCCCGACCTGACGCCGGCTGTCAACGGGTCGGGCGGGCGATCATGAGTAGAGACATACCCCCGAACGACTCTACCGGATATGTCAAACGCTCCCCTCCGCATTGCGATTATTGGCCCCGGTAAGGTGGCCCACCTGCACGCCAAGGCTGTACTGCAAACCCCCGACACGCAACTGGTGGCGGTGTATGGCCGCACGGCGGCAAAAGCCGAAGCCTTCGCCCAGGTCTACGGCCTGCCGGCTTACACCGATATTACTACCATGGTCAGCCGCGAGCAGGTCGACCTGTGTCTGGTCTGCACGCCCCACCCGGCCCACCGCGACCCTACCGTGGCCGCCCTCGACGCCGGCGCGCACGTGCTGGTCGAGAAGCCGCTGGCCTCGTCGCTGGCCGACTGCGACGCGATGATCGAAGCCGCCGACCGCAACCAGCGACAGCTGGGCGTGATCAGTCAGCGCCGGTTCTACGCGCCCTGTATGCGTATCCGGCACGCCATCGACGCCGGGCAGCTGGGCACGCCCGCACTGGGCGTGGTACAGATGTACGGCTGGCGCGACGAAGCCTACTACCGCAGCGATCCCTGGCGGGGCAGCTGGGCGGGCGAAGGCGGGGGCGTACTGGTCAACCAGGCCCCCCACCAGCTCGATCTGCTGCTGTGGTACATGGGCGAAGTCGAGTCGGTATTCGGCGTCTGGCAGAACATCAACCACCCCTACATCGAAGTCGACGATACGGCGCTGGCTATTGTCCGCTTCAAAAACGGCACCCTGGGCAACATTATCGTGAGCAACAGCCAGCAGCCGGGTCTCTACGGCAAAGTGCACATCCACGGGCAGAACGGCGCATCGGCGGGGGTACAGACCGACGGGGGCGCCATGTTTATTGCCGGCCGGTCGAGCATTGCCGAGCCCCCCGTTAACGATACCTGGACTCTGCCGGGCGAAGAAACCCGTCTGGCCCAGTTTGTGGCCGACGACACGGCTTTCTTCAATCAGATCGACGCCACCACGTACTTTTTCGGGTTGCAGATTGCCGAATTCCGCGATGCCCTGCGCGCCGGTCGCCCACCCCTCGTAACGGGCCACGACGGCCGGCGGGTAGTAGCGCTGTTTCAGGCCATCTACGAATCGTCGCGCACTGGCCAGCCCGTTTCGCTTTAGCCCAGCCGGTCATCAAATCGCGCCCCCGGATTCCCGGCCGATTGTGTACTTTTGACCTTTTCAGACCTGTTAACAACTTCATGAAAACTTCATCATTCGGCCGGGTCTACGCCGGACTGGTGCTGGGCCTGACCGCCTGCGTACTGGCTCCGTCGAGTCAGGCCCAGACCAAGCAACGGTATCAGAACCTGCAACAGGCGCTGTTTGCCGGTGGGCAGCTCGGCGGCTCCAACGGCCCCCGCAACGTCAACTGGATTGACGGCGGCACCCGCTTCTCGTATATCGACGGCGAAAGCACCATCAAATCGCTGTCGCCCAAAGACCAGAAAGAAGCGCTTATCTTCGACGGCAGCAGCCTCCGGTTTCCCGGCACCGACAAGCCCTTTGCCTACGACGAGTTTCAGTGGTCGAAAGACTCGAAAAATATTTTGTTCCAGGCCAATTTCCGACCCGTTTACCGGCGCTCGGGTATCTCGGACTACTACGTGTATTCGGTGGCCGACAAAAGTCTGAAGCTGGTGGCCAAAGACGCCCAGACCGCCGAACTGGCTCCCGACGGCCGCAAGGTGGGCTACGAGCGCGGGGGCGATCTGTTTGTGTTCGATTTTGCCACCCAGCAGGAAACGCGCCTAACCAACGATGCCAAGCCGGCCTTCTACAACGGGCGGTTCGGCTGGGCCTACGAAGAAGAGTTTGGGCTGGCCCAGGCCTGGCAATGGTCGCCCGACAGCAAGTTTATTGCGTTCTGGCAGTCCGACGAGCGGCAGGTGCCCATCTACCGGCTCACCGATTACGCGGGCTTCGACGAAACCTACGACTCGCTGCCCTACCCCCGGGTGGGCGATAAAAACCCGACGGTTCGGATTGGTGTGATCGAACTGGCCGGCCAGAAAAAGCAGTGGATGAAGGTCGAACTGGGTGATGGCTACATTCCCCGTATCTACTGGACATCGCAGGAAGGGCAGCTGGCGCTCATCCACCTCAACCGCAAGCAGAATCACCTGCAGCTCTACATGGGCAATGGCCGCACCGGCGATACGAAGGTGATTATGGAAGAAAAGTCGTCGAAATGGATCGACGTATTCGACTTCTTCGCCAACATCAACCACCTGCTTTATTTCCCCGCCGGGGTGCAGGAGTACTACTGGGTGTCGGACCGCGATGGCTACGCCCATCTGTACCGCTACGATTATTCGGGCAAGCTGCTGAACCAGGTAACGACCGGCAACTGGGAGGTGACCTACGTGCACCACATCGACCCCAAAACCCGCAAGGTTTACTTTACCTCCACAGAGGCCTCCCCGCTGGAGCGGCAGCTGTTTGTGATCGATACCGACGGCAAAAACAAGCGCCGGCTCACCACGGTGCCCGGTAAGCACACGGTCAACTTCTCGCCCAACGGGCAGTATTTCATCGACCAGTATTCAAGTGTGCAGCTGCCCACACAGGTCGAACTGCGCGATGTATCGGGTAAGCTGATCAAGGCCCTCGAAACCAACAACGGGGTAAAGCAGTACCTGACCACCCACGCCTACGCGCCTAAAGAACTAACCAGCTTCACCACGAGCGACGGCCAGAAAATCGACATCTCGGTTATCAAACCGCTGGATTTCGACCCGACCAAAAAATACCCGGTCGTCATGGATATCTACGGCGGGCCGGGTGCGCAGTCGGTCTACAACGAATGGAGCGCCAACGGCTGGCACCAGTGGCTGGCCCAGACGGGCTACGTGGTGGTCAGCGTCAACAACCGGGGAACGGGCAGCTACGGCCGCGACTTCGAAAAAATCGTGTATGAGCAGCTGGGCAAATACGAAAGCCTGGATTTTGCCGAAACGGCGCAGTGGCTGGCCAAACAGCCGTGGGTCGATGGCAAACGGATGGCCATTCGCGGCCACTCGTACGGCGGCTACATGAGCAGCTACACCATGCTGACCCACCCGGGCGTGTTCCAGGTGTCGCTCGTGGGCGCACCCGTTACCGACTGGCGGCTCTACGACAGCATCTACACCGAACGCTACATGGGCCTGCTGCCCGAAAACAACGAGAAATACAAAGCCAGTGCCGTTACGAGCTACGCCAAAAACCTGGCCGGCAAGCTGTTTGTGGCCCACTCGACCATGGACGAGAACGTACACGTGCGCAACACGTTCCAGCTGATGAAGGCGCTCGAAGACGCGGGTAAGGATGCCGACCTGCGCATTTATCCGCCGGGTACACACCGGGTATCGTACAACACGGCCAGCTACGTGCTGCTTTACCAGCAGTACACCGACTACCTGGCCCGGCACCTGCGTACCGAAACGGCCAACTAGTCGATCACTAACCCATACAACACGGCGCCCGCTGGCTTCGATCTGGTTTTACCGGATCTGGCCGGCGGGCGCCGTTTTTTGTGGGGTGATCTCAGCCTCTCGACACGAGGGCGGGTTGCCTAGCGCGTGTAAAATTCGCCTTTAGCAATGGTCGATTCGTATTCGTAATTGATTGTTTCGAGGAATTTGCCCGTTACCCAGCCGATATCGGCGTTGCGGATAAACACGAACTGCCGGACGCCGTAGTTGACCGTGTAGGCCCGCACAACGGCATCGAGCCAGAGGGCCGACACGATGAGTTGCTTCTCATCCAGTTTTTCGCGCATGGCCATCAATTGCCGATCGGCTTTTTCCCGCACCATGGGGTCGGTAATAACCGACAGGTCGGGGCGGATGAGCTGGCTATAATCGGTAAGAGCCATTTGCCGAAACCGGCTCACCTCGCCCGCCGTGATCGGCACGGCGGTTTGCCCGGCCCGGTTGGCATACAGGCAGGCCGCCAGTGCTTCGAGGGGTTCGCCCGCAATGGCCACGATCCGGCGTTTGCGCAGATCCTGGGGCGCCCGAAGCAACCAGGGTGTCAGCGACGAATCGACCAGTGCCTGCACCTGCCGCTGGGCTTCGCGCCGGAACGCGCTCATACTGCCCGGTTGCTGGGCATTGATCCGGTCGGTCAGCGTGCGGATGCCAATACCCAGCTGGATATCGAAGAAATCGCGGGGTGCCTGCGTCGACGGCTGATCGATATAGCCCCCCGTGGTCGAAAAAGGGCCCAGATTCAGGGCCGAGGTGGTAGGCCAGCTGCTACGGCTGATCGCCCCTACCGTAAACAGTTCAGCTTCGCGCCGTGTCGTCATCGTGGTGTCGATGGCAAACGCCCGGCCCGCCGGCAGCAGCTGCTGCACCTGTTCGTACAGCCGTTTGCGGGCTTCGGGCGTCTGCGCTACCCGATCCCGTATGTCGCTGTTGATGATAACGAATACCCGTTCGTCGGGAATGTTGTAATGACGGATGGAATCGACGCCGATGGCCAGCGCATTCCGGGTCGAGAGGCCCATGGGCGAGGCATCGGCGACGGCTTCACCATTCGGAATGTAAAAAACCGACCGGATATCCTTCTCGTAGAAATCGCTTTCGTAGCTGGTTTTGAAGATGGCGATCTGTACGCCCGACAGGCTGACCTGGATACCGGCGTAGAGGTTTTTGCCGGAAATATCCCGGATCACTTCGTTGACCCCCCACCCGCTGGCCACAAAACTCAGTTTGCCGTATTGGGTGCGGGCCAGTTCAAGATAATACAGCGCCTTGTCGGTATCGCGCAGATCGTTGTAAGCCAGCCCGATGGTTTCATTGGCAACGGCTGTCCAGTACGGACTGCCTTTACGCGTGACGGGCAGTGCACGCACCAGCAGATCGACCGACTTTTCGGGTTTGTTGACGGCCCGCAGCGTACTGGCCAGCTTGATGTAGTGAATGGCCTGCGTCAGATTGGCCGCTGGCTGCGCCAGTACACGGTGGTTGGCCAGGGACCAGAGCAACAGCAGCCACACGACCCGTGAAGATAAAAATAGTTTCATATATGGGTATGAAATGAACCTGGGTTCAATCTGATATATGACCTGATTCCAGACAACAAGTCACACCCGAACGCTGCCCGACTGCGGGGGCAGGCAATTGGCGTCCAACGTGATTTTGACCGTATATTGGGGCGTATACAACCCCCTTTTCAATGACCAGACGTTTAGCTGCCCTTCTTGTGCTGCTGTTGCTACATGGCCTGCTGCACGCCCAGACCCCCGCCCCGCCCGCCAGCATCACCACCTTCACGGCCGGTATGGTGCGTAACGCCGGCTTTCTGACGTATTACTGGGATGCCCGCAAGGGCAAAATCTGGCTCGAGATCGACAAGTTCGACACCGAACTGCTCTACTACCCTACCCTGGCGCAGGGCATCGGCTCCAACGACATCGGACTCGACCGGGGCCGACTCGGTCAGGAGCATGTGGTGCTGTTTCAGCGCAGCGGCAACAAAGTGCTTCTGACCGAGCCTAACTACGCCTACCGCGCCCTCAGTCAGGATCCGCTCGAGCGCCGGGCCGTGCAGGAATCCTTTGCGCAGTCGGTTCATGCCGGCTTTGAGGTGGCGGCCGAGGAAGATGGCCGGGTACTGGTGGATCTGACCCCCTTTCTGCTGCAGGACGCGGTGGGCGCGGTGCAGGCCATTACACAGACCCGGCAGGGCACCTACCGCTTCGACGCCAACCGCAGCGCCCTCTACATGCCCCGCACCAAAGCGTTTCCGCAGAATACCGAATTCGAAACCATTATTACGCTGACCGGCGAGAACGCCGGCTCGTACCTGCGCGAGGTGGTGCCCACGCCCGGTGCCGTGACCATGCACCAGCACCACTCATTTGTGGAGCTGCCTCCGCTCTCGGGACCGGGCAGCTACAAACCCCGCCTGTTTGATCCGCGCATCGGCTACGGCGGCATCGAGTTTTTCGACTACGCGTCGCCCGTTGGCCAGCCCATCACCAAACGGTATATTTCGCGGCACCGGCTCGAGAAAAAAGACCCCACGGCGGCCGTCAGTGAAGCCGTAAAGCCCATTGTCTATTACCTCGACCCCGGCACACCCGAACCCATCCGGTCAGCGCTGATGGAAGGCACGGCCTGGTGGAATCAGGCATTCGAAGCGGCTGGCTTTAAAAACGCGTTTCAGGTGAAGCTGCTGCCGGCCGATGCCGACCCGATGGATATTCGCTACAACCTGGTGCAGTGGGTACACCGCTCGACCCGGGGCTGGAGCTACGGCGCCAGTATCATCGACCCCCGCACCGGCGAGATTCTGAAAGGCAAGGTAACGCTCGGCTCGCTACGGGTACGGCAGGACTACCTCATTGCGCAGGGCCTGATCGGTACATTCGGCGCCGACACGCTGGCTGCCGGCGCTACTGATCCGATGCTGACCATGTCGCTGGCGCGGCTCCGGCAGCTGGCCGCCCACGAAGTAGGCCACACCCTTGGCTTACCCCATAACTACCTGGCCAGCACGCAGGGCGGCAAACCGTTTGGCCGGGCCTCGGTCATGGATTACCCCACCATGGTCGCCACGATCAAAGGAGCCGCCATCGATCTGTCGGATGCCTATGCCACCGGTATCGGGGCCTACGACAAGTGGAGTATCCGCTATGGCTACGAGCAGTTTGCCGCCGGCACCAGCGAGAAACAGGAACTCGGCAAACTGATCAGCGGCATGCAGGCCGCCGGCCTGTCGTTTCTGACCGATCAGGACGCCCGCCCCGAAGGCTCGGTGCATCCCGCTACGCACCTGTGGGATAACGGCGCCAACGCCGTTGACGAACTGACCCGGGTGATGAACGTGCGGCAGCTGGCGCTGAGCCAGTTTACCGAAGCCAAAATTCCGGTCGGTACCCCCATGGCTACGCTCGAAGAAGTGCTGGTGCCGATGTACATGTTTCACCGCTACCAGGTCGAAGCCGCTGCCAAGGTGGTAGCCGGCCAGTACTATACCAATGCCCTGCGGGGCGACGGGCAGCTGGTGATGGCGACCGTATCGGCGACTGAACAGCTTCGGGCCCTTGAGGTACTTATGCAAACCCTGGGAACCGATTTTCTGGCCGTGCCCGCAGCCGTGCTGAAACTGATACCGCCCCGCCCGTTCCGCTTCGACCCCAATCCGCGCGAAGTGTTTAAACGCCATACCGGACTGGCGTTCGACGCGCTGGCCCCCGCCGAAGCTGCGGCTGGTCTGACCCTGCGGCTGCTGCTCAACCCCGAGCGCTGCGCCCGGCTCGTTCGCCAGCACGCCCTCGATGCCCGCCAGCCCGGCCTGATGGATGTTCTCAACACCATCCACGCAACCATCCGCGCCGGGCTGACGGCAACAGTGCCCTACCAGACCGAAATTGCCCGGCAAAACGAGCGGTTGTACGTCGACGCCCTGATTCGGCTGGCCGCCAGTAAAGATGCCGACGGCAGTGTGCGCGCCATCGTACATCAGGCGCTGCAAACCATGGAACGGGGCTATCTGGCTTCGCTTAAAAACCAGCAGGCCAGTTACCTTACCTGGGTGCTCAGCCAGTACCGCACCGATCCCGATCGCTTCGTAACGACCCCGGCCAATACCCCGCCCGACGGTGCCCCCATCGATCCGGGTCAGGATTGGCTGGGCGCCGACTGCGACTGGAATTAAGTTATTATATTTTTGTATTTTTCAAATATCAGGAACATACGTAAAATATTGCAAAGGCTATCCCGACTACGGTTTTGGGGTAGCCTTTCTTCATTTACAAGAACCGCTCATCATAAAGGCACTTTTTTTGAATTTAGACGAAACTAATAAAATCTACCTTTGTTAGGAGTTTTGTAACAGGTTAGATTTAGATGGGAGTAACGGAAAGACGACTGCGGCAAAAGGCTGAAATTCGGGAACGAATCCTGACGGCGGCCCGCATGCTGGCTCGTGAGAAAGACTGGAACGCCGTCACGATTCGAAGCATTGCCGACGCCATCGAATACACCGCGCCGATTGTCTATGAACACTTCGAAAACAAGGAAGATGTGCTGCTGAGCATCGTGCGGGAAGGTCACGAGGAACTACAGCGGGCTTTCCATGAGGTGATGGCGCTCGATTTGAACCACGAAGACAAACTCGTCCGGATTGCCATGGTACAGTGGGAGTTTGCCGTCGACAAACCCGAGGTGTTCCGGCTGATGCACAACCCCGAACGCATGGCCCAGCAGCGCGACAAGATGCGCGACGACATGCACGAGGTACGCTGCCGGCTCGAAGGCGTTTTTGTTGATCTGGGGGTGCCGCATAATGATGTACCCGAGATTGTTTTCAACTGGTTTTGCCTGATGCTGGGCTACATCAACCTGATTGCCAACATCAAGCCCGAAGAAGCCGCCCGCCACCTGCGCGACATGAACGACGAGCGTATGGCCGATCTGTTCACCGACCCCAAAGCCCTTTACGAACGCGCCGTGCGCCGATTCATCCGCAGCTTACACTAGTTCTTTTCAATACGTTTCCTAGTCACTATACACATGAAAAAGAGTTTATTTTTGGTGCTGCTTACGGCCCTGATGGCCGCCCGGGCCGGTGCCCAGCCGCTGGCCCCCACCGACGGCGGCTACACCCTGGCCCAGTGCGTCGCCTACGGCCGCACCAATAATCCGAACGTAAAGGTCTCGAAGGTACAGGAGCAGATTTCCGATGTGCAGACCCTCCAGGTCATTGGCCGTAACCTCCCCCAGATCGGCATTTCAGGCTCGGTGATCGACAACTACAAAATTCCCGTGCAGCTGCTGCCGGCCCAGTTTTTCGGGGGTGCGGCCGGCGAGTTTATTCCCGTGAAGTTTGGTACCAAGTACAACACCACGCTGACCGGCCGGGTCGATCAGAAACTGTTCGACCCCACGCTGGGACTGGCTCTGAAAGCCGCCAAGCTGTCGACCAAACTACAGCAGTCTGTAACGGCGCAGGCGGAACAGACAGTGGCCTATAACATTGCGCAGGCTTATTACCAGACGCTGGTGATCGACCTGCAGCGTCGGCTCATCGTCCGCAACCTGACCTCGTCCGATACGCTGCTGCGGCAGGAGCGCGTACGGCTCCAGAACGGCACGACCCGCGAAATCGACTTCGGCCGCATTCAGCTTAACCGCAACAACCTGCAGTCGCAGCTCGAGCAGGCCGACCGTAACTACGAACAGGCCATCAACCGGCTTAAATTTCAGATGGGTATGCCCCAGAGCGAACTGCTGAAAATCCAGCCCCTGGCCATCGAAAACGAGCAGGAAGTAGCCCAGCTGCCCGGTGTCGACGGCAGTTTTGTGGAGCGCCGGCCCGATTTTCAGCAGCTCCTGCTCAACACCCAGCTGCAGGACCTGAACCGCCTGTCGAACAACCGGGGCTACCTGCCTTCGTTTGGCCTCTACGCTACCTACGGTACCAACGCCCAGCGCGAAACGTTTAATTTTCTCAATAACGGGCTACCCTGGTTTCAGAGCGGGGCCGTTGGGCTGACTATGAACTGGACGATTTTCGACGGTAACCAGCGCGCCTACCGCGACCGCGAAAACCGGCTGACGCTCGAAACGCTCCGGTTACAGCAGATTCTGACCCGTGAGTCGGCACAGCTGAACCTGGGTAATGCGCAGGTGAGTTACCAGAATCTGGTGGTCGATATCCAGCGCGAGCGCGAAAACATTGCCCTGGCTCGCCGGATTCTGTCGGTAACGGAGTTGGAGTACAAAGAAGGGATTGCCACCTCGGTAACGCTGATCGACGCCAAAGACGCGCTGACCACCGCCCAAAACAACCTTGCCAATAAATTAATCAGTTTGTATCAGGCCCGGCTCGACTTCGAAAACGCGCAGGGAACCATCATCGACTACGTGACCAAATAATAACGAGCCACTCATGAAACGAATTCTCATCGCCGTCGGTGTTATGGCCCTGATCGGGCTGATTGCCTTCCGACTGATCAGCAACAAAAAGGCAATCGACGAGACCAAGAAACCCGACACATCATTCCAGACGACACCCGTTGTGCAGGTGCAGCCGGTTACGTTCCAGAAAGTCGATCAGTCGCTTTCGCTGCTGGGCACGGTTGAGGCCCAGAACCAGGGAAACATCATTGCCGAAACGCGGGGTAAACTGCAGAACTTCAAACTGGTGCTGGGCAGCTACGTCCGCAAAGGACAGCAGGTTGCCTACATTCAGGACGATGTGCAGCAGATTGGGGTGCAGACCAACCAGACCGCCCTCGACAACGCCCGGCGCGAAATGGAGCGCTACGACCGGCTCCTGAAAGGCGGAGCCGTTACGCAGGAAGCCTACCAGAAATATAAAGACCAGTATGAGTCGGCCATTCTGGCCCTGAAACAGCAGAAGCGCGTGCTGGGCAACGGGGCCGTGCTGGCCCCCATCAGCGGAGTTGTATTCGATAAGAAAGTGCAGAACGGCGAATACGTACAGGTGGGCGCGGTGCTGGCTTCGGTCATCGACATGAGTCAGCTGAAACTGGTGGTCAACGTGCCCGAGCAGGCTGTTTATCAGCTCAAGATCGGCGATCGGGCTCTGGTTACGGCGCAGGCGTTCCCCGGTGTCACCTTCACCGGATCGGTACACTACATCAGCCCCAAAGGCGACGATCTGCACAACTACCCGGTTGAGGTTTACCTGAGCAACAACAGCAAAAATGCACTCAAATCGGGTACGCTGGCCAACGCGCAGTTTGTGCTTAAGAATGGTATCAACGGCCTGTTTATTCCGCGCCGGGCGCTGGTTGGCGGCACCGATAGCGCCAGTGTCTACGTGGTGCAAAACAACACAGCCCGCCTGCGCCGAATCAAACTCGGCTACGACAACGGCGATCAGTACCAGGTGCTGAGCGGCCTGCAACAGGACGAACCCGTTGTAGTGAACGGCCAGCTGAACCTCAGCGACGGTGCCAAAGTAACGGTGAGCAACGCAACAGCCAGCCGGTAGATACATGGTTTACAGTTTTCGGTTTACAGTGGCTGTCGCTTGATGGCTGGCGTAAATCGCTGAACTGAACACCGTAAACCGAAAACCACAAACCATAAACTGATATGTCAGTAACAGAAATAGCCATTAAACGCCCGACGCTGGTCGTGGTGGCGTTTACAATCCTGGGGCTACTGGGCTATATATCCTACAAAAGCCTCAACTACACGCTGCTGCCCAAGTTCGATGCGGCCGTAGTCACCATCTTCACCACCTACCCCGGCGCAGCGGCCGGCGAGGTTGAAAACTCCGTGACGCGGAAAATCGAAGATGCTGTATCGTCGCTCGAGAACCTCAAAAACATCAGTTCGACGAGCCAGGAAGGGCTGTCGACGATTCAGCTCGAACTGACGGCCAGCGCCGACCCCAACCAGGCCCTGCAGGATGCGCAACGAAAGGTGAACGCCATTCTGTCGCAGCTGCCTGACGAGGTTGAGTCGCCCACGCTGCAGAAATTCTCGTCGGACGATATTCCTGTCCTGCGGATTGGGGTACGCGCCAACCTCGAAGCTACCAAACTCTACGATCTGGTCGACGATCAGATCCGAACCCAGCTGACCAAAGTCGACGGGGTGGGTCAGGTGTCGCTCACGGGGGGGCGCAAACGCGAAATCCGCATCGGTGTCGACCCAAACAAGCTCAAAAACTACGGCCTGTCGCTGGCCCAGGTCACGCAGGCTATCAACACCGCCAACCTCGACTACCCTACCGGCCGCATCGAAACCGACAAAGCGCAGTATGCCATCCGGCTGTCGGGTAAGTTCACCAACCTCGACCAGATTCGGAACGCGGCCCTGAAAAGTGCCCCCGACGGTACCAACGTAACGGTGAGCGACGTGGCCACGGTGGTCGATGGCATTGCCGATGCCTCGAACATCAACCGCATCAACGGCCGCGAATCGGTCGGTATCGCCATTCAGAAGCAAACCGACGCCAACGCCGTAGCCATCAGCCAGCAAGTCAAAGGCATTCTGGGCGGTATTGAGAAACAGTACGCCAACGTCGGTCTGAAGTTCGAAGTCACCAGCGACTCGTCGACCTATACCCTGGCGTCGGCCGAGGGCGTTATCTTCGACCTTGAATTTGCCGTGGTACTCGTGGCCCTGGTGATGCTGCTTTTCCTGCACAGCATCCGGAATGCCTTTATCGTGATGGTATCGGTACCGGCCTCGATTATTTCGGTATTCGTGCCGATGTATCTGCTGGGCTTTACGCTCAACCTGATGACCCTGATGGCCCTGTCGCTGGTAGTTGGTATTCTGGTCGATGACTCGATTGTGGTCCTCGAAAACATCTACCGTCACCTCGAAATGGGCAAAGACCGTCGGCAGGCCTCGCTCGATGGCCGAAACGAAATTGGTTTCACCGCCCTCGCCATCACCATGGTCGACGTGGTGGTATTCCTGCCGCTGGTTTTCGTACAGGGCCTGATCGCCAACATCATTCGCGAGTTCTCGCTGGTGGTGGTATTTTCAACGCTGATGTCGCTGATCGTTTCCTTCACGATTACGCCCCTGCTGGCGTCGCGCTTCGCGAAAGAAACCGACCTCAACGGCCCGGGCCTGGGTAAACGCTTTCTGGCCGCCTTCGAGCGTCAGTTCGATTCGCTCAAGAATGGGTACGCCCGTTTACTGCAGTGGGGGCTGTTCCACAAACGCTGGGTGTACCTCACGGCCATTGCCCTGCTGATCGGGTCGTTTGCGCTGGTGGGTGGCGGCTTCATCGGTACCACCTTTTTCCCGCAGAGCGACCAGGGCGAATTTATCGTTCAGATCGAGGGCGAACCGTTCAACAGCCTGGCCGAAACCAACCGGATCTGTCAGGTGGTGGAGAAACAACTGATGGCCAACCCACTGGTGCTGAGTGTCAACAGCAACGTGGGCTACTCCAGCTCGGCGTCGGGCGGTGGCTTCGGCTCCAACCCGTACCATAAGGCCGAGATTACGGTGAAGATTATTCCTAAAACCGAGCGCACCATCACGATCGAGCAGTTTGCGGCCCAGACCAAAGCGCAGGTCATGAAAATTCCGGGCCTCAACGTGAAATCGGCCCCAGTCGGGATTACGGGTGGCGCCAACGCAGCGCCTATCCAGATTCTGCTGCAGGGCAACTCGCAGCAGGACCTCGAGAAAGCGGCCGCTATGGTGAAAGAGGTTATTAAATCGGTCAGCGGCACCACCGACGTAGAACTGTCAGTCGACGATCCGAAGCCGGAGCTGAAAGTAAACCTCGACCGGCAGAAGATGGCGCAGTATGGCGTCTCGGTAGCCAACGTGGGGGCTACCCTGCAAACGGCTTTCTCGGGCAATACCGATAGCAAATACCGCGTTGCCAACCGCGACTACGATATCCGGGTCGAACTGAATCAGTTTAACCGGCAGAGCAAAGACGACGTGGGTAACCTGACGGTGCCCGATTCGCGCGGCCAGCTGGTTGAAGTGGCGCAGATTGCCGGCCTCAGCCTGGGTACCGGCGCAACGCAGCTGACGCGTTACAACCGCGTCGGGTCACTATCGGTCAATGCTAACGTGGTGGGTCGGCCAACCGGTACGGTCGGTACTGAGATCGACAACATCCTGAAAACGAAACAGCTGCCCGGTGGTGTCACCTACGCCCTGAAAGGCGATCTGGAGCGGCAGTCGGAAGCATTCGGTAGTCTGGGTATCGCCCTGGGGCTGGCCATCACGTTTGTGTACCTGCTGATGGTAGCGCTTTATAACTCGTATTTCCGGCCGTTTGTGGTCCTGTTCTCGATTCCGATGGCCATTATCGGCGCCTTCCTGGCGCTGGCACTGGCCCGCGAAGCCATCTCGTTCTTCGTGATGCTGGGTATGATCATGCTGATCGGTCTGGTGGCTAAAAACGCCATTCTGCTCGTCGACTTTGCCAACGCGCAGAAAGAAGAAGGCAAGAGCACCGTCGAGGCTCTGATCGAAGCCGGCCGCGAACGGATTCGCCCGATTCTGATGACCACCATCGCCATGGCGATTGGTCTGCTACCCATGGCCCTGGCCACGGGCGACGGGTCGGAATCGAAAAACGGGCTGGCCTGGGTAATTATCGGCGGTCTGATCAGTTCGCTGCTGCTGACCCTGGTACTGGTACCCACGGTTTACCTGACGTTCGAGAATGCCTTCAACGGCCTGAGCCGGCTCTGGAACCGCATCTCCGGCAAGAAACCAAAGCCCGTGACATCGCATCCTGAGAACGTGTAACAACCTGAATAAATCCATATATACGTACCGGTGCGGCAGCCTCAACAGGCTGCCGCACGTTGTTTTAAGCAGCTGGCCAACAGGCCAAACGACCATCGGCTTTAATCACAATTTAACGAAACCCGGCCATCCATTGTCGCCCGGCCCCGTTAGCTTTACTTAGCCATTGTCACTCCTGTCGTTCATCCGGAAGGGTGGCGCCGGGGGTTCATCAGAACAGGCGTTCCCGTATGTGTTTAAGTTGCCCAGAAACCAAAAAGCCCCGCCAATACCGGCGGGGCTTTTTTTCAGATCTGGACCCGGAAGGCATCAGTCCCGGAAGTCCTTGTCGTAGGGCAGCTGCCGCGACGCCTTGCGCATAATGGTGGTGATAATCGTAGACGTGTTGCTGCCAAAACCCCGCGACAGCGTTTTATCGTACTTCCAGAGCAGTTCGCCCGTTTTACCGTCGTTGATACTGATGGTTGTTTTGCCCGTATTGGTTGGTCCGGCAAACCCGACCGCCAGCGACATGGCAATGGCCGCTCCGTTCGACATGGGCTGCGTGGTTTCAAACGTGCCCGACACGATGCCGTCAACGTTGAGCATTTTAGCCAGTTCTTCGGGGGTGAAGCTGCTCATGGTTTCGTAGGTAACGGCATTACGCTCCAGCAAAAGGTTGGTGCGCCCCACGTCCTGCACGTCGACGGTGAGGTCGTTCGACTCCCGACGCTTCAGAAAATACGAGTGAACCGCGCTTTGCACCGCCAGTCCTTCCCGTTTTTCCAGCCCGGCCACGCCCGCTGGCCCGCCGTTTTTCTCCACTTCTTTTGGTCGTAGCTGCAGTATCGTTTTGAACGGCATGATGGCTAGCGTTTTGTGCTCTTTTGCCAGGCCGGCAAAGTTGGGGTTGGTGTAGATTTCGCGGGTTTGGGCCCGCAGCGAAACAGTTGTCAGCAATAGACCTGCCGACAGAATAACGGTTTTCATGGTTACGTGTACGAGGTGTTTAGGAAAAGCCAAATGTGCGCATTTGTTCAGGTATGTAGGCAAGCTCCGCCCCGAATAATTGCCGATTTGTTTGCGAACGGTAGGTGCGTAAACAGCAACGGAGCCAGATGGCTCCGTTGCTGTTTACAAATGGGCGGTACTGGCTACTGCCGGAGCAGCTTCACCACCTGTTGCTGCGTGGGCGTACTGACGCGTAGCAGGTATAGGCCCGGCGTGCGCTCCATTGACAGGCTTATGCGTTCGGCCGGCTGTGCCTGCTCGACCCGGGTGTCACCCAGCAAGCGGCCCCGACTGTCGAGCAGTTCCAGATGCAGCCGCTGGGTGCCGGCACCCCGTACCAGTACCTCCAGTGCATCGGTCGTCACCGGATTGTTCAGTACGGTCACGGTCAGTGTTTCGTACTGTTCGGGCGTTGCCAGTCGGGCAGGTGCGTTGCAGACTGCCAGCCAGTTGTAGCTGTAGCTGCTCACCGTGCCGGCCTGCTCGGCCCGCAGCGTCACCGTCGGGTTGTCGGTGTAGAGCTGCACCGTGTAGGGACCGGCCACCGTACTGGGCGCCGTCTCGTTGACCACCGCAAAGCTGATGGGCTGGCCCGTGGTGCCGCTGTAAAGGGGCGTGAAGGTCAGCTGCCGGCTGCCGGCCGAGACGGGCTGGCAATTGAGGGTGTTGACGCCCGTGATGGCAAAGGGCCCGTTGTTGACCGGGGCCGCGTTGACGGTGATGGTAAAGGTCCCCGTGGCCATGCCTGCCGAGTTGGTGGCGTTGATGGTCACCAGACTGCTCTGTACCGTGGTGGGCGTGCCGCTGATGGTGCGGCTGGGCGCATCGAAACTCAGCCCCGCCGGCAGCCCGCTGGCCGAGTACGTGATGGGCGCCGTGCCACTGAAGGCGGGCACCACATAGCTGAAGGGCGTTGCCTGGGTAGCTGTCTGGTTGGGCAGCGTGGGCGCCGTGGGGGCCGTGGGCGTGGGCGGCTGGGGGGGCGTGTTGCAGGCCGCCAGCCAGTTGTAGCTGTAGCTGCTCACCGTGCCGGCCTGCTCGGCCCGCAGCGTCACTGTCGGGTTGTCGGTGTAGAGCTGCACCGTGTAGGGACCAGCCGTCGTGGTGGGCGCCGTCTCGTTGACCACCGCAAAGCTGATGGGCTGGCCCGTGGTGCCGCTGTAGAGGGGCGTGAAGGTCAGCTGCCGGCTGCCGGCCGAGACGGGCTGGCAGCTGAGGGTGTTGACGCCCGTGATGGCAAAGGGCCCGTTGTTGACCGGGGCCGCGTTGACGGTGATGGTAAAGGTCCCCGTGGCCATGCCTGCCGAATTGGTGGCGTTGATGGTCACCAGACTGCTCTGTACCGTGGTGGGCGTGCCGCTGATGGTGCGGCTGGGCGCGTCGAAACTCAGCCCCCCCGGCAGCCCGCTGGCCGAGTACGTGATGGGCGCCGTGCCACTAAAGGCGGGCACCACATAGCTGAAGGGTGTTCCCTGGGCAGCCGTCTGGTTGGGCAGCGTGGGCGCCGTGGGGGCCGTGGGCGTGGGCGGCTGGGGGGGCGTGTTGCAGGCCGCCAGCCAGTTGTAGCTGTAGCTGCTCACCGTGCCGGCCTGCTCGGCCCGCAGCGTCACCGTCGGGTTGTCGGTGTAGAGCTGCACCGTGTAGGGACCAGCCGTCGTGGTGGGCGCCGTCTCGTTGACCACCGCAAAGCTGATGGGCTGGCCCGTGGTGCCGCTGTAAAGGGGCGTGAAGGTCAGCTGCCGGCTGCCGGCCGAGACGGGCTGGCAATTGAGGGTGTTGACGCCCGTGATGGCAAAGGGCCCGTTGTTGACCGGGGCCGCGTTGACGGTGATGGTAAAGGTCCCCGTGGCCATGCCTGCCGNGCCGGCAGCCCGCTGGCCGAGTACGTGATGGGTGCCGTGCCACTGAAGGCGGGCACCACATAGCTGAAGGGTGTTCCCTGTGTAGCTGTCTGGTTGGGCAGCGTGGGCGCTGTGGGGGCCGAAGTGGGGGCGTTAACGTCGAACGTTTTTGAGAATGTGATCGGATAGGCCTGTCCGGCGGCAATGGTAAACGTGATGGTCAGGCCGCTTCCGGCTGCCAGTGCGGTCAGGTTAGCCGCATTACCACTGCCCGACGTGGGCGATACAATTCCGTTTCCACCCGTGACCACCCACGACGTAGCCGCTATATTGCTGGTATTAAGGCTAAACACATCCGAGCTGGTGATCGTAGCCGGTCCCGACACCAGTGGTTTTATGCCATTGGTCGTCATATTACCCGAATTCGACGGATCGAGCCAGTCGCTCAGCCGGGTCGACGATGTGCCTCCACCCGTCCAGGAAGTAAATATCCGGCCGTACTGGTCGGGCGACGTTGGGGCAAAGCAATACGAACCGCCACCGTGCAGCTGCCCGATGATACGCCGGCTGCTATTGAACAGGGGCGATCCAGACGATCCGCCTTCGGTCACCCCTAGATTTCCCCAGGTAACCTGCAGGTGGGTTGTACCCGAACCCACCACGTAGGATGCACCCGGCGACACCGATACGTAGGACGTCGTGTTTGGGCTAAACGAAATTTTCTTGATATCGGCCGACGGATGATGGATACCGAACGGGCTGCTGGCCTGGCTGTTGTTGCGGTCCCAGCCCAGGTAAGTGATGTTTTCCTGTGGGGGCACCTGCTGTGTCAGCTCGAGCAGTGAAAAATCGGAGTTGGCGTAGGCAGACCGGAAATTGGCGCCCGTCAGCGTTAGGTACACGTTGTCGGCGCTGGTGGGCGAACAGGTTGGGCTCTCCCAGTGGAAACGAAACTGTGTGCCGGCAGCAGCCGCCTGCTCGGCCGGTTGATGCACCCCATCTTCCGAAAAATCGTAGCAGTGGAAGGCCGTTAGCAGAAACGACCGAAAATCCTGTTTGGTCGAGTTAACGATCGACCCGGTACAGGCATACGTATAGGGTGCGTAGGTGGTCAGCATCATGGCCACCCCGTCGGCTTCCTGCTGATAGTCGGGGTAGCAGATCGTGTTGAGCTCACAGCTCTGCGAGGTACCGAACCCGAACCGGGGGGCAAACCGGTAATACTGTACCAGTTTATCGACATGCACCCGGCTCTGGCCGGCAACAGCCGATGGCTCCTGTACTTCAACAATGGCGGCTGCCCCTTCGAGCAGATCCGTCCAGAACAGATCGCCGTTCTGGCTCGCCGTTATCGGCCCGATCACCTGCGAATAATCGGCACTGTAGACAAACATACGCGCCCCTTCGGCCAGCCGAAGTCCGTCGAACACGACGCTGATGCCCAGCGCCCCCGGAATTTCGAGCTGATACTGGGCTATCTGTACGCCGTTGCGGGTTGACCGGGCAGCGTTGGGCAGCAGATCGACATTGGCCGCCACATCGACACCAACACGGGCGGGCAGCCCCTTTTTGGCCCGCTGCTCATCGTCGGCAGCCAGCGCGCTGGTGTTTACTGCCGTCAGCTGCCGAACAGGCAGGTTTGCTGCCTTGTTGCTGATTCCGTACTGTTCGGCGGAGGTTGCCCCGCCCGTTAGTCGGCGGGTATAGACCTGAGCCTGAACGGGTAGCCCGATCAGCAACAGACACAGCCCAAGGAACACTCGTTTTACATACCAGGTAAATGTTTGCATAGGCATTGATTGGTTTAGGGCGCTGATACGACGCGATCAGGTCCGGATAATAGTATGTTCTACTCGATCGGCTAAATGTAGTCCGAAGCCTGGCAATCTGCCCGACGATCGTCCTTTGAATTTATCAGAAGGAGGCACATTTAGTAATCGGTCATGCGGGCCCGTCTGCGGCCCGCAACTTTCTAAAGACGCAATTACAACAAACCCCTACCTGCTCAGTATGTATGAGCGGGTAGGGGTTGCGGAAGCCAGTTACATCGACCAGCGTCTTAGATACCGATATTGAGCGTGCTCAGTACATTGTTCATGTTCCGGACGGCGTCGGCCGATTTGTTGAAAGCAGCCTGCTCCTCTTCGTTCAATTTGTAATCGATAATTTCTTCCCAGCCATTGCGGCCCAGCACCACGGGTACACCCAGGCAGATATCCGACTGGCCGTATTCGCCTTCGAGCAGCACGCACGAGGGGATCACCCGTTTCTGATCGCGCAGAATGCTTTCGACCATCATGGCACCGGCGGCACCCGGTGCATACCAAGCCGACGTACCGATCAGGCCCGTCAGGGTGGCGCCCCCAACCATGGTATCAGCAGCTACTTTTTTCAGGGTCGCTTCGTCCAGAAACTCACTCACCGGAACGCCCCCTTTTGTAGCCAGGCGGGTCAGCGGAATCATGGTCGTGTCGCCATGCCCACCGATTACCGTTGCCTGAATATCGTTGGGCGAGCAGTTGAGAGCCAGCGACAGATACGTTTTAAAGCGGGCCGAATCGAGCGCGCCCCCCAGCCCGATGATGCGGTTTTTGGGCAGGCCCGACGCTTTCAGCGCCAGATAGGCCATCGTATCCATAGGGTTGGAAATAATCACGAAAATGGCATCGGGCGAGTGCTTCAGAATGTTTTCGGTAACGCCTTTTACGATGCCGGCATTGATGCCGATCAGGTCTTCGCGGGTCATGCCGGGCTTACGCGGCAGGCCCGATGTGATTACAACGACATCCGAACCCGCCGTTTTTTCGTAATCATTAGTAGAGCCCGTCAGTTTAACGTCGCAGTCGAGCAGTGTCGATGCCTGAAGCATATCGAGCGATTTCCCTTCGCTGATCCCTTCCTTGATATCCAGCAGCACGACTTCATGCGCCAATTCACGCCGGGCAATATTATCGGCGCAGGTGGCCCCAACGGCTCCTGCTCCTACTACGGTAACTTTCATACAGTGTTCGGAATTAAAGGGTTGACATGTACTGGCAAAAATACGCCCCCCATCAGGGACAAACCAACTGCCTGCGGGAGAAACTTCGGGGCCCCTGGCTCAGTTTATAGATCAACTCCTTCTTTTTTTTGTTATGGTTGTGTGGCAGTCAGGGCAGGCAACAGACGGGACTTTTGGCTAAACCTTTACCCGCCAGCCGGCTCTAACCGCTAACGCTTATCACTACACAATGGCAAACAAAAGTTTAGTAACCCGTATCCTGTCATCGCTTTTCTTCAAGCGGGCCAATATCGGCGCTGTCCGGTATGCACGTAACACCCGTAGTCTGTACCAGTTAATTCGGGAAGCCCTCGACAAGAGTGGCGGCCTGTCGGGCAAGAACATCGCGGCCTTTCGCGAACAGCTCAGTATCGTTACCCGGTTGCTGCGGGCCTATGCCTCCGGCGAATACCGGCAGCTGCCCTGGAAAACACTCATCCGGGTCATTGCCGTACTGATCTACTTCGTGTCGCCAATCGACATTCTGCCTGATTTTCTGCCCATTGTGGGCCTTACCGACGACATTGCCCTGATGCTCTGGCTCTTCAGCGGCATGAAAGATGATCTGGAGAAATTCAGACTTTGGGAAGAAAACGAGCGCAGCCAGCGCAACGAAGCACCCCGAGCCGGGGTTATCAAAATCGGCTAAGTTTCACCCGCTTTTAATAGGGTAGTCCAGCGTAGTTTTTTACTTTTGCATACATTCAAATCCGAGAAGTCATGATTTCTGCAAGCATTTTAGGTATTATGGGTTTGGGCGGTCAGGAAATGATCTTCATTTTCTTAGCACTGCTTCTGTTGTTCGGTGCCAAGAAAATCCCTGAACTGGCACGGGGCCTGGGTAAAGGTATCCGCGAGTTCAAGGATGCTACCAAAGATGTTCGCGAGAATATCGAAGATAGCCTCAAAGAGACGGATACACACTCGAAGTAATCGGGTAATCACATAGAAACGGACAAGCAGGCTGCCCCAAAATGGAGCAGCCTGCTTGTCCGTTTTTGTTTTATACCGTTCTTTGCGGCAGGCAGGGGGCAATAGCTTTCCCCCTATCGCTGGCCCACCGGCCTTACGCTTGCCGGTTCGTTTACACCATCCCGTTTGCGGTTGCCAAACGGGGTTAACCTCGATTGTTTTGACCGACTACCGCTCTTTTGCTGCTATCCAGACAGACCTCCGGCGCGGGGCTATTTCCTGCCGCCAACTGGTTGAACACTACCTCACCCGCATTGCCGAACAAACCCACCTCAACGCGTTTACGGAGGTGTATGCCGACGAGAGCCTGAGCCGCGCCGATGCGATCGACCAGCGACTGGCTGCCGGGACAGCCGGTCGGCTTGCGGGTATGGTTATCGGCATTAAAGACGTGTTGTGCTACGCCGACCACGGGCTGCGCGCAGGGAGCCGTATTCTGGACAATTTCACGGCTCAATTTACGGCGACGGCCGTGGAGCGGCTACTTGCCGAGGATGTGATTATCATTGGCCGGCAAAACTGCGACGAGTTTGCCATGGGCTCTTCGAACGAGAATTCGGCCTTTGGCCCGGCCCTGAACGCGGCCGACCCAACACGGGTGCCGGGCGGATCGAGTGGCGGCTCGGCGGTGGCCGTACAGGCGGGCCTGTGCCTGGCCAGCATCGGTTCCGATACGGGTGGATCGGTGCGGCAGCCGGCAGCCTTCTGTGGCGTGGTCGGGCTTAAGCCAACCTACGGCCGCATCAGCCGCTGGGGCCTGATTGCCTATGCGTCGTCGTTCGACTGCATTGGCCCCATTGCCAACAACCTCGACGATGCCGCTCTGCTGCTCGAAATCATGGCCGGCCCCGACGACTTCGACAGCACGGTATCGAGCCAGCCGGTCGATGCCTACAGCGCCCCCAGTCCGGCCGGGCAGACGACTCCCCTGCGCATCGCCTACCTGCGCGACGGCGTCGAAAGCGAAGGAGTCGATCCGGCGGTTCGGGCCGCCACGCAGCATAAACTCGATGCCCTGCGAGCGGCAGGACACCAGGTCGAACCGGTCGATATTGCCCTGCTGAAGTACCTGCTCCCAACCTACTACATCCTGACCACAGCCGAAGCGTCGTCAAACCTGTCGCGGTTTGATGGTGTCCGGTACGGCTATCGCAGCGCCACAACCCCTGATCTACTGTCGCTCTACAAGAAAAGCCGCACCGAAGGTTTTGGCGCCGAGGTCCGGCGCCGGATTCTGCTGGGTACGTTTGTGCTGAGCGCAAGCTACTACGATGCCTATTATACCAAAGCCCAGCGTGTCCGGCGGCTGGTGCAGCAGGCGATGGAAACGCTCTTCAGTCAGTACGACGTGCTGCTGACGCCCACAGCCCCTACCGTTGCCTACCGGCTGGGCGAAAAAACGAGCGATCCCCTGCAGATGTACCTCGGCGATATTTTTACGGTATTAGCCAATGTAACAGGCTATCCGGCCGTTTCCATACCAAACGGCAGCGATGCCGAATCGGCTGGTAAACCGGCCATGCCCATAGGTCTGCAGCTGATGACACCCCCATTTTCGGAAGCCAAACTGATCAGGGTGGGCCGATTATTGCAGTAGCGGCAGCAACCTTACCCGTTGTATAGAGTAAATTCAGGGTCTCACCCACCTTGCTAGTCTAGTCAGAAAACCCCGACGTCCATGCGTTTGAACCAGTACTTGTGGCGGTTTCTGGGAGCCGGCAGCCTGTTTGGCCTGCTGCTAGTAACCGCAACACCATCGTCTGCCCAGCAGGCCACAGCCGATAGTACCGCTCAGATTCGCCGTGATACCGTGGCTGCGGTGCCTACTGTTCCCGATACCCTTCTTCGCCAACGGCTGGCCATCCTTCAGAAAGACATTCCGCTCAATTACCACAAAGCGGTTCAGGCCTACGTCGATTACTTTACCTTCCGGAAGGCCAGCACGACCAAAACCATGCTGGAGCGGATGCCCCTCTTTTTCCCGCTCTACGAAAAAATGCTGGCGCAGTATGGACTGCCCGATGAACTGAAATACCTGTCGGTGGTTGAGTCTTCACTGAATCCCCGCGCCGTGTCGCACGCGGGGGCGGGTGGTCTCTGGCAGTTCATGCCCGGCACCGGCCGCGACATGCGGCTCTACCAGGATGATTATATCGATGAACGGATGGACCCGGTAAAGGCTACCGAAGCGGCCTGTAAGTACCTGCGCGATCTGTACGACATTTTCGAAGACTGGGAACTGGCTATGGCGGCCTATAACTGTGGCCCCGGCGCTGTTAAGCGGGCCATGCGCCGAACCGGTGGCACCACGTTCTACACGATCTACGATGGACTTCCCAAAGAAACCCGGGGCTACGTGCCGCAGTTTGTGGCCTTCACCTACATACTGAACTACGCGGCCGAACATGGGATTGTGGGTGAAAATTTTCAGCACCCGATCCCAACCGATACGCTTCACATCTCCGGTTATTTCAACCTCGAAACGTTTGCCAAACACGGCAACGTGCCGCTCACCGAGCTGCAGAAAATGAATCCGGCCATTACAACGGCCATTCTGCCCGAGTACACCGACCATTACCCGCTACGGGTGCCCCGCCAGCACATTCCCTATGTCCGCGCACACCGCCGGGCCATCATGGACTCAGCCGGCCGGATGCCGGTTGTTATGGACCACATGCTGATGGCTTCGGCCGAAAACGTACGCTACGGGGGCGACTCGGCCCGCGACTGGTCCAAACTGAGCGTTAATGGCCTGAGTGCCATGACGCTTGAAGCTACCCCGCTGGATGACACTCAACCTGCCGACAAACCCGCCACGGTAGCCGCCAAACTGGCCATTGCCGAACCCGCCGACGAACCAGAAGAAGACGTAGAAACAGTTGTGCTGCGCAAGCCCCGCAAACAGACCTACACCGTGCGCCGGAAAGATAACCTCGGCGACCTTGCCGATCGGTTCGGGGTCGACATGTATGATCTAAAACGCTGGAACCACCTTAGATCGAACACCCTGCAACCCGGTCAGACGCTGGTTATTCTGAAAGAGTCGACCGAAACGCGCGCTGAGCGGCTGGCCGATCAGGGTACACCCAAGGCAAAGAAAAAAGCGGAGGTGGTGGCCAGAACACAGCACTACAAGCCCCGCTACCACCGTGTGCAGGAGGGCGACACGCTCTGGAACATTGCTCAGCGCTACGACGGCCTGACCATTGACCGGCTGAAAAAACTGAACAACATCAAAACCAATGCACTCAAACCCGGTCAGAAACTGATTGTCGGCTGACGGGCATACAAAACTATACGGTTCAGAAACAGCAACGGGTTGCCCAATTGGGCAACCCGTTGCTGTTTCTGAACTTGATTCGGGCGTTTAGCGCGTTTTCGCTTTCTCTTCGGCCAGCGCCAGTTTCACCGCTTCATAGAGGTTGACGATACCGCCCGTTTTAGAGAGGCTGCTGAACTCGACCATCTTATCCGACTCGGGCCGGCGAACGCTTGTTTTGTAAGGCGTAGCCGATGCCATGATGATACGCTTGATATCGGCGTAGGTCAGGCGGGGGAAATACGATTTCAGGACGGCAGCCACCCCGGCCACGACAGGCGAGGCCATGCTGGTGCCACTGTTGTTCTCATATTTACTGCCGGGCACAGTTGAATAAATGTCTTTACCGGGGGCAAAAACATCGACGTTCTGTTTGCCATAGTTTGAGAAACTCGCCACCAGTTCGGGGCTTACCGACTCAGCGCTGGCGCCAACCGTGATCACGTTGGCAATAGCGCCCCCATCTTCGAACCGGGGGGCCGGGTAGTTCATGGCGGTATCGATGTCTTTGCCGTCGTTGCCGGCTGCATGTATCATCAACACGCCTTTGGCCAGCGCATACCGTTCGGCATCTTCAACCGCCTTCCGCTGGGGCGAGTAATCTTTACCAAAGCTCATGTTGATGATCTGCGCGCCATTATCGACCGCGTAGCGAATGGCATTGGCCACATCTTTATCCCGTTCGTCGCCGTTGGGAACCGCCCGAACACCCATGATCTGAACCGCATCGGCAATACCCAGCACGCCGGCATTGTTGGTCCGATCGGCGCCGATAATACCAGCCACGTGTGTACCGTGATCGGCATCCGGTCCTTTGATATCCGCATTGCCGTAGTCGCGCTGATTCACATCATCGGGATTATCGCCTACAATCGACCGGGTTTCAAAGTCGGGATTGTAGTTGTATTCGGCGCGGGTTTTCAGCTGCTCGTTGTACTTGCCCAGCTCGTCTTTCATCA
Organism: Spirosoma luteolum; assembly: GCF_054778875.1. Taxonomy (NCBI): domain Bacteria; kingdom Pseudomonadati; phylum Bacteroidota; class Cytophagia; order Cytophagales; family Cytophagaceae; genus Spirosoma; species Spirosoma luteolum. The sequence goes on from NZ_BAAGZE010000003.1 coordinate 458,852, forward strand.
CATCGGCATCGGCCGCGCCCTGCTGACGCAGCACCCGCAAGATGCCGCCTACCGGGCGTTTGAGCGACGCATCGGACAGCGTATCGAGCGCCCGCGCCAACGTGACCGTATCGAGCTTCGACACATTCAGCGCTTTTTTGATGGCATCGACCGCTGCGGCATACTGGGTATAAAAGCCCTGAATACCCTCGTACTGTGCTTTGTACTGGGCACGGTTTTTCTCCACGTCAGCCTTGGCCTTCTGATACAGATCGTATTCTTTCTGCTGAGCCGGCTTCAGCGTTTTGCGGTCTTTACCTTCATACAGCGGCTTCAGCTTCACGTATATCCGTGTTATCTCCACGGTTTCGTAGCTTACATTCCGCCCGTCTTTACCTCCGATAAAATTCCAGCCGTGTACATCATCGACATAGCCGTTCTTATCGTCGTCTTTGCCGTTACCGGCTATTTCGCGGGGATTGTTCCAGAGCACCCGTTTCAGATCGACGTGGGCCGTATCGATACCCCCATCGATGACGGCTACAACCACGGGTGTGGGTTTGCGCCCCGCCAGTAATTCGCGATAAGTACGGTCGACACTGATGCCGGCGGTACTGTCGGTTTTATCACGCAGATACCACTGCGATTCCTGCGCCGTTGCGGTTGTTGCGGTGAGCAAACCAGCCGACGCCCATAGGAGGATTTTATTCATGAATGGAAAACGAAAAATTTGGATAAAATAAGTCCAGGCTAACCGCTAAAGGCCGAAAAAATCCATAAAATTTTGTCAGGGCTTCCCGTGTGCGGTCGATTGGTAGTGTTGCTGAAGGGCGTCGAAGCCAAAATCATTGGTCAAGTCCCGCACGACCGTGTGAATATGATTAGCCTGATTCTGCGTGTTGTCGTATTCGATCAGAATCGTTGGTCCGTGAATGCGGTAGTACCAGCCTTTACCAGCCCCCAGTTCGGGAGTCAGGTCGCCGGCCCAGGCAAACCGCAACTCGTCGAGGCCTGTTTTTGTCAGTTTGGCCAGCTGCTGATTGGCCAGCGTAATCGGATACCGGTTCAGGTACGTGCGTAGCAGCGTCATGAACAGCCTTCGCTGGGCATCGGTCATATCGCCCAGGCGCAGACCATCCTGCTGTTCCAGCGATATCTGCCGCCGGTTTCCGGTTACGATGTCCGGGTAAGCCACTGCATCGAGTACTGCCTTACTACGCCGGGGCGCGTCGAGCGACGCCAGCAGCGCAAAGGCCTGCTCGGTTTCCTCACGCAGAATCTGTTTGCTCTTCTGAGGCACGTCGACCCGTACCTCGGCCGGATTACTGCCAAAAAACGTGGGTGTCTGCGCCAGCACCTGCCCTCCCCCATCGCTGGTTGTCACCAGCAAGAAATGCAGCGATAGATGGTGCCCGTCAACGCGCCAGCTCCAGGGAGCCGCGCCGGCTGGATCGCCAAAAATCGAAAACGCGTACTGCCCCGGATCGCGGTACGTGTCGGTGGCCGGTCGTTTCTCAATTACCCGCAGCACATTCTCCAGATCCATGATACCGACGGCCCGTTCGTAGCCTTCCTGACTCAGGCTGCTCTTCAACAGCGCCATAGCCGCTTCGCGCTGGGGCGGTGTCATGGCCCGCAAGGGTAGCCCTTTGCGCGCGCGGGGCACGTAATGCCAATCGAAACGCTCTTCGTCGTTGAACCCGAACAACGCCTGCTGCCGCTGGGCTGGGGTAAGCAGACGGATAAATGCATCGACCCGCTCGCGCACTTCGTTGCGGATCCGGGTGGGGGCTGCCGGCCGACGAGCCTGTCCTGATACAACACTGATCAGGATTAGCCACAGGCTCATAATCAGGATAACACGGGATGTGATTGTGCGCATACTAATTTTTTTAATCAACAACAAACACCTTCTGCTAGTTAGAAACGAGTTACTATGTCCACTGGCCCCACCCACCATGTCCAATCGGCCTCCCCATCCCTATTCCGGACCATTCGATCACCTGGCGATGCGTTATCTGCGCCGGGCGCTCGATACGACGCATCCGACCGATGAGCCGTTCGTACTGCACGAAAGCGAATCGGTACTGATCCGGCGGACGGTGGTAGTGGTGGGGGGTCTGATCATGCTGGCTGGCTTACTGACAATAGTTCTTTTTTACGGCCCTCAATTTTTCTGGCCTTCGCTCTTTATACCGACGGTTCTCCCGGCGCTTGGGGTGTCGCTTCCCCTGCTCGTCGGCGTCTACGCCTTATTACTACTGTACATTCAGCTGCACGTAGTTCTGTCGCTTACACTCCTGGCGGCCAAGGCTATCATGCATATCTGCCACTTCCCGTATGCCTACGATGCGCAGTACAGTCACCACCTGCAGCAAATGAAAAAGGCATCGACCCGCCAACTGAGTTATGCCTGGCTACGGCTCGATCCGGCTCCTTTTCTAACCTTGCCTCGCTGGGGTCTCTACCTGTTCGTCGGGCTTAATTTACTGGGGGCTTTTGGGCTGGTGGCGGGTCTGGTCTGGGGGCTGCAGCCGTATCTGGCCACCAGTCTGCTTTGGGTATCGGGGGCGCTGGTGTATGCCGCCTGGTCGGCTTACGTAGGCTGGCAAATTATGCACGAAACCAAAATTCGGGTTATGGCCCCATTGACCGTTCGCAGTTTCGTGAATGAGCTTCGTGAGGAGTGGCGCGATGATGAAAGCTTTCGGTCCCTTATTCCTAACGCGCTGCACTACGCCGGCCTGGCCGATCAGCAACACCATTACGCCCATCTGTTGCTGGCCGAAACCTTTACAGACCGCTTTTGCCTGTCTGAGATACCACCATCTTCGGTTCCTTTTATCGATCAAATGGCCCAGCTTCCGCCCCATATGCAACAGAGTTTTGAGCGGATTCTGATTTTCGCCATGCTTATCGACGGGCACTTCACCCGGACTGAAAAAAAACGCTTTCGGGCGTTGAGTCATCGGGCGCTCACGCACTATACGATCGATGATCTCCGGCAACTTAGTCGCGACTACACCGCCGGCCGGGGCCTCTGGGTATAACTGCCATACACAAAAGCCCGGCAGCGGGCCGGGCTTCCAATAGAAAAAGCAAGCTGGTCTTAGTTTATACGGGATTAGCGTTTGGCAACCGTATTACCCGAACCGAGTTGATGCGCTTATCATCGGCATCGATAATCTGAAATGAGAAACCCGCGTACTCTGTCCGGTCACCCGCCTGTGGCAGCCGCCCGAACAGTTCGAGGAGCAGCCCGCCGAGCGATTCGCTGTCGCCCTGCATCGTTTCGAAGGTAGTTGCGTCGACATTCAGCACCCGGCATACATCGGTCAGGGGAATTTTGCCTTCAAAAACCACCGTCCGCTCGTCTTCGCGCTGATAGCCCTCCGGCGTTTCGTCATCAAATTCGTCGTTGATATCCCCGAAAATTTCTTCGATAATATCCTCAAGCGTCACCAGTCCGCGCGTACCGCCATATTCGTCGACAACGATGGCCATGTGCACGCGCTTTTTCTGGAAATCGTGCAGCAAATCATCGACTTTCTTGTTCTCCGGTATAAAAAACACCGGCCGCAGCAGCGACTGCCAGCTGAAGTCGCTATGCTGGTGAATATGAGGCAGTAAATCCTTGATGTAAACGATTCCTTCGATCCGATCGAGCGATTCGTGATAGACAGGTACCCGCGAATAGCCCGATGCGTTGATTTGCTCGATCAGTTCGCCGAAACTCAACTCGTCGCTCACCGCCGAAATGTCCAGCCGGGTACGCATCACCTGCCGGGCCGTCAGGTTGCTGAAATTGACAATTCCCTTCAGAATCTCCTTCTCCTCGGTAGTGGCTTCGGCACCGGTCAGTTCAACGGCCTGGCTCAATTCTTCGGCCGACAGTTTATAGCCCCGGCGTTCGATCCGTTTGTCGACCTGATTGCTCAGGTTGACCAGCAGCAGAGCCAGCGGCTTGAACACCAGCAGCCCCGCCGATGCCAGCGACGCCGTTCGACGGGCTACGCGCAGGTTATTCTGACTGGCGTACGCTTTGGGAACAATTTCGCCAAACAGCACAATCGCCAGCGTTATGATCAGCGTTACCACAGCCAGTATCCACATCGAACTGTTGGATCGCTGCAGAAACTCCCACGTCAGAAAGCTGACGATCACAACAATGAGAATGTTGACTAGATTATTGAAGATAACGAGCGACGCCAGCAGGCGTTTGGGTCGTTGCAGCAGGGTAGCGATTTGCTGATATCCCTGTTCGTTGCTGTCGCGGCAACGGGCCTGATCGTCGGCGGAGAGCGAAAAGAACGCAGCCTCCGACGCCGACACCAGGCCGGCCAGTGTAATCAGCAACAGGATGAGGGCCGCATAGGGGCCGTATAAATCAAAATAGGTGCCCCAGCCATCTACGGCTGGGAGCACCTGTCGGGGAAGAGGATCACCAGGGTCCATGTATCGTTACTATTGGTTCAGCACTGGAGCCGTGAATCAGAACGGAAGGTCGTCATCACCACTGGGTTCAAACACCGGGTCGGGCTCCCGACGCGCTGTTTGCTGACGGGGAGCGGGCTGGGGCGCCGGAGCCGCCTGAGGCCGGGGTGCCGTTGCCGGCTGCGCCTGCTGCGGAGCCTGTGCGGCCGGCGAATCGTAGGTGTTGTCCGATCCATCGCCCGCGTTTGGCCGCCCGCCCACCAGCGTCATACTCGTTGCCCGAATACGAATGCCCGTTTTCTCGACGCCATCTTTATCTTTCCAGCTCTCCGATTTAATTTTTCCTTCAATATAGACCTGATTTCCTTTCCGGAGATACTGCTCGGCAATTTTTGCGAGGTTATCCCATAATTCAATCCGGTGCCACTCGGTTTGCTCAACCCGCTCACCGGTCCGGCTGGTATAAGCCTCCGAGGTCGCAATGTTGAACCGGGCCACGACTGATCCGCCTTCCAGATGGCGCACTTCGGGGTCGCTTCCCAGATTACCGAGTAAGATCACTTTGTTCACACCAGCCATAGTCTTTTTGCTGTTTTATTACGTTAGAAATAAGGGTTTTGCTCAATAAAAGTACTGAAAGTTACGCAGTTATCCAAACAATTGCGACCAATATCCGGTGATCAGAACGGGCTTTGGCAACTGATTAATTTCGGCGGCCGAAAACCAGTTCAGGCCGTCGGGCAGCGTACCGATCCAGCCCTCGGGCAGGTCGATCAGGTGAAACATCGCCCGTATGCGCTGGTGCGAGAGCAGTTGCACGGCGGGCACCGCCGGTCCGGCCGGGCGGCCCTGTGCCACCAGTTGAGCTACCGGCTCGGGCAGTACCAGCGCCCGCAGGCTATCGGCCGGCTCGTCGGTTTCCTGCAACCAGAATTCATGCAAATTTTGCCAGATGTCGCGGCCTGTGCGCTCGCGCAACGCCAGGCGATTGCCCTGGCGAAAAACAAGGTAGTTGAAAAAGCGTTCGCGGACCGGTGCTTTCCGTGCCTTTACGGGTAACTGCTGCTGGCGTCCGGTTTGAAATGCCACACAGGCCTGCTGCAACGGACACAACAAACAATCGGGAGAGACGGGGGTACACTGGATGGCCCCAAACTCCATAATGGCCTGATTATAGGTGGCCGGATCGGCAGCCGGCTGAATCAGTTCATGAGCCAGCGCAGCAAATGTTTTCCTGGCACCAGTGGTCGTAATATCATCGGTAATGCCGAACACACGCGCCAGCACCCGGTACACGTTTCCGTCGACCACCGGTACCCGCTCACCAAAGGCAAACGAGCCAATAGCCGCAGCCGTATAGACCCCGATCCCTTTTAGCTTGAGCAGATCCGCGAAGGTGTCAGGGAACTGTCCGTTCAGCTGTTCGTTAATATAGCGGGCGGTCTGGTGCAGGTTACGGGCGCGGGAATAATACCCCAGCCCCTGCCACAACCGCAGCAGATCGCGCTCATCGGCGCGGGCCATATCGGCCACGGTCGGATACGCTTCTGTGAAGCGCAGGTAGTAGGGCATCCCCTGCGCTACACGCGTTTGCTGCAGAATAACCTCCGAGAGCCAGATGCGATACGGGTCGGTTGTGTGGCGCCAGGGCAGGTCGCGCTTGTGGCGCGCATACCAGCGCTCGAGCGTGGGGGCGAAGGTGGTTTTGGTTGCGTTAGCGTCTGATTGCCAATCCAAAATAAAAACGGGAAATGCAGCGTTGGAAGGAAAACGACAGCGGTGAAGTTTTTAAATATACCGAAAAGCCCTACCTTTGCGGTCTCATTTTTGACACCTGAATTTTCAACAACACAGTAAACGTTAAAGTTTAAGAAGTCGTGACGAAAGCAGACGTAATTGCAGAGATCGCCGATAAGACCGGAATCGATAAGGCCGAAGTGACCAACACGCTCGAAACCTTCTTTTCGGTGGTTAAAGACTCATTGGCCGAGGGAGAGAACATCTACGTTAGAGGGTTCGGCAGTTTCATCAACAAAAAGAGAGCAAAGAAAGTAGCTCGGAACATTTCTCAGAACACCGCTATGGTGATCGACGAACACTTTATCCCTAGCTTCAAGCCGGCTAAGGTGTTTGTTGAGCAGGTGAAAACCAGCGAAAAAGCCAAAGTAGCAGCCGCTTAAGGCTGAACCAGTTGGGCCCGTTATTGACTCCTTATGAATAGATACGTGTTGCTTGTTATTGTGCTGGCCTCGGCCCTCACGGTTGGGTTGTATACCCGCCCGAAGGTTGTGGTGCGCAATACCGAAAAGCAACTCAGTTCGGCGAGTTCCAGCGGACGAGTTGAACCGGGGTCTGGCCAGCGTAGCGTCACGACGGGGGCAGCCACCGACCGATCCGAAATTCATGAAGCGCCAATAACGCCCCAACAGCAACAACGCGTGAATCAGCTGCGGCAGACTTACCTGACGGCCACCCCGGCCAACCTGGAAAAAGCCGCCCTCCAGCTGATTGAAGAGTTCAGGCAGGTGAGCCGTTACGATAGTGCGGCTCACTATGCCGGCCTGTTGGCCAATCGCCAGCCTACGGAGCCTAATCTGCTCCGGGCAGGTGACGCCTACTTCGAAGCCTATACCTTTGCAGTCGACGAGCAAAAGACGGCTTCTCTGGGTGAACAGACCCGGTCTTTCTATCAGAAAGTACTGGCTATCAATCCCAACCGGCTGGTAGCAAAGGCCAATATGGCCATGACCTACGTCAATACCGACAACCCAATGCAGGGCATTGCCATGCTTCGGTCGGTGCTGGCGCAGGATCCAACCAACGAACTGGCCCTGTTCAATCTCGGCATGCTGTCGATGCGGTCGGGCCAGTATGGCAAGGCAATCGATCGGTTCCGGCAAATCCTGACGAATAACCCGGGCAGCCGTAAGGCTCAGTTTTACTTGGGTGTGAGCCTGGCCGAAGCCGGGCAGAAGGCGGAAGCCCGTAAGGTGCTGGCTGACGTAAAGAAGCAGGAGAAAGACCCGCAAATACTAGCCGCTGTTCAGGAATACGAAGAACGGCTGAAGTAAAACCGTGTACGACCGAATACAGGTGTCTTCGGTGTGCATGACTTTTGGGCCAGACCGGGTGGTCGGCCGACACATATTATAAACCTTAAACACTGTTTACACTATGCCTTGCGGTAAGAAACGGAAACGGCACAAGATTGCCACCCACAAGCGGAAGAAACGGCTCAGAAAAAACCGGCATAAGAAAAAATAGGTATCGGTATTTAGTTGGGCAGTTTCTGGCTGTTGCAATGCCTGAGGCTAGTTTGCCGGAAACCAACTCACCGAATACCAAGCCCTGTTTACGGAAGCCTCGTGCCGGTCTGTTATGTCCGAACGTGGCTTCTTTCTTTTTCTATAAAGCCATTCTAACCGTTCATTCATCTTGTGAGTAATGAATTAGTTATCAGTTCGACTCAGAAAGGTGATCGGATTGCACTCTTGCAAAACAAGAGACTGCTGGAGTATCACGAAGAAGAGTTAGACAGCAGCTTCACCGTTGGCGACCTTTATTTAGGAACTGTCAAGAAACTATCCTCGGGCCTCAACGCGGCATTTGTCGACGTAGGGCATGAGAAGGATGGTTTTCTGCATTATCAGGACCTGGGCCCAAATATCAATTCGCTCAACAAGTTTGTCAAAGACGTAATTGCTAAACGCGTCACCACGGGTCGGCTCAACGGGGTAACCCTCGAACCGGCTATCGATAAGATCGGGAAGATCGATAAGGTACTGACCAAAAATACCCCGATTCTGGTTCAGATAGTGAAAGAACCTATCTCAACCAAAGGTCCACGCCTTTCCTGCGACATTTCCATTGCCGGCCGCTATCTGGTACTGGTTCCTTTTTCGGACGGGGTCAACTTGTCGAAAAAGATCACCGACCGGGCCGAACGTACCCGACTGCAGCGGCTAATGGTCTCGCTCAAGCCGCAAAACTTCGGCATTATCGTACGCACCGTTGCGCAGGATAAAGACGTTGAGGAACTTGACCGCGACCTTCAGAACTCGCTGGCCAAATGGGAGCAGGCTGTCAAAGCGCTCTCGGAAGCCAAACCCCGCGACCGGGTACTGGGCGAGATGAACCGGGCTTCGTCTATTCTGCGCGATATGCTGAATGAAACCTTCGAGAGCATCACGGTCGATACCCGCGAATCGTTCGAAGAGATCCGGCAGTTTATTCACACCATTGCCCCTGATAAGGAGAAGATTGTCAAACTCCACTCCGGCAAAACCAAAGTGTTTGAAGCGCTGGGGCTCGAGAAACAATTAAAATCATTGTTTGGCCGATCGGTGAGTTTACCGGGTGGCGGCTACCTGATTATCGAACACACCGAAGCCCTGCACGTAATCGACGTGAACAGTGGCAATAAGTCGAATTCCGAAGAAGATCAGGAAGCAACTGCCATCAGCGTCAACCGCGAAGCAGCCAAAGAGATTGCCCGCCAGCTCCGGCTGCGCGATATGGGCGGTATTATCGTAGTCGATTTCATCGACATGAAAAAAGCAGAGAACAAAAAGCTCCTGCAGGACATCATGCGCGACGAAATGAAACCCGACCGGTCGAAGTTTACCATCCTACCTCTGACCAAATTTGGGCTGATGCAGATAACCCGCCAGCGGGTACGGCCCGAAATGAATATCGTCACGCGGGAGGTTTGCCCAACCTGTGGCGGCACCGGCACCATTCAGGCCAGTGTACTGGTTACCGACATCATCGAGAACAATCTCGATTATATCCTTACCAAGCAAAACGAACGGGGTATTTCAATTGCCATGCACCCTTTCCTGTATGCGCACTATACCAAGGGCCTGTATTCCAAACAGATGCAATGGTATATGAAATACAAAACGTGGGTTAAGCTCGTCAAAGACAGTTCGCTCGGTATTGTGAACTTCAAGTTCTTCAACAAAGCGGGCGAAGTAATCGAAACAGGGAGCGGGTCGTAACGAACAACCGATTTCGCTTCCGGGCATAAAAAAAGGGGTTCTCCGTAGAGACCCCTTTTTTTATATGTACGCATTACGGTTAGCACAGAACCTCCATACCGATCAGTTCATTAAACATCTCATCGCCTACAAGCCCCTGTACCGAATCGACCGTATTGATATTCAGCAGCAGGTCACGCAGATCATCAGTAATCTCGTAAGTCTGGTACAGTCGCCGGTCGAACAGAATCGATGCCTGTTCCAGTTCGCAGAGTGAGTATCGGTCGACGTTGAAAACAGGCCGTGTCACCAAGCCACGGGTTTTATGTTGGGCCGGCGCTTCGGGTTTCAGAAACGACTGAATATAATTCCACCCTTCCCACTGCGACGGATACCGATTCAGCACGTCCCAGAAACCGTTGTAAAGCTGCTGGAGCGCCTGCCGACAGTACTCTTCCCGATCGCTGCCGGCTTCAGGCCGGATTGTGTCCAGGCACTGCAGCACGTTGGTAAAATCGGCCTCCCGATGACTCACCACCGGAACGATGGGTACTCCCGCAGCGTGTGATAAGTAGCCGACCCCTTTGCGGGTAAGTACTTCCCGCTGACCAAACTGCACCGACAGAAACTGAGCTTCATCGCCCGGCTCGGGGGCCGTCTCAGGACTTCCGTCGACATACACGATCAGCGAACGCCCCGCCTTGAGTTCCCGCAACACCGACAGAGCCGCCGATGGGTGCCCCGCATCCACAATGCGAAACAGGTTGTTGAGGCCCCGCTCCCGACGTAGCGCGTCAATGTGTGCTGTCAGATCATCGCCCTGACTCTGGTGCATATTGCTGCCAACGAGCAACACGCAGTCGACTCCCTTCCGGTACAGCACACTTGTCAGCATGCGGTAAGAGCCAAGGTGATAGGTGCAATAGATTCGTGCGCCCTCACCAGGGTTTGCCAGTCCATCCCCTTCGATTTTTGCCAGATCACCGGCCGTCAGGCACGTATGATCGAAGGTGGTAAAAATCTGCTGTAATAAGAGGTCCCGAAATAGGGCTTCGTGCTCACTGCGCGGGATGCGAGGCATGATGTTCTCCACGTTTGCCGAGAAGGTGGTGAACTTCATGAGGTATCCCCTTTCCTGCTTCAAATCGACTTTCTCGAAATGTGCCTGGCAGCGGGCAAGTTCTTCTTTGTACAGACGCAGAGCGGAAGACATAGCAGTAGGAAATTGACAGTTAAATCGACAGGGTTGGCTTTACCAGGCCGGTGAAATCGGCTGTTGGGCAGCAGTCAGCAGGCTTGAGGAATTTGAGCAGGCTGGCCGTTTCATTCTTAGCAGCCGATACGATGTTAGTTTTAGCAGCACTGATAGTCTTAATGGCGAATTGCTTTTTCATAAGGCGTGTTTGGTCAGCGACCGGATAACTATTGAAAGTGGATATAGAGTGTTTACAGAGAGAAGGAGGGCTTTACCAGGCCGGTGAAATCGGCTGTTGGGCAGCAGTCGGCAGGCTTGAGGAATTTGAGCAGGCTGGCCGTTTCGTTTTTGGCGGCCGACACGATGTTACTTTTTGCAGCACTGACGGTTTTGATGGCGAATTGCTTTTTCATACGAGGGAGTCAGGTCGGTGACCTGAGTGGAAGTAAAAAGTCGAAATAGATAGATTACAGAGAGAAGGAGGGCTTTACTAGGCCGGTAAACTCGGCTGTTGGGCAGCAGTCGGCAGGCTTGAGGAATTTGAGCAGGCTGGCCGTTTCATTCTTGGCAGCCGATACGATGTTAGTTTTAGCAGCACTGATAGTCTTGATGGCGAATTGCTTTTTCATAAGGCGTGTTTGGTCAGCGACCGGATAACTATTGAAAGTGGATATAGAGTGTTTACAGAGAGAAGGAGGGCTTTACCAGGCCGGTGAAATCGGCTGTTGGGCAGCAGTCGGCAGGCTTGAGGAATTTGAGCAGGCTGGCCGTTTCGTTTTTGGCGGCCGACACGATGTTACTTTTTGCAGCATTAACGGTCTTGATGGCGAATTGCTTTTTCATGATACCCGGTGACGTTATAGATGAAAAGATGGCTGATTCTGAGCGCAGAAGGCTGTGATTTGCCGTTCTGATGTTACAAAGGTAGAGCAGCCGTCAGGGGGCATCAATCGCAAAAAAGACTCCTTGATGTGTTAGGAATTAGTCAATTATTACTAGTAACTTAGTCCTGATAATTGATATGAGCAGTATGACGTCAGTGCAGTTGACCAGAAAATATCTACGGAATCCCGTCTACGGAATCGGGGTTCTGCTGGTGATTGCATTGACCATGGAAGGGGTTGCCTGGTCCTATATGTATAATGTGCGATTAGAGCGACTTACTTCTTTTGGTGGCATTGTTCCATACATGAGTATGGTTGTTCGGAGTATTATTTTACCCGAATTGGTAACAGTCGTTATTCTGCTCAATTTGCTTAACCAGCAGCATCAGTTTCTTGCCATTGACACGATCACTATTTCACCGAAGGCAATCCTCAGATACCAGTTTCAATTGCTTCCCGTAATCCTTCTTGCCTTTTTTGTCTTTAATCCGGTAACAGAAACGATACGGTTCTTGCTTGAACAGTTTCCGAATTACTCGTTGACAACCTACGTTACTTCATTTCTCGTCGGCACGTTCTCTACAGAAATGTATTTACGATACATCATACCTGTATTTATGATTGGGTATGGATCGGTCAATATCTCGTTACTGTCAGACTACCTTGCCGCCCGGGAGAAAGCGCAGCAGGCAGCCGAATCAGAATCGGCGCTTATTGCTCAGGCAATCACGCAGCTGAGTATCAATGGAGCTGCTATGGCAACCAGCCCCGAAAATGTCATTCACCTGAAAGGCAAGAATACCCTTGGTGAAATATCGTTCCCAGCCACCGAAGCCTTCTACTTTACTGTTGAAGAAAGAGCTTATTATGCTGAGTTGCCGAAAGGGCGCTACCAGGTGGCTAAAACCCTGAACGAACTGGAGACGGAACTCGACACAACGCAGTTTTTCCGCATCAAGCGCGACTACATCGTTAATCGGGAGGCAATCCTGAACTTCGCTTACTGGGAAAACGGAAAATATATCGTCCGTTTATCCACGCCAGACTCACACGAGATCATTGTACCCCGGGCTCGAATGCACGAGTTTCGCGAATGGCTGCAGGGTATCAAACCAGGTGGCAGTAACCCTACAGCCAGTTCGCTGGAAATGATTCCCAGTTAATCGGCCAGCCAGGCTACAGATAGTTCTTAACCGATATCCCGTAACGGGGCAATTGTCTGGAGCTGCCTAGTTCCAGCTTTTTTGCTATATGGGCCTTGTGGTTGATGGCTGTGCGATAGCTGATACCCAGCTTATCGGCAATTTCGCCGGCAGTATTCCCGTCCGCTACCATCCGTAGCACCTGCCGCTCCCGATCTGTCAGCCGTCCGAGTTCTTCTTTCGTTTCATCGGAAATAATATCGACACCGTAATTTTTCAACAATGTCATGAAACCGTGGCTGTAGTAACATCCACCGCTGCTGACCGTTTGGAAACAACGGTATAACTCATCAAGCCCATCGCTGGCGTAAAGGAATCCGAAAAAGCCCATCTGCATGGCTTTAGCCACCATTCTGACATCCGGCTTGCTGGTATATAGAATGAATTTGGTCTGCTGATTAGACGAGCCGAGTTCTTCGACTATATCGAAACTGCGACGTCCTGATATTTCCGATTCCAGAATGACACACTGCGGTCGTTTGACCCGAATCTGCTGAAGCGTGTCTTCCATTTCAACGGCCCGGCCAACTACATTGTATCCCTGCTCTTTAAGGAGTTGGCTCAATACCTCACAATTGAAAACTTCGGACTGGGCTACCAGGATCGAAAAATCGCGTCGCCGAATCGCAAAGTTTTTAGCTGACTCATTGCCAGCAGCTGTCATGTCCATGATCTGGTCAATGATATAAAGCGCATTCAACTTCCGAAACTACGGGGCTTACGAACTAGGGTACAACTGGTACGGTGTGAAATCACCCTTTTCATGCGTGAAATCACCCATAACGTATCCGGCATTTTGGTGATTTCGCACATAAAAACGGTGATTTCGCGCAAACCAGCTTGGATTGCCTATATAACAAGGTCTACTTTTGATCGTCAGAAACAAACAGCAGCTGCTTAAGCAACGTATCGTATGAAAGGTCAGGAACAATCATCATCGGTAGCTTACGAGGCATCTACCCTCGAAGTTCAGAATATGATCATGGATTGGGTTGAAGCGACAGAGGAGTTCCACAAGCGGTACGCAAAGCTGAATGAGTTAATCGATACAATGAAGCGGCTGGGCCGCCGGCAGGCCAGCGCCGACCGCACCAGACTGCGTCAGCTGATGTCGCTGCGTCAGCACATGAGTGATGTATTAATGACGCTGCTGCTGGACATGAATACGCACAAACAAGGCCGGTCGGCAATGCCGTCGAAACCCAGCCAGATCCACTCGCACGCCCGGCTGCTGGCCGAACTGAACCGTGAGATCGACGCCCAGTTAACCAATACACCAGTCATGTCGGTGTCAACGAAGAATGTTGCACAAGCTTAGTGTTCACCCTCCCTTCTATAAAGGTTAAGCTCTCCGGTCTTCGGAGAGCTTTTTTTATGGTCAAACGTAGTAAAATTTTACTACACCGCAGACACTAGAATATACCACCCCTCAATTGAGCGCTACCAATAGACTGGCAGTTCAGCCATTTTGCCTACCCTAAGTACACAGACGAGCCGGAACAGGGACGCTGGCAATCGATTAGTTAACCCGAGATCACAGTACCCAATAGCCGCGATATCTCCATATCGACCCGCTTCATGTTCATAAAATCGACCATGAGCCGGTCAGCTTCATCCGGCCCGGTCGACCGATCGCGGAGTCGCTGCTGTAGTTCGGCCATACGCTGTTCAGCCAGTATTTTTTTGATACGCAGAATATTCCGGTAGGCCGCATCGGCCAGTATGCCAATCTCCTGCTCCGACGGCACGAAGATTTCGTGTTTCATCCAGCCGTCGCTAATCTCATACCGGGGCGTAGTCAGGTTGATTGCCTGCTGCTGTATCGCGTCCTCACGACTGATGCGCTGGCTCAGAAAATCCTCGGCTACCAATATCTCATTGCGGCTATAAGCTTCGCGATAGAGCGTCAGGATCAGGTTGTAAGGCGGAGTCTGAAAGTCGATCTCGTGCAATTCGCTCAGCACGTACTGGCACAGCGTAATACCTGGTTCCAGTTCGCGGGCCCCATAATTGATCAACAGGCGAATGCATTCTTCCTCCTGATACGATATAGGTGTTCGAATCTGGGGCTGACGCGTTTCGGAAACCGGCAGCGGACTGTCATCGGGATCCAGAAAGATGGGAGGCCCATCGCCATCGACACTGTGCAACAGCGCGTTGATGGCGTCTGTAGAGGCCATGTCGGCGGGGCCGGCGGGCGAACCACCCGGCGCTTGTCGGTTCTGCTGCCGTGTAGCTTCTTTGCCGGCCTGCTCCTGTTGCTTGCGCAGCAGCCGGTTGATTTCCGTAATAACCGTCTGTTCGCTTACCTGAAATACCTGCGCCACCCGTTGCGACAGCGTTTGCCGCTTCAGCGGGTCCGGAATACGGGTAATACTGGCACATACGTCCGATATGGCCTCAGCACGTTTGAGCGGGTCGTTGGCTACCTCCAGCAGCAGACGACTGGCTTTGAAGTCGACAAAATCCTGCGCGTGGGTCTTTATGTATTCTTTGAAGGCGTCTGAGCCAACGCGGTGCACATAGCTGTCAGGGTCTTCCCCATCGGGCAACAGCAACAGCCGCAGATTGAGCCCCTCCTCCAGTACCATATCAAGCCCCCGTAAAGCCGCTTTGATACCTGCGGCATCGCCATCGTAGAGGATCGTTACATTCTGCGTAAAACGACTGATAAGCCTGATCTGCTCCGTTGTCAACGATGTACCCGACGAGGCCACTACATTTCGGATACCCGCCTGGTGGAGCGAGATCACATCGGTATACCCTTCGGTCAGCAAACAGACATCTTCCTGCCGGATCGACTGCTTGGCCTGAAAAATGCCATATAGTACCTGACTCTTGTGGTATACGGCCGTTTCGGGCGAGTTGAGATACTTAGGCTGGTTTTTGTCGGTTTTTAGGATGCGGGCGCCGAAAGCAATGACCCGCCCCGACACGTTATGGATCGGGAACATGACCCGCCCCCGAAACCGGTCGAATACTTTCCGTTTGCCACCCGGATCGCCGTCCTTGATCAGAACGAGGCCGGCTTTTTCGAGCATCTCCTGGGTGTAGCCCCGGCGCAGGCCTTCCTGCAGCAGGCCGTCCCACTGATCGAGGCTATAGCCCAGTTCGAAAGCCGCCATAGTCGGATCCGAAAACCCACGTTCCCGAAAATAGCTCAGGCCAATGCTCTGTCCTTCGTCGGACTGCTGGATCAATTCCTGAAAGTAGGTTTTGGCAAAATTCAGCGCAATCAGCAGACTCTCACGCTCATTTTGCCGAAGCAACTCTTCAGGAGTCTGCTCCTGTTCGGCAATTTCGATACCGTACTTTTTGGCCAGGTAACGCAGCGCTTCGCCGTAACCGATATTCTCGATATCCATCACGAACCGCACCGAGTCGCCTGCTTTTCCGCACCCAAAGCACTTGTAGATCTGCCGAACCGGGTTGACGTTGAATGAAGGTGTCTTTTCGTTGTGAAACGGGCAACAGGCAATGTAGTTAGACCCCCGCTTTTTAAGCGAAACGAAATCATTTACGACTTCGATAATGTCGCTGGCCTGACGAATGCGCTCGACAGTCTCCTCAGGAATACGCATAAACTATAGGGTTGGTACGGTCTATCAAAGATACGCCGAAACTTGCGTAAGCCTCCCAGACAGCCCGGGCCGGGGCTATAAAAGCAGGTGTCGACTGGCAACATTTTTGCGACGTGGTGCTAGCAAACTCACCTTCACGGACCGTACGTATCAACTGACTTACCTATGCAGACACGCTTTTTTGTCTTTCTCCGACCAGACAGGCACCTCCGCTCCACAGGCTGGCTCACGGGTATAAGCCTGGTCCTGTTAGTAAGCCTTCAGGCCTGTCGTAAAGACTCCGTTGAGCCTACCGAACCCCTGGGTAATGCAACCAGCCAGTATGCAGCCGATGTAGCCCTGAAATGGGCCGATCTGCAGTTGAAACTGACACGCACCACCGCCGGCTATACACCACCCGTGGCAGCCCGGGCGTTTGGCTATGGGAGTCTGGCCCTGTACGAAGCCGTTGTACCGGGCATGGCCGATCATCAGTCGCTGGCCGGTCAGCTGCAGGGGCTGCAGACCTTACCAACCCCAGCGCCTAACCTCACCTACAACTGGGCCATCAGCGCCAATGCGGCCGAAGCAACCATACTTCGAAACCTGTTTCCAACTACCAGTGCCACAAACAAGGCGCTGATCGATTCGCTGGAAAATGCGCTGCGGCTGGAGTTCAAGGCCACCGACGATAGCGTTAACGTCCGTTCGGCTGCATTCGGGCAGGCGGTGGCCCTGGCCCTGTTCGACTGGTCGAAGACCGACGGCGGACACGAAGGGTATACGCGTAATTTCCCTGCGTCGTATGTGGTGCCAACGGGCGCCGGCATGTGGCAACCCACCGAAAACGGCCAGCAGATTCCGATGCAGCCGTACTGGGGCAAGAACCGTACCTTCCTGTCAGCTAACCATGCGCTGGCTATGCCAAAGCCTCTCCCCTTCTCAACCGATACCAAGTCGGCAACGTTTGCGCAGTACAAAGCAGTCTATGACAAGGGCAAAGTGCTGACACAGACTGAAAAGGAAATTGCCCTCTGGTGGTCAGATAATCCGGGGGAGACCTTTACCCCGCCCGGCCATTCCTACAACATCGCCCGAATTGCCATCAAAACAGCCGGCGCTGATCTGGCCAAAGCGGCCGAAACGCTGGCGCGTACGGGCATTGCGGTCTCCGACGCGTTTGTGCTGTGCTGGCGCTGTAAGTACACCTATAACCTGATGCGCCCCTACACCTACGTGCGGCTGGCCATCGACCCAACCTGGGTGCCCTTCTGGCCTGCTCCACCGTTCCCATCTTACTCATCGGGTCATGCTACGCAATCGTCGGCCGCGGCCGCGGTGCTGACGGATCTGTATGGCCCTAAATTCTTTTTTACCGATGACTCACACGTAGGCCGGGCGGCCGACACCAAACGAAACGTGGAATTCAAAGTTCGCACGTTCGGCTCGTTTGCCGAAGCGGCACAGGAATCAGCTGATTCGCGGTTCTTCGGTGCCATTCATACCAAACAGGATAACGAAACGGGGCTGGCCGAGGGCAAAAAGATTGGGGCCAACGTGAATGCACTCGCCTGGAAGAAATAACGATGGCTCTAGCGCATCATGGCCAGCAGTTCATCCCGCTGAGGCCGGTGACTGCGTAGTTCATACGCAATGCCCGTCCGATCGAGGGTATCGGCAAAGGTGCGGTACTGGTCTCTGTCGACACTGAACAGATACCAGTTTTCGTAGGGCTCATTGAAGAGTTCCACCTCGGTCAGTTCGGCCAGTTGCTGTAGCTGTCTGTACTGTTCGTAATCGACGCCCGACTGCCGGATTTGAAAATACCACATGACAAAAAAAATAGCCCGGCCTTCTCAGACCGGGCTGTTTTATACCAGAACTCTTTATTTGACGGCCAGGATGTAGTCGGCCAGTACCAGACCCGCTTCGTTCAGATACGGATCTTTTTTCTTTTTGGCTGCCGCCGGTGCCGCCGTGCCCGTTTCATCGACCGGGGCCGTCATCTGCGACACTTTCGTAGCCGCCGACCGCTTCCGCTCGGCATCTTCGCGCTCTTTACGGCGTTTCGACTCCATAAGCGAAACTACGGTGTTTTCTTTTGCCTTCTTGAAATCAGACAGGTCCTGCGCCAGTTGCTTTAATTCAGGATCCGATTTTAGCCGCTGATCGAAACGGTTCCGGAGCCGGGTCAGGATTTTATCGTCGATTGCCCGCGACTGATCGTAGCGTGTCGAGTTGATCTGATCCCAGGGCAAAGCGCTTGGCTGCGAACTTTCGCCGTATTCTTCGGCCGAGAAAGCCGACGGCAGTTCCACATCGGGCGTTACCCCCCGGTGCTGTGTGCTGCTACCGTTGATGCGGTAGAATTTCTGGATCGTCATCTTCACCTGACCAACTTTTTCGGGCTCCTTAGGCAGCCACTGATTCAGATCGATCAGCGTCTGAACGGTGCCTTTGCCATAAGTTTGCCCACCAACGATGATTCCGCGTTTGTAGTCCTGGATGGCTGCTGCGAAAATCTCCGAAGCCGACGCGCTGAACCGGTTGACCAGAACGGCCATCGGACCATCGTAGGCTACCGCACCACCATCCTTATCGGAATAAACTTCGGTTTCGCCGGTCGATTCTTTCACCTGCACTACGGGGCCTTTCGGAATAAACAGGCCCGTCAGATCGATGGCTTCGGTTAGCGAACCACCCCCGTTATCGCGCAGATCGATCACGATACCGGATACTTTTTCGGCTTTCAGTTCTTCCACAAACTTTTTCACGTCGCTGGTGGTGCTGCTGAACCCTTCTTCCCGCTTGCGGGCGCCTTCGAAGTCACGGTAGAACATCGGGATATTGATAACGCCGATCTTCAGCGTTTTGCCATTGTCGGTTACTTCGATAACCTCTTTTTTGGCGCGCTGCTCTTCGAGCTTGATTTTTTCGCGAACAAGCCGAATCTCTTTGGGTGGAGCACCGGCCAGGGCATTGGGCGAAATAACCTGCAGGCGAACCACGGTCCCTTTAGGTCCCTTGATCAGTTTCACAACTTCATCGACCTGCCAGTTCATCGTGTTCACCATAGGGCCGTTATCGCCCTGGGCTACGCCGGCAATCTTGTCGTCTTTCACCAGCAACTTGCTCTTGAAAGCCGGACCGCCGGGTAGTACGTCGGTGATCCGGATGTAGTCGCCGTCTTCACGCAACATGGCCCCAATACCCTCCAGCGACTGACTCATCTCCTGATTGAACCGGTCGGCATTGGTTGGCGAAAGGTAGTTGGTATGTGGATCGAGCGCTTCGGCAAACGAGTTCATATACATCTGAAACACGTCGACGCTTTTGATGCGGTTGATCGCCTTGTCGAGGTTGGTGTAGCGTTGCGTCATCAGCGCCACGATGGCACTGTCTTTCCGATCGCCCAGTTTCAGTTCCAGCGCCTGGTTTTTCAGAATCTTGCGCCACAGTTCGTTTTGTTCCTCAACCGTTTTGGGCCAGGCGGCCTTCTCCCGGTCGGTATTGAACGTTTCGTCGGTCGTAAACGAAAGCGGCTTCTTGAGCTGCTCCCGAATGAAGGCACTGCGCTCCTGGTAGCGTTTCCGGAAAACGTTGTAAAGTTCGTACGGAGCGGTCAGGTCGCCATTGACCAGCGCATCGTCGATCTGATCGCGGTATTTTTCAAACGCAGCCACATCCGACGCCAGCAGGTAGGTCTTGCTGCCATCGACCTCTTTAAGGTAATTGTCCCAGACAACCGCCGACAGCGAGTCGTTGAGCGCTACCTTCCGATAGTGGTAGGTGGTCAGCAGTTTAGCGACGAGTGTCTCCACCTTTTCCTGCGAAACAGTCGGTTTCAGATCACCTTCGGCATAGGTTACAGGAACCGTACGCACAGGCGTGCCGCCCGATGGTGAGTCCATCTGAAAACTCAGCATCAGCACGGGCACCAGGGTCACCAGATACTTCTTCATCAGTTTTGACCGGTTAATGGCGAATAAGTAAACGGGCATCCGTGCCACCTCATTCTGGCAATGCGCTGGCACGGATGCTGATTGGCTCCTTCACACGTTGTGACTACTTAATAATATCCAGTAGCTCGACATCGAACACCAGTGTCGAACCGGGTTTGATATCAGCACCAGCACCCCGGTCGCCATAAGCCAGTTCGGCCGGAATGTATAGTTTCCATTTTGATCCCACCGGCATCAGCTGCAGCGCTTCGGTCCAGCCCTTGATCACCTCGCCCACGCCAAATTCGGCGGGCTGTCCGCGTTCAACCGAACTGTCGAACACCTTGCCGTCGAGCAGCTGCCCGGTGTAATGTACCTTAACCCGATCGGAAGCGGTTGGTTTAGCGCCCGTACCCGCTTTTTCAATGCTGTACTGCAGCCCGCTGGCCGTTGTAACCACACCCGACTTGGTTTTATTCTGAGCCAGGAATGCGTCGCCCGCCTTTTTATTTTCGGCGGCCACCTTCATGCCTTCGGCGTTCCGAATGGCGTATTGCTTCTGGGCGTAGGCGTTGAGCACATTACCACACTGCTCCTGAGTCAGTTGGGTAGGCTTGCCGCTCATGGCATCCTGCAGCCCCCGGGCCAGCAGTGCCTGATTCAGATCGGTCATACCCTGCTGTTTCAGGTTCTGCGCCATAAATACGCCAATGCTGTAGCTGATCGAATCCTGCGAGGTTTTAAGACCACCGGCCATCGAGGTGGCAGGGGCAGCTTTAGGAGCGGCTACTGGTTTTTTGGGAGCAGGCTTTTTAGCCTGAGCCATTGCGGTACCAGTCATCAGAACAGTAGATGCCATACTGGCCAGCAGCCATGAGTTGAACTTCATGCGAATGTGAAACGGGTGAATGTTAACAAACTTGTACAGGGGTAAAACGTAGTCGGGTAAACGAAAAGTTTGGCTGAATGAGTTTTTACGAAAATATATCATACCTGGCCAGAGCCCCGAACCCCGTATAAATCTATTGCTTTTTCGGGGTTTTTCAGTACAGACACGGGGCTATAGGGGGCAGAAGCCGGACAACTGGTCGGGATGCCGTACGAACGGAGGAACCATTGGGGCGCAATTTCCCGGAAAAGTCTAACTTTCAGTCCCTGATACCAGGGGAGTAACAAGTTTTTATCAAGTTTTAATCGTACCTTTGCGGCCTAAAATCAATCGTTTCAATTTCATCATAGACATATGGAATCCGTAAGACCCGACGAGATATCAGCCATCCTGCGCCAGCAACTGGCCGGAACCCAGACCGAGGCTGAACTCGAAGAAGTCGGTACGGTGCTGCAAATCGGTGACGGCGTAGCGCGTATCTACGGCCTCTCGAAGGTGCAGGCCGGTGAATTGCTCACCTTCGAGAACGGCCTTCAGGCGATGGCGCTGAACCTCGAAGAAGATAACGTCGGAGCCGTTTTGCTCGGCGACTATTCGGAGATCAAAGAAGGCGATACCGTGAAGCGGACCGACCAGATTGCCTACGTCAACGTTGGCGACGGTATTCTGGGCCGGGTTGTCAACACGCTGGGTCTGCCGATCGACGGAATGGGTCCCATCCAGGGCGAGCTGTTCGCCATGCCCCTGGAGCGTAAAGCGCCGGGCGTTATTTTCCGCCAGCCGGTAAACGAGCCGCTGCAAACGGGTATCAAGGCTATCGACGCCATGATCCCCATCGGCCGCGGCCAGCGCGAGCTGATCATCGGTGACCGGCAAACGGGTAAAACCGCTGTCGCCATCGATACGATCATCAACCAGAAGGAATTCTTCGACAAAGGAGAACCCGTATTCTGTATCTACGTTGCCTGCGGTCAGAAAGCGTCGACGGTGAAACAGGTCGAAGCTACGCTGCGCAAAGCCGGTGCTATGGAGTACACGGTTATCGTAGCCGCCAACGCGTCGGACCCCTCGCCCATGCAGTTCTTTGCCCCCTTCACCGGTGCGGCCATCGGCGAGTTCTTCCGCGACACAGGTCGTCCGGCCCTGGTTGTCTACGACGATCTGTCGAAACAGGCGGTAGCTTACCGCGAAGTATCGCTGCTGCTGCGCCGGCCACCAGGACGCGAAGCCTACCCCGGCGACGTATTCTACCTGCACAGCCGTCTGCTGGAACGGGCTGCTAAAATCAACGCCAACGACGATATCGCCAAAAACATGAACGATCTGCCCCCCAGTCTGGCGGGTAAGGTCAAAGGTGGTGGTTCGCTGACGGCCCTGCCGATCATCGAAACCCAGGCGGGCGACGTTTCGGCTTATATCCCAACCAACGTAATCTCGATTACCGACGGTCAGATCTTCCTCGAATCGAACCTGTTCAACTCGGGTATCCGGCCAGCCATCAACGTAGGTATCTCGGTATCGCGCGTAGGTGGTAACGCCCAGATCAAGTCGATGAAGAAAGTAGCCGGTACGCTGAAACTCGACCAGGCTCAGTTCCGCGAACTTGAAGCCTTCGCCAAATTTGGTTCGGACCTCGATGCTTCGACCAAACTGACGATCGAACGGGGGCGCCGGAACCAGGAGATGCTGAAGCAACCGCAGTACTCGCCCGTAGCGGTTGAGCAGCAGGTAGCCATCATCTACGCGTCGACCAACGGTCTGCTCGATAAAGTGCCCGTCAACAAAGTGAAAGCGTTTGAAAGCGAGTTCGGCATGGTGCTGAGCGCTCAATACCCCAACGTACTGAACGAACTGCGCGCCGGCAAACTGACCGACGAAGGAACGGCTACACTGAAAAAGGTAGCGGCTGAACTGTCGGCCCAATATTAAAAGTAGTTTACGGTTTACGGTTTTCAGAAAATCATTGGCGCGTGCAGACAAGTGCTGCCTCAGTTGATGGTCGCCCGAAAACCGTAAACTGAAAACCGTAAACAGACAATGGCCTCACTGAAAGAAGTACGCGCCCGCATCGCGTCTATTAACTCAACCCAGCAGATCACCAAAGCCATGAAAATGGTGGCGGCCGCTAAATTGCGCCGGGCTCAGGATAACATTACGCAGCTACGTCCGTACGCGCAGAAGCTGAGCCAGATGCTCGGCACTGTATCGGCCGGGGCTGAAACCGCGCTGGAGAGCCCCTACCAGCAGGCTCGGTCTGTCGATCGGGTGCTGCTGATTGTCATCACGTCGGATCGGGGGCTTTGCGGGGCCTTCAATACAAACGTGGTGAAAGCCGCCCTGACCCTGATCAACGAGAAGTACAGTGCTCAGGCTCGCCAGGGTAACGTACAGATCATGGCCATCGGCAAAAAAGGAGCCGAAGCTTTTCAGCGTCGTGGCTTTGCGGTCAACACCAACCATATGGATGTGTTTGGCACGCTGAACTTCGGCACCGTTCGGAAAGCCGCCGAAGAAGCCATGGATGGCTTCTCGAGTGGTTTGTATGATGTGGTCGATATCGTTTATAACGAGTTCAAGAACGCAGCCATGCAGATTGTCCGGACGGAGCAGATGCTGCCGATCGTAGCAACCGAAGCCCCCAAAGGCGCGGCTACGGCAGTCAACTACACGTTCGAGCCCTCGGAAGAAGAAATCGTAACGGAGTTGATTCCGAAGACGCTTAAAATTCAGCTTTACAAAGCCGTGCTCGATTCGAATGCCTCCGAACATGGAGCGCGGATGACGGCCATGGATAAAGCAACCGAAAACGCCGGCGAACTGCTCAAACAGTTGCGTCTGGTCTACAACCGGACCCGTCAGGCCGCCATCACGACCGAGATTCTCGAGATCGTGGGTGGCGCCGAAGCGCTGGCCAGTGCCTAATGCATTGCTTTTTATACCAGCCTGCCCCGGTTGTTCCGATGGTGGCAGGAACGAATCAAATCCCGCTGATCAGCTGACCGGCGGGATTTTTTATGCCGCAACGGCGATTCCCGAGCGACCTGCATATGCTTCGGATGTCAGGCTGAGCCACAGTGGTTTTAACCAGATATTAAACATGCTGATTATCAGCATCTTGTGCATCGCTCAAGCCCCCGATATGCATTAAAAAACCGGAACCAATGCAACGCTTTCACCGTTATTTGGGTAAGCTATACAAACGACGGCCAGCCATACGTTAGATAGTCGTAAAAACCCAATCAACGCGTTTCAACATGAACCTCAACCGCATAATCAGCAGTCTCTTTATCGTCGGTACGCTGGCGTCCTGCGCCCCGGCTATCACGGTTAAATACGACTACGACCCCAAAGTCAACGTTCGGCAATTTTCGACTTATCGAATTGAGGCCGACCGGCAGCGCAACGCTGACCCTATTGTGGGCAGCAACCTGAACCAGCGCCGGATTGCCGATGCGCTCGAGCAATCGCTTCAGGCGCGGGGCTACAAACCCGTGCAGCAGGGTGAAGCTGACCTGATCGTTCGCTTCTTTACGGACTCGCGCGACCGGCAGCAGATCCAGTCGAACAATATGTATTCGCCTTATTCGTGGTGGTACGGCGGCATGGGCAACAACGTTTACTCGCGTCAGTACGAAGAGAACCGGGTGGTGATCAATGTGCTGGATGCCCGTACCAACGACATCGTCTGGCAGGGCTGGGCCACCGGCCAGCTGAACAACCGCAACAAGGAGCGTGATCGCGATCAGGCATTCCGCGAAACGGTAACCAGCATCATGAAAAACTTCCCCGAAAGCGCCGGTCAGGATTACGGTGCCGCTCGGTAAGTCGTGCAGCGACCATAAAAAAAACCCCCGGGCTCAACCGTCCGGGGGTTTTTCTATGCGCAGTGGTTTTTGTTTCTTTGCATGATTACATATTCATTATGCCCGCAGCCCGCCAGGAAACAGTCTATTCGTTGCTCACCGTAGTGTTTGTGCTACTGCTGGGCATCGTTGCGCTGTTGTGGGTTGCTTACAATCGACATCAGCACCTGGCCGATCAGACGCTGGAGTTGCGCCGGAATCTGAGTGAACAGAAAGGACAGATTGACACCCTCCGGGACCGGCTGGAGAAATGCAACCCCGACGAGCTGCTGCCTACGACCGACGCTCCCCCCGTCAGACGCCTGTTGTCGCCCACGGATACGGCGCCAATGCCAGCCGATGTCGAGCCGGGCCTCGCTGCTCCTGTCGAACTCGATGCGTCGGGCTGGCCTGTTACAAACCCTTAGGTCAGCTTAGGGACCCGGAACGGGCGCGCTGATCCAGCCCGGTTGCTGGCCCGCTGCCCGTACCAGCTGAAAACCACCATAGCTGGCCAGCAGCGAAACCGTTGTTCCGGCAGGCAAGGTAGTGATCGGTGCCGCCATAGCGTTGGCCTGGTCCAGTAACGGCCGCGAACTGGTTAGGGTAAGCTGTCGCAACGGACGCCCCACAGGCTCGGTGGCGTCAGCATTGACGTAGCCAATGTGCCCACCCGGTGTTTCGACCCGCAGCCACAGGTCAGTGCCCCCCGTAATGGTCATAGCCGCCTGTTTGGGCAACTCCTCGACCACCGCACCGCTCGTGGCGGGCGCCTTGCGGACCGAAGTTCGGGTAGCGGCTACACGGATCGAGTCGCCCAGCCGCGCAGGCGACAGTAGCGGCTGCCGGGCCGGGCCGCGTCCCAGGCGGATAAAAGGGAGCGGATCAGTAGCCGTACCGTCGTTGTTGTAAATTCCGAAGTGCAGGTGCGGACTCAGCGTTCGGGCATTACCGGTGTTGCCCACAAAACCAACCGTATCGCCCCGGCTGACGCGCTGGCCGTTGGTTACGTTCCAGCGGTCGAGGTGGGCGTAGTAGATGCGAATGCCCCGTTCGTTGTCGACCACGTAGGCTACGTTGCCGCCAAGTCGGTTGGTGCCAACTCCGCTGATGGTACCATCGGCGCAGGCCAGCAGAGGTGTTCCCCGGGGCGCAAAAATATCTACGCCTTCGTGCCGCCGGCGTCCACCCTCGCGGGGGGCGCCGAAATAGCTGGCAATCTGCTTACTGGTACTGCCCTGCACGGGAAAGCTGAGGGCGGGCTCCCGCGTAATGGCAATGGTAAAGTGTCCGGACCGCAACAGTTCGGGCTGCACCCGGATGAGGTAAGCCTGGTTTTTGCGGGGTTCCCAGTTGAGCACATTGGTATCGGCTTTCGAGGCTGCAACCAGCACTGGTTTGTTGCCTTCGTCCAGGGCAAATACATCGATAAACACCTGTGCCCGCTGCTGACTCACGGTTTCCACCTTTACCAGAAACCGGTCGCCCCGCTGTGCCCGCAGGCGGTAGCCCACGGCCATGGGTTTGCTGGCACTGAAGTAGCCGCTCTCGCGGTAGGGAACATTGATCGTTACCGAATCCTGAATGGCGCGTTCGGCGGCACGCAGCCAGTCGATACCCATGGCCGTTTTGTCCAGTCGGGCTTCTTTCAGCGACTGCCCATACTGATCGTGGGGCGATGTAGGTTTGAAGAATGTAGCGGTGGGGCCCAGGCCTGTGCATGATACCAGGCAGGCAGCCAGTAGCGCAACCAGCGCTAACCGGTTTAGTAAATTGACTCTCATAACACCGTAGTAAACGCAGGGACAGGGTTCTGTGGTTTGCGCAAGCCTGAAAACCGCCTGTACGGCCGGCCAGCTACGCCGTAGGGTTCGACCGACCCCGGGTCGTAAAGAAATAGATCGGTACGCCCAGCCCCGCAATGAGCAGCCCCATACCGGTGTTGAACGTTTTGGTATAGAGCAGAATCAGGCAGATCACGAGCCCCGCACCGATGTAAAGGGCCGGCACAAGCGGATAGCCAAACGCACGGTATGGTCGTTCGGTGTCAGGCTCTTTGCGCCGGAGCCGGAACAGGCCTGCAATCGTGATGATGTAAAAACAAAGCGACGCAAACGTACAGTAATCGAGCAGGTCACCGTACTTGCCCGACAGGCAGAGAATAGATGCCCAGATACACTGCAGCCACAGGGCCCGCTCCGGCACTGCATTTTTGTTGAGGTGTGCGGCCTGCTCCAGAAACAAACCATCTTTGGCCATAGCGTAATACAGCCGGGCACCGGCCAGAATAAGGCCATTGTTGCAGCCAAATGTCGAAATCATGATCAGCACGGCCATGATGGCTACGGCCACATTCCCAAACAGGGTCGACACGGCAGCTGTGGCAACCCGATCCGCTTCGGCAAACTGGATGCCCCGCCCCACGATATCGACGGCAGTAGGCGACCCTTTGAGCGGCAGCAGCGACAGGTATGAAACGTTAGCCAGAAAATAAATGGTAGTCACGATCAGGGTGCCGAAAAACAGCGCCAGTGGGATGTTGCGCCGGGGATTCCGAATCTCACCCGCGATAAACGTTACGTTGTTCCAGGCATCGGCCGAAAACAGCGACCCCACCATCGACGTTCCGAACGCCAGCACAAGCGCCATACCCGCCAGAGGCAGGGTAACACCATCGGTAGTCGTGGTACTGGCATCCCAGGCATTGGTCAGGTTAGCCGATAGCAGTCCGCTGTTGAGGCCCAGCGCTATACCCACCACGATCAGTCCGAGCAGCGCGATCAGTTTGGCCGATGTGAACAGATTCTGAATGTGTTTGCCACTCTCGACCCCGCGGCTATTGAGCCAGGTCAGCAAGACCACGCTGCCAATGGCGTAGAGCGATCCCAGCGTCACCTTGATCGGGCCGAGGGCCAGCAGCACATTTTCGGGGCCCAGGGCAGGCATGAAAACGGCCGAAAACTTTGTAAAAGCCACGGCCACGGCCGCAATGGTTCCGGTCTGGATGACGGCAAAAACCGTCCAGCCGTAGACAAAGCCCGCCAGCCGGTTATAGGCCCGCTGGATATAGATGTACTGGCCACCGGCTTTAGGCATCATGCCGGCCAGTTCGCCATAGCTCAGGGCAGCAGCCACCGTCAGCAGGCCGGTAAGTACCCAGAGCGCCAGGAGCCAGCCCGACGCGCCCAGGTTGCGGGCCATATCGGCCGATACGATAAAGACGCCGGAGCCAATCATCGAACCCGATACGATCAGGGTTGAATCGAGCAGGCTCAGCGACCGTTTAAATTCGGTTTTTTCGTCGGTTTGTAGTGTTTCCGCCATGTTTCGTGGGTGATGAAGTGTACAAGAAGCAAGCGATTAGGCGTAAAACCAATTTTGACGACAAGATTCTGTAGGCGCTCCGTGCTAGCTTTGCCAGCTGTTTCTTTCTGCCTATGACCACCAACAACACCGTTTACGACGCCGACCACGACATCTGGTGGAATCCCGACCAGTTATTCTACATGCTGAAGACCTCGGTCAATCCGGCTCGGGTGGGCTTCTTTAAACGCGTTCTGCACGAAACCGGCGTCGACCCGGCGGGGCTGCAGCTGCTCGATGTGGGCAGCGGGGGTGGCATACTGGCCGAAGCCTTTGCCGAACTGGGCTTCGTGGTTACCGGCATCGACCCGTCGGCCAGCTCGGTAGCCACGGCGCAGCGCCACGCCGATCAGCAACAACTGCGCATCGACTACCGCGTCGGGGCCGGCGAGCGGCTGCCCTTTGCCGATGCCAGTTTCGATGTCGTCTCCTGCTGCGATGTGCTCGAACACGTGACCGATCTGCCGGCCGTGATCGCCGAAATCAGTCGGGTACTGCGACCGGGCGGGTTGTTTCTCTACGACACCATCAACCGAACCTGGCTCAGCTGGCTTTTTCTCATCAAGATTGCGCAGGACTGGCCCCGGTGGGCTTTTATGGAACCCGATCAGCACCGCTACGACCGCTTTATCAAGCCCGCCGAACTGCACCGACTCTTCCAGGATGTGGGGTTGCACAACCAGCAGACCCGTGGTATGGTGGCGGGCTATAACGTCCTGAACACGCTCGTGTACCTGCGCCGGCGCACCACCGGGCAGTGGACGTTCCGGCAGCTGGGCGAACGCATGACCATGCGCGAAGGCCGCGACACCAGTCTGTGCTATATGGGGTGGGCCCGCAAAGCCTGACCCACCCATCCGGTATTAGCGAATCTCGATTTCATCGACAGCCAATTGGGCCGCCTTGCCGGGCGTACGCATCCCGGCCGGCACGGTTCCTACGTTGCGGGCCACAATCCGGACGTACCGCGCCGACGTAGCCGCAAAATCGACGGGTAGCCGCACAATGGCGCGTTTGCCGTTTTCGGCTGCGTTGGTTTTTACCGTGCTGACGGGCGTGAAGGTCTGCCCATCGGCCGACACCGACACCTCGATCTGCCTGGGCAGACACATGTTCTTGGCCGTATATTTCAAAAAGCCCACCCGAACCCCCTGCACCGGCTGCACCTGACCCAGATCGACCGTCGCCCCAAAATCGCCGGCAAACGACACAATGTCGACCACTTCGTAGCCGCCCATGCCCACGGTTACGCCATTGGTGAGCGGCTGGTTTTTATCGGGGCGGCCCGTTGTGGCCGGATACTGCAGGGTGTAGGACTTGCCCGTTGCTTTCGACACCAGAAAATCCTTCTGCACCTTATCCGGCCGACTGACCGCTAAATCGCCCGAAAAGGCGGCCGTGCGAATGGTCGACGGCTGGTCGATACTGATTGGCCCCGTGTAGCGCATCGACGTATTGGTGGGCGGGGTTCCGTCGGTGGTGTAGCGAATGTCGGTTACCCCCGCTGGCCGGGTTTCGGGCAACAGCGAGATCGACACGCGCCCATCGGCCGTTGCCTTACCGACCGGAATCGCGTCGTAGACAGTGCGGGCAACGTTGACACGGAGGCTCGTCAGCCGGCCGAACAGGGCGGGCAGCCGACGCGCGAAATCATCGTAGTTTTTAAGCGCCAGCGGGCTCCAGGCCACTTCGGCCAGGGCAGCCGCCCGGGGCCAGATCATGTATTCGGCCTGCTCGACCGATGGAATATACTCGGTCCAGACGTTGCCCTGTACACCCAGAATATGCGTGGCGTCGGTTGCGCTCAGTTCGGTTGGCGTTGGGTTGTAGCTGTACACCTGCGCCAGGGGCAGCGAGCCGCCGAAGCCAGTCGGCTCCTGCGCCGGGTCGCCCTGGTAGTGGTCCAGGTAGCAGAAAGCACCGGGCGTCATGACCACGTCGTGGTGCTGCCGGGCCGCGTCGAGGCCCCCTTTGGTACCGCGCCAGCTCATTACGGTAGCATTGGGCGACAGCCCCCCTTCCAGAATTTCGTCCCAGCCGATAATCCGGCGGCCTTTACCGGTCACAAACTTGTCGATACGCCGGATGAAGTAACTCTGCAGCTCGTTTTCGTTTTTCAGCCCTTCGCGCTTCATCAGGTTCTGGCAGAACGCACTGTTACGCCAGGCGGTTTTGGGGCACTCATCGCCCCCGATATGGATATACTTGCCCGGAAACAGCGCCATCACTTCGGTCAGCACGTTTTCCAGAAACGTAAAGGTTTTTTCGGTCGGGCAGAATACATCATCGAAAACGCCCCACTTGGTAGCCACGGCAAAGGGGCCCGGCGTACAGCCCAGTTCGGGATAAGCCGTCAAAGCCGCCAGCGCGTGGCCCGGCATTTCGATTTCTGGTACCACCGTTACGTAGCGGGCAGCCGCGTAGCGAACCACCTCCCGGATTTCGTCCTGCGTGTAGAAACCGCTGTAGGGTTTGCCATCGAATACCTGCGGATCGTAGTCATCGTAGTGCCCCACCAAGGTTTCGCGCCGAACACTGCCCACCTGCGTCAGCCTGGGGTATTTCTTGATTTCGATACGCCAGCCCTGATCGTCGGTCAGGTGCCAGTGGAAGGTGTTGATCTTGTGCAGCGCCATCAAATCGATGTACTTTTTCAGAAACGACACCGGAAAAAAGTGGCGGCATACATCGAGGTTCATACCTCGGTACACGTAGCGCGGCCGGTCTTCGATGCGGCAGGCGGGTAGCGACCAGGTCGTCAGGCCACTGTCGGGCACCGCGCGCCGATCGGCCAGCGCAGCTGCGGGCAGCAATTGCCGCAGGGTCTGCACCGCGTAGAAAAACCCGTTGGCCTGGCCTGCTTCGATCGTAACGAGCTTGTCGGTAATATCGATCCGATAGCCTTCCTTACCCAGCGTCGTATCGGTAGCGGGTATAAACTGGATGATGTTGCCGGGCACAGCCATGCGGTTAGCCACCCGAACGGTCAGCCCCAGCCCCCCCGCCTGATTGAGCTGCGCCACAAACGTGTCGGCAAGGCTGCGGAGCGCCGTTTGCCCCGGTGGTACCAGCACAGTAGTCGTGCGGCTCACCAAAAATTCGCCGGTACGGGCCTGCAGCTGGGCCGGGCGGGGAATGATCGGATAGCGGTCGGTGGTCTGCGCCCAGCCGGTATGGATTATAACTAAAAAAAAGATAACTAGCGGCCTGAATCGGGTTTGCATGAATCGGGTTCGTCTCGAATTGATCCATCAAAAGTACGCTGTTTTTTTCATGCCCTTTCGTTCTTATACAGCCAACCTGAAACCGCTGGCAGCGGTGACCCGCTTACCCCTTGTTTGTGCAGCTGGCCTGCTGCTGCTGGCGCTGGCCAGCCCCGCAGCCCGGGCCCAGACCACTCCCCCCGCCGAAACACATCACTACAGCATCGAGATCGCCGGTATCCGGGTAGGCACCATGACTGCCGTCCGGCAGCCCATGACGGGCAACCGAACCACCTACACACTCATCAGCGACGTCAAGGTCAAATTGCTGGTCTACACCGTTACCGTCTATTACAAGGTCATCAACGAGTTTGTCGGTAAAAAACTAATGCGCTCGACGGTCGATGCGCACACCAACAAGGGCAACTACAGTTCGAAAACCGAGTGGCAGGGCGACCGCTATAGTATCACGGCCAACCAGTATAAGTACCAGCACCAGGCCACCGAAACCGCGCCCATCGACTTCACCATCTCTTCGCTTTATTTTGCCGAACCAGTGGGCCGTTCGCGCATATACGCCGAATACTTTGGCGATTATTTCACCTTCACGCCCACTGGTCCGGGCACCTACAAAGCCACCCTCGACGACCGGCAGGACGATTATGTCTACGAAAAAGGCGTCCTGACGAAGGTTGTCAAGCATAACTCGCTTAAAAATTTTATCATCAAACGTCTCGATTAGACACCCACAAACCCCTAACAGCCAGCTCCTTGATGCAGGCCGGTTTGGTTTTACGGGCTGGATCGACTAGCTTTACCCCGTTGGCACCCACCCGCAGGGGCGGCAGATGCCCAGCTTTTCCAGACATACGTGTTGTTTTAGGCGGCTGCAGGCAAACGGGCAGATCAGATTCAGGAGGAGAGCCGCGACGAGTATCGAATGCCGTTTGGGAAACCAGACGGATAGTGCGCATACCCATCGTAACCGAACCTGTTATGCTGATTCGTCTGTTGACGGCCGCCCTGCTGAGCGGCACTGTATTGACTGTGTTGCCGGCCTCGGCCCAATCCGAATCCTTTCTGGCGCTGAATACGCCCGCTGCTGAATCCGGCACAGAGCAACCCGTCGATTTCTGCGGAGAGTCGGTTCCGACTGATCATCCGGCCATTGCCCCGCGCTGGGCATCGACCCTGGTCCGGCAGGCGGCCCTGGCCAAAACACTGGCGGCTATCAAACGCCGGGCCGACGTGGTACTGCCCGTTGTCGATTCCATTTTACGCGAGCACCACATCCCGGTCGACTTTCGTTTTCTGCCCCTGCTTGAGAGTGCGGCTTCCAATCAGGCCATTTCGCATCGGGGCGCGGCTGGCTTCTGGCAGCTTATGCCCGGCACCGCCCGCACCCTCGGCCTGACTGTATCGGGCCAGCGCGACGATCGGTTCGACCTGCGCAAATCAACGCATGCGGCCTGCCGTTACCTCAACGAACTCTACGCCCAGTTTGGGTCCTGGATGCTGGTAGCCACCGCCTACAACGCCGGCCCCAACTACATTCAGCAGCTTACCCGGCAGTATCCGGGTATGCACCCCATGGCGCTCCCTTATCGAGCCAACGAAACCAAAACCTATCTGTATCAGGCCGTGGTGCTGAAAGAGCTGTTTACGCGTCCGCAACGCTACACCGCCCAGCTGACGCCCACAGCCCTGGCGTCGCTGACAACCGCCCCGCCCCTGCCCGACTCCGAGCGCAGCAACATTCTGGCATCGTTCCGCATCGGCCCCGCAACCCCGCCCCTGGCCAGGGAGACCATGCTCGGCGAGGTAAGGCAACTGGCCGACGTTGCGGCTACGCCCTTTCTGATCGACAGTACCCAGCGAGTGCCCGAGCCGCTGGTTGAGCCCCGACCGGCTCCAGTAGCACCGGCGGCACCGGTCCGGATTACGCAGCTCAAAACCCGCTGCCTCAGCGAAGGCAGCCTGCAGGTCGGTCAGCTCTGTATGTTTCAGGTGGTCGAAGCCATTACCCTGCAGGATCGGCAGTTTGCGGTGGGCGATCTGATTCAGGCACACGTCGAACTGATTCACGACCCGAGTGGCCGCGTTTTTCTGCGCACGGACCGGCTTACCAGCGCGCAGACACGACAGACGACTGAACTGTCGCTTATAGCAACCGAGCTGCCCCACCAGCCGGGCGTTTCGGTACCGGGGCAACTGCAAGGCTGGCGCCTGAACTGGGAACAACTTTAGCCGGGCAGTACACGGGGGCCCTGCTGGTTGATTTCGGAAACGTAGGCTTCGCTCAGAATTCCTACCGCCAGAAACGCCTGTTGCATGGCAGCCCCCACGCGTTCGGCCGTTTCGACATCGCGGCTCAGGGCAAACATCGACGGGCCCGACCCTGAAATGCTGCATCCCAGCGCGCCCGTATCGATAGCCGCTTTTTTTGCTTCGTTAAATTCAGGAATCAGGATCGAGCGCACCGGCTCAATGATTACGTCGACAAGTGAGCGGCTGATCAGGTTATAATCGGGCGTCATCAGCCCCGCAATCAACCCGGCCACATTACCCATCTGGGTGATGGTGTTTTTAAGCGACACCTCATTTTTGAGGATAAACCGGGCGTCTTTGGTATTTACCTCGATGTCGGGGTGAACAATGGTACAGACCAGCGATGCCGGCGTATCGATCCGCACAACGTCGAGCGGAGCGTAGCTGCGGATAACGACAAAGCCCCCCAGCAACGACGGCGCAACGTTATCGGCATGGGCCGAGCCACAGGCCAGCCGTTCGCCTTCCATGGCGAAGGGCAGCAGGTCGATGGTAGCCAGCGGCCGGTCGAGCAGTTCGTTGATGGCATACACACCAGCAACCGCACTGGCCGCGCTGGAGCCCAGCCCACTGCCCAGCGGCATCTGTTTGTGCAGCACCACGTCGACGCCAAGGTCGGTACGGCCAATGTGTTTAAGGAAGGTCTGGATGGCAATCCCCGCTGTGTTGCGGTGGGCTTCGCGCGGCAGCCGCCCCTCGTCACCCGTTATATCGGTGATTCGGACCCCGGGGGTATCGGTCAGCGTCAGCGTTACTTCATCGCCAGGACTGGCTACGGCGAAACCAAATATATCGAATCCGCAGGCCACATTGGCTACGGTAGCAGGGGCAAACACACGAATGGATTTCACAGGCAGGACAGCGACTTGAGGGCTGCAAGTTTACTGATTTAGGGCTGGAAAACCTACCTCCCGATTCGACACAAACGGCTGAAACACCGCTAAATGACGCATCAGAACCGCCCGCCAGCCGGCCAGCCGCCCCAAACCAGACCGGCGCTTTTATGCAATATTTCCCGAAAAGCCTGTATTTACCAATGATTCTACGGTAGACTGGGCGCAATTGCAAATTTTCAGCAAACTTGCTACCCCAAAACCAATCAGGCTGCTGCAACGGCAGGCATACGCAGGTATCCATGCGTTGCGCCAGCTTCCCCATTCCTTTTTTCGTTCAGTATAGATGAAGGACTACATCCGCCCGATCAAACGTCTGCTTGTCGCCAACCGGGGCGAAATTGCCATCCGCATCATGCGGGCCGCCACCGAACTAGGCATTACGACCGTTGCCGTTTACACCTACGAAGACCGCTACTCGCTCCACCGGTACAAGGCCGACGAGGCCTACCAGATTGGCCGCGACGAAGATCCGCTGAAGCCTTACCTCGATGTAGAAGGAATTATTCTGCTGGCCAAACGCCATCAGGTCGACGCGATTCACCCCGGCTACGGTTTTCTGTCGGAAAACGTGACCCTGGCCCGGCGTTGCCGCGATGAAAACATCATTTTCGTGGGTCCATCGCCCGAAGCCATGGATGCGCTGGGCGACAAGGTACGGGCCAAAAACCTGGCGACCAAAGCCGGCGTGCCCCTCATTCCCGACTCGCGCGAAGAAAATATGTCGCCCGAGTTTGCCCTGACCGAGGCCGAACGCATTGGCTTTCCAATCATGGTGAAAGCCGCTGCGGGCGGGGGCGGACGCGGTATGCGGGTAGTACGGCAGGCCGACGAGTTTGCCAAAGCGTTTGCCGAAGCGAAAAACGAAGCCCGAAACGCCTTTGGCGACGATACGATCTTCCTGGAGAAGTTTATCGAAGAACCCAAACACATTGAGGTACAGCTGCTGGGCGATACCCACGGCAACATCGTTCACCTCTACGAGCGCGACTGCTCGGTGCAACGGCGTTTTCAGAAGGTCGTCGAAGTAGCGCCCTCGTTTGGACTGCGGCAGGACACCAAGCAGAAGCTTTACGACTATGCCCTGCAACTGGGCCGGGCCGTTAATTACTCCAACGCAGGTACGGTCGAGTTTCTGGTTGATAAAAACGAGAACATCTATTTTATCGAAGTAAACCCCCGGATTCAGGTCGAGCACACCATTACCGAAGAAGTAACGGGTATCGATATTGTGCGGACGCAGATTCTGATTGCCATGGGCTACCAGCTCTCCGACAACGGGATTTACATCAGTCATCAGGATGAGGTGCCCCTCAACGGTTACGCCATCCAGTGCCGCATTACCACCGAAGATCCCGCCAACGGCTTCAAACCCGACTTCGGCACCATCACGGCCTACCGCAACGCGGCCGGGTTCGGTATCCGGCTCGACGAAGGCAGCAGCTACGCGGGCATGAAAATCTCGCCCTACTTCGATTCCATGATCGTGAAGGTCTCGGCGCGGGGCCGCACCCTCAAGGGAGCCACGCAGCGCCTGACCCGGGCGCTGCTCGAATTCCGGATTCGGGGCGTAAAGACCAATATCGGCTTTTTGCTGAACGTAATCAGTCACCCCATTTTCCAGCGGGGTGAAGCGCGGGTATCGTTTATCGAAACTCACCCCGAACTGTTCAACTTCCGCAAACCACAGGACCGCTCGACCCGGGCGCTCAACTACCTCGCCGACGTTATTGTCAATGGTAATCCGGAAGTGAAGCCGGGGGCGGCCCGCCAGAAAGACGATAAGCTGTTCAGAACCCCCATCGTTCCGCCCTTCGATACCTACAGTGCCTACCCAACGGGCAACCGCGATCGACTCAAGGACATGGGGCGCGACGCGTTCAGCCGGTGGGTCTACGATCAGAAAAGCGTCCTCTACACCGACACCACCTTCCGCGACGGGCACCAGTCGCTGCTGGCTACCCGGGTCCGGACGCAGGATATGCAGAAAGTAGCCGAAGGGTTTGCCAAGAACCACCCCGAGCTGTTTTCGATGGAAGTCTGGGGCGGAGCTACCTTCGATGTAGCCATGCGGTTTCTGTACGAAAGCCCCTGGAAGCGGCTCGAAGCCCTGCGCGAGGCTATGCCTAATATGCTGCTGCAGATGCTCTTCCGTGGCTCCAACGCGGTCGGCTACTCAGCTTACCCCGACAACCTGATCGAGAAATTTGTGGAGAAATCGTGGGAAACGGGCATCGATGTGTTCCGCATCTTCGACTCCCTCAACTGGGTCGAGGCCATGAAAGTAAGCATCCGGGCGGTACGCGAACGGACCGACGCCCTCTGCGAAGCGGCCATCTGCTACACCGGCGATATGCTGAACCCCGACCGCAACCACAAGTATAACCTCCAGTACTACCTCGATCTGGCGCGGCAGCTTGAAGACGAAGGGGCGCATCTGCTCTGCATTAAAGATATGGCCGGGCTGCTCAAACCCAACGCGGCCGACGTGCTGGTACGCGAACTGAAGCAGGCCGTTCAGATTCCGATTCACCTGCATACCCACGATACGGCCGGCATTCAGGCAGCTACCTACCTCAAAGCCATCGACGCCAATGTCGACATTGTCGACTGTGCCCTGGGGGCCCTGTCGGGGCTGACCTCTCAGCCCAACTTCAACTCGGTGGTGGCCATGATGCAGGGCCACGAGCGCGAATGCCCCACCAACCTGTCCTCGCTCAATGCCTATTCCAACTATTGGGAAGACGTGCGCGAGTACTACTACCCCTTCGAGTCGGGTATGAAAGCCGGCAGCGCCGAGGTCTACGAAAACGAAATTCCCGGCGGCCAGTACTCCAACCTGAAACCGCAGGCCATTGCTACCGGCCTGGGCGACAAGTTCGAGACGCTCAAGAAAAACTACGTGCTGGCCAATCAGCTCTTTGGCGACATCGTGAAAGTAACGCCTTCCTCTAAAGTGGTGGGCGATATGGCCATTTTCATGACCGCCAATAACCTGACGGCCGACGATGTGCTGACCCGTGGCGACTCATTGTCGTTTCCGGAATCGGTAAAAGGCTTCTTCAAAGGCGAGTTGGGGCAGCCAGTGGGCGGTTTCCCGGCCGATGTGCAGCGGGTGGTGCTAAAGGGCGAGCAACCCTTCACGGGCCGGCCAAACGAACACCTGGCGCCTATTGATTTCGACGCCGACTTCGCTGCTTTCCGCACGAAGTATCCGCTCAACGATGGCTTCCTCGACTACCTTTCGTATCAGATGTACCCGAAGGTATACGACGACTATTACAAAGCCATCGAGCAGTATGGCGATGTAAGCGTCATTCCGACACCGGCCTTCTTCTACGGCCTCAAAGAAAACGAGGAGATTCTGATCCGGATCGAAGAGGGCAAGAATATTCTGGTCCGGCTACTGTTTAAGTCGGAGCCCGACGAGTTTGGCATGCGCACGATTACGTTTGAACTGAACGGCCAGAGCCGGCAGGTTCAGGTGCGCGACCGCTCCTCGAAAGTAGAAAAGCAGATGAACGCCAAGGTAGCAAAAGCAACCGACGTTGGTGCGCCACTGCAGGGCCGGCTCACGAAAATTCTGGTAAAAGCAGGCGACGTGGTCAAAAAAAATCAGGCGCTGTTCGTGATCGAAGCCATGAAAATGGAAAGCATCGTATCGGCTCTGAAAGAAGGTACCGTTGCCAACGTTATTTTGAAAGAAGGCACCGTTGTCGAACAGGACGACTGTGTGCTCGAACTGGCCTAACGGCACCGGGGAGGCTTCGGCCTCCCCTTTTTTTTTCTTTCTGCCCGGCTGTTTCCCACCGGTTTCCTCACGTATACCACCGGACAGCCCCGTCGGCAGCTACCTTCACCGCATGTTGCCGGTGGCTGACCTGGGACGCATCCTATAACGCTCCCCTCCGCCCGGCTCTGGCCGTTTTGCACCAGCCAGCTTTCTGAATTAGATGGGCCCGATTCCATCCATTAGCCTAACCGTCTACGCACTAGTAGATTACAGGCCCCGGCTGCTCCATAATTAGCGCGACTTTAATCAGTTTGGCCTTCAATTTGTAGTCTCTGAATGCGCTCGGCAAATCCACGAATCTGACCGTGACATCGAACGGCTTTTGCCAGCCCCCCTGGTTACCCGCTATTGCCAGCTTGCTTTCTCAACGCCATCTTTATCAGCAACTTATCGGCCTATTCAGGTTACCCGACCCAAGCTCTATGAAGACTTCGCTAGAGTCTGCCATGTTTAATTTTTCCAATTTCTGGGATCAGCCTGTTCCCGACTGGGCCCCCGCAGCCCAACCGGGTCTTGCACTGGCCAAACCCATTCTGGACAAAAACAATACGATTACCGACTTCATCTGCACATCGGTCAATGAAACCATGGCAGGCTTACTTGGGCACTCGATCGACAACCTGGTGGGGCAGCCAACCCGAACCCGCTTTCCCAGGCAATCCGATTTTTTTGAGCAAATGATGCAGGTTGCCGTTTCGCGCGAAACCAAGCATCGGATGATTCATAACCGGAAGCTGGGCAAAGACGAATGGCTGCACGTGGTTATCTCGTGTCTGGGCGATCAGTTGCTCATCAACGTGCACGACATCAGCGAACCCATGCAGCTCTCGCGCCTGCTGCAGCGCCGGGTCGATATGGAATCCATCGTGTCCGACGTGGCGGGGCGGCTACTGGCGGTCAACTCGGCCAACGTCGATGCCGCTATCGAAGAGTCGCTTGGTCAGATTGCCGAGCATATCGATACGCACCGGGCCATTGTTTTTCTTTACAACGACGAGCGTACCCACGGCGACTGTGTTTACGAGTGGTGCTCACCCGGCAGTCCATCGATAAAAAGCCTGAGTCAGAATTTTTCGCTGGACGATTTTAAATGGACGCATCAGCAATTATCGACGGGCAAACTTATTCACGTTACGAAAGAACATCTGCCGCCCGAAGCCGTTGCCGAACGGCGTACAGCCGACGCCCAGCAGATTCATTCGATGATTGCCGTACCGATGCAGCAAAACGGCATCACGCGGGGGTTCATCGGCTTTTACGCCATTCGGGAGTATCGCAACTGGGATCAGCAGGATGTATCGTTGCTGCAAACGTTTACAACCCTTATCAACAACTTTTTGCTGCGCCGGCAACAACACCTGCTGCTTCAGCAGGCTTACAAGCGACTGGAAGGGCTGCACGCCATTTATCAGTCACTGCTGAGCGATCCGGCCAATACCTACTCGCCCGGCCAGACCACGCTTCGCTACTGCCACTCGCTGATTCCCTGCGATGCGGCAACCCTGTTCAGGGTCGATGCGGGGCAGCCGGATCCCGTGCCAACCGATCGGATACAGGATGGAAAACTGATGCTGGTCGATGCTGCCCAGCCGCTTGCCGAAGCCTCTTTTCTGCCGAATACCGAACCTCAGTATTACCCTAGCCTGACCGGTCAGCCATTCCGGTCACTGGCGGTTGTGCCGGTTCTGTTCCGGCAGGAGCACCTGGGTGTTATCACGCTGGTGTCGGCCCAGCCCGATGCTTTCTCGACCGAGTACCGACAAATTGCCACCGAACTGGCCAATCAGCTGGCGGTGTCGCTGCATCAGCAGGCCATCGACACGCAACTGAAACAATATACCCAAGAACTCGAAGAAGGTGTACTTCAGCGGGCCCGGGAAATCAGGCAGCTCTCGACCCTGCACGAAGCCGTACTACAATCGGCCGGGCAGGCCATCGTTTCGACCGACATCAATGGGGTAATCAAAACTGCCAACCGGGCCACGGGGATGCTGCTCAACAAACCCGTGCACGAGATTATTGGTCAGTCGGTCGAAATTTTGCCGCCAACCCCCCAGTCGCCTGTTCCGCGCCTGACCATATGCCAGCACCCCTCCGTCGAAAATTCATTGAGTATCTACAGCGATGCGTTGCGTACGGAAGGACACGTCGGCTTTGAATGTACCGTACTGGCTCCTTACGACCGGCAGCTAAACACCATCCTGGTTATCAGCGTACTGCGCGATCAGGACGGATACCCGACCGGACTGGTCGGTATCGCCACCGACATCAGCGACCTTAAATCGACCCAGCAGCAGCTGCAGGAAAAAAACCGGGAACTGGAAATGTTCTTTTCCAGTGCCCTGGACATGCACTGTATTTCGGACCTACAGGGCAACATGTCGAAAGTAAACGACTCGTTTCTGAAGGTGCTTGGCTACCCGAAGGAAGAACTGATCAGAATACCGTTTCTGTATTTGCTGCACCCCGACGAGCAGGGGTACGTATACCACAAACTGCTCAAAGTAATCAGCCAGCGGTCGGTCAGGAACCAGGTAAGCCGGATGCGCCGGAAAGATGGCGCTTACCGGCTTGTGGAGTGGAACGCCGTTGCCTACGATGGCGTCGTGTACGGTTCGGCCCGCGACATTACCGATCGCGAAATGGCCGAGATTGAGCTGCGGAAACTGAATCAGCGCCTGCAGCTGGCCACCGAAGCCGCCGGTCAGGGTATCTACGAACTCGACCTGAAAACGGGGATTATGTACTGGGACAAGCAGGCGGCCGATATCCACGGCCTCGACGTTGATCATGTCTCCACCCCGGAGCTGCTCAAGATCCTGCACCCCGACGAACGGACCAATTTCGTCAACCAGTATATCAGTAAGCCGATACCTGACCGCATCTTCAACGAGCTGCGTATCATTCGGCCCGACCGCTCCAGCCGTTATATCGAAGTCAGCGGCATTCGGCTGCTCGATGAGCTGGGCAACCCGACTTCGATCATCGGCGTGGTATGGGACGTAACGAGCCGAAAACTGGCCGAAGAAGCCCTGCGGGAAAGCGAACAGCGGTTTCGTGAAATCGCCGAAAACGTCGATGAAGTATTCTGGATTCACCAGGCCGACCCCTTCCAGCTGCTCTACATCAACTCAGCCTACGAGCGGGTGTTTGGTATCGAATCGCCCCAGGATCAGCGCGGTACAATGATGTTCCTCAACACGATCGTGCCCGAAGACTGGCCCCACGTGGTCAAGGAATTCGAGCGCTACCGGCAGGGGCACGAAATATCGGTTCAGTTCCGGGTCAAAGGCTCGCACAGTTCGGTTCGCTGGCTCGAAACCCGGACGTTTATCATGCACGATGAGCAACAGAACCCGATACGCTACTTCGGCATCGTAAACGACATCACGGCGCAGAAACAAACTGAAATTGTGCTCAAAGAATCGCTGCAACGCGAGCAGGAGCTCAATCAGCTCAAGTCGCAGTTCGTATCGACCGTTTCGCACGAGTTCCGAACCCCCCTGGCGACCATTCAGACCAGCATTGATCTGATCAAGCTTTACCTCGAGTTTCCCCTCGACACCGTACAGGCAGCGATTCAGAAGCAAACCTCGACCATTGAGCGCGTTGTCGACCAGTTTACCACGCTGCTCACCGATATTCTGACCATCAGCCGGATTGAGGCTGGCCGCATTTCGTTTTCACCCCAGCCAGTCGATATGCTGGCGCTGTGCCAGCGTGTGATCAGTACCCATTTCGGTCAGCGGCCAGACGGGCGCACCGTTTCGCTGATCTGCGAGGGCACACCGGCATCGGCCAGCCTCGACGAAAAACTGATCGACCATGTGCTGATCAATCTGCTGTCTAATGCCTTCAAATTTTCGGTCAATTCGGGACCAACCCTGCACCTCATCTTTACCGACCATAGTCTGGTCATCAAGGTTATCGATCAGGGCATTGGGATTCCGGCCCACGAAGTGCATACGCTCTTTCAGGCGTTTTTCCGCGCCAGCAATACCAGTACCATTCAGGGTACGGGGCTGGGCCTGACCATTACGCGGCAGTTTGTCGAACTGCATCGGGGTACCATTCAGGTCGACAGTATCGAACACGAGGGCACAACCTTTACCGTAACCCTCCCCCTCGCCCAAGACTGATACCCGGCTATACAACGGCACGAAACGCAACAGGGGGCCATTGGCCCCCTGTTGCGTTTCGTGTTTCTCCGGCGTTCAGGCGCCCGCCACCGACTGCATCAGCAGGTTAGCCTTACGAACGTTGGCATTGGCGCGGTCGGTTTCGATGAGCCCGTCGCGAAGCCGCACAATGCGGTGAGCATACTCAGCGATATCTTCTTCGTGGGTAACCATGATAACCGTGTTGCCCTTGCTGTGGATCTGATCAAACAGATCCATGATTTCGTAGGAGGTTTTTGTATCGAGGTTACCCGTTGGTTCATCGGCGAGCAGAATGCTGGGGTCGTTGACCAGCGCGCGGGCCACGGCCACACGCTGACGCTGCCCCCCCGACAGTTCGTTGGGGCGGTGGCCGGCGCGGTTTTCGAGGCCCACATTTTTGAGCGCCAGCATGGCTTTTTCAGTACGGTCGGCTTTGCTATAGCCCGCATAGATCAGCGGCAGCGCCACGTTTTCGAGCGAAGTCTGACGGGGTAGCAGGTTGAAGGTCTGAAACACAAACCCGATTTCCTTATTGCGCACTTCGGCCAGTTCGTTTTCGCCCATGCGGCTCACGTCCTGATTGTTGAGCACGTATCGTCCCGAGGTTGGCGTATCCAGACAGCCCACGATATTCATCAGTGTCGATTTGCCCGACCCCGACGGGCCCATAAAGGCTACGTATTCGCCCTTCCGGATCTGGATGGTGATCGACTTCAGGGCATCGACCACTTCCGTCCCCATCACGTAGCGTTTGGCAACCTGGTCGGTTTCGATAATATTCATGTAGCTCGCTGCAACGCCCGGAGCGTCGTTCTGTTAACGGTTGGTATGAAACGGGGCACGGCCCCTGCCGACTCCACCAGACACCCATCGAAGGGATCAGGCCGATGATCGAATAACTCAAAGCTAAGCTATTCGAGAAACTTCTGTTTACTCTTTTCGATCGAAGCCAGTTTTTGCTGATAAGTCGCCAGAAAGGCCTGATAGTCGGCGGGCGATGTAGCCCCCTGCAACCGGGCCAGTGCCTCCGTAGCATAATCGGGCAAGCCCTGCTCAAGGCACAGGCTGATGTACGTTTTGAGGAGTTCGGGCCGATTTTCGTTGTAGGGCAGCGCCGTCAGCACCAGATCGTAAGCCTGCCTGGTCTGGCGCCGGGCGCGCAGCAGCTCTGCCATAGCCGTCACGTATCGTCCGTTCAGGGGGGCCAGTGCCAGCGCCCGGGCGTAGAGTGGCTGCGCCAGCGCGGGCTGCCGCGTCCGGTCGTAGGCCTGCCCCAGCCAGTAGTCAGCTTCGGCCCGGTGCTGCGGCAGAATGGAGTCGACAGCCATCGTTCTGGCCGAACCTACGCTGCGCCGGAACGCCGATAGCCGCACGGCCGCCACATTACGCAGCGATACCGCCACCGGACTCACGCCCACCCGGGGCATGCCCGAGAGCATCAGCTGGGCATTACGCCACTGCAATCCATCGAGGTAATCGTTGGTAAGGGCCACCCCCGCCACCGTCTTCAGACTGGGGTCGGCAATCGTTTCCCAGTAGCGACCCCGACTGGCATCGTCGGGGCGCCAGGCTACGTAGATAGCTTTTTCGATATCGGTCTGGGGCGGGCGCTCGTTGTAGAGCACCCGTTTCAGACCGGCCACTGCCGAATCGGTGGTGGCCGC
Organism: Spirosoma luteolum; assembly: GCF_054778875.1. Lineage (NCBI taxonomy): Bacteria > Pseudomonadati > Bacteroidota > Cytophagia > Cytophagales > Cytophagaceae > Spirosoma > Spirosoma luteolum. The sequence goes on from NZ_BAAGZE010000003.1 coordinate 503,161, forward strand.
CGTTTCCCAGTACGACTGAGCCAGTGGCAGATCGCCGGCTTTGGTGAGGGCCACCGCCCGGTAATAAATCGAGGTCGTATCGCGGTTCTGGCCGAAGGTATCGGCTGCCCGCTGGTAGAACCCCTGTTCGAGCAGCCAGAGCCCCGCCACCGAGCGGTAGGCAGCGCCGTTGCGGCTGTCGCCCTCGGCCAGCTGATCGAGCAGCGCAAACGCCGTGGCCGGCTGACGCGCTTTGTATTCGGCCACTGCACGGGCCAGCAGCAGATCGTCGGAAAAATCCTGATTGAGCGGATTGCCTTCGCGCTGCCGGAACGCAGTGGCCAGCGCCGTATCGGGCTGGTGACTGGCCAGGGCAAAGTTGTACAGGCTGGCAAACCGGCCAACGCTTAGCCCTTCGCCCGCCGGGGCCGTAGCCAGCCACCCGGGCCGGGCGGGCTGGGTGGTATCGGCTTGCAGGAGCAGCCGCACCGCCAGCGCGTTGGCCTGATAGGATTCGTAGTCCGACGCCCCGATCGACTGCACCAGCGACGAATCGGCACTCAGCACCAGGGGGTGGCGAGCGTAGAACGCCAGCAGATTGGCTTCGGCCACTTCGGAGCGACCGGCATTGGCCGCGGCTGCCTTCAGGTAGATATAAGCCGAATCGGCCACACTCGTTCGGGCATACAGAAAACCCAGGTTGTTCTGCAACTCACCATTGCCCGGAAACGCCCGGATTCCCTGCTGCAACGCCTTCACGGCTTCGAAGAACAGATTGGTTTGCAGGTAGCTCTGACTCAGCCCAACGTAGTCCTGCGGATGGGGCTGTTTGAGCATGGCCCGCTGGAAGTAAAAAGCCGCCGTAGCCTGATCGTCCTGCGCCAGGGCCAGCGAGGCCAGCGCATAGTTGGACTTATGGTTCTGGAACTCCTGCTCCAGCGCCAGCTGGTAAAACGCGCTGCCCGAGGTGGCCTGCCCCGTCGCAACGTAGTAATCGCCCAGACCGTTGTAGTAACCGGCCACGCCCTGCCGAAACGTAATCAGCCCGCCCGAGGCCACCAGCACCACCATCAGCACCACACCCACGACCCGAAACAAACTCAGCTCCAGGCGTCTGGGCTTGTACAACACGCGGTATACGGCCAGGTGCTGATGGAAAATAGGCCAGAAATTGATGAGTACATAAGCCACAAAGACCAGCCCCATGGCCAGGTGCGTATACACGATCACATCCTCGAACAGCTCGACCAGCGGGTCGTTGGCCGTGGCAAACGCGTAGGCGATGGTCAGGGTGGTCAGCAGGGTAAGCCCCAGATACAGCACGGCGCCCGTTGGCCGGAACGCCACGACCGCCTGCTGCTCAACCAGCCGCCGAAAGCCCCAGATACCTACCACCACCGAGATCAGGTAAAGCCCGAACGGGCTGATCGCCAACACGTCCCATTCGATTAGTTTGGTATTGCGCAGCCAGACGAGCGCCAGGTTGACGAGGTAGAGGCCCGTAATGATGAGGAAGTTACGCATCCCCAGCGTTGTGCCTACAGCCTGACCGTCGGGGCGGTTCGACACAGCCTGTGGCCCGCGGCTGACCGAGGTGAGCCAGACCAGTCCGGCCACGATTTCGGCCGCAATAAAGAAAATGAAACCAGTGCTGATAGCCAGCAGTACCGGCATGCCGTAGCTGACGAGTGCCAGCGCCGGTTGCGGTACGGGTGTCGACACACCCAGTCCGAGCGCTACCAGCGCCGTAAGCCCCCCGAACGCGATCAGCCGAACCGGCAGTGACCAGTCGGGCCGAAACGCGTGGAAGTAATAGCTGAGTCCGCCATACAGGCAGGTCAGAATCAGAAACAGAGTATTGCCCTCCAGACCGGGCACCTCGAGCATTTCCCACCGGAAAAAAGCCAGCCCCAGAATCAGTACCCCCATACCCACCAGATACCGCAGCCGGTCGAATTGGGTAAGGGTGCTCAGGATAAGCACAAAGGCCAGCCCGACGCCCGTGAGCAGCGCTGTCGCCACACCGGGCCGAAGCTGCATGGCCGACGCTATAAACTGCTCAGACACAACGTAGGCCTTACCCCCCACCGAATAGTCGAGCAGGCCGTCGGTAAACTGATGCAGGCTGACGGGCACATCGCTCAGTTCGCTCAGCACATCCCACCGTACCACGTTGCTGAGCCCGCCGGCCCAGGCCACGACCAGGGCCAGCAGGCTGCAACCCACAACAAACAAACTGCTTACGTATATAAACCGGCTGACCCGGTCCCATTCTCGCCAGAAAAACAAAGATGACATAGTCAAAAAACGCACTGGGTAGCGGGTTAGTGCCTGTTTGACTGCGCAGGTACGCAGCCACCCCGCCCCGGGCGCCAAAGATAGGCCGCAGCCCGCTATGCCCGACCCGTCATCTTCGTCAGTTTCAGCAGCCGTTCGGCCACGTCGCCCGTCAGCGCGCCAGCCTGCATACGCCACTGCCAGCTCCGGCCGCCCAGCCCCGGCGTGTTCATACGGTGCGTTTCGTCGAGCTTCAGCACGTCCTGCACGGGCATGATAGCCAGCCGGGCTACCGACTGCAGGGTAAGCCGGCACACCTGATCGACTACGTTATCGGCCGTTACCTCGATCCCCAGGTACGCATTGATCCGCGTCCGGTGGGCCTCATCCGACTCGTTATACCAGCCTAGCGTGGTGTTGTTATCGTGCGTACCGGAGTAGACAACGTAGTTTTCGGTATGGTTATGCACCGCGTGCGACGATGTGGGCAAATCGTCGCCGAAGCCAAACTGCACCACCCGCATCCCCGGAATCCCGTAATGACGCAAATGTGGCTGCACATCGGCCGTGCGGGCCCCCAAGTCCTCGGCAATGATGGGGAGGTTGACAAACTGGCGATACATGGCGTGCATAAACGCTTCGATCGGCGCCTGCACCCACTCGCCTACTTTGGCGGTTGGTTCGCTGGCCGGAATTTCCCAGTACACGGCAAAGCCCAGAAAATGGTCGAGCCGGGTCAGGCTGTAGAGCGACATCTGGTGCCGCATCCGGCGTTTCCACCACGCAAACTCGGTGCGTTCGTGTTCGGCCCAGTCATAGATGGGGTTCCCCCAGCGCTGGCCGTACTCGCTGAAATAATCGGGCGGAGCGCCGGCGACAAATAACGGCTGCAGGTGTTCGTCGAGCTTGAACATGGTGGGGTTGGCCCACACGTCGGCGCTGTTGAACTGCACGTAGATCGGGATATCGCCGATCAGGTGAATCTTACGGGCGTAACAATAGCTGATCAACTCGTTCCACTGCCCGAAGAAAAAGTACTGCTGTATCTTGATCAATTCGATGGCGTCGGCCAATAGTTCGGTCTGGTAAGCCAGCGCGTCGGGGTTGCGCCGAACCAGTTCGTCGGGCCAGCGTAGCCAGAACGGTTCGCCCGTTTGCTGCTGCAGGGCCGTAAAGAGCGCGTAATCGTCGAGCCAGTGCGCCTGCCGCTCGCAGAACTGCTCGAAATCGGCACGCTGGCTGGGCGAGGCTGTGTGCCGAAACCGGTCGGCGGCCCGCTCGAGCAGGGGGCGTTTTTTAATCCAGGCCGCGTGCAGGGTCGACGGGGCCAGCACCAGCGGGCCGGCCAGCACGCCATCGGGCGTTTCGCCCGAAACGGGTTCGCTCACACTGACGTCGTGGATGGTCTGTTCGTTGAATACGGCCAGATCGTCGGCCGTTAGCCAGCCAGCCTCCTGCAGTTTCTCCAGACTGATGAGCAGCGTATTGCCGGCAAAGGCGGAGGGGCTGCTGTAGGGCGAGAAGCCGGCGCCTGGGTCGACCGGGGTAAGCGGCAGAATCTGCCAGTAGGTTTGACCGGCGGCCGCCAGAAAGTCGGCAAACTGATAGGCCTCGGGACCCAGATCGCCGACGCCATGGGCCGATGGCAGCGAAGTAATGTGCAGAAGCAGACCGCTTGAACGTTGTTGCAGCATGAAAAGAAAATAACGGAGTGAGGACTTTTTTTTGACCGGCCCGATCGGCCGCAATTGCCCGATCGGTGGTAATCCCGGCCGAAGGGGCAACTGGCTTTTGTACAAATCGGCCCCAGCCCGATTTTGTTCTGCCGAACTGCTAAAAACCTTACTGCCAAACCAATCCCTATATCGGGTACGGGTAAAATGCAAAAATGGGCGCTTTACTTTGCGCGGTTTTTCGCCTACTTTTGCAGTCCCAAACAATGGGCAACTTTTCAATCAGCAATAGCACATACAGATGATTACGGAAACGGCAGTCAATACGGGTAAGATTACGCAGATAATCGGGCCGGTTGTGGACGTGAGTTTCGAGGGCGAAGGCTCGCGGATTCCCGCCATTCTGGACGCCCTCAAAGTGACCAAAGCCAATGGGCAACAGGTAATTCTGGAATGCCAGCAGCACCTCGGCGAAGACCGCGTTCGGACCATCGCCATGGATTCGACCGAAGGGTTGTATCGCGGCATGACCGTGACCGACCTCGGCACGCAGATCACCATGCCGACCGGTGAAGGCATCCGGGGCCGTTTGTTCAACGTCGTTGGCGAAGCTATCGACGGCATTCCGCAACCTAAAAGTTCAGGTGGTCTTCCCATTCACCGGGAAGCGCCAAAATTCGAAGACCTCGCCACGTCGACCGAAGTTCTCTTCACGGGTATTAAAGTAATCGACCTGCTGGAGCCCTACGCCAAGGGTGGTAAAATCGGCCTCTTTGGTGGTGCCGGTGTGGGTAAAACCGTACTGATCCAGGAGCTCATCAACAACATCGCCAAAGCATACGCCGGTCTGTCGGTATTTGCCGGTGTGGGTGAGCGGACCCGCGAAGGGAATGACCTGCTCCGCGAAATGATCGAAGCCGGTATTATCAAATACGGCGACGCCTTCAAACACTCGATGGAAGAAGGTGGCTGGGATCTGAGCAAAGTGGATATGGACGAGATGACCAAGAGTCAGGCAACGTTTGTATTCGGCCAGATGAACGAGCCGCCGGGAGCCCGGGCACGGGTAGCGCTGTCGGGTCTGACCATTGCCGAGCACTATCGGGATGGCGATGGCCAGGGTGCCGGCCGCGACATTCTGTTCTTCGTCGACAACATCTTCCGGTTTACCCAGGCGGGTTCGGAGGTATCGGCTCTGCTGGGCCGGATGCCGTCGGCCGTAGGGTACCAGCCCACGCTGGCCACCGAAATGGGTATCATGCAGGAGCGGATCACCTCGACCAAGCGCGGTTCGATTACGTCGGTACAGGCCGTTTATGTACCTGCCGATGACTTGACTGACCCGGCGCCGGCTACGACCTTCGCTCACCTTGACGCCACCACCGTATTGAGCCGGAAAATCGCCGAGCTGGGTATCTACCCCGCCGTTGACCCCCTCGATTCGACCTCGCGGATTCTGACCGCCGAAATCCTCGGAGACGAACATTACAACACGGCCCAGCGCGTGAAAGAAATTCTGCAGCGCTACAAAGAACTGCAGGACATCATCGCTATTCTGGGTCTGGAAGAACTCTCGGAAGAAGATAAGCTGGTCGTAAGCCGGGCCCGTCGGGTACAGCGCTTCCTGTCGCAGCCCTTCTTCGTGGCTGAGCAGTTCACCGGTCTGAAAGGCGTACTGGTTCCGATCGAAGATACCATCAAAGGATTCAACGAAATCATCGACGGTAAATACGATCACCTGCCCGAAGCCGCTTTCAACCTGGTCGGTACCATTGAAGATGCGATTGCCAAAGGCGAACGCATGATGAAAGAAGCCGGTCAGTAGATCGATTAGCCGGGCGATACGGTTTCTGGCGGTGCCACGGCCCCGTTGGAAACCGTACCCTGTATCTGGCGAAACCAAAACCACCCGCGCACGTCTAAGGAGCGTACATTATCTAAGCAGGATTCGTATGAAACTAGTTGCAGCAGGGTTTACATTGGCCGCCGGGTTGCTCGGAAGCACCACGCTTGTTCGGGCGCAGCTGCCCCAGATGACCATGCCCCGTACGACCACCGCCACCTCGGTGATGGGAGCCGTACACGACTCAACGCAGGTGAAGCCGGTCAGCAATGCCGGCGCACCAGCCGATAGTGTCGCTGATGGCCACCTCGATCAGGCCGTCGATGCGCTCAACAAAGGCGATAAGGTCGCTTCGGCCCAAGCGCTGCAAACGGGCATCGCCAGTCTGGAAGCCAGTGCCCAGAAAAGCCAGGGTACGTTTAAAGACAACGTGCTGGCGCAGGTAGGCAAACTGAAAGCCCTGTTGCCACTCATTGCCGGGGGTAGCCTGAGCGGAGGTGTGTTGCAGAAAGCCGTTGGCCTGGCCAAACTGGCGTCGAACGCCAATCAGCTCAGTGGCCTGCTGGCAACCGGATCGCTGATCGGTAAAGCCAGCCAACTGACCAGCGGCCTGTCGGGGCTGGGCAGTGCTATGTCGGTGCTGGGTGGCGGAGCCTCCACGGGGCAGTCGCTCGTTGGCAGCGCGCTGGGCAGCGTAGCCAAACTGAATCAGGGCGGGCTCACCGCCAAAGCCGCCGAACCCGCCGTGAAAAGCCAGATCGGCAGCGTCCTCAATTTTGTAAAAGGAGCTTTGTAAGCTAGTTCGCTATGACGTTAGATATTATCACCCCCGACCGTAAGGTCTTTTCCGGCGAGGCAACGGCCGTCACGTTTCCGGGTAGCGAGGGTCAGTTTCAGGTCCTGAACAACCACGCTCCGCTCGTCAGCACGCTGGCACGCGGGCCGATCGTGATTCAATCAGCAACGGGTCAGCAGACATTTACGGTCGATGGCGGTGTTGTGGAAGTACTGCAAAACAATGTACTCGTACTGGCCGAAGCCGTTATTGCCTAACCAGTTTGCCTATAGCGAAGCGCCTGCGTTACCCACTGGTAGCGCAGGCGCTTTTGTGTGTAATGGCCAAAAAGGAACCTAGCTATTGAAGCTGTACGAGTGCCAGTGCACAGACTATTTAGAAAATTTCCAAACAATTGCTTATAACCAGTCTAAATAGTCATTACCTTTGCCCTGCAAACAATGTTCTGGAAAACGGATGACTCTGTATACCCTCGCTTCACGCACACTCACCGCTGCTCTGGCGGCTTTCGCTTTTACGGCTTGCACAACCGATAACCCGGATACTGCCGCTCCCCAGCTGCGCAAGCCTATTGCCTACACGGCGCTGACAGATACGATGGCTTATACTACGCCTTTTGTCGACGATAAAGGCGCGTCGACGGTTGACCTGACCAACGGGGCCAATCGGCTGCTGATGTTCCGGGCCATCAACACCTACAATACGGGAAATGTGAGCGCGGGTACGCCGGTCGATGCCGCGGTGCTGAAAAACATGTTTGCCAACACCAACAGTCCATTCTCGGGTACGCTATCCTCACTGAATACCTCGGGGGTGCAGCTGCGCAACGTAACGGCCTCCTCGCTGAGCAACGGCGAACAGGAGCGCCAGGCCATAGAAGCTAATTTCACGACCATGGCCAACGCCAGCAAATCGCTGTCGGCCGTAGCGGCCGAAGGCAAGGCGGGCAAGCTGGGTACCTATCTGGTCGACGAGCGGGGCATCGAATGGGCCCAGATCATCCAGAAAGGCCTTATCGGCGCCTTTCAGCTCGACTACATGGCCAATGTGCTGCTGAGCGACAAGAATCTGTCGGCCGACAATACCACGCTGGTAGCGGGCAAAAACTACACCCAGCTCGAGCAGAACTGGGATGAGCTCTACGGTATGCTGACGCCCAATGCCCGCTACGGCAGCAAAGCCACCAGTACGTCGTCGGGCGAGAGTTTCATCGGCTCGTATGTGTGGGAATACAACAAAGACGGCTTTGCCCGGATGCACCCGGCCCTGCTGAAAGGGCGGGCTGCCATTGTCAACAACGACATGGCCACCCTGAAAGCGCAGGCTACCCTGATCCGGACGGAACTGGAAAAGGCAATTGCCAACTCGGCGCTGGGGTACCTGGCCAAATGGAAAACCGGCGCTACGGATGCCGCCCGCGCGCACGCCATCGGCGAAGGACTGGGCTTTATTTACAGTATGCGGTATGCGAAGCTGGCCGGTGCCGACGCTGCTTTTTCGGACGGCGTGCTGAATAATCTGGTTAACTCGGCACCCAACGGGTTCTGGGGGCTAACCAATACCAAGATCGACGCGGCAGCCACAGCTATTCGCACCAAGTTCAACATTGCTAACTAAACACTACTGACTGTCACCGGTCACTCTCGTATCACCAACAGCATTGGATGGCACTTCGGCGCCATCCAATGCGCCATTTACAACCTATGCAACGGAAAAACGGAACCGCACTCGGCCTGGCCCTGGTAACCACCCTGCTGGTCTGGGCCTGCTCAACCGGCAGTACCAACGAGATTACCCCCAGTCCGCAGCCCGGCGATCAGGCCTCGACCGACCGCAAAGCCATGCTGACCAATCTGGCCGATAACATTATTCTGCCGGCCTACGCCAACTTCAAAACCAGCTTCGGCACGATGCTGGCCAAGTCCGACGCGTTTGCCGCCAGTCCCAACCAAACCACCCTGACCGAGTTCCGGCAGGCGTGGGCCAGGGCGTACACCGACTGGCAGAAGGTCGAACTGTTCGACGTAGGGCCCGCTGAGCAATACACGCTCCGCAACTTTTTCAACATCTACCCCGCCAACACCACCGGTATCGAAGAGTACATAGCGGCTGGTGCGGGCGCGCTCGATGTACCGGCGGCTTACCCCCGCCAGGGTTTCCCGGCCATCGACTACCTGATCAATGGGCTGGGCACCACCGATCAGGCTATTCTTGCCCGCTACACAACGGCAGCCGATGCGGCCAAACGCCTGGCCTACCTGAAGCGGGTGACGGGTCAGATGAACCTTGTCTTCGGGCAAGTCTATACCGACTGGACCACCGGTGGCTATCGCGATAAGTTTATTGGCTGCACCAGTCTGGATGCCGGCTGCTCAACGTCCAAACTGGTCAACGGCTACGTCATGCACTATGAGCGGTTTATCCGGTCGGGTAAAATCGGCATTCCCTCGGGCGCTATGACCAACGGTGTAATAGCTCCCGATAAGATTGAAGCGCTCTATGCAAAAGACTTATCGCTGACGCTGGCCCGCACGGCCCATCAGGCCTACATCGACTTTTTCAACGGCAAAGGCGTGACAACCGGCACCGAAGGCCCCAGTCTGAAGACCTACCTCACGGGACTGGGCGCTAAAGACAGCAAAACCGGTACGGCCCTGGCCGACCTCATCAACGCGCAGTTTACCGCCAGCAGCCAGCAGCTGAACAGCCTGAAAGGCCCTCTTGCCACTGAACTGGCCACCAACAACGCGGCCGTGGTACAGGTGTACACCGAAATGCAGAAAGCCGTCCGGATGCTGAAAGTGGACATGACCACGGCTATGAGCATCACCATCACCTACACCGATAACGACGGGGATTAACGCCCAATGCCAGACTATTTTCGACGAACAACCTCGGCTGCGCCACTGGCGGTATTCCGGGCCGTATTCGGACTGATGCTGGCCATTAGTATCGTGCGGTTCTGGAGCAAGGGCTGGATCGACGAGCTGTATATCCGGCCCCGCTTTTTTTTCGCTTACTACGGTTTCGACTTCGTACAGCCATTGGGCCCGTATACCTACGGGCTCTTTGCTGTTTGCGGCCTGTCGGCGGTGCTGGTAGCGCTGGGCTGGTTCTACCGGCCTGCCAGCATCCTGCTCTTTCTGAGCTTCAGCTACATCGAGCTGATCGACAAAACCACTTACCTCAACCACTACTATTTTACCAGCCTGCTGCTGCTGCTGCTCACCGTGCTGCCCGCCAACCGTTGCTTCTCGGTTGACGCCTGGCGCCGGCCCGACTGGCAGACGGGGCAGGTACCGGTCTGGTGCGTCGATGCGATTCGGGTGCTGGTGGCCTTTCTGTACGTTTTTGCCGGACTGGCCAAACTCAACAGCGACTGGCTGCTGGAAGCCCTGCCCCTGCGCATCTGGCTGCCCGCCCGCAACGATATGCCGGTGCTGGGGCCGCTGTTTACCCAGGCATGGGTACACTACGCGTTTAGCTGGTTTGGAGCGGCCTACGACCTCAGCATTCCTTTTCTGCTCTGGCGTCGGCAAACGCGCCCCTGGGCCTACGCAGCCGTTGTGGTGTTTCACGGCCTGACAGCGCTGTTGTTTCCAATCGGCATGTTTCCGTACGTCATGATCGTAACGGCCCTGATTTATTTTCCGGCCCGCTTTCACGAAGCCATCATCCGGCGGGTAAGCAACGGGCTATCGCTACCGGCGCAGGCCCTGCTGCCATCGCCCCGGCGCTATACCTATCCGGCGGGTACGCAGCCACTGGTGCTGGGTGGCCTGATCCTGTTTTTCGTCGTACAGCTACTGCTGCCCTTTCGGTCTTGGCTGTACCCGGGCGAATTATTCTGGACCGAGCAGGGCTACCGGTTTTCGTGGCGGGTGATGCTGATGGAAAAAGCCGGCTACGCCCAGTTTACGGTGAAAGACAACCAAGGCCATCGTACGATTGTCAACAACAACGAGTTTCTGACTCCGCTGCAGGAAAAAATGATGTCGACACAGCCCGATATGCTGCTACAGTATGCCCACCACCTGCGCGACACCTATGCCCAACGGGGGTTCAGGCAGCCACAGGTATACGTCGATTCCTACGTGGCGCTCAATGGCCGGCTGGGCCAGCCCCTCGTCGACCCCACCGTCGATCTGGCCCGGCAAAAAGAGTCGCTGGCCCCCAAAACATGGATTACTCCTTTTTCAGATGAAATACGCGGTTTTTAGTATTCTATTTAGCTGGCTACTGGCGTTATCGGCACAGGCTCAGTACACCCTGACCGGGCGCGTTGGCACCCGCCCCGATACGCTGGGCGTGGGGGGCTGTGTTGTTTACCTCAACAACGGCAACCGGCAAACCCTGACCGACAGCCTGGGGCAGTTTCGGTTCGACAACCTGCCCGGCGGCTCGTTTACCATCCAGACGAGCCACCCCGACTACAAGGCTGCCCGCCTGACCGGCCGACTCGACGAAACGACCGCCCCCCTGCTGCTGCTGCTGGCCAGCCGCACCGAAACCCTGACCGAAGTAACGGTCACCGACAAACAGGCCGACTTTGGGTTTACCCGCATGCGGGGCGTCGAAAGCATGGGCATCTACGAGGGAAAGAAGTCGGAAGTCATTATTCCGGAGCAGTTGGTGGCCAACCTGTCGACCAATAACGCGCGGCAGATTTACAGCCGGGTGGCGGGGTTGAATATCTGGGAAAACGAAGGCGCTGGCCTGCAACTCAGCATTGGCGGGCGCGGGCTCGACCCCAACCGCTCGTCGAACTTCAACGTGCGGCAAAACGGCTACGACATCAGCGCCGACGCGCTGGGGTATCCCGAAAGTTATTACACGCCCCCCATCGAGGCCGTGGGCCGCATCCAGATTGTGCGGGGCGCTGCGTCGCTGCAGTATGGCACCCAGTTCGGCGGACTCATCAACTTCGTCATGAAAAAACCCGTGGCCGATCGTCCGTTCGAGCTGACCATCCGGCAAACGGTGGGTTCATTCGGCTTCTACAACGGCTTCGCAAGCGCCAGCGGCACCAAAAACAAACTTAGCTACTACACCTTTGTGCAGTACAAGCGCGGCAACGGCTGGCGCCCCAACACCCAGTTTACCAATTACACCCTCTACGCCGATGTCGACTACCGGCTCTCGGAGCGCACGACGCTCGGCCTCGACCTCACCCAGACCAGTTACCTGGCCCAGCAGCCGGGTGGCCTTACCGACGCCATGTTCCGTGCCGACCCGCGGCAAAGCAACCGCGAACGCAACTGGTTCAAAGTAAACTGGACCATGCCGGCCCTGCACCTCGACCACAAAATAAACGCCCTCAGCGACGTTAACCTGCGCGTCTTCGGTCTCAACGCTTATCGCTATTCGGTGGGCTTTCGGCCCAACCGGGTGGCCACCATCGACGACAACAGCGAACGCGACCTGATCAAGGGCGACTTTCTGAACTGGGGGGCCGAAGCCCGGTATCTGAAGCGCTATTACCTGGGCAAACAGCAGGCCGTGCTGCTGGTCGGTACGCGCTATTACCACGGCTTCAACCACAGTGTGCAGGGCTTCGGCAGTACCGGCAAAGACGCTAATTTCACGTTTCAGCAGGACGACAATGCCATTCTGAACGACTACCGCTTCCCCAACCGCAACGCGTCGGTCTTCGCTGAGCACATCCTGTATCTGGGCGAGAAACTGTCGATCACACCCGGGCTGCGCTACGAGTATATCCATACCACGGCCGACGGGTTTTACGGGAACGTAGTGCGCGATCTGGCCGGCAATATCCTGAGCGCGACCCGCATCAACGAAGTGCGTACCAACGGCCGGCAGTTTGTGCTGGGCGGCCTGGGCATTAGCTACAAGCCCGTTGCCACGCTCGACATCTACGGCAACCTTTCGCAGAACTACCGGTCCATCACGTTCAGCGATATGCGGACGGCGAACCCCTCGGCGGTCATCGATCCGAACCTGCAGGACGAAAAAGGGTACTCGCTCGACCTGGGCATCCGCAGCAACCAGACCACGCTCTACAACTTCGACATCAGCGCCTTTTACCTGAACTACAACAACCGCATTGGCGAAGTGCAGTTTGCCGACGAAAACGACCGGGTGCTTAGACGCCGGGGCAACATTGGTCAGGCGGTTATTGTCGGTCTTGAATCATATGCCGAAGCCGATCTGCTGCGTCTGCTGAACCCCGCCAGCGCCGACCTGAGTGGTGTGCTATTTACCAACGTGGCCCTGATCCAGTCGTCGTACAAGCGCAGTGCCATTGCCGGTGTCGTGGGCAAACAGGTTGAGTTTGTACCGGCCTTGAACCTGAAAACCGGCGTTCGGCTGGGCTATAAAAACCTGAAAGCGTCGCTTCAGTACACGTATCTGTCGGATCAGTTTTCGGATGCGACCAACGCCCGCGACGGGGGCGTGTCGGCCGTTATCGGCCTGATTCCGGCCTACACCATTCTCGACGCCAGTCTGTCGTACCAGTACAAGCGCTACCGGCTCGAAAGCAGCCTGAACAACCTCACCAATCAGTATTATTACACCCGGCGCGCCACGGGTTATCCCGGCCCCGGCATTCTGCCGTCGGATGGGCGCAGCCTGTACGTAACCCTGCAGGTGAAAATCTGACCGTATTACCCCAACCCGTAAAAAAAGCGGCAGCCCGGTGGGCTGCCGCTTTTTTTACAAAAACGTGCGGAGCGCTTATGCCTGCTGTTCGAGCCCGGCCTCAACAGCCGCTTCATCGGCATAACTCTCGGTCGGCACGCAGGCACACACCAGGTTCCGGTCGCCGTAAGCCGAGTCGATACGGCTAACACTTGGCCAGAACTTGCGGGCCTGCACGTAAGGCAGCGGATAAACGGCTTTCTGACGGCTGTAGGGACGCGTCCATTCGTCGGCCAGCGCCACCGTAGCCGTGTGGGGGGCATATTTGAGCACGTTGTGCGTGCGGTCGGCCGTGCCGGCTTCTATCTCCCGGATTTCGTCGCGGATGGCAATCATCGCGTCGCAGAAACGGTCGAGTTCGGCCTTCGATTCCGATTCAGTCGGCTCGATCATCATGGTACCAGCCACGGGGAACGACACGGTTGGCGCGTGGAACCCGTAGTCCATCAGCCGTTTGGCGATATCCTCTACCTCAACACCAGCGCCGGTTTTAAACGGCCGGCAGTCGATGATCATTTCGTGAGCCGCCCGGCCATTGCTGCCGGCATACAGCGTTTCGTAATGCCCGTCGAGCCGCGCCTTGATGTAGTTGGCGTTCAGGATGGCCTTTTTGGTCGCGTTGGTCAGCCCCTCGCCACCCATCATCGCGATGTAGGCGTAAGAGATGGTCAGGATACTGGCCGAGCCGTAGGGCGCTGCCGATACCGCGTGAATAGCCTGCTCACCACCCGTTTTAACCAGCGCATGGCCGGGCAGGAACGGTACCAGCTGCGGAGCCACGCCGATGGGGCCCATGCCCGGCCCGCCACCGCCGTGCGGAATGCAGAATGTTTTGTGCAGGTTGAGGTGACACACGTCGGCCCCGATGGTTGCCGGCGAGGTGAGGCCCACCTGGGCGTTCATGTTGGCCCCATCCATATACACCTGTCCACCGTGCTGGTGAATGATGGCGCAGATTTCCTTGATACTTTCTTCAAATACGCCGTGTGTCGAGGGGTAAGTTACCATCAGGCACGACAGGTCGTTGCTATACTGCTCGGCTTTGGCGCGCAGATCGGCTACGTCGATATTACCCCGATCGTCGCACTTCACAATCACCACTTTCATGCCCGCCATAACGGCACTGGCCGGGTTGGTGCCGTGGGCCGATTGCGGAATGAGCGACACGTTCCGGTGCAGGTCGCCCCGGCTTTCGTGGTAAGCCCGAATCACCATCAGACCAGCATATTCGCCCTGCGCCCCCGAGTTGGGCTGGAGCGACATAGCCGCAAAGCCCGTAATCTCGCAGAGCCAGTCGTTGAGATCAGCAAAGAGCTGCTGGTAGCCGGCGGTCTGCTCTTTGGGCGCAAAGGGGTGCAGCTTGCCAAACTCAGGCCACGTAACCGGAATCATCTCGGCCGTTGCGTTGAGCTTCATGGTGCAGCTGCCCAGCGAAATCATCGAATGAACCAGCGAGAGGTCTTTCTCTTCGAGCGATTTCAGGTACCGCAGCATCTCGTGCTCGGTATGGTGCGTATTGAAAACGGGGTGCGTCAGGTAGTCCGACTGGCGGATGAGCCGCTCGGGCCAGCTGATTTCCAGGTCACCGGCAATGCAGTCGAGGTCGGCTTTGGCACCAAAGATGGCCAGAAGTTCGGCCACATCGTCGAGCGACTTGGTTTCGTCGAACGAAACCCCGACGTGCTCATCGTCGGCATGATAGAGCAGGTTGATCTGCGCGGCCCGGGCCGATTTTTTGAGCGATTCGGCATCGTCGACCCGCACCGTAACGGTATCGAAATACTGTTCGGTTACAACCGTAAAGCCCGCCCGTTGCAGGGCTACGGCAAACGCCTTGGTCAGGCCATGTACTTTTTCGCTGATGGCACGCAGGCGGGCCGGGCCGTGGTACACCGCGTAGCTACCCGCCATAACGGCCAGCAGTACCTGGGCGGTGCAGATGTTCGACGTGGCTTTTTCGCGCCGGATGTGCTGCTCACGCGTCTGGAGGGCCATCCGCAGGGCGGGCTTGCCCTCCGCATCCTGCGAGACGCCGATGATGCGGCCGGGAATCTGCCGCTTGAAAGCATCTTTGGTAGCAAAGAAGGCTGCATGCGGCCCACCGAAGCCCATGGGTACACCAAAGCGCTGGGCCGACCCAACTACCACGTCGGCGCCCATTTCACCCGGCGGGGTCAGCAGCGTCAGGGCCAGCAGATCGGCGGCAACGGCCACCGTAATGCCCAGCTCGTGTGCCGATGCAATCAGGTCGGTATAATCGAACACCTCGCCGTTTGTGGCAGGGTATTGCAGCAGCATACCAAACACAGCCCCCGTAGTCAGGTCGACCTGCCGGTGATCGCCCACCAGCACGCTAATCCCGATGGGCGTAGCCCGGGTCCTGATCACGTCGATGGTCTGGGGGTGGCAGTGTTCCGATACGAAGAACGTGGTGGCGCCTTTACGACTCGCGGGCCGGTTAGCAAACAGCATGTTCATCGCTTCGGCAGCCGCCGTTCCCTCGTCGAGGAGCGATGCGTTGGCCAGATCCATACCGGTCAGATCCGACACGACAGTCTGAAAGTTCAGCAGAGCCTCGAGCCGCCCCTGCGCAATCTCGGCCTGATAAGGCGTGTAGGCCGTGTACCAGGCCGGATTTTCAAGAATATTGCGCAGAATAACGTTGGGCGTAATGGTGTCGTAGTAGCCGGTACCGATGTACGACTTGAACACTTTATTCTGCGCGGCCAGCTTCCGGAAATCGGCCAGGAACTGGGCCTCCGTTTTGGGAGCGGGCAGGTTCAGCGGAGCCGACAACCGGATGGTAGCCGGAACGGTCTGATCGATCAGTTCATCGACACTGCCTACGCCAATGGTCCGGAGCATCTCGGCCTGAGCCGCGTCGGTTTGACCATGGTGTCGGTCTTCAAATACGTCTGTTGGGAGAAGATTCAGTTTCATGCCGGGGTGGCCCTCGCTTGGTTTTTTTTAGAACTCAAAGGTACGTCAAAAGGTGCTACAGCCATCGGATCTGGTTTAAAACAAGCCCTACTTTGGGATAAACCGGGCTTTAGTCCAAAACTGGCTTTATTTTTGAACCAGCTCGCCTGACCGGCCCAGCTTACCGGCTGGCTGCCGATACCCGGCCCAGGGTCGGCCGGCTTCCGGCATGGCTCCGGCCATCCGATACGATCAACCACTTCGATATGACCTGCCGCATCTGTGCCAGTGAGACGAATCCTTTGTTTAAGGCAACAGTTTTAAGCAAATATTCGGTTGGCTATTACGAATGTCCAACCTGCCGGCTGGTACAAACCGAAACACCCTACTGGCTCGACGAAGCGTACCAGAGCGCCTTTACAACGACTGACACGGGTACCCTCAGCCGGTGCCAGATTCTGGGCCGGTCGACGATCGCGCTGCTTTTTTTTCTGTTCGACCGACGGGGCCGGTTTGTCGATTATGCGGGGGGCTACGGCCTGTTGACCCGCTACATGCGCGATGCCGGTTTCGACTTCTACAACACCGATCCCTACGCGCCCAACCTGCTGGCCAACGGCTTCGACGCACCGCCGGGCCGGTATGAACTGGCTACTGCCTTTGAGTGCTTCGAGCATTTCGTGAATCCGGCCGAGGAGCTGCAAAAGATCATGGCCTATAGCGACTCCATTTTTTTTACTACGCAGCCCTGCCCCACCCCCGCGCCGGCCGTCACCGACTGGTGGTACTACGCGCCCCACCACGGGCAGCACGTATCGCTCTACCGACCCGAAACGCTGGCGTATCTGGGCCGACAGCAGGGACTGCACTACTACAACCTGCTCAACTACCACCTTTTCACCCGCAAACGTCTGGTACCGGGCGTTTTTCCGCTGCTTGTGGCAGCCGGCCGCTTTGGTCTGGCGTCGGTGCTGCGGCTTTTCCTGCGCAGCAAAACCGTAGCCGACGCAGCCCTTATCGAGCAGCGCACGCAGGCTGGCCGGCTCGTTTAGGTAGGGATGGTTGCGGCCCAAAGCCGCAGCTAGCGGCTTGCTCTCCGCTGCCTACAGACCACTGCCTTCGCGCGGCAGGGCCATCCAGTACCCTAAAAACCATTGCTGACCAAACAACAAACCCAAACACCCCATTTCCTTTGGCGCCCGTTCTGCTCATCGTTTTTAACCGTCCCGACACCACCCAGCGGGTATTCGACCAGATCAGGCTGGCCCGCCCGGCGCAGCTGTTTGTGGCGGCCGATGGCCCCCGGGCACACAAGCCCGGCGAGGCTGATCTGTGCGAGCAGACCCGACGCATCGTGCAGCAGGTCGACTGGCCCTGCACTGTAGAGACCCTGTTTCGACCAACCAATCTAGGCTGCAGGCGGGCTGTATCGTCGGCGATCGACTGGTTCTTTGCGCAGGTCGAGGCCGGGATCGTTCTGGAGGACGACTGCCTGCCCGAACCCACGTTTTTTGGCTACTGCACCGAACTCCTCGAGCGCTACCGCACCGACGAGCGGGTCATGCACATCAGTGGCATTACGTTTCAGGCAGGGCGACCCGTGACGGGTGGGGCGTCGTACTACTTTTCGGGATTTGCCTCTATCTGGGGCTGGGCAACCTGGCGCCGGGCCTGGCAGCATTACAACGTCGACCCCACCGAAAACGCCCGGCATGTGGCGCTCAAGCCTCCTTACTTCAACAACCGGGTGCGGTGGCTGCTCCGCGAAATTATGGCCGGCCGGCTCGACACCTGGGATACCCAGTGGCTGATCACCATCCGCCGGTACAACGGCTTGTCGATTGTGCCGCGCATCAACCAGATTCAGAACATCGGGTTTGGCCTGGGCGCTACCCACACCGTACGTAAACCCGGCTGGCTGGCCAACATGGTGGCCGGCCCCATCGATCAGCCCCTGCGCCACCCCGACCAGGTCGCCATCAATACCGAAGCCGACTGGTACGACGCTACGCATATCCACCAGCAACCGTGGTATATGCGTGTGCTCGAAGCCGTTTACTTTACCGTACTGGGCGTGCTGAAACGCTGATCCGTATCGCGCAGTAGCTGCCGCAGGGCGGTGGCTACCCGGTCGGTGTCCAGGCTGTCGACCGGTACGGGCGCTTCGGCTGCAGTATCGGGCGCAATACGGTCGAACTGTCCGGCCCAGCGGTCGAAATACGCCGGATATACGTGCTGAATCATGGGCGCCAGCCCCGCCGGGTAGGGATGCCACCGCACCAGCGACTTACCCGCCGAAAGCGACAGACAGGGGGTACCAACGGCAGCGGCCATGTGCACAATACCCGAATCGTTGGCCAGCACCAGCCGGGCCCGGGCCACGGCCGTAATCAGCTCGGCCTGCGACAGCGCCCCCACCAGCGACACGACCGGCAACCCGGCGGGCAGGTACGTTTTCAGTTCGTCGTACAGAGCCGTTTCGGCCGGGGTGCCCGTAACCACCACGGGAAGGTCGGGGCGCAGGGCGTTCAGCATGGTCAGCACGGTGGCAAAGCGCGCCATGGGCCAGATTTTGTCGGGCGCGCCGGCCCCCGGTGACAGAATCACGTAGGTGGACGGCAGTGCCACGCGGGGCTCGGGGCCACCCGGCAGCGACAGCGGCAACAGCGGCACGGCTGTCTGCAGCAGCGCGCCAAACAACTGCCGGTTTCGTTCGGCCTCGAACACAATGGCCGGCGTGGTCGGCAGCAACCGGGTAAAATACTGGTTACCCCAGCGCGCTTCGACGGGCGTACTGTTGGTCTG
Source organism: Spirosoma luteolum (assembly GCF_054778875.1). Lineage (NCBI taxonomy): Bacteria > Pseudomonadati > Bacteroidota > Cytophagia > Cytophagales > Cytophagaceae > Spirosoma > Spirosoma luteolum. Next base: position 522,113 of record NZ_BAAGZE010000003.1, read on the forward strand.
ATCGGCAACAGCCCCTAGTCGGACAGCTGCCCCCGCCACGCGCGTCAGGAAATCGTCGAGTACCAGCACCCGGCTGTAGGTTGGATTCAGCGACACGGCAAAGCCCCGCCGACGCAGCTGCCGCGCCACGCGCCACCGATACAGCGGTTTCGTCGACAGTTTATAAATATCGACCCAGATAAACGAATCGAACAGATCGGCGTCGGCAAATTCGGCCAGTTGCCGAAACGCCACATTGCCGCATAAACAAAACGAATAGGCCTGATAATCGGGCTGCTCTTTCAGGTGCCGCAGGTACGGGCGCAGCATGAGGTAATCGCCCAGGGCGTCGAATTTGAGTACCACCAGCCCCGGCCGGGCGCCCGGCTGCCGGCGGTTGCCGACCAGCGCCAGCGTATCGGTCAGCCACAGCAGCCCGTCGATGGCCAGCAGCACCGGCCGCAGCAGGGGCGCTGTTTTCAGGAACCGAATCGCCTGTTTCAGAATCATAGCCGCAAAAGTAAAGCACCCGGCTTGTGTCGCCATATTGGGGACGGCCAACAAAGCGGAGTTCACCCTTATTTTTTGCCTCTCATCGTCAGAACAACAACAGCCGCCGGCGTCGGTACAGCCGGGGCAGATCGGTTTCGAACCAGGTGTACGGATCGCGATAGAAAGCCATGAAATCGGGCACACTGACCTGCCCCGGAAAGGGCGCGTAAAAGTGCGTGGCACTGCGGGCATCGTTGCGCCACACCAGCACGTACGACAGCCGAAGCGGCTCGGCCCGTAGCGACTTCAGCAGCGTGTTGGTCCACCAGCTTGTATCCGGAATCGACTCGAGCCCGGTTTCGGTAAAAGCCGCCAGCTTTCCTGCTTTCCGGGCATAGTCCGACACGATCCTGAGTTTCTGAACGCCGGCTGTCAGGTTATACCGACCATCGCGGCCAAAATCGGCGTAATCGTCCATCCCCACCATATCGACCCACGCATCGCCGGGGTAGCGATCCAGATAACCCGCTTCGGTCGTGAACAGGCAATCGGGCGAGAAAACGTAGATAAAGTTGTGTACTTGTGCCTTATCGCGCAGGTAGCCCACCGTGAAGCGCCAGAGCGTGATAAAGTCATCGCGCGTGCAATGCGGCTTTCCCCACCAGAACCAGCCGCCGTCGAGTTCGTGGTAGGGTCGAAACAGCATCGGCGCCAGGTTGCCATCGGCCCCACGCACCGAATTGGCCAGCTGGGCAATGCCGTCCAGAATTGCTTTGTATTGCGCGTGGTGCGAGCCGCCCGGTATCAGATCGGCCACGGCGGGTGCCGATACCGAGTCTTTCCAGTAGAAACCGGTCTGGGGCGTTACGGGGTTGGTAAAATGCCACGCCACCGTGCTGACGCCCCCCCGGTTGTAGGTATCGACGATCTGCTGGCGGAGCGCCTGTCGGGTGCGTTCGATGGCCCCGGGCGAACGGCCCGACAGGCCGCTGAAATCGAGCCCGATCACGGCCGGATGGGTGCCCGTAACCGACTTCACATCCGACCGGCCAGATTCGCCCGACCAGCCGTGGCCATACTCGGTGGCGTGCTGATGGCCAAACAGAATGTGTTTGCTGGCCAGTCGGTGCAGATTGTGATACAATGCCCGGGTTTCGCGGGTTGCCCGGGCATCGATGGGTCGGGGGCGGGCCAGGCCGGGCGCGGGCAGAAGCGCCAGGAGGAACAGGCCAGCCCACACGGCCAGCAGGCATCGGTACGTCATAATCAATCCGGTTGCATACTATAAAAATCAGGCCGTAACGGTTGCTTCGATCGGCGGAACGGCGGTTCGGCGCTGGGTGGGCAGCGAAATCATGACCGATGTGCCGCGGCCGGGTTTACTCTGCCACATCACCTGCCCACCGAGGTAGGCAATGCGGGCGTTGATGTTGGCGATGCCGTTGCCCCGGCTGGGCAGCTGGTCGAAGTCGCCCCCCACGCCATCATCATCGACGCTGACCAGCGTCGTCTCGTCGTTGGTCATGATCTGCACCGTAATGAGCTGGGCGCTAGCGTGTTTCAGCGCGTTGTTGAGGAGTTCCTGCACCACCCGATACACCATCACCGAAGCCTCATCATCGAGCGATGGGTCGGGACCGTAGTGCTCGATCGTCAGGGCAGTCTGGTTCACCAGGTTCATCTTCTGTACCAGGTCTTCCAGAGCCGGCACCAGACCAAACGTAGAGAGGGCATAGGGCCGCAGGTTGCTCGAAATCAGCCGCGTTTCGGTGCAGGCTTCGTCGAGAAACTGGTTGAGTGGTTCTTTCACCGAGCCCGGCAGCAGTTCCTGATGGGCCTCGACAAACAGCTTGATGCGCGATAGCTGAATGCCCAGTCCGTCGTGCAGATCACGGGCAATGCGGGTGCGTTCGCCCTCCTGCCCTTCGATCATGGCCCGGAGCGATTTCAGTTCCAGGTCATGAATCTGCTGCTGGGCAATCACCGCCTGCTGCCGGGCAATCAGTTTCTGCTGCCGGCGCAGAAACACCAGCGCCATAACGCCCAGCACACTAATGATCAGGAAAGCTACCAGCGCCGTATTGAGCATGTGCTGGTGGCGACTCTGCTCTTCGGCCAGCTGTTTCTCTACCGCCAGGGTTTTGATCTGCGTATTCAGGTCGCGCAGCCGAATACTCTGAATTTGTTCGGAGTGGTACAGCTGATTGACATAGTCCAGATGCTTCAGCATGAAGGCGTAGGCGTGTTCGTAATCGCGGAGCTGCGCATAACTCTGGGCGGTATGCCGCGTTATGTCCCGGGTCATGGGCAGGTTCCGGTCCAGCTCGGCCAGTTTCAGGCCACGGTCAAACGAATGGATGGCCTCCCGGGGGCGGTTGAGCGCCTGATCGACGATGCCGAGGTAGAAATGGTTGAGCGCAATGAGCCAGGTTACCTGAAGTCGATTCGCCAGTGCAAGACTCAGCCGGGTTACGGTGTAGGCCGAGTCGTACTGTTGCTGTTGCAGGTACACGCTGGCCATCAGGTTCAAGGATCGGGCCTGTGCCAGCCGGTAGTTTGCCCGTACGCTCATCTGTTCGATGGCCCGCAGCGTTGGCAGTACGTGGGCCGGGATCGGCATACGCCGGGCGTCGATATTGGCCAGCGCAATGCGGGCGTCGATCTCGCGGAGCCGGTTGCCGCTTCGGCCAAAGTAGCCGAGCGCCCGGCTTATGTACGATCGGGCGCTGGCATGCATGAAGGCATCGGGCAGGTAGTATGATCCGATTTTGAGGTACATATCGTAGTACCCCAGCGAATCGCCGGCTTCGCCGTAGGCCACCACCGCATCGAAATACGCATCGAGGGTATGGCTGTTGTAACCAAAGCCCTGCTGGTAGAGCCAGCCCAGCGCGTCGTTGGCCTGGGCCACCCGCAGCGGATGGCCGGCCCGGGCTTCGGTTTGAATCAGGCGTTTCACGCTGTCGATGGCTGCATTTTGCGCCCGGGTGCCCAGCCCTGCCAGCATCAGGAGTGCGGCCAGCCACACGCGTATGGCGGTTCGTTGTCTTTTCCACGGCTGTCGCATAGCAGACTTCTGTTCAGCGTTAGTCGATCAGCTGCATTTCCATCGCTGTCTTGATGAGCAGGGCCGTGTTGGGCACCCCAAACTTCATGAGCAGACTGCTCCGGTGAAACTCGATCGCCTTGGCGCTCACAAACAGCTGATTGGCCATCTGCTGGGTGGTCATACCCTGTGCAATACGGGTCAACACGTCCGACTCGCGCGGTGTCAGATTGGGCCGAAGACCGGCCCCGCCCGCCTGACGACGGTTCTTCGGATTTTCCTGCAGCAGACTGTTCATGACCGTTTCGTTGAAGTAAGTACGGCCCTGCGCCACCGTCTCAATGGCCTGCAGCAGTTCGGTTTTGGTAGTATTTTTCAGCAGGTATCCTTTCGCGCCTTTTTTTACCATGCGCTTGATCAGGCTGGCATCATCGTGCATGGTCAGCGCCACTACGCTGGCAGCCGGGTGATGGCGGGCTATATGCTCACACAGATGGAGACCATCTTCGATCTGCGGAAACGAAATATCCAGCAGCACCACGTCGATCGGCGTTTGCGCCAGCTCGTCGATCACAGCCGGCACATCGTAGCAGCGTCGGACCACTTCAATGGCTGCCGATCCGGAGATCAGCGACTCAATGCCTTCGACAAACACGTTGTGGTCGTCGGCAATCAGAACACGTATCATGGCAGCAGCGGATAAACCAGCCGTACAGGCCGGAGCAACAGAAAGCGTTGGCATCAATGGTACATTAGTGAGCAAAACTAGGATTTACCGAACCAAAATACGTTAGGAGAAACCCTAGTTCTGCGGCCTGATTTGCAGGCTGATCGGGCCGGCCGAGCGGTACGGAGGCCGGCCGGGGTCAACGCTTGACCAGCTCGAAGAGGCCGCAGCCAAAGGTACAGCCGAAACTGCGGGCAGCCTCGGCCGACCGGTAATCAACGTTGTGGCGCAGGGTGTTGGTATCGTCGATCAGCCAGAAGTTGTCGATGGTATAACGCTCACCCAGCAGGGCCACCAGATAGTCGACCCGAAACACGCGGTGGGCGTTGAACACGATGCCCTGCTGCTGGCTTACGGGCACCGAAAAATAGAACCGGCCACCCGGTTTGAGCACCCGGTAGATGTTGTCGAGGGCTTTGAGATGTCCCCGCGCGTCGAGCGGATCGCCGTAGCGGCCCAGCCCGAAATGCTCGATCACGTGCAGCGAACTAATCGAATCGGTGTAGTTGATCAGCTCATCGGGGAGTTGCATAAAGTCGACCTGGCGGAAGCTCACGTTCGGGATCGGCCGGGTCAGGGGTCGGATGTCGAACAGTTCGATTGGCCGAAACGACGCCACGTGGGCCACGAACCCATCGATGCGGGAACCGATGTCGACGTGCTGCTGCGGGTTGTTGGCAAAAATGCGCTGCGCCATCAGCAGATCCTGGTCGAAATAATGGTGGGCCAGCTGGCCACTGTCGACGTAGCGATCGGTCAGAACGGGATAGTAATCGACAATCGGGAAGTCGGGCTGCTGCGGCACCAGTTGCCGAATGGCCTGCCAGTCGCGCATGAAGGCCGTGGTGCCCTGCACAGCCTGCCCGGCCTCGCGCACTTTTTGCGCTAGTAATCGATTAATTTTGCGAAGCATAGTCTGAGTCTGACCGCAGTCAGCGTATAAAAAAGATGATTACGTTCAGCCAGTTAGGAACTCTCCCCTGGGGTCGTTTGGGCAACCAGTTGTTTTGCATCGCGGCCACCATCGGCGTTGCCCACCGCAATGGCCAGCCCTTTGTGCTGCCGCCCTGGTCCTACGCCGATGCGTTTGCCCACCCCCTGCCAACCGGTACCGTCGATCGGCCGTCGATTTACCACCAGCCCGGGTTTGCCTATACGCCCGTCGACCTGCCTTCGGGCAACTGGGACCTGCGGGGTGCGTTCCAGAGCGAACGTTTCTTCGCCGAAGCTGCCGATCTGGTCCGCCATTATTTTACGCCCGCGCCCGCGCTGGTTCAGGCCCAGCAGCAGGCGTACGGTCATCTGCTGACGGACAACACCTGCAGTCTGCACGTTCGGCGGGGCGACTACCTGCGGCACCAGCCGGCTTTCCCGCCCCAGCCCCTCGCCTATTACGAGACCGCCATTGACCAGTTTCCGGCCGACACCCGTTTTCTGGTGTTCTCCGACGATCTGCCCTGGTGCCGGCAGCACTTTATTGGCGACCGGTTCAGTTTTATCGAGGGCCAGACCGATATTGCCGATCTGTTTCTGATGAGCCGTTGCCACCACCACATCATGGCCAACAGCTCATTCAGCTGGTGGGGGGCCTGGCTCAATCCTTCGCCCGACAAGCGGGTATATTGCCCGGCGCTCTGGTTTGGCCCGGCGGTATCGCCCCGCCCCCTGCACTACGCCCGCGACCTCTACGCAGCCGGCTTTACGCCCCTGCTGCCGGCCGGCACCGATCCGGCCCGCGTGGCCCGCTCCTACCGGCTTCTGTATCCGGCCTATGCCCTCTACATGGCCACACTGAAAGCCGGCGTAAACACACTACGCTGGCTCCGCCTGCGTCCCTGATTTATTTCAGCAGCCGGTACATCGCCACGATCAGCGCATTGTGTTGCCGGTGCAGCCACCGCACCAGCCCCGGGCGGGTGTACCGGGCCATGGTCTGTTCGTCTTCCCGAAACTGCTCGGTATACTGGCTACCGCCTTTCGACGCGCCGTGAATCCGAAAGGCCGATACGGGCTCATCGAGCACGGCCGGCCGGCTGTCGCGCGACAGCCGGAGCCAGAAGTCATAATCCATCGTATAGTGCAGCGTTTCATCCAGATACCCTACCCGCTCGTGCACCGACCGGCGCCAGAAGGTCGATGGCTGACACACGGCATTGGTAACCCCCAGATAAGCCGCGGGCGTCAGCTGCCGCAGCGCCCGTTTGTAGTGCCGGATGGGCTGCTGAATAGCCTGCCCGGCCGCATCCACAATCAGGCAGTCGGCCGTAAGCCACTGAACGCCGGGGTTGCGGGCAAAATAAGCCCCCACCGTGTGCAGCGCCCCGGGCAGCAAATAATCGTCGGAGTTGAGCCAGCATACGATATCGCCGGTGGCCCGGTGCAGACCCTTATTAATAGCGTCGGTCTGCCCCCGGTCGTGCTCCGATACCAGCGTGAGCCGGTCGGTGTAGGGGGCCAGCACAGCCAGCGTATCGTCGGTCGAGCCGCCATCCATGACCAGGTAGCTGAGGCCCGGGTACTGCTGCGACAGGACCGACTCCACGGTTTGCCCGATAAAGCTACCCTGGTTGTAGGAGGGCGTAATAACCGTCAGACTCGGTAGCTGCATCAGGCAATGGGTTCGGTTGGCAATGAGGGGTCGCGTTCATTCCGGCGCTGCTGCGCTTTCAGCAACTCAATGTCCTGCCGCAGGTAAGCCAGTTCGTGGGTCATGTCTTTGATCTGGTTCTGCAGCCGGGAAATCACCACCGAGAGGTGCACCAGAAACACCAGCATGGCCGACAGCGCGCCCAGAAAGATAAGCGAGGGCGGGTAGAAAACGCCCAGCAGTGCCGACACCTGCTCGAGCCCCCGGCGCCAGACCGAAAACAGGATCAGGATAAACGTACAGACGATCCAGATAATCGAATACTCTTCGCGCAGCTTGCCCCGGATAATGAGCCGGAAAATGGTCAGCATGAACAGCAGCGCGCCCAGAATGCTGATGACCTGTATGGTAAGCGGAATGGATTCCATGTCAGCCGGCGGTTAACAGGCGGTTTCGGCGACCCCGAAGCCGGATATAGACAAATAAAATGCCCAGCGTTACTTTGAGCATGTAGTAAAATGCCCGGCCCGTGTTGATCGACGACACGCCCCCCTGCCGCTCCCGCATCTGCACCGGTACCTCACGAATCCGGAGCTGATGCAGCCCGAACTGCACAATGGCTTCGGGCTCGGGGTACTCGTCGGGATAGTACTTGTCGACGATCGCCAGGGTTCGGCGATTAAAGGCCCGAAAGCCCGACGTACTGTCGAATACGGTCTGGCCAATGAGCCAGCGGTTGAGCCGCCGAAAATAACCGATACCCAGCCGCCGAACCGCCGTCGACTGAAAGCCGGCTTTCTCCAGAAACCGCGATCCGATCACCACGTCGGCCTCGTTGGCCAGTACGGGAGCCAGCAGCTTCGGCAGCTCCTCGGCCGGGTGCTGGCCATCGCCATCGAGCTGTACTGCAATGTCGTAGTTGTGTCGAACAGCGTAGCGATAGCCAGCCTGCATGGCCCCGCCAATACCCAGGTTCACGGGCAGGTTGAGGTACTGGCATTCGGGCAGGGTCTGCAGGCACGCCAGCGTACCATCGGTCGAACAGTCGTTGACTACCAGGGCATCGATGGCCAGGCCCGTCTGCTGCCGCGCCAGCATCACCTCGGCCACCACCGACCGGATCGATGCTTCTTCGTTATAGCACGGAATAACGATCAGGATGCGCGGTGAAGCCGGTCTGTTCATTGGTCGGTACGCTCGTAAATCCGGATCGACCCCATGTTGCTGATGAGTTTGGCGCAGCGCACCTCAACCGGCTGCGGCTCCCGGTCGAAGATCAGGTACTTCACCTTCAGTTCGTTGAAACGGGGCGAGCAGGGGTCCATGGCCACCACGTAGCCGTCTTCGAAACTCTGCTGAATCACCACGCTGTCGCGCCCGTTGATATACGTCTGGTACACGGTGTGGGCGTAACGGTTGTAGGCCGAATCGCGTTTGGCAACGGGATCGAGCACCTTCATGATGTTGCGGGCGGGCAGCGTTTTTACACCCGACAACAGGTTGACCCCCGTGGCCGTCACCAGATACGAAATGTACTGGCTTCCAAAGACCACCCACCGCTTGCCAGGATCGCGCTGGTCGATTTCCTGCACCGTTTTATACAGGCTGTGCTGGGTAATGGGCGCCAGTCCCACCGCCACCGGGTTGAACTTGAGGTTGGGCAACAGATACAGCACCACCGCGCCGGCAAACAGCGCCGACCGGTATTTGACGTGTACGTTGGCCAGCAGCAGTATGTTCAGGAATGTAAAAAACAGCACCGGCAGAAACAGCTGATACGACCGGAACAGCCCCTCGGTGTCGTTGAGGTTGACGTAAGCCGTGTAGATCACAAAGCCAGCCGCACCGGCAATGGCCAGCAGCCGCACCGGCATAGTGGTTTTCAGTTCGTTGCGGGTCAGATAAGCCAGGTACAGAATGGTCAGAATCACGCCCGATACGCCCAGCGGCACCTGGGTTCGGCGCGTGGGGCTCAGGCTCATCAGCGTGCCTTCGGCCAGCCACTTGGGCCAGCCATACTCGATCCAGCTCAGCTGGGCAAAAATCCAGAGCGCCAGCAGGGCCAGCATCCAGTCGACCCGGCGCCGGATGGCGAAATACAGCAGCAGGCTGCCGGCAATCACGGGCGTGAAGGTCAGGTAGTGCGACAGTTCGCAGATGTTGAGCCAGCTTTTGGGATAGCGCTGGGGCGTAATCAGCCACGCGTAATACTCCGAATACCAGTTGGCGATGAAGCCCGTTCCGCCCGACTCCGACCGGCGGCCGGGATACACAGTATTGACCATGGCGTCGATGGTCGGTTTCAGATCCTGATACGACGTGTAGAAGGCCAGCCCAACCAGCACCAGCGTACCGGCACCGATACCGATGGCCGTCAGCTGATCGGCATTGAAGGTAAACTGATCGCGGTGGCGCAGGCAGTAGGCAATAAACAGAATCAGGAAGGTATAGCCGAGCGGCACCTGAAACGGTGGGTACACCAGAATGACCGAGCTGAACAGCGCCCACGCAAACAGCAGCCCCCAGCCAACCTTGCCCGCCAGGCGGTGCTTGCCAAACAGGATATAAATGCCGCTGACGAAAAGTAGCGAAAAGAGTCCGATGGCCATGTCGCAGCCTCCGTTCCACATCTGCGAGGCCGACGACAGCCACAACCACAGACTGCCAAATACCGACAGCAGGAAATTGTTGCCCGTCAGCAGCATGAAGAGCAGAAACGGAAAGAACAGTACGGCAAAAAAGTTGAAGTTGGTTTGCCAGGCAATGGCCTGCTCGGTTCCCAGAAAAAAGTGCCCCCACAGCAGCGGCTTGAACACCATCAGCGGATGTTTGGCCGGCGCGCCCATTAGCGCAATCTTCTCGCCCCCCAGCGTTTCGTTTTCGGTAGGATACCCTTTGTTTACGTTCGACAGGGTCGACGGTACCCACACGGCGTATTCATCCATCCGAATTTGCTGGGGCGTGCCCCGCAGCAGCCCCCGACGCGCGTCGGACCCGTCGGGAATCAGCTGGTTCCACATGGCCACCGACAGCGTGTGGATTTTCAGCAGCGACAGCAATACAAACAGGCCGGCCACGATACCCAGGTACCATTTGGTCCGGCGGTCGAACCGGATCAGTTCGAAAGCGGGCTGACTGGCCGGTCCGTTGGGTGTAACAGGGGGTGTAACGGCATCAGATGTGGTCAATGGCTGAGCAACTCCATCGGGTACCGCGACTTTGGGTTTGGGCACGGGTGGTGGGGTACGCTTTTTGCTTGACTTAGACATACGGTTAGGTAGGTTTTGCCCCGGACCGGGACAGCGGACAGTGTACGAGCAGGATGTATGGTCAAAAATAACGGCCTCCTGCCGCTCCACCAAACCCCTTTTCGGGGCGTTTCGGGCACGACGAAGGCTTTGCTGGGCATCAGACAAAAACCGGGCCGGTTTTGGGCTCACCTCCGCCAGCGGGCCTGCCCGCCGGGGTGCCGTGCCGGCTGCCCGCTTTTATGCCTACTTTAGCAATCGGTTTCTCCCAAACGATGTCGTTTTTTAAGCGTTTCTTACCCCTTGCCCTCGGGCTGGCGCTGCTGGCCTACGCCCTGCGCAACGTCTCGCTGGCCCACGTCTGGCAGCAGTTCGGCCTGGCCGACTACCGCTGGATCGTGCTGACGGGTCTGCTCACGGCGCTGACCTTTGGGTTGCGGGGCATGCGGTCGCGGCAGCCCCTGCTGGCGCTGGGCTATCGACCCACCACACTTCGGGTTACCGTTGCCCTGCTGACGGGCACACTGATGGGCATGGTTATTCCCGGCTCGGGCGAACTGACCCGGTGCGCCAGTCTGCAACGCTCCGACGGGGTTGCCTTTTCGCACGCGGTGGGCGCTGTACTGGCCGAGCGGGTACTCGACTTCCTGATTTTGCTGGGGGTCGTGTCGCTTACCGTTGTGCTCGAGTTCGAGCGGCTACAGCAGTACTTCGGCGGCTACGCACTTCGGCTGCCGTCGACAACGGGCTGGTGGCTGTTGGGTACGGGGCTGCTCAGTGCGGGGGCACTGCTTTGGTGGGCTCGCCTGACCGATTTCGACCAGCCCCGCTGGCAACACCCCGTGGTACAGCGGGTGGTTGGCTTTAGCCGGGGTCTGCACCAGGGGCTGCAGTCGCTGGGCCGGCTCCCCAACCCGGTGCTGTTTGTGGTGCTCACGATCATGAACCAGGCCATGGCCTGGCTGATGACCTACTGTCTGATGCGGGCCCTGCCCGCCACCCGCGATCTGCCCATCCTGTCGGTGCTGACCATCGAAACCGTTTCGCTGCTGGGCAGCGTGCTTGTGCCTACGCAGGGCGGCATCGGTACTTACCACCTGCTGGTCGGCCGTGTGCTGATGCTCTACGGGCTATCGGCCCCGGATTCGGTTACGCTGGCCACCTTCCTGCACGCCGTTGGCTTTGTGCTTACCCTGCTGATCGGCGGGCTTGGCTTTATGCTGGCCCCGGTCGTCCTGAAGCCCCATACCCAAACGGCCAGGCGATTTGATACCAATTCGTAATTTTTCTTTACAAAAAGTGCACTTTTGATCAATTTTTGTAAGTACAGATGCGTAGGGCCACCACCGGCCCGTGGCCTTTATGCGCTTCTGTATGAAATCATTGGTACTTGTATTTTTGGGGCTATTCGGCTGTCTGCTGGCCCAGCCGGTCCGGGCTGAGTTTGGCCTTATTCAAACATCGGTTTCGACCAATGTCGATGCCGCCGGCAATGTGGCCCGCGCCGGCAACTATAACACCGACAACCTGCCCGGCTTCAACGGCAGTAACCTCGGCACTGCCAACACCTCCATTTTTCTGAACGGCGCCGAAATCCGTACATCGGCCACCAACGGCGATGCTGTAACAACAGCCCAGCTAAGCTATCGGCTGTACCTGCAGGGTATTGCCCCGGGCGACTTTGTCACGATGGACTTATCGAATACCAGTACCGATGCCAACGGCAACCAGACCTGGAACCTGTCGAACGCCAACATCAACCTGGCCAACGGGCTGGCTCCCGGCACCTATACGCTGGAGGTATACTGGAAAATTCTGGGCAACTTCGGCTTCTTCTTCGACTCCAACGGCGGTAATTACTCCCGGGCGACATACACCGTGACGGCCACTACGCTGCCCGTTTCGCTAATCGAATTTTCAGTCAAGACCGTACAGCGGCAGGTATTTGCCAACTGGTCGACGGGTAGTGAGCGCAACAACGCCCGCTTCGAACTGCAGCGCAGTGCCGACGCCCGTTCATTCGAAACGGTGGCACAGCTCGACGGGCGCGGTACCACCCAGACCCGCCAGTTCTACAACGCCACCGACGAGTCGCCCCGGCTCGGCATCAACTACTACCGGCTGCGCCAGACCGACACCGATGGCTCGTTTCGCTACTCGCCCATTCGATCGGCCATTCTGCGCACCAACGGCGAACTGCTGCTGATCGGGCAACCCGCCAACGAGCAGTTGCAGCTCGAAGGCCTCGAATCATCGGCCATGGTTGAAATCAGTGATCTGCAGGGGCGGGTTCTGTACCGGCAGCCGAGCCAAAGCAGTCAGGCCCGCGTACAGACCGCCGGCTGGCCCAGCGGCACCTACCTGCTTCGGGTCACCGAGCCCCTGGGCGTACAGGCCCGGCGCATTGTGGTGCAGCATTAAACACTCCTATAAACCGAACAGGCCCGCCAAATGGTGGGCCTGTTCGGTTTATACGCCGGATGTCGAGGCTTCTTACAGCCGGATAATCTCGGCACCGATGGCATTGAGCCGGGTGTCGATATGCTGATACCCGCGATCGATCTGCTCAATGTTGTCGATGATGCTGGTGCCCTGCGCCGACATGGCCGCAATGAGCAGTGCCACCCCCGCCCGGATATCGGGCGACGACATGCGGATGCCTTTGAGCGGCAGCTGCCGGTTGAGACCGACCACCGTGGCCCGGTGCGGATCGCAGAGAATGATCTGAGCGCCCATGTCGATGAGTTTGTCGACGAAGAACAGCCGGCTTTCAAACATTTTCTGGTGCACCAGCAGCGTACCCTGCGCCTGTACGGCCGTCACGAGTACAATGCTGAGGAGATCGGGTGTAAAGCCCGGCCAGGGTGCATCCGACACAGTCATCATGCCGCCGTCCAGGAAACTCTCGATCTGGTAGCGTTCCTGCGCCGGAATAAAGATATCGTCGCCCCGGAATTCCATCTGGATACCGAGCCGTTTGAACTGATCGGGAATGATGCCGAGCTGCGGGATCTGGCAGTTTTTAATGGTAATCTCCGACTGCGTCATGGCCGCCATACCGATAAACGAGCCAATCTCGATCATATCGGGCAGCATGGTGTGCTCGGTGCCGGTCAGCTCGGTTACGCCTTCGATGGTGAGCAGATTCGATCCCACGCCGGTGATGTTGGCACCCATACGGTTCAGCATTTTGCTCAGCTGCTGCAGGTAGGGTTCGCAGGCGGCATTATAGATCTGGGTGGTTCCCTCGGCCATTACGGCCGCCATCAGCACGTTGGCTGTTCCGGTTACTGATGCTTCGTCGAGCAGCATGTAGGTGCCGCGCAGGTTGCTGGCGTCGACCTGGTAATAGCCGCCGTCATTGGCATCGTAGTTGAACTGCGCGCCCAGTTTCTCGAAGCCCAGAAAGTGGGTGTCGAGCCGGCGCCGGCCAATTTTATCGCCACCAGGCCGCGGAATCCGGCCTTTTTTGTAGCGGGCCAGCATGGGTCCCAGCAGCATGACCGACCCCCGCAGGGCCGCAGCCTTACGCTTGTAGGTATCGGTTTCGAGGTAGTCGAGATTAACGTCGGAGGCCTGGAAACGGTACGAGCCTTCGCCGATGCGGGTTACCCACACGCCCATGTCGCCCAGCAGGTCGATGAGCTGATTGACATCCCGGATGTTGGGAATGTTATGAATCGTGACGGGTTCTTTGGTCAGCAGCACCGCGCAGAGGATCTGGAGCGCTTCGTTTTTGGCGCCCTGCGGGATTAGTTCCCCCTTGAGCTTGCGGCCGCCCGTAATTTGGAAAGATGCCATTGGTTGTGTTTTCCGGTTTTTACTAATCGACAGGGCCGGCGCTGGTAGGGCGCCGGCCATCGGTGCGTACCAGCGGGTACGCAAAACGAGGTATTATCGCCGGCGCCGGTCGTTGTTGCGGTTGTTGGGGCCGCCCTGATTCCGGTTGTTGCCGTTGTTGGAATTGCCAAAGTTGCGGGCACCACCGTCGCGGTTGGGCCGGCCCTGGTTGCGGTTGTTGCCGAAGTTGCCCTGCCCGCCCTGATTGCGGTTGGGGCGGCCCGGGTTGCGGTTATGAATGCCCGTGCCGGTGCTGCTGATGCGCTGGGGCTGGGCGGTCTCGCCGGCCCGTTCGCGCGGGGTCGACTCTACCAGGCCCTGCTCCCGAACCAGCTTCACATCGTCGTAAAGCTTGCCGTTCGAGAGTTCGATCAGACTCTGATAGATGGTTTCTTCTTCCACCCCTTCTTTATTCCAGGTCTGGTAGAATGTGCGCATGAGCCGGATCAGGTACGATACGAACGCCCGGCGCTCGTCGGGCTCTTCGAGGGCTACGGCCTTGGCAATCAGCAGGTCGATATTACGACCGAAGTGTTTGAACTTGAGGTGGTGGGTATTGTAAAGAACCCGCTGGGGCTTCTTGCCGAGGGCTTCTTCCGACGGGGGCGGATAGGGGCTGTCGACATCGAGCGTGAAACCCGACATGATGTAAAGGTCATCCCACAACTTGTTGTAGTAGTCCTGCCCGTCTTTCATGTTGGGGTGAATCTGCCGCATCAACTCGATCAGGATATGGGCGTAACGGGTACGCTTCTCCCGATCGTCGATGTTGACCATGTTGTCAACCAGTTTCTGGATACTGCTGCCGTATTCTTTCAAGGGCCTTGCGGGATTATTGATAAAGAAAACAAAAGTACGAACAATCAGGCAGTATTCAGCAGACGGCAGGCGGGGCCTGTTGGCAGCCAGCCCGCGCCCGGACCATCGGAAACGCGTACCTTTGCAACTTACAACCAGCCGCTATCGGCATCTGCTGCTCTGAAACAACTGCTACGCCTGTACCGGCCCGAACTGGCCGATACCTTCCGCCTGAGTGTTCCCATCGTGATTGCCCAGCTGGGCGTGGTGCTGATGGGCGTTACCGACAACCTGTTTGTAGGCCGTCTGTTAGGGGCCGTACCGCTGGGGGCCGCCGGCCTGGCCACCTCGCTGTCGTTTCTGATGTCGAGCATTGGCGTGGGTGGCCTCTCGGTCGTAGCCGCGCTGGTCTCGCAGGCCGCCAGCCGCGACGATGCGGCCGGTATCAACCGCCTGTTTCGGGCGGGTTTGTGGTCGGCCGTGCTGATGAGTGTGGTGCTGGGTGGGTTGTCGGTGGTGCTCGCCTTCTTCTTCGACCTGTTTGGGCAGACTCCCGAGGTAACGCGCCTGGCCCGGCAGTTTATGCTAATCCTGAGTGCGTCGGTGCTGCCGCTGCTCCTGTTTGTAGCCGCCCGTCAGCTCTGCGACGGCCTGCGCCAGCCCCGCGTGGCCATGCTGATAACGCTGTCGGCGCTGGTCCTCAACGCCCTGTTCAACTACGTGTTCATCAGCGGCATGGGGCCGGTGCCGGCGCTCGGCCTGATGGGATCGGCGCTGGCCACGCTGCTGTCGCGGGTATTTATGGCCATTGCCATGCTCGTGTATGTATACCGCCAGCCGCGGTTTCAGGCTTATCTGCTGCCGGCTTTCCGGCGGCTGCCCATCGGCAACGATATCCGCACCATTCTGCGGCTGGGTATTCCGGGGGGCCTTACGTTTTTCTTCGAGGTGGCTACGTTTTCGCTCGCCGTGGTGATTGTGGGCTGGCTCGGCGACGATCGGCTGGCCGCCCACCAGATTGCCATCAACATGGCGTCGGTAACGTACATGATGGCCACGGGTATCTCGTCGGCTGCGGCTATCCGGGTGGGAGCCGCCGTGGGGCTGGGCAGTCGTGAGGGGGCTTTCCGGGCCGGCGTTGCCGCCCTGGCGCTTTCGCTGAGTCTGATGACACTGGCCGCCCTGCTTTTTCTGACGGCCAACCACTGGCTCGTTTCGCTCTACATCCGCGACAATCCGGCCGTCATGGAGATTGCCGCATCGCTGATGGTGATGGCGGGTTTTTTCCAGCTCTCCGACGGCGTACAGGTTGTTGCCCTGGGTGGTCTGCGGGGCCTGTCAGACGTCAACATCCCGACGGTTATCACCCTGTTTTCGTACTGGGTGGTGGCGCTGCCGCTTAGTTACGTGCTGGCGTTTCCGGCCGGCCTCGATGCCGTTGGTGTGTGGGTGGGCCTGCTCGTTGGCCTGACCATAGCCGCCGTGCTGCTCACGGTTCGCTTCTTCCGTCGGCTGCGTCGGGTAGCGCTGCCGGAGCGGGTCTAAACAGACCTTCCTCTGCCGCTCGGGCCAGTCGGACGGCCCGGGCTGTACGGGTAGGCACCGCTTAGTAAACAGGGTATTTCGGGTAGGCCAATCCCCGTAAAAATACCGGTATTTACCCCTACCTTCAGGGGTAGTTTTATCATCCACACCCAGCCCATGAATACGTCTCCTTTTTACTACCAGCGGGTCAGTGACCCGGCTGAGCTGCAACGCTATGCGGTGAATTACCGCATCCTGTCGGGCAATGAGCTACCGGCCGATTACCTGCAAAACGCAATCGTTTATCAGTTTTACCGGGGCCCCATTCCGGTAGCCGGTTTTATGCTGAACACCCGCGAGATGAACCGGCTGCGGTATTTCAGCTACCTGACCGATGGCATTCGGGACCGCCTGCTCGACGACGAAAATCTAACCGAGCATGACCTGCTCGAACTAACGGCCAACTGGAAACGGCGCGACCTCTCGGCCCGCGAAAGCCGTATCTACTACACGGTGATGCTGACGCAGGCCTACAAGCATGCCCGGCTGCTGGGCAAAGCCTTTCTGGTGGGGGGCTCGATTATCAAAGCCGTCAAGCAGATTCAGCAGGAACTCATGGAGCGCGTGATCTACCACGGCCCGGTGGGCGAACACTGTCGGCAAAGCATTCGTGAAGACAACGCCCTGCTGAAAATTTATGTGATCGAACTGGACGATTTGCCGCTTCAGGCAACCGTCGTACTGCTGAACCGCTACCTGATCCGGGCGACTAAAAACAGGGTAAAGCAATGGCTGAGCAACTGGCGGCTGCCGCTTGCCCCCAAACCGCTGGGCGCCGGCAAACAGCAGACGGCCTAACCCAGCATGCCGCTCTTCTTGAGGAAAAACGCTACTTCGCGGGCGGTTCTGGCCGTCATCGAATCGCCAAACATGGATTTAGCCTTCGTCATGATATTCTGATTGTGGGTCCGCACCGTGTTGGCTGTGATGCCGGCCAGATCGGCCATTTGTTTGGTCGTCACCTCGCCGTCAGTTTCTTCGACGTAGTGGCGCAGCAGGTTGATCTCCTGGTGGGAGAGCGGATTGAGTTTGGCCGACAGATTGGCAAACACCTGCGCCACTTCGCTGTTGAATTTCGCTTCGATCTTGGGATTCAGGTTCAGAAACCGCGGGTTTACCGGATCATTGTTGTAGGGATGCATGATGGTAAACTCCGAGAGGTAAGCCGTCAGCACACCCTCACTCGTAAACTGCCAGGTCGAGATGGTGCGCTTCACGAGCATGACCCGCCCGTCGGCAAACGTCATTGGGATGTTGGCAATAAATTTGGGGTTCATGAAACTCAGCATGGCCTGATCGGACAGCCGGAAACTCTGCTTGCCCAGCAGCGTAATGAGCTGCAGCATGCCCTGGTTGGGAATGGTGTTCAGGTACTGCTGAAACGTAAAGCTTGCCGAGTTGTAACCCAATTGCTCAAGGCCGGCCGCTTCGACGATACGCAGGTTTACCAGATCCACAATCAGGTAGAACTCTTCCGTGCGCAGACTCTGCCGAAGCGCTTTCTGTTCCCGGGCCTGCTCATCGGCCGAGACCATAAGCGTCAGTGCGTCCGGGTCGGGGTATAGCTCCTTCAGAAACTCCCGAAGTCGCTTGATTTCCTGATCTACCAAAGTGGTGTGGGTTCGGTCGGCCATAAAAACAGGTTGTCAGGCGGGGCATCGCTACCCGTATCCTACATATCGTCGAAATTACATAAAAGTTTTTAGTCACTTTATTATCACTACCCTACGTATTGTTTTAACTGCCGATCGAGAGCAATTTGCAGAGCGGTTAGGCCATGCTGATCCATGGCCACAAGCCCCGCAGTCTGTTAGCTAATGGCACTTTATCAGGTAACATTAGCTTTTATCCACACCACCTGCTTATCTCCTGCCTGAATCGGTTGCAGACGCAAGGCCGATGCAGGCAGGAGATTTTTTTTGTACGCAACAAAACGGCCGGTGCAACGGTCGGGCAGACCAACACACCGGCCGGGACCAGCCGCCATCGATTGCACCGACTAGCCGGCGATCCAGGTGAACGGGTATTCGAGCGTCGGCACTTTGGTGCGTTCGGCCACCCGACGCAGCCGGGCGGGCAGTGCCATCAGGTAATCGCGGGCACGCTGCCCGGCATCGTTCAGATCCGTTACGTCGGCAATGTTCCAGTCGGTCAGCAGCGAATCGGCAATGTCGATATAGTCGTTGGTCGTGTACACGCCCAGGCGCTGGGCAGCATCGGAGAAGTGGCTGAAAGTCTGGCCGATTTTCACGCCCGTTTCACGCAGGAAGTGAGCCGGCATCACAATCTTCTTGCGCATCATATCCTCGAAGGCCAGCATCATTTCCGACGGGTCGACTTCGAATATCTTGCCAACAAAAGCCTTGTAGGCTTTGGCGTGGCGCATTTCGTCGGATGCGATAACGCCACAGATTTTCGACAGCTGGGGGCAGCCCGACTGCTTGGCCAGCGTGGCTGTCCGGCGGTGCGACACGTTAGTGGCCAGCTCCTGAAACGACGTATAAACGAAGTTCCGGTACGGATCGGTGCCGGTGCCGATATCGAACCCGTCGGCAATCAGGTACTGCGTCGACACTTCCATAGCCCGCATGTTGACCCGACCCGACAGGTACAGAAACTTGTTGAGCAGGTCGCCGTGGCGGTTTTCTTCGGCCGTCCAGCCCCGAATCCAGGCTGTCCAGCCGTTGGCGTTGGCCTGATCGACGCCGATCATGTCCATCAGCCACGACTCGTAGGTAGGCAGGGCTTCTTCGGTAATGGTATCGCCGACCAGCACGGCCATATAATCGTAGGAAAGCTCCCGGGCGCTTTCCCGAAACAGCCGCACTTCTTCCGGAAAATCCTCCCGCGTGCTGTCGGGCAGAAAGTCGGAGGGTTGCCAGTTGGTTTCGATGGGTTTGAGGTACTCACCGATCAGCGACTCGATTTGCTCGCCGACGTAGCGCATCACGTCAAGGCGGGAGCCAGATAAAGCCATATGGGAGAAGGAGATGAAACTACGTTGGTAAAAAGATGAAGTGGCAAGTTACGCCGAAACCCGGCCGGTTTGTGCCCCCGCCCCGCCTTTTAATCGCGAACCTATCGCCTGCGTATTCTATTTTTGGGCTTCAAACAACCGACGACGCCCCCCGCCTGCCCCATGAAGAAACTTCTCGACTATGTGCTGAGCCTTGTGTACATGATCTACTTCGGCCTGGTGCTTCTGATTTTTCATGCCCTCCAGTTTCTGGCGTTTCACCTCTTCGGGCGGCCGGCCCACAAAAAAGTCGTCGATTACATGAATGCCGCTATTCTGGGCGGCTGGTACCTTACAGGCACCACGGTGCGGTTCATACAGACCCAGCCGCTACCTACCGACCGGCCCATCGTGTTTGTAGCCAACCACCAGAGCATGTTCGATATTTCGCCCATCATCTGGTTTTTGCGCCCCCACACACCCACGTTCGTGTCGAAAATCGAGCTGGCCCATGGTATTCCGGGCATCTCCTATAACCTGCGCAAAAGTGGCGCGGCCCTCATCAACCGCAAAGACTCCAAGCAGGCTATCTCGGAGATTGCCCGGCTGGGTAAACTTATTCAGCAGCAGAACCTGTCGGCGGTGATTTTTCCGGAAGGAACCCGCTCGGCCACGGGGCAGCTGCGCCCCTTTGCCACGGCCGGCCTGAGCGTGTTGCTCAAACGGGCACCGGGCGCCCTGGTGGTCCCCGTCGTGATTCGGGGCACGGGCGCGTTCACGCCCAGCGGTCTGTTTCCGCTGCGGTCGTTTTCGCGGCTGTCCTGGACAGTGTTATCGGCCATTGAGCCGGCCGGACAGACCCCTGAAGCCGTGGTGCAGCAGGCCGAAAACGCCATCCGAACCGAGCTGGGGCAGCCCCTGCCTGCCTGATTGGCCTGGCCCCCCGGGGCAGAAATATCGGGTCCAGATGGCCGGCGCTCCGCTCGATTCGCGGTTTCTTCCGACCTTTGGGGTAAAAATCTATGCCGTTTCCTGCCCGCAGGATCGGTTCTGCTTCCGAATGATTGCGTCACCCTCTCCCGCTGCCCTGCCCAATCGCCTGTTTTATGCCCTCCTGGCGGTGGGCGTGGCGCTCAATGCCACCGGCCTGCTGCTCCCCATCATCGAACCCGACAATGGGCTGTATGCAACGATCACCAAAACCATGGCCGAGTCGAACGATCTGGTTCGGCTCTACGTGTTTGGCCTCGACTGGCTCGACAAGCCCCGCTTTCCATTCTGGGTCACGGTAGCCAGCTACAACCTATTCGGCATCAACGCGTTTGGCTATAAATTTCCGGCCCTGCTGTTTTACCTGGCGGGGGTGTTCTATACCTACCGCTTTGCCCGGCTGGCCTATAGCCGGCTGGTAGCGCAGGTGGCTGCGCTGGTGCTGCTAACGGCCTTCCACACCATTCTGTCGAACAACGATGTGCGGGGTGAGCCCTACCTGACGGGCCTCATTATCGGCGCGGCCTACCACTTTTACCGACTCTACCGCAACGGGCCGGGCTGGCACCTCTGGCTGGGATCGCTGCTGACCGGCTGCGCCCTGATGACCAAGGGGCCCATCGTGCTCATTCCGATTGGCTCGGGGCTCGTGATCGACTGGCTGCTGACGGGCCACTGGCGCGAGCTGCTGCGCCCCCGCTGGTATGCCGCCGTGGTGCTGTCGCTGCTGTTTGCCACGCCCGAGCTATACTGCCTGTATCTCCAGTTCGACAGCCAGCCCGACAAGATTACCTACGGCGAGCGGGGTATTTCGGGCATCCGGTTTTTCTTCTGGGACAGTCAGTTTGGCCGATTCTTTAACACCGGGCCCATCAAGGGCGATGGCGATAAGTTCTTTTTTCTGCACACCCTGCTGTGGGCCTTTCTGCCCTGGTCGCTGCCGCTGTACGCCAGCATCGGGCAGGCCGTTGCGCGGCTGGTTCGGCGGCAGCACCCCCTGCCCGAATACGTGTCGCTGGGGTCGGGCGTGATCACGTTCGTGCTGTTCTCGCTGTCGAAATTTCAGCTGCCGCACTACCTCAACGTGCTTTTCCCGTTCTACGCCATCCTGACGGCGCAGTTTCTGGTGGGGCTGGCCCCGGCTGCGCTGCGCCGGTGGACCATCGGCCAAACCGTGATCGGGCTGCTGCTGGCGGGCCTGCTGGTCTGGTCGCTGCTGCTGGTCGAGCCCGACCGGCTGGCACTGGCTATTGGCTGGGTGGTGGTCATAACGGTGCTTACACTGCTGCTGTTCCGGGGTACCGACCTGCGGGCACTGATGGGCCGCATGATGGGCGCCATGCTGGTGCTGGCCGTGGTAATGAACCTGTTTTTGTTCGGTACGTTCGTGCAGTACCAGGCCGGCATGATGGCCGCCCGACTGGCCAATGCCCAGCCCGGTCTGGCCGGTCAGAAAACGCTGCTCTACGGCTCCGAAACGTTTGGCGAAAGCTCGTGGACCTATGAGTTCGACTTCCACGGCCCCACTCAGTACATCCATGCCGACTCGACCCTGCGGCAGCTGGTGGCGCAGAAACCCATGCCGGTGTTTACCACGGCAGTCTACGCCGACTCACTCGTGCAGCGCGGTTTCCGGGTTCGGCGGCTGGCGGTGTTCCCGTATTTCCACATCAGCCAGCCCTCTTATGCATTTCTGAACCACGACACCCGGGCCAGTGCTACCAAACCCTACGTGCTGCTCGAAGTGGGCCGATAGCCCCTGCTGCGCATTTTTAACCAACGATTAACCCATCCTCAACACGCTCTGCGACCTGCGGGTGTTATGCTTATAAGGCTGGCCGCCGGGCCCAGCAGCCAGCGTCATTGTTTCACTCAGCTACGTGTCACTCATGCAGGCGCTCATCAACCTGCCAATTGCCAAAGTCGTTGTACTTGGCCTTGGCGTATTGTTCGCAACTGGCCCCTTCACACGCGCTCAGACGCCCCAGACCGCTCCCATGGCGGCCACCGATGCCAACCCAACGCTTGTTTCGGCCATTGCTCCCTATCGCGACGATGTCCGTCGCGCGGTATTACTGGCCAGTCAGCAGCCCGGGGTATTGGGCGAACTGACCCGCCAGCAGGCCGCTACCCAACAGGCCTTTACCAACCTGATCCAGCCGTACGGGCAAACCAAACAGGGCTGGTTTTACGATATGGCCCGGTTTCCGGTCATGCAGCATCAGCTCGCTGCCCTGGCCCCGGGTGCCAACGAAGAAACGGTGCAGCAACTGACGCGCTCACTTCCCGCCGATCTGCAGCCTACGGCCTGGAAGCTGTATCGCCACCACCACGATGATCTGGTGCAGTCCGATAACCTCAACCAGGACGCCGACGCCCGCTTTACCCGCCTGATTGCGCCCCTCGATGGGCCCACGCAGGATGCCTTCCGGCAGCTGATCGGCCTACCCGATGTGTTGTCACTGCTGACCCGCCAGCCCGACGAAACGGCCGCGCTGGGTCGATCCTACCAGGCCAATCCGGACGGCATAACCCAACAACTGGCCGATCTGCACGATCAGCAGGCTGCCCGGCAGCAGCAGCAACTGGCCGACTACCAGCGGTCGCTCGATCAGGACCCGCAGGCCAGACAGGAACTGCAGCAGGCGGGGCAGGCCTATGCGCAGGCCAACGGCTACAACACAGGTATCAGTCCTAATCCAGCCTGGGTCAACACGCCTTACTACAACCAGAACCCCTACTCATTCTGGTCCGGATATCCCTACTGGTATGGTTCGCCCATATGGTATCCGTCGGCCTGGTGGGCCAGCACAGGCTTTTACTACGGTGCCGGCGGCAACATGATCGTCTACGGCCTGCCCTCAATCGGCTTCTCAACCTGGTTTCACAACCGAGGTTATGGTCTGTATCCGCACCTGTATGCCCGCATCGGCAGCGTGTACCGTCCGGGCGGCTACGGCTACTACGGCGGTGGCCATACCAACTGGCTGGCCAACCCACGCGCGTATAACCACCCGTACGGCTACGCGCCCAACGCCCGGGTTGCCGTACCCACGCGCCCGGCCCCGAACTTCGGCGGCTACTCCAGCCGGTTGTGGGGGGGGTGGGCAACCGTGGGGCGGTGGTGGCTATGGGGGCATGCGCTCGTACGGGGGCGGCTTCCACGGCGGGGGTGGTTTTCACGGTCGCCGGTAAACCAACGGCCATATCAGACAGAAGGCCCCCCGGATCCATCCTTGATCCGGGGGGCCTTCGCTTTTACAGGCAACGGGTGTCAGGCGGGTACGGGTGCCAGCCATTCCGTCAGAACCCGCTGCAGGTGATCCTGATACCCGGCCTTGTCGCGGACGAGATCGGCGTTTTTTTCGACATCGTGGAAATGATACGAGGGCAGCGGAGCGAGCCCGATAAAGGCGTTCATGCGGTGAAAGCCAAACATAACCCCCTCGTCGACTGATCGTTCACCGAAAAATTCGCCGGGTAACGTAAAGGCTTCACTCGGTGCATTCCAGCTGGTGGTAAGCAGATAATGCCGACCGTGTAATGTACCGCCCGTGCCGTAGTTAATGGCGGGATTGCTGCGGCTGCGTCCGTCGCTGTGGTAAAGGCCCTGCTGATGTCCGGCTGTCAGCACCCGGTCGAGGTAGGTCTTGA
The DNA here is from genome assembly GCF_054778875.1 of Spirosoma luteolum. NCBI lineage: Bacteria > Pseudomonadati > Bacteroidota > Cytophagia > Cytophagales > Cytophagaceae > Spirosoma > Spirosoma luteolum. Next base: position 546,014 of record NZ_BAAGZE010000003.1, read on the forward strand.
AGCCGTGTGGCAACTGAAACCACCAGACGGGCGTGTGGTAAATAATCAGATCGGCCCAGACAAACTTACGGACCTCCTCATCCGGGTCGTATGCTTGGCTGACGTGGGTAACCTGCACCGCCAGATCGGGGTGGGTGGCCAGCAGGTTCTGAGTCCACCCGGTCAGGGTTGTGTTGAAAGCGCCCCCGGAATGGGCGAATGACTGTCCGGCGTTGATGATCAGTATGTTTCTCATGGGTATCGTTGCCTGTTGCCCCAAATCAGCGATAGCCTGCTCAGGCTGAATCACTTAGGGCATTGCTAGCACAAAGGTAGAACCAGCCTGTCTATCAGAAAAATAAGTTAAATTTGATTTATCTATCAGCCTGCTTATATACTCATGATCACGAATCTGGAGTGGTTTCGCACCTTTAAGGCGATTTACGAAACGGGTTCACTTACGGCGGCTGCCCAGGCGCTTTACATCTCGCAGCCGGGCGTCAGCCTGCACCTCAATTCGCTCGAAGCGCATACCGGCTACAAACTGTTCGACCGGTCGGCCCGGCGGCTGGTACCGACCGAGCGGGGCAAGGTGCTGTATAATTACATTCTGGAACCCATCAGCAAACTGGAGGCCGCCGAGCAGCAGTTTCACAAAAGCACCCGGGGCGACCGGGCCACCATCAGCATCGGTATGTGTTTCGAAACGTTTCAGTTTACGCTCGAACCCCATATTGCCACCCTGCCCTTCAACCTGATTATCAAATTCGGCGATTACTCGGATATGCAGCACGACCTCGACAAGGGACTGCTCGACCTCATCATCAGCCCGCACAAAGGCAGTCAGCCCAACCTGACCTACCAGCCCTTTTCGACCGAGCGTATCGTACTGATTGGCGGGGGACAGACCGATACAACCGAGCTGGACGCGCTCCTGGCCAACGGCGATCTGACCGGTGCCGAAGCCTGGCTACGGGGCCAGACCTGGTACAGCACCGCGGCCGATATGGAGCACCTGCGCAAATTCTGGCACCTGAATTTCGGGCGGCACCCCGACTTCCGGCCCAATTACATCGTCCCGAATATCTGTTCCATTGTGCGCTGCCTCAGCAACGCAGCCGGGTTCGCCGTTATACCCGATTTTCTCTGCCGGCGCGAACTCGACACCGGTCAGGTGCAGCTGGTCTGGACCGGCGAGCGGCCCATCGAGAATACGCTGTACTTTGGCACCCGGAAAAAGACGATTTACGCCGACGAAATTGCCCGTATCGAGCAGATTTTTCGGTCCGACGCCAGTTTTGCGGCCCGCTGATCGGTGGCAGGACCTCATCCGTTCTGATCAACGACACGACGGGGGCGGCACCCTGCGGCACCGCCCCCGTCTTACCCGTTTGGGTGGCTGATAGTTACTGAATCCTGGCCAGCCATAGCGAGGCATTCAGAAACAGCGCCGGATGCGACGTGTAGCCCGAGGGTGCATCGCCCGACCAGCCGTTGAACAGATTATCGTTGGGATCGCCGGTGCCGTCGTCGCAGGGCGAGCTGTCGCCCACGAATACCACGCGGCCGGTGCCATAGGTCGACAGCAGCGCCATGACGCCCGTGTTGCCGTTGTTGGTACTGCCCGTGCGCCAGAACAGACCCTGCACCGTGGCATTGCTGGCGGGTGCCAGCGTGGCCGTAGCCCCGTTGTAGAATGCCAGTTTAGTGGCCGCACCAGCCATGCCGTTGAGTACCTTCTGCGCGTTGGTGTTGGTGCCGGTGTAGACATTGGCCGTTGGTTTCTCGCTGATATCGACAAAGTCGACCGTGAAGCCGAAGGGTTTGTTGTTGTTGATGCCATTGTTGGTCATCAGATCGTTCCAGACCCGGGGCGAGTCGTAGCCATCGCCGTCGCGGTCCGACGGGTTATAGCCATTGGCATCCGTGCCGGCCGTTGTCGCGGCTGTGTGGTCGGCCACCATCATCAGCCCCCCACCCGCATTGACAAAATTCAGGATGGCCGTTTTCTCGGCTGCCGAGAACAGCCGGTTGGGCTCGACCACCACAAATACCGCGTAGTTGCTCAAATCCTGCGGATTGCTGGTGTTGCCATAGGTCACAACCGAGCCCGATGGCAGCGTTTCGACCAGATTACCGCGTTTGACCAGCTCGACTCCCCAGGCCGAAAGGCCACCCCGCCAGTAGGTTTCGGGGGTGCTGGTCGTGATACCCGTATACGAAGCCGTCGGAATGCGCTGGGCCATCAGTTCAACCGTGGTACCACCCGTGTACATCGTCACGTTTTCGGTCCCGTCGGCATCGATCTGCCAGTCGGCGCTACCCGCATTCTCGAGGTGGCTGGCGTCGAATAGAAACTTTTTGCCCGTGGTGGTCGGGGGCGGGGTGGTGCCGCCATCGCCGAGGTCAGTGATCTGAATATCGTCGAGGTTGATGCGGTTGGTACCGCCCGACAGTTTGCGGAGTTCGATGCGCACGGCACCAGCCACGTTGATCGTAAACGACTGGGTCTGGAGCGCGGTGGTCGACGTTACGGCCGCGCCCGACTGGGTCCAGCTGCTGCCGCCGTTGGTCGAGTACCAGAGGCCCCACTGGCTGCTGCCGTCGGTGCCGTAGAGGGCGTGCTTCACGGTAACGGTGCTGATACCGGTCGCAATGTCGGACAGCATGGTCACTTTACCCGTGTTGCGCACCCGGGCCGACCAACTGCCGGCTTTCCGGTCGGCGCTGCTATTGGCAATCAGGGCGTCGTACAGGTTCCAGTTTCTGGCCTGCAGCGTTACATTGTCGCCACTGTCCGAGCCGGTGGGGGCTACGTCATAGGCTGTTTTGGGGCTGGTGCCCCCCACTTCGAAGCCTTCGGTGAGCGCCACGGCCTGAACGCGGGCCCGGCTGCTGGCAGCCGATGCCGGCGTGGCCACGAATTCATCGGCTGGCTGACAGCTGAACAGCAGGGCGCCGGTAATGCAGGTGCCGGCAACAAGCCGGGTAAACGAGGGGAAAAGTAACCGGTGACGGATACGCATGTGCTGGAGGGGTTGGTTGTGATGCGATATACTGGACACAAAGTTGATTAAACGGTATAAGCTACCACTGTTTAGTATGTTACCAAACTGTTATGATACGCGTAGTTTCGGCCGCCCGGTACCGCGTCAGCAGCGTATCGGCAACACCAGCTCGTGGCAGCCCACAGTCCGTTGGCTGGGTTTATCCCGGCTGTCGACCGCTGATCGGTTCGCCCGGACCGCATACCGGATTCTGGCGGTAGCCCACGCCTAAAAAACGCATCTTTCAGGCGCCATATCCCCTACCGCCCATGCGTACGTTTTTCCTTTGTCTGCTGCTAACCACCGAGCTCGCCGGGCAAATGCCGTTGCGCGCGCAGCCGGGGCTAAAAGGGCAGTACTACACGGGTACCCAGTTTGAGAAGCTCGTGATGACCCGCACCGACCCATCGCTGCACTTCGACTGGCGGGGGCGCACGCCCGGACCGGGTCTGCCGCAGTCGTACTACTCCGTTCGCTGGACCGGTAAGCTGCTGGCCCCCACCACCGGTACCTATGTGTTTTTCGCTAAAGTCGACGATGGCATCCGGCTCTGGGTGGGCAACCGCCTGGTAATCGACGCGTGGCAGCTGCACGACTCGGTCAATTTTAAAGGGGCCGTTATTCTGAAAGCCGGCGAAGCCTACGACCTGCGGGTCGATTATTTCAACGACATGCTGGGGGGGGTGATCGATCTGTTCTGGCAACTGCCCAACAGCACCACCCAGGCCCCCATTACCGCGCAGTATTTCCGGCAAACGGCCCCACCACCACCCGCCCCGCCCAGGCCCATACGGCCCGAACCGCCGGTACCCACCCCGCCCCGATCGCGTACGGCGACAGCTACCGTCCGCCCCACCCGCCCCGAAAAACGGGCGACTGTGCCACCTGTCAGCACACCCCCGTCGACAGCCACCATCGTGATGGCCGTGAGCAACCCACCCAGGCCAACGCCACCGGCAAGCCCGACTGTAGCTACGCCCCCCGGCGAAACCCTCGTGCTGCGGTCGGTGCAGTTCGAACAGAGTAGCTATGGGCTACTACCCGGTACCACCGCCGAACTCGACCAGCTGGCGCGGGCGCTGGTCGAGCATCCTGGCTGGGTTATTCAGATTGCCGGCCACACTGACAACGTGGGCGATGCCCGCCTGAATCAGGCCCTGTCGGAGCAGCGGGCCCGGGTAGTGGCGTTCTACCTCTACCGCCACGGCGTGGCCGACACGCGCATGAACACGGTAGGCTACGGCGGGTCGCGCCCGCTGGTCAGCAACGACACCGAAGCCGGGCGAGCCCAGAACCGGCGGGTCGAGATTACGTACATGCGCTGACCAGTGGCCAGTACGCTCGATTTTAACGTCCCGACCGGGCAGGCTGCTTGCCGAGACTTCCCGTCAGGCTATTCGGCACAACCGTTACTCGTTTGTGCCGAATAGCCTGACGGGCCCGGAACGAGTACCCCTAACCCGCCAGCCAGCTGGCCCCGCGCAGGTACTCGGCCACCAGAATGCCGCAGTAAGTGCCCACGGCATTGCCCAGCGCCCCCGCCAGAATACCGGGCAGGTGCAGATCGGGACGCTTCAGGCTTTTGGTCAGGGCCAGGCACGACGCCGATCCGCCCAGGCATGCCTGCGACGCCACGCTCACAACGGCCCAGTCCTGCCGCAGCAACGCCCCCACCCCGAACTGAACGATGGTGTGTACCGTAACCAACACGGCGACAAACAGGGCCATGGTAAGCGCCAGCTGCCCGTCTTTGAGCAGGGCCGCGATGTCGCAGTAAGCACCGATCACGGCCAGAAAGAGATAGATGCAAAAGATGCCCACCACCCGCACACCGCGCAGCCGCTGCACCGGGGGCCACTGCGCCAGCAGTAACGCCAGCGTGGTCAGCACCAGTATTTTCGGGATGGCCGGCATCCAGCTGGCCACCAGCCCCGCCCCGAACAGCGCCAGCACGCCCAACCCGATCAGCAGGGCCAGATCGGTCGGGGTCATGGTTTCAACCTCGCTGACCTGCGCGTCGGCCTCGGCATCGAGCTGCGCCCGATCGGCCGCTGTGACCGTAACGGTCGGTGTGCGAGGAAAATACCGGTTCAGCAGTGGTGGCAGCAGCAGGGTCACCCCCATCCAGATGGCCGTTACGATATTATCGGTAGCAATGGCGGCTGCGTAGAGGTTACCGGCTTTGTTGACGCCATAATGCAGCGCAATGGCGTTGAGGTTGCTGCTGCCCCCCGTATAGGTGCCGGCAAACATGCCCCCCAATGCGTAGTAGAGCGGGCCGAACCCCGCCGGCCCGGCCACGACCCACATCCCGGCAATCACGCCCAGCATGGTACCGGCCGCGCCAATAAAAAAATTGATGACCATGGGCGCCCCGGCCCGGCGCAGGCTGCGCAGATTCACCGTCAGGAGCAGGTAAAAGATTGAAATAGGCGCCAGGTAAGTAAAGATGCCGTCGTAGAGGGGCGGGGCATTGGTCGACGCCGGGATGATACCTAGATTGGCCGTCAGGGCGGTGAGTATGATAACGGTGAGCGAGGTGCCGAGCTGCCGAAAAACGGGAAGCCGGGTCAGGCGGTCCGACACGAGAATATTAGCCATCAGCAGGGCCAGAATAGCCAGTGGGTCTTGGAGAAGCGGCATACAGTCAGGGGGGAGTTGAAATATACCAAAAAAATGCCCCCGCCGACAGCACAGTCGTTTGCTGCAGCGGCCGGCCGCCCCATACCATTTGCTTGAATCCGGGGCTCCTGTTGCGTACCTTACCCGACCAACTGCATTGCCCCCCTTTTTTACCACCTATGCCCTTCCGACTCCTGCTTCTCTGCCTGCTGCTGGGTACTCAGAGCGTGCTGGCACAAACCGCCCTGACGGCCCAACAGGCCTACGACTACCTTCAGAACGAACGCCACCGGGCCGACAAAATCGTGGGCGACGCCAGGCAGCCACCCGCCGACAGTTTGCGCCGGGGCGAACAGATACTGCTCGACGCCCTGACCTATTACCACCGCCCCGATATTCAGGCCCTCGCCAAAACCAACAACTACCTGCGGGCGCGCAAAGGCGATATCAGCTACGATCTGGCCCTGATTCAGGCTAAACTGGGCAAAACCGACGCGGCAGCCACAACGCTGGCTTTTCCGCTATCGGGCGCATCCGCTCAATTTTACGCCCCCCACGTACTCCGGGACTCCGCTTTCGTCACCGTCCGGCAGACACCACTGGTCAGCGGTCTGCTGCAAAAAGTCAAAGCCGCCAGTCGGGTGTTCAACTCCGACGCGCTCAAGACCGCCTACAAACCGGTGCTCAGCGAGGCCGAGAAGGTGGCAGGTCTCTCCAAAATCTGGTCGGAAGCGAAGTATAACTTTGCCTATTTCGATCACGTGCCGGACCTGGACTGGGACCAGCTGTATCTCGACTACCTGCCGAAGGTGCAGGCCGCTCCCACCACGGCAGCGTATTACCACGTACTCGAATCGTTTATCGCCCAGCTTCACGACGGCCATACCGACATCTGGCCCACCGACCCCCGGCTGGCCGATTCGGTTGCACGCCGGCCACCCCTGCGCTGCGTACTGGTGGGCAACGAGGTGCTGGTGCAGGACGTACTGTCCGACAGTTTGCGCCAGACGGGCATCCGGCCGGGGCTGGTCCTGGTCAGCATCGATGGCCTGCCCACCAAAACCTACGCCGATCGGTATGTGCGGCCCTACCAGAGCGGCTCAACACCCCAGAACATCGATGTGTCGACCTATACGTATGCGCTCCTGAACGGTCCCAAAGACAGGCCAGTGACATTGGTGTTCCGCGACGGTACGGGCAAGACCTTCAGCCGAGTGCTCCCCCGCTTCGGCTACGGCAAACTCAGCCCGACGCCCGCTTTCCGCTTCCGGGTGCTGCCCGGCAACGTTGCCTACGTGCAGCTCAACAACTTTGAAAACAGCAAGGCCCTCGACGGCTTTGTGGCGGCCTTCGACTCTATTGCCCAGACTAATAGCCTGATTCTCGATGTGCGGCTCAACGGCGGGGGCGACAGTGGCTACGGCTGGAACATTCTGGGCTACCTGACCGACAAGCCCATGAAAACCGGGTCGTATTCATCGCGCATTTACAGCCCGCTGCGCCGGGCGCGGGGCGAGCAGGTCCTGTTCGAATCTGTCGGCGAAGACAACACCTGGCCCGCCAACGGCAAAAAAATCTTTACCAAACCCGTGGCGGTGCTGATCGGCAGCCGCACCTTTTCGGCCGCCGAAGATTTCGCGGTGATGTTCGACGCCATGCAGCGCGGCACCCTCGTTGGTGAGCCTACCGGCGGCAGCACCGGGCAGCCGCTGGTATTCGCGCTGCCGGGGGGCGTTATGGCCCGCGTCTGTACCAAACGGGACGCCTACCCCGACGGTACCGAATGGAACGGCAAGGGCATTCAGCCCAATCTGCTGGTGCGGCCCACGGTTACCGACGTGCAGGCCGGCCGCGACCCGGTACTCGACGCGGCTCTGGCCAAACTAAGTATCGACGTGCCGGGCAAACCGGTGCGCCCCCGCCCCCGCTCGTCGGCCCAGAAATAAAACCGGGCGCCCATGCAACCTACGCCCGGGCCACGGCATCTGTTGGCTATAAACGCTAATCATCGCATGAACCGCTCAACCTTCCTCCTGACCCTGGCCACGGCCAGCGCGCTCACCCTGAGCGCCTACACGCCCGCTCGCCCCCGCGCCGACGAACGCGACACGCCTTACCAGACCAAAACCTTTACCGGCACCATCAATGCCGTTCGGGCCGAAACATCGGGCGGCAGCCTGACCGTCGAAGGCGGCACTGGCAAAGACGCCCGCATTGAGGTGTTTGTACGCGCCAACAACGGAAACGACCGCAACCAGCTCAGCAAAGCCGAGCTCGACGAGCGCCTGCGCGACTACGACATCTCGGTCGAGAAGGAAGGCAGCACGCTGGTAGCCATTGCCAAACGGCGCAACAACAACAATGACTGGAAACGCTCGGTCAGCATCAGTTTCAAGGTCTACACACCCCGCGCCGTAGCTACCGATCTGCGCACCTCGGGCGGCAGCATCAGCCTGAGCGGCCTGAGCGGTAAACAGCGCTTCAAAACATCGGGCGGCAGCCTGAACCTGACCGATGTGCAGGGCGATATCGTGGGCCAGACCTCGGGCGGCAGCATTAACCTCGACCGGTGCCGGCAAACCGGGTCGGGGGGGCAGCTCGACCTGCAAACGTCGGGCGGGTCGATCAGCGCCAAAGCCTCGAGCGGCAATATGCGCCTGCACACCTCGGGCGGCAGCATCGAACTCCTCGATCTGACCGGCGATATCGACGCGCAGACCAGCGGGGGCAGCGTACGCGGCACCAATCTCGACGGCGACATCAAAGCCGGCACGTCGGGCGGGTCGGTTCGGCTGGCCAACGTGGCCGGCAGTGTCGATGCCAGCACCAGCGCCGGCAGTGTCGACGTAAGCCTGAGCAAACTGGGTAAATACGTGCGGCTGAATACCAGCGTGGGCAGCGTACGGGTAAAAATGCCCCTCAACCAGGGCCTGACCCTGAACCTGAGCGGCAACCGCGTACAGATGCCCGAACGCCTGAACGGCTTCGACGGCGACATCGAGAAAAACCGCGTACGGGGCCGGCTGAATGGGGGCGGTATCCCCGTCGACATTTCGGCCAGCATGGGGTCTGTTTCCATCAACTAACCGGTCCCATTGATCTGTGTTGTAGGTTTGCAGCGCCCGCCCGTTCTCCGGCGGGCGCTGCTGCGTATGGCCAATCCTCTGTTTTCCGACTCCCGGCTGCTCCGCCACATCGGCCTGACGCTCGTGAGTAGCGCACTTATCCTGGTGTGTATCAAAATCACGTCTACCATCCACCTACCTTATTTCGTGACGCCCGCCCTGGCCGCCGGACTGGGTTTTCTGGAGCCCCGCCGGGGCTGGATACTCGCTTTCATTCAGGTGGCGTTTCTGTGGCTGACCTATACCCTGTTTTTCGGCACCCCGGATGGCCCTGCCGACCGAGACGTGGAAAACTTCGGTCTCTACGGCTCTATGATCCTGACCCTGATCGGCAGTTTTCTGGGCGGCCTGATCAAACGCACGTTCGACCGGGGCAATGCTCCCCGGCGCTAGCCGCTGCCTGTACCCGACGGCCTTTTTCGTACCTTTGCCGGACGTTTTAGCCCGTCTCCGTTATGTTCCGTCTTGCCGCCCGTGCTCCGTTTGCCAGTCTGCTCCCCGCCTTTGAGGGCGACCTGTATTTCGATGACTCGCCGGCGCACACGGCCCAGCGGATGCTCTACGCCACCGACGCGTCGGTCTACCAGGAAATGCCCGTTGCCGTGGCCCTGCCTAAATCGGTGGCCGATATCAAGCGGCTGCTGCGGTTTGCCCGGCAGCACGGTCTGGGCCTGATTCCGCGCGCGGCCGGCACGTCGCTGGCCGGGCAGGTAGTGGGCAGCGGTATCGTGGTCGACATCTCCAAACATTTTGGCGCCATCGGCGAACTGAACACGGCCGAACGCTGGGTACGGGTGCAGCCGGGCGTGATCCGCGATGACCTGAACGCCATCCTCAAACCCCACGGGCTGCTGTTTGGCCCCGAAACCTCGACCGCCAGCCGGGCCATGATTGGCGGCATGATCGGCAATAATTCGTGCGGGCTGCACTCCATTATCTGGGGCACCACGCGCGACCACCTGCTCGACGTGCGGGCCGTATTGAGCGACGGGGCCGAAGTCACCTTTGGGCCGCTCGACCGGGCGGGTTTCGACGCCAAGTGCCGGGGCGAAAACGTAGTCAGCCCCCTGGAGCAGAAACTCTACACCCAGTTTCGCGACTGGCTCACCGACCCCACCATCCGGCAGCACATCCGGGATGGATACCCCAAAGCCAGCGTGGCGCGCCGGAACACGGGCTATGCCCTCGACGCCCTCGCCAACGCCTGGACCGACGCCGGCGAGCTGACGACCTTCAACCTGGCCGCACTGGTGGCTGGTTCGGAGGGTACGCTATGCTTTATCACCGAAGCCAGGCTGAACCTGCTGCCGCTGCCCCCGGCCGAAACGGCCCTCGTCTGCGCCCACTTCACCACCATCCGGCAGTCGCTCGAAGCCAACCTGGTGGCCCTCGAACACGGTTGTGCGGCCTCGGAGCTCGTCGACGATTACATTCTGCAACTGACCAAAACCAATACCGAGCAGCTGAAGAACCGGCACTTTGTGGAGGGCGATCCCAAAGCCATTCTGATGGTCGAGTTTTTCGACGAGAGCCGGTCGGTTGTGACCGCGCGGGCCAACGCGTTTGTGCAGGCCCTGCGCGACCGGGATATGGGCTATGCCTACCCGGTACTGTTCGACGACGACACCAAAAAACCCTGGGCGCTGCGCAAGGCGGGGCTCAGTGTCATGTATAACATTCCGGGCCGGGCCAAACCCGCCAACGTGATCGAAGACACGGCGGTAGCGGTCGAAGACCTGCCCGACTACATCGATGAGCTGGACCGGATGGCCTGGGAGCAGCACGGTCTCCGACTCGAATACTCAGCCCATGCCGGGGCCGGCGAAATTCACGTGCTGCCTCTGATCGACCTGAAATCGTCGGCCGGGCGCACCACCTTCCGGGCGCTGCTGATGGACACGGCCCAGCTCGTTAAAAAATACGGCGGCTCGCTCTCGGGCGAACACGGCGACGGCCGGCTGCGGGGCGAGTGCATTGCTTATATGCTCGGCCCCGAGAACTACGAACTGTGCAAGGCCGTGAAAGCGCTCTGGGACCCCGCCAACACGTTCAACCCCGGCAAAGTCGTCGATACGCCCCCCATGAACGAGTCGCTGCGGTCAGTTGCCGATGCCGAGATTCCGCAGCCCGCCACCGTCTTCGACTTCTCGCGCGACGGGGGGCTGCTCGAACTGGCCGAAAAATGCTCCGGCTCGGGCGACTGCCGCAAAACAGCCCTCTCGGGCGGCACCATGTGTCCCAGTTACATGGCCACCCGGCGCGAACACGATACCACCCGCGCCCGGGCCAATATGCTCCGGCATTTTTACAGCAACACCGGGCGCCCTACCGATCACGACTACGAGGCCGTGGCCGGTGTGCTCGATCTGTGTCTGTCGTGCAAAGCCTGCCAGTCGGAGTGCCCCAGCAGCGTCGACATGACCCGCATGAAAGCCGAGTTCACGCGGCAGCGCTACCAGCAGCAGGGGATTCCGCTGCGCACCCGGCTGGTGGGCAATTTCACGCGGTTGATGAAACTGGCGAGCCTGGCCCCCTGGGCCTACAATGCGCTCTACAACACGCCTGCCCTGCGCCGGGTAGCCAACAAGCTTGTCGGGTTTCACCCCGACCGCACCATGCCGGCGCTGGCTTCGCAGACCCTTCGGCAGTGGGCCGGCAACCGGCCCGCCAGCGCCCGGCCGGCCGCAACGCCGGGACGCGCCGTTCATCTGTTTGTCGACGAGTTTACGAACTACAACGATGTGCTGGTGGGCCAGAAAGCCATTCAGCTGCTCGAGCGACTGGGCTATACGGTGCTATTGCCCGACCATGCCGAAAGCGGCCGCACCTACCTCTCGAAAGGCCTCGTCGACGAAGCCCGCGCCATTGCCATCCGCAACGTCGGGCAGTTGAGCGGGCAGGTGTCGGCCGACACCCCGCTGATCGGCCTTGAACCGTCGGCTATCCTGACGTTCCGCGACGAATACCCCGATCTGGTACCGACCGACCAGAAAGAAGCCGCCCGGACGCTGGCCAAACACACCTTTCTGTTTGAGGAATGGCTGGCCCGCGAAGTCGACGCCGGGCACATCGACAGCCGCGCCTTTACCGACGCGCCCCGGCAGGTGCGCGTGCACGGGCACTGCCACCAGAAAGCCCTGTCGACCATGGCCCCCGTGCAGCAGATTCTGAGCCTGCCGGCACAGTACAGCGTGTCGGTTATCCCGTCGGGTTGCTGCGGTATGGCCGGCTCATTCGGCTATGAGACCGAGCACTACGAGTTGTCGATGCAGATTGGCGAGCTGGTCCTATTTCCGGCCGTTCGGCAGTCGGCCGACGATGTGCTGATTGCCGCTTCGGGCACCTCCTGCCGGCATCAGATCAAAGACGGTACGCACCGCCATGCGCAGCACCCCGCCGAAATCCTGTTCGACGCCCTGCGCTGAGCCGCCCGCCAAAACCTTTTCCGTTTCCGCGGGTTTTGACTAAGCAACATAAACCCCTACACGGTAATGGAAAATTCATCACTCAGCGACGGTGCCCAACAGGCCGATATGGTGTCGAACGAAAATGCCGACACCAAATTTGGCGCCGATCAGGGAGAAACAAATATGGTTAAACTGGTCGACGGAAAACTGACGGCCATTGGTGATACCGAAGACGACATCGCCGACGATCAGCTGCGCAACCGCTACAGCGACGACGACGAACGGGCCTTCAACGGTGATCAGAATAGCGGACTGACCTACGAGAACTCGGAGGCCGGTATCCGGGCCGACGATGCTCAGGAAGGTGTCGATATGGCACAGGTCGGTGATAATCCACAGGCCGAGGCCGAACTGACGGGCAACCCCGACGCGGGTAGCGATGTCGATACGGGCCTGCCCAGCGAAGACGATGGCAGCCGCGTGCCGACGAGTTCGTTTGTAGTGCGGGGCGATATGGTTCCGCCAACGCCCGGTACGCCCGGCCCCGTAACGCCTACCCCCGATCCGTCGCAGCCCATTCCGCCGACGCCCCCCAGCTCGCCCGAACCCGGCCCCGAAATTCCGGATCTGCCGGGTACACCCAAACCCGAAACGCCCGAGATTCAGGAGCCCGAGCAGCCTGGTCGTTCGCATGAGATTGGCTTCCGGCTCAGCAACCGCGTATATACCTCGACGGTAAATACCGCCGTGGCGGGCACGCAATACGAAGGCATGAGTGCTGGTCCCGATGAAGAAGGTATGTCGGAGAAGCCCGACACCGGCGATTCGGCCCATCCCTACGATGTCGATGCCAAAGACAACGCCGATTTTCAGCCCGGCGAGCGGCCCGAAGAAGCCAGGGAAACCCGCGACCTACCCCGCGAACTGATGGATGAGAGCAGCGTGCAGGCGCAGGATATGATCAGCGACGGTGACCGCTCGGACGAAAAATCGACCGAAGGCCTCGACCGGACATACAACGACCCGCAGGCCGCCCGCGACATGGCAAGCTAGTCAGCAGTCGACCAACTGAATAGGAAAGAACCGGCCTCCCCTGCGGAGCCGGTTCTTTTTTTGCTACTTTTAGCCGGTACAAACCGACTAAACCGCATGAAAAAAATTCTGATTCCGGGCCTGCTGGCCGGCGTGCTGGCCCTTTCGGCCGCGATGACGACCAAAGACAAATGGACAAGCCTGTTTGATGGCAAAACCATTACGGGCTGGCACAGCTACCACAAAGATGGCGTGGTGGGCTGGAACGTCGAAAACGGCACCCTGACGCCCGATGGGACCGGGGGCGATCTGGTTACAGACAAAGAGTACGAAAATTTCGACCTCGAATTTGAGTTTAAGATTCCAAAGGGCAGCAACAGCGGGGTGATCTATAAAGTGATCGACAGCCCCGACCTGAAAACCACCTACATGTCGGGTCCGGAGTATCAGGTGATCGACGACAAAGGTTACCTCGATGCCAAGGGCGAGCTCTACAAACTCAAAACCTCGCAGCTGACCGGCGCTAACTATGATGTGATGGCCCCCTCCGACCTGAACGCCACCAAGCCCGCCGGCGAGTGGAATAAAGGCCGGATTGTGGTTAACAACAACCACATCGAACATTTCCTGAACGGCAAGAAAGTGGTTGACTACCAGTATGGGACCGACGCGTGGAAGACGGCCGTGGCCGGAAGCAAGTTTAAAGACTGGGCCTACGCCACCCCTCACGCCAAAGGCAAAATAGCCCTGCAGAACCACAGCCCCAACGAGAAAGTCTGGTATCGCAACATCCGCATCCGGGAGTTGTAGCCATCCTCAGTCCGGATCGACGCGCCGGCGGGTTGCCTTCACATCGCCCTTGCGCTTTTTGGCGGCAATCCGTTCGGCCACGGCGGCTTTCGACGGACGCGTGGCCCGGCGGGCCTTGGGCGTTTCAAACGCTTTTTCAAGCAACCGGTAAAACTTGGTTGTCACCTTCTCGCGGTTGGCCAGCTGCGTGCGCTCGGTCTGGTGGGTCAGCACCAGCTCACCGTCGGTCGTTAGTTTACCGGCCAGCCGGGTTTCCAGCACCGCCTTCTGCTCGTCGGTCAGAAGGGTTGACTGGCGCAGGTCGAAGCGCAGCTCGGCTTTGGTAGCCACCTTGTTGACGTTCTGACCACCGGCTCCGCCACTGCGGGCAAACTGGTAGCGAATCTCGGAGCTTAAATCGAGCAGTTTCATAGTGGGCCGGGGGGTTAACGTCGCCACAAACCTACGCGTTTACTGGCAAACCATTGTCAATCCCGGGGCTGCCAGACCCCACCCTCCCTTTCACCACGGGGTATGAACAAACCGTCAACGGGTGCGTTTATTGAAGACCAATAGAGGCCATACACTGTTTTATCACCCATGGGAACGAACATACTGGAAGAGCGCATGCTCGACGATACACTGCTCCTGCTGCGGGGCGATCAGGGCGTTGCACTGAACCCGGCGCAGGGCGTCAACCTCATCGACGGCTGGCTCATGGCCCTGCAGGGCGACATCAATGTGGGCCAGGTAGAAGGCCAGCTGAGCCAGCTGCGCGACCTGCTGCAACAGCCGGAGCCCGACGCCGGGCAGGTAAAGAACATCCTGCTGGCGCTGGCCGACGAAGCCCAGACCGCTGCCGAAGGGCCCAACGCCGAGGGCACCTGGACCGGCAAACTCGAAAGCCTGTCGAAACTGCTGCGCAGCCTGAGCGCCTAATCATCACCAATCACACTACACAATGGAAGACAACACGCTGGAGCATCGGATGCTCAACGACACACTTGGCGCTTTTGGCGACGGACACCATACTACGCTCACGGCTGAACAGGGCGTTCTGTTGCTTGAGGGCTGGATGAACGCCCTCCGGGGCGACGTAGGTACCGAGCGTATCTGGGCCGAAATGGCCACCCTGCGCGATCTGCTGAAAGAACCCGAACCCAATGCCGATCAGGTACGTCACCTGATGCTGAGCATGGCCAGCCATACGGCCTCCGTTTCGCACGAGCCAAATGTAGCGCCTACCGACGAAGCGCTGCTTAAACAGCTGGTGGGTGCCCTGCGGTCGTTCAGCAGCCACCTTTGACCCGATCGTATACACTCCCTGACTACTCGTTCATGATTAACCACGAAGAATCGACGGAATTGCTTGATCAGACGATGAGTCTGTTCAGGTCTACCGATCCCGAATTACCTCAGCTCCCGGATAGTACGGTGATCGACCAATGGATTGCCGTGCTGCGCGAGGGAAGCAATACGAGCGACATTGCGCAGTCGCTCGGTACGCTTAAACAGACGATCGAGTCGGAAAAAGCGGACCACGGCGCGCTCGAAACCCTGCTCAACAAGCTGGCCGACCAGGTGACCCAGCTGAGCACCTCGGTGGGTTCGGAAGGCGATATGGTTACGCGCCTGCAGGGGCTGGCCGCTGCGCTGCATACGCTGGCCGGCAAACTCTCGAATACGCCCACCTGACCAATCAGGCAACCAACTGGCCCGCTGGTATGCACCAGCGGGCTTTTTTTGTTCCCTCAAATGCGGGCCAGCACCCAGTCGAGCAGGCGGTTGGGCAGGCGCGGAATCAGCCAGCCCACCACCGGCTGCGGCAACAGGGCATACCGGATACGGGGTCGGGGCGCTTCGGCGATCTGCACCAGCCGCTCGCCCACGGCATCGGCCGTGAGCCCACCCGCTTCGGCCGCGCGCACACGCTTCATGAACCGCTGCATAGCGGGGTAATACGGCGTGTGGCTGTACGGGCTGATATCGGTGCCTTTCCCCCAGATGGGCGTTTTCACGGCCCCCGGCCCCACAATGATTACCCGAATGCCAAACGGGGCCAGCTCCCGGCGCCAACTGTGCGACAACCCTTCGAGCGCGTGTTTCGAGGCCACATAGGCCCCCATAAACGGAATGGCCACCTGCCCGTTTACCGAACTGATCATCAGAATACGGCCGAGCCGCGTCAGGCCGGGCCGCGTTGAATCAGGCGCGGCTGATGAGCTCGGCCCGGCCCCCAGCAGCGGCAGCACGGCCTGCGTGATTCGCACAACACCCAGCACATTGACGGCCAGGTGCTGCTCGATCACCGCCAGCGGCTGATGCTGCAGGGGCCCGCCAATGGCCACGCCGGCATTGTTGATGAGGTAGCCCAGACCGCTGCCCGCCAGCGCCGACGTCAGGGTCTGTACGGCCGCCTGCACCGACACCTCGCTCGTCACATCGAGCAGCAGCGGTTCGACCGATGGCCCCAGTTCGGTGCGGAGCCGGTCGGCGTCGGCCACGGTGCGGACGCCGGCAAAAACACGGTAGCCGCGCCGGGCAAACTGCCGGGCCGCGCCGTAGCCAATGCCCGTAGAGGCTCCGGTAATCAGGACGGTGTTGGGTGGCTTGTTCATACCCTAAACCTACGCATTCGCGGCTGCATCCGCACGGTTTCGGCGGGTTTATCAGCCCGGCTGCGCCAGGCCGTCTGTTGGGGTGGCTACCCGCCAAACTTCCCCCTGACCCCATCAACAAACGCGCTCGCCCCTGCGTTATACAATCGGGAACAGTTGCACAAACCTATCGGGCTGTTCCGGAACGTATGCAGGATATCGAACCCTTTTATGGCTGGGAGAAGTATTACTCGGCCGCGGAAGACGAACGGTCACCGTTTCACGAGCGGGAGTACAATATGCAGCAGTACGAGCACGATATCTACGGCTACTATATTCACCCACTCTGGGACGAAATTGGCTCCGAGACGCTGTATTGTAAGTTACTGTTTGCCAACTACGACCGGCAGTTTGTGGTGATCGAGCTATTTGGCGAATGGAACGACACGCTTCATAACGACATCATGTATCTGAAGCGACAGGTCATCGACCCGCTCGTCAACGAGGGCATCAAATACTTCATTCTCATCAGCGAAAACATTCTGAATTTTCACGGCTCCGACGACAGCTATTACGAAGAGTGGTTCGACGATGTAGAAGATGGCTGGATTGCGGCTGTACGCGCCCCCGACTTTGTCGAGCGCGAATGGAACAAGTACCACCTCGATTATTACATCAACTACGGGGGCACGCTCGACGAAATCCTGAACTGGCGAACCCTGAAGCCGGCCGGCCTTTTCGAACTCGTCAACAACCTGATTGTCAGACGCCTTACCTAAGACAGACGTCTAAACCCGATCAGGGCTTTGTTTTGGCCTTATTTCTGGTCATTTTTCGGCGTAAACTGTTTACGTACACCACCAGCTCATGGAAAACAACAACAAATTGACCGATGTGCAGGCCGCCAAAACCGCAGCCGCCGACAAATTCGACGCGTTTAAGGCCGAAGCCAGCCAGCACCTCGATGCCGTTTCGACCCAGTTCGATGAACTGCGCGACCAGCTGGTTGCCAAAGCGCAGGAAGTTGGTAAAGACATCGACGTCGATGGTTTGAAAGCCAAAGCCGCCGAGAAGTTCGAAGCCGCCAAAGCCTCGACCGCCGACACCATCACCAACCTGCAGGCCCAGGCCGAAACGGCGTTCTCGGCTGCCGCAGCCAAAGCCGATGAACTGGCCGATGCCGCCGAAGATAAATTCGACGACATGAAGGCCGAAGCCACCGTGCAGCTCGAAGCCGCCCAGGTGAAACTCGATGAGCTGAAGGCCGAAGCCGCCCAGCGTATCGAAGAAGCCAAGGTAAAAGCCAAAGGCATCTGGGACGAACTGTTTGGTTAATCACTGTCCGATCGGTCTGCTGCCCCGCCGTGGTGCCTTTTCGGGTACCACGGCGGGGCTTTTTGTGCATACCCGGCCCGCCCCGACTCACGCGGCACCGAATACGGCCGCGCAAACACCCGGTGGCCCAATGCCGTTATGCTTTTAACCTGATCCGGATTGGCCGGCGGTCCCTTTTGGGCATCGGCCGTATCAGTTTGGGGCCTATCGGCCGTTATGTCGATAATCGGCCTCGTCCGTATGCATTCACTAACGTTCCTCGTTCATGGCTACTTCGTCTGGCGGTTGGCTTCAGAAGCTGAGCAACCTGATTCTGCCGCCCCCCGACCATACTGATTCCAGTCAGCCGGCAACCGTTTCCAACACCCAGATTCTGCACGAGCTGGCCGCCAGTTTCGACGCGTCGATTAGTCGCGAGTCGGTGGGCAGCAGCATGCTCTTCAACGCCCATTTCCTCATTCTGCTCCACCCCGACACCTACGAAGCGCGGCAGAATGCGTTTCCCGTCATTGTCGACGAAGCCGTGCAGGCGTTCAACGCCCGGATCGACGCCCACCGGGCAGGCTACCAGCGCATTTCGCCGGTGGCCTCGGGCTGGTTTTTCAAGTTTGGCGCCGGGCGCGAATTTGCCGGTGACCCCATCGAACCCGACGAGGTGCGGGTGGTTGGCGCCCTGACGGGCCTGCTGCCTGGTGGGCCGGCGGCCGAGGCCCTGCCCGACAATCTGAACGTGACGCGCCGGGTGAAACAAACCAACCGCTTCGAGAAAATCGATGTCGACCAGCAGGCCTTCCGGCACATCGACTTTCGGGAGCCGGGCGCGTTCGGCGTTCGGTTCAGCTTTAGCCAGCCCAGCGCCCCCGCCCCATCGGGCGGCCCGGTACCGGTAGCCGCTCAGCCGCTGCCCCGCTCCCTCGATACGGGCCTGGCCACCATCCGATACTACATCGCCGAACTGAACCGCGAGTCGAGTTATCGCATGGTCGACCGGGAAATCGTGGTGGCCCGCAAGGAACCCGACAACCAGCATTTTCCGAACTACCTGCTTGTTGAGTCGGCCTACGTTTCGAATCCCCACGCGCGTATTCGCTTCGACGAGGCCAGCCAGTCGTTTCAGGTGGCCTCGTTCAGCCGCAACGAAACGCGCGTCGACGAGCAGCTGATACCGCGCAGCGAGCCCGCCAGTCCGCAGTGGTTTCCGCTGCCCGACCAGGCGCAGCTGCTGCTCAACAGCATGGTTACCCTGCATTTTAACCGCAACTACTGACGCCATGATCGATCTACTGCTGGCCGGGTTACTGCTGGGGGTGGTGCTGTTTTTTGTCTTTCGGCATTTCCGGGAGCTGCCGCGCTGAGCCCGTACCCAATCCCTGTCTATCTTCTCCGTTGCCAACGCCCGTTTTTAGCATGACCGATTTACTGATTGCCGGCCACACCGATGTCGGCCAACGCCGGCAGGATAACCAGGATACGTTTATCTGCCAGCCACTCTGGACCGACACCACCGCCCTGCTGGTCGTGATCGACGGCGTGGGTGGCTATGCCGGGGGCGACCGGGCGGCCGCCATTGCCAAAGGGGCTATCGAGCGCTATATGGCCACCCCGACTGGTGACCCGCTCTCGATGCTGCGCGAAGCCGTCGTCTTTGCCAATAACCAGATCAATACCGAGCGGCAGACCGACGCCCGCCTGGCCCAGATGTGCTGCGTGCTGACGGCCGTTCTGGCCGATACTGCCACCGATACGCTCTACTACGTGCACGTGGGCGACACGCGCCTGTACCGGTTTCGGCAACAGAGCCTCGATAAACTGACCGCTGACCACTCCATTGTGGGCATGCGCGAAGATGCCCGCGAACTCAGCGAAGCCGACGCTATGCGCCACCCACGCCGGAACGAAATCCTGCGCGACGTGGGCTCTATGCCGCACCGCGTCGACGATCCGGATTTTCTGGACTGGGGCGAAACCGACTTCCAGGTGGGCGACCAGCTGCTGCTCTGCAGCGATGGCCTGACCGATATGCTGACGCAGCAGCAGATCAGGTCGGTACTGGCTCAATCGATCTCGATCGACCAGCAGATTTCAGAACTGATCCGGCTGGCCAATGCCGCGGGCGGCAACGACAACATCACGGTCCTGATGGCCAAACGGCCCGACCGCCAACCCCTGGCCGAACCCGTAATTGGGCAGCGCCGGGAAAAGTCGGCCCGCAAAGCCCCCGCCCGAACGGAGACGATGCCCGCCACGCCCCTGCCCCCACCCGTGGCCGCCGATCCGCCGAAACCGACAGCCGGGCGGCACACGGGGCTCTGGATCGGCGCGGTGCTGCTGCTGCTGGGCGGACTGGCCGCTCTGTTCTGGTACCAGTCGAACCCCACTCCGGTCGATCAGGTGCAGGCGGTATCGCCCGACAGCACAGGCAGCGCCTTACCCGTTGCCGGCGCCGATCCGCTCGATTCGCTCCGGCAGCTGGCCTTTGGTACGCCCGATCGGCAACTGCGTCTGCCGGCCGATACAGTGCGCATCTGGAAACCCCTCACCCTCAACGATTCGCTGCGGTCGGTGCTGGGCGACTCGACGCTTACGGTACTCATCCCCGGCAATACGTCGGCTGCCGCCCTGGCGCTGCGCGTCGGCAACCTGTCGACGGCATCGCTAACCAACCTGGTGATCCGGGGTTTCTCGACGGGCATCGAAACAACACGCCCGGGTCAGCTACAGCTCCGCCGGGTTTATTTCAGCCAGGTCGATCAGCCCGTACGGGCATCGGTCGGCGCCGATACGGCCCTGAATACGCTTATCACGGTTTCGGTACAGCCACAGCCACCCACCTCCCGTCCGCAATGACTACTGTTCGATTCAATACCCAGTTTCCCGGCTACGAAATCCTGAGCGAACTGGGCCGCAGCAACGCCCGCATTCTGAAAGCGCGGCATCTGGCCTCCGGCGATCTGGTGGCCATCAAACATTTCGCGCTCAACACCGATGCTGAAACGCTCCGCCGGTTTCAGCGCGAATCGGCCATCATGACCAGTATTGCCCACCCCAATATTGTGCGGGTGCGCGACGTACAGCTCGAAGCCGAATTACCGTATCTGGTGATGGAGCTGATCGAAGGCGGTACCCTCAGTACGCTGATCAAGGCCCAGAACGGGCTCGACGTGCCCACCACCACGCGGCTGGGCCTGCAGATGGCCGCGGCCTTTCGGGTTATCCATGAACAGGGTATCATTCACCGCGACGTGAAGCCCGAAAATATTCTGTATCGGCCGCTGGCGAGTGGTGAACTGCATTTTCTGCTCACCGACTTTGGCGTGGCCCGGCTGCACGAACAGTCGAACACACTGACGGGGCAGTCGCTGATGACCTACGAATATGCTTCGCCCGAGCAGTTTAACGACCCCAAACACGTGGGGCCCGCCACCGACTACTACTCGCTGGGGGTGGTGCTCTACGAATGCCTGACGGGGCGCGTGCCCTTTGCCATGACCGACCATGCCGGCATTGTTACGTTTATGAACAAGGTGCTGACCGACGCCCCCCCGGCCCTGCCCCCGCTGGCCGGCGGCCGCTCAACGGATGGCTTTGCTACCCTGCTCGACCGGCTGCTGACTAAAAAACCGGCTGATCGACTCAGCGACCCCGACGAACTGACCTGGCTGCTCAAACAGGCCGAACTCCAGTACCTGCAGTCGGGGCGGGCCGCCACGGCATCCCCACCGGTAGCCGTTCCCGACACGGCCCGTACGCAGGCTGCGCCGGCCCCCGCCCCCCGGCCCGTTCAGGCTGCCCCCCCCCTGGCCGACCGGCCGGTGCCGAAACGGGCGTCGTGGCAATGGCCAGTTTTCATCGGGATCGCCCTGCTGGGCCTGGCTGGCGGCTATCTGGTTCTGACGCGGTCGGGCAACCGCTCGACAACGGCCGATTCGCCCGCCGACGGCCCGGCCCCGCTGGTTACCGGCAGCGCAGGCAAATCCGACACGGCAGCCCTGCACGCCCGACAGCGGCTCGACTCGGCCCGGGCCCAGCTGCAGCGCCGGCAACAGGGGCTACTGGCTGCCCGCTCCCTGCGCGCCAGCGTCGCCAACTACAAGGTGGGCCTGTTTGGCGGCATAAAAAATGCGAAGATCGAACTGACTAACCCGACCGAACTGCCGTTTACGTATGTACTCGTGCAGGTGAACTATTACAAAGAAAAAGGCGGTCTCTACAAACACGAGACACTGCGGTTTGCCAATGTAGCACCCAACGCGTCGGTAACGCTGCCCGCGCCCAACAGCGACCGGGGCACCCGGCTCACCTGCCGCGTAACCAGTTACCGCTCCACCGCGATACCGGACGCCATCGACACAATGGCCACGGCGTCGCCCTTAAATTAGCCAGTACTCATGCCAACCCTCAGCGTCAACACGCACTTCCCGGGGTACGAAATCATCAGCGAACTGGGTCGCAGCAATGCCCGCGTGCTTAAAGCCCGGCACGTAGCCTCGGGCGACCTGGTGGCGATCAAACACTTCACCGTCGATACCAGCCCCGAAACGCTCCGGCGCTTTCGGGTCGAAGCCGACATCATGACCAGCATCGCGCATCCCAATGTGGTGCGGGTGCGGGAGGTACAACTCGACCGGGCCATGCCGTTTATCGTTATGGACTGGATCGAGGGCGGCAGCCTGCGCACGCTGCTCCAGCAGCAGGGCCACCTGAGTGTGCCGGCCACCATCCGGCTGGGGCTTCAGCTGGCCGAAGCGTTTGGTGCCATTCATCCGCAGGGCATCATTCACCGCGACATCAAGCCCGAAAATATTCTGTACCGAACCTTGGCCAGTGGCGAACTGCACTTTCTGCTTACCGATTTTGGGGTGGCCCGGCTGCATGAGCAAACCCAGACCATGACGGGGCAGTCGCTGATGACCTACGAATATGCCTCGCCCGAGCAGTTCGACAACCCACGGGGGGTAACGGTTGCCACCGATTATTACTCGCTGGGAGTGGTGTTGTACGAATGTCTGGCGGGACGGGTGCCCTTCGCCATGACCGACCATGCCGGCATTGCCGCCTTCATGGATCAGGTGCTGCGCGCCGAGCCGCCCGCGCTGACGCCCACACCGGGGCAGGCGCTACCGCCCAGCCTGCAAACGCTTCTGACCTGGTCGCTGACCAAAGACCCGGCCAGCCGGCTCAGCGACACCGCCGACCTGGCGCTGCTGCTCGGTCAGGCCAACGTTGAAGAACTTCAGGCCAACCGGGGCGCCGGCCGGCCGGCGCCACCCGCCCCCCGGCCTGTGCAGCAGACGATGGTGGCGCCAGCCGCTTACCAGGCACCCACTGCGCCCGAACCAGTGTATGGGGCAAGCTACGACGAGCCTACTCCTGCGGGAGGTATGCCGGCCTGGCTGGGCCTGGTGGTTGGGCTGATTGTGGTGGCGCTGATTGCCGGGGGCGTTTTCTACGTCAAGACCCGGCGCGATACCCCGCCGGTAGTGCAGCCCGATTCGACGGCGACGCCTATCGACTCGACCCAGTTCTTTCAACCGTCGGCCCAAGCCAGCGACACGGTTGATACGGAACCGGCTGAACCAGCGGACGTGACGGCCGACACGGTGGCTGTGCCGCCCACAACGCAGCCCGAGCCCCAACCCACACCCGCTCAGACCGCCCCGCCCGACAGCAGCGCGTCTACCGACACGACCGGGCTTTTACATTAATTCATTCTCTGTTCCCCTCTGGCATGCCCTCATCCTCCGGACGTGTGTATTTATTGGTTGCATCAGGTATGCTGCTGCTGCTCTTCATCCGGCTTTACACCAACCTGATGCCTGCCCTCGATCGGGCAACCGAATCGGCCCGTACGGGGCAAAGCCTGTTGCTGGCGCCGGGCCTACGTCCGGCTGCGGTCCGGCAGCTGCTGACCGCCGGCAACTACTACACCGATCCCGGCGACATTGCCATGCTGGCCGATTCGCTGCCGGCTAAGCTGAGCCACAACCCTCCCCTCGACAATTTGGGCGGGCTCAACAAACGGCCATTCGCGCTGTACGCACCCCGCGCCTGGCGCAGCCGCATCGGCGGTACCGATTTTCAGAGCCGGCTTCGGTTTTCGCGGCAGCAGATGGGTTTCGACTCGCTGCTGTACAACCGCGAGCTGAACAACCCCAAACCCTACGCAGCCACAGTCAGCGGGGGCAGCGGATCGGCCACGCTGAGCGGCCGGGTGCTACGCGACGAGCATCCCCTGGAAGGCGTGCTGGTGCAGCTGCGCAGACACCCGGCTACGGCCCAGCCCGATACCCTGCGCGATCAGTTTGTGTATGCCCGCACCGACGCCGAGGGAACGTTCTCGTTTACCGGCCTTATCGAGGGGGCCGGCTACAGCGTGGTTCCGCTGAAGCCTGGTCTGGAGTTTGGCAGCCGGCGCGGCACCGCCCACCTGACCGGCGACCCTGCCTTCACCTTCACGGGCCGGCCGCACCAGCTGCGGCTCATCGGCACGGTGGTCTACAGCCAGCTCAAGGCCGACCACGCGCTGATGGTTCGGCGCCCGGGCACCTACACCTGGCAGTTCTGGGGTATTGTGCTGGGTCTGTTGCTGGCGTTCTGGCTGGTCGATACCGTGTGGCACCTGCGCCGGTTCAGCGCCGATCCGCTGCTGCTGGCCATTTTGATGCTGCTCACCGGCTTATCGGTGCTGACCTTGCTGGCCATTCAGGACCCGCTGCAGGACACGCTTTATGCCAGCCAGACCATCCAGGGTATCGGGCTGGGCCTGCTGGGCCTGACGGTGGTGTCGCAGCTGAACGTGGGGCGTTTCTACGCCACCCGCGCTTACGACTGGCTGTTCACGCGGGGAGGGCAAACGGCGGTGCGGCTGTCGGGCTGGACCTGGCTGGTGCTGGCCCTGGGGCTGGCCGGCCTGACGCTGCTGGTGGGCTCGGGGCCCGAAGGCAGCGGTGTTCGCGTCAACCTGTCGGTGGGGGGGCTCACATTCCAGCCAAGCGAAATCACCAAGTATCTGCTGCTGTTGTTTTTCGCCGGCTTCTTTGCCGCCAACGAGCAGAATATCCGGCAGCTGCCCGACCTGCGCTGGCGGTTTGGGGTTAGCATCGGCGCCTTTCTGGGAGCGGGCCTGCTCATGCTGCTCTACCTGCTGCTGGGCGATATGGGGCCGGCGCTGGTCGTCTGCTTTACGTTTCTGCTGTTCTACAGCATTGCCCGGGGCAACCTGCCCCTTACACTGGCTACGGGTCTGGGCTATGGGCTGGCGCTCTGGCTGCTGCCGGGCGTGGTGGCCACGCTGCTGAGCCTGGCCGGGCTGGTGGGGTACATGATCTGGAAACGGCAGGCGCGCTCGGCCACGGCCCTGGGCTGGGCGGCTCTGCTCACCGAAGCGCCGGTGCTGCTGCTGCTGGTGATGGCCATGTTTACCTTCGGCGACCGGCTGCCTTTTGTGGGCAGTCGGCTGGCCGACCGCAAAGCCATGTGGCTGAGCCCCTGGAACAATGATGTGTACGGGGGCGATCACCTGGCCCACGGTTTCTGGGCGCTGGCCACCGGCGGCTGGTCGGGGCAGGGACTCGGGAAAGGATTTGCCAACGCCATTCCGGCGGCTCACACCGATATGATTCTGCCCAGTCTGGGCGAAGAGCTGGGCGGGCTGGGGGTCATTGCGGTTTTTCTGCTGATGGGCATCCTGCTGCACCGCCTGTTTCTGCACGCCCGCCGGGCCGGCCAGCCTTTCAGCTTTTTCTTGGTGTCGGGTATTGCCATTGCTACGGGTATTCAGTTTCTCATCATCGGGGGTGGCTCCATCGGGCTACTGCCGCTCACCGGTATCAGCGTGCCGTTTCTGAGCTACGGAAAAATTTCGCTGATCGTTAACCTGACGGCCATGGGGGCGGTATTCAGCGTGGCCAGCCGGCCGGGACAGGTGGCGCAGCGCGAGTACCTGCAACAGCATTACGACGTGGTGCTGATGGCCGGCATCGTTGGCTTTCTGGCGGGGGTAGCCGTGCTTATTGCGCAGTTGCTGCCCATCATCAGCTGGCGGGGCCGCGAGTACGTAGTTCGACCGGCGCGGGTTGTTACGCGCAACGGCGATCCCGTTTACAGCTATAATCCCCGCATCGAACGACTGACCCGGGCGCTGGCCGCCGGCACCATCTACGACCGCAATGGCTTGCTGCTGGCCACCAGCGAACCCGACCGCATCCGGCAGCAGGCCCGCCAGCTTCGACAGAGCGGACTGGCCGACGCCGACCTGCAGCAGCTGACCCGCAAACGGCTGCAACGCTATTACCCCTTTGGCAACGACCTGTTTTTCTGGCTCGGCGATCTGAACACCCAGCTGTTCTGGGGGCAAAGCAATGGCTATTATGCCGAAGCTACGCACCTGAGCGAACTGCGCGGTTTCAACAGCCGCCCCCGCAAAACAGCGCTCGTGACGCTGGCCTACCACGCCGACCGGTTCAGCCCGGCGGTGCAGCAAACCCGCACCCTGTCGGTATACGACTACAGCGAACTGGCCCCGGCCCTGCGTGCCGGCCTCGACAGTCGCGAAGTAGCCGAGCGCAAAGCCCGCAACCGCGACCTGCGCCTGAGCCTCAATGCCGAACTGCAGGTGGCCATTCAGCGGGCGCTGGCCCGATCTGAGTTTCGGGATAAACGCCTGTCGGTGGTGGTGCTCGATGCGGCTTCGGGCGACATTCATGCGTCGGCAACGTACCCGACGCCCAACCTCGACGCGCCCGAAGCTATGTTGCTTCCCGACCGCGACCGGCTGAAGCTGCCTTACCTGGTCACTGAGCGCGATCTGGGCATGACCTACCCGACGGCCCCCGGCTCGACGGCCAAAATTCTGACGGCCATGGCGGCCTTCGACAAGCTGGGCACAACGGCCGCCAGCCGGCAGTACACCATCTCGTGCGCCGAGATTATCCGGCGGGGTGCCCGCGAATCGGAACCCTGCAACGAAACTGTCGATATGCGCAAAGCCATTGTGCGGTCGAGCAATGTGTATTTCATTAAAACGGCCAACGACGCCAAACTCGACGATCAGCTGGCCAACCTCTATCTGGCTACGGGTATGAACGTCGACTATATTGGCGGCTACGCGTTTACCGATACCCATACCGATGCCGAGCGAACCCGCATCCGGGACCACTGGCGCGACTCGGCCTTTGTGGTCCGGCGCAAGCTGTATTACACGGCCTCGACGTATCCCAAACGCTACCAGAGTGAGTTTTCGGGTCTGGCCTGGGGGCAGGGGCAGCTCACGGCTACACCCGCGGCCCTGGCCCGGATGGCCGGTGCCATTGCCAACGGAGGCATTATGCAGCCCTCGCGCTATGTGCTGAGTCAGG
Source organism: Spirosoma luteolum (assembly GCF_054778875.1). Lineage (NCBI taxonomy): Bacteria > Pseudomonadati > Bacteroidota > Cytophagia > Cytophagales > Cytophagaceae > Spirosoma > Spirosoma luteolum. The sequence goes on from NZ_BAAGZE010000003.1 coordinate 573,303, forward strand.
GCGGTGCGGCCCGCCCCGTTGTCGCCGGCAAACGGCTGGGCAGTGCCCCCAACGCGCAGCTCCTGCAATCGTTCATGATCGAGCAGTCGAACCCGGGCGGCAACGCGAAAATCAGCGTGGCGCGGGTAGCCGGCAAGACCGGTACACCCGAACGGATCGTGCAGGGGGTGCGGCAGAACGATGGCTGGTACGTCTTTTTTGCCCCAACGCCAAACGGGCAGTCACGCACGGTCGTCAGCGTCCGGATCGAACTGGGCGAATCGTCGGCCGAGGCCGTTCGGCTGGCCAATACGGTGGTGGCGCCCCTGCTCAAACAGCGTGGTTACCTCGGTAGTTTTTAATTCCAACAACAGGTATGAGCCTACTCGACTCCCTCAAACAAGCCTTTGGTTTCGGCCCCGCACAGCCGGCCCCTACCCCGTCTGATAGCCCCATGCCGGCGACCGAACAGCCTTTACCCGCAGCGGGAGAATTGCCGCCGGCCAGCCCGGCTCCTCAGCCCGCGCCCGGCGCTCCGGCTGGACTGCCCCCGGCTGGATTGCCCCCGGCGGGTCAGCTGCGCGAACGGCTGCTGCGGTTTGTACTCGACGCACTGCACCCCTATCAGAACGAACCCGACAATGCGCCTATCGCGCTCCGGCTCGCCATTCTGGCACCCGCGCCCGACGAAACCGAGCTGTACCGGGTGGCGCTGTGGGCGGCCCAGCCGGGCAAATTCCAGCGCGAACTGAGCCGACAGCTGGCCGATCAGTATATCCAGCTTCCCCCCGACTGGCAGTTCGACTACACGTTCTATACCGACGCCCTGCCCGATACCAGCGTGCGATCCGGCAATCTGGGGCTGCAGATCGAAGGACGCCGGGCGGCCGGTGCCGCTCCGCAGCTGGCGCGCCTGACTACACTGGTTGGCCAGACCGAACACGACACCTACACCCTCGACCCCAGCCGCCAGACCAGCTACTGCATTGGGCGCGGGCAGCAGGCCCAGACCACGGCCGGACGGGTGCGCCACAACGACATCGTGATTCTGAACGACGACGACCCGGCCTTCGACCCGGCACGGGGAACTGTCAACGGTGCCGTTAGCCGCGCCCACGCCCACATCGCTTACGACCCCAAACGCCATCGCTACAGCCTGCTTGTCGACGCGGGGGGCCTGCCGGCGAGCGGCAACAAAACCAAAGTATTCCACCCCAACGATACCATGGAGCGGGCCGACATTGCCGGTATGAGTTATCCGCTGGACCATGGCGATCAGATCGAACTGGGGGGCGCCGTGATGCTGCTTTTTGAACTGGTATAGACCGGATTGCCCCCGCAGCAGCCGCAACTAAACCCGGCCAAGCGGTATATTTGCGGCATGATCTTACAAAACGATTTGCTGCTCCGCACCGCGCGGGGTGAACTGACCGAGCGGGTGCCGGTCTGGATGATGCGGCAGGCCGGACGCGTATTGCCGCAGTACCGGGCCGTGCGCGAGCAGGCTGGCAGTTTTATCACGCTCGCCAAAACGCCCGAACTGGCGGCCGAAGTAACCATTCAGCCGGTCGATGCCTTCGACGTCGATGCCGCTATTATTTTTTCGGATATTCTGGTGGTGCCCGAAGCCATGGGCCTGCCCTACGAAATGATCGAAAGCCGGGGGCCCGTTTTCCCGACAACGGTGCGCACGACCGCTGATCTGGCGCAGCTGCGCGTGGCCGATGCCGAAACGGACCTGGGCTATGTGCTCGATGCCATCCGGCTCACCAAGAAAGAGCTGAACGGCCGGGTGCCCCTTATTGGCTTTGCCGGCGCGCCCTTCACCATTTTCTGCTACATGACCGAAGGGAAGGGCTCCAAAACCTTTTCGGTGGCCAAGAAACTGCTCTATACCGACCCCGCCTTTGCGCACACGCTACTGCAGCAGATTACCGACAGCACCATCTCGTACCTCAAAGCCCAGGTCGCAGCCGGGGCCGATCTGATTCAGGTGTTCGACTCGTGGGCGGGCATCCTCTCGCCCGAGCAGTACCGGACGTTCTCGCTGCCGTACATTAAGCAAATCTGCGACGCCCTTACCGATGTGCCCGTAACGGTGTTTGCCAAGGGCGCTTTCTTTGCCCGTCATGAGATCGGCCAGCTCGACTGTCAGGTGGTGGGCCTCGACTGGAACATGGACCCCGCCGAATCGCGCGCGCTGGTACCCAACAAGGTGCTGCAGGGCAATCTGGACCCCTGCGTGCTCTATGCTGATTTTGCGGGTATCAAAACCGAAGTACAGGCCATGCTCAGCGCCTTTGGCCACCAGCATTACATTGCCAACCTGGGCCACGGTATCTACCCCGACACCAACCCCGACAAGGCCCGCTGCTTTGTCGATACGGTGAAAGAACTGTCGAGCCTGTAAGCGGGCACCTATACGCCGGGGCCGGCCCACCCGACGGATCTACCGTATCGGATGGGCCGGCCCCTCTTTTTTTGGCCGCGGCTGGAACTAGCTGAGCCGCAGAGCCTCGCGCCGGAGCTGTTCTTTATCGATGGGCACCACACCGACCGACTCGCAGACCAGCCCGCCCCCCAGGTTCGACAGACCGGCGATCACAGCCGGCGACTGCCGCAGGGCCACACAGCAGGCAGCAATGCTGATGACGGTATCGCCCGCGCCCGACACATCGGCAATTTTGCGGATGTGGGCCGGCAGTTTGAGCTGCTGCCCGTTGAAATCGATGTAGACCCCCCGCTCCGACAGCGTAATCAGTGCCCCGGCCACATTGAGCTGCGCCTTGAGCCCATCGACAGCCGCCTGAAAGTCGGCCGCATTGTCGACATCGAAGTCGAGCTTCAGCCCCTCCCGGAGTTCTTTCAGATTGGGTTTGAACAGGGTGGTGTTCTGGTAGGCCAGGAAATTACGCTTCTTGGGGTCGACTACCGTAGGAATCTGCCGGGCATTGGCAAAATCGGTAATCTCGGCAATAGCTTCCCGGCTCAGCACCCCCTTGTCATAATCTTCAAAAATAACCACATGGCAGGTCGGAATAAGCTCTTTGGCCTTGGCAACGAGCTGCGTGCGTTCCTGCTCGGTAATGAGCCGGTCGGTTTCTGTATCGACCCGAACGACCTGCTGCGAACCGGCAATGATGCGTTCTTTGATGGTGGTAATCCGGTCGGCGCTCCGGATCAGCCCATCGCAGCGCAGGCCCCGGTTGCAAAGCTCCTGCTGCAGCTGATCGCCGGGCGCGTCGGTGCCGATCACCGAACAGATAATAGCTTCGGCACCCAATGCCTGCACATTGAGCAGTACGTTGCCTGCGCCCCCCAGCCGCTGCTCACGCCGATCGACCGTAACGACCGGTACCGGTGCTTCGGGCGAAATGCGTTCGACCCGCCCCCACACATAGGCGTCGAGCATGACATCGCCAATAATCAGCACCCGCAGGGAATCGAACTGTGCAAACAGCTCGTCAATAGTAAGATCCAGTACCGGACTCATGTATAAAGAGCGAAAGTGTGACGGAGCATCAGAGCATCCGCTTCCGGCCTCTCCGCTACTCCCTAACTAGCCTGCAAAGAAACGAAAAGCGGGGGCTATTTCCGCCTTTGGCCGGCTTGCCTGCGTAAACGGCGACCATAAATGCCTTTGTGTCGTACCCGTATCGGCATTGTCGCGCCGGTTTAGCATATTTGTCGTCCATTTGACACTTATTCCTGTCATCAACCCGTACCATCCATGTATCTTCTTGGTTTTGACCTTGGTAGTTCGTCGGTAAAAGCCTGTCTGGTCGAAGCCGACAGCGGAAAAGCCGTAGCATCGGCCTTTTTTCCGGAAACCGAAATGGCCATCGAGTCGCCCCAGCCCGGGTTTGCCGAGCAGCAGCCCGAAAACTGGTGGCTCAATGCCTGCCGGGCCAGCCAGGCCGTACTGGCCCAGGCCGGTGTGCAGCCCGCCGATGTAAAAGCCATCGGTATTTCGTATCAGATGCACGGCCTGGTCGTGACGGATGCGCAGCTCAACGTGTTGCGGCCGTCGATTATCTGGTGCGACAGCCGCGCCGTCCCCTTCGGCAACCGGGCGTTCGATGAGCTCGGTCATGAGCGCGTGCTGACCCATCTGCTCAATTCACCCGGTAATTTCACAGCCGCCAAACTGGCCTGGGTGAAAGCCCATGAGCCGGCTATTTACGCACAGGCCGCCCATTTTATGCTGCCCGGCGATTACCTGGCGGCCCGCATGACCGGCGAGGTGGTCACGACCGCATCGGGCCTCTCCGAAGGCGCATTCTGGGATTTCCAGGCCAACCAGCCTGCCCAGTTTCTATTCGATTATTTCGGGTTCGATACGGGGCTGATGCCCACGATCCGGCCCACGTTTGCCCCGCAGGGTGAACTGACCGGCACGGCCGCAGCCGAGCTGGGCCTGGCAGCCGGTACGCCTGTTACGTACCGGGCCGGCGATCAGCCCAACAATGCGCTGTCGCTCAACGTACTGGAGCCGGGTCAGATTGCGGCCACGGCGGGCACATCGGGCGTGGTCTACGGGGTGAGCGATCAGGCCAGCTACGATCCGCAGTCGCGGGTCAATACCTTTCTGCACGTGAGCCACACGCCCGACGCTCCGCGCTATGGGGTGCTGTTGTGCGTCAACGGCACCGGCATTCTCAACAGCTGGCTACGCAACCAGGTGCTGAGCCGTTCGATTGGCTACGACGCCATGAACAACCTGGCCCACGAAGCCCCCATCGGTGCCGACGGACTGGCCTGTCTGCCCTTCGGAAACGGGGCCGAGCGGGTACTGGCCAATGCCGACCTGGGCGCGTCGTTCCACGGGTTGCAGCTGACGCGCCATGGCCTGCCCCACCTGATCCGGGCCGCGCAGGAGGGCATCGTGTTTGCCCTCTACTACGGTATCAAGGTGATGGAATCGGTGGGTGTCGGCCTGCAGACCATCCGGGCCGGTGAAGCCAACATGTTCCTGAGTCCACTTTTCCGCGATACACTGGCCAACCTGACCGGTGCCTCTATCGAGCTATACAATACCGACGGGGCGCAGGGGGCGGCACGGGGAGCCGGCCTGGGGCTGGGCTACTACAAAAACGCGACCGAAGCCTTCGCCGGTTTGCACGTAACCCGCACCATCGAACCCGACATGCGGGCGCAACAGGCCTACCACGATGCCTACCAGCACTGGCTGTCACTGCTCCCGTAACGCAACAAGTGACCAATTCACTTTTTGTGTAGATTGGGCCCACAGAGCCGGTTGAAAAGCCTGGCCTGTGGGCCCAATCCCGTTTCACCTATCCCGTCAACGTAAAACCATGAAAGCGTTTCTACTGGGTGTCGTAGCCGCCGTTATGCTCAGCAGCTGCACCCGTACCGTACAGGTCGTTACCCTGCGGGGCAACAACGTACAGCCCGTCGAGAAAGAAGGGCTGGTACTCGACAACGATTCCCTCACACTCCGGTACAATTTCTCGAGTGAGCGGGGTACCATGAACGTTACGCTGCTCAACAAACTCGACCGCCCCTTGTATGTCGACTGGAAGCGCTCGTCGCTGGTTATCGGCAACACCAAGCTGGACTACTGGCAGGACGTGTCGGACGTGAATCTGGCCATGTCGGGCGTTTCGCACGGCCTTTACAGCCGCTACCTGATTGGGTCCATCAATGGCACAATCAGCCGCTCCGAGCCGGTTGGGTTTATGCCCCCGAAAACGACGCTCACCAAAACGCAGTTTATTCTGGTGCCCGACGGGACGGTACCACTCGACGACAGAAAGCGAACCGTTAAAACGCAGCGCAGTCGAATTATGGACCATACGAAGCCGGTAACCGTAAACAGCTACGCCTTCGGCGCCGATCAGTCGCCCCTCAAATTCCGCAGCTACCTCACGCTCGCTACCGACAAAGACTTTAAAGACGAGTTTCACATCGACACCAAATTCTGGGCTTCCGATGTCGACGTACTGCCGGCCGACGAGGTAATTGGTACGGTCGTCATGCAATACGATGGCTCGTACTCGATCAGCCGGCCCTTCAACAAACCCGACGGTTTCTACATTAAACTACCCCTCTGATGCGTCTGTCCCTGCCCGCTACCCTGTTGTTATTGAGCCTGCTGCCTGCCCTGCCTACCCTGGCCCAGTCGGCAGCCACCGACGAAAGCGCGGTCAGGGCCGCGATCACCACCCTGTTCGACGCGATGAAAGCGGCCGATTCGACCCGGCTCAAAACCGTGTTTGCGCCCCAGGCCCGGCTGCAGTCGGTAGCCAACCGGCAGGGTGCCGTCTCGGTCAGCGACGATCCGATCAGCGGTTTTATCCGCTCGGTGGGTAAAGCGCCGAAGGGGGCACTCGACGAGCGGCTGTCGGGTATGACGATTCACCTCGACGGCGATCTGGCCACCGCCTGGACACCTTACTCGTTTTACTACAACGGCGCGCTTAGCCACTCGGGAGCCAACGCCTTTACGCTGGTGCGGCTCGACGGGCGCTGGCAAATCCTGACCATTATCGATACCCGACGCCGGGGCAATTAAGACTCAGGACTGCCAGATGGGCGGCCGTTTTTCAACAAAAGCCGCCATACCCTCCCGGGCGTCGGGCGTTTGCTGAAGCTGCTGAAACTGATCGTATAGAAACGCCTGCTGTTGATCCGACGGCAGGCGTTTCAGTTCCTGCGCGGCCCGCAGCCCAAACTGCATGGCCGTGGGCGAAAACTGGCTCAGTTCGCGGGTTAGCGTCTGCACCGCTTCGTCGAGTACATCGGGCGACACCACCTGTGTCGCCAGCCCAACGGCCAGAGCCTCAGCGGCTGTCAGGGTGCGGGCGCGCAAACACAGGTCGAGCGCCGTGCGGGCCGGCATAATGTCCAGCAACAGCGCCAGCACCTGAAACGGAAACAGGCCCCGCTTCACTTCAGGCAGCGTAAACGTAGCCGACTCGGCCGCCACCACGTAGGTCGCCCCGCCTACCAGCAGAAAACCACCCGCGTAAACAGGCCCCTGCACCCGCGCGATGCAGGGTTTGTGCAGATCAGCCATCAGCTCGCCCAGCCGCACGGGCCCGGCCGGCTCAGGTACCGTGGCCTCCTCGCCGGAGCCCGCCGACAGCGCTTTCAGGTCCATACCCGCGCAGAAGGTATCGCCGGTGGCAGCCAGCACCACCTGCCAAACGGCCGGATTATGGTGCGCGTGCGCCAGCGCGAACGCCAGTTCGGCCAGCAGGGGCGGGTGCAGGGCGTTCTTCTTGTCGGGCCGATTCAGCGTGATTGTCAGCACGTGATCGGCAAGCGATACGAGCAGGTAGCGGAAGCCCGTTTCGGGCAGTGTGTTTGTTTGTTGAGCTGTGTAAAGCATAGCCCGAAAGTACAATAAAATACCGCTTACGAAATACGCATGACCACACACACGATTACCCTGAACGGACCAGTTATTCACGCAGACACACCTCGTCTCCCCGCTCATCGTTATGAAAATCGCTGGCTGCCTTACGCTTTTACTGTTTGTAATTAGGACCCATGCCACGCACCTATTGGGTGGCTACATACAGGCAAAGCCCGTTGCCGGATCGGCCCTTACCTACACGATCACGGTCACGCTGTACACCGACCCCATCAGTGGCGCATCGGCGCTGGCCGACATGAAAACCATTTCGGTCTGCCTGGGCGACGGTCAAACTCAGTTGGTCGACCGGACGAGTGTGCCGTTTCTCAATGCGTCTAAAACGCTGGGGACAGTCTTGTTTCAGTTTCAGCATACCTACGCCGGACCGGGTGCCTACCCCCTGACGCTCGCCCAGGCAAACCGGTCCGGTATTCGCAACAGCACCCAGGCAGTCACCGACCAGCCGCTCATCCTGACAACGACCCTGACGGCCAGCAATGCCCTGCCAAACCAGACGCCCCAGCTGGCCCTACCCGAAACCGCGTTCGACCTGCCCCTCAATCGGCGCGCCATGTTATCGTTCCGGGCCACCGATGCCGATGGTGACAGTCTGGCTTACCGGCTGGCCGTCCCCCTGACCAACAGTGCTGCAGGAAACTGCAGCCAACGGCCACTCGGTGGCTACAGGTACCCCAATGACCTGACCCAACGGGGTACCTTTACGCTTAATGCCCGTACGGGTGAGCTAACCTGGGACGCCCCGGTTGAGCAGGGCTTATACACACTGGACCTACAGATAAGCGAATACCGCAACGGCGTTTTGCTGAGCCAGACCCTGCAGGAAGTGCCGCTGATTGTTCGCGACATACCAGGCACGACGCCTACACCCCTCCCGCCCTACCAGCCCGCCAGCACCGACAACCTGGTAACGGCCGTGGCTGCCTACGCCGATGGGGCGCTACAGCTATCCGTTTTCCCCAACCCCGTCGATGACCCTATGCAGGTGGTGGTGAAAACCAGCGAGCGCGTACGCATCAGTATTCAGCTGCTCGACAGCAACGGGCGCCTGTTGTACGAAGGGCATTCGGCCGGTGCCACACGCCGGCACGAGCAGCGTATCGACATGGGCAGTCTGTCGGCCGGTACGTATCTGATTCGGGCGCAGGCCGGCGAACGGGTTGTGACCGAAAAGGTCGCGAAGAAATAAGGGGCTAGAGCAGCTGCTTCCAGGTACCTTTCATCCAGTTGTACTTAAGCGTACTGGGCAGCGCTTTCCACCAGTACCGACTTAACTCGACCGCGAACGAGGGCTGCATGTAGCAGTTGATGGTACAACCCTCACAGGCGGGCAGGCGCCCTTCGAGCGCCACCAGCTCCTGCACGGCCGCCGATTGGTACAACCCGTAGAGATCGCCTTCGATAGGCAGTTCGTGCAGACCGAGGTGGTAGCAGGGCAGCACCAGTTTGTTTTCGGGCGAAATTACAATGGTGGTGCTGCCGGCCCGGCACACCGGCTTGTCGATGTGGTTGCCGCCATCAAGCCGCAGTTGCACAAAGGCGTCGTTGAGGTACACGTTTTTCCGGCGGCCCCAGCGCGTCAGTTCGCGCAGCGATGCCGCCGAGAGCTGGCTCCCTGTATCGACGGCGTTGTACTCGAACACCGGGTTCAGAATCAGCACCAGCTCGTTGGGCTGGCAAATCTCCTCATACAGCGCCTGAATCTGTCCGATGTTGTGTTCAAAAACGGTAAAGAGAATATCCGGGCGTTCGCCCAGGCTGCGGGCCACCCCAATCGACTCTATGACCTTATCGAAACACCGCACGCCCCGCGACTGGTCGTGCTCCTCGGCCACCGGCGAGTCGAGCGAGAAATGCAGCATATCGACCAGACCACGCAGCTGGTGGGCCTGCTTGGGATAAAGCAGCCCGTTGGTGGTAACGGTGGTAATCAAACCCAGTGCTTTGGCTTCACGCAGCAAGTCGGGCAGTTGCCGGTGTAGCAGGGGCTCGCCCCCCGTGAAATCGACCACCCGCACACCGAGTCGTTTCAGATCGCGGAGGTTCTGCCGGGCATTTTCGAGCGTAACGTAGGGGGATGGCCGCTCCCAGATATCGCAGAAACCACAACTCGCGTTACAGCGATACGTGACGTAGTAGTTGCACAGAACCGGATGGCTAACAAGTCGCATGGGCAGAACCGGCAAAGCGGCAGAACAGGGGAGAAAAGCCAGCCGGCAAAAAAAGGGCCCGCCACCGGTGGTAGCGAGCCCGGCAGATCAGGCCAGCATGCCGAACAAACTCGACAGCTTATCTTTCAAATCTTTGCGGTCGACGATGAAATCGAGGAAACCGTGCTCGAGTACGAACTCGGCGCTCTGAAACCCCTTGGGCAGGTCTTTACCGATCGTTTCGCGGATAACCCGCGGCCCGGCGAAACCGATCAGGGCTTCGGGCTCGGCAATGTTGAAATCGCCCAGCATAGCATACGATGCCGTTACCCCGCCCGTGGTCGGGTCGGTCAATAGCGACACGTAGGGTAGTTTGGCTTTATCGAGCAGCGCCAGTTTGGCCGATGTTTTAGCCATTTGCATGAGCGAGTAACCTGCTTCCATCATGCGGGCACCACCCGAGCGCGAGATCATCAGAAACGGCGTGCGGGCTTCGATGGCGTGGTCGATGGCGCGGGCAATCTTTTCGCCCACAACCGACCCCATCGATCCGCCGATAAACGAAAAATCCATAACCGCCATGGTCACGAGCTGGCCGTGCATCAGGCCGTGTGCCGTCCGAACGGCGTCGTTCAGCCCTGTTTTAGCCATCGTAACCTTGATCCGATCGGGATACGCTTTGGTGTCAACAAACTTCAGCGGATCGCCCGACTTCATATTGGCGTCGAGTTCGGTGAACTCGTTATTGTCGAACAGCACGGCGAAATAGGCATCCGACCCGATTTTTTCGTGGTAGTTGCAGTGCACACACGTATACGCATTGAGCTTGTGCTCACGGGTATGCATGGCTTTTTTGCAATTCGGACACTGGTACCACAGCCCATCGGGGGCTTCCCGTTTCATTTCGGTGGGCGTTTGAATCCCCTTGTCTTTTCGGACGAACCAGGACATAGCAAATAACGGCAGTTAGCAGATGACAGTGAAAACCGACTTCAGAATGGGGCGTAAAGGTACGAAGAAACCTGACCCGTTTGGCACCGGCCCGTAGGTTGTCGTTTAAAGCTGATCCCGGCGACGCATATAGTACCGGCGCTCGTCGGGCGATAGCCGTTCGATGCCGTAGCGTAATGTCGTACGGGGTATCCGGAACTGGTAATCGTGCAGAAACTCGGTCAGCGCGGCTGGTTCCCGTTTGCTCACCTCGCGCAGCATCCAGCCCATGGCCTTATGAATCAGGTCGTGCGGGTGGTTCATAAGCTGTTCGACCAGCGCAAAGGTATCGGCAAACTGCCCTTTTCGGATGAAAGCCAGAGTGGTGACGAGGGCGATACGGGGGCCCCACAGGTCTGTTTCACGGGCCAGCCCGGTCAATACCGATCGGTCGCCGGTGAGCAGCGGCAGCCCCATTATATACGGACAGCTCACATCCACCAGATCCCAGTTGTTTACGAAGGCCCGGTGCGCCAGATAGCGTGTCATCCGGTCTTCGCGCAACGCTCCGTTCCCGCGTTTCACCTGATCGACCCAGATCAGCAAGCCCGTCATGCGGCATTCGTGGTACGGATCCTGTAGCAGGGCTTCTACAGCGGCCGGATCCAGCTCGCGGTACTGCCGCACCAGCGCATGCTGTTCGGGCATGGTTAGCCCCAGAAACTGATCTCCCGCGCCGTACTGCCCAGGTCCGGTCTTGAAAAAACGGCCCAGCAGCACGGCCCGTTCGGGTTGTTGGCGGGCCAGCAGGGCCGCCCGCAGTTCGTTTTGCATACGTTTAGGGGCAGACAGGCATAAAAAAAGGCTTCCGATGAGAAAGCCTTTTTTACAAGGGTAGTCTATTTAATCGTTCCGATCATTCAGGCTCGACCGAACGTATTCGTGATCGGGCAGCGACGGAATGACGTACAGGATACTTTTGTTTCGTTCGAACGTAGGCCGCTCCAGATCCATCACATTGCCCCGCATGAAGGCATCGATGGTTTTACGGATCAGGTCGGCATCATCAAATTCGTCGTTTGGCTCGACTACCAGCGACTGCCGGCCATCGTCGTAAGGGTACACCAGCCGGCCCGGGGTGGTTTCGCCCACACCAGTGGCCGAACCTGTATAATCGGTGGGCGTCAGCTGTTTGTCATTGGTCCGGATCGGCGGCATCTCCGGTTCGGCTCTGGCGGTTACCGGAGCCGGTGGTTCGGGAATTTCAACCGCTGGCTCAGCTGCTTCGGGTTGCTCCGGCTCGGCGGGTATTTCTTCCTCAATTACCTGAACCTGGTCGTCGTCGCCGATGATTACGGTACTCTTGAGTTTATCGTTCAGATCGCTCGTCGGGCCGAAGCCAGCCGCAATGATCGTTACGCGCAGTTTTTCGCCCAGCATCTTATCGGTGATAGCACCCACTTTCACCATGCGTGCTTCGCTCTGAATGCGCTTCGCTACATGTTCAGAAATGGCCGTTTGCTCCCAAACATACATCGGGTGTTCTTCACTCGACGAGATCGTGAGCAGGATCCGTTTGGCCCCCTGAATATCGTGGTCATTGAGCAGGGGCGAGTTCAGTGCCGTTTCGATGGCCCGGATAGCCCGGTCTTCGCCGGCTGCTTCGGCCGAGCCCATTACCGACTGACCCGCTTTTTCGAGCACCTTCTTAACGTCGGCAAAGTCCGCGTTAATGTCGCCCTGCGTGGTTATGATCTCGGCAATGCTTCGTACGGCGTTGGCCAGCACATCATCGGCGTGTGCGTAGGCCTGGCGCCAGGTCAGGTCGCTGTACAGTTCCGACAACTTGTCGTTCAGCACCACCAGTACCGTATCGCAGCTTTTCTTTAGCTTTTCGATCCCTTCAAGGGCCTGTTCTTTCTTCTCGGTCCCCTCGTACCAGTAAGGTGCCGTCACGACGGCTACCGTCAGCAGGCCCATTTCTTTGGCGACTTCGGCTACCACCGGTGCGGCTCCCGTTCCGGTTCCGCCCCCCATACCCGCCGTAATAAACACCATGCGGGTTGGAGCTGCCAGCAGTTTGCGGATTTCGTCGATACTGGCCCGGGCCGCTTCTTCACCCGCTTTCGCTTCGGTACCCGCGCCCAGCCCATCGCCCAGCTGAAGCTGGTGTTCGACCGGATTGCTCAGCAGGGCCTGCCGGTCGGTATTGCAGACGGCGAAATCGACGTCTTTCATACCAATCTCGTGCATGTGTTTTACGGCATTGCCCCCCATGCCGCCCACGCCGATCACCTTGATGATGTGTGGACTCTTATCAGTATTTTCAAATCTATACCCTGTGGTCGCCATCTGCCGGTCTGGAATTTCTTGATGTGTGTTGGACAAAAACTATGCTAGTCGCCTAAAATCAGAACAGTTGATCATTCGTACGTATCCGAAGCACTGCCTTTGGGCGGCCAAAACATGCGAATAACACGGTCCATAAAGCTTTCTGCCGGCTGCTCCTTTTCAGGCGCTTTTGGCGGAGGCTGCACAGGTGGCGTAGGGCCGTTGTGCGAGCCACCATGCGTATGTGGGCCACGAACGGGGCCGGCAGTCGTATTGTCTATGTAATCGGTCCGCGCCGGATCGCTGATAAACGAGATTCGACGGTCGATGGTCTTGTAACCGGCCCAAACCAGCCCAACGGCTGTTGCATAGGCGGGGTCGCCAACCAGATCGGCCCGACCATTGGGCTCCAGATGCTCGGGATAGCCAACCCGCACTTCTTCGGCGCCAACAACCCGCGAAAAAATTGCTTCGATGCCGGGAATGAGGGCCGTACCGCCGGTGAGCACGAGGCCACCCAGCAGTTTGCCGTCGTAGCCCGACCGCATGATTTCCGACTGAACCATGGCCGCTATTTCGCGCACCCGGTCTTCGATAATGATCGCTACGTTCTTCAGCAGTACGTCTTTGGGCTTCCGGTTCGTCAGCCCCGGCACCGCAACAACTTCGTTGAGGTTAAACTCCTGAGGGCTGGCACTGCCAAATTTCTTTTTCAGCAATTCGGCCTGCTCGGGCATGATCTTGCAGCCCACCTGAATATCGGCGGTCAGGCTGTTGCCCGCCCACGGGAATACCGCCACGTGCCGCAGCACATTGCGGTAATAGATAGCCACTTCAGTTGTACCGCCCCCGATGTCGATCAGCGCTACACCGGCATACTTCTCTTCATCGGTCAGCACCGACAGGCCTGATGCCAGTACCGACAGCATCATGGTATCGAGCTTCAGATTGTTGCGCGAGATGCACTTACGCACATTCCGGGCGGCATTAGCCTGCGCCGTAATAATCTGAAAGTCAGCACCCAATTTCACACCATTACGCCCAACCGGCTGGTCGATATTTACCTCCCCATCGACCACAAAATCCATGGGTAGCACGTGAATGATTTCCTTGTCGGCCGGGATAGCCGTTCGGTACATATCGTTCAGCAGGTGCGTAATGTCTTCACTCTGCACCTCGTCGCCGGCCGATGAGCGGGTAATGCTGCCAACGGCTTTGACCGACGTCACGTGCGAGCCACTGAAGCTCACATTGACCTCATTTACATTGATATTGGCCTGAGCGGCCACTTCATCAACCGCCCGCTGAATGGCGTTGACCGTATTGTTCACGTTCACGACGCTCCCCTTGGTAACCCCGTCCATCAACTTGGTCCGGCCTACACCCAGCACTTCGAGCGTTTCCTGATTCTTGTTATTGCGCACCAGACGTCCTGCCACCGCACACACTTTAGTGCTGCCAATGTCAAGCCCGACTACTATATCATCGCCAACGTTCGTCGTCATCATTCGCACACTATTTGATTTCGGTATTGAACATTTACCCGGTGGTACCGATCCCAGCCTTTAACGGGCAACACATTCGTATAAAACAAAGTCAACTTCCTGAACTTAGCGTCCAGGTTTGTGGGGGTTCCCAGTTCGATCTGATGCTGTCCCATCTGCGGCCACATCACAACTTCCCCGTTCCGATCCACGGATAACTCAACGATCTGCGCCCGCCAGAACGGATCGTTCTGAATACGCTGAAGCAACTCCAGCAGTGGGCGGTTGCGTTCACTGGCCAGCGATCGATTGCTGGCGAAGTAAGCGCCACTCAGCACCGGAACCCGGGCCGAGTAATTCATCGATACCGGAAAGAACCGGCCTTCTTCGCTGATATATTGCCCCGCAACGGTGCGCGGCCCCTCACTGGAGAGACCCACCAGCCGGGCCAATGGTTTCGGCTGTTCTATTCGTACGATCAGATCCCCCGTCAGGTCACGGGATATCTGACAATTTTTTATTAAACCATGTTGCTTTAACCGCTGTTCGAGCTGCCGGAAATTAACGTCGGCATACGCTTTGCCCAAAATAGGATCAGCTCCATCGCGGGTAAGGTAAGCCATCACATCCCGGCTCGTCAGAAACCGCTGTCCGTCAACCTGATCCAGCCGAATAAGCACGTCACGCACATGTTTTTGCCCGTGCCGGATCTCCGTAAAAGCAATCAGACTGAACAGGCCTGCAAGCCCGCCAGCGGCCAATAGCCACTTTCTGACTGATTTAAAGGTAGAAAACATCTGTGTATATGCTTAGCCGTCCGGTCAATAATTTTATCTATTGGTTCTGCAACTGCTCTTTCAGTATCGGTAACAACTGATCGATGTCGCCTGCCCCTACCGTCACCAGCAAACGAGGCTTCGCTTCTGCCACAACGGCCAATACCGTTTCTTTGGTGCAACGCTGTTTCTTTTTCGACCGAATGTCGCGAAAAATCAAATCAGACGTAACACCCTCGATGGGGAGTTCACGCGCGGGATAGATATCGAGCAGCAGTACATTGTCGGCCAGCGAAAGGCTATTGGCAAACCCTTCGGCAAAGTCGCGGGTCCGGCTGAACAGGTGGGGCTGGAAAATAACCGTCAGCTCCTGCTCGGGATAAAGTGCTTTCACCGATTTCAGAAAGGCTTCGACTTCGGCCGGGTGGTGGGCGTAATCATCGATCAGCACTGCCGCATCGGTTTTCAGCACGTACTCAAACCGCCGGCGTACCCCCCGATAGCTGGCCAGCGCCGATCGGATGGCGTCGGGTGCTACACCCAGTGTCAGCGCTACCGCCCCGGCAGCCACGGCATTTTCGACGTTGTGGAAACCGGGTAGCAGCAACGGAATATTGGTGATAACGCCCTCGGGGTATACCAGATCGAAAACAAACGTGGCCTGTTCGATGCGCAGATTCCGGCTCCGATACGCCCCTTCGCTCAGCGAATAGGTCTGCACGTCGGCCGTTGTCTTGTCGGCCAGCGCCAGTCCCTGTTTCATAAACAGCACGGCCGGCTCAGCACTGTTGGGCAGCGGTTCGAGCTGACCAACGAATAAACCGAACGATTCCAGCACAGCCTCGTGGGCTCCGTAGATATCGAGGTGGTCGGCATCGGTCGACGTAACGACGGCCAGTTGTGGATGGAGCGTCAGAAACGACCGGTCGAACTCATCGGCCTCCACCACACACACCACCGAGCGCAGATCGTCGGCGGGTTCGTTGAGCAGAAAGTTGGTTCCGTAGTTGTTGGTGATACCACCCAGAAACGCAGCGCAGTTCACGCCGGCATCGCGCAGGATATGGGCCACCATCGACGAGGTGGTGGTTTTGCCGTGGGTTCCGGCCACGCCCACCGTTTTCATCTGTCCGGCCAGCAGCCCCAGCACCTGCGATCGTTTCTGCAGCGTAAAGCCGTTTTCGATCAGATACAGGTATTCGGTATGCGTTTTCGGAATGGCCGGGGTATAGATCACCAGGGTTTCGTCGGGATTGTCCCGAAAGTGGGCCGGAATACGGGCAATGTCGTCGTCGAAATGAATAGCCATTCCCTCGGCCTCCAGTGCCTTGGTGAGGGCGGATGGCGTGCGGTCGTAGCCGGCTACTTCGTAGCCATTGATGCCAAACCAGCGGGCCAGCGCACTCATGCCGATGCCACCGATACCGAGAAAATAGATGTAGTTGAAACGATCGAGCGTCATAATATCAGGTTCCGTACCTCATTCGCGATGTCGCGGGCGGCATTGGGTTTTGCAAATGTCAGAATTTCGGTGCGAAGCTGCTGTTGCTGCGGTTTATTTTGCAGCAGCGCCAGTGCCGCCGGTACCAGCTCCTGCCGGGCTGCCTGATCGCGCACCAGCAAAGCGGCCTGCCGATCGACCAGACTCAGTGCGTTCTTGGTCTGGTGATCTTCGGCTGCCTGTGGAAACGGCACCAGTATAGCCGGACGCCCGACCAGACAAAGTTCCGACACCGACAGTGCCCCCGCCCGCGATACCACGGCATCGGCCACGGCGTAGGCTTTGTCCATCTCGTAGATGAAATCGAACGGATGAATAAGCGGAGTACCCAGCCGGGCTACTGCCTGCCGGGCGCGATCGATGAAGCCCGGCCCTGTTTGCCAGACTACCTGTATGCCAGCCGCTACCAGCTGTTCCAGTCCGGCTTCCATACTTTCGTTGATGGTTCGGGCCCCCTGGCTGCCGCCGATTACCAGCAACGTTGGCCGGTCGGCAGCCAGCCCGAACAGCTGACGACCCGCATCGATCTGCCTGTCGGCATGCTGAATATCACTCCGAACGGGATTCCCGGTCAGGCGAATCTTGTCGGCCGGGAAAAACGCGTCCATACCCGGGTAGGCCACGCAGATGCGCCTGGCCCAGCGTGCCAGGACCTTGTTGGTAAGGCCTGCGTACGAGTTTTGTTCCTGAATCAGGGTGGGAATTCCTTTCATGGTAGCGGCCAGCAGCAATGGGCCACTGGCGTAGCCACCTACGCCCACGGCTACGTCGGGGCGAAACTCACGCACGATGGCCTGTGCACGCATCAGGCTGCGCGCCAGCTTGACCGGAAACAGCAGGTTGGCGGGTGTCAGCGACCGCTGAATGCCCACAACCGGCAACCCGATAATGGGGTAACCGGCGCGGGGTACTTTTTCCATTTCCATTTTCCCTTCGGCGCCTACGAACAAGACGTCGGTGTGGGGGTCAATGGCCTTCAGTTCATTGGCAATGGCAATAGCCGGGTAAATGTGCCCACCAGTGCCACCACCACTTATAATAACCTTCATGCAAAATCGGTTTGATACAGCCAGCGCGGGTTAGCTGCCTGTAGGGTCGGTTAACTGGTTCGGGCCCGTTCGGTGATGGCCCGTTCGTCGACCTGTTCCCGGCTAACGCTGAGGACAATGCCGAAAGCCAGTCCGGTAAACACCAGAGAAGTCCCCCCCATGCTGAGCAGGGGCAGCGGCTGCCCCGTTACGGGAGCCAGCCCAATGGCAACACAGATACTGGCAAACGCCTGAAAGACGAGGCTGAAGGTTAGCCCGGCGGCTAGCAAACCACCGAATGGCCGGGTTGTATTATCGATTGTTTTTATGCCTCGCCACAAAAACCACAGGTAGGCCAGTACCACCGGAATACCGCCAAACAGCAGGCCGTACTCTTCGACGATGATGGCGAAAATAAAGTCGGAAAAGGGGAAGGGCAGTACGTTACGCTGGTGGCTATTGCCCGGCCCTGTGCCGGTCAGACCACCGTTGGCCAGCGCGATGTAGGACTGCTGCACCTGAAACCCGATCGACTCGGAATCCATGAAATTTTTGACGCGGTTGCTGGCTGTGCCGAAGCGCTGCCCGAAAATCAACCCGATACCACTAAACAGCACGCACACGCAGACCATGATAGTGAGGTATTTCACCGGCACACGGCCAATATACATGAGCAGAAAGCAGGTCGCCCCCAGCATGAGCGCCGTAGACGTGCTGGTCAGGATGATCAGAAAACAGATGGTGCCGATCCAGAGAATCATGTTGACCAGTACACTGGGGTCGTCCATAAATTTCTGGCGCTTGGCCAGCATGGCTGCCAGATTCGATAAAAGCGCCAGCTTGGCCAGATCGGACGGCTGAAAGGTTCGGTTCAGAATGGGAATCATGACCCAGCGCGAGGCCCCGTTTACATCGGTACCCTTAAAAAAGGCCCAGAGTAACAGCGGAATGGCCAGCCACATGCCATAGCGCGACAGTCGGGCGTAGACCATATAATTGGCCCGATGGGCGTAGAACATACAGACCAGCCCCAGCAGCAGCAGACTGCCGTGCTGAAACAGAAACGCTTCAGTATCGCCATTCAGCTCCCGAAACGCCCGCGTACTGATGGCGCTGTAAACCACCAGAATGCTCATGATCGACAGGTACAGCACGATCCACCAGATCTGGCGGTCGCCCTTCAGGTAGGTTCGAAAGAGGTTAGGTAGCGAGAACATAGCCAATGGCACGCAGGCCGTTTATACGTTGGTTGCCGAATCGGTGGTTAGCGCCAGGTTGGCCACGGCCGCCCTGAACTGATTGCCGCGATCTTCGTAGTTCTGAAATAAATCGAAACTGGCACAGGCAGGCGACAACAGCACGACCTCGCCGGCAGCGGCCAGTTCGAGCCCTTTAGCCACCGCTTCTGTCACCTGCCGGGTTTGATAAATCACCGGTATGCGGTCGCCGAAATAATCGACCAGCTTCTGATTGTCGACGCCCAGGCAGATCAGGGCCTTCACTTTCTGTTTTACCTGCTCGTCGAGCTGGCTGTAGTCATTGCCTTTATCCTGCCCACCCGCAATCCAGACGGTTGGCGCTGTCATACTCGACAGAGCGTAGAAAACCGAATCGACGTTCGTGGCTTTTGAATCGTTGACGAACTGCACCCCCTTGATTGTACCGACGGGTTCGAGTCGATGGGCGGCATTGACAAAGGTGCGCAGCCCGGCTTCGATGCCCGCTGCGGGAACGCCCACTGCCTGGGCAGCCAGCACTGCCGACAGCATATTGATGGCATTATGCGGTCCGCGCAGGGGCGTTTCGCTTTGTGCCAGCGATAACGACTGTCCGTTACTTTCGGCCCGCAGTTGCCCATCCTGCAGCCAGGCGCCCTGCTCCGGTATCGCATCGAGCGATACCGTCAGCTGCCGGAGTGGATAGCTATGCCGGGCCAGTTCGGTCCGGATGGGGTCGCTTCCGCTGAAATAAATGAAGGTGTCGTCTGGCCGTGCCTGTTGCAAAATCCGGAACTTCGACGCCACGTAGTTCTGGAAATTATAGTCGTAGCGATCGAGATGATCCGGGGTGATGTTGAGCAGCACCCGAACCGTCAGATGCGTGTCGTATAAATCGTCGAGCTGAAAACTGCTCAACTCCAGTACGTAATAATCGAAGTCGTTTTCAAGCACCTGTTCGGCAAAGCTATCGCCGATATTGCCGGCCAGCCCCACGTTGAAACCAGCCGTTTTGAGCAGGTGATAGGTCAGCAGCGTTGTGGTGGTTTTGCCATTGCTGCCCGTAATACCGATCAGTTTGGCGTTGGTGTAGCGGGCGGCAAATTCAATTTCCGAGATAACGGGGGTACCCTGTTGGCGCAGGGCTTTCACGAGCGGCACCGTGGCCGGAATACCAGGGCTTTTGATTACCTCATCGGCATCCATAATGCGCGCTTCGGTATGCTGCCCCTCTTCGAAGTCGATGCCGGCGCTGCGCAACGCCAAGCGATACTGTTCTTTCAGGTTACCCCGGTCCGACAGAAACACGTCGTATCCGTTTGCCTGTGCCAGCCGGGCCGCCCCGACGCCACTTTCTCCTCCGCCCAGAACAACGATTTTTTTTGCACCCATACGCTACTTATCTGAACCGACAAAATAACGCATAAAACAAAAGCCCCCCGCGGCTGCGGAGGGCTTTAGGGCATTTTTTTGCCGGTAACCTATTCTTTGGGGGCCAGCGAACTCGACAGGCGGGCCCGGTTGGCTGCTTTCACGATCAGGAAGACAACCCATGCAATAACCAGGAACTGGATGAGCACATTGATAAAGTTACCATAGCGGATAGCCACTTCGGGGGTGGTTCCCACGGCTTCTTTCAGCACGATTTTCATTTCACTGAAATCGACACCGCCCAGGATAAGCCCGAGTACGGGGTTGATGATGTCTTCAACGAGGGAGGTTGTGATTTTGCCGAAGGCGGCACCGATAATGATACCTACAGCCAGATCGAGCACATTGCCCTGGGCAATAAAACTTCTGAATTCACGAATCATGTTTGTACAAGTTAAACGGTTGATTGATTGGTAATGGCACTATGACGGGGTATATATCTCAATGTCACTCCATTATGACAAAAATTCAACCAGCCGCCAATTATTCTTTCACTTTTTTTTATCACGGAACGTACTCACGCTGTAGCCAAGTCCAATGCCCAGCACCTGCTGCACCTGCCAAGCATTCGAAAAGTCTTTATCGAACAAAGCAGTCAGTCCTACATTGGTGCTGATGAAGCGGCTGATCCGGGCGGTCAGCAAGAAATCGAAGCGGTGGTCGATGGCGTCGAGCGTGGCGTAGTTGGCATACAGTTGGTATTTGGCACTCACGCTCACATTTTCGCCAAGTTTACGGGCCAGAGCAATCTGAAGTTGCAGCGCGGCCCACTCGGTTCGTACGCTCTGACCCGCTACCACGCCGTACGTGGTTGCCTGCGGATCGCGAGTTACTATGTTGTCGGCTCCGATCCGGTACCGCACCGATTGATCGGCCAGAAACGTGAAGCGCGGAGCAAACGGACTCAGACGGATCGACAGCCAGTCGCCGGGCTTATAGGCTATGCCCCAGGCAAAGGTCAACTGCCCCGGCGACAGAAAGCCCGACACCTTGAGCGGACTTTGCCCGGCCGCCTGTCGGTTGTATTCATAGCCCGGGGCCAGAAACGATGAGAACGTAGCCGACCCGAACAAATCGATGTGTTTGGCCAGGGCATAACCCGCTACCGAATTGATCAATAGCTGATCGGCCGATTTACGGAACGTGCCGACTTGGTTAACAGCGCCCAGCTGCAGGTTGGCCGTGTTGTCCCACGACCAGCGCGCTTTCTCATATAGCGCCCGCATATCGACGATGCCGCCGATAGCAACTGAGTTGACCCCTCCGCCAGCCCAGTTGCTGAACGAGGCCTGGTTGAGATTCAAACTTCCCGTGAATGAGCGTTGCCAGTAGGTTGTATCGCGGCTAACCGCAACAGAATCAGTCAACTGACTTACTACTGGAGTCACTTCCTGGCCAAATGCGACGGCAACAGAAAGCCAGCAAACAAACAGTGTGCTTGTTTTTTTCATATAGGTACAAGAAAACAGGTGGTTACTCGAGAAGGCGCCCGCGCTTAGCTGAAGATGGTTACGTTGCGGGTCTGTAAACTCTGCAGCGGAATAACGGTAGTCGTGTCGCCCGTGCGCAGGGTCAACGACGTACTGTCGATCAGGATGATCTCTCCTTTCACGTCGTCGATCTGAATGGTTTGCCCCGTCCGGTATTTATTTTTCGAATAGAACGACGACAGGATGTTGGCCATCACATCGCGCGACGCTATCCCGTAGCCAAACGCGAAGGCAAAAATGATACCGCCAATAATCAGATTGAAACTCGACTCCAGCAGTTCCGTATTGAGCCCCGCCTGCCCCAGGGCGTTGATCAGGGTAATGATCAGAAAGAAAAAGAAGATCAGGGTACCCAGCATGCGCCCGGCGCTGATATTGAACGAATCGCAGATACTGATGACCATCTTTTTCAGGGCATCCGAAATCAGTAGTCCTACCACCAGCATCAGCCCTGCCACAATCAGCCGGGGAATCAGGTTGGTGACACCAAGCACCAGATCGGTCAGAGCCGCCACCCCAAGCATTTCGGCCGCAGCCGTTGCAAAAATCAGGATGATAAAGAAATACAGGAACTGGGCCAGAATGCGGCTTAGCTTCACTTCTGTATTGAGCTTCCGGATCAGATCGATATCGTTGAGCTTCTCACCTACCTTGTCGAGCCCGATGCGGCTCAGCAGGGTTTGAACAAGGGTACGTACTACCCTGGCGATCAGCAGACCCAGTACCAGAATAACGATGGCGCTGATGAGTCGGGGAACGAAATTGACCAGCTGGTTGGTGAGACCGACAACAATATTGATCAGGATTTCCTGAAGGTTAGGGATGGTGTTCATTCGCGGTGTGCGGTTGGCTATTTGTCTGAATCAGGTGTGGGTACGAAGCCGCTTAAAAAGGTGGTAAATACCGGAAAGATGTCGTGCGCATACACCTCGACCACTTTCAGGGCATTCCGGATGATATCGATCTCCGATACAAGTTCTTTTTTGAGCTCGGGCGGGCAAACGGCGTCCGACTCGATGTGCTTGAAAGGATTGTCCTGTTCATTCATAAATTACCAGCGAAAGGGCCAGCGGGTAGCCATAACAGTTTTGATGGCCAGCAACAGCCAGAATACAACGGTTTCCAGGTAGTATTTGCGGAGTTTGTCCCGTGATCGTTTGAGCCGCATTTTCACCGCACTCTCGGTGATGCCGCTCATATCGGCGAGTTCGCGCAGGCTGATATCATCCTGGTACTTCATCAGCAGCAGGCTACGTTCATCGGGACCCAAGTATTCGAGTGCCTTCTTCAGCCGCACCGCTTCCATTTCCGCAATCTCTTCCAGGTTATCCTCCTGCTCGCCCACATCGAGTCGCTCCCAGCCTTCGTCCATATAAATCTCGTTGCGCCGGGCTGGCGACCGTACGTGGTCCGTACAGTAGTTGTAGGTAATGGAGTAAAGCCAGGTCGAAAAGCGGGCCTGCTCCTTGAAACTGCCCAGTTTCACGACCAGTTTCAGGAATATGTCGTGCGTAAGGTCTTCGGCCTGCATCGGGTCTTTCGTGAAAGACAGACACTTGCGATACACCTTATCACAATACCGTTCATAGAGACGCTCGAAATAAGTATTCTGCTGCGTGTCTATAAACATGCGAACCAATTCTTCGTCCGTGTAATGTTTCATCAGTTACGGTAACGGGTCTTAGGACAGCGAAATCACCGAAAGTAACGATTTTCGATGGTCGTACTTCATTTTTTTTAGGGATCAGTCAATAAACAAAAAGTCCGGCCTGTAGCCGGACTTTTTGCCAGAATCATGGCCAGACGACCAGACCTGTTTCGCAGGGTGCCACGCAACGATGTGGCTGAAGTTGAATGTGTTGGAAAGACGGTAGGGTGTTGCGCCACTGTAGGCAATCCCTTACGAACCTTTTTACGTTAATCGCTGCCGTCTGGATTTTGGTTTGTAAAAAAAGCGGCTGCACCCTGTGCAGCCGCTTTTGATCAGGTCGAACAAAAAGGATTAGCCAATGGCTACCCGTTTGAAAGCCGATACGGTCAGCCCTTTGCTCGTTTTGTCGAGCAGTTGGGCAATCGTCAGCGAGTTATCTTTCACGAACTCCTGATTGAGCAGCGTGTTCTCTTTGTAGAATTTGTTCAGCTTACCCATCGCGATTTTTTCGAGCATCGCTTCGGGCTTGCCTTCCTGACGAGCCTGCTCTTTACCGATTTCGATTTCGCGTTCAACGATCGTTGCATCAACGCCATCCTTATCGAGGGCAACAGGCTTCATGGCAGCAATCTGCATGGCCACATCTTTACCAACTTCGGTAACGTCGGTACCGCTGGTGTTGACCAGCCCTACCAGTACACCCAGTTTGCCGTTCGAGTGGATATACGATACCACTTTATCGGCCGACACGATTTCGTAGGCAGCTACGTCGATTTTTTCGCCGATTTTGCCCATCAGGTCGGTGATGTGGTCCTGCAGCGCGCGACCGTCGGCCTGGGTCGTAGCCAGCAGCGTTGCCTTGTCGGCGGCACCGGTAGCAACGGCTGTGCTCATCACGGTCATGGCCAGGTTCTGGAAATCGGCAACTTTCGAAACGGGCTCCGTTTCGCAGGCCAGCGCGATTACGCGACCGGTTTTGCCGTCTTCGCTTACGTGAGCCAGCACAATGCCTTCAGCCGTGGCGTTGTCGGCCCGTTTGTCGGCTATTTTTTGCCCCTGTTTGCGGAGCACTTCTTTTGCTTTCTCAAAATCGCCGTCAGCTTCGGTCAGGGCTTTTTTGCAGTCCATCATGCCGGCTCCGGTCTCTTGCCGAAGTTTGTTTACATCAGCAGCAGTAATTGCCATGGTAACAGGTGGTTTTGATTAAATTTTGCCAAAAATTGATTGGTACTCAGAAACGTATGTGCCGAAATGGAATAGCCCATAGCAGTGGCTACGGGCTATTCCTACGTTGTAAAGCGAGTGAGTTTCATGGTTATACGGCTAACTGACGCCCGGTAGTACGGGTAAACATAACCCGGTAACACCATAACTGCCCAACTCGACAACTTTTATTATGCTTCGCTCTCGCCTTCCGACATAGCAACCGGGCCGGTTACGGCTACAGGCTGCTCTTCACCTTCAGCTTTCGCCTGGGCTACGTCTTCTGCGCGTTTCGCTTCTTCTTCTTCCTGAATCCGCTGATCGTCCTTATCCTGCTTGCGCTCCATCAGCCCCTCTTCAATGGCTTTACCAATAGCGAGGGTAATCAGCGAAATCGATTTGTATGCATCATCGTTGGCCGGAATGGCGAAGTCTACCTCTTCGGGGTTCGAGTTCGTGTCGCACATGGCAAACACGGGGATACCCAGGCGGTGCGCTTCTTTGACAGCGATATGCTCGCGTTTTACGTCAACAACAAACAGAGCAGCTGGCAGACGGGTCAGATCGGCGATGCCGCCCAGTACACGCTCCAGTTTCTCTTTATCGCGGCTCTTGGTCAAACGCTCGCGCTTGGCAATGCTCTTGACGGTCTCCTCGTCTTTCAGCATTTTGTCCAGCGTCTGCATTTTTTTCAGCGACTTCCGGATGGTGGCGAAGTTCGTCAGCATCCCGCCCTGCCAGCGGTCTGTAACGTAGGGCATTTTCAGCCGACGCGCTTCTTCCGAAACGATCTCCTGTGCCTGTTTCTTCGTAGCCACAAACATCACTTTACGGCCCGAGCGAACGATACCTTTGAGGGCGTTCGACGCTTCTTCGAGGGCAGCCTGCGTTTTGTTGAGGTCAATAATGTGGATGCCGTTCTTCTCCATGAAGATATACGGAGCCATCCGGGGATCCCACTTGCGCGTCAGGTGGCCAAAGTGCACACCAGCGTCCAAGAGTTCTTTATATTCGATCTGTGCCATTTTCGTGGTAAGAAAAATAGATTGGTAAAAAGTACGCAGCACCGCCCGTCGGCATCATCTAAGGGCAATCTGGACGCAGTGCGGTTTACTGTTTTCGGTGCTCGGTTTACAGCAGAACAAACTACCCGTAAACCGTATACTGAAAACCCAAAACCGATATTAACGCTTCGAGAACTGGAACCGCCGACGGGCTTTCCGACGACCGTATTTTTTCCGTTCTACCATACGCGAATCCCGGGTCAGGAAGCCTTCTTTCTTGAGGGCTGGCCGGAACTCGGCATTCATCTCAACCAGGGCGCGGGCAATAGCCATGCGGGTTGCTTCGGCCTGACCGGCTACGCCACCCCCACGAACGTTTACCTTAACGTCGTACCCATCGACCCCGTTGATGGTGGTGAAGGGCTGGTTCAGTATAATCTGCAGCACTTCGGTCGGGAAGTATTGCTTGTAATCTTTTCCGTTTACCGTGATGGCCCCGCTGCCCGCCGACATGTAGATGCGGGAGATGGCAGTTTTACGGCGGCCGATGGTGTTAATACGATCCATTCGTCAGTGCTTAGAATTTAACGGCTGTAGGTTGCTGAGCCTCATGGGGGTGCTGCTCACCGGCATAAACGTACAGGTTGGTGTACAGCCGGCGGCCGAGCCGATTCTTGGGCAACATACCCTTTACGGCGTGTTCGATGATACGCTCGGGGTGCTTCTCAAGAAGCAGCCGGGGCGATGCGAACCGCTGTCCACCGGGATAACCCGTGTGGCGAACGTAGACTTTGTCGGTCATCTTGGCACCCGTCAGGCGAACCTTTTCGGCGTTGATGACGATCACGTTATCCCCGCAGTCGACGTGGGGCGTGAAGTTGGTTTTGTGCTTGCCGCGAATCAGGCGTGCGATCTGGCTGGCTAACCGGCCGAGCACTTCGCCCTGTGCGTCAACCACAACCCAATCCTTCTGCACCGTTTCTTTGTTGGCAGAGATGGTTTTGTAACTGAGCGTATTCACTGTTATGGAGACTAATTAATTGATTTTTACCAATTTATACGCACTAAGGCGCACCCGCTCTGAAACGGGAGTGCAAATATAGGTGGTATCAGTCTGAAAAACAAGGCAGTGAGCGGAATAAGTGCTACCGCAGCTTCAGGGTTGCCAGGGCCAGAACCGCCAGAATAATGCCCACGATCCAGAACCGGGTCACTATTTTTGCCTCATGGTAGCCCTTCTTCTGAAAGTGGTGGTGCAGGGGCGACATCAGGAAAATTCGCCGGCCCTCGCCGTACTTCTGCTTGGTGTATTTAAAGTAAGTGACCTGCATAATGACCGAGATATTTTCGGCCAGAAAGATGCCGCAGATAATCGGAATCATCAGCTCTTTGCGGATCGCCAGAAACAATACCGCAATAACACCGCCCAGCATCAGGCTTCCCGTATCGCCCATAAAGACCTGAGCCGGATAGGAGTTATACCACAGAAAGCCCACACAGGCGCCCACGAAGGCCGCGCAGAAGATCACCAGCTCGCCCGAGTTGGGGATGTACATGATGTTGAGATACTGCGAGAACACCTTGTTGCCCGACAGGTAGGCCAGCACCCCCACCGTGAGGCCGATGATTACCGACGTTCCGGCGGCCAGCCCGTCGATTCCATCAGTGATGTTGGCCCCGTTCGAGACTGCCGTGATGATGAAAATACAGATCAGTACATACACGATCCAGGTGTAGCTGTCGGGCAGAAAACCAAATAATAAGGAGCTGTAATCGAACTCATTATTTTTCAGGAACGGTACCGTTGTCAGCGTCGATTTAATGTCGGTATAGACATCAGGCACGTTGGACGTGTTCAGTAGCCGGGGGGCGTAGCGCCGGATCTTGACGGCATCATTATAGTACAGGGTCAGCCCCACAATCAGGCCAAGGCCAATCTGACCCACCACCTTGAAGCGGCCTTCGAGCCCTTCTTTGTTTTTCTTGAATACCTTAATGTAGTCGTCGAGAAAGCCGATCATGCCGGTCCAGACGGTCGACACCAGCGCTAGCACTACGTACACGTTGGTTAGTTTGGCGAACAGCAGCGACGGGATCAGCAGCGACGCCAGAATAATGAAGCCGCCCATGGTGGGGGTTCCCCGTTTCTGCAGCTGCCCTTCCAGCCCCAGGTCCCGAATCGACTCGCCAATCTGCAGGTTGCGCAGGGTGTCGATGATCCGACGCCCGAAGATAGCCGCAATCAGCAGCGAGGTAACGACCGCCCCCAACGCCCGGAACGAGATATACTGGAATACGCCGGCGCCGGGCAGGTTGTAGCGTTCGTCGAGAAACTGGAATAAATAATATAGCATTGATAAAGAGAGAAAATGCGACTGAGTGGATGAGCAAAAAAAAGCAACTTGTTGTGTGGCAAACCAGTGAGCCAGCGAAGTCAGCCGGGCCATGCGCGCTGGTTCTTACCCACGCAACCGGTTGTTCCGGTAAGCGCAAAGCCTATGGTTCAGCAACTGACGGGTATGTAGGGAAGCAAAATTATTCGCTCTCGCCCTGTTTCGCACGCTCGCTCGCCAAAAAGGCATTGCGTAGTACGGCCCGGTCGTCGAAATCGCTTTTGATACCCTGCACATCCTGATAGGTTTCGTGGCCTTTGCCCGCTACCAGAATGATATCGTGTGGCATTGCCAGCGACACGGCCCGTTCGATAGCCGCACGCCGATCGGCAAGCACCGTAGTTTTGCGCTGGTCGGTGGGCGACACGCCGGCCTGCATCTGCTCCAGAATAATCAGTGGGTCTTCGAATCGCGGGTTATCAGACGTCAGAATAACCTGATCGCTCAGTCGGCAGGCAATCTCGGCCATGATCGGTCGCTTGGCAGCATCGCGGTTTCCCCCACAGCCAACCACCGTAATAATCTGCGGCATTCGGTCCTGCTCATCGGCATGGCGAATGTCGCGGATAGTGTCGAGCACGTTCTGGAGTGCGTCGGGCGTGTGTGCGTAATCAACGATGCCAACAATGCGGGTATCGGATACTACCTGCTCGAACCGGCCCGGTGGGGGCGTAATGCCCGACAGTAGGGTCAGCACGTCGGCCGGGTCTTCGCCCAGCAGCACAGCCGCCCCGTATACGCTCAGCAGGTTGTAGGCGTTGAAGCGGCCAATCAGCTTAAACCAGACTTCCCGGTCGTCGACCAGCATATTGAGCCCGAATAAACTGTCGGCCAGCACTTTGCCTTTGAATGTTGCCAGCGTTTGCAGCGAATAGCTTTCCCGGCGGGCGGCCGTATTCTGCAGCATGACCAGCCCCCGCTTATCGTCGACATTGGTCAGGGCGAACGCCTGCGCCGGCAGCTGATCGAAAAATCCTTTTTTCGCCTTGATGTAGTTGTCGAACGTACCGTGGAAATCGAGGTGATCGTGGGTGATGTTGGTGAAAATCCCGCCCGCAAACGTCAGGCCGGCAATGCGCTCCTGCACTACGGCGTGTGAACTCACTTCCATAAACACGTGCGTACAGCCGTGGGCCAGCATCTGGGTCAGCAGCTGATTGGTCGTGATAACGTCGGGGGTGGTGTGGGTGGCCGGAATAACCGTATCGTCGATCTGATTCTGCACCGTCGACAGCAGCCCACACCGGTAGCCGAGCGCCCGAAACAGCCGGAAAAGCAAGGTAGCGACCGATGTTTTGCCGTTGGTACCCGTAACGCCGACCAGCTTGAGCTGCCGCGACGGTTGCTCGTAAAAGTTGGCGGCTACCAGTCCCATAGTCCGGGCCGAGTCCTGTACCTGCACGTAGGTGACTCCGGTATCGGTCGCCGTCGACGCGCTGGCGGGTAACTCTTCGCACAGAATGGCCGATGCACCCTGCGCGATGGCCGTTTCGATGAACCGGTGCCCATCGGTCACGGTACCCCGAACGGCAACAAACAAGCTGCCCGGACCCGCCTGTCGCGAGTCCATGGTCAGGCCCGTGATATCGGTTGTCATACTGCCGGCCGTAGCCAGTAGCGGTATTTTGTAGAGGAGGTTTTGTAGTTGCATGCCAGCGTACAAACGGCAAAGGCCGTCTTTCCATTACAAAAAAACAGTCTTGGCACGGGACTACCTAATCTGCCGGGTCGATTGCTACGGAGTTTTGCGGGGCGTGCAGAATAATTTCAACCGTTTTAAATGACCCCCTTTGGGCGCCATGCGTCTAAGCAGCAAAGGCCGTTGCCCATCCCGGAACATGACCGGCTTCCCCTAACCCAATCACTTATGGATACCAGCAATCGACTCAAACAGATGATTAAATCAGCCATCGCGGCTACCGGCTATTTTGTAGGCCGCCAGTTCAAAGGCCGTATTACCGGCCATGAGCTAACCCGCGACCTGCGCCTGCTGATTGGACAGAGCGAGCCATTGTGCCTGGATGTGGGTGCTAACAAAGGACAGACGATTGCCTTACTGCAACGGTGTTTTAGCCGGCCCACCATTCATGCGTTCGAACCGGCTTCCGACCCCTTTTCGTTGCTCAGCAGCCAGTCGCTGGGCCCCAACACCCATCTCTATCCGCTGGCCCTGGGCGCTGCGCGGGGATCAGCGGAGTTCAGACACTACAAACAGTCGGAGCTGAGTTCGTTTCTGCCCGTCAACCCCGACCGGGGAGAAAATCTTTTTGCCGAGGAGCCGCTGGTGGCTATCGAAACTGTCCCCGTCGATACACTCGACCACTTCTGCCAGGAACAGGACATCGCGTCTATCGATCTGCTCAAGATCGACACAC
The DNA here is from genome assembly GCF_054778875.1 of Spirosoma luteolum. Lineage (NCBI taxonomy): Bacteria > Pseudomonadati > Bacteroidota > Cytophagia > Cytophagales > Cytophagaceae > Spirosoma > Spirosoma luteolum. The sequence goes on from NZ_BAAGZE010000003.1 coordinate 603,645, forward strand.
AGGGGTTTGAAATGCCCGTGCTGCAGGGTGGCCTTGAGCTCCTGCGTCAGCGCCGGATTGGCGCGGTATTGCTGGAGCTTAATTTTTCGCTGCTTTACGAAGGGCAGTCAGACCCGCTGGCCATCATACAGTTGCTGCGCGAACATGATCTGCGGCTGGTCGATTTCTACGAGAAAGAGCGTGTGGGAGGCCATGCCCTCTCCTGGACCACGGCTTTGTTTGTCCGGCATCACTGACAGTGGGCTTAGAGCAACTTTACCAGCGCCGTCGATTTGTTATAAGCGCCGAAACAGCCCAGCCCACCACTGATGTTGCTGGGTAGCGAAACTGGTTCGGCAAATGGGTTTCCCTTGGTTTTGATCTGCTGAACAGCCGCCGACTGATACAGAAAATAGTTTTCATCGACGCTGAATAAATCGACGGACACAGTTGCTGCTTTGTAGATTGTCCGAAACGGACCAGTAGCAGCCTGTTCCGGGCTTTTCCCCTGATCGACCAGGTAAGCGGGCATCGAATCGAAGCCGGCCGCGGCAGCCCCCTTATTTTCGAGCAAGGTCTCATCCAGATCGTCAAACTGGAGCGCATTGGTTCGTTCCGAAGCCGGAGCGGCTCCCCTGGCACAGGTAGGGCATCCTGGCGTGTATCTAAACAGACCTGCCAGTTGATAATAGCCCGGTGTAACGGCCGGCTTTGTCCAGTGGGAGGTAACGAAATAGCGCTTCAGCGTGGTACCATTCTGCAGTGTAGCCACGGAGTCGAACCGAACACGCATCGTTTTTACGGCATAAGGCACCACACAACTGGCCGCTAATTGCTTTCCTGCCGGTGTCTGAATGCGAAGCTGGTAGGTATTGCCGGCAATAACGGGCAGACGACTAGCCGATATGCTGAACGAATCGCCATCGTAATCAAGCCGCACCGTTTTTCCACTTGTCGAAAGCGTAACAACGGAGTTGGCGATTTCGGCATAATCGGCCGATGACCATGTGTCGGTGGTGTCGCCGTCGACGATACTACGGGGGTAATCAATTTTCACCATCAGCACCTGATCCTGCGGGGAGATCAAGCCATTGACAACCAGCTTTTTTTCCTTACCCAGCAGCCGGTAGGGATCTACTTCTTCTTTTAGGCCAGCGCAGCCAGACAGCAGCAACAGGCCGGCCATAATGTAGCCAGACAATGGATGTAAACAACAGTTCATAAGTTACGGTATAAAGCAGGCAAAATGAGTCTCTAAAAACGCATGCTATAACTGAAGGAGGGGATAACCGGAAATGTGGAATACCGAACCAGCGCCAGTCGATTAGGCTGATCCTTACCCTGAGCGATCACATCGAGCTGATAAAAAAACAGATTACGCCTGTTGTACGCATTGTACAGACTGAACTGCCAGCTACGCTCAGTCCGCTTCCTGCGCTGTCGAAACTGAATGCCCAAATCCAGCCGGTGGTACGCATCAGCCCGAAAACTGTTTTTCTGCCCCCCGTAGTCGATCATAAGCCGGTAGTTCTGCAAGCCCGCCGGGGTACCATCAGCCGATGCTCCTGACGGATCGGTACTGGTCAGCTGATACGATGAATAACGGGTCTGCGGCATTGTCAGGGCGTTGCCTGTTCCATATACCCATGTTCCCGACAGCGTTATGCTCTTCGTTAATTCATATATACCCACTAATGAAACATCGTGCCGACGGTCATAACGGGGGTAAAAGGGCTTACCGCCGTTTATATCGGCAAACTGCCATTGTGTCCAGGCCAGCGTATAGCCTGCCCAGCCCGAAAAGCGGCCTGCCTTTTTTTGTACCATTGCTTCCATTCCGTATGACCATCCCCGGCCGGCCGTTACATTATCCTGCCAGTTCGTGCCAGTCGAACCACCCCTCGTCGTTGTGAGCGAAAAATCAGCTCCCTCACGGTAACTGATGACATGCTCCATTGACTTGTGGTAGCCTTCAAGCGTGACGGTAAGACCGGCGTGAGGAAGGTTTTTGACCAGCCCGACTGCCACCTGCCGGGCCTGCTGGGGCGCTACCCGAGCGGTCGAAGGCACCCACAGGTCATTGGGCATACCGATGCTACTGCTCGAAAGCATGTGCACGTATTGATTCATACCTGTGTAGGCCGTTTTCAGCGACAGCGTCGGAGATACCGTGACCGCCAGCGATAGGCGCGGTTCGTAGTTTCGGTATTGAGTCGAGCCCTGCCAGTAGTGACTCAGTCGTACGCCACCCGTTAGCTGAAGCCATCGGAAAGGCTGCCATCCCTCATCAACGTATAGCCCTGATTCCAGGGCATCGATGGGTGGCGCAAGCGCTCCCTGCGTCGCATCGCCACGCCTGGTTACAGCCGCACTGGGCGAGAACCGGTGAGCAGTACTTTGTAAACCCAGGCGCAGCAAATGGCCGGCAGCGGGCTTGTATACTAAGTCATATTTCAGCGAGTAGTCACGGATGCCTGACCGGTACCGCAACGAGTAAACATCACTGGTCCCTGCCGTGCTTTCCTGGTCGGTATTATTGTCGAGCCGATAGTGGCTCAGGAGCAGAGCCAGATTTCCCGTCAGTACCGAACTGATCTGCTGGTTCCACTGCAGACTTCCCACGGCATTGCCCCAGGTCAGGTTTGTGGTATTGTGATTAGTGGCCTGCTGACTTCCGAAGCGGTCGCGGCCCAGGTACCCGCTAAGCAAAATCTTGTTTCTGGCGTTGATGGTCAGACTAAGCTTGCCCGTGGCATCGTAAAAATAATAATCGACGGGGAGCGGGTTCGAAACGCCGGCCTGAGCCAACCCCTTCATGAGTAAATCGTAATACGTCCGGCGAGCCGACAAGGCAAACGTCAGTGGAGCAGCCTTGCCAGAACGTCCCTTCACCAGTGGCCCATCCAGGGTCAGCCGGGAGGCAATGAGTCCAATGCCGGCTTCCCCATGCAGCCGGTCGGAATTCCCTTCTTTCAGTGTCATATCCAGCACTGATGAGAGTCGGCCCCCATAACGGGCTGGAAAGCCCCCTTTCGTGAGCGTGACCCCGCTCAAGGCGTCACCGCTGAAGGGTGAGAAAAAGCCAAACAAATGACTGGGATTGTAAACGACGGCCTGGTCGAGCATGATAAGATTCTGATCGGCCCCGCCCCCCCGTACATACAGTCCTGTCTGACCTTCGGTACCCTTCTGCACGCCTGGCATGAGTTGTAAAACCCGTAATACATCGCGCTCGCCCAGAAAAGCCGGCATCTTGCGCAGTTGTGCCATCGACAACTCAATCCGACTCATGTCGGCACTCCGAAAGCCACTCTGCAGCGATTTGGCACAAACAGTAACGCCGGTCAGTGTTTGACCGGGTGTTAAGTTAACATCGACGGCTGAATGGTGCATAGGTCGCACCTGACAGGTGAACGTCTGGTAGCCAACCAGCGAGTAAACAACAGCCAGACTATCCTGTCCCGGCACCCTCACCGCATAAAACCCTTTTTCGTCAGTCACGGCACCGGTTAATACCCCATTCCGGTTTTTCACGGCTACGTGCACCCCGGAAAGACCTCTTTCTGTACCGGCTTCACGAACATACCCCTGTATCGAGCCCCCTTTGACCGGACCATCAGCTAAAGCTCGCTGACTCCAGCAGATCAAACTAAGTAACAGCCAAACTACCAAGCGCATAACTAACCAGCATTTGCCAGCCAGCTTGCACTAAATATGCCAATGGTCACATTTAAACTACTTTTCAACAAAAATGAAAACAACACTTACATATCATATTATTTTTACTATAAATTAGTTACAAAGTACACTTCATTCGGTTAGTGCCGCAAAGCACCTGTCAGAGATATTTAGCCGGCAAGCTTATACGTGATTGAGGCAAGGTCTGCGATATCTGGCGCACTATCTGGGGCAGGAGAATTGAGCTCAGTTTCTGTTATCCGACTGATTGTAATTTTTGGACGTTCCATGCTACACCCTTTATCTAACCTATTGCTTACTGATTGACCTTGTGCTGCTTTGCCAACATGGCCTCCGGCTCGACTTCCACCTGAAAGAGTACGTGAGGTCTGTCTACGCATCGACTACACAATGACCTTATTTATACGGTATAAATAGTCTGAAGTAACTTTATCTTACAAGTCACACATAGATCATTTCCGATACTGAATCGATCGGATACTATCTAACCCACCACCAAAAATGATTTAACCTACTTCTCCTACCGTTGATACGGCCAAACAATTAATCTATACATCCGTTGTGTATAATACAACAAAAATACAACGGTATGAAAATTTTGGTAGAAGAAGGAAGTGAGAAAGGGCTGCTGCCCGATGGGCAACAGCAAGTGCACATCACGGGTATTGACGAAGGGACAAGCGAGCACAAAGGCATTCCGTTTTTCGCGGTTCGCTTTGAAAACGAATCTGGCTACGTATCGCAGCGGTTTTATCAATCACCAGCCGGCATGCCCGGCATTGTTCACCTGTTCGAGCTGGCCGGCATTCCTATCGAAGCGGGTAAGGAGTTAGATACGAAACAACTCAATGGCAAAGCGTTGACAATCGACGTAGGCGAACGATCCTACACCGACCCTGAGACCGGCAATGAGCGCACACTCAAGCATGCTACTACTTTTCTGGTAAGCTAACGAGTTCGCTTTATCATTGACAAAGGCTCCGGCAGCAGCCTCCATGTGGGAGCTGCGGCCGGAGCCTTTTCAAAAAACCGAAACGCTATAAACGAAAAACAGTCGCAAGTAATTGCGACTGTTATCTGGTGCCGAAGGCGAGACTCGAACTCGCATGTCCGTAAAGACACACGCCCCTGAAACGTGCGTGTCTACCAATTTCACCACTTCGGCAGCACTCTTTCCCGTGTGTTGGGATTGCAAAGGTAAGGCCCGTAAAACCGCATTTGCAAGATCTGGACGCAATTTTTTTTATTTTTTTTCGCGATCGAAGGTCATCCGTTGTCCGGCGCGGTCGGTAAGGAAGCGCCCTTCGGCATAAACCAGCTCGCCCGACACGATTGTGTGAGTTACCCGGCTACTGAACGTATGCCCTTCCAGCGGAGACCATCCACATTGATACTCAATCCCTTCGCGTGTGACCTCAGTCGTCAGTCCCGGATCGACCAGCACCAGATCGGCCCAGTAGCCTTCGCGCACGTAGCCGCGCCGGTCGATCTGAAAACAATCGGCGGGTGCGTGACTCATTTTTCGCACCACCGATTCGATAGGCAGCTTTCCCTGCTTCACAAAATCGAGCATCATCAGCAGCGGGTGCTGCACCAGCGGCAAACCCGACGGGGCATTCCAGTACGACTGTTGTTTCTCCTCCCAGGTATGCGGTGCGTGGTCGGTGGCAATAATGTCGAGCCGGTCGTCGAGCAGAGCCGACAGCAACACTTCCTTGTGATGGGGCGCCTTAATGGCCGGGTTGCATTTGATCAGGTTGCCATAGGTGGCATAATCGCGCGTATCGAACCAGAGGTGGTGTACGCACACCTCGGCCGTAATGCGCTTCTCGCGCAGCGGTATTTTGTTGTCGAACAGAGGTAGTTCATCGGCCGTCGATATGTGGAGCACGTGGAGCCGGGCGTTGTGCTGTTTGGCCAGGTTCACGGCCAGCGTCGATGAGCGCAGACAGGCCTCCTCGTTGCGGATCAGGGCGTGCAGACTGGCGGTAGCCGAATCGCCATAAACGGCGCGGCAGCGTTCGCTGGCCGACCGAATGGTTGCCTCGTCTTCGCAGTGGGTCGCAATGAGCATGGGGCTGTGCTGAAACAGCTTGTTGAGCACCTCCGCATTATCGACAAGCATGTTGCCCGTCGATGAGCCCATGAAGACCTTGATGCCACAAACGGTCTGCGGATCGGTGCGCAGCACCTCCTCGAGGTTATCGTTGGAGGCTCCCATGAAAAACGAATAGTTGGCCATCGACCTGCGGGCCGCAATCGCGTACTTATCGGCCAGCAGTGCCTGCGTCAGCGCGTTGGGCACCGTGTTGGGCATCTCCATGTACGAGGTGACGCCACCGGCTACAGCCGCCCGCGACTCCGAATGAATGGTTGCCTTGTGGGTCAGACCGGGCTCACGGAAGTGAACCTGGTCGTCGATAACGCCCGGCAGCAGGTACTGCCCCTGCGCATCGATAATCTGGTGCACACCCGCATCGGGCAGGCTGTTGCCCAGCCGGGCAATGAGCCCGTCCTCGATGAGTACATCGGTTTCGGTGATGGTTCCCTCGTTGACAAGTCGGGCGTTACGAATCAGCAGTCGGGTCATAGCAATCGGGCAGCTTCTTTGGCAAAGTACGTTAAGATGACACTGGCACCAGCGCGTTTGATGGCCAGCAACGATTCCATCATGGCGCGCTCGCCATCGAGCCAGCCGTTTTGCGCGGCTGCCTTGATCATGGCATATTCACCACTGACGTTGTAGGCGGCAATAGGCAGGTCGAAGTTATCGCGCAGCAGCTTAATGATGTCCAGATAAGCCAGCGCCGGCTTCACCATCAGGAAATCGGCTCCTTCGTCCAGATCGAGCTGGGCTTCTACCAGTGCCTCACGGCTGTTGGCCGGATTCATCTGGTAGGTTTTTTTGTCGCCGAATTTGGGGGCCGAATCGAGGGCATCGCGGAACGGCCCGTAGAAGGCACTGGCGTACTTAGCCGAGTACGACATGATCGCCAGATCGTGGAAGCCGGCCGCATCGAGGGCGCGCCGGATGAAGCCAACACGGCCGTCCATCATATCCGACGGACCAATCATATCGGCACCGGCCTGCGCCTGCGCCACGGCCATCTTAGCCAGCACTTCGAGCGTAGGATCGTTTAGAATTTTGCCGTTTTCGACAATGCCATCGTGCCCATCGGAGCTGTAGGGGTCCATTGCCACGTCGGTCATCACAACAGCATCAGGAAACCGGTCTTTGATGGCCCGGATGGTACGCAGGTACAGTCCGTCGGGGTTGTAACTCTCGGTGGCGAACTTATCTTTTTTGGCTTCGGCAATGTTCGGAAACAGGTCGAAAGCCCGAATGCCGAGGTCCATACACGACTGTACTTCGTCGAGAATCAGATCGAGCGAATGGCGATAAATGCCCGGCATCGACGATACTTCGGTTCGAACGTTTTGCCCTTCGGTGATGAAGATCGGCAGAATGAAATCGGAGACAGACAGGTTAGTTTCCTGCACCATGTCGCGCAGTCCCGCAGAGGTGCGGGTTCGGCGCGGGCGACGAATGATATCCATTCGACAAAGGTAGGAAGTTGGAAAGTTATAGGGGTGTATAGTTGTAAAGTTGTGGGGGGTATGGGTAGTTATAGAGTTGTAGGGTTATTGAGTTGGGACGTTGTCGATTGGCTGGCCTTTGTACGAGGCAATTGAGAGGCCGTTACCACCACATGCAGCTATTCCGCCGAACCAACTTTACAGCCGTTTCTTGTCCAGGCTAATGTCAGCCAACCCGCCAACGCTGTAACTAACCAACGGTATAACGCCGTAACCCGACAGCGTTACAATTATCCGACCCTGCACCTCGCCAACTCCGAAACCTCCCCCACCTACACAATGAGCTTGAAGCCTTCGCCGTGTACGTTGACGAGCTGGACCGTTGCGTCATCGCGGAGGTACTTGCGGAGTTTGGTCACGTACACGTCCATGCTGCGGGCATTGAAATAGGAATCGTCGCCCCAGACCATCTTGAGGGCAAAACTACGGCTCACGGGCTGGTTGAGGTTTTGAGCCAGCAACCGCAGCAACTCAGATTCCTTGCTGGTCAGCTTCTGCACCGTCGGCTCACTCCCACCCGCCGAGTGGCTCAGGAGCTGGCGCGGATAATCGAATGAGAACGTACCGATCTGATAAACCGAGGGTTCGGGTACAGCCTCGCCGGCACGCTGGTAGCGACGCAGAATGGCCTGAATGCGGAGCAGCAGCTCCTCCATACTGAACGGCTTGGTTACGTAATCGTCGGCCCCGGCCCGGAAGCCCTGAATGGCATCTTCCTGCATCGACTTGGCCGTGAGAAAAATAATGGGTACATCGCGCCCCGCCATTCTCACTTCTTTGGCCAGTGTGAAGCCATCCTTTTTGGGCATCATCACGTCGAAAATGCAGAGGTCGTACTGCCCCGCCATAAACGTTTGCAGGCCCTGATTCCCATCCGTCACCCGGTCGGTCTGGTAGCCTTTCATGGTCAGGAATTCCTGCACCAGCTGGCCCAGGTTAGGATCGTCTTCAACAAGCAGAATGGTAGGCATAGCGTATTGAGCGGATGCGTAATTGGGCAATTGAGCGCTGTTGAACACTCAATCGCTCAATCACGCATCCACAATTTTGTAAGGTAAAACAACCGTGAATGAACTTCCCTGGCCGGGCTGGCTTTCGACCAGGATCTGGCCGTGGTGTTCGTCGACCATTTTTTTGACGTAGCTGAGCCCCAGGCCGAAGCCTTTCACGTCGTGGCGGTTACCGGTTGGTACACGGTAGAATTTCTCGAATATACGGCCAAGCTGTTCACTGCTCATACCCAGTCCCTGGTCGGTCACAGTGATACTGACTCCCTGCGGCAGACTGGCCGTCCGGATACCGATTACCGGCGTGTCGGGCGAGTACTTGAGGGCGTTGTCGAGCAGATTGTACAGAATGTTGGTGATGTGCAGTTCGTCGGCCTCAACAACTTCCTGGTCGGCATCGAACACCAGATCGACTTCGCCCCCCCGCTGCTCAATCTGCAGCCCGATGGTATTGAGCACCTTGCCAATCACATCATGAATGTTGACCGGCGACAGTTTCAGTTTGATTTCGCCCCGGTCGAGCAGCGCCATCTGCAGCACCTTCTCCACATGGGAGCCCAGCCGGCGCGTTTCGTCGCGGATGATACCCATGTAGCGTCCCAGTCGTTCGCCCATCCCCGCATCGTCGACCGCGCCCTGTTGCCGCACCTGCTCCTGCGCCATCTCAACGGCCAGCGAGATGGTCGAAATCGGCGTTTTAAGCTCGTGGGTCATGTTGTTGATAAAGTCGTTCTTGATATCGGCCAGGTTTTTCTGCCGCACAATGGTGCTGATGGCGATGTAGAAACAGGCCAGGATAACGGCAATCAGCAGCGCCGACGCTACCGCCGTGAAGCCAAGCTGACTCAGGATAAACTCTTTCTGCGTCGGGAAGTACACATACACGTAGTTGCCCGTTTCGGTCATGTTGTTAGGAAACAGCACAGCCCGGTATCCGCTTTCGTTGAAGTGCTCGGTGTCCATGCCGGCCGACGTAAACAGAAACGCCGGCCGCGACCGGGTACGCACCCCGAAAGCGAATGGAATGGCAATGCCGCGTTCCTGGAGGGTCTGGTGCAGCAGTGTATCGAGCGCCAGCCGGTTGATGCGGTCTTCGATGGGCCGGTCCGACAGCAGCAGTCCCTTCAGCACGTCCTTGATCATGCGCGCCTGCTCATCGGTTTTGCTGGTGCTGAAACTAACCGGTTTGGTCTCAGCCAGCGCCGGACTGCCCTTATCAACAGCCTGCGCTTTCCGGCGTCGTTCGATTTGCCGCAGCCGCTCGCGCATTTGCCGGGCCGCCGAGTCGCGCCGGCTGGCCTGCTGCGCCAGTTGCCCATTGATTACGTTCAGTTCGGTGGCCAGCACCCCATCGACCCACTGGTTGAACTGCTGTTGCTGCAGGAGCTGTGTCTGCCAGTCGCCAATGGCCATCAGCTCGTCCTGCTGCCGAAAGAAGGCTTCCACAACAGCCATCTGCTCGGCCGACAGCGGGCGTACTACCGGGTGCAGCACGTCGGACTGGACCACCACAGCCCCCTCCGGCGAGGCATTGTAAAGCGTTGTCGAAGCCGGGTTATCGGTGGGCGGGCCCGGCCGCGAAGCCAGCTGGCTACCCTTATTTTTACGGGGCACCGGGGTCGCGGCAACCGCGGCCGGCTGATCGGGCTGTCCTTTCCGGGCCAGCGCCATAAGCCCGTTCTGGTGCTCCCGCGCCCGGATTCGCTGCCGGGTCAGGTACAGGATCTCCTGCCTTTCGAGCGTTCTGACCACCTCCTGCAGGGCATCGGTCACCTTATAGTCAAACTGTTTTTTCTGGAGTTCGAGCGCACTGCCAATCCAGTACGATTGCAGGCCTACCAGTCCCAGCAACCCCACCGCCATCAGCGCCACGATCCAGCGTATGCGTTGTCTCGACATTTTTTTGGGTCTGTGTGCAACCTTCCGTCAATTCCGGCATCTATACCCGGGATAGCATCCGGTCGGGTGGTAAATTTACGAACCCGACACGCCCCGGCCCGGCTTCTTAACAAACTTTAACAGCCCGACGCCACGGCCATTTCTGCTGCTTTTTACTTCTTTTGTAAACTCCTGTTACCCATGGAAAAACACATAGTTCAGGCCCGCTGGTTCGCTGCAGCCCTGCTGCTACCAGCCCTGGCCACTGCCCCCGTATTGGCGCAGCAGTCATCGCCAAAAGCAAGCCCTCAGTCCGAAGAAGTAACCGTACGGGTTATCGACCGCGACGGCAACAGCGTCCGGGAAATCGAACGCGTTTACCGCACCGATGGGATGACCGATCCTGATCGCGACCGGATGGTTACGAAGCTGGTCGACTCGCTGAAGGCGGCCCGCAAAGGTGACTCCCGCACCCGGCAGATGACCATTATCGTTGAAGATGGGAAAGGAGACCGGCGCGTGACGCGCGAACGCAATGCCCCCAAAGCCAACAACCGCCAGAACGACGTGTATGTATGGCGGGGAAACGGCAGCCGGCAGCGCCCGGGCGATACGACCAGCTGGCAGTATGACCTCCGGCGCGGGGCCGACTCGCTGGCCGACCGGATCGGCCGGATGCGGCTCCAGATTCCCCTCGACTTCGACCGGCAGCTTGCGCGCCCCTTCGAAGACTGGGCCCGTTCGGCCAACGCCAAGCCCTCAACGGTGCGCGGACTGGATGCTTTCCCGAACAATCCCGACCGCGATCAGCTCAACATCCGCTTCACGGCGCCGGCCAAGGGCGATGTAACTATTATCGTTACCAACCCTAAGGGCAAAGAAGTGGCCCGACGCGACCTGAAAGACTTTTCAGGGGAGTTTGTCGGCCAGATCGGGCTGGGCAAAAAAGCACAGGGAGCTTACTTCGTGACGGTTACCCAGAACGAAGATGGTGCAGTCAAACGAGTCGTTGTCGACTAATAGAATCCGTTCCGGCACATCAGCGACCCCGATGTGCCGGAACAACCTACCGTTAGATACATTTGTATCAAAATAAAAATAATTTCAGTACTTTGTATTGCAAGATACCAACTAAAACCTATACCTTTGTTTCGTTCTTAAACAACCAGATTATGAAACGGCTTTTCGTCATTGGATTCGTGCTGATCGGTACTGTAAGTCAGTCGTTAGCCATGGGGCACCCACACAATGTGTTTGCCGCCCACAAGCGTATTCATGCCCGGCTGGCAGCCCGCTCGCTGAAAACACCGGTAACGAACCGCACCTACCAGTCGACGGTAACGGAAGCGGGCAGTACCCTGGTTGGCCGGGGCCTCTCGCTGCTGGTTAGCTACATTCGGCCCGCGCAGGCTTACTAAATCAGCGGCTCAGGGGTAGACCACCTCGCCCCGTTTCAGCCAGATGCCCCACAGGCGCGAATAGCCATGCACCTGTTGCGTGGGCTTACCCGCCCCATCCACGATGGGGTTCCCCTCATTGACCCATTCGAACAGGCTGCCATACAGATTATGGACGTGCTGATAGCCAGCCGCCAGCAGCTTCTCGCCCACCCGCTCGCTCCGGTACCCCACCGAGCAGTATAGCACTACCCGGGCATTTTTCGGTATATCCCGCACCCGACTCAGGTCAAAATCATCGTAGCCAACCCAACGGGCGTTGGGCAGGTGACTCACGTCGTACTCAGCCCGGGCTCTCGTGTCGAGTAGTACCACATCGGGCATCTTTTTCAGTTCGCCGACACTGACGAGCGGCACCGTTTTTTTGTACAACGTTTCGAGCATCACCCCATAGGCCCGACTGCTGGTCTGGGCGGCAGACGGCCCCGCCGTAGCGAGCAAAACACTCAGTATCATTCCGATATAACGCATAGCCTGGGTCAGACGGTTAAACCGCCCACCTGCTCAGTATACGTAAAAAAGCCCCCCGTGGGTTCGGTTTCGGACCGAAGACAGCAGCAAGGTGCAGAAATGGCATTATTTTTTCGTTAATCGATTGTACAATTCAACCACAACCAAGGCATTGCGCCCGGCTTTGGCTACTTTTATGGTTTAGCACTAAACCATCGATCGCTGACTGTACTTTTTCTTACCGTTTGCCTTTGTGAGTACGTATGCGGAACAACATCCTACGACCGGTTTTTCTGATCGGTCTGCTGTCCGTCAGTTTAGTTACTGCGTTTGGTTTGACCCGACCCGGCCACCGGCTGCTGTCGCGGATACTGCCACCGGCTGGCATTGGTAAACTACCCGTTAGCCGACTGAAGCCGTCGTTGCGTCGTCACGTCATGCCGGCTCAGCCAGTCGAAGTGTTTACCATGAACGACAGTGGTAATCACTGGGTCGACAGTGTGTTCAGGACGCTGACGCCCGAACAGAAAATTGGCCAGTTCTTCATGGTGGCCACCTTCTCCAACCGGCACGAATCGCATTACCAGTATATCGATCACCTGATCCAGGCCAACCACATTGGCGGGTTGATCTTTTTTCAGGGCGGTCCGCATCGGCAGGCTATGCTCACCAACCGCTACCAGGCCGAATCGAAAGTACCTCTGCTGATCGGCATCGACGGCGAATGGGGACTGGGCATGCGGCTCGACAGCGCCATGGATTTTCCGAAGCAGATGGCCCTCGGCGCCATTCGCGACAATCAGCTGATCTACCGCATGGGGGCCGAAATTGGCCGGCAGTGCCAGCGGCTCGGTATCCACATCAATTTTGCGCCCGTTTCCGACATCAACAGCAACCCGTCGAACCCGGTTATCGGGGCGCGGTCGTTTGGCGAATCGAAAGAAAACGTAGCCCTTAAGGCCTCGGCCTACATGCGTGGGCTTCAGCAAACCCACGTCATTGCCACAGCCAAGCACTTCCCCGGCCACGGCGATACCAACATCGATTCGCACAACAGCCTGCCCACCATCAGCCGTTCGTCGGAGCAGATGCGCGATGTCGACCTGTACCCGTTCCGCAAGCTTATTGCCGATAGCCTGATGGGTATCGTAACGGGCCACCTTCACGTACCGGTTATGGACAATACGCCCGCTCTGGCCGCTACGCTGTCTGAAAAAATCGTGACCGAACTGCTGAAAAACGAGCTGGGCTTTCGGGGGCTGGTCTTTACCGATGCGCTCAACATGGGTGGCGTGCACCGGTCCGGCAAAGCTATGGACGTGAACCTGCGGGCGCTGATGGCCGGCAACGACATCCTGCTGTATCCTGAAAATGTCAACGAAGCCACGGTGACGATCCTGAACGCGATTCAGCAGGGACTCATTTCGCAGGACTTCATCGACGCCAAGGTCAAGAAAATACTGAAGGCCAAGTACTGGGCCGGACTGCATCAGTACAAGCCCATTTCACTGGCTAATCTGGCCAGCGATCTCAATTCGCCGGAAGCGCAGTTGCTGAAGCAGGAATTGTGCGAACAGTCGGTAACGGTGGTCAGCAACCGCAACAACCTGCTGCCCCTCACGCGCATCGATTCACTGAAACTGGCGTCGATTGCCATCGGGGCCGAGCCGGGCGAAGTTTTTCAGAAGACACTGAACCAGTACGCGCCGTTCCGGACCCTGGCCTATCCCGATAAGGCCCTGACCGAGCAGTCCCTGACGCAGATTCTGACCGAAGTCGATTCGGCCAACACCGTGGTGGTTAGTTTCCACCGCATGAGCGAATCGGCATACCGCAAGTTCGGCATTACCAAGGCGTCGCTGGATTTGATCGGTCGCCTGAAACAGCGGGGCAAAAAAGTGATTGTTACGGCCTTTGGTTCGCCCTACAGCCTGTCGCAGTTTGGGGCGGCCGATGCACTGGTGTGTGCGTATCAGGAGTTCGACGAGATGCAGCGTGTTGTGCCGCAGGTGCTCTTCGGCGGACTGGGCTCCAATGGCATGCTGCCCATATCGACCGGCGACCTGAAAATGGGGCTGGGCGAGCGGCTCAATCCGGAGGGTCGGTTGTCGGCCGGCTCCCCCGAGAGCGTAGGCATGAAATCGGCCACGCTGGCCAAGATCGATCAGATGGCACTCAACGCTGTGCGCGACCGGGTGGTGCCGGGCTGCCAGATACTGGTGGCACGTCGGGGCAAGATTGTCTACAGCAAGAACTTCGGCAAGCTGACCTACGCGCCTACCGCCGAGCGCGTTACCGACGAAACTCTCTACGACCTGGCTTCGCTGACCAAAGTGCTGGCTACGTTGCAGAGCGTGATGGTTTTGTACGACCGCAAGCAGATCGACCTCAACCAGAAGGCTTCTGCCTACCTGCCCGAACTGCGCAACACCAACAAGCAGAACATCACCCTCTACGATCTGCTCTGGCATCAGTCGGGCATGGTGTCGTACTATCCTACCACCTGGGATCGCACCCGCACGCCCGGCGGAGGCCTCAAAACCGAATATTACAGCGCCACCCGCGACAGTCTGCACCCCCTGCAGATTGCCCCCACGCTCTGGGCTACCCCCATGCTGAAAGATTCCGTCTGGAAGTGGGTGGTTCAGTCGCCGATGTCGCGTAAGCTCGACGAAGCGGGCAAGCCTGCCTACGTCTACAGCGACCTGAACTTCCTGACGCTGCAGAAAATTGTCGAGCGCGTTAGCCGCCAGCCCCTCGACCGATTCGTCAGCGACAATGTGTATAAGCGGCTGGGACTGCACCAGCTGGGCTTTACGCCCCTGTTACGCCTGAAAAATCCGCACTGTGCGCCCACCGAGCAGGACACCTATTACCGCAATCAGCTACTGGTTGGTACGGTACACGATCAGATGGCAGCCGTTCAGGGGGGTATCTCGGGCCACGCAGGCTTGTTTGGCAACGCCCACGATATTGCCACCCTGCTTCAGATGAACCTGCAGAAAGGCATGTACGGGGGCGAGCGCATTCTGCAGCCCATGACGGTGCCGTATTTCACCCAGACTCTCAGCGACCGAAGCCACCGGGCCCTGGGCTGGGATAAGCCCAACCCCGAAAGCACGACCAGTGTGTATCTGGGTCAGCCGGCATCGCCCCGCTCGTTCGGCCATACCGGCTTCACCGGCAACATGGTCTGGGTCGACCCCGATGAGGAGCTGGTTTTCGTGTTTCTCTCCAACCGGATCTACCCGACTGCCGGCAACAACTCAATCAACACAACCAAGCTGCGCCGGCGCATTCACGAGCTGATTTACAGCGCCGTAATTCCGGAGTAACCTATAGTCCATGTCTAATAAATGCCACC
Source organism: Spirosoma luteolum (assembly GCF_054778875.1). NCBI lineage: Bacteria > Pseudomonadati > Bacteroidota > Cytophagia > Cytophagales > Cytophagaceae > Spirosoma > Spirosoma luteolum. The sequence continues at coordinate 619,076 of NZ_BAAGZE010000003.1, forward strand.
GGAAACGTGTGGCATTTTTATTGTGAGTATATTTCCATTCTATACCCGTTAAATACTATAGTGACGCCTTGGTGGTGGAGTCGCCACCCCGTTTTGACTGTAAATCCAACCCATGAAAAAACCTTTCCTTTCCAGCTGGCTTTTGGTGATACTGTGTAGTCTGGGTGTGGCCGGCACCGCACTGGCACAGGGTATCGTGGTGGGAACTATCTCACCGGCATCGCTCTGCGCCGGCCGATCCGTTTCTATTCCGTTTTCGACAACAGGCGTTTTTGCAGCCGGCAATACGTTCACAGCGCAGTTGTCCGATGCAACGGGCGCCTTTCCGACCAGCCCTATCTCGATTGGAACGGTGATCGCCACACCGGTTACGGCCAGCACCCTGACCATAACCGGTTCGATTCCGAGCAATACCGCTAGTGGCACCACCTATCAGATTCGCGTTATTGCCAGTTCGCCCAGCCGAACCAGCACCAATACAGCCGCCGTAAGCGTAACATCGGTACCTACAGCGCCCGGCGTTACGGATCGCACGTATTGCCAGAACGCCACGGCCACCCCGCTATCGGCATCAGCGGCCAGCGGAGCGTCGCTTAACTGGTACACGGCGCCCACCGGCGGTACGGCCTCGTCGATCGCCCCCACGCCATCGACCAGTTCACCCGGCAGCACACCCTACTACGTCAGTCAGTCGATCAATGGCTGCGAAAGTACCCGCGCTACGCTGACGGTAGTCGTAACGGCTACGCCGGGCGCTCCTGCGGCCAGTAACCCGGCACCCGCCTGTCAGGGCAATGGCCTGCCCGCCCTCACGGCCACCCCAGCATCGGGTGGTACCCTGCTCTGGTACGGCACCAGTCAGACCGGCGGTACCCCTTCGACAACTGCCCCTGTCCCCGATAATCAGGCCACAGCCACGTATTACGTTGGCCAGTCGGTCGGTAGCTGCGTGTCGACGGCCCGGGCAGCCATAACTGTAACCATCAAGCCAGCCCCAGCCCGGCCGGCGGTGGCCACGGCACCCGAGTACTGCGTTGGGCAAACCGCGTCGGCCCTGTCGGCATCGGCCGTAGCGGGCGCCACGCTCAACTGGTATGGCACCAGCCAGACCGGGGGTACCAGCACTACCACGGCAACCGTGCCCGGCACCGGCACAGCCGGCACCCAGACTTATTACGTGAGCCAGACACTGGATGGCTGCGAAAGCCCCCGCGCCGGCATTACGGTTACGGTAAAGACAACACCGGGTGTCCCCTTCGTCACGTCGCCCATTGGCCTGTGTCAGGGTCAGCCCGCTTCGGCACTCAACGCTACCCCCTCGACCGGCGCTACCCTGCTTTGGTACGGCACCAGCCAGACCGGAGGTACCAGCACCACCACGGCAACCGTACCCCAGAGCACCACCCCCGGTTCGACACTTTACTACGTCAGTCAGGCGCTCAATGGCTGCGAGGGCCCCCGGGCCAGCATTGCCGTTACGGTTAATACCGTGCCGGGGGCACCAACGGCCACACCACCGACGCCAGCTTGCCAGGGCTCATCATTACAGCCCCTGACGGCCTCGACCGAAACGGGCGCTACCCTGCTTTGGTACGGCACCAGTCAGACCGGGGGTGCCAGCACCACTACGGCTACCGTTCCCGGTAACCAGGCCAGTGCAACCTACTACGTCAGCCAGATTCGCAACGGCTGTGAATCAGGTCGAACCAGTATCCTGGTAACCATCAAACCAACGCCGGCCAGCCCGGCCGTCGCTTCGGCCCCCAGTTACTGCCCCACCCAGACGGCTGCGGCCCTGAGTGCTACCCCTTCGGCCAATGGCACCCTGAACTGGTACGGTACCAGCCCCACCGGTGGCAGTGCATCGACCGCGCCAACCGTACCCAATACAAGCGCGGCCGGTACCCTGACCTACTACGTAAGCCAGACCATCGATGGCTGCGAAGGCCCCCGCGCCGGCATTACGGTTACGGTGAAACCCAAGCCCGGTCTGCCGTCGGTAACGGCTCCGGGTTCGCTCTGCCAGAACCGCACCGCCACCGCGCTCAGCGCTAGTCCCTCGGCGGGCGGCAGCCTGAACTGGTACGGCACCAGCCCCACCGGCGGCACCGCCAGCAACACGCCCCCCGTACCACCCACCGATGCGACGGGCTCGTCGACCTATTATGTGAGCCAGACCGTCAATGGATGTGAAGGCGACCGCGCCAGCATCACGGCTACGGTATACGCCATTCCCGGCAAGCCAGCTGCCGCTCAGGCAGGCCCTTACTGCACTGGCGAACCGGCCGCGCCCCTCTCCGCAACGGGCGCTTCGCTGCTCTGGTACAACACCAACGCAACCGGCGGTGCAGGTAGCCCGGTGGCCACCACGCCCTCGACCGGCGCGGCCGGCACCACCACCTACTACGTTACCCAAACCGTTAGCGGCTGCGAAAGCGAACGAACCGGCATCGATGTGCGCGTGAAACCCACTCCCGATAAGCCCTCGGTCAGCAATGCGGATTTTTGCCAGAATTACGGCGCTCCTACCCTGGCGGCTACCGCGTCGACGGGCGCTACCCTGAACTGGTTTGGCGAAAATGCCTCGGGCGGTACGCGCACCGATACGCCCCCGGCCGTACCCAACGGCACCGCCCGCACATACACCTACTACGTAAGCCAGACACTCGACGGCTGCGAATCGGGTCTGGGATCATCGGCCGGCCGGGCATCGATTACCGTACGGGTCAAACCAACCCCCGGTGCCCCCAGCGTCAGCCCAATTGGTTTCTGCAACAATGGTCCTTCGCAGCAGCTTACGGCACTGGGCAGCAACATCCGGTGGTACGATGCCTCAGGTAATGCCCTTGCCGGTGCGCCAACACCGCCTACCACTACCGTTGGCGACCAGGTCTACCGCGTTACACAAACCACCGATGGCTGCGAAAGCCTCGACCGGGCATCGCTCGTCGTTACAATCAAGCCCCTGCCCGCAGCACCGGGTGTCAGCGATCTGACCTATTGCCAGATTCAGCAGGATCAGCCCCAGCAGGCTGTTGGTCCGCTGACGGCCGCCGGGCAGAACCTGCGCTGGTATAATCCCGATGGCAACGCGTTTAACAACACGCCTGTACCAACCATCAACCAGACGGGTACGCAGACCTATCAGGTCAGTCAGAATGTAAACGGCTGCGAAGGCGGCAAAGCCACCCTGCGCGTAGTCGTCAATACGACAGCCGCGCCTAGCGTAGCCAAATCGCTGCTGACCTATTGTATCAACGATAAAGCGACCCCGCTGCAGGCAACGGCCGAAGCCGGTGGCAGTCTGCGCTGGATCGACCCGTACAACCGGATTACCCCCGATGCCCCCACCCCGCTCACCCAGAACAGCAACGTAACGCCCGGTGGTGACCCCTTCTACGTGTACCAGATCGGTGCCAACGGTTGCTATAGCCCCCGGTCGACCATTCGCGTCGTTGTCAACGTAGCACCAACACTATCGCTGATCGGGTCGACCGATGTGAGGCTCGGGAATACCACTCCGCTGAAACTCAGCTTCACGGGTGCTCCCCCCTTTAGCTACACCCTGACAGACGGGTATGCGGGTACCAGTCTCAAAAACGACACCACCATCAGCGTACTGCCCCGGGGCAACACGACCTATCAGGTTATCTCGGTGACCAACAGCTGTGGCGTCGGCCTGCCCGGAAATCCGGCCACAGCGGTCATTACTGTGGTGGTACCCACCATTCAGACCAGCCCTGTGGCTACAGCAACCCTCTGCGCCGGGACATTGCTGGCTGTACCCTTTACGACGAGCGGGCAGTTTACCAACGGCAATCTGTTCACGGCCGAGCTGATCAGCGTGGCCGACACATCGAAACGGCAGTTGGTTTCGCCCAACGGCAGTACAGGCGCGGTGGTGACGGCAGCGCTGCCCACCACCCTGACCACCGGACAATACTATATCCGGGTCAACGGCTCGAACCCCGGCGTCGGTATCATCGGCGCCAACAGTCCCACCGTACTCACCATTCGCGCCCGGCCGTCGGCTACCCTGACGGGTACCCAGGCGGTGTATGAGGGCATGCCCGCTACGCTGACCGTTACCTTTGGCGGGGAAGGCCCTTGGACACTGAGCTACGCCGACAGTCTTCGCTCTTATTCGGTAACAGCCGCCAGCAGCCCCTACGCGCTGGAAGTGCGCCCTGTTAAAACCACAACCTACCGACTGACCGACGTCGGTAATAATTGCGGCACCGGCCCGATCTCGGGTACGGCTACCGTTACCGTGCAGCCCGTACTGGCTACGGAAGACCCTGCCCTCGGCCCGCTTGTAGCCGTATTTCCGGTACCGACCACCACGGTGCTGACCGTTCGGATCGACGCGGCTCTGGTTCGCGATCCGGCTGTGCTGACCCTGATCGACGCCAGCGGCCGACCAGCCCTTTCCCGAACAACCCGGCAAAAACAAACGGAACTGGACCTGAGTCAGCAACCAGCCGGGGTTTATTTCCTGACCATTCAGGTCGGCGACCGACAAACGGTTCGACGCCTGCTCAAACAATAAACCGGCTCCCCGGTCTGCCTCGGCGGGCCGGGGGCCTCTGCTTTATGCCCGACGAGTATTTTATGGAACTGGCACTGGCCCTGGCCGAAGAAGCCGCTGACAATGGCGAAATTCCCGTTGGCGCGCTGGTGGTCAGTCACAATCGCATTATCGGGAAGGGTCGTAACCAGACCGAGCGGCTGGGCGATGTAACGGCCCATGCCGAAATGCTGGCCATTACGGCGGCTACCCAGTATCTGGGCGGTAAATACCTTACCGACTGCACGCTCTACGTAACCCTGGAGCCCTGCGTGATGTGTGCCGGCGCCCTATACTGGGCGCAGCTGGGCCGGCTGGTGATTGGCGCGCCCGATCCCAAACGTGGTTACAGCCGCATAACGCCTTCGCTGCTGCATCCAAAAACCCGGCTGGAAACCGGAATGCTGGCCAGCGCGAGTCAGGAATTGCTGACGAAGTTTTTTAAGGGCTTAAGAACATAAAGTAAACCCCTCTTGTTAAACCAACCGAACGATTTTCCATTTAACTCCCAATCTCAATGGCCTTCGTATTAGACCCACTACCTTACCCAAGCGATTCGCTCGAGCCGAATATTGATAAGCAAACCATGGAAATCCACCATGATAAGCATCATAACGCCTACGTAACCAACCTCAACAACGCGATTGCGGGTACCGAGCTGGAGAACAAATCCATCGAGGAACTGCTCAAAAATATCAGTCAGGCCCCCATTGCGGTTCGCAACAATGGTGGTGGTCACTACAATCATACCCTGTTCTGGAATACCCTGTCGGGCAACGGCGGTGGTCAGCCAACCGGCGAACTGGGCGAAGCCATCACAGCTAAATTTGGTTCGTTTGATGCCTTCAAAGACGAATTCACGAAAGCAGCAACAACCCGCTTCGGTTCGGGCTGGGCGTGGCTCATCGTAACGCCCGAAGGCGAACTCGCCGTTACGTCGACCCCTAACCAGGACAACCCGCTGATGGACGTAGTTGAAGCCAAAGGTTTTCCCGTGATCGGGCTCGACGTGTGGGAACATGCCTACTACCTCAAGTACCAGAACAAGCGTCCCGATTACATCGCGGCTTACTTCAACGTTGTGGACTGGAACGCGGCCAACGCCCGTTATGCCGAAGCAAAACAAGCCTAAGCAATAAGCATTTAAACGCAGCCGGCCGGCTTTTTCGCAAAAAACTCGAAATTATTCGGCCGGCTTCGTTTCGCTTTTCGCCAACTTATTCTTATCTTTGCATTCCCAAAACGGTGATTGTAGCTCAGTTGGTTAGAGCGTCGGATTGTGGTTCCGAAGGTCGCGGGTTCGAGCCCCGTCTTTCACCCTCTCATAGCAAAACCCCCTCTCCAGAAGAGGGGGTTTTTTTGTGCCTTTTAAGTCTTCTAAGCCAACGCTCCGTACTGCATAGTGGTAGCCAGTGGCCGACAACAGACAGAATCGATAGCCTGCTCAAAAAAAGCCGCTTTGTTTAATGATATTCCATAATCGTTAAACAAATTGAGGATTTTTGCTGTTAGACAGGTATACATACAGCGACTGCATAGCCTTGTTGCATCCCCTTTACTTGTCTGATGCCTGGCTCGCTGGTCGTTTTACTGTGCACAGTGTCAGCGGTGTAAGTAGTTGCCAAACCTTACGCCTGACAGTGCACCTCGACGCAACAAGACCATGAGCAATTACTCGATTAAAGATCTGGAGCAGCTATCGGGCATTAAGGCCCACACCCTGCGTATCTGGGAGCAACGGTACAACATTATTGCGCCAAAACGAACCGACACTAACATCCGCACCTACGATGATCGGGATCTGAAACTGGTATTGAACATTGCCCTGCTCAAAGACCACGGCTACAAGATTTCGGAGATTTCGAAAATGTCGCTCGACTCGATGAACAGCGAGGTCATCAAGATTTCGGATCGGCAGCTGAATTACCCCGATCAGATTCATGCGCTTACCATTGCCATGATCGACCTGGACGAAGATCGGTTCGATAAGATCGTCAGCACCAATATTCTGCAGTTCGGGTTTGAGAACACGATTATCCGGATTGTTTATCCCTTCCTGAGTCGGCTGGGTACGCTCTGGCTGACCGGCTCGGTAGGCCCCGCGCAGGAGCATTTTATCTCGAATCTTATTCGTCAGAAAATCATCGTGGCAATCGACGGCCAGATGAACCAGCAGGGAAGTAATGGCAAAAAATACATGCTCTTTCTGCCCGAAGGTGAGCAACACGAAATCAGCCTGCTGTTTGCCAACTACGTGATTCAGGCGCGGCAGAACAAAGTGATCTATCTGGGTCAGAATCTGCCCTTCGAAGAACTCGTGTTTGCCTATAAAGTCCACCAGCCCGATTATATTTTCTCGGCCTTCACATCGGCACCGGCCAACCACGAGGTACAGCCGTACGTCGATAAGCTGGTACGGTCATTTCCGGATGCCCACCTGCTGCTGACAGGGTATCAGGTGGTCGGGCAGGATATTACACTGCCCGACAATGCCACGGTTATCAATCAGATCGAAGACCTGATCCGGATTGCCAGCGTCTAGGACACCACGTTGGTAGGTGTGCCCGCCTGAAAAGCCGCCAGGTTATTGGCTACCGCCTGCAGCAACCGGGCCCTGGCTTCCTGGCTGGCCCAGGCTATGTGCGGAGTTAGTATACAATTGCGAGCCTGCAACAGCGGGTTATCGGCCGGGGGCGGCTCTACCGACAGTACATCCAGCCCTGCCCCGGCCAGCTTTCCTGTATTGAGCGCTTTAGCGACCGCAGCCTCGTTGAGCAGACTACCCCGACTGGTGTTGATTAGTACTGCCGACGGTTTCACCCGACTCAACAGAGCTTGGTCGACGAAGCCGATGGTATCGGGCGTAGCGGGGCAATGGAGCGAAATCACATCGCTCTGGCTGAACACCGTTTCCCGGTCGACCAGGGTAATTTCCTCGTCTGTTTCGCCCCCCGCCTGACGCCGGTTGACAAGCACGGTCATCCCAAACGCCCGACCGATGGCAGCCACCCGGCGGCCAATGTCGCCATAGCCCACCAGTCCCAGCGTTTTACCCGCCAGTTCGATCAGCGGACTTCGGGCATAGCTGAAATCGGCCGAGCGAACCCAGTCGCCAGCCTGTACGCTGGCGTTGTGCCGGCCAACGTGCAGCATCAGTTCGAGCAGCAGCGCAAACGTAAGCTGTGCCACCGAATCGGAGCTGTAGCCACGCACATTGGTCACCACGATTCCCTGTTCCCGGGCGGCTTCCAGGTCAATGATATCGTAACCCGTTGCCGTAACGCCAATGTAGCGCAGGTTGGGCAGCTGGCTAAGCGTATCCCGGTTCAGCTTCACTTTGTTGACCAGTACGGCATCGGCACCGCGCAGGCGGTCGAGCAGCTCGTGGGGCTGGGTACGGTCGTAGAGCGTGACAGCCCCCAGCGCCTGGAGGGGAGCCCAGTCGAGGTCGCCGGGGTTAAGGGTATACGCGTCGGGATAAACGATCGTCATGGGTCAGCTTGGTTAGTAGCCATCACGGGCAAAGGCCAGTGCCCGGCGCTCGGCATAGGTGTAGAGGTCGCGGGCAACAGCAAACCCAACATGCCCCCCGGTTGCCGGAGCCTCAAGGTAAATAGCCGGATGGGTTCGGGCCAGTGCATCGGGAAAGCACTCGGGCGACAGCAGCGGATCGTTCTGCGCATTCAGCAAGAGCACCGGCACGGTAATCCCCGGCATGAACCGAACGGCTGATGCCTGCTCGTAGAAATCGTCGGCATCGCGGTAGCCGTTGACAGGCGCCGAAAAATAATCGTCGAAGTCGCGCCACTGGCGAACCAGCCGCAGGTTGTCCAGATCGAGCCGCCCCGGAAAGAGAGCTGCTTTCTGGCGAATTTTCCGCAGCAGTTTTTTCATAAACCGATTGCGGTAGAACCGGTTACCGGGCCGGTCGAGCAGCCGGGCACTGGCCCCTAAATCGACCGGCGCCGAGATGGCGACACCCCGCTTCACGGCTGGCGGCAACTGCTCGCCCTGTACGCCGAGGTATTTCAGCACAATGTTCCCGCCCATACTATAACCGACCAGAACAATTTCCCTGTAGCTTCGCAGCCGGATGGCGTGGTCGATTACTTCACCGATGTCGCCAATCTCGCCGTGGTTATACAGGCGGAACGCCCGGTTCATGGTGCCGCTGCAGGAGCGGCAGTTCCAGGCCAGTACGTCGTAGCCATGTTCGGCAAACAAACGGGCCGTACCGCGCATATACTGCCGGTTGCTGTCGCCTTCGAGGCCGTGGGTCAATACAACCAGCCGGTCGTGGCCGCCCACGATCCAGTCGAGGTCGACGAAATCGGCATCCGACAGGGTCAGTCGCTCGCGGGTGTACACCACCCCCGTCACCCGACGGGTCAGGCTGGGCATAATGGTTTGCAGATGGCCATTATACAGGTGTCGGGGCGGGCCCGGATAGGCCGATGGAAGCAGTGGCATACGTATTCCGAACAACGACCGGCGTCGGCACGTTGTTTCATGACAATTCGCTCGAGATGCAATTTGGCAAATGCCTATCAGTTTTACTGGCCAGCACCCTCAAATTTGTGGGTGGGCCACTGACGGGGGCCGCACTGGGGTTGCCCTGGGTACAAACGGCCCTTAGTACCATGCTTGGTATGATGCTGAGCGTGGTGGTGGTTACCTATGCGGGTACGGCCCTGCAGGCGCTGCTCGACCGACTGCGTCCGCGCCGGCCCAAACGCTTCACGCGCCGGACCCGATTGGCGGTTCGGGTGTGGCGCCGGTTTGGCCTGCCCGGGATCGCATTCCTGACTCCGCTTATTCTTACCCCCATCGGTGGTACGGCCATCGCCGTTTCGTTCCGCGTTAGCCGTCTCCAGCTGTTCCTGCACATGTTTGTCAGCGCCACGTTCTGGGCGGCTATTCAAACCCTGCTGCTGTATCAGATTCCGGGGCTAATGGGCCTTTTTGCCCGGCATTGATGCCGCCCGCGATCCGGTATGTCCCAGCTGCCGGAGCCAGTCGGTTCGGGGCTACCGGCGGGCTACCCAAGCCATAGACCGGTTTTCTCAGACGCTTACCGGCTGACGGTTGAGACGGGCGTGGTGGCCGTTTTCTTGCGGAAGTCGCCCTGCGAGAAATACTTCTCGATCAGGCAATACATCAGGATAAAGAAGTACCGACTCCCCATTTCCTTGATCTTCAGCTTCGATTCCCCGTATTTCCGGTTGGTCCAGCTGTTGGGCACCACGGCGTAGGTATAGCCCCGCACAATGGCTTTCAGCGGCAGTTCGACCGTGAGGTTGAAATGGGGCGACAAAAACGGTTTGATGCCTTCGATTGTCTCGCGCTTGTAGAGTTTGAAGGCATTGGTGGTATCGTTGTAGCGGATACCCATCACAACCCTGACGATAAAGTTGGCGATCCGGTTGATGAATTTTTTGAGCGGGGGATAGTCAACCACCTTACCGCCCGGCTCCCAGCGCGACCCGAACACGGCGTCGACATCGGTTTCCTGCATTTTCCGGTAGTATTTGACCAGGTCTTCCGGATCGTCCGACATATCGGCCATAAACACCGCCACGCAGTCGCCCGAAAAGCGCTCGAGCCCGTAGCGCACGGCATACCCAAAGCCATTGGGCCCCGGGTTGGTAAAAGGCACCAGCGTTGGAATTTCGGTAGCCGCCAGCCGCTCCAGCACCTGCAGCGTACCATCTTTCGAATTATCGTTGGTTACGCAGATTTCGTGCGGAATACCGTGTTTGGTCAGCGTTTGATACAACGACTGCAGCGTGGGTGTAATCGATTCCTCTTCGTTGTAGGCGGGTATAACAACGCTTAGCTTCATAGGTCGACGTTCGACAAAATTCGGTGTAAAAAAAAGGGATCTGCCGCGCCCGTCAGCGGGCATCTGGCCTGAGCGGCTACCGGTGAGGCAGCAGCCGAATAGTACTGTACAGTTTGGTAATCGGCTTCGGCAGTATGTAGTTCCAAAGCACTTCTTTCGTTTTTGGCCATTCGGGCTGGGCCATGTACAGGTACTTCAGCGCCAGCCGGGCCCGCCGGAAATAACTCTGCTCGTACTGTTTGGCATCGAGCATTTTGCGGTAGTAGCGGGCAATGTTCCGGCGCAGCGTGCGGTTGTACTTGAAATCAAGTTCGCGGTTGATGTCGCTGTACATCCGAATCCGGTTGCGCAGAAACAGCTCGTCGCGCTCGTTGTCGTGGAAGCTGGCGCCCGCCCGGTTCTTCCGATATACCGACATCACATCCGGAATGTAGCCGATCTTGCCCAGCTTCGCTTTCAGAATCAGCCGTGGAATGTCGCCACTCGATGAGTCGCGGAACCAGGCCGGGTATTCCTTGATGTTGTTGCGATACATGGTGCTCGACGTGGCCATGAACCAGATTTCGTCTTCGCCGATCAGGTCATCGACGGTAAACGAGTCTTTGGTATCAGGTGCGTTGAGCAGGTGTGAGGGGGCTCCGTCTTCGTAGGTGATCAGGGCGTTATTGAACACCGTCGAATAGTCGGGGTGAGCATCCAGAAAGTCGGCCTGCTTCTGCAGCTTGAGTGGGTCGGTCCAGTAATCATCCCCGTCCATCAGCGCGTAATACTCGCCTTTGGCCAGCTTCAGCGTTTCCAGAAAGTTGATGCCGCCGTTTTTCCCCATGTTACGGGGGTGCAGCACGCCAATCACCAGCCCCGGGTGCTGCCGTTCGTATTCCTGAATAATTTCCCGCGTACCATCCGACGAAAAATCATCACCAACCAGAATTTCGATCGGAAACGTTGTCTGTTGCTCCAGGGCGCTGTCGATGGCCTTGCGGATAAACTTATGCTGATTATAGGTGATAATCAGAACACTGACTTTGGGCATTGCCACTTTATTTACAGGCGGTTGCCCGCCGGCAGCCGGCCACGAAGGCAGCACTACCGGCGGGCAACATGCCGTTTACTTATACGTTAGCCGTCGAGGCTGCGTTCTTGGCCGACTGAATCTGAGTTTTCCAGCCCTGTGGCTCGTCTTTATCGGCGGGCGTACCCCAGGGGTTGTAGAACGGCAGAATCGATACCCACCGCCCGGCCGGGTCATCCCAGCTGAAGCGGTCGGCAAAGCTCGATGGACTCACCCAGTGGGGCAGATCGTAACGGAACAGAATCATATCGCCCATGTCCTGATAGCCTTCCGTTTCAACGATGTGGTCGTTGATGACGTAGCCCGTACCGCCCGAGGAGTACTCGCGACCATACTGGTTCAGCGCCAGAATCATACCCACTTTCTGCGGGTTGAGCGGGTGCCAGTGCCGGCCAAAGAAGCTGCCACCCAGCGGGTAGTGCGTTACCTGGGGGTGGAAATACGGCTCGCCCTTGCGGATACCGAATTCTTCCTGATTGCCGGTCAGGTTGTTCCAGAAGCCCCGCATGGGGTTGAACACATCCAGCAGCGTTTGCTTAAACTCCGGATCGAGGTCCTGAATGGCATCGAACGTATGGTCGTGGAATAGCTGCGGAGCCTGCTGAATTTTGGCGATGTGCAGCCGTTGCTTGTGCTGGTTATTGTCGAACGTGTCGGGGCCTTCGGCCAGGGGCGTTTTGGCGGCCCAGGCACGGGTGCCTTCGATTACTTTCGTCAGTTTTTCGGCGGGAATACCCGTCTTCACGATCACGATATTCGGCTCGTTGACCAGCCGCATGACCTCTTCGTAGGGAATTTCGGGAACGATCTGACCGTCTTTCAGTTCAGCGTCCACTTTTATCAGATACTTGGCTGCTTCTTTCATTGGTCTACTGATTAATAATGCACCATCCGATGGGATGCTACAAGGTAATACATGGCCAGCTAACTCGCTACGTCCGAAGCCCGTTGGCTACAGCACAAAAGTAGGGGTCAGTCTGGTTAAAATACAAACCAGAAAAAAGCGACTTAGTTTGTGGCCGGCTGGGTTGCATAGCCAAAACCCGACGCGCCAAAACCGTTGCCGTTGTAGAACATAACCCATTCGTCCTGATGCCGGAAGATGTGGCAATAGTCCATCATCAGTGAGTCCCAGCCCTCTGCCGACCGTTCGATGCCCGCTAGTTCGTCTTTCCGGGTCCAGTTGATCCCATCCGTCGACTCGGCGTAACCGATGCGGTAACTTCGCTGCACATCGGTGCGGTAGTTGGTGGCGTTGCGGTACGAAAAATACATTTTGTACAAATCGCCGTCTTTGTAGACCGTAGGCCGGCCAATGGCATCCGTGAAGTCATCGTACCCCACGCAGACGTGCCCGGTACGCTCCCAGTGCATACCATCCGTCGATTCGGCATACTTCACATCGTAAAACGGCTCGGGGTGCCCGTCGATCACTTCGATTTTGGTACACGACAGGTACCACATCCGCCAGCGGATGCTGCCATCGGGCTGTTCTTCGCGCATCACGCAGGGCTGAGCAATCCAGACCTGGTCGTAGATCGAGCGGTCGAGCAGCGGGCCCGTGTATTTACGCTCGAACGTCAGCCCGCCGTCGCGGCTGATGGCCAGACCAATGCCAAGCCGGTAGCTGGCCGTTTCACTTTTGTTCCAACCGGTGTAGTACAGCCAGATTTCATCGCCGACGGGCAGAAACCACGAGGGCATGGCCCCGCTGTCGTCGAACATGCCCACGGCGCCTTTGGTCAGGCAGGGTTTATCGTGCACATACAGCACCTTCGTCAAATCGTTGGCATCGAGTTCGACAAACGAGGTGGCCGACGAGATGTTCTCATCGCGGGTCGAGAAGTAAACGCGCACCTTGTCGCCCATCGGGTAGCCAAAGGGCACCTGCGCGTGTGTCCGGCTAAACGCCTGCGAGCCGTCGGGTTTGTAAATGAGTCCTTTTTTTGTCCACATGGGGTACTTGGTTTTCAGTCGTTATTGGGCCGTCGCCGGAGCGGTCAGCCGATCGTTTCGAACGTAAATGCGGGCATCGTTGGCCATACCCACCAGCGTATAGTTAGCCGCTACAAACTGCCCGAGCGGTTTTATCATTTCGTGACCCTGCGTTTTCCGGTCAGTCATCCAGAGGTTCTGGCTGCCAACAGCATCGACAAACACGGGGGGAACCGATCGTTTCACATCGGCTACGTAGCGACGCTGGTAATCGGCCAGCATGGGGTGGGCAAACGCACTGCGGATACTGTGGTTCTCGGCTACGCCCTGCGGCATCTGGGCCTGCACATAATAATCGCAGCGCCAGCCCCATACCACCAGAGGCTCGCCGGGGCGGGCATAGTTGCCAATGAGCGTCGACACGGGTGATGCCTGAATACGCCAGCCCCCCTGCCCATCGGATGGGTATGGGTTGAGTGGCTTGCCGGCCGTGTAGTTCAACAGGGCCTGTACGCCAAACAAAGTCAGAAACAGGGCCGTTGCTCCCAGACCAATCCACCGGCGGGGTTGCTCAATAGCTTCGATCTGCTGCCAGCCGTAGGCCAGCCCAAACAGAATCGGACCGGTCAGGAAATACAGGTAATGTACGTATTCAGAACCGGTACGGGTGATGGCAAACAGGGTAGCAACCAGTAGCCCCCCTACAAAACCATTTATTTTCCAGGCTTCCCGATCGATGGAGCGTTTAGCGGTACGAAACCGCAACAGCAGGCCAGCCAGCCAGATCAGCCCCGCAAATTTCACCAGCCAATCGAATTCCGACCCTTTCCGAAAGAAGTTGGGCAGGCTAAGCAGACTGTCGAGTTGGTTGGTGTTGCTGGCGTATCGAAAATTGCCTTCGATGTAAAATCGGATAAAATCGTCGTAAACGCCGGCCGATCGGGTCAGGCCTATCACGAGCAGCGGGAAGAGCAGCGCCCCCAGCCCCAGTGCCAGCACACGACCCGTTTTTTCGGCTATCGTCAGGGTCCGGCGTGTCAACACATCGAGTCCTGCGAATAAACCAACCACTGCCGCCAGCGGCACCGCCTGCAGTTTGCCGAAGGGAACCATGCCCAGCATGAGACCAATCAGACCAAGCCGCAGCACAAGGGGCCGCTTTTCGGTGAGTTGGGCGGCATAAAGCAGGTAGCAGCCACTCAGCAGTGCCAGCGCAATCAGTTCGCTGTTGTAGTGCAGAAAATCGCCGTTCTGGGTTAGGCCCAGCATGAAAACGAGCGGCAGCAGCGCCAGCCGGGCCGAAATGTCGCCAAACCAGCGCCGGGCGGTCTGAAACAGAAGCAGCAAACAGAGCGCTACCAGGCCAAAAGCCGTCAGGTGGGCCGTTATAAAATCGAACGGCAGTCCGAGCAAACTCGGAATAATGAGAAAATAACTGTCGAGCGGACCGCCTGTAGTACCATCGACCGACCGGAAATAAACCGGGTCGTGGCGCAGGGTCATTGCCTGCGTAATCATCTGACTTTCATCAGGATTGATTTCGGCATCGAACACGATGGAGGGCAGTCGCAGCAGCAGTAGCAGGCCCAGCGTAGCCACCAGAAAGAGCCGTACCGTTGTGTCTGGCCGTACGGCCAGCCATACCAACACCCAGCAAAGAGCGTAGACAGGCAGCCAGTACAGGGTTGGAAACGTATCGAAACGAGGCATCTACAGAGACCGGACGTGACCGCCCGGAAAAGCATAAACCGAACGGATTGTTTGTTCAACAACCCGTTCGGCATAGTAATAATGAGTAGCGTATTGCCACGCGGGCAATAGTCCCTTTTATTTCACCGTCGCCAGCCGGGCTACCATGCTGTCGTGGATCTGGCTCATGGTCACCTTCAGATCGTACGTCCAGTGCCAGTCCGGGTAATGATTCTTAAACTTGGTCAGGTCCGAGATGTACCAGATGTGGTCGCCACTGCGGTTGGTCTCCGAATACTGGTAGTTCATCTTGTTGCCCGAAATTTCTTCGCACAGCGCAATGGCTTCCAGCATCGAGCAGTTGGCATAACGGCCACCACCCGCGTTGTACACTTCGCCCGGGCGGGGGTTCTGGTAGAAATGCCAGAACATGTTTACCAGATCCCAGCTGTGAATGTTGTCGCGCACCTGCTTGCCTTTGTAGCCGAAGATGGTGTACTGGTTGCCCGTAATGGCGCACTTCATCAGGTACGACAGGAAGCCGTGCAGCTGTGCCCCCGAGTGGTTGGGCCCCGTCAGGCAGCCACCCCGGAACACGCCCGTGTTCATACCGAAATACCGGCCATACTCCTGCACCATGATGTCGGCCGCTACTTTCGAGGCTCCGAATACCGAGTGCTTGGTGTGGTCGAGGCTCATGAACTCGTCGATCCCGTTTTCGAAGTAGGGATGGTTCTGGTCGATCTCCCAGCGGGTATCGGTTTCGATCAGCGGCAGGAAGTTAGGATTGTCGCCGTAGACTTTGTTGGTCGAGGTGAAGATGAATACGGCTTCGGGGCTGTGCAGGCGGGTCATCTCCAGCATGTTCAGCGTGCCAACGGCATTGACGCCGAAATCGGTGAAGGGCTCGCGGGCGGCCCAGTCGTGGGAGGGCTGAGCGGCCGTGTGCAGCACCAGTTTGATATCGGTACCGTACTTGGCGAAAATAGGCTCGAGTTGCGAAACTTCGCGGATATCGGCCGTGTGGTGTTCGTAGGTGGCGTAGGCCGATGCCAGTCGGTTGCGGTTCCACTCCGTCGATCCCTCGGGGCCGAAGAAGTACTGGCGCATGTTGTTGTCGATGCCAATGATGAGGTCGAATTTATCGGCGAAAAAGGCAACGGCCTCGCTGCCGATCAGTCCGGCCGACCCCGTAACTAATGCAATATTCATAGCGTCTGTGCTGTTTTTGGCGGCTTTATTACCCGAAAAGTACTATTACTCAGCTCCTTTCGGGCCGACAAAGTAACGTAAAAAATATGACGTTCAAGATACCGCCCAACAAAAAGCGACGCATCGGTCTACGTAGCCGATGCGTCGCCTGTGTGATTTAGCTAAACCCGTACCCAAACCCGGCGGGGCCGGTCGCCGGGCTTAAGCGCCCTGGTTAACCGAACCGGCACCAAACAGCTTTTCGCGAATTTTCTGCGTCCGCTGTTCGAGGTCGGGGTTGGGGGTGTATTTATAGGTCGACTGCACAGCGGCCGAATCTTTTCCTTTTCCGTAGACATTCTCGTCACCGGCGCGGTAGTTTTTGTCATAGTCGCCCGCGCGGTAATCAGCCTGCCGAATGGTGTTGTATTTCTGATAATCACAGGACGCCAGCGACAGCATCGCTCCGACCAGTAATCCAGCACTGAATATGCGTTTCATAGTCACCTGATTGCAGATTTATTTGGCAAAATTAGTCAATAGTCGATAGCGAACGGCGTGGACTTCGAGTTTTTTCTTTCGCTGCATCCCACCAGTCCAAAGCGGTCGACGACCTGAAACGGCCGGCGGTGCTACGCCCGAAAACCGGGTCGGTCCCCATTCATCAACACCTACAGCTGTTCGATTTCGGCCCAGACAAAATCCATTAGTTCGCGAATGTAGGCAGACGAAAAGTCGAATGGTACGCCGGCGGCTTCGTAGATAGCCCGAATCGGCGCTTTATAGCCCAGACGCAGTGCCCGTTTGTAGCCCGCCAATCCTTCGCTGGCGTTGCGCCGGTAGTTGCGCCAGACCCCGATGGCGCCCAGCTGCGCAATGCCGTACTCGATGTAGTAGAACGGTACTTCATACAGGTGCAGTTGCCGCTGCCACCAGTATTCCTTATAGTACGCTACCCCCTGCCAGTCGGTTACCTGATCGGCAAACTCGTCGTAGATCCGCACCCAGTTATCGCGCCGGTCGGCATCGGTATGGGTCGGATTTTCGTAGACCCAGTGCTGAAACTTATCGATGGTAGCTACCCAGGGCAGCGTCTCAATAATCGATTCCAGGTGCTGCCGTTTGGCCCGGCGCAACTCGTCAGGGTTGTCGAAAAACACATCCCAGTGATCCATAGACAGCAGTTCCATGCTCATCGACGCCAGTTCGGCCACTTCCATCGGCGGATTCCGGAACGCTTTCAGCGGGAGGTCGCGGGTCAGAAACGAATGCACCGCGTGCCCGCCCTCGTGCACCATCGTAACCAGGTCGCGCAGCGTGGCGGTCGCGTTCATGAAAATAAAGGGCACGCCTATTTCCTCGAGCGGATAGTTGTAGCCGCCCGGCGCTTTACCCTTCCGCGATTCGAGATCGAGGTGGCCCATGGCCTGCATGGTGCGCAGGTAATCGCCCAGTTCCGACGAGTGGCCATCGCCATCGAGCCGGTCGAAGCAGGTAATGGTTTTCTGAATCAGGTCGGCACCGGTGGCAAACGGCCGGAGCGGGGGCCGCCCATCCACATCGACCTTGGTATCCCAGGGGCGCAGACTGGTTACCGACGCATCGGCCTGGCGGAGTTTGTCCAGCCGCGCCGTGGCCAGTCTGGTCAGCAGCGGCACTACGGCCACGGCTACCGAGTTATGAAAGGCAAAGCAGTCGACCGGGCTGTAGTCGAACCGGCCCAGGGCCGCAAACATATAATCGCGAAAATTGGCAAAGTCGGCGTTACGGGCCACCTGATGCCGCAGCTCGCGCAGCCGATCAAACAGCGCGTCGAGCGTTTCATGATCCTGATAGCGTCGTTCGGCCATTTTACGCCAGGCTTCTTCGCGCACGGCCCGGCTGGTCGACTCAAGCCGGTCGGTGGCCTGCGGCATCGTCAGCTCGCGCCCGTCGATCTGCACGGTCATGGCCCCGGCAATGGCGCCGTATGTTCGCTCTTCGGTCTGTAGCTCGGTCTGCAGCGGAATGTTGGCCTCGCGGAAAATGGCGATGGCCTGTTTCATGCCCCGGACCATCACCGCGTAGCCCTCGCCCGTTAGCTGATCCAGAAACGGGCTCGCTACGGCTTTCAGGTCGAGGTCGTTGCCGTAGGCCGTCATGGCGGGCTGAATATCGGCGATGAAGGCATTCAGCTGGGCCACCAGCTCCTCATCGGCCGTGTTGCAGGTCATGCGGATGTAGCGCCAGGCAAAATCTTCCGAAACATACGATTCGAGTTCGCTGCGGTCGCGCAGCCACGTTTCCAGCGCGCCGACACTGTCGATGGGGCGTTGAAGCAACTCGTCGAAATACGGTTTTACGTCGTCCCAGCTCGTCAGCGTGATCGACTCGGCAATAAACTGCCGGGCGGGGCGGGTCAATACGTGTCGTGTGTCCATACAGGGGGGAGGAGTTTACGGGTTTTACGGCCCGGAGCCGTAAAACCAGCTTCGTAAACTACATTCCGAAAAGCCGCTACACAACTTTTTTGTTCAGGATTTGCATCTACGAAAAACATCGTATATGTTTACTACGAAATCATTCGTAGATACCCATGAAGCCAACCGACGCCGAACTTGAAATACTGCAGGTCCTGTGGGCCAACGGTCCCAGCACCGTGCGGCAGGTGCACGAACAGCTAAGTCAGAGCCGCGACCTGGGCTACACAACAGCCCTGAAGCTGATGCAGATCATGCACGAGAAGGGGCTGCTCACCCGCGACGACAGCACCAAAACGCACCTGTACACGGCACTGGCCAGCGAAGAAGCCGTGCAGCGGAATCTGGTCGACCGATTTGTGGAAACGGCCTTCCGGGGCTCGGCGTCCAAACTGGTCATGCAACTGCTGGGCCAGCACAAAGCCTCTTCCGACGAGATCACCCAGATTCAGCAACTCCTCAATCAACTGAACAAGACCGATGATAACCGCTGATTTTTTCCGTACACCAGCAACGGAGGCCCTCGGCTGGACGTTGCTTCATGCCCTCTGGCAGGGCTTTGCGCTAGCCCTGCCGGCAGCTGTGCTGCTCCACCTGCTGCGGCATCGGTCGAGCGCCCTGCGCTACCGGCTGGGTCTGTCGGCCCTGCTGGCCCAGCTACTGCTGTCGGCCGTTACGTTTGCGTGGTACTATGCACCCGCTGCCACGACACCGGCGGTTAGCCTGACTGCGCAGCCGGCGATGCCCCTGCCAGTGGCCGCCACACTGACGTCGCCGGCCTGGTCGGCCCAGTGCTGGCTATTTCTGTACGCGCACCTCAATGAACTGGTGCTGGCTTACCTGATCGGCCTGAGTCTCGCTGGCCTTCGCCTGGCGGGCGGCTGGTTCTACCTGCAACGAGTCAGTCGGCAGGCCCGCCCGGCCCGATCGGCCCTGTATGGCGACCTGACCGATCGGCTCCGCGCCACGCTCCAGATTCGGGCGGTGGTGCGGGTGCGCGAGTCGACGCAGGTAATGGTACCCATGGTGGTCGGGGTGCTGAAGCCCCTGCTCCTAGTGCCGGCCGGGCTGGCTACCGGGCTGACCCAGCGGGAACTGGAAGCGGTGCTGGCCCACGAACTGGCCCACGTGAAGCGCCACGACTACGCGATTAACCTGTTGCAGGCCGTTATCGATACGCTTTATTTCTTTCATCCGGCCCTGGGGTGGCTGTCGGCCCGGGTACGTGAAGAGCGCGAGCTGTGCTGCGACGATCTGGCCATAGCGGCCTGCGGTGGCAACGGCCATCTGCTGGCGCAGGCCCTGGCCCGGGTCGAATCGTTTCGGGTGGCACAGGCCGGGCCTACCCCTACCCTCGCCATGGCACTTTTTTCGCGCCGGCTGCCGCTGCTGCACCGCGTTCAGCGGATGCTGGGCGTACCAACCCGGTCGGCGGTGTCGAACGGTAGTCTGGCCGGGCTGACCCTGGCTACGCTTCTGCTGGTGAGTGCCTCGGTCTATGCGGTGCAGCAACCGGCTTCCAAAGCGAGCCAAATCCGCAAAACCCGCTACACGCTCCCCGACAATAGCATCGAGTTTCAGTTCGACGAAGCGCGTCGACTTACGGCCGTAACCTGGCAAAAGCAAAAACTGGCTAAATCCGAAGTGGCCAGGCTGCAACAGCAGCTCGACAACATTATGAGCGGTACCCTGTCGCTCGATGCCGTTGGCCAGCCCAACCGCGACATGCTGCTGGCGATTATCGAAAGTTATAACAGTATGGATGAGCGCACGGCCGCCGATCTCGATGAGCCCGACAGCGAACTGGCTACCGCCGATTACCGCGACCTCGTTGCATCGGCCCTGACCAACATTCCGCTAAGTCCCGATGGCACGGTGGAAGGCCTGGCAAAGGTCAACTACGACAGTATTGTTCAGGGCGCCATGGCCAGTCTGGGCGGTCTGACCCCTTCGTCCGATTCGCTGCTGCGCATACGGGCCTATCACCATCGGCAGCTGGACAGCCTGACCCGGCTTATCAACCAGCACTCGCTACGCATGCAATCGCTGCACCGGCAGATGCAAAAATTACAGTTTCCGATCGACGCTGAGCAACGCAGTCAGGATGCCTATAACTGGCAGCGGGATAAGCTGATGGCCCAGCGCGACGCGCTTATTGCCAGACACAGCCAACTGCTACAGCGGGCCGATAAGAAAAAAATGACACCGGCCGAACTTGACAGGCAGCTGAATGCCCTTCAGCCCGAAATCGAACGGATTGAAAAACAAGCCGAAGCGATCGACAAACAGGCGGAAGCCACCAGACAGCGCGCCGAAGCACTCCACGCTCCACTCGATAAACTCCAGGCCGAAACCACGGCGATCGAGGACCAGCTGAACCAGCTTTCGACGCAGATGGGCCAGCACGCAGACCTGATCGAAACCCTGACGCCCGAGCTACCCGAACGCCCGGAACTACCCGAGCAGCCGGAACTACCCGAAGCCATCGAACGGCCCGATACCCCGGCCCGCGTACGCGAACTGCGCGGAAGTGTTACACGCCCCGCCCGTGTACGTGGGCTGGCCACTCCGGCACCCCGCCCAAAACCAGCCCCCCGCCCCAGGCCGGTACCAGCGCCCGCTCCGGCTCCGGCGCCAATGCCCCGTCGGTAAGGCTGGTCCCCGTTCGGCAAGCCCGATAAACACAAAGCCCCGGCCTGTGCAGGCCGGGGCTTCTTCGTGTAGTAACGCGGGGCGTTGTCAGTCAATTTCGATTACCACGTTGCGACCTACGGGGTGCGCCACGCAGGTCAGCACGTAACCGGCTTTGATCTCCGACTCCGACAGCCCATCTTCCTCATCGAGTTTCACCGTTCCCGACGTGCACTTACCCAGACAGGCGGTACACATGCCCGCCTGGCAGGAGTATGGCAGATCGATGTCCAGATCGAGGGCAGCTTCCAGAATGGTCTGGTGCGGTGCCACGGCGAACTTATATTCGCTGCCTTCATACAGCACCGTCACTTCGGGACTGCCGCTGTCGTCGTCGGTCATCGGCTCTTTGATCACGTCGCCCACCGGCACGGGTGCCGTAGCAAAGCTTTCCTTATAGACCCGATCGGCTGGGATACCCACCAGCGTCATGGCCGAGCGGGCTTCGGCCATCAGGCCATCCGGCCCACACAGGTACACGCTCACCGACTGCCGCTCGGCGGCCGGCATGCTGTCGAACAGCTTCGTCAGGGTGTGCTGGTTCAGACGACCTTCGAGGCCCGTCCAGCCCGCCGAGGGCTGACTCAGCACGTGCGTTACGGCAAACCGCGCCGGGCCATAGGCTTTCTCCATGGCATCGAGGTGCGCCTTGTAGATAATCGACTCCTGGTTGCGGTTGCCGTAGATGAGCCAGACCCGGGTGTTGGGTTCGACGTGCAGCATCGACTTAGCCATCGAGAACAGGGGCGTAATGCCGCTGCCCGCACCGATCAGCACCAGTGTCCGCCGATTCTGGCCGTCCAGCTTCGGCGTGAAGGTGCCCATCGGCTCCAGCGTTTCCAGAATATCGCCCGGTTTGATGCGGTCGCAGAGGTAGTTGGACGCCAGCCCGCCCGGTACCCGCTTCACCGACACGGCCAGCGATACATCGACATGGGGCGACGACGACATGGAGTAGGAACGCCGTATTTTCTGCCCGTTGATGTTGAGCAGAAAGGTTAGAAACTGGCCGGGCAGGTAGCGAATTTCTTCGCTGATGGGATGCCAGAAGGTTATCGTCACGGCGTCGGGCGTTTCCCGAATCACCTGGTTTACTTTCAGAAAATACCGATTTGCCATTCGTGTGTTTATTGTTCTGTCGGTTTACAGCTTGTGGCCTGGTACCTGTCGTTCTGTCTGCAAACCCAAAAGGCAGTCAGACACGACAAACCACGAACGACAAACGACCAACTCAAAAACAAAAGTACGTCATGCCGCCGATTGATGGTACTCAAGCAGTCGACTAGCCGGTGCTTTCACTACGCAACCCATCGTTAGCCCCATCTGTTCGACGGCGTCAACGAGTAACGGCTCGAAATAATGCGCGATCGAACCAACGAAGTGAACCGGCCAGGTAGCCGACTCCGGGAATGGCTGAATGTAGGTAGTCAGAAACGTTTGAAACGCACCGCGCACCAGCGCCTGCACGTAGGGGTGCGCCAGGTGTTCGGTCAGGAAGGGCGTGAAGGCGGCAAAGTAGCGGTTCGGAAACGGCTTTTTATAGGCATTGTCGAGCAGGGTTGGGCGGTCGAGCTGGTAGCGTTCCTGAAAAACCGTTGCCAGATCGGCTGGCAGGCGGTTCTGGAACGCGTCGCGCACCAGCGTTTTGCCCAGATAGCCCCCACTCCCCTCATCGCCGAGCCAGAACCCCAGCGACAGAATACCCCGGCTGATCTGCGCGCCGTCGTAGCAGCAGGCGTTGGCCCCCGTGCCGAGGATACATACAATACCGGGGCGATGGCCGGCAGCCGCCCGGGCCGCCCCCAGCATATCGCTCTCGACCGACACCGTTTGCAGGTTGGGTAGTACCGACCGCACGGCATCGGCCACGAGGTTGTTTACGGCCGGGCCGCTGCAGCCCGCTCCGTAAAAATAAACGGCGGTAACCGCTTCGTCGGGCAGTGCCGGCAGCAACTGGCTCTGCAGCGCAGCCCGCATCTGGTCGGTGGTCTGGTAATACGGATTAAATCCGTCGGTATGGCAAACAAACGGCGTCCCGTCGGCCCGGGTGCCACGCCAGTCGGTTTTGGTAGAGCCGCTATCGGCAATCAGAATCATAACGTGTAGAGAAAAAACCGGACAACGAACTATTGGCCACTAGCCTACCCGCCCGACAACCGGAAACCGGCCAAACACCCAGTCGGCATGGGGGGCGTCGGCCAGTTCGGCGGTCAGGTCCTGCCCGGCCCAGTGCTCGTAGTGTTTTCCCTGGCGCCAGAGCCGCGACCGGGTCACATCGTAGATCAGCCCGTCGTAGGCACACCAGATTTCGTCGCGGTCGACCCCATTCCGGAGGGCCAGTTGCGAACGGCTATACATTGGCAGGCTATCGGGTGAAAAATCAGGCATGGGTACCGGTCACACAGGGCGCTTCTTAATGACGGTTCAGAATTTGCTGGTGACAACAAAATTAGCGTAACTTTAGCCACTTCTGTTTTTATGCAACGCTTAATCATGAGAAAGACCTCATTCGTTACGTTTTTGTCGGTGTGGGTGCTTGTCGGGCTGTTAATGAGCTGTGGAGGGAGCAAAACGCCCCCCGTTTCGGAGCGCATCGCCAAAATCTGGACGGCCCGTATTGTCGAAGAAAATACCAGTACGGTGTATACCCGGGGCGGAACCACCAACATCCGGCCTACCTACTCGAACTTTAAACTCGACCTCAGCTCGCCCCCAACCGTGAAGCTGACCGAATTTGACGGCAACACGTTTGTGGGTCAGTATTCGCTGCCAACCGACCAGCAGGTAACGCTGACGGCGCTACAGCCCGCCCCGACCGGTACCAACGGTACGATCACCTTTACGATCAACAGCCTCTCCGACACCGAACTGGTGCTGACCCGCACCACCACCAGCCAGAAAACGGGCGGTACCACCAACAAGTACACCCTGTCGAATCCCTAACCGGCGGCAAACCATTTTTCGCGTCAGGCCGTTCCGTACGACAGCGGAACGGCTTTTTTTGTGCCCGCTCCGCCAACTTTCTTATGACTGATCTGAACACACTGGGCGAAATTGGCCTGATCGACCGGATTCGGCAGGCGACCCCGACCCCAACTCATTCCGAAACCGTGCGCGGCATTGGCGACGATGCGGCCGTCTTCGCCTGGGATGAAGCGCACTACGGTTTGCTGACGACCGATGTGCTGGTCGAAGGCATTCATTTCGACCTGACCTACGTACCCCTCAAACACCTCGGCTACAAAGCCATCACCTTTGCCGTGTCGGACATCGCAGCCATGAACGGGCTGCCCGTACAGGTAACGGTTGGCGTAAGTCTGAGCAGCCGGTTTCCGGTCGAAGCCGTCGACGAACTGTACGACGGTATCCGGGCCGCCTGCGAGGCCTATAACGTCGACCTCGTGGGGGGCGACACGTCGTCGTCGCGGTCGGGACTGATTATTTCCGTGTCGGTATTGGGTAAGGTGCCCCGCGAACTGATTACGTACCGCAACACCGCCCAGGCCAACGATGTGATCTGCGTAACGGGTGATCTGGGGGCGGCCTACCTTGGCCTCCAGCTGCTCGAACGCGAAAAACAGGTATTTCTGGCCGACCCCAACATGCAGCCCAGCCTCTCCGAAGAACGGGCTTACCTCGTACAGCGTCAGCTGCGGCCCGATGCCCGCACCGATATAGTTCACGAACTGCGCGACCTCGGCGTGTTGCCTACGGCTATGATCGATATTTCGGATGGGCTGGCGTCCGAACTCCTGCACCTCTGCCAGCAATCGGGCACGGGTGCGGTTATCTTCGACGAAAATATCCCGATCGATGATCAGACCCTGCTCGCGGCCGACGAGTTCAAGATCAGCCCCGTAACGGCAGCCCTCAACGGGGGCGAAGACTACGAACTGCTCTTCACCGTACGGCCGCAGGTTTACGAGAAACTGGCCAGCAACGCCCGCATCACAGCCATCGGCTACCTCACCGCCGATCCATCGCAGGTGATCCTGTCGACCAAAGCCGGTCAGCAGACACCCATTCGGGCGCAGGGCTGGCAGGCCGCGCCCTAACCGCCTGTACGTACGAAACCGGCCCCGCATCCGTGACGCTCAGGCGTCTGCTGGTGCGGGGCCGGCTGTTTGCTGACCGATGGGATCGACTGACAGCTAGCGAACCTTCAGAAACTTGGAATACGAATCGGGGTCAGGCCGAAACTGGAGCGTATCGCCCCGGAACAGGGTCCGTTGCCGCGAAAAGGTGGTGGCCCGGTTCGAGGTGATGTAAAAATTCACGAACAGACTATCGGGATACGTGGTATCGAGCCGGAAGCTGTGCATCGGATAATAGTAGGTCATCTCCGAGCCACTGGCCTTCAGGCTGCCGGATGCGTCGAAGGTCAGTGTCTGCGCAGGCGATTCACGGTAGCGCCGGGTCGTGACGAAGCTCGTATCGCGGGTCTGGGTAATGGTGTCGATCCTGACGGAATAAACCGAGTCTTTCACGAAACGCCGTTCATACAGGCGCCAGGTACCCGTCAGGCGCGGGTCAGCCGGCCCCGTACTGGCCGACAGGTTCGGGTCACTGCATCCGGCCAGGCCCAGCAGCAACAGCGGTAAGATTGCTTTCACAGCGGTAAAACGAATTGCCCCGGAAATTAGTCCGGGGCAAGGAAGAAACCAAGAAGCCGGCGAGGGGCTACACAAACTCGTTGCCCCGCTCTTTGGCGTCGGCCACAAAGGCTTTCACCTTCTGCTCGTCTTCTTTGCGGCAGATCATAAGCACGTTATCGTACTCGGCCACAATGAATCCGTCCAGGCCGTTGATGGCAACCAGCTTATCTTTCGGCGTCTTGATGATGCAATTCTTCGTATCGTAGAGCAGCACATGCCCATCCACAACGTTGAGGTCGTGGTTTTTGTCGGATACTTCATACAGCGATTTCCAGGTACCCAGGTCCGACCAGCCGAAGTCGCTCAGCACCACGTAGACATTGTCGGCTTTTTCCATCACGCCGTTGTCGATGGAGATGCTTTTGCTGAGCGAATAGGCTTTGTCGATAAAGCCGGCTTCTGCATCGGTGTAATAGTGCGAAGCGCCTTCGTCGAAAATTTCGGCGATCTCGGGCAGGTGGGCCACAAAGGCCTGCTGGATGGCCCGCACGTTCCAGACAAAAATACCCGCGTTCCAGACAAACTCGCCACTCTCGACAAACTGCCGGGCCAGCTCCAGGTTCGGCTTCTCCGTAAAGGTTTTCACCTTTTTAATAGCCTTATCGCTGTCGGGTACGTACTGGATGTAGCCGTACCCCGTATCGGGGCGGCTGGGCTGAATGCCCAGTGTCACCAGAATATCGTCCTTCCGGGTTGCCTCGAGGGCAATCTGGATGGTTTCTTTGAAGGCTTCCTCTTTCAGAATAATGTGATCGGCAGGTGCCACCACGATGTTGGCTTCGGGGTCGCGGCCGGCGATTTTGTAGCTGGCATAGGCCACGCAGGGAGCCGTGTTGCGGGCAACCGGTTCGCACAGGACCTGATCGCTGCTCAGTTGGGGCAGTTGCTCGAGGCAGAGGTCCCGGTAGAGCGAACTGGTAACGATGTATATATTTTCGGGAGGACAGATTCCGGCAAAGCGATCGGCTGTTTGCTGAAGCAGTGTGCGGCCCGTGCCCAGTACATCATGAAACTGTTTGGGGTAGCTCGTGCGGCTGAACGGCCAGAACCGGGTGCCAACGCCCCCGGCCATAATGATAACATAGGTATGGTTCATAGATTAGTGAATCGTAGCTAGTGGAAACGATACTGCAAAAGTCAGGCAACTTTACCCCAATTCAACCAAAAAGGTGATCAGCTGTTCCCTAAATGATTGAATGGTGATGGGCTACCACCAGGCGCTACCTGGTAACCCATTAATAATCACCACCCACAGCCCGCAGCAGGGCCACGGCATACTGGGCTTCCTGACTGCGTAGCTGAGCCAGCTGCTGCTCGGCCGTCAGAATGGTGCGCTGCGCGTCGAGCACTTCGAGGTAGGTGGCCAGCCCACGCACGTACAGTTCGCGGTTGTACTGCTCGGTTCGGCGGGCCAGCGCCAGTGTCTGCTGCTGCAGCGCAATCTGCTCGCGCAGCTGCGTCTGGTTGTCGAGGGCCGTTTCAGCATCGCGCTGGGCCAGCTGAATGGCCTGCTGGTAGGCCTGCTGACTGGTCTGGGTCTGCTGCAGGGCCAGTGCAATGTTCTGGCGGGCCCGGTGCCCTTCATAGAGCGGTACCGACGCATTGACCCCTACCAGGTAGGTCGCACTGCTGGGGGTAAACCACGGCCCGATGCGCCCTGACAGCACCCCGGCCGAACCGACCAGGGTTACGCGCGGCTGGGTACTGGCCTGCTGCAGCACCACCTGGGCCGCTGCGATCTGGTTCTGGCGCACAAACTGCAACAGGTCGGGCCGGCGCTGTACTTGCTCTACGGCCACCGTGGCGTACGGATAGGCCGGCAGTTCGGCCGGCAGGGTACCCACCGGCACCGAGAACTGGGCGGGGTCCTGGGCGCAGAGCTGCGCCAGGCTGTTGACCAGTTCGAGCCGCGCCCGCGAAAGGCCTTTAAGGGTTACCTGCAAACCAGCGTAATCAGTTTCGGCCCGCTGCACATCGAGCTGGTTGGTCAGCCCTACCCGGAACCGTTCGCGTAGAATGGCCAGCGTACTGTCGCGCGATTGCAGGTTGCGCCGGAAAACGGCCTGCTCGGCATCGTTGCCGCGTATCAGCAGGTACACCCGGGCAATGTCGGCGGCCAGTGTTAGCCGGAAGCCCTGATAATCGGCATCGCTGGCCTGCGCCTGCAGGTCGGCCACGGCAATACCACTCCGGATTCGTTTAAACAGATCGAGTTCGTAACTGGCGTCGATGGGCAGCAGCTGGAAGGTGTTGAGCTGGAAACGCGGCAGCAGATCGGCCTGGTTTGGGATCGACAGCGGCCGGCGCTCCGACAGGCTTTGGGTGGTGATGAGGGCCGAACTGCGCAGCGAAGGCGACAGAAACGACTGAGCCGTGCGCACGCGAATCCGTGACTCTTCGATGCGGCTCAGGGCGGCCTTCAGGTTGGGGCTGTTGTCGAGGCCCAACTGGATAAGCCCGTCGAGCAGCGGATCACTGAATCGCCGGAAGCCACTCAGCGTTACTGCGGGTGTTGTGCTGCCCACCGACGGGACGGGTGTACCCGCTGGGCCGGCCGTAGCTGCCTGGGGCTGGATGGTCCCGGGCGATCCCGCCGGCAGGCCACCGGGCTGCACCGTAACAGCCCCACCGGGCGCATTGATGGGCGTCGTCTGGGCCAGGGCCGCGCCACTACTCAACATACACCATAGACCGGCTATGACTTGTTTTTTCATCGCTTGGCTACGGCTTTGGCAGTGATGGGTTTACGAAGCCGGACTTTCTGGCCATCGTGCAGGCGGTCGTTTGGGTTGGTCACCACAATTTCCTGCCCTGTCAGGCCGGTCGAGGCTTCGAGTGTAGTACCGAAGTCGCGCCCCAGCGTGATCGGCACAAACCGTACCCGCCCTTCCTGATCGACCACGACCACCCGGGCACCATCGGGCGTCATCTGCAGCGCATTGGCCGGAATCAGTACGGGGCCGCTGGCAGCAATCATGTCGAACTTAACCTGACTGAACAGCCCCGAAGGCAGCTCCTGGTTAGGGTTGGCAATCGATACTTCGGTGAGCAGCGTGCGCGAATCGCTCCGCAGCGTACCCGACGTACGGGCCACCCGGCCGGCAAACGTACGATTCTTCAGTTCCGGAATCGTTACTGTGGCCGGCATACCGACCCGAATCGAGCGGTAGTAGGTCTGCGGCACATCGACAAATACCCGGAGCATACCCAGTTCCGACACCGTGAAGAGCGGCTGCCCGGCGCCGGGCGATACCAGCATGCCGTTTTCGGCGGTACGAGCTGTGACGATGCCGTTGAACGGCGCCCGAATCTGCTGCAGATCTTTCAGGGCTTTGAGCCGGGCCAGATTGGCCTGGGCCACCCGCACCGCCGACTGCCGCGTGTCGATATCCTGCCGCGACACGGCACCGGGTAGCTTCACGCTTTCCAGACGTTCGGCGTTGGTTTGCGCCAGCTGCAGATCGGCGTTGGCCCGGGCAATATCCTGATCGAGTTCGGGCGCGTCGATCACAGCCAGCAGCTGCCCTTTGGTGACTTTAGCGCCAATATCGACGTACCACCGGCGCAGAAAACCCTGCGTACGGGCATAAAGGGGCGTTTGCCGGTACGGCTGAATCTGGCCCGGCAGCAGCAGGCCCGTTGTGTCGGAACCCTGTTTCAGGGGCACGGCATTCACAACGGGTTCGCGCGACTTGTCGGCACTGGCTTCGGCTTTCAGAGCCTCCGCGTTGCGCATCCGGGGCAGCACGCCCGCTACCACAAACAGCGCAATCAGCAGCAGGAGCGGGATAATAATCTTGAGCGATTTCATCGGTTGGTATGCAGATTGAAAGTGGCCGGTTCAGCACCGGAAACGAGAAAAACGTCAGACTGGCTGCCGGTGGGCCTCGGTGATGGCCTCGACCCCGATTACAGCATCGCGGTTGAGGGGGCCATACAGATGCGGAAACAGGGCATTGTCGGTGGCGGGTTCGTAGCGCAGCTCAGCCGTCAGCCGGTCGGTGTCGACGTGCAGCAGCAGCAGATCCGTCACCCCGGCGTAGTAGCGCCCCAGCACCCCGGCGACCTGCGGGGCAGTGGCGAGGTGAATGAAGCCTTCGGTCGACAGACTGGCTGCTTCGTAGGCGGGCTGCCCATCGGCACGAGCCCAGTCGGCGGCCGACACAACGTGATAGATCAGACTCATGCGAGCGGTTCGGTTGGGGTAGATGCTGTTTTGCGGGCCAGGTAACTAAACACAACGGGCACAAACAGCAGGGTGGTAAAGGTAGCCAGCAGCAGCCCGCCAATTACGGCGCGCCCCAGTGGCGCGTTCTGCTCCCCGCCTTCGCCCAGGCCCAGCGACATGGGCAGCATCCCGATAATCATGGCGATGGCGGTCATCAGAATGGGCCGGAGTCGGGTGCGGCCGGCCTCGAGGGCTGCCTCGTAGGCATTACCCCCGAAAAGCGGGAGCTGGTCTTTGGCGAAGCTGACCAGCAGGATACTGTTG
Source organism: Spirosoma luteolum (assembly GCF_054778875.1). Taxonomy (NCBI): domain Bacteria; kingdom Pseudomonadati; phylum Bacteroidota; class Cytophagia; order Cytophagales; family Cytophagaceae; genus Spirosoma; species Spirosoma luteolum. Next base: position 649,669 of record NZ_BAAGZE010000003.1, read on the forward strand.
GCCGTGGCCACACCGACGCTCATGATGGCGCCCATCAGCGATGGAATGCTGAACGTGGTGCCAGTCAGGAAAAGCATCCAGACCATGCCGCAGAGCGCACCCGGCAGGGCCGTAATAATGATAAACGGGTAGCGGAACGACTGGAAGTTGACGACCATCAGCAGGTAGACCAGAATAGCCGCAAACACGATCCCGAGACCCAGCCGGCTGAACGCGCTTTCCATGCTGGCCACCTGCCCGCGAATGGTAATGACGTTGCCCGGCTTGAGCTGCGTTTTAAACTCGTCCGACAGGGCGTTGAGCTGTTTGGCCACCGAACCCAGATCGGTTCGCTCGACCGATGCATACACGTCGTAGCTGGGCTGCGTGTTCACCCGGTTGATAATCATGGGCGCCGTGGTGCGCCGTACGGTCGTGATGTTGTTGAGCAGCTGGGGCGATACAGGAGCCGCGCCAGCCGCGGCCGTGGGTACTACGGGTGTCCGCAGCAGCTTTTCGTACGAGTCGAGTTTATAGGGGGGCGTCTGCACAGCAATCAGGTACGGAAAGCCCGTTACCGGATCGGGCCAGAAGTTAGGCTTGGTCTGCCCGGTGCCACTCAGTGAAATATTCAGGTTGGTGGCCACACGCTGCTCGGTTACCCCAAACTGCCCCGCCCGCTCGCGGTCGATGTCCAGAAACAGTTCGGGCGCATCGAGAACCTGGTGCAGGTGCACATCGACTGCGCCGGGAATCTGGGCTACGCGTTCGCGCATCTGCCGGGCTACTTTCAGGTTGTTGGCCCGGTCGAAGCCCGACACCTGCACGTCGATCGCCGAGGTAAGCCCGAAGTTCAGAATCTGACTGACAATGTCGGCCGGCAGAAAAAAGTACGTTACGTCGGGCATCTCGTCGCGCAGGCGGTTGCGCAGCTCGCGCATGTACACATCGGTAGGCTGCGACCGCTCCTCGTTCAGCGAAATCAACAGTTCGGCATCCGACGCCCCCACCGACGAGTTATCGGTAAAAATAAAGTTGTACCGCTCTGAGGTCAGCCCGATATTGCTGATGATGGAGCCCACTTCGGCCTCGGGAATCGTCTCCCGCACAATTTCGGCCGTGCGGGCGGCAATCTGTTCGGTTGCTTCGAGCCGCGTTCCGGCCGGAGCGCGCATGTGTAGTTTAAGCTGACCGGCATCGACCCTGGGGAAAAAGTCGCGGCCTACAAACGGCACCAGCACCAGCGTGAAGCCCACCACAACCAGAAACAGCAGCAGCACCACACGACGGTGGTCGAGGGTCCAGGTAAGGGCGTTGAGGTAACGGGCCTGAAACCGGTCGAAGCCGCGGTTGAACCGGGCGTAGACCCGGCCAAAACCCGAGGCCGGGTGGGCCTCATCATGGCTGTGCGATTCGCCCTTCAGCATCAGATCGGCGAGGGCCGGCACCAGCGTCCGCGACAGTATATACGAGGCCAGCATGGCAAACACCACGGCTTCGGCCAGCGGCCCAAACAGGAACCGGGCCGGCCCTTCCAGAAACAGCACCGACGTAAACACAATACAGATGGTCAGGGTAGACACCAGCGTGGGCGTTGCGATCTGCTGGGCACCTTCCAGAATGGCCTGCCGCAGCGGCATACCCAGTTCTTCGTTGCGGTGAATGTTCTCGATTGTCACGGTGGCATCATCGACCAGAATCCCGATAGCCAGTGCCAGTCCGCCCAGCGTCTGAATGTTCAGCGTTTCGCCCAGCAGGTATAGCACGATCAGCGAACACATAATCGACAGCGGGATCGAGATGGCCACGATAAGTGTACTGCGCCAGCTACCCAGAAAGAGCAGAATCATGGCCGCCGTCAGCAGGGCCGCAATAAGGCCTTCAACAACTACTCCTTTGATCGACGCCCGGACAAACACCGACTGGTCGAACAGTTCCTGGATGCGCAGGTTGGCCGGGGCAGCCGCCCGCACCGTGGGCAGAATCTGCTGGCGAATCTTGTCGACGATTTCGGTGGTTGAGGCATTACCGGTTTTCACGATGCTCATGAGCACCCCTTTACTACCGTCCTGCTTGACGATGTTAGCCTGCACAGCGGCTCCGTCGTGCACGTTGGCCACGTCGCGCATGTGCACCGTGGTGCCCGCCTGAATCTTGATGGGAATATCGTTGAGCGTGGTAATGACGTCGGGCTTGGAGTTGAGCCGCACGTTGTACTCGCGCTCGGCCAGCCGCAGTGTACCGCTGGGCAGGGTCAGGTTTTGGGCAGCCACCGCGTTGAGCACTTCTTCGGGCGTCACGTTGTAGGCCACCAGCTGGTCGGGTTCCAGATCAACCATGATCTGGCGGGTTTTCCCCCCGAAAGCCTGGGAGAGCCGGCTACCCGGCACAGTCGAAATCTGCGGGCGTACCCGCGTCTGGGCATAGTCGGTAATCTGCGGCTCAGTCAGACTGTCTGACGACAGGCCCAGCTGCAGCACCGGCACGTCGGTTGCGTTGTAGCGTACGATGAGCGGAGGCTGGGTGCCGGGCGGCATCCTGACCAGAATAGTCTGCGAAATGGCCGTTACCTGGGCAATGGCTTCCTCGATCTTTACCGTCGGCTGGAAATAGATCTTCAGTACGGCGGTACCATTATACGTCTGCGACTCGATACGCTGGATGTCGCTTACGTTGTTGATAATCGACGTTTCGGAGAAGTTGGTGATCATCTTCTCCATTTCGTTGGTCGACAGCCCATTATATCCCCACAACACCGATACGACCGGGATGTTGATGCGCGGGAAAATATCCGTTGGCATCTGCGATACCGACAGCCCCCCCATCAGTATAATCAGCAACGCCATTACGGCAATCGTATACTTTTTCTCGAGGGCTAACCGAACAATCCACATGGGCTGAAAACGAAAACGGCAGGCTTAGTAAAATAACCGGGTAATCTTACTCAGCCTTACCTAACCGACTGAGTACAATTGCACTAAATAAAGGCGCTTGGCAGAGATAGACCTGTTAGTGAACGCTAAAACAGGTGATTGAGTCGCAAATTAACCAAAATTACACTATGTAAAATTGACTTATTTCAAGGATTACTTTCCTCCCGCCACAGCAGCCAGCCCAGCCTACGAAGCAGGCCGGGCACCGTGTAAAGCCAGGCGTACGGCGGTTCCTAACCGGGGTGATGACAGAAGTTATTCTTTCGTCGTAATTTTGTACCACAACAACAATCCGTTTAGTCATGCCAAAGGCACAAATGAATACCGATAAGGGAACGATGCTGATCGAGTTCTTCGACAAGGACGCGCCGAAAGCCGTTGCCAACTTTATCTCGCTTGCCCAGAAAGGATTCTACGATGGGGTTATGTTTCACCGCGTTATCCCGAACTTCATGATTCAGGGTGGCGATCCTACCGGCACCGGTGCGGGTGGCCCCGGCTACACCATCGAGTGTGAACTGGACGGCAACAATCAGTACCACGATCGGGGGGTACTATCGATGGCTCACCGGGGTCGCAACACGGGCGGTTCGCAGTTCTTCATCTGCCACAACCGGCAGAACACGGCCCACCTCGACCGCAACCACACCGTATTCGGTAAAGTAGTCGAAGGGCTGGATGTCATCGACCAGATTCGTCAGGGCGACAAGATCAACAGCATCACCGTTATCGAAGACGAAGCCTAGAGCGCTTTCCGCGATGCCCCGCCCCGTTGTATGGGGCATAAAAAAGCCCCGTCTGTTGCAGACGGGGCTTTTTCGTTCGTCGTATCACCGGGCTATTAATAGAACCGGGCGCGGTTATCTTCAACCTTGGCCGCTTCCTTGATGGCTTCGTTGATGTAGAAACCAGTCCGGGCGCTGTTGTTCTGCTGGATCTGGTTTTTGTAGAGGCTGTAATCGGCAATAGCGGGAGCCGGGGTGATGCTGGTCGGTTCCAGAATCAGTACACCTGCTTCACCGGCGAACGGTTTCGAGCGCTTACCCGCTTTCAGACCGAATGCGCGACCCAGGGCAGCCGGATCGACCCCGGCGCTGCGCAGGAAGCCCGTGGCCAGATTCACGTCGTCGGCCGTTTCGACCAGCGCACCGGCACCATACTTCTGAGCGATGCTTTCGAGCGAGCCCGACGCGTTGCCCAGTTTGCTGATGATCTGCTCGCCTTTCAGCTGGTTGCGCACTTTGGCGGTCAGCTCGTTGCGGTAATCGCTCACCTGCACCTTGTCTTTATCGGTCTTGTTGGTCAGTACAGCAATCACGTACTGGTCGCCGATCTCAAACGGAGTCGATACATCGTTCACATCCGTTTTATCGTCGAACGTCCACCGTACCAGCTGACGGGCATCGGTCAGGGCGTTTACCTGGCTGGCGCCTTCCGAAATGCGCTCGGCCGTGGCTACTACCAACGATTTATCTTCTTTTACTTTAGCAACAAACTCGTCCTTGGTGTGCACATCCGACGCGAACTGATCGGCTTTGCGCAGGGCCTCATCGCGCGTAGCCTGGCTCGGCGCAATGGTTTTGCCGATGGCGGCAATGCGGTAGAGCTGGTTCGTTTTAGGCTCGGTTACCTTGATGATGTGGTACCCGAAATCGGTTTCGATTAGCCGCGGAATCAAACCGGCCGATGAAGCACCAAACACAGCCGACTCAAACGGCTTCACCATCTGGCCATTGTTTTTGAAGTACCCCAGGTCGCCACCCAGCTGGGCCGAACCATCGGCGCTGTTGGTCTGGGCCAGGGCTTCGAAGCTGGCTCCACCCTGAATCTGCTCCAGAATGCTCTGCGCCCGCCGACGCGCTTCGGCTTTAGCCGAGTCGGTCTGTGCCGTTGGGCGAATCAGGATGTGGCTGGCACGGGCCGTGAAGCTCGTGTCGCGACGGGTTCCGCCGTACTTGTAGATGAAGTACGTATTCCCTTCGCGGAATGGACCGTAGATACCGCCCGGCGCAAACGTCGGGATCGACGCCCGCAGCTGTTCAGGCATTTCGCCGGCCGTCATGTAAAGCGGCACCCGAACGTCGCTGTTCTGCAGGGCAAACGACGAGTCGTTGGCTGCGGCACCAAGCCCACGCGCCAGGGTTTTGATTTCGTTGTAAAGTGTGGCGCTGTCTTCTTTCGACGGCGCTACCGAGAACGTCACGTACTGGATCGACCGGCTGTTCACACCCGGATACTCATCCTTGTGCTTATCGAGGTACTCCTGCAGCTGCGAGTCGGTTACTTTAACCGTCGTATCGTTGATGGCGTAGTAAGGCACGAAGAGAAACTTGATGTTGGCTTTCGTGTTCTGCGCCTGGTATTCTTTCTGGGCTTCGGCCGTGGTGGCGAAGTTCGACAGGCGCATCAGGCCTTCGTACTTGTCGCGCAGGCGGCTCTGGCTGATGTTCTGCTCGAAGCTCGCCCAGGCAGCCTGCTGCTGTGGCGGCAGGTTTTTGAGGCCTTTCAGGTAGCTAATGATCTGGCTTTTGTCGAACACACCCGTTTGGGGGTTGGTGAACGCCTGCCGAACGGCGGGGCTGATGTTATTGCCCTGTACCATGTCGACCAGTTCCTCGGGCGATACTTTCAGACCGAGTTTGTCGAATTCTTTCTGGTAGGCAATATCGAAGAGGAGCTGATTCCAGGCCTGCTCGCGCAGTTGCGCCATATCCTGTTCTGCCGGTGCCCGACCCGTCTGCTGCTCATACTGCGCCCGCAGCTGATCAACTTTGGCATTGAACTCCTGAACGTCAATGGATTGGCCGGCTATTTCACCTACTTCCTGCTGGTTTCCACCAAACAGCATACTACGGCCACCGAGCAGGTCTCCCCCTACGATGAACAGAATCAAACTGACGGCAATGACGCCGACGGCTAATCCTGAACGTTCTCTGATCTTGTTAATGACAGACATTTCGCTTTTTACAGTCAATTTAGCCCGCAAAATAACAGGTTTTCCTGCTGTAATACAAGCCAATTCGGGCGCCCTCACGCTGCGTTTGTATGGATCGGCGGTATATTCTGTTTTTTTTTGGCCGGCCGGCCAATTGAGGTCATTCAGAAACACATTGTAGAAAAAATACCCCACCCGGTACACAAAAAAAACCGGCCCCCTGTAGAGACCGGTTTTGGTAACAGACGAGCCAGCCTTATGCCGGCTGTTGTTTAGTTGTCCAGCTTGTCGCCGGCGCGATCAAACGCATCGCCGATGTTTTTACCGGCCTGCTTAAAACCGGCTTTCACGTCTTTCCAAGCAGCCGCCGTAGCATTCTGCGCCTTGTCGATATCGTTACCCAGTTCTTTCCGCTCTTCTTCCAGCTTGGCCAGGCTTTCTTTCGATTCAGCTTTGGCTTTAGCACCCTGCCGGTTGATATCGGCTTTCATTTCGGCGATTTTAGCGTCCAGTTTGTCCTTCTGCACGTTCATTTTAGCCACAGCTTCCTTACGCTCCCGCTCGAAATCGGCGCTTGCTTCTTCGGCTTTAGCATCCATTTTGTCGCCGGCAGCCTCCATATCAGCTTTGGTTTCGGCAGTAGCCTCTTTCGTATCGGCTTCAATCGCGTCGCCGGTTTGTTCCATCGCATCTTCCGTGCGCGATTCTTTCTTACCGTCGGATCCACAGGCCTGCAGCAGGGCCAGCGAGGCAACAACCATAACCATTCCGGCTATATTCTTTACGCGGGTCAAAACGAGTTGGGGCTTATTCATTGTTTGCGTGTAGTTTGATTTACAGAAATTACGTCTGCAAAGCCTGTGCCAGCTCAGGGCTTCCACATTACGGCGCAACCGATGGGCTTGGTAATGGGCGAAGCTACCGGCCGCCCCGCCAGCAAACTCGTGACGGCCTCGTCGACATACCGGCGCTGCACCCCGGCGCGGTCCTGCGGGCTATCGTCGATAGCGCCGGTGTACTCAAGCACAAACTGGCCACCCGTCTGTTTGAGCACAAATGCCTGAGGTGTCCGGATCACCCCAAAGCGCCGGGCCGTGAGCTGATGTTCGTCGAGCCCATAGGCATAACCAAAGTTTTGTTCGCGCGCCCGGCGCTGCATGTTCTCATACGAATCATCTTCGTAGGCCGTGGGGTCATTCGGCATGATGGCCAGCACGGGGTATCCCAGTGGCCCAAACCGCGCATTGAGCGACTGCACCCGCTCTTCGTAGATGCGCGAAAACGGACAGTGGTTACTGCTGAAAATAATGATCAGCCCTTTCTGCGCTTTATAGTCGGCCAGGGTTATGGTGCGCCCATCCACGTTTTTGAGCGTAAAATCGGTCACCATGTCCCCCAGCGCATAGGCCCGGTTCGGTTGCGCCTGAACCGACCCAATGGCCAGGCCAAGCCACACCAGCAATACACTCCAGTTAACACTCATGGTTGGTAATACCTGCATTTTATACTTAGATAACAAAGAGGAGCCGACGATTAGTGCAACACCCCTAACTCCCTAAAAAAAAACAGCTTGCCCTTTTTTTTGGCCATAACGCTTGACTCACTAAACACCGTTCAGTATGTTTGCATCGTTAAGTAAATAGACACCATGGGTATCACAGAGCGAAAAGAGCGGGAACGGGAGGAGATGCGCCGGCTGATCCTGGAGGCTGCTCAGCGCCTGTTCATTGCCCATGGCTTCGACAAGGTAAGCATCCGAACGATTGCCGATGAGATTGAATACAGTCCGGCAACCATTTATTTATACTACAAAGACAAGAACGACCTGCTGTTTGCGCTGCACCAGGCTGGTTTTCGGGCCATGATCGAGCAGATGCAGCCCGCACTGGCCAGTGTCGACGATCCGTTTGAGCGGCTCATTGCCATGGGCACCGAATACATCCGGTTTGCCGTCAGCAATCCTGAACTGTTTGACCTGATGTTTATCATGACCGCGCCCATCGAAGCACTGACCTGCCGCGATGAAACCTGGGACGATGGGCTTCGGGCCTTCCAGCTGCTGGTCGACCTTGTTCAGTCCTGCATCGATGCCGGTCTGTTCAAAACGCAGGATGCCACCACGGCTGCGCTGATGATCTGGAGCGCGGTGCATGGCTATACGGCCCTGTTTCTGCGTAAGCGATTGACCATGTTCGACGAAGCCAACCTGCAACAGCAGATGAATCAGGCCTTTGTGCTCTTCATCGAAACCATCCGCCGAGGGCTCTGATATTTTTTTACCCATTCACTAAACAACGTTCATTAAATGATCTGGCATCATGAAGCTCATTATCACTAGTCTGCTTATCCTGCTGAGCTGGCGTGTGCAGGCCCAGCCTGCCAACCCAGCGCCCCGTACAACGGTGCTCGACGGCTACATCCGGCTCGGGCTGGCCAACAACCTGACGCTACGGCAGGAATCGCTCGATGTGAGCCGGGTTCAGGAAGTGGTCAATCAGGCCCGATCGGCGTTTTATCCGCGCCTAGCCTTCAATCCCACGTACTCGCTGGCCGCCGGGGGACGCCGGCTCGAATTTCCGGTGGGCGACCTGCTCAACCCGGCCTATCGCACCCTCAACCAGCTCACCGGCAGCGACCGCTTTCCCACCAATATCCCCAACGTCAATCAGCTGCTGGCGCCCAACGACTTTCACGACACCAAGTTTACGGTACAGTACGCCCTCTTCAACACCGACATCCAGTACAACTACCTCATTCAGCAGCAGTTGCTGTCGGCACAGGAAGCCCGCCGGCGGGTGGTCGAAAATGAGATTCGCTACGCCATCAGCACGGCCTACTACCAGTATCTGCAAACGCTAGACGCCCAGCAGCTGCTCGACAACGGGCGCCGGGTGCTGAGCGAACTGGCCCGGCTCAACGAAAAACTCGTCAGCAACAACGTAGCCACCCGTGAAACCGTCACCTCAGCCCGCTACGAACTGTCGAAGGTGGATCAGCAGCTGGCAATGGCAACCAAAAACCGGGAGTCGGCCCGGGCATACCTCAACGTTCTGCTCAACCGCAATTTGCAGACACCTGTCGAGGTCGACTCGATGCTGACGCGGGTGCTGCCCGAATCGGCCGCGACGCTCGACGCGCTGCAGGAAACGGCCCTCCACGACCGGCAGGAACTGTCGCAGCTGACCAGTTCGCTGCGGGCGGCCCAAACGGCCGTGCGGCTCAACGAAGCCAACGCCCGGATTCCAAACCTGTACATCGGTGGCAACGCCGGCTTTCAGGGTTTTGGCTACACCTTCAGCAACCAGGCGTATGTGGTAGCGCAGGTAGGCCTGCAGTGGGACCTGTTCCGGGGATTCGAGAAACGATCGAAAATTCAGCAGGCCAAAATTCAGACCGAGCAGATACAGACCCGGATGAGCGACGTGCAGCAACAGATCCGGCTGCAGGTGGTGCAGGCCTACTACGACCTGCAGGCCGCCAACCAGAGTCTGCTCGCCACCCAACAGGGGGTTGTCAACGCCGACCAGACCTTTCGCGTGATCGACAGCAAGTACCGCAACGGGCAGGCGCTCCTGATCGAATACCTGCGTTTTCAGAACGACCGGCTCACCGCCCAGCTGCAGCAATCGCTGGCCCGCACCGACGTGCTGGTGAAACGGGCCGCCCTCGACCGGGCGCTGGCCGTCGACTAAATCGGCCACCACGCCTGCCCCGCGCCGGGGCTCCGCACCAACTCCCTTATGCTTTTACGCCATCACTGTTTTGCCATGAATCGTTTCAACTACCTCCATGCGCTGCTCGCCATCGGCCTCCTGGCTTCGTGCAGCCACTCGACCGACACGCCAGCCGAACGGCCGGCGGCCGCCGACGAAGCCGTTATTCCCGTTTCCCTGACAACTGTCGGTACCGTTGTACGCGCTGAGCCGGTGGTGGCTTCAGGCCTTATCTCGTCGGCACAGGAAGCGCGGCTGTCGTTCAAGGTGGGCGGCATTATCAACAAGCTTTATGTCGACGAAGGGCAGCCCGTCCGGAAAGGGCAGCTGCTGGCCACACTCGATCTGACCGAAATTAATGCGCAGGTGATGCAGGCCACGCTGGCCCGCGAGAAAGCCGAGCGCGACCTGGGGCGCGTCAACAAGCTCTACGCCGACACGGCCGCGACGCTTGAGCAACTGCAGAACGCCACCACCGGCACCAACGTGGCGCGGCAAAACCTGACCATCGCGCAGTTTAACCGCAACTACGCCCAGATCAGAGCAACCGTGGATGGTACGGTAACGCGCCGGGTGGCCAATGAAGGTGAGTTTGTGGCGCCCGGAGCCTCAGTCTACCTGGTTTCGGGCAACCGACCCAACGACTGGGTGGTACGGGTGGGGGTTTCTGATAAGGACTGGGTACGGCTGCGGCTGGGCAACCGGGCTACCATACAACTGGAAGCGTATCCCGGCAAAACGTTTACGGGCACCGTTAGCGAACTGGCTCAGGCCGCCGATCCCGTCAATAAGCTTTACGAGGTCGAAGTCCGACTCAATCCGGGCGCGGCCAGGGTGGCACCGGGGCTGTTTGCGCGGGTCACACTGATGCCGGCCCAGCAGCGCAGCTACGAGGTAGTACCCGTTGAGGCCATCGTGGAGGGCAATGGAAACAGCGGTTTCGTGTATGTGGTCACGAGCGATAAAAAGCATGTCCGGAAAGTGCCGGTACAGATTGGCTACATCGATGGGAGCAACGTGCTGCTGACGGGTGGCCTGGCCGGTCAGAAAACAGTGGTCACCGCCGGATCGGCCTTCCTGACCGAAAACGCAACGGTACAGCTTCAGTAAAACGACCGCCCGCCGGCGGGCTCAACTCCGTTTCTCTATGAACCTCTCTGAATTTTCCGTGAAGAACTGGCAGTTTATGCTGGTGCTCTTTCTGGGTGTGGCCGCGTTGGGTATCAACTCGCTGCTGACCATGCCGCGGGGCGAAGACCCCGAATTTACGGCCCCCGAATTTGCCGTGGCGGTTATCTACCCCGGCACCGACGCCATTTCGATGGAAGACCTGGTCGTAACGCCCGCCGAAAAACGATTCAACGAACTCGACAACATCAAACACATTATTACCAATGTCGATGACGGGCTGGCCGTGTTCCGGCTGCAGTATCAGTACGGACAGGACCCTGATGAGAAGTATCAGGAAGTGGTTCGGGAAGTAAATGCCCTGCGTGCCGAACTGCCGGCCGACGTGTTCGATGTCCGGATCAACAAGTTCTCGCCCACCGACGTGAGCATTGTGCAGCTGGCGCTGCAGTCGGAGGTGGCGTCGGATGCCGAACTGGCGCGCTACGCTACCCGCCTGCGCAAACAGCTCGAGAAAGTGAAGAGCCTGAAAAACGTACGCGACTGGGGTTACCCCGATGGTATTGTGCGGGTGTCGCTCAACATCGACCGCATGGCGCAGGAGGGTATTCCGGCCAACCGGGTGCTGGGTGCCATTCAGGGCGAAAACACCACTATTCCGGGTGGTAGCCTGCAGATCGGCACGCGCCGGTTCAACGTGAAAACGGCCGGGGCCTACCAGTCGCTCGACGAAATCCGGCAAACCATTGTATCGACCAACGGGCAGAAGATTATCCGGCTGGGCGACATTGCCGAGGTAGCCATGGCGCGCGAAGAAACCACCTACATAACCCGGCTCGACGGGCACCGGTCGGTACTGCTGACGGCCAGTCAGAAGCTGGGCGAAAACATCAGCAAGGTGGGCCAGCAGATCAACCCCGTGATCGAGTCGTTTACCAAAACGCTGCCGCCCCACATCAAACTGGTCAAGAATTTCGATCAGGCCGCCAGTGTCGACAAGCGGCTGTCGCGTTTCGCCACCGACTTCGCCATTGCCATTCTGCTCGTTTCGCTGACCCTGCTGCCCCTCGGTTTCCGGGCGGCTCTGGTGGTGATGATCTCCATCCCGCTGTCGCTGGCCATCGGCCTGTCGCTGCTCGACCTGCTGGGCTACAGCATCAACCAGCTGAGCATTGTGGGGCTTATTGTGGCCCTCGGCATTCTGGTCGACGACAGCATTGTGGTGGTCGAGAACATCGAGCGCTACCTGCGCGAAGGCTACGGCAAACGCGAGGCCGCCATTCGCGCTACCCGGCAAATCACGCTGGCCGTTATTGGCTGCACCACCACGCTGATCCTGGCGTTCCTGCCGCTGCTGTTTCTGCCCGAGAGTTCGGGCGATTTTATCCGGTCGCTGCCGATGGCCGTTATCACCACCGTGCTGGCCTCGCTCCTCGTTTCGCTGACCATTGTGCCTTTTCTGTCAAGCCGACTCCTCAAACATAGCCATAATCCCGACGGCAACATTTTTCTGCGGGCGCTCAAACGCGGCATCAGCGGTACCTACAGCCGCCTGCTCGACGTGGCCCTGCGCCACCGGCTCATCACACTGCTCGTAGCCGCCGGCATTTTCGGGGGCGCCCTGCTGCTGGCGGGACAGCTGGGGTTCGCCCTGTTTCCGGCCTCCGAGAAGCCGCAGTTTCTAATCAATATTGAAACGCCCGAGGGCAGCAGCCTCGACGAAACTAACCGGGTAGCGCGCTATGTCGAAAGTAAGCTCCGGCAAGATCGGGCCATCCGGCATTTCACGACCAACGTGGGGCGGGGCAATCCGCGGATCTACTACAACGTGATCCAGCGCAACGAGTCCACCAATTTCGCCCAGTTTTTTGTGCAGCTCTACGACGTGGAGCCCACCGGCAAACGCGCGCTAATCGATCACTACCGCTCGCTCTTTGCCTTGTTTCCGAATGCAAAAATCGAGGTAAAAGACTTTGAACAGGGCCCCACGCAGGAAGCTCCCATTGCCATCCGGCTGTTTGGCGAAAACCTCGATTCGCTGCAGGCCACGGCAGCCCGGGTCGAAGCGGTTCTGGCCAGAACGCCCGGTACGCTCTACGTGAATAACCCGCTGGCCAACCGCAAAACCGATCTCCGCATCCGCATCAACAAGGAGAAAGCCGGCCTGCTGGGTTTGTCCATCGCCGACATCAACCGCACCATCCGGCTGGCCATTGCGGGCCTCAACGTGGGAGCCTTCAACCCGCCCGCCAGCGGCAACGACGACGACCCCAGCGACTACACCATCAGCGTGACCCTGCCCAAAGGCCGTATCACCGACCCATCCATCCTGAATACGCTCTACGTGAATACCGTTACGGGGGGGGCTGTGCCGCTGCGGCAGGTGGCCGATCTGCAGTTCGAAACGGGCACCAATCAGGTGCGCCACTACGACAAGGACCGGTACGTAAGCATCACCGCTTTTGTCCGGACGGGCTACCTGGTCGACGATGTATATGGCGAGGTGCTGCAGCAGCTGGACAAGCTGCGGATGCCGGCGGGTTTCCGCTACGTAGCGGCCGGCGAGCTCGAAAGCCGCGAGGAGTCCTTCGGCGGGCTCGGTACCATTATCCTGATTACTGTTTTTGGATTCATGGCCGTGCTGATTCTGGAGTTCGGCACCCTGAAAAGCACCCTGATCGTGCTGTCGGTGATTCCGCTCGGCATTATCGGCGCCATCGTGGCGCTCTACCTGAGCAGTAACCCCTTCTCGTTTGTGGCCATCATCGGGCTCATCGCCCTGATCGGAATTGAGGTCAAAAACTCCATTCTGCTGGTCGATTTTACCAACCAGCTGCGCGAAGGGGGCATGGGCGTGGGCGAAGCCATCCGCGAAGCCGGCGAAGTGCGGTTCGTTCCGATCGTGCTGACCTCGCTCACGGCGATCGGCGGGCTGATGCCCCTGGCGCAGGAAGGGAATCCGCTTTATTCGCCCCTGGCGTGGGTACTGATCGGCGGCCTGGTGTCGAGCACGTTACTGTCGCGCATTGTGACGCCGGTACTCTACAGCCTGCTGCCCCCGCGCGTAACACCCAAACCAACCATTGCCGATGAGGCTCCTGAGTTCGCCGAAGCGTAGTACTTTTTTACCAGTGGGCAGGCATTTATAAGCGATAAATCCCTGCCGACACCAGCCCGCGCCGGCTACCGGATCAGCAATCGCTGCACCAGCCGCTGGGGCCCGGTATCGGCGCGGAGCAGGTACATACCCGCCGGTACCGGCTGAGCCGCCGTGAGCAGCCAGCTGGCGTCGGGCTGTTGGGCCGCTGTGAGTGGCAGTTCGGTGCCGGCGGGCGTTATGAGCTGATAGCAGGCGTCGGGCAGATTACGAACGGCGGCCCGGATACCCGTTGCCGCCACGGGGTTTTCGAGCACGACCAGCGCTGGCGTCCGGTCGGTCAGGCTGGCCGCTACGGGTTTGGAATAGGTTGTCTGCCCGTCGAAGTCGACCTGTCGGAGCCGGTAATAGCCCGTGCCGTCGAGCGGAAAGGCGTCGACGAAGCGGTAGGTGCGCCGGCCCTCCACCGTACCGGCGGCCGGCAGGGTGGCCAGCGTCGTAAACTCACCCAGATCGGTACTGCGTTGCACCGAGAAGCTTTCGGCATTGCGCTCCCAGCTCGTGGCCCAGTCGAGCTGCACCTGCGTGCCTACAGGCCGGGCCGTAAACGAAATCAGCTCGACCGGCAGTGGCCCCTGCCAGTTGAGGTGGCCCAGCGTAACGCCCTGCGCGCCAGGGTTGGCAGGCGCCGACGCGCCACTGCCAAACACAATCGTGACCTTGCTGACGTGCGTGGCGAAAACAACGTTCGACGCGCTGCTGCCCGGATCGTCGCCCGAGCCAGTGAACGTATTGCCGGCTACGCTCACGTATGCGGATGGAGTCAGGCTGGGCGACACGGGCGTACCGTTGAGTTCGCCAATCACACTGACCCGGTCCTGCGCTGACGCCGTCTGGTCGATACCATAGATCGAGAACGACAGCCCGATTACGCTGCGGGCGAAGGTGATGGTGATGACCTTTTCGTCGGTTGTGTTGGGCAGGTCGATGGCCAGTTGTAATCCGGTGCTGACCCCTTTTGGCGTTCCCAGCGTGAAGGTCTGTACGCCAACACTCGCAATACTCACCGACACATCGACGGCCGGAGTTCCAATCTGTGTGTAATTATTGCTGGTATTGTTGCCAGCCCAGGCGGGGGCCGTGGTTTTGAAGTTTAAATTTTGCCCGGAGGCCACAAAGGGGAGCAAGCCGCTCATCAGGGCGGCTATGGTGTAGCGTAAAGTCATGGTGGGATGCTGGTTAAGCGCCCCAATCTATAACCAAAACCACCTACCTGTCAACTACTTAATAAACAAATGTTCCGTTTTCGCCCTGGATCGTAACTTGTTTACCCGCAAAAGCCTCGACACGACCAATAATCTGAGCTTCAACCCCGAATGATTGCGCAATGTCGATCACGGTCTGGGCGTAGGTTTCGGGTAAATAGACCTCCAGCCGGTGGCCCATATTGAATACTTTGTACATCTCCTGCCAGCTCGTACCGCTCTCGGCCTGGATAAGCCTAAACAGGGGGGGCGTGGGAAACAGGTTGTCTTTGATGACATGTACGTTGTCGACGAAGTGCAGCACTTTGGTCTGCGCGCCACCCGAGCAGTGCACCATACCGTTGATGTACGGACGGAGTTCATCGAGCAGCACCCGGGCAATGGGGGCGTACGTGCGCGTGGGCGACAGAATCAGTTGCCCAACGGTCAGACCGGTACCAGCTACAGGAGCTGTCAGCGCCTGCGACCCGCTATAGATCAGGCTCCGGTCGATACCGGGATCGAAGCTTTCGGGATACCGGTCGGCCAGGTCATGCGCCAGCACATCGTGCCGGGCCGAAGTCAGCCCGTTGCTGCCCATACCGCCGTTAAACGTGGTTTCGTAGGTCGCCTGCCCGAACGAGGCCAGTCCCACCACCACATCACCGGCCTGAATGCGGTCGTTGCTGATCACCTGATCGCGACGCATCCGGGCCACCACCGTACTGTCGACAATAACCGTCCGGACCAGATCGCCCACATCGGCCGTTTCGCCCCCGGTGCTGTAGATTTCGATACCGTGGTCGCGCAGCATCTGCAGCACCGCTTCGGTACCGTTGATGAGTTCGGCAATGACCTCGCCGGGTATCAGATTCTTGTTGCGGCCGATGGTCGACGACAGCAGCATGGGGCCCGTAGCCCCCACGCAGATCAGATCGTCGGTGTTCATCACGATAGCGTCCTGCGCAATGCCGCGCCACACGCTCATGTCGCCGGTTTCGCGCCAGTACAGATACGCCAGCGACGATTTGGTACCGGCGCCGTCGGCGTGCATGATGGTGCAGTAGTCGGGGTCGCCGGCGAGCGTATCGGGCACGATTTTGCAGAAAGCCTTCGGGAACAAGCCCTTGTCGAGCTGGGCAATGGCGTTGTGAACGTCTTCTTTGCTGGCGGAAACTCCGCGCTGGGCGTATCGGTCGGTCATGCCGCAAAGGTAAACAGAAAAGGCCGACGGGCTGAACGAATCCAGCCCATCGGCCCAAAATGCCGGGTAGTCAGCCAACTCAGGCGTAGGTCAGGCCGATTTCCCGGCGCACCATATCGAGCAGCGTCATCAGGTTCTGGCTGTCGGTCAGCGACCAGTCGGGGCTTTCGGTCAGGCCCTGGGCAAGGCAGTCCATCACGTGCTGGGCTTCGTAATCATACCCGTTGGTGTCGCGGTCGGCGCGGAAGGTTTCGGGTTCGTGACCGTCGCGTTCCAGCGTGAGTCCTTCGGTTTCGTGCCAGCGCGAATGCACCCGAATCTGGCCCGCCGTTCCCTGCACAATGGCTTCGCAGGGGGTTTTGGCGCGCAGGGTACTGTCGAGCATAGCCAGTTCACCATTGGCGTAGGTCAGTACCATGCCACACTGCTCATCGACGCCCGTCTGGCCGAAGATAGCGCTGGCTTTCAGCTGCTGGGGCATGCCCAGCATCAGGTACGAGAAAAACAGCGGGTAAATACCAATGTCGAGCAGCGAGCCCCCGCCCAGTTCCTTGTTGAACAGCCGCCCGTCGGGCTGAAAATTAGCCGCGAAGCCAAAATCGGCGCGTACGCCCGTAATGGTACCGATGGCGCCATCGTGGGCCAGGGCTTTGGCTTTACGCAGCACGGGCATGAACCGGCTCCAGAGTGCTTCCATCAGAAACACGCGTTTCGACCGAGCCAGCCCGATCATTTCGGCCACCTGCCCGCTGTTCATGGCAAACGGTTTTTCGCCCAGCACCGGAATACCGGCATCGAGCAGCATGAGCGCATTCTGGTGGTGCAGCACGTGTGGCGTGGCCACGTACACCACGTCGAGATCGGGCAGGGTCAGCAGGCCTTCGTAGCTGTCGAGGGCATGCGCAGCCCCGTATTGTTGGGCAAACGCATCGGCGCGCGCCTGGCTCGTCGACGCTACCGCATAGAGTTCAGCATCGGGCAGGGTCATCAGATCCTGCGCAAACTTATGGGCGATTTTGCCCGGTCCTAAAATGCCCCAGCGTGTCATGGTTTGGTTGGTTAGTAGTTCTGCAATCGGGGTGTCGGCGCCAGCGATTCCGGTAGTATAACCGCCCTGGCCGGCCCCGTTGCGGTGCGACTCGATCCGACGAATGTGCGCTTTTTTTCCTACGTTGCGGCTATCACCAATCCGTTTCTTCGTGAAAAAGACGGCTCAACGTATTCTTTTCGGTTTGCTTGCCCTAACGGCTACCACCCTGCGGGCGCAGGTTGTGGAACAGCCCGACCCCCTCCGTCCCTCGGTGCCCGACTCGGTTAAAACCGCCACCGGTCCGGCCCGCACCGACTCGGTAACCGTGCCCAAACCCCTCCACGTGGTTCGCTACAAGCTGAGTGCCGATGGTACCTTTACGAGCGGCAACGTAAACCGGCAGCTGCTGCAGCTGGCCAGTTCCATCGACTATGCGCTCAGCAATCTGTTTCGTCTGTCGACCAATCCTTCGTTTGTCTACGGCCGGCAGGGTGGCTTGCTGGCCGAACGCGAACTCTTCGGCGACCTGCGGGCCACCTATCGCCCCGAGCGCCGGCTTTATTATTTGACCTTCGGCTCCTACGAGCGCAGCAACCTCCGCCAGATCAACAACCGCTGGACGATTGCCGGTGGGGCGGGATACAAGCTGCTGCAGCGTAAAAAAGCGTATCTGTCGGTTACGAACGTGCTTATGCAGGAGTTTACCGATTTCTACGAGTTGCCAACCATCAACATCGTCCGCAACTCGACCCGGCTCTTTGGCGAATACACGTTTGGCGACAATCGCTGGACGCTGACCCACACGGCGCTGTACCAGCCCGCCATCGGCCAGTACAACGTGCGCTGGAATGCAACCCTGAGTTTGCAGGTGAAGCTCAACACGGCCCTCAGCCTGCGCACGAGTCTGGCCAATGCCTACGAAAGCCTGGTGGTACCAGGCCGGCAAAACAACGATTTGCGGTTTACGGTCGGGCTGGCCTACGAGCGCAAGTAACCGACGCCACCAATCGCATAGAACCACAACAGCCGCCCCACTTACGCCGGGCGGCTGTTGCACTGATGCTGGAGCGCTGACTACTGTTTTTCCGGATACGGAATAATTAGTTTTTCGCCCCGGGTGGCTATGTCTTTGTCTTTCTTGTTAGCCCGCATGATGGCTTCTTTGCTGACGCCGTATTTCTGCGCCACCACCCGCAGCACATCGCCGGGGCCAACCGTATGCACGGCCATGGTCTTCACTTTTAGTTTGGTAATACCCGCCTTAACATCGCTCTCCGACACATTGGGGTTGAGCGCTTTCAGCGTGCTTACTTTCATGTTGTAGCGATTGGCCACGCCGTAGAATGTTTCGCCGGCCCCCACCGTATGGGTCGATGTCGACCCGCCCGTTTTCACGGCTGGCTTCTCGGCCACGGTGGCTTTGGGCGCATCTTCCTTTTTCGGGGTTTCCTTGACGGGCTCCGGCTTTTTTACTTCCTTCTTTGGCTCTTCCGCTTTTTTGGCCGGCGCTGCGGCTGCGGGCTCCGACGCCGACGGTTTTCCATCGGTTGTTTCCCGGTTGTCTTCGGCCACTTCTTCGGCTTTCACGTTGGCTTCGGGCGCATCGGCCGGGGGCGTTGCCTGCGACAGATCGACCGGGGCGGGCTGCGACGACGTGTCGGTTTCCTGCGGAGCCATGAGCATATCCGGATCTTCCTGCGCCATGGGCTGCTGCGACGTGGTGTCGATGGCCACATTGGTCAGCTCGTCAGAGCCATTGGTATCGTCCGAGATGTATTCGAAGCCTACATACAGCAGGGCGGCAATTAAGCCAACCAGCACCACCAGCGTGATAGCCGGCAGGCTTGAGCTACCCGTTGGGCGGCTGTTCGACGATTGATTATCTGATTCCATGGGTGGAGCGTCTAGTTCGATTCAGTAAGCTGACGGCTCATCTGGGCCACTTTTTCTTTTAACTCGTCTTTGAACCGGAGGAGATTTTCGGCCACCCGCTCATCGAAGGTACCGACGATCTGGGCGGCCAGAATACCGGCATTGCGGGCTCCATCGAGCGCCATCGTCGCCACGGGCACACCACCGGGCATCTGCAGAATCGAGAGTACCGAATCCCAGCCGTCGATCGAATTGCTTGATTTGACGGGTACCCCAATCACGGGCAGTGTGGTCAGCGACGCCACCATGCCAGGCAGGTGAGCGGCCCCGCCGGCCCCGGCCACAATTACCTTCAGCCCCCGGTCGCGGGCGCTTTTGGCATAGTCGACCATTTTTTCCGGCGTGCGGTGCGCCGACACAATATCCATTTCCCATGCTACCCCGAGCACGGTCAACACATCGGCAGCCTCCTGCATAACCTTGCGGTCGGAAAGGCTCCCCATAATAATACCTACCATTGACAACGGTGCTGTTTGTAGTTAGCCGCGCCGGGTTTGCGAACAGTTACGTCACTGGTTCGCAGCTGGTTCACCTGTCGATAACAAACCACGGGCAACCCACTGATTCGGCCTGATTGATCACGGAGCGTGACAACCTGCGAAATAACAGAGATTCGGGCACACTTCGGGAGACCCCATTCGATTTTTTATCCTGTTGCCAGCCGATAGCGCCCTTATCCCCTACCGGCTGGCCTGCCAGCACCTAGACCAGCCTGAGCGGCTCGAAGGGCCGGCCCAGGATGGCCACGTCGTCGGCGCCCAGGTAATCGCGGAGCAGCGTCGCGTAAATCTGTCGAAAATCGACGGTGTATGCCAGATCCCCTTCGGTCAGGTTGCTCAGGTTGGGCGCTTCGTTCAGCACCCGCCGGCCCGGCAGCCCCCCACCAATCAGAAACACATTGCTGGCCGTGCCGTGATCGGTGCCGTTGCTGGCATTTTGCTTTACCCGGCGCCCAAACTCCGAGAACGTCATCAGCAATACGTCGTTCTGGCGGCCGGCGGCTTTCAGGTCGGTCATAAACGCGCCCACCGCGTCGGCATACTGCCCCAGCAACCGGTCCTGCTGACCCGGCTGGTTGATGTGCGTATCGAACCCGCTGATCGAGACGTAGTAGACGCTGGTGTCGATGCCCGACTGAATGAGCTGCGACACCGTTTTGAGCCGGTTGCCCAGTTCGTGATCGGGGTAGGCCGCTGCCGGGCTGGTGGTGCTTCTGGCTTTGGCTTTCTCAAACACGTAGTCGGCCGACGACACCGTTTCGGCGAGGGTTTTGTAGAGGTAAGCCACCGACTCGTGATCGTCGTGGGCCGGTTCGTGGCTCAGACCCGTCACCAGTGGGCCACGAGTCTGGTTGTACAGCTTTTTAGGGTCGAGCAGGGCCATGCCGTTGAGAGTCTTGCCCTTCATGGCCAGACTGAGTGTATCGTCGACTTCGATGGTTTTGTAGGGCTGCTGGGCCTTGCCGGCACAGGCCGCATCGAGGTAGCGCCCCACCCAGCCGTTGCTCAGGTACTGGCTGGAATCGCTGGCCGTTTGCCAGATATCCATCGACCGGAAGTGCGACCGGTCGGGGTTGGGATAGCCAACGTTGTTGATAACGGTCATCAGCCCTTCGTCGTACAGCGACCGCAGCGCGCCCATGGCGGGATTCAGGCCAATTTCGTCGGTGAGGGGCAGCACCTTATCGGGCTTGATGGCAATGGTGGGCCGCTCGCGGTAGTAGATATCGTTGCGGTAGGGCACCACGGTGTTGAGGCCATCGTTGCCGCCCGACAACTGCACAATCACCAGTATTTTGCCCGACGGCGCCACGGGTTGCCCCATGGCCGACAGTTCGTAGGCTTTCAGAAAATTCGGGATAAGCAGCCCGCCGGCCGTGGTCAGCGCCGACTGCAGGAGGAAGTCTCTACGGTTCATGGATGAATTGGTAAAGAGAGAGAGAACGGGTGAAAGAGCGAATGAGTGAATGAGCGAAGCGTTCCATAAACCCGCTTTGGCATACAAGTGAGATACGACATAAACGAAAAACTGAACAAGACCTGCCATGGATAATACCCCGGTCGCTCTTACACTCTTTCGCTCTTTCACTCTTTAGACACAGATACCCCTTGCTAACCAAGCTGATATTCGGGCAGGCTCATCAGCGATGCGGTGAGTGAGCGAATGCGGGCCGAACGGGTGGTTGCCGATCGGGCCTGCTGCTCGATCAGCTGGCGTTGTTCGGCGCGCAGCGGCAGCGGCAGCAGCGTAGCCGCCAGCGCGTCGGTCAGACTGGCGTCGGGCGTTTTGGCAAAAGCCGCTTCGAAACCCGCCCAGTCGACCTGCGTACGAAAGGTGTTGCCGCCTTTGCGGGCCAGCGCTTCGGTGTTGACATCGCCGTCTTCCTTCGGCCGGATCGTCACGTCGGCGGCCTTCAGCACATAGTTGGGCAACTGCATCCGAAACAGCAGACTCGACGAGTCGATCCAGTTTTTACCGCCGGGCCAGCCCGCCACGTTGGGCGGATAAAACAAGGTTTGCCCGAGGGTACGCTGTACGAAAATCTGCGGCTGCGGCTGGTCGAACGTCACACCCAGCGTATGCCGGAGCCCCGCCAGCAGCTCGACCGGCGATTTGATGTGGGCCCCCACGTTGCTCGGGTCGTAGAACCAGTCGGCATTGAAGATTGTCTCCATCAGGTCGGTAATGTCGTAACCGCTTTTAAAGAACTGCCCGGCCAGCGCATCCACCCGCTTCGGATCTTCGGTTTCATTCACAAAAAAGCGGTACAGTTTGCTGGTGATGAAGCGGGCCGTCTGCGGCTTTTCGAGCAGCATGGCCACGACATCCTCGCCGGAGAAGGGACCCGTTTTGCCAAAAACCGTTTTGTCGCCGGCATCGTGTACACGCTCCCGAAACACAAACTGCCCATCGGGCGTAAACTGCCAGCCGGTAAAGGCGCGGGCCGCTTCTTTGATATCGTGTTCGGCGTAGTTGCCCCGGCCCAGCGTGAAAAGCTCCATCACTTCCCGGGCGAAGTTTTCGTTGGGGGCATTTTTGCGGTTTTGCTGATTGTTCAGAAACTGCAGCATCGCCGGCTCTTTCGACACGGCCATCAGCAGATCGCCGAACCGGCTCAGCGCGTGCCGCCGGATGGTGTTGGCGTACTGCTGCATGAAGAGCGGGTTCTGCCCCATGGTGCGGCAGGCAAAATGCCCGTGCCAGAACAGCGCCATTTTTTCGCGCAGCGCACCCGGGCCGGCCGCCATCTGGTCGAGCCACTGCAGATTCAGGTCGCGCACTTTCTGAGCATTTTGCCGGATGCGTTCCTTAAGCATGTCGCGGTCGAGCTGCCCGTCGCGCACCAGGTTACGGAGGGCCCCGCGCGTTATGTTCTGGCCGGGCTCGACAACCTGCAGGTCGGTCATCGACGCACTATCCTGAAAAAGCTGTCGAATTGTTTTACGAAGCGGGTGGCGGCTGGCCTCGGCCAGTTGAGCGGGTGTAGCGCCAAACGCGGCCCGGCTGAAGAGGTAACGGGTCTGCTGCTGTCGGGTTTGTGTATCCATACCGATTCCGGGTTAGCTATGCTTGCTTGACAACACAAGTTCCGAATCGTTTAACGACACATCATTAAATTTCGGTGATAATCAGGTCGATTCCGGTCTACCCACGCCCTTGCCAGCCGGGCGGCTGCGGTCGGCCCCCCAACCCACCCCGTTCGGCCGGCGCGCTTCATTAAAAGCCTGTTAATCTCAGGAAACGGCCCTGGCTGGCGCAACGAATCGCCCCGGTTTTGTCGTATGGGCTTCGTATATTCGACGCCCGGATTTGAGCGGGCCCCTCTGCCTTTATGCAACATCTTTTCTTCCGCTTTCGCCGGCTGTCGATTATCCCTCTGCTGGCGCTTTCCGTTACCTTCGCGCTGGCCCAGCCGCGCCCGCTCAATCAATACAGCGATCAGCAGAAAACCCAGCAGATTGCCCTCCAGAAAACCCTGACGCAACTCGAACAGGCCAACTACCAGCTGGCGCAGGCCGAAGCAATCCGGCTGAAGCGCCCCCTGATCGAACGCCTGGGCGATGGCACCGTCCGTATGCTGCGCGGCATTACCGAGCGGGGCGAACTGCTTTACGAAACCACCTACAGCAACCTCCAGGCGGGCATTACCACCAAAACCAACGCGCTTTATGCCGGGGGTAGTCTGGGGCTGTCGCTCTCGGGCAGCACGCTCACCGACAAGCTGGGCATCTGGGACGGCGGTAAGGTTCGCAGTACCCACGTCGAGTTCAGAAACACCGCCGGGGCCAGTCGGGTCACCCAGATCGATAATGCCAGCACGTTCGATTCGCACGCCAGCCACGTCTCGGGTACGCTGATCGCGGCCGGGGTAAATCCGTCGGTACGGGGCATGGCCTACGGCACCAACCTGCGCGCCTACGACTTCAGCAACGATGTGTCGGAAATGACCGTGGCGGCACCCAACCTGCTCCTGTCGAATCACTCCTACGGAACACAGGCGGGCTGGGTCTTCAACGACAGCCGGACCACCACCACCAAATGGGAATGGTGGGGCGATACAACCGTTAGCCAGACCGAAGATTATAAGTTTGGCCTGTACGATTCGCGCGCCCGCAACTGGGACCAGATTGCCTACAACGCCCCTTACTACCTAATCGTGAAGTCGGCCGGAAACAGCCATGGCGACAATGGCCCGGGAGCCGGGCAACCGTATTATATCGCCAATGGCACCAAAACCGTAACCACGCCCCGCTCCAGCCAGGATGGGTACGATCAGGTAGCCACCAACAGTACCAGCAAAAACATCCTGTCGATTGCGGCAGTGGGTATACTGCCTAATGGCTACAACCAGCCCGCCGACGTGTCGCTCGCCAGTTTCAGCAGCTGGGGACCTACCGACGATGGCCGCATCAAGCCCGACCTCTCAGGTGTAGGCGTCAATGTACTGTCGAGCAGTTCCGAATCCGACAGTGCCTATGTCACCTACAGCGGCACGTCGATGGCGTCGCCCAATGTCACGGGTTCGCTGCTGCTGCTGCAGGAACTCTACGGACAGCGGAACAGCGGCAAATTCATGCGGGCATCGACACTCAAAGCCGTGGCCCTGCACACCGCCAACGAAGCCGGTCCGGCGCCCGGCCCCGACTATAAGTTTGGCTGGGGACTGCTCAACATGGAACGCGCCGGCCAGCTACTGCTCAACACAGGCCAGAATCACCTGTTGAGCGAGCTAACCCTGGCGCAGGGAGCCACCTACAGCCTGACCGTAGTGGCCTCGGGGCGGGGCCCACTGACGGGCACCATTGCCTGGACCGACCCCGCCGGGATTGCTACTTCGGCGCTGAACGACCGCACAATTCGGCTCGTCAACGATCTCGACCTGCGTATCAGCACGGGTTCAGCCACCACACAGCCCTGGATACTCGACCCCAGCAATCCGGCTAACCCGGCCACCCGGGGCGATAACATTCGTGACAATGTGGAGCAGGTGCTCGTCAGCAACCCCATTCCGGGCCAGACCTATACCATCACGGTATCGCACAAGGGTACACTCACGGGCAATACGACCAGCAGCCAGGACTATGCGCTCGTACTGAGTGGTATCGGCGGCACGGCCTACTGCGCATCGGCCCCCACCTCAACCGCCGATACCCGCATCGACCGCCTGCAATTTGGCAGCATCGACCAGACCGGCAGCACTGGCTGCACCAGCTATACCAACAACCAGCAGGCTACCACCACCGTCCAGGCCGGGCAGGTACTCCCGCTCGTGGTAACAACCGGTACCTGCGGAGCGGCAAAACCCGCCGTGGTTAAAGCCTTCGCCGACTGGAATCAGGACGGCGACTTCGACGATGCCGGCGAGTTGCTGACCACCTCCCCGGTGCTGAATGGACCAACCACGTTTACCGGTTCGGTTACGGTGCCCACCACGGTGCAGAGCGGCCAGTTTATCCGGCTGCGCGTGGTCGCTACCGAAACCAGCAGTGCCGATCAGGTAACGGCCTGCGGCTCGTATGGCAATGGCGAAACACAGGACTACACGATTCAGGTCGTTCAAACGGCCAACGATGTAGCCGTTGCGGCCCTGCTCTCACCGGCAGCGGGTTTCTGCGGACAAATCAGCACCGGCACCACCGTTACGGTGCAGCTGCGCAACAATGGGACGGCCGTTCAGCAAAACATTCCGGTATCGGTTCGAATTCTGGACACCAGCAACACCGAAGTCGCCACGCTGACGGGCACGGTACCCACTCTGGCTGCCTTCCGCGACCGCAGCCTGAGTCTGCAACTGCCAGCCACGGTGTTGCTGCAGCCCGGCCAGACCTATCAGTTTCAGATCACGGCCACGCTGCCTGCCGATCAGAACCCCGGCAACAACAGCCTGACGGTAACCCGCACCGCGTCGCCCGCCCCGGCCAGCGGTATTTTTTCGGCCACCCGCTGCGGTAGCGACACGCTGGTATCGCTGGTGAATGCCGGTGGCGAAACGGCGTTCTGGTACGATGCCCCAACGGGCGGTAACCTGCTTGCCGCCGGCAACCGAACGTCGGCCAGGCTGCCCGGCAGCGGTGTCTTCTACGCTACACTAAACGATTTTTCCGGCGGTATCGGGCCCGTCAGCAAATCAGTCTATGGGGGTGGCAGCTACGCCGGCAACTTCGGTCCGGCCCCGCTGGTGTCGACTACGGTGCCCGTGCTGATCGAAAGTGCCCGCCTGTATATTGGCAACGCCGGTAAACTAACTTTCACGGTGCGCAAGTTCGACGAAACGGCCATTTCAAGCGTAACCCTCGACGTAACGCCCACGCGCAACCAGAGCCTGACCGCCACCTCGAACGGTCAACTCGTCGACGATCCCAACGACCCCGGAGCCGTTTATCCGCTCAACCTGTCGATTCCGGCCGCGGGCGACTACAAAATCACGATCGAGTACGCCGAGGGCGCATCGATTTTCCGGAGCAACGTGGGCGTAAGCGGTTTCCCCTACCGCCTGAACACGCAGCAGGGCAAGCCCATAGTCAGTATCAAGGGATCGCTGTTCAACAACAGCACGGGTGGTGTAGACACGCTCAAAGCAGCCTGGTATTATTTCTACGACCTGCGGGTTCGGTCGCTCAACTGCCCCTCGGCCCAGCGCACCGCTGTCACGCCCATAGCGGGCACGGGTACCACAGCCGTGATCAGCGCCGATGGATCGACCAGCGTCTGTCAGGGTGGCGCGGTTACGCTCCGCGCCAATACAGGGCCGAACCTAGCCTACCAGTGGTACCGCGGGGGCCAGCTCATTGCAGGCGCTACGGCCAGCACTTATGCGGCCAGCGTGGCGGGCAGCTACGTGGTGCAGGTAGCCGGAAGCTGCCTGCCCGTCAGCTCATCGGCGGTCACGGTTACAATTCGTACAGCCGTTACGCCAACCATCACCACCAATGGCTTCACACTCTCAACCAACGTCACGGGCAATACCCAGTGGCTGCTCAACGGCGTAGCCATTGCAGGCGCCACCAGTTCGACCTACGTCGTTACGCAGACGGGCCGGTATTCCGTCAAAGGAAGTGTGAATGGCTGTGGTGAGCTAACCTCCGATGAGGTATATCTGGCGATTCTGGCGGCCGAACCCCAGACCGCTACCGAAACGCTGTCGGTTTATCCGAACCCGGTCAGCAGTCAGGTCGAGGTTAGCCTGAGCACGAGCGCCACGCTGCAGCAGCCCGCCGTACGCGTGGTCAACCAGCAGGGCATTCCGCTCCTGTCGACCTCACTGACCCGTAGCGGTACCACCTACAGTGCCACCCTCGACCTTAACCGACTGCCGGCCGGCAGCTACCTGCTGGTGGTCGGCGACAACAAAAATCGCCAGATTCAGGTCCGGCGGGTGGTGAAGCAGTAAGGCAGGGAGGAAGTTTTTCTGTTTACAGTTTGTAGTTTTCAAAAGGGTCAGGCCTTCGCTGTCTATACCATTAGATGGCGAAGGCCTGACCCTTTTATCAGGAGTAGCAATCAATTTCAGCCTCAACCTGTAAACCCCAAACCGAAAACCAAAAACTGTCCCTCATCCTGCCCAGCTTTCGCGGTCGAGGCTGCGGTACTGAATGGCTTCGGCGAGGTGTTCGATCTGAATATCATCGGTGCCGGCCAGATCGGCAACGGTCCGGGCTACTTTCAGAATGCGGTCGTAGGCACGGGCCGATAGACCCAGCCGCTCCATAGCCTTACGCAGCAGGGCGCGGCCCGCATCACTGATCTGGCAAACTTCTTTGACCATCTGCGACGGCATCATGGCGTTGGAATAAATACCGGGCTGATCGGCAAAGCGCGCGGTCTGCCGCTCCCGCGCCTGAATGACCCGCTCCCGGATCACCTCGCTCGATTCGGCCGGGCGGTTGGCCGTCATCTGGTCGAACGAAACAGGCGTGACCTCCACATGCAGGTCGATGCGATCGAGCAGGGGGCCGCTGATTTTGGCGAGGTATTTCTGCACCACCCCCGGCCCACACACGCACTCTTTTTCGGGGTGATTGTAGTAGCCGCAGGGGCAGGGGTTCATGCTGGCGATCAGCATAAAACTGGCCGGAAACTCGACCGCCCATTTGGCCCGCGAAATACTGACTTTGCGGTCTTCGAGCGGTTGTCGCATTACCTCCAGCGCCGACCGCTTAAACTCGGGCAACTCATCCAGAAACAGCACGCCGTTGTGGGCCAGCGAAATCTCGCCCGGCTGCGGAAAACTGCCTCCACCCACCAGGGCGGCATCGGAAATAGTGTGGTGGGGCGCCCGGTACGGGCGGGTGGCCATCAGCGTGGCGCGGTTGCCCAGCTTGCCCGCTACCGAATGAATCTTGGTGGTTTCGAGGGCTTCCTGCAGCGTCAGCGGAGGCAAAATGCTCGGCAGACGCTTTGCCAGCATGGTTTTACCAGCACCCGGCGGGCCAATCATAATCACATTATGGCCACCAGCGGCCGCAATCTCCAGCGCCCGCTTAATGTTTTCCTGTCCCTGTACGTGCGAGAAGTCGACATCGTAGGCGTTGATCTGGCTGGTAAACAGATCACGCGTGTCGCTCACCAGTGGTTCGATAACTTTTTTGCCTTCGAAAAACTCGACGGCTTCCTGCATGCTCGACACGCCAATAATGTCGAGGTTGTTGACGATAGCCGCTTCCTGCGCATTCTCGACCGGCAGCACAAAACCTTTGTACCCCCGTTTTCGGGCTTCGATAGCAATGGGCAACACCCCCTTGATGGGACGCAGCGCCCCATCGAGCGCCAGCTCGCCCATGATCACGTATTCCTCCAGGCTACGCTGGGTAGTGATCTGCTCCGACGCCTGCAACACGCAGAGCGCAATGGGCAGGTCGTAGGCCGAGCCTTCTTTGCGAATATCGGCGGGCGCCAGGTTGACCACCACTTTCTGGCGGGGCATGCGGTAGCCGAAAAACTTCAGCGACGCTTCGACCCGCTGTTCGCTCTCCTTAACGGCGCTGTCGGGTAATCCGACGAGGTGAAAATGGAGGCCCTGCGCCACCACAACTTCAATGGTAATCAGACTGGCGTTGACGCCATAGACGGCCGCGCCGTACGTTTTAGACAACATAACAGGTTACGGTAGAAACGCCTGAAAGGGCAGATACCAAAGCTACGGAACCCACCCTGAACAAAAAACGGACG
This sequence comes from Spirosoma luteolum, assembly GCF_054778875.1. Taxonomy (NCBI): domain Bacteria; kingdom Pseudomonadati; phylum Bacteroidota; class Cytophagia; order Cytophagales; family Cytophagaceae; genus Spirosoma; species Spirosoma luteolum. The sequence continues at coordinate 678,533 of NZ_BAAGZE010000003.1, forward strand.
CGGTTAAATCTTCTCGGCAATGCGCAGTTTAGCGCTGCGGGCGCGGGGGTTGCGGGCCACCTCGTCGGGCGTAGCCTCGATGGGTTTGCGGGTAATGCCACGCAGGGGCTTCAGTTCGTTGCCATACAGGTCTTTCTCCACCTCACCCTGAAATTTACCCTTGGCGATAAAGTTTTTCACCAGCCGATCTTCGAGTGAGTGGTACGACATCACCACCAGCCGCCCACCGGGCCGCAGCACACTGGGCACCTGCTCCAGAAACTCCTCGAGCGCCTGCAGCTCCTCGTTTACTTCGATGCGCAGGGCCTGAAAAACCTGGGCAAAAAACTTGTTTTCCTTGCCCCGGGGCGCAAACCGCTGCAGGGCCGCCTTCAGATCGTTGATGGTGTTGAGCGGCCGGTTGGAACGGGCCGACACCAGGGCACTGGCCGCCGTGCGGGCGTTCGTAATTTCGCCGTACATACCCAGAATGCGGTGCAGGTCGGCTTCGCTGTATTCATTGACCACCTGCCGGGCCGTTTTGTCGGCCTGCTGGTTCATGCGCATATCGAGGTCGGCGTCGAAGCGGGTCGAAAAGCCGCGCTCGGGCGTGTCGATCTGGTGCGACGAGATGCCCAGATCGGCCAGAATACCGTCGACCTGCTCGACCCGGTACAGCCGCAGGTAACGTTTGAGATTACGAAAATTGGAGGCTACGAAGGTCAGGCGGCTGTCGTCGATGGCCTGCGCGTTGGCCCGGGCGTCGGCATCCTGGTCGAATCCAAACAGGCGCCCCCCTTCGAGTTGCTGGAGAATGGCGCGGCTGTGGCCCCCTCCGCCAAACGTGATATCGACATAGGTGCCCCCCGGCTGCAGATCGAGGGCATCGATGCAGGCCTGGAGCATAACGGGCTGGTGATAATCAGTCATTCAGAAAGCCGGCAAAATCAGGGCCGGGCTGGTGCAAACTTAACGAAACCCGGCCGAAACGTTACTGACCCGGCCGGCTTCCCGCCCAACGTCCGGACAGGGGCACCAGCGCCCGTACGGTCAGGAAGGCCGACATGGGCGACCGAAACCCATTGAGAGCCCGGGCCACCAGGGGGTAGCGCCCTTCTACACTCAGCCACTTCCGGTAGCTAATACCCGCCCCTGTATCGAAAAGCCCGGTCGACAGGGTTATGCCCGTGTAGATTTTTCCCTGGATGGCCCCGCGACCAATGTAGCGTCCGCCAAACAGGCCAACGAGCGGTTCGGCAAAGGTATATGGGTCAAGGCCGTAGCGAATCCGGCCGGCATCGAACAGCACAAACACGTTATGAAAGCGTTTGGGCAGCAGCACCTGCACCGACAGTACGTAGGCGCTGACCCGGTAGTCATCGACCCGACCCAGTAGATAGGCCGACGGACCGATGCCGACCTGCGGCCGGGCGAACGGGCGGGCCTGCACCTGGGTGTTAGGCGTTGCCCGGCAAAACCGCAGGTACTCGCTCAACAGCGCAATCAGGCTTTTTTCGCCGTACTGCACCCGGTCGGTGTTCAGGGTGGGGCACTCTGTCAGCGTGGCTTTCAGCTCGCGCCGGAACGCTGGTTCGGTATAGTTGTAGATGCCTTCGCGCCGAATCAACTGCAGCTCGATATTGTGCAGCAATACGACCGAATCATTCTTGACCAGCACATAACGGGTTTTGGTACGGGCATCGGAGAATCGGTAGAGCTGTACCAGCGGGCTGTCGAGCAGCAGTTCGGCCAGCAGAGCGGTCGAATCGGTATGGTGAATCATCGACTCACCAGGCAACAGCGCTTCGGTTTTGTAGTAAGGAATCTGCATCGTCAGGCCGCGGTAAGCAGGCCCGTTATCCAGCCGCAACGCTGTTACTTCGGCAGCCGGTACAGCCTGTACAGCCGTGGTGCCCGCCGGTATGAACTCAATGACCGACGGGCTCCGGTCCCAGTCGTAGAAGCGAACAGCCCCCGTCTGGCTTTGCTCCTGCCGATCGGCGAGGGTAGCCGGACGCAGCTGATACTGGGCCTGAACGGCCGTGGTTAACAGGGCCAGCAAGCCCGATAACAAGTAGAAAAAACGCATAAAAAAGAGGAATGCCTGGCCAGACCGACCAGCCGGCTACGACCAACCCGGCAAAACTAAGGCCATGCTATCGGCTATAAATGCCCCCCCCCCGAATTTTTGTCACCGCCGGGCCCTATTTTGTGGCCTGAAAGTCCCGCGAAACTAACCCAGCCGGGGCATCGTTACTCTGCTATTCGCCATTTGCCCTATGAAAACACCTGTTGCTCTGGCGGCCCTTGCGCTGCTGACGCTCCCGCTGGCCTGCTCCAGCCAGTCGACCCCGGCTACGGTTACGCCCGGTACCTACCGGGCCGTTCTGAAAACCCGCGCCGGCGATCTGCCCTTCGGCCTGTCGATCCAGCCCGATGCCGGCCAGAAAACCTACACGGTGTTTGCCCTCAATGGCAGCGAAAAACTCCGGATGGACGCGGCTACGGTTTCGGGCGATTCGATCCGGATTCCGATGGCGCTTTTCGATTCGGAACTCCTGGCCAAAGTCACTGACAAGCAGCTAACGGGTGTCTGGCGTCGGCGCCGTACGGCCCAACAATACCAGACCCTCCCCTTCGTGGCCACCCTGGGCCCAACGTACCGCTTCGTTCCCGACAGCCCGACAACGGCCGCTACTGTCAACGGCACCTGGGCTACCCAGTTTGAGAGCAAAACCGGCCGGGTCGACAGCGTGAATGCCGTGGGCGTGTTCAAACAGACGGGCAACCGGGTGGCGGGCACTTTTCTGACCCCCACCGGCGACTACCGCTACCTCGACGGCAATGTGGTGGGTGACAGTCTGTTTCTGTCGTGTTTCGACGGGTCGCACCTGTTTCTCTTCAAAGCCCGCCATAACAAAGCGGCCAACACCCTGACAGGTGGTTTCTGGTCCGGCGTTTCGGGCTATGAATCGTGGGTAGCCCGGCTCGACCCGGCCGCCAAGCTCCCCGACCCCGCTACACTCACCTACCTGAAACCCGGCGTCAATACGTTCAGGGCCGCTTTTCCGGAGCCCACTGGCCAGGTGGTGGCGCTGACCGATCCGCGCTTTAAAAACAAGGTCACGGTGGTGCAGATTCTGGGGAGCTGGTGCCCGAACTGCATGGACGAAACCAACTTCCTGAGTCCCTGGTACAAGAAAAACCGGGCGCGTGGCGTCGAAGTGCTGGGGCTGGCGTTCGAACGCTCGGCCAGCATGGCGGAGTCAGGGCCCAAGATCGAGCGCATGAAACAGCGCTTCCAGATCGACTATCCAGTCGTGCTGGCGGGCACCAACGACAAGGCACAGGCCTCGAAAGCCCTCCCTGACCTCAACGCGGTGGTGGCCTTTCCGACCACGCTCTTTATCGACAAAAAAGGGCAGGTCCGGCACATCCACACGGGCTTTTCGGGGCCCGGAACCGGGGTTTACTACGATCAGTACGTCGACGAATTCAACCGGCTCATCGACAAACTGCTCGCCGAGCCAAGTGCTCCCTGATAAAGCCCGGCGTCAGGCAGACAAGCTTCGGTTCTTCAGTGAGCCGAAGCTTTTTTTAGCTACCTACCGGCCAGAAAAATAGTATGCTTGCATACTATTATCCAGAAAATAATCTATTTTTACCCCGTAATCTGAACAGTACGACACCGCTATGAAAAAGGAAAAGACCGTTGACTTTCACATCAAGTGGGGTTGGCACGCCATCTCGCGGATGTATAATACCTACGCGGCCCGGTTCGACATTACGATGGCCATTGGCTACGTACTGTTAAACATCGACCTCGAAGAAGGCACCCCCGCCACCAAGATCGGGCCGCTGCTGGGCATGGAGCCCCGCTCGCTGGTCCGGATGCTGAAAAGCCTCGAGGAGCGCGGACTGATCCGGCGCGAAGTCGACGACAACGACAAGCGCTTCGTCCGGATTTACCTGACCGAAACGGGCCGGGAAAAACGGGAAATGGCCCGCGACGGTGTGATTCAGTTTAACAACCTGATTCGCGAACAGATACCGCTCGACAAGCTGGTGACCTTCTTCGAGGTCATCAAAGACATCAACCGACTGGTCGAGGAAGAAAACGCTAAACTCAAAACCATCGAATCGGTCGACTTGCCGCTCGACTGACCTACCTGCTTATTCGTTTCAAAACCACGTTCTAACGCCCGAAATGGTACCGCCCCGGCGGGCTGCTTCATCCTTAAGCTTATGGAATCTACTTTGGAAAAACCCCGGACACAAACCAAAAACCGGACAATCCGGCGCGTTGCCGTGCTGGGGTCTGGCATTATGGGCTCGCGTATTGCCGCGCACTTCGCCAACATTGGTGTCGACGTACTGCTGCTGGACATTGTGCCGAAAGAACCCAACGCGGCTGAACAGGCAAAGGGTCTGACCACCGAGTCGCCGGCCGTGCGTAACCGCATTGTCAACGATGCGTTCCAGACCATGCTCAAGGCCAGTCCGGCCTCGCTCTACAGCCCCAAGTTTGCCGACCGGGTAAAACTGGGCAATTTCGACGACAATCTGAAGGAGATTGCAGCCTGTGACTGGGTTATCGAAGTCGTGGTGGAACGGCTCGACATCAAGCGGTCGGTGTATGAGCGCGTGGAGCAGTTCCGCAAGCCGGGTACGCTGATTACGTCGAACACATCGGGCATTCCAATGCACCTGCTGGCCGAGGGCCGCAGCGATGATTTCCGGCGCCACTTCTGCGGCACGCACTTCTTCAACCCGCCCCGGTATCTGCGGCTGCTCGAAGTGATTCCCGGCCCCGACACTGATCCGGCCGTGATCGATTTTCTGATGACATACGGTGATTTGTATCTGGGTAAAACCACCGTACTCTGTAAAGATACCCCCGGCTTCATTGCCAACCGGCTCGGCATTCAGTCGCTGATTCAGACCATCCGTGTGGCCGAAGACATGGGGCTGACCGTGGAAGAAGTCGACAAGCTGACGGGTCCGGTGGTGGGTCGCCCCAAGTCGGGTACGTTCCGCCTGTCAGACGTGGTGGGCCTCGATACCACTGTCAACGTGGCCAGCAACCTGGTCAGGATGGAGCACGACGAGTCGCGGGCGAGCTTCGAGCTGCCAGCCTCGGTGCAAAAACTGATGGACAACAAGTGGCTGGGCGACAAGACCGGTCAGGGCTATTACAAAAAGACCAAAGACGCCAGCGGCAAAACCGAAATTCTGGCGCTCGACCTGAAAACGTTCGACTACAAACCGTCGCAGAAGGTCAAGTTTGCCACGCTCGAAGGCACCAAAGCCATCGACAACCTGCGCAAGCGGTTCCCGGTGCTGGTGGCAGGTCAGGATAAAGCCGGTGAGTTTTACCGCCGGACACTGGCCGATGGCTTCCAGTATGCCACGCACCGGATTCCCGAAATCTCCGACGAACTATACCGCATCGATGCCGCTATCACGGCCGGTTTCGGCTGGCAACTGGGGCTGTTCGAAACCTGGGACGCTATTGGCGTTCGGAAAGGGATCGACCTGATCGAAGCCCAGGGGCAGAAACCCGCTCAGTGGGTCTACGACATGCTCGATGCAGGTATCGAATCGTTCTACCGGGTCGAAGGCAGCAAGCGGCAGTACTACGACATTCCGACCAAATCGTACAAAACCATTCCGGGCACGGAGGCTTTCACCATTCTTGAAAACCTCAGCAACAACGTAGTCTGGAAAAACAAGGATGCGTCGATCTACGACCTGGGCGATGGCATTCTGAACGTGGAGTTCCGAAGCAAGATGAACACGTTCGGGCCCGGCGTTTCGGAGGCTCTGCTGAAAGGAGTAGCGCTGGCCGAGAAAGATTTCCGGGGGCTGGTGGTTGGCAACGATTCGACCGAAGCGTTTTCGGCGGGGGCCAACCTCGGCACGCTCTTCATGTATGCCGTTGAGCAGGAGTTCGACGAGGTGAACCTGATGATTGCCCAGTTTCAGAACCTGATTATGCGGCTGCGCTACTCGTCGATTCCGGTGATCGTGGCTCCGCACACGCTGACGCTGGGCGGTGGCTGCGAAGCCGTCCTGCATTCTGACCGGGCCGTGGCTCACGCCGAAACTTATATGGGTCTTGTCGAGGTGGGCGTAGGGCTGATTCCGGCCGGGGGCGGTACCAAAGAAATGGCTGCCCGCGCATCGGATCTGTATCAGTCGGGCGATCCGGAACTAAACATCCTGCAAAACATCTTCATGAACATCGCCACCGCCAAGGTGTCGACGTCGGCGCAGGAAGCCCGGGAGATGAACTACCTGCGCAACACCGACCAGATCGTGCTGAACCGCAGCCGCCTGCTGGCCGAAGCCAAACAGGCCGCCATTGAACTGGCCGAAAACGGTTACACGCAGCCCAAACCCCGTACCGATATCAAGGTACAGGGCAAAACCGGGATTGCGCTGTTCAAAGCCGGCATCACGGCTATGCGCATGGGCCGCTACATCTCGGACCATGATCTGAAAATTGCCGACAAACTGGCTTATGTGATCTGCGGGGGCGACCTCAGCTCACCCCAGCTGGTCTCTGAGAAATACCTGCTCGACCTGGAACGCGAAGCCTTCCTGTCGCTGTCGGGCGAGAAGAAAACGCTCGAACGTATCCAGAGCCTGCTCACCGGCGGCAAGCCCCTGCGCAACTAGTTTTCAGTTTAGAGTATCCTAAAAAAGGGGTTTCGGTATATCGTCAGGATATACCGAAACCCCTTTTTTTTAAGTGAGCTGCGTTAAGTGCCTGGGCTTCGTCTGGCCGATCGAACGCTACGCTACACCCCCCCGGCCTGCTCCTTGCGGGCGTTGAGGTAGCCCTTCACCACTGTGAATGTGGTGACCGCCAGGAAGAACACAATGATCCACTGTACGTAGTCGACGATGCCCGGGAAGCGCTCACCAAAGAAAAACCCACCTCCGACCAGCACCAGTACCCAGATGGCTCCGCCCAGCAGGTTATAGAGCATAAAGAGCTGAAAGCGCATGTGAATCAGTCCCGACAGAATGGGTGCGAAGGTGCGTACCACGGGCAGAAACCGGGCTACGATCAGGGCACTGCTGCCGTACTTTTCGAAGGCTGCCCGGGTATTGTCGATGTAGCGCTTCTTGAAAAACAGGGAGTCGGGTCGATTCTGCAGCTGTGCGCCGAAATAGTAGCCAAACAGATAACCGGTGAGCGAACCCAGCACGGCGGCCCCGAAAATGCACGCCAACAGCAGCCAGAGCGGCACAGCCAGCAGTTTGGTACCGGCAAACACCCCCGACAGAAACAACAGATAATCGCCCGGCAGAAAAAAGCCGAAGAAAATGCCGTTCTCGACGTAAACGATTAGTGTTATCAGCACCAGCCCGCCGGTACGGATAATCTCTTCAGAATTGAGCAGGTACTGAAAAAAATCGACGATCTGGTGCATGAGCAATGAGTGATGGCGCGATTGAGTGATTGAGTGACTTGATTAGCCTTTCCGCTCAATCACTCAACTACTCAACCGCTAATTATACATATTCTGCCAGCTCGAGCCAGCGGTCAGATTTATCCGCGATTTGCTGTTCGATGGTTTCGATCTCGCGCGACCAGGCAATCAGCTCCTCGTGGTGGCCCCCGCCGTTGAGCAGGCCTACCACCGTTACTTTACGGGCTTCCAGCATCTCAATGTCTTTCTCGAGCGTTTCATACTCTTTTTGCTCCTTAAACGATAGCTTTCGTTTGCCACTACCAGCCGCCGGAGCCGGGGCAGGTGCCTCCACCGGTGCTTTGGCAGCCGCCGGCCGGGCAGGCTCAGTTCCGCGTTTGATGGCGCCTGCTTTCGGATTGCTGTCGCGCCACTCGCGGTAGTCGGTGTAGTTGCCCGGAAAATCGCGCACCTTTCCTTCTCCCTCCAGCACAAACACGTGGTCGACGAGCCGATCCATGAAGTACCGGTCGTGCGTAACGATGAGTACGCAGCCGCTGAAGCTGAGTAGAAAATCTTCGAGTACGTTCAGCGTCGTAATATCGAGGTCGTTGGTCGGCTCATCCAGAATCAGGAAGTTGGGATTCTGCACCAGCACCAGCAGCAGTTGCAGCCGCCTTTTTTCGCCCCCGCTCAGTTTGGCAACATAGTCGTACTGCTTGGCCCGGTCGAACAGAAAGCGGCTGAGCAGCTGAGTAGCCGTTACGGTATCGCCGTTGGCCAGTTTCATCACCTCGGCCACGTCCTGCACCACATCGATCACCCGTTGCGATTCGGGCAGGTCGAGTTCGGTCTGGGTGTAGTAGCCAAACTTTACGGTGCCGCCGGTCGAGATTTTGCCTGAATCGGGTCGCAGCTGCCCGGTCAGCATGTTCATGAGCGTGGTTTTGCCCATCCCGTTTTTGCCGATCAGCCCCACCCGGTCGAACCGTTTGAAGGTATACGTAAAATGATCGAGCAGTATTTTCTCGCCGAAACGCTTGCTCAGGTTCTCGACCTCGAGAATTTTGCTACCCAGCCGGCTCATGCGCAGGTTGAGATCGAGTTCGCCATCGTTGCGCTTACCGGCCGTTTTTTCTTTCAGATCCTCGAACGCGTCGATGCGGTACTGGGCCTTGGTACCGCGCGCCTTGGGCTGCCGGCGCATCCACTCCAGCTCGCGCCGGAACGTGTTGCGGTCTTTGGCCAGTTCAGAAGCCGCGGCCTGCTCGCGCTCATCTTTCTTCTCCAGAAAATAGGCGTAGTTGCCTTTGTAGGTATACAGCTGCCCCCCGTCGAGTTCGGCAATCTGGTTGCAGACCCGATCCAAAAAATACCGGTCGTGCGAGACCATCAGCAGCGTCCCGTTGTTGGTATTCAGAAAACTTTCGAGGTACTCGATCGCTTCCAGATCAAGGTGGTTGGTGGGCTCGTCGAGAATAAGCAGATCGGGGTTCTGAATCAGCACCCGCGCCAGGGCCACCCGCTTGCGCTGGCCGCCCGACAGCGAGCCAACCCGCTGCTCCACATCCTGGATGCCCAGTTCGCCCAGCATCTGCCGAATCTGCGCTTCGTAGTCCCATGCTTCGAGTTTTTCCATGTCGGTCATGGCCCGCTCGAGAGCGTCATGATCGTCGTGGGCCAGCGCCAGTTCATAGGCCCGTACGGCGTCGAGCTGGGCACTTTCGCCTGCCAGGACCACTTCCATCACGGTGAGGGCATCGTTCAGGTCGGGTTGCTGATCGAGGTAGCCGATGCTGATATCCTTGCGGTGACTCACCAGTCCCGCATCGGGGGGCATTGCCCCGGCCAGAATGGTCAGCAACGTTGTTTTTCCGGAGCCGTTGGCGCCCACAATCGCTACTTTATCGCCCCGGTTGATGCCAAACGTCAGGTTTCGGAACAGCGTCCGGTCGCCGTAGGTTTTCGTTAAATTTTCGGCTGAAAGGTAATTCATAGGCTCTCGTCAGGTACCCTTCCGTGGGGTTGTCTGACTGCTTCATCGGTTTGCTGCAAAGGTACAACAAAGGAAATCGTTCTGCCTTTTGCCTTTAGGTTGTAAATCTGTTTTAGCTAACCTCCTCATGCGCTTCGCTTCCCTACTCAACGCCTGCCTTCCTGCCCTGCTGCCCGTGGTCCTGTATGCCCAGACGCCGGCTGCCCCCAAATCGTACACCCAGGCTATTCCGGGTAGCAACCAGACCTACGCCCTGGTAGCCATCCCGGGCGGCACCTTCAGTATGGGCAGCCCGACCACCGAAAAAGGCCACAAGGCCGACGAGGGGCCCGTGCACACGGTCACCATCGAGCCTTTTTACATGGGTAAGTACGAAGTCACCTGGGACCTCTACGACTTGTTTGCGTTTACAAACATGGAAAAGGAGATGGCAGCCAAATACCCAACTCCCGATGCCAACCTGGCCCGAACCGACGCCACCTCGCGGCCCAGCCCGCCCTACGTCGATATGTCGTTCGGGATGGGGCGCGCGGGCTACCCGGCCATCAACATGACCCAGTATGCAGCCATTAAATTCTGCGCCTGGCTCTACGCCAAAACAGGCGTTTTCTACCGGCTGCCTACCGAAGCCGAATGGGAATACGCCTGCCGGGCAGGCACCAAAACGCCTTATTCGTTCGGCGCCGATGCGGCTAAACTAGGCGACTATGCCGTTTTTACGGGCAACAGCGGGGGCAGCTATAAAAAAGTAGGCACCAAGAAGCCGAACCCCTTTGGCCTCTACGACATGCACGGCAACGTGATGGAATGGACGCAGGATCAGTACATCGAAGACTACTACGCCCAAAAAGCCGGTGGCAATGTGAAAGAGCCCTACGCACCTACCACCACGCTCTACCCCAACGCCGTGCGCGGGGGCTCGTGGGACGACGAAGCCGCTGTGCTGCGCTCGGCCGCGCGTACGCCCTCGTCGCCCGCCTGGAAAGTGATCGACCCCCAGAGTCCGAAATCTGACTGGTGGATGACTTCAGCGTCGTTTTGCGGGTTCCGGATCGTGCGGCCCGTCAAGACTCCCTCCGAAACGGACATCCGGGCCTATTACGACATCAAGCCCATCAAGGATTACTGATACCGGGCCGGGTTGGCTCCAACCGACAGCCAGCCCGACCTTTACACCGATTCAGTCTGCGCATTATCCCCGTTGTTCTGAATCCGGCTGAGCACCTGCTCGTTCAGCACGTAGTTGAAAATGCGCTGGTCCAGTTTCGTCGGGATTCGTTCAACGGCTTCGGCAATGTTCCATTGCAGCTTTAGCTTCAGATTCAGGCCCTTAATTACCTCAGCCCGAATCTTGCGCTGGTTGTCGAGCGACTTGTCATTGAGATCCAGAATATCGTTCATCCGCTGCGTAGTCAGCCCCTCCGAAGGCCCCGCCTGCAGCAGTGCATCGAACAGCTGCTTTTCCTTATCGGTCAGGCTGTCGGGATAAAGTGGGACAGGCACCGGCGAATCCGGTATGACCGGGGCTACAGTTTCCGTCTGTCTCTTCCTGAACCAAACCAGCGTTCCCCCCAGCACCAGCAGTCCGGCCAGCACAGACAGGTATGCCCAGTTATACTTACGGCTGCCAACTGGCTCGTAGAACGGACCAATCGAACGACCGTTTTTCCATAAGCGGGCAATTGGAAACCGGATTAGCTGTACAGCATTGCCCGTTGTAGCCGTGGGCTCATAGCGAAAGAATAAGTCAGCCTGCCATACGTAACTCATTTCGCCCTTACTGCCCTCCTCACTGTTCTCGTTCTTCAGCAGCTTGTTGGTATCATCCCAAACCCGTACCTCATTCTTTACCGGATCGACAATGACGAATCGGGTAAAGGGCGTTGTGTAGTATGTCAGTACGAAGTAATCGTCGATCTGGTACCAGCTGGCTTTTTGAAAAACATCGGCAGGCAGGTATTTTTTTACTGCCTGAGTAACGATACCAAGACGCTTCCAGGTTTTTTCTTTAAACAGGTAGGCATAGACACTATCGGCATACGTAAATGTGCCTTTGTTCTCCGAGTCGTTCTGCCGGTAGCTCAGCGCCGAAAAAAAACGATCGCTCTTCCGGATATAGCCATTGAAACCCCTGTAAATCGACTGGGGCGAGTCGGTCGACGGATTTATGCTTTCCCATTCCCGACCGGCGGCTTTGTAATAAGACAGAATGTTGTTGGTATGCCAGAAGCCGTACCCACCAAAACTGAATATCGTATCCTGCCGCATGAATTTCACCGAGAAGCAGTTATAGCCCCTGTAATAGGTTTTATCCAGCCGATTCAAGGTGCGGCTTCGTTTATCGAAGCGGTAGACCTGTTGCGTGCAGTCGACCAGAAAATAACAGACATCCTCTGTTTTGTCGGGCAGGCAGGTAACACGGGCAGCGGGTGGAAGCTCACGGCGTATCGACGCATCCATCTGCACACTGCCCAACGTCTGCCACGCCGTAGTTTTTGTTTCGGCTTCCAGCAGCGCCTTTTCCACATCGATGCGGTAGAGTCGGCCGTTGGGGGCATCCGGCCAGACCAGAAAGGGGTCAGCGTAACCTACACGTTGGCAAACAATAACAAAAAGAACTGACAGACAGGTATTTACGATCTTCATTCGTACACAACTCAGTGGATAGCAGACAGGTTACGGTACAGTCATTCCCTCAAAAATAATAGGTCGTGTAACATACGTTGATGTGTGAGTAAGCGAAATCACACAAAAAATTTAGGGTAAGCTGGGCTGGTGCCGTTGATTTGCAACATCAATATATACCGCACCATAGTCAGTCTTGGCCTCACCGCCGGGCTGGAGTTTATCTCGACAATCCGTTAATCTGCCGCGTTTATTCCATCCATGTATAAAGAGCTATCCATACCCGATTCGTAAAAAAAAAACGGCAGCGCTAGTGCAGACTAGTCATTATACTTCTACCACACCCATAAAGCAAAGCAAGCCTCTCCTCAGGGGCTTGCTTTGTTTTACAGCACCCAGAAGCGCCAGGCAGGCAACTGATTATACCTGATTCCCGTCTGTTCCACCGTGATTGGCAACCACCCGAAAAACGACGATTCATCGGCAACATTCCTGTCCTAACGCGATTGACTCTTCACGCCTGGTATAATTAGCCACAAAGCCGTCACGGGCCGACTTGCAGTAATCGACAACCCTGATCGAACCAGTCGGGCCCTGGGCACCGGTCGTCGCTGGTATTTCCAAGCGGGATGGCCGTATTTTTGTCGCCATGATTCATTTGGCTTACCTACTCCTCGGTGCCAATCTCGGCGACCGGGCGCACACGCTGCAACAGGCCGTTGCGCGGCTGGCCAAACGGGCCGGCACCATCCGGCAGCTCTCGCCGATCTACGAAACGGCCCCCTGGGGCCTGACCGACCAGCCCGCTTTTCTGAATCAGGTAGTGGCCATTGAGACAACCCAACCGGCGGAGGTGCTGCTGGGACAGATGCAGGCCATCGAGCAGGAACTGGGGCGCATACGCCACGAACACTGGGGCGCCCGCACCATCGACATTGATCTGCTGTACTACGACGACCTGGTGCAGCAAACGCCCACCCTGACCCTGCCTCACCCCTATCTGCACGAACGCCGGTTCACGCTTGTACCGCTGGCAGATGTCGCCCCCGATTACCGCCACCCCGTACTAGGCAAGACCACCGCCGAGCTGCTGGCGGGTTGCCCTGATGCAGGAGCCGTTACGATTTTTAATTCACCAACAATACGCCCCCCGCACTGAAAACGTAGTACCTTTGCGGTCAGTTTGTTATCATTTTCCTAAAAATCACCACCGATTATGTCTGCCACGCTCGATACCGTGAGTCTGTTAGCCGACCGCATCAATGCGCTGGAAGAATCGTCCACGCTGGCGATGACCAAAAAAGCCCGTGAACTGGCTGCACAGGGCCACAAAGTAATTAGCCTGAGCGTTGGTGAGCCGGACTTTAAAACCCCCGCTCACATTTGCGAAGCGGCTAAAAAAGCCATCGACGACGGCTTCCACGGGTACTCACCCGTTGCCGGTTATCCTGACCTGCGCAAGGCCATCGCCGATAAGTTCAAGCGTGATAACAACATCGACTGGAAACCCGAGAATATCGTGGTCTCGACGGGTGCCAAGCACTCGCTGGCAAACGTAATTCAGGTACTGGTCAACCCCGGCGACGAGGTCATCATCTTCTCGCCCTATTGGGTCAGTTACTCGGAGATGGTGAAGCTGGCCGAAGGCAAAGCGGTAGTTGTCGACGGTTCGTTCGAGAACAACTTTAAAGTAACGCCCGAGCAGTTCGAAGCCGCCATCACCGATCGCACCAAGATTGTGATGTATGCTTCGCCCAACAACCCCACCGGCTCGATTTACTCGGAAGCCGACCTGCGGGCTATTGGCGAAATCGTGGCGCGCCATCCCAACATCCACGTGCTGGCCGACGAAATCTACGAATACATCAACTTCACCCCCGAGGGCCATTTCAGCATGGGCTCGATCCCCGAAATCGCCGATCGTGTGATTACGGTTAACGGGGTAGCCAAAGGGTATGCCATGACAGGCTGGCGTATTGGTTACATCGGTGCTGCCAAGTGGATTGCCGACGGGGTCGAGAAACTGCAGGGCCAGGTAACGTCGGGTACCAACTCGATTGCCCAAAAAGCAACCGTAGCGGCCCTGACCGGTCCGATGGAACCCAGTATGGAAATGGCAAAAGCCTACCAGCGCCGGCGCGATCTGGTGGTGAAGCTGCTGCAGGAGGTACCCCACTTCCGCACCAATGTGCCCGAGGGAGCCTTCTACGCTTTTCCCGATATCAGTTACTACTATGGCAAAACGGACGGCACAACCACGATCAACAACTCTGACGACTTCGCATCGTGGCTGCTCAATACGGCCTACGTATCGACCGTAGCCGGATCAGGCTTTGGAGCCCCCAACTGCCTGCGTATTTCAACCGCAGCATCCGACGAGTCGCTGGCCGAAGCCGTTCAGCGGATCAAAGATGCCGTAGCGACGCTTCACTAGGCGATTAACTTCAGTTTGACAAAGGGGTAAGGCATGCCAGCGGGGTGTGCCTTACCCCTTTTGGGTTTACAGCCCCCCTTTCCATACTGCCGAAGTTGCTATCGGCTGATTATGAGCGGACTGGGCAGGCACTGACTGATACGTATTATTTACTGAATATAGCACATTGTGCCCGTTTTATAATTTATTGGCACAATAATTGCTATATTCCAAGAAAGACGAGTGACATTTACTGTACCATATAGGATGATTTTATCGCTGTTTTTAGCCGTGCTTTTTATATAATTTTTTGTTTTTGTACATAAACTAGTTTATTTTTGACTATCCGTACATCAAATAAAAAATTGATTGAAGTACTGTTACACTTTACCTGACAATCCGTTAACTTAACCTGATCATTTACCAATCGAACCAATGAAAAACATCCGGCTGCACATGATTTTTCAGTGGGTATTTTTTCTACCCATCATCCTGCCGCTTTGCATCATATACGGCGCGCTTCGGGGTGCTATTCAAATGGTCGAGCGTATTGCTGAGCAAATGATGGCCGACATCGTTACTTCAGCCGATACCCAGCATTCGCTGGATGAACAGAGTTTCCGGGTATAGCCCTATCTATACAAACGCAGACGGGCCGATGTACACCAGTGTACATCGGCCCGTCTGCGTTTGTATCTGCAGATTACTCGAAAATGTAATCCATGTTTTTGTCTTTGTAATTTTCGTCGTCAAGTTCCAGAAACTCCTCCCAGAACGGATCGACCGGAACGCCCGCCTTACAGATCAGCGGTTCTTTTTTCACCGGATGCACGAAATATAACCGGCGCGCGTGCAGGTAAATTTTCTTGTCGGCCACGGCCCGATCGTAGCCATATTTAACGTCGCCCCGAATTGGACAACCCATGTGCGCCAGCTGCGACCGGATTTGGTGGGGCCGCCCCGTAATAGGGTTCACTTCCAGCAGAAAATGTTCGTTTATACGACCCAGCAGCCGGTACGACAGTTCCGCTTTCTGCGAACCCGGTACTTCGTAGTCGTACACGGTGACCTGGTTTTTCTGCTCATCCTTTACCAGCCAGTTCACCAGTTTATCGGCATCGCGGGGCGGTTTCCGGCGAACCACTGCCCAGTAGGTTTTCTGCACCTGGCGTTTGCGGAAAATCTCGTTCATGCGTTCGAGTGCTTTCGACGTACGCGCAAACACCACGAGTCCGCTCACGGGCCGGTCGAGCCGGTGTACCAGGCCCAGAAAAACCTCGCCGGGTTTCTCATATTTTTCCTTGATATAGTCTTTCAGCACATCGAGCAACGTCGTGTCGCCCGTGCGGTCGCCCTGCACCAGAATACCCGGATCTTTATTAACGATCAGGAGGTGGTTGTCTTCATAAACAACCTGATATGGTTTTTTTTTCATTGCTCGCTCAATGCAAGAGGGAAAGTCCAGGCAACCGGTACAACTCGTTACTGGCTTTCTTCTCGCGTCTGTTCTCTTTATGCTCTAACTCAGTACGCTTCTTTCTCGTTCGGGAAGTCGCTGATTTTCACGTCATCGACGTAATGAGCGATCGCCTGTGTCATTACGGTATGCAGATCGGCGTACCGGCGCAGGAAGCGCGGTTTAAACTCGTTGGTGATGCCCAGCAGATCATGAACCACCAGAATCTGCCCATCGGCGTCAGGACCGGCCCCAATGCCAATGGTTGGAATCGTGAGGCTTTGCGATACTTGTCTGGTGAGCAGCGCCGGAATTTTTTCAAGTACCACGCCGAAGCAGCCAATCTCTTCGAGCATTCTGGCGTCGGCCATCAGCTTGTTAGCCTCGGCTTCTTCTTTAGCCCGAACAGCGTAGGTACCAAACTTATAGATCGATTGGGGGGTCAGACCCAGATGCCCCATTACGGGTACACCTGCGCTTAAAATCCGGACGATAGACTCACGAATTTCCTGTCCGCCTTCGAGCTTGATGGCATGCGCCCCCGACTCTTTCATGATCCGAATGGCCGACCGCAGCGCTTCGGTCGAGTTGCCCTGGTAGGAGCCAAACGGTAGATCGACCACCACGAGCGCCCGTTTAACGGCCCTCACCACCGAACTGGCGTGGTAGATCATCTGGTCGAGTGTTATAGGCAGTGTCGTCTCATGGCCGGCCATAACGTTAGATGCCGAATCGCCGACCAGGATAACTTCTACCCCGGCCGCATCGACCACCCTGGCCATCGAATAATCGTAAGCGGTCAGGGCCGCAATTTTCTCGCCCTTATTTTTCAGTTCCTGAATGGTATGCGTGGTGACACGCTTGATATCGGCATTGTGAACAGACATTTCCTGTGGGTTGTGATGGTTTGTCGTTATCGAATCGAGTGGTTGTGCAGTCAATCAGGGTTTCACAAGAGTAAGGACAAACCCGGCGGCTAGACCAACCGCAACGGTCTACGACCGGTCGTGACACGATTGTACGCTGACGCTGAAGCGCTGTCCTATCGGGGCGAAAGCCACGACTCCGGGTTCAGCTTGGTAAACTCCTTCCAGATCTGAAACTGCATTTCCGACACGCCGTTTTTGTCGGTGGCTACAACGCCAATCGACTCACGGGCTTTTACGCGCTGCCCGACGTGCACGTTAACGCTCCGTAGTTTGGCGTAGACGGTAAAGTACGTGCCGTGCTGAATAGCGACTACATTGTTCATGCCGGGCATATTGGCAACGTCCTGCACAATACCATCGTAGACCGCCCGCACCCCTTCGCCAGCATTGGTCTGAATATCGATTCCCTGGTTCTCTACGTAGATACCTTTGAGCACGGCGTGGGCACGGCGGCCAAAATGGTCGGATATGAAGCCTTTGGAAACGGGCCAGGGCAGGCGTGCGCGCGAGGCCGTAAACGATGAAGCCAAAGCCGTTTCTTCGCTGTTGAGGTTGTTGTTGCGCCGTTCGTCGGGCTTGGGGGCCGGTGGCTCTACATCAATGGGTTTTTCAATCTTGGCAATAACCTCCGGATCGGGCTTACGACCTTCTTTTTCGGCCGCGGCAGCCTGTTCTTCGGCCTTCCGGCGCTCGGCCAGTTTGCGGGCGATTTCGGCGCGGGCTATGCGTTCGCGCTCGGCCCGGGCAGCCCGTTCACGGGCTTCGCGCTCGGCCCGCTCCCGGGCTTCCCGCGCTACCAGCCGTGTAATCATGGCTTCGAGCCGGCCAATCGACCGGCGGCTTTCGGCCAGTTCGGCGCGTAGCTCGGTTTCTTTCTGGCTCAACTCTTTCACGACCTGATTTTTTTCTTCTTTCAGGCCTTCAAGCTTCTCGGTTTCTTTGACTTTTGCCACCAGCGTGCCCCGCTGCTGCTTGCGTTTGCGCTGGGTAATCTGCTGCTTACTCTGCAGTTCGCTCTGCAGGGTATTCATCTGCCGTACCTGACTCTGCCGCGCTTCGGAATACTGCCGCAGATACCGGTAGCGGGCTACCAGCTGGTTGAAGCTGTCGGAGGCAAACAGAAAGCTAAGCGGATTGACCTGCTGGCGACGTTTATCGGCCGCATAAATCATGGAACCGTATTCGGCTTTAAGTTTATCAAGGTCGCGCGTGATGGCGTTACTGGCCTGTCTGAGTTCGGCTATCTCCGATTCGGTCAGCTGGATATCACGGCTGAGCAGCCCGATCTGTTGCGACTGGGCCTGGATCTGCTGGTTCAGGGCTTTGAGCTGGCCCAGGCTGGCCTGCTTCTCATTGGCCGTCTTGGTGAGCACGGTTCTGATCTGCCCCATCTTTTCCATGTTCTGCCGCTTCTCGCGTTCCAGCATCTGCCGGTTACGCTGCGTTATCTGCGCCAGCGCAGGCAGGCCCGCAGCCACCACCAGCAACAGCACAAGCGAAAGCCGGTACAGACCAGAGCGACAGGGGTAGGTATGGGTAACAAGCATAGGGAGCAAAACCAGATTCGGTAATCAGTTACAGGTGGGCCTTTGGGCAACGACCGCCCAAAGTTACCTAGAGCCGGCGTTTATACGTGGTTGGAATGGTAAACGGGAAACCGGGGTTTGTAGTCAGCAACTCGACTTTACTGTGCGTAACGGTCAGCTGCGTCTGCGCCGGTTGCCCGTCGGTGCGGGATCGGTAATCGATCACCAGCCGGCTGCTGTAGGGAAACAGGTAACTGGCCAACGCCGTAAAGTCAGTATAATCGATCTGAAGCCGATTGCCGGTGGCCGATTCGGTCATCGTCAGCGTCTTCAGCTTGCGATCCGGGCGGCCAATGTAGCTGTCGACGCGCAACGACCCGGTCTGCTGACTAATCAGTTGCCCATCGCCCTGCCCGGCGCCCACCTGCGCTGGCTGCTGAGGAAAGGGAAGCCCATCGACCAGCAGCGCCTGCAACAGATCGAACGTGATCGGAATATTGAACTGCCGACTCAACGTAGCGAAATCGACTACCGAGTACTCCCGATTGAGCCGGTTCATCACCGTTACCGAATCACGTGTGATCAGGGTTCTGCCGCCTTCGATACCCAGTTTGGAGACCGATAGCCAGATCAGACTATCTTTCTGCACCCGTATGCTCAGGCTCGCATTATCGACCTCCTGCTGCGGACTCTTGAACGACAGTTTCGATTTGGTGGTAAGAAAGGCAAAGTCGAACGGGGCTACCAGCGTACCGGGCAGTTGCCCGGCCGGACGGCTGCCAACCGTCGAATCAGGTCGCGACACCGGGGCGGGCGGCTGCACCGCCACCGTATCGGCGCGGGGGGCATTAGTAGCAGGAACCTGCCGCCGACAGCTGGTCTGACTGATCAGCCCGCCCAGCAGCAGCAACATAGCCAGATAATTAGTCATCGAGTTTACCAGTGGCTATTTTCGTGTCGATACCGGCACTGGCGCCACCTTTCGCTTTTGCCTTTTTCCATTCGTCGACAGCCTGCGTACGCTGTCCCAGGCGGTAGAGCGTATCGCCATAGTGTTCCAGAATGGTACCACTCACATTGGCTGGGTCGGCCAGCGCCTTTTCCAGGTACTGCCGGGCTTTTGCATACTCCTTCGATACATACAGCACCCAGGCATACGTATCCAGGTAAGTACCATTGGTTGGGTGACGCTCCACCAGCTTCTGCGCCAGTTGCTGCGCCCGCGGCAGGTTAGCCTTACGAAGCGACAGGAAATAACTGTAGTTGTTGAGTACGTGATCGTTCAGTGGATCAACTTTCAGCACGGCTTCGTAGGCCTCGTCGGATTTGGCATGATCGCCCAGCCCGTTGTAGGCATCACCCAACTGCGCGTTGATACCATTTTTCAGGGATGCGTCGGCTGTAGCCGCCATTAGTTTCTGGCTCTCCTCGAACGCATCGACGGCCTGCTGGTAACGCCGTTTGATGAGATTGGCCGAACCATTGGAATACCAGAAAAGCCCCTGCGTCGGAAACACCTCCAGCGCCTGCTGCGAATGGAGCAGCAAACTATCGACCTGATTTAGTTCGCCATCGAGTTGAAGCAGGGCTCCCCATACTTCATACACCGACCCGTCGAGCCGGGCCGCCTGGCTATAGGCATCGCGGGCATCGGCTTTCCGGCCCTGCTGCATGAGCAGATCGGCCAGCATCACCTGAGCCTTCGGATCGGTAGGGCTGTTTTTGGCCAGATCCTGCGCCAGCACCAGTGCATCCTGCCGGCCACTGGCGCTCTCTCCAACCAGCCCCACATAACCCGACAGAATGCGCGATTTCAGCGCAGGCTCCAGATTGGGGCTCGACAGCACCCGATCCAGTTCCGATTTCACGCGGGCACTGTCTCCTTTACGCCGGTAGATGTCGGCCAGCAACACGTGGGCCTGGGGCAGGTCGGCCGTAATCTTGAGTGCCCGGTCAATCCAGGTCATTGCCTGATCGGGCCTATCGTTGGCAATCAGCATCTCAGCCCCTTCGAGCAGATAATCGGGATCGCCGGGGGCCGACAGCACCAGCTTTTCGGCCTCTTCAATGGCTTTATCAATTTTGTTCTGCTTGAGGTATATCCGCTGTTTCTGGCGACTGATTTCCTCATTCATACCCAGCTCGCGCTCGACCCGGCTATAGGCATCGAGCGCCTTGTCGGGCTTCTCGTCGAAGAGATAGATAGCGGCCAGTTCGATGCCATACTCCGCATTATCGCCCCCTTTCTTCACCAGCGTCTCATAGAGGTCTTCGGCCTCGCCATAGCGCTTCTGTTTCACATACAACTCGGCCAGCAGGAGCGTGTAGAACTTGTTGGCCGGGGCAAGACTGTGGGCTTTCAGGGCGTAGGGCAGTGCCTCAGCCGTTTTGCTCATCTTGAGCATGGCAGTGGCCGTGGCATACTGAGCTGCTGCGTTGGCCGGATCTTTCTGAAGGATTTTGGCGAACAGCGGCACCGCTTTCACGGGCTCCTCGGTAATCATGAACCGCATGCCATCGGTAAACAGCTGCTCTTCTTCGTTTTTGGCCAGGGTGGTCGAGTTGGGCGCATGGCGTGCAACAGCCGTATCGGGTTGTGCCACCCGCCGACGCTGGGCCACAGCCGGTGAGCCAGCGATCCAACCCATTCCTAACCCGATCAGCCCAACCAGCAGGGGCCTACAAGCGAGAAAGCGAAAGCACGTGTTCATGCGGTTGAGCGTATTGAGTGGCGTATCTACCAAAACGACCCGTATCCGGTTCTATTGCGGTTATTTTGAGCCTAAGGCCTTTAGACAAAGGTAGTTCAAATTGGTGTAATGTCGGTAACAGCGGGCCGGGCGGTCGGATGGCCCCCAAATGCAGCCGCAACTCGAGAACAAAAGGCCCGTTTTGAGTTATACACCTGTCGGTGGCCGGCCGGAGAACCCGTCGGTACAAGCCCGGCCTCACATAAACTGATAACCCCGAAACACAATGGAAACGCTGTATACAGCCACCGTCAGCAATGTCGGCGGACGCGAAGGTGACGTTAAATCGCTCGATGGTATTCTGGAGCTGGACCTGAACCGGCCGGTCGAAATGCACGGCAAAGGCGGCAAAGCCAACCCCGAAATGCTGTTTGCGGCTGCCTACAGTGCCTGCTATAACGGCGCGCTGATGGCGGTTGCCGAAAGCCGGAAAATCATCCTGCCCCAACACGCGGTTGAAGTAAGCATCTCGCTCAACAAAGACGGCAACAACATGTCGCTGTCGGGCCGGATTCTGGTGAAAGCCCCCGGTATGGAGCACGAGCAGCTGCAGAACCTGGCCAACACCGCCCACGCCGTATGTCCCTACTCGAAAGCAGTAAAAGGCAATATGGATATGCAGGTCGATGTACTGGTCTAGCCAGTTGCCGATCCCGCTTTAAGCAAACAAGCCGACCCCAGCTGGGGTCGGCTTGTTTGCTTATGGACCATAGCGTCAGCTAGCCAATCGCATCGTAGATCAGAACACGTTCCCAGAGGTGGGCGCAGTTGGCCACGAAGGCTTCGTGTTTGGGATGCACCTGATACGCATCGTGGGCCGCCTGATCGGCGAAGACCAGGGTCAGCGAGAAATCGTAGCTGTGGTCAATTACCGGCCGGCGGGTTTCGGCCGGCGTGCCAATATAAATCGTGGTGATGTCGCTGATACTGGTCAGCGTCTGGAGGCCAGCCCGAAGGGCATCGTGGTCGGCCTGGTTTTCGGGGCTCTTGAGCCAGAAAAATACGGTATGTACAAACATAGCGGTAACGTTAGACGGGCTGCAAACTACGCAGGCACACCGAATACCGGCCTACCCGATCAGGAAAACTTCTCCAATTGCTTCACCAGCACGCCAAAATCTTTCGGGTAGGGAGCCTCGAAGGTATGTTCGGTACCGTCGAGCAGGGCAAATGTCAGCGAGTGGGCGTGTAATGCAACCCGATGAATCAGCGGTAACTCTTCGGTGCCCTCCTTCAGGTTGAATTTGCGCTTTACCTCCGACAGAAAGACGGGCTTGCCGCCGTAGGTCGGGTCGTTGACGATGGGCGCTTTCAAACACATCAGGTGCACCCGAATCTGGTGCATCCGGCCCGTTACGGGCATACACTCGACCAGGGTAGTGGTACGGTACGCGTGCAGGGTGTTGAAAATGGTTTCGGCCACTTTGCCCTTCTCCCGGTCGATCCGCACGGCCGTTCCGTCTTTGATGGGCGAAATGGGCAGATAAACCGAAATCCCGTCGAAGTCGTGCACGCCGTTGGTAACGGCGTGGTAGCGCTTGGTCACCTCCCGGTGCTCGAACTGCATGGCCAAGTGCCGGTAGGCGTCGGGGTGCTTGGCAATGGCCAGAATACCCGACGTTTCCTTGTCGAGCCGGTGACCTAACTGCGCATCGGCGTGGTAAGCCTTGGCCATCCGGACAATGCTCTGCGACCGGTCGTTGGTTCGTTCGTCGAGCGAGGCAATGTGGGGCGGTTTATTGATGAGTATGTAATCATCGTTTTCAAATACGATGAGATCCTCAAAGTTGAGTTTCATGGAAATGGTGTTTAAAGCCAGAACTGTCTGCGGTAACGTCTAGGCTGCCGGGGGATATCCATTCAACCGCTATACCGCCCCCAGCCAAACCGTACCGAAATACAAAAAGCCTCTTCCGGCTGGAAGAGGCTCGATGCCATGGAGGCATACCCCTCGATTAGATCGTGAGGGTACCGCGCTCGTATGCCTTTTGAAGGGTAGCTTCCAGCCCGTTCTTGTTGATGGTCTTGATGGCCGACGTAGCCACCCGCAGCGTAACCCATTCGCCGGTTGATTCGACGAAGAACCGCTTTTTCTGCAGGTTCGGGAAGAATTTACGCTTGGTTTTATTATTGGCGTGCGATACGTTGTTTCCCGTCCGCGTGCGCTTTCCTGTGATTTGACAAATTCTGGCCATTACCGTACTCGTTTTCCGTATGAGGGCGCAAATTTGGCTAAATTATTCATTATCTGCAACTCCGCCCCCCTTTTTTTTGAAACCATACGGGCAATGCCGACACCCGTTTCGGCAACAGTAGCCCCGTTTTCGGTGGTATGCTTCGGTAAACACCAAAAATCCTTCGGCTGTGTAGTAGTAATCTTCAGGAGTCAGTGCTGGTTGTTCAGGGTCGGATTGCGTGGCCATAGCGGGTTTGGGCATCTGCCCGAATCACTGTATTTTTGAGCACAACGGGTTACGGTGCGACTTGGTTGCACCGGGCCGGCTGCTTCTTCATCAACTTCCTGTTTACTACCTTTTTCCCGATTCGCTATGGATACGATTCTCTCTTCTTCGGCCACCGAACAGGCTATGCAGCTCGAATGGAAGTACGGTGCCCACAACTACCACCCTATCCCGGCCGTTCTGAGTCGGGGCGAGGGCATCTTTGTGTGGGACGTCGACGATAAACGCTATTTCGACTTTCTGTCGGCCTACAGCGCCGTCAGCCAGGGGCACTGCCACCCCCGTATCATCAATGCCATGATCGAACAGGCCCGGCAGCTTACCCTGACCTCACGGGCGTTCTACAACGACAAGACGGGGCTGTGCGAAAAATTCCTCTGCGAGTACTTTGGCTACGACAAGGCACTGCTCATGAACTCGGGCGCCGAAGGGGGCGAAACAGCTCTCAAATTAACCCGGAAATGGGCCTACAAAGTGAAAGGCATTCAGCAGGATCAGGCCAAGACCGTTTATGCCGCCGGTAACTTCTGGGGCCGCACCCTGGCCGCGATCTCGTCGTCGACCGATCCCAGCAGCACCAACGACTTTGGGCCGCTCCTGCCCGGTTATATCGTGATTCCCTACGACGACCTCAATGCCCTCGAAGACACGTTTAAGCGCGATCCCAATATTGCCGGTTTCATGGTAGAACCCATTCAGGGCGAAGCAGGCGTGGTGGTACCGCACGAGGGCTACCTGCGCGGAGTACGGGATCTGTGTACCAAATACAACGTGCTGTTCATTGCCGACGAAGTGCAGACGGGTATCGGCCGGACGGGCAAGCGCGTTGCCTGCGACCACGAACAGGTAAAGCCCGATCTGCTCATTCTGGGCAAAGCACTCTCGGGTGGCACCATGCCGGTCTCGGCCGTAATGACCTCCGATGAAGTGATGCTGACCATCAAGCCCGGCGAACACGGCAGCACATACGGCGGTAACCCGCTGGCCTGTGTGGTCACGATGGAAGCTCTGCGCGTGGTGGAAGACGAAAAACTGGCCGAGAATGCCGAGGCCATGGGCCAGATTTTCCGCGCCCGTATGACGGCCCTGAGCGAAAAAACCGACACGGTCAAATCGGTGCGCGGCCGGGGTCTGCTCAACGCCATTGTTATCAGTGAGCGTCCCGATCTGGGTGCTGAGACAGCCTGGGAGATTTGCCTTAAACTGAAAGACAACGGGTTACTGACCAAGCCAACCCACGGCGATAAGATCCGGTTTGCCCCCCCGCTCGTTATCAACGAAACGCAGATGCATCAGGCCTGCGATATTATCGAAGAAACGATTCTGGCGTTCTGATAAACTGTATTCTGCCAGCAAAAAGGGGGTAGCCACAGTGGCTACCCCCTTTTTGCTATTGCCTTCGTTGTGGTCTAGCGGCTGCCTTTCAGACTAACTTTGGTACCATCGGCCATGTAAAGCGTATTGGTAGCCGCCGGCTGGCCATTGCTGAACAGCCCGACCAGCCGATCGCCGTTGGCGAAGTGATAAATGCCTTTGCCGTTCGGCACGTTTTTCTGGAACCAGCCTTCATACCGATCGCCGTTGCGGTAGTAATAGATGCCATAATCCGTTCGCAGGTTATCGCGGAAATTCCCTTTGTACTTCACCTGCCCATCGGCATAATACTCGGTGCCTTCGCCGTGTTTGTCGCCGTCTTCAAACTCACCGGTGTAACGTTCCCGAGTAGGGTACACAAACACACCGTTCCCATCCTGACAGTCGCCCGAAACGCAGCCTACCGTTGCACGACCAGCGGGCATACGTCCGGGGGCCGGGGAGGCTACCACTGGCCGTGACGCCACCGGCCGACTGGCCAGCACCGGGCTTGCCGCAGGTCGGGGCGCAATAGCAACGGCAGGCTTGTTGCCAGCCCGGCTCTTCGGATACATGGCTTCGGCTTCGAGCCAGCCTTTCCGGATGGCGTCGATACGGGCCGGTTTGGCCGGGTGGGTAGGCGTAGCGCGTTCATCGCCCAGAGCCTCGACCGCCACCACCGACTCATCGAGCGATGCGCCAAGCTGGTGCAGTACGAAGCCCGAAAACCTATCGGCTTCGATTTCCTTCTGCGGCTGTCCTCCGCGCCCGTCGATAGTGTGGCCCTGCAGGTGATGCCCGATCTCGTGGGCCATAATACTGATGGCCGACCAGTCGGTTTCGGTTTCCTCCTCGATGCCCTGCATGAAAGCGGCATCGTAGACAATGAACCGTTGTCCTTTCAGCACCGTGGCAAAGCAGTTGTCGGTGTTGGAGCACTCGATAATCTTAAAGTTGCGCATGAGCCCGATGGGCTTCAGAATCCGGTCGACCACGCGCTCAGCATGGCCGTTGGACACCGTGTTGGGTGAGCATACCACCTCGGGTACGGTGCCATGCCCGGTATAGTTGCAGATAAACGTGCCCGGTATCCGAACCTGAGCCGTAGCGGGGGCCAGCTGAGCCAGCCCTAAAACAATGGAGAGTACTAAAACCGATTTCACACGCATAACCAAACGGGGCTATTTCAGTCAACACGCCTGCATAACGACAGAACTGGCTGCCGTAGTTTATGCCGGCCTGCGTATTGACACAGGCCCCCGTATTTGTCTGGATCGGCTTTACTTAAAGACTTGCTTACTGACCTTACCCCGGGCGCCCACGGCGTAGCAGGTACCCTTCACGCAGGCAAGGGCGTGGTGCCCGTCGGCATCGATTTTCTGCCAGGTCTGGCCCTGGTCGGCCGAGATGCCCGAGCCCGATGGCCCTATTACCAGCAGCCGATCGCCGGGCAGCAGCGCCACGGCTTCTTTGAGGCCGGCGGGCTCCGTGGCGGTAAGCAACGACCATGTCTGTCCCCCATCGCGGGTGATTATGGCGTTGGGACCTGCCTGCTGCTCCTGTTTGTAATTACCGCCGACGGCAACACCTGTCTTTTCGTTGAAAAACCGCAGCCCGAACAGGCCGGTTGCTTCGCCCCCCGGCAGTGGCGTTGTTGCTACTGTCCAGGTCTGCCCCCGGTCGGTAGAGCGAAACACGCGCCCACTGGGCCCTCCGCCGGATGCGATCCAGACGCTTCGTTTCCCCTGTACGACCAGACTGGTACCGCTGGCGGCAAAAGCGGCTTCGCCGGGCAACATGGGCGGCAGCGCCTGAGCCGGCACTGGCTGCCAGCTGGTGCCGCCATCGCTCGTGGTCAGCATTACCCACCGGCCATCGACCGGGTCGCTGAAGACAATCCCGTGGTCGCGATCCCAGAAATCGAGTCCGTCGAAAAACACTCCGGGCTGTTTGGTCTGGTATTGCATCGTCCAAGTCTGACCGCCATTGGTTGTTTTGTAGATCCGCGCCTGATCCTGCTCGGCCGGGCCGGCGCTCATTAGAATAGCCGTCTGCGCGTCAATGGCCTGCACGTCGCGGAAATCGCAGGTCCCGGCGTCCGGTACTGTGCCCGTTTGCCAGCTTTTGCCCCCATCGGCCGACCGGACATAGGTGCCCTTGGTGCCACCGATCCAGATCACATCGGCCCCGGCCATACTAACCGCCCGAAAACTGGCGTCGGTACGAACGGCCTGCGCCTGCCACTGGGCGTGAGCAGGCCAACACAGTACCACTAAAACAAGCAATCGAACCAACCGCATACGAACCAGAAATCGAGGTCAGGACTGGCGCACGACCAGCCATTACCTGCCGAATAAACGGCATGACTACATCACTATTGCCCGGGTGCCGGTTGGGCCGGGGCCATCTGCTGCACGGGCGCGGCCTGCATTCGAAGCATTTCCTTTTCGAGACTGCTGGCTTTGAAATAATAATACAGGCCCAGAATCAGGAAAATTTTCGACAGCACAAACACGGCAATAAACGCGGGCCGCCAGTACTTATGCACCCGAATGTGCGTTTCGTCGACATCGACATGCACATAGTGTGGCCCGGTTGGTTCGGGTTCGGACGGGCGACGACGCTCCTGGGTTTCGGGTGCCCACGGCTGAATCTCGCTCCCGCTCAGCTGATGCAGTACGGCGTTTTTCAGACCGGGAGGGGGCGGAACGGCGTGGCGCATGAAAAACTGCTCCATATCTGTTTCCAGCTCCTCCAGTTGCTGTTGCAACTCCGTATCCTGCCCAAGGAGTTGCTCGACCTCGGCGCGTTCCTGCTGTGTGGTCAGGCCCATCAGATACGCTTCCAGGAAGCCTTCTGTCATGTATTGATGCCGCTGTTGTTGTGACTGTTGAGCCATGGGTCAGGATGCTTGAAACGATTTAATATACTCCCGGATGGCCTTCATCACATCACTACCCGAGATCTGAAGCCGTTCGGCAATTTCGTTTGGATGGCAGCCATGCCAGAACGAAAGATTGAATACAACTTTGGGCAGGTTGCCCTGTGTGGGCGAGAACGACGTACCACTCCGCTCCGCCACGCTATCTGCCGAGCGCCGGGTTTCGAGCGACCGAAGACGGGCCATACGAATAATGGTGCAGCCAAGACCCGAATCGTTGAGGTCAGGGCTGGTGCGCAGGAGATCAGTAAACAAATCGACCAGAATTTTCTGGGCCAATTCCGGCTGTGGCACAATCTGCAGAATAATTCCGTAAGCCATGGCCGAATAACGATCATACAACGCTATCTGGTCTACAGGCGATGCTTTAACCGGCAACACCTCCAGCTTATCCCGATGTTCTAATGACTCCATAAATTCTGAATGCTTACGTCAGCACGGGCCGGCCAAAGCGGGCAAGCCCCTGCCCCGTCCCGTGCAAAAACTATCCCATTGCAGCGATCGGACAACCAGATTTGGCAACCGATTAGTAAAAATACGCTCCTTTGCAGACAGAATAAATAGAAAACAGCCAGATAATTTCAGTATCAGCTGATTCGCTCACGAATCGCCGGCTTCGGCCTGCCGCAACAAACGCTGCTGCCGGATGCTTTCGGTCATGAGTCGATAAATATCCGCCAGCAGCGGCTGCCCGGCCAACAGGGTCAGGTGCGCCTGAATCGTCGACAGATCGCCCCGCCGGGCCGGTCCTGTCTGGACGTCGGCCGGATCGCTGGCCGACAATCCTTTCCGGATGGTTTCCTGAATCAACGGTATCAACAACTCGAACTCCAGCCCGTTCGACATTGTCAGTTCGTAAGCCTGGGCCAGCAGATGGTTCGTAAAGTTGCAGGCCAGCACGGCCCCCAGATGCAGCACCAGTCGCTCCGACGAACTGACGAGGTACACAATCTGACTGATCTCCTGACCGAGCCGCACCAGTTCCTGTTCCGTCTGTTCGTCGCCGGCTTCCAGACACAGGGGAATACCCGCAAAGTCGAGCAGCGGCTGTTCGCGCGTGAAGGTTTGCAGGGCATAAAAAACACCGGCCCGGACCGGCACATCGCTATAGATCGACAGCCAGTGGCGCAGTTTATCGAGTGAGCAGCTGCCTGACGTATGCACCACAATGGCATTTTCGGGCAGTACCAGCCGCGAGCATACCTGAGGCAGGGCATCGTCGGGAACGGCCAGTACAAACAAATCGGCATTGCTGCCGGCAAAATTCAACTCGTCGTGCAGACGGGCATCGTACAGGTTACTGATCAGCCGCCGGGCCGACTGGGGCTGCCGGCTATACACTTCGCTGATATGATGCCCGGCCGATTCGAACGCCGGTGCCAGATGCCAGGCCAGATTGCCGGCGCCGATAAACGATATGTTCATGAACAAGTATACAGCATTTTGGCCAGATTCGGGGCTCGAACACCGCAACCATAGCCGTGTTGGGTACCCGGGCGGGAACGTTCTGCCCCGTTCTGTTCTTTAGTAAACACAATCCCGTTTTCCCCCGAAATATTCACCTTTTGGCTATCGTCGTTATTATCCCCGCATTCAACGAGGAAAACTCCGTGGGCCATGTTGTCCGCGACATACCAGCCACCCTGGTCGACGAGATCATCGTCGTCAATAACAACTCCAACGATCAGACGGCGGTGCAGGCCGCCCGGGCCGGAGCTACCGTACTGAATGAACCCATTCAGGGATACGGGCGGGCCTGTCTGACGGGTATTGCCTACGCGGCCAGCCTGTCGCCCCAGCCGGCTATAGCCGTATTTCTCGACGCCGATTACTCCGACTACCCCGGTGAGATGGTTCAGCTGATCGAGCCAATCCTGAAGGGGGAGGTCGATATGGTGATCGGATCGCGGGCACTCGGTAAGCGCGAACGTGGTTCGATGACGCCCCAGCAGGTGTTTGGCAACTGGCTAGCCACTACCCTGCTCCGCTGGCTGTATGCGGTCCATTATACCGATCTTGGGCCGTTTCGGGCCATTCGGTTTTCGTCGCTGCTGGCCCTCGACATGCAGGATAAAACGTACGGATGGACAGTGGAAATGCAACTAAAAGCGGCCAGGAATCGGTTACGTATCATGGAGGTTCCGGTGAGCTATCGCCGGCGCATCGGCTTTTCCAAAATATCGGGCACCGTAAAAGGCACCGTGCTGGCCGGCTACAAAATCATCACCACCATCTTCCGCTACTGGTAGTTGGGTCGTAGCCAGCCAGATTGGTCAGTAAGTCGATTTTAGGGCCTAATTTAAACCTATTGCCTATTCTTCCCCTTTAAGGCCTAGCACCTTACTCAACCAATCGATAACCTGATGGAACTGGCTGTACTTTGTTTATACGGTCTTGCTCTGCTTCTGCTGTTTTTATACAACTGTGGTCAGCTAAGCCTGATAATTAGCTACCTGCGCTCGAACCGACAACGCCGACGCATCAGCGCGTCGCTGCCGACCCTGACCGAGGAGCAGCTCCCCCGCGTTACGGTTCAGCTACCGGTCTACAACGAACTGTATGTAGTCGAACGCCTGATCGACGCGGTGGCCAAACTGCATTACCCGGCCGAGAAGCTCGACATCCAGCTGCTCGACGATTCGACCGACGAAACAGTCGACATCATTGCCTCCCGCGTGGCGTTCTACCAACGCATGGGTGTTCCAATCCAGCACATCCGCCGGCCCGAACGAACAGGCTTTAAGGCGGGGGCACTGGCCTATGGTCTTACGCTTGCCAAAGGGGAGTTTATTGCCATTTTCGACGCCGATTTCGTACCCGACCCCGACTTTCTGCTCAAAACCGTACCCCATTTCAGTGACCCGCGGGTAGGTATTGTGCAAACGCGCTGGGAACACCTCAACGAAGACTTTTCGCTGATGACCCAGCTGCAGGCCTTTGGGCTGAATGCGCACTTTACCATCGAACAAAGTGGCCGTTACGAATCGGGCTACCTGGCCAATTTCAACGGTACGGGGGGTGTCTGGCGTAAAGCCGCCATTGCCGATGCAGGTGGCTGGCAAAGCGATACGCTGACCGAAGACCTCGATCTGAGTTACCGTGCCCAGCTTCGGGGCTGGAAATTCGTGTACCGCGAAGACATCGGCTCGCCAGCCGAATTGCCGGTAGCCATGAATGCCCTTAAATCACAGCAGTACCGCTGGATGAAGGGCGCGGCCGAGTGTGCACGGAAACTCTTCCGCAAGGTACTGCGGACGCCCGGCGTATCGCTGTCGATGAAGATCCACGCGTTTTTCCACCTGTTCAGCAGTGCTACGTTCATCCTGGTGCTTATTCTGGGCGTAATGAGTGTACCCCTGATCTACATCCGCAACCAGCATCCCGAATGGGAATGGGCTTTCTACGTGATCAACCTGTTTCAGCTTAATCTGCTCATACTGATTACGTTCTACGGCATTCCGTTTTTTCTCTTCGAACAGGGCAACAAGGCCAAGATTATCTGGTATTTCCCCATGTACTCGTCGCTTATGATGGGCCTGTCGCTGCATAACACCATCGCTGTGATCGAGGGCTATGCCGGCCGTAAAACCCCCTTTGTCCGGACGCCCAAATTCAATGTCAAGGCCGCCAGCGATCGGTGGGATGCCAATAAATACGTCAGTCGGCGGGTTAGCTGGCTCACCCTCGTCGAAGGGCTCCTGATGCTTTATTTCTTCGGCGGGCTCCTGCTGGCGTTCTACGTGCACGACTTCCGGATGTTTTTTCTCCACATCATGCTCATGGTCGGGTTTGGTATGGTCTTCGGCTATTCGCTGCTGCAT
Organism: Spirosoma luteolum; assembly: GCF_054778875.1. Taxonomy (NCBI): domain Bacteria; kingdom Pseudomonadati; phylum Bacteroidota; class Cytophagia; order Cytophagales; family Cytophagaceae; genus Spirosoma; species Spirosoma luteolum. The sequence continues at coordinate 710,205 of NZ_BAAGZE010000003.1, forward strand.
GCCGGGCGCCGGGCCGTACCGGTACAGGCATGATAAGCCGGTTTGCGTGGCTGCTTGTATCGGCAGCCGGCTATGTCGGGCTGACGTATGGGGTACCGCGTGCGCAGTTCTGGCCCCTCATCGGCCTCTTCGGACTGCTGACCGCCGGCTATTACTGGCTTTGCCGTCGTGTCATACATCCTCTACACGCAACGGATTCCGACCGTCAGCCCGATTGGGTGCTATTTGGCGCGGCCGTCGTGTTTCGGCTGCTGCTGGTAGGGGCTATACCAAACCTTTCCGACGATGCGTTTCGGTTCATCTGGGATGGGCGATTACTGGCGCATGGCTATAATCCTTACCAGTACCTGCCTTCGGCGCTGGTCGATACACCACTCGCTATCCGTACCGGCCTGAGCCGATATTTATACGAGCGGCTCAACTCGCCCCACTACTACACCGTTTACCCACCCGTCAATCAGGCCTTTTTCGCGCTGGCCGGCTGGGTGGCTCCCGGCCCACTGCCGCAGTCGCTGTTGCCCGCCCTGATCGGGCTTCGGCTGCCCATTCTGCTGGGCGATATTGCCGTAATCTGGCTGCTGACAGTCCTGCTCAGCGCGCGCGGCCTTTCGCCTAACCTGGCCCTACTGTATGCGCTAAACCCGCTTGTCATTGTCGAGCTTACCGGCAACATCCATTTTGAGGGGGTTATGATTGGCTTTACACTGCTGGCAATCTGGCTCGCGTTTCGGCAGCGGTGGGTGCTCGCGGCCCTGGCCCTGGCGCTGGCTATCGGTACCAAACTGCTGCCGCTCATGCTGCTCCCGCTGGCCGTGGCAGGAATCGGTTGGAAACGGGGGCTTTGGCTGGCCGGACTGACCGGTCTCTTTACGCTAGCTCTTTTCGCACCGTTTGCCAGTATGGCGCTGTTACAGAACATGGGCGCAAGCCTCGATCTCTACTTCCAGAAATTCGAGTTCAACGCCAGCTTTTATTACCTGGTGCGGGCAGTGGGCTACTGGATCCGGGGCTACAATACGATCGAGACGGTTGGCGTCGGCTTGTCATTGCTCACGACGCTGGGTTTACTCGCCCTAGCTTTCTGGCCATTCCGGCTGTCGGTTTCAGGGCGGGTGCTGGCCAGTCTGACGTTGTACTTTCTGATGGCCACCACCGTACATCCCTGGTATCTGACCACGCTGGTAGCGGCTTCGGTGTTCACGCACGCCCGGTACCCACTGCTCTGGTCGGTACTCGTGCCGCTCTCCTATTTCACCTACGCCCGGCAGCCTTACCATGAAAACCTGTGGCTCACGGCGCTCGAGTATCTGCCGGTACTGGCACTAGCCTGCTGGGAGTGGCGCCAGCCGCAGCAATCGGCCACGGGTCCAGAATCCCGCTCGACAGTTCGGACTTCATAACGACAAAAAATGCCCCGCTGCGATCATAGCAACGGGGCATTCTAAATTCCTTGTACCAGGAGCGGGAGTCGAACCCGCACGGGCCGTAAAGCCCACAGGATTTTCTTACCAACTACAGCTTTCGCTGCTCGTTGCCTTTCGCAACGATTTGTGGTCTGGACTTTCTCTTCACCATATTCTGCAAGCAGAAGTTAGGTGCCGCCTATTAAGTCTCTACACCTTCCGCACCGGCTTTCGCTGGCAGGCTTGGCTCGGGATTGCCAATCATCACTGATAAGGTTTCCCCGAATTTAAGCGGTTCTACTCCGGCTGTTTCCAACCGGGCACTCAAATTTCTGATATTCTTTGCACGGTAATTCTCTGTTAACGCATGGCAACTAGGACAAAGTAATTTCAGATTCTCTAACGAGTTATCTGTATTTATCCCATTGATGTGGTGCATCTCCAACGGAATGGGTTTAGAAAGCCATTTCCCCTAAGCCGCACGATTCACACTGGTGTTGCTTCACTCCTTCCTTCAGGAGTCTTTGCTTCAGTTTATGAGTTTGATAGGTTGTATACGATCCATCAAAAATCTCATTCAGTGAAACCGCCACCTTGGATGGAGCTTTTCTGATACCCCGTCCAGATTGGTTTGGCTTGAAACAACCGAGTCGCTTTGCATGAAAACAAAGTGTCTTGTAATTCATACCAAGTTTTACCGCTGCTTGAGCCATGCTGGAGGAAGCCTCACAAGTAGAAATCATGTGCTCTTCAAATAAAGCATCGAACACATAGCGTGCCACACGAACTGACGTTATTCACGCCAATCACAGAAAAAAACCGAGAATATCAAAGAACAAAGTCCGGCGTGTCTACCGATTCCACCATCCCGGCAACCTTCCTACGCTGTAGGTACGTACAAAAAAAGCACCGCTACTCGGTGCCTTTTCTGTGGAGCGAAAGACGGGGTTCGAACCCGCGACCTCGACCTTGGCAAGGTCGCGCTCTACCAGCTGAGCTACTTTCGCGTTTTTTATTTTGATACGCCGTTGTGACAGCGAATCGTGATGCAAAAGTAAGGCTTAATTCCCGTTTGTCAAGAACCTACCTCAACTTTTTTTTCGATCAGGCAGCAATACCCTCATTTTGAAAGCCTTATCGAACCAACTTTTTTTCAGGAGCCGCTTCGGCCTATTTCCGAACTTTACGGGGCACAGCGAGTTGTGTTGAAAGTGATTGGCCAGGCTAATTATGCACTAGCCAATGCCCCCCTAACCTATTCCGTATGTCACAACGCACCGACGCCTACGTCAACGCCATTGGTCGGGCGGTACCCGCTTATTCGGCCAGTCAGGAACAGGCAGCCCAGTTTATGGCCAATCTGCTCCAGTTCGATGACCGGGACCGCCGTCGTCTGTCTGCGCTGTACCGATTCACCCGAATCGACAAACGCCACTCAGTCCTGTCTGACTATACCAAACAGCCGGGCGAATTCACCTTTTACCCAAACACTGAGGGGCTCGAACCGTTTCCAACCGTAAGTCAGCGCATGGGACTGTACCGGCAGGAAGCCGTACCCCTGGCTTTGAAAGCGGTGGAGGCCTGCTTCGATAGCTACCCGGATTTTAATCCGCAGACCATTACCCATCTTATCACGGTGAGCTGCACGGGACTATATGCTCCCGGACCGGACATCGAACTCATCGAAGCGCTGGGGCTGCCCAAACATACCCAGCGGCTGGCCATCAACTTCATGGGCTGCTACGGGGCTTTCAATGGCCTGAAAATGGCCGACTCGATTGTCCGGGCCAACGCCAATGCTACGGTGCTGGTCGTTTGTATTGAGTTGTGTACGATTCACTTCCAGAAGAAAACCGGAACCGACCATTTACTGGCCAACGCCCTCTTCGCCGATGGCGCTGCTGCCGTACTGGTTCAGAACCAGCCCCGGCCCGACCTGTCGTTCCGGCTGCGCTCGTTCTACTGCGATCTGCTCCCCGACGGGAAAGCCGAAATGGCGTGGCACGTGAGTGATTTCGGCTTCGAAATGACCCTGACCGGCGAAGTGCCAAGACACATTCAGGAGGGTATCGGTACGCTTATGGAACGACTCCTGCAGCAGAGTGGTCTGGCCATGGAGGATATAGGCCTGTATGCCCTGCACCCTGGCGGACGACGCATTCTGGAAGTAATTGAGGAAGAACTGGGCCTGACGCAAACCGACAACCGCTATGCCTATGCCGTACTGCGCGAGTTTGGCAACATGTCGTCGGCCACCGTACTGTTTGTGCTTAAACAGATCTGGGATGATCTGGCCCGTGGCGACCTGACCATCCGGGCTGAACAGCCTAATCTGTTCAGTTGTGCATTTGGCCCCGGCCTGACCCTCGAATCAATGATTCTGGAGGTTGTGATGCCCACCGTCGAAGCCGGGCCCGAAGAAGCAGCTATTTCAGCAACTTCCAGTGCATCAGTCCTATTTTCGTAAGGAAGTAGTAAAGCGACGTTTTGAGTACACCCAATCCGTAAATCGAACTCCGCTTGAAGTTGATCGATGACGCTTCCTCAAAGTATTTTGTGGGGCAGGTTACTTCGGCGATTTCGAAACCCTTGTAGAAAATCTGGGCGATCATTTCGTTATCGAAGATGAAGTCGTCGGAATTATGCGTGAAATCGAGGCTTTTCAGAACGTCACCCGAAAAAGCCCGGTATCCCGTATGGTATTCAGAGAGCTTCTGGTTCATCAGCAGGTTCTGTGTGAACGTCAGGAACCGGTTGGCCACGTACTTATAGAGTGGCATACCACCTTTCAGCGCTCCTTTGCCCAGTATACGCGACGCAAATACCACCGGGTAAAGGCCATTTCCGATAATCGAGATCATGGCTGTCAGCAGCAACGGGGTGTATTGGTAATCGGGGTGAAGCATCACAACGATTTGCCCGCCCAGTTCGAGCGCTTTGGCATAACACGTTTTCTGGTTACCCCCGTAGCCTTTGTTACGGTCGTGGCGAATTACGTGTTTGATACCCAGTTGACGGGCAACTTCGGAGGTATTATCGGGACTGGCGTCATCGACTAAAATTACATCATCGACAATATCGAAGGGAATTTCGCGGTACGTCCGTTCCAGGGTAAGTGCTGCCCGGTAGGCGGGCATCACAACAATTACTTTTTGGCCATTAAACATGGGGTCAAAACTAATGCCTAAGCCTCATTATGCCAATTATTTACCAGCCGATGGCGGCTGCTTCTAGCGAATGACCTTAAATTTGTGTTTATTTTATCACGAGCCCTCATTCCGGCATACCAAACGACAGGGTGAATCCCTGCCTGACAATGTCAAACGAAACGTTATTTTTTGCATCCTTCGCCGTCTTTGTTCTGGTGATCATGGCCGTCGATCTGGGCCTGTTTTCGCGTACCAAAAGCCACGTAGTGACTTTCAGGGAAGCTGCTACCTGGAGTGCAATCTGGGTGGGGCTGTCGGTAGGCTTTTACTTTTTTCTGCAGAAGTTCGGTTACCTCGTCCACGGTATCGATTCCATGGCGCGCCTGCAGGAAGTCAGCAAAGCCTACTCTGAGCATGTTGCACTGATCCCCGGCAACTTCGAAGCCAGTCTGGCCAAGTTTCAGGCCAATATGGCACTCGAATACATCACCGGCTACCTGGTCGAGTATTCATTATCGGCCGATAATATTTTTGTGTTCATCCTGATTTTCAACTCGTTCGGCGTTCGGGAACGGTACTACAAGAAAATTCTGGTCTGGGGGATTCTGGGGGCCATCATCCTGCGATTCTTCTTTATCTTCATTGGTTCGGCCCTGATCCAGCGCTTTGAGTGGATCATGTATCTGTTCGGAGCTTTCCTCGTTTACACGGGTCTGCAACTGTTTTTCCAGAAAGACGAAGACGAGAAAATTGATCCGAGCAGCCACCCGGTTATCAAGTTTGCCAGCAAGTACCTCAACGTGTATCACCGCAACGTGACGGACAACTTTTTTGTCCGCCGGAAATCCGATCACAAGCTGTTTGTAACACCCCTGTTTCTGATCGTGATTGTCGTAGCGTTTACCGATCTGGTGTTTGCGGTCGACTCGATACCCGCTATTTTCTCGATCACCAAAGACCCGTACATCGTGTTTTTCTCGAACGTGTTTGCCATCATGGGGCTGCGGTCGATGTTTTTCTTCCTAGCCAGCATTATGGACCAGTTCCGGTTCCTGAAAGTAGGGCTCGCCGTGCTGCTCACGTTTATCGGGGCCAAAATGCTGGCAGAACCCTGGCTACACGATCTGGGCTTCAAACCCGTTTATTCGCTGTACATTATTGTGGCTATTCTGGCCACCAGTGTGCTGGCTTCGTGGCTGATTCCGGAGTCTAAAACCGAGACCCGGGAGCCAGTTGAACCCTGACGAGCTGCGTGAGGGCAGGCTGTTCGGGCAGACACAGGCTTCTGTCTTTTGTTCTGTATTACTGTGCATATACCGGTTTCGCCTTCCGTTCTTCGTGCCTACCGCCGACGTCTGACTAACCTGAGCAGCCGCAACCGCTCGCTCGTATTAAGCAGTTTGCCGGCCACACAGTGTCTCGACCTGCACGACGCTGACTTTGTGTTGGGTAAGCCATCGTTCAGCCTGATCGAAGGACTGCTCGAGCGCCGGACCTCCATTCCGCTGTGTGCGGTACTCGACGCCCGACAGGAGCGCAGCAACGAACTGAGCCGAAAGCTCCGGCGCATCGATCGTACCGCTCGCTTTATCACCGATGAGCGGGGTACCGAAGATTTGTTTGTGGGCTGGCCATTTGTGCGGGGTAAGTTTCTCGACGGCTCTGTCGTACATGCCCCCCTGCTGTTCTTCCCGGTAGCGATCGATCAGCAGGGCAAGAACTGGCGGCTAACGCGCCGGGGCGACATACTGGGCTTTCTCAATCCGACCTTCCTGATTGCCTACAGCCAGTTTAATCAGGTCAGGCTCCCTGATGAGCTGGCCGAGAAAACCCTGGCCGAGTTTGATCGCGATCCACTTGTGTTCCGGACGCAATTGTACGAGTGGTTGAAGAGCAGCCCGCTGGAGTTGAATTTCAACACCGATCTGTTCACAAATACCCTGCAGTTTTTCGACCGTCAGAGCCTGCGCAGCCTCGACCAGCTGGAACGCACGGGCGAGCTGAAATTGATGTCCGAAGCGGTACTGGGCATTTTTCCGCAGGCCGGTTCGTATCTGGTACCCGACTACGATCGGCTGCTCGCCCTGGCCACCGATACTGATGATGCCGACAGCCACCTGCATCGGGACGAACCAGCCCAGACCGACAATTTGGCCTGGTTGCCCGAAAAGCTACTCCGTACACCCCTTCCGCTCGATGCGCCCCAGGAGGCTGCTATCCGCGCTGTACGCGCCGGGCAGTCGCTTGTGGTGCAGGGGCCGCCAGGTACGGGCAAGTCGCAGCTGATCGCCAACCTGATGGCCGATGCCGCAGCGGCCGGCAAGCGTGTCTTGCTGATCTGCCAGAAACGGGCCGCCCTCGACGTTGTCTTTCAACGACTCGACGCTGTAGGGATGGGCGCTTTTCTGGCGTTGATTCACGATTTTCAGAACGATCGACAGGCCCTCTATCAGCAATTGGCCAGTCAGATCGATCGACTGGATGCGTATCGGCAACTAAACAACGGGCTCGATGCCGTTTTGCTCGAACGTGATTTCGATCAGGAAAGTCAGCGGATCGACGAAGCCGTTCAGTTTCTGGATGCATTCCGAACGGCTCTTTTCGACAGCAGCCGATTTGGTGTATCGCCCAAGGAGCTTTACCTGACCTCGTCACCTCATCAGCCCATACTGTCCCTGCCTGCCCTGGCAGACTGGTTCGACGGAACATCAGCTACTTCGTTTGCGGAACAGCTTACCGCCCTGGGTGCGTATCGGCAGCGACTCGGCCCAAACCACCCCTGGGCCGTGCGCCGGTCGTTCCAGGGATACTCGCTCGCCGATCGGGCCTCCATCGATCAAATCATTACGCAATGGCGCCAACAGGCCGTTGGCGCCCAGCAACAGTGCCAGGCCCTGGGGCTACGACCGTTGTTGCTGGCCGATCTGCAGCAATGGCACGCGGCCGCATGGTCGTTAACGGCCCTACAAACCCTGCTTGACCGACCCGACGCCGAACAACTTTGGCCCGCCCTGCGCCGGCTGCTGGCCGACCGCACTCACCCGGCACACAGGGCTGACGAATCGATCCTGCTTCGGCAGGCTACCGATTGGGCCAATGCCCAAACCGAACCCTTTCCGAACCAGGTACTGGCTCCCATAGACCGCCCCCCGTTCCGCCTGTTGCTTACCGAAGCCCAAAAGGCCCGGGCTTCGTGGGCTGCCTGGCAGTGGTGGCGCCTGACCAGCAACGGAGTCGCCCAACTCGACCGGGTGCTGCTCGGCAATGGTTTGACAGCCTCTGAAGCCGATTTGCAGGTGCTGGCCACGCGGCTCGACAAAGCGCTACTGGCCGACGCCCTGACGCGCGATACGGCCGTCCTGTTCGAACACCTGCCGATCCTCCCCTCACCCGACGGCCTGCGACAACTTGTGTACCTCACTCAGGTGCGCGATCGGATCGACGACCTGCCGGTACTCGCGCAATTGCCTGATGATGCCTGGCAGACCTGTAGCCGCTTCAGACAGATCATCCAGACATTAGTAGTAATGGCTACGGAGGTCGTTGATGTATATACCGCTCAGCCTTACCTGACCGATTCACAACTGACCGAACTTTGGACCGATGAAGCCCTGGCCCAGTGGCTTCGGCAGACCCTTCGCACCGATTTTGATCTGCTCGTTGAAGCGGATCGGATACTAGGTGGCTTTACGCCCGAACAGCAGGCGGTGGTCGATTCTCTGGAAACCAGTATACCCGATCAATGGGCAACGTTGTTCATAAACACGGTACGGCTGGCCTGGCTTACTCAGCTTGAAGCCGAATCGCCGATACTTCGGAGTGTTTCGTCGCTTCGTATGGAACAAACCGAACGCCAGCTCCAGCAGAGTCTGCAACGGAAACAACAGCTAAGTCGCGATATCTTACTGGTTCGCCTGCGCGAACAAACGTACCGCAGGCTCACGTATAACCGACTGGGAAATCTGTCCAGCTACCGCGACCTGCAGCATCAGGTTACCAAGAAGCGAAGCGTATGGCCCGTACGAAAACTCATGGATGCCTTTGCCGATGATGTGTTCAAGCTGGTGCCCTGCTGGCTGGCATCACCGGAGTCGGTATCGGCCATGTTTCCACTCCGTGAAGGGCTGTTCGACCTTGTCATTTTCGATGAGGCATCGCAGTGTTTTGCCGAAAGCGGTCTGCCAGCCTTTCACCGGGCCCGGCAATTGGTGATTACCGGCGATAGCCAGCAATTGCGCCCCAGCGATTTGTACCGCACCCACGTTGATGACCAGCTTAGCGCTGACGAGGAGCCAGCGCCCGAACTCGATGTAGAATCCTTGCTTGAATTGGCCACCCGGCATCTGCCACAGCGTTGGCTGACCGAGCATTACCGCAGCCGCTCGCTTGATCTGATAACCTTTTCGAACCAACTGTTTTATCAGAACAAGCTGCAGCTGTTGCCCGACTTCGCCACTGTCAACAGCCACGAACCGGCCATTACTTACCAGCGGGTCGAAGGCTTGTGGGAGCAACAGACAAACCCCATCGAAGCCGAAGCAGTCTGCCGCCTTCTCGAACAGTTGGCCGTCGAAAAGCCAGGTCGTTCGGTTGGCGTAGTCACCTTCAACTATCCTCAGCAGCAACTCATCCAGAATCTACTCGATGAAACGCCTTTGGGGCAGACAATCCCTACCCTTTTCGTTAAAAACATCGAGAACGTACAGGGTGACGAACGGGATATCATTGTTTTCTCCGTTGGCTACGCCCCCGACGCCCGCGGTCGACTCGCCATGCAGTTTGGCAGTCTTACTATGACAGGGGGCGAAAACCGGCTCAACGTAGCCGTTACCCGCGCCCGCGAGCATATTTACGTAATCACCAGTTTGTGGCCCGATCAGCTGAATGTTGATACCGTTTCGGGGCAGGGGCCCCGCCGGCTACGCGATTATCTGGCTTATGCCCGTCAGGTTTCCGATGGCCAGTTTCAGCCGCAGCCCCCAGTTCAAAGCCAGAGCCAGTATCAGCTCAGTCGTCAGCTTAGCGGTATCCATCCCGACTGGCGACCAGAGTTGCCCTTCGCCGATCTGACCGTCCGTCAGCAGAATGGGTATCATTCACTGGTGTTGACCGACGATGAACAGTATCATTGTCAACCCGCCAAACAATCCCATGCTTATCTGCCCTTGGCGCTGTACCAGCGGCATTGGCCATTTCAACGGGTCTGGAGTCGTCAGTTCTGGCAGGATACCCCTGAACCGACATGAAAAAAGGGGGCAGAACATCCATTGTTCTGCCCCCTTTCGCTTACTCTTGCATTGTTCCCACAAACTGATCAAACAGGTAGTGTGAGTCGTGCGGCCCCGGCGATGATTCGGGGTGATATTGTACCGAGAAAGCCGGTTTATCCTTCCGGCGAATCCCTTCAATCGTATTATCGTTCAGGTTGATGTGCGTCAGCTCGACGTTTGCGTGGTCACGTACTTCTTCGGCCCGCACAGCAAAACCGTGGTTCTGCGAGGTAACCTCACATTTGCCAGTAATCAGGTTTTTCACCGGGTGGTTCAGGCCCCGGTGCCCATTATGCATCTTGTAGGTTGAAATGCCGCTGGCCAGCGACAGAATCTGGTGGCCCAGGCAAATACCAAAAAGCGGCTTCTCGGCATCCAGTGCCTGCTTCACCGTTTCGACGGCATAGGGCATAACTGCCGGATCGCCAGGACCGTTGGCAATAAAGTAGCCATTCGGTTTCCACGCTTCCAGGTCAGCAAAGCTCGTCCGGGCCGGAAATACTTTACAAAACACACCCCGTTCGGTGAAGTTGGTCAGGATGCTACGCTTCACGCCCAGATCTAGTACAGCCACCCGCAGTTTCGACTCAGGATCACCTTCTTCGTAAGCAACCGGCGTACACACCTGCGACGACAGTTCGAGTCCGTCCATATCGGGTACTTCCTGCAACCTGGCCAGCAATACAGCCGGATCCAGAATCTCAGACGAAATGATGCAGTTCATTACCCCTTTTGAGCGAATATAACGCACCAGCTGACGCGTATCTACACCATGGATTCCGACAATATTGGCCCGCTCGAAATAATCCTGCAGCGACCCATCGGCCGTGTAACGCGAATGAATGTTCGAGAAGAAGTTACAAACCATCCCCCGGATCTTTACACTGCCCGACTCCTGTTCGGCATTGTTCAGCACGCCATAGTTTCCGATGTGAGATGTCGTGTTGATAATAACCTGACCGTAGTAGGAAGGGTCGGTGTAAATTTCCTGGTAACCAGTCATACCTGTGTTGAAGCAGATTTCTCCACCGGCGGTTCCGATTTTCCCCAGTGCCAGTCCCCGATAAACGGTTCCGTCCTGTAAAACAAGTAGCGCTTCAGGTTGCTGTGTGTGTTTCATGGAAGATGCGTTGGTCAAAAAGGTTAAAAAAAAGGGCTAACCGATAACCGGCTAACCCATTTTTGTATGACGTGTAGATTGAGTCACTGACTGGCTATTCTTTACCGCCTTTCAAACGATCCTGCAGCTCTTTCAGTTCATCCATCTTACCATCACGGGCCAGAGCCGCCTGTTCGTTCCAGGTGCTGGCATCGTGAACGTTGAAACGGGGACCCGCTTCGGTCAGCACTTGCTGAACCGTTTCGTCCTGTGCGTCGGCCAGTTGAGCAAACGTCGTAATACCGGCGTTGTTCAACAGTTCGGCGATTTTGGGACCGATACCTTCGATAAGCGTCAGGTCATCACCAGCTGCTGTAGCGGCCGGTGCTTCTTCCGTAGCGGCTGGTGCCTCGGCAACAGCAGCAGGCGTTTCAGCGACAGCAGCAGGGGCAGCTTCGGTTGTAGCAGCTTTGCTACCACCCCGGCGGCTCCGGCGCGTTTTGGTCGTAGCCGATGCTTTTTCAGCAGCAGCCGCGATCAGCAGTTCGTTGAAATCGACCAGCTCGATCAGGCAGGTTTCTGCGTTATCGCCCAGCCGGTTGCCCAGCTTGATGATCCGGGTATAACCACCTGGACGATTGGCGATTTTATCAGCTACCGTACCGAACAGTTCTTTTACCGTCTCTTTATCGGTCAGTGCCTGAAACACGACCCGACGGTTTTGGTTGTTATCTTCTTTAGCCCGCGTCAGAATGGGCTCAACGAACTTACGCAGTTCTTTGGCTTTAGCCACGGTCGTCTCGATCCGCTTGTGCAGGATGAGCGACGAAGCCATATTTTGCAGCATCGCTTCGCGGTGCGAATGCGTACGGCTCAGGTGGTTATCTTTTTTACCGTGTCTCATGGTCTTAGTGAGTGGTTTGTAGTTTGTAGCTGGCAGTTCCGGTTGAACGAACTACAAACTACAACTCACAAACTTGCTTAGTCTTCGTCTAATCTGTATTTGGCCACATCCATGCCGAACGTCAGGTTCTTTTCGGCCACCAGTTGCTCAAGTTCCGTCAGCGACTTCTTACCGAAGTTCCGGAACTTCATCATGTCTGAAATCTCCAGCCGTACCAGATCGCCCAGCGTACGTACGTCGGCCGATTTGAGACAGTTGTAGGCACGTACTGACAGATCGAGATCAGCCAGCGACGTTTTCAGCAGTTTGCGCATATGCAGTACCTCTTCATCCACCACGTTTTCTTCTTCGGGCTTGGCCGTTTCGAAAGTCATGGTTTGGTCTGAGAACAGCATAAAGTGCTGAATCAGAATATAGGCAGCGCCTTTTAGTGCCTCTTCCGGGTGAATGGAACCATCGGTTTCGATATCCAGCAACAGGCGCTCATAGTCCGTTTTCTGTTCAACCCGTGTATTCTCAACGCTATACTTCACGTTCTTGATAGGCGTGTAGATAGCATCGATCGGGATGTGACCAAACGGCAGTTCGTTTACGCGTGGTTCATCGGCAGGGACGTAGCCCCGGCCTTTCTCCACAAAAATCTCCATTTCCAGATCCCGGGTATCATCGATGTGGCAGATTTCCAGATCCGGATTCAGCACTTCGAACGAGGGCGAAAACTTCGATATGTCACCAGCCTTCAGAACCGACTGCTTCTTGATGTTGACGGTGATTTTGTTGTCGACCATATCCGAGATCTTTTTGAACCGAACCATTTTTAGGTTCAGGATGATCTCGGTTACGTCTTCAACGACACCCTCGATGGAGGAAAACTCATGCAATACGCCGGGGATTTTCACGCTGGTAATGGCGTATCCCTCCAGCGACGAGAGCAGAATACGCCGAAGCGCATTACCGATCGTTACACCGTATCCTTTTTCAAGGGGTTTGAATTCAAACACCCCGTGAAAGTCGTCGGCTTTCTCCACGACGACTTTGTCGGGCATTTGGAACGCTAAAATTGACATACGTTTCGTATTGTTTACAGCAGTTCTCTGCCTTGCGTGAAGACTGAAATTGCGTTTGCGGTTTTCAGTGCTTCGATTGGTTTTGAGTTACGCAATGGCACCTCACCACCGAAAATAAACCAACTCTGAACCGCAAACTATATAAAGGTGGCAGAACCCGTAGGAGTTCTGCCAGCCTCATTACTTCGAATACAATTCGACGATGGCCTGCTCGTTGAAGTTCTCGGGAATCTGGTCACGCTCAGGATAGCTGATGAACTTACCTGTCATCTCCTGACCGTCCCATTCAACCCAGTTGTAACGCTTGGTATTGCGGGCCGAAAGGCTTGACGCAACAGCTTCCAGCGACTTCGATTTCTCACGAACGCCGATCAGCTGACCAGGTTTGAGCGAGTACGAAGGAATATTAACCACTTCACCATCCACGATAATGTGTTTGTGAGCGACGAGCTGACGGGCAGCCCGGCGCGACGAAGCGATACCCAGTCGGTATACGGTGTTGTCCAGCCGTGCTTCGCATAGTTTCAGCAGGTTCTCACCCGTGATACCTTCCCGAACCTGAGCCCGGTGAAACAGCGCCCGGAACTGACGCTCCAGAATACCGTAGGTGTATTTTACTTTTTGCTTTTCCAGCAGTTGAAGCGCGTATTCGGACTGTTTCCGTTTACGACCACGGCCGTGCATACCCGGTCCGTAGTTCTTTTTTTGAAGCGCCTTGCTCGGACCCATGATGGGCTCACCGAACTTACGCGAGATTCTGGCCTTGGGGCCTGTGTAACGTGCCATTCGTTAGCGGAATGAATAAGTGTGAAACATCGGACAGACACAACCTAATGTCGCCTGTCCTTATTCATGGAATCTGCTGGCAAACCAGCAGTAACATTAGACGCGACGGCGTTTCGGCGGCCGGCATCCGTTGTGGGGCAGTGGGGTAATGTCACGAATCGTGGTTACCTCGATACCCGAATTCTGAATGGTACGGATCGCTGACTCGCGACCTGATCCAGGGCCTTTTACAAACACTTCTGCTTTCCGCATACCCAGGTCGTGGGCAACGGCTGCACAGTTCGAAGCAGCCGTTTGAGCTGCATACGGTGTGTTTTTCTTCGAGCCACGGAAGCCCATTTTACCAGCAGAAGCCCAGGAAATAACCTGGCCATTCATGTTAGTGATCGAGATGATAATGTTGTTGAACGTAGCCCGGATATGAACCTGACCAACGGGTTCAACCACTACCACCCGTTTTTTCGCTTTGTCTTTGCGTTTCGCTTGTGCCATTGTTAGTAGGTAATCGTCAAGAGGCTATCGGTTGGTATTACTTGCAGCGAGCGCCAGACGGCAGTTGCCACGTCAAATACGCCATATAGCCATGAGCGACCGATTAATTATTTCGTTACTTTCTTCTTGTTGGCAACAGTCTTGCGCTTGCCTTTCCGGGTACGCGAGTTGTTTTTGGTGTGCTGACCACGGACAGGCAGACCTTTCCGGTGGCGCAGACCCCGGTAGCAACCGATGTCCATCAGACGTTTAATGCTCAACTGTACTTCCGAACGAAGCTGACCTTCAACCTTGTACTCATTCGAGATTGCATTACGCACGGCGCTTGCTTCTTCGTCTGACCACTCACTGGCTTTCTTGTCAACACTGATACCAGCGTCCGTCAGAATTTTCTTTGCCCGGCTACGGCCAATGCCGAAGATGTAGGTCAGCGCGATTTCACCACGCTTCTTGTCCGGAATATCAACACCTGCAATACGTGCCATGCTTAGCCTTGTCTTTGTTTGTAACGGGGATTCTTTTTGTTGATCACGTACAGTTTCCCTTTCCGACGGATCACGACGCAGTCTTCGCTGCGTTTCTTGATTGACGCTTTAACTTTCATGATTCTACAGTTTTCGGCTCATTGTCTACGGTAAACGGTGGTACGAGTACACACCGAAAACTGTAAACCGTAAACCCTTATTTGTACCGGTACACAATACGCGCCTTACTCAGATCGTAAGGCGACATTTCCAGCTTTACGCGGTCTCCGGGCAGGATCTTGATGTAGTTCATCCGCATCTTGCCGGAGATGTGAGCAATTACTTCATGCTTGTTAGCCAGTTCGACCCGGAACATCGCATTCGATAATGCCTCTAAAATCACACCGTCCTGTTCAATTGAATTCTGTTTTGCCATGTTTGCTTTTAGGCTGCCAGCAGTTCCTGAGTTTCTACCATGAGACTCGTGTTGGCCGTCACCGCTTCAATGTAATCGAAGGTGGTTAGTATCTCCGCTTTCCCTTTCCTGACCGCTACCGTATGCTCAAAGTGGGCCGACGGTTTTCGGTCGATTGTCCGGATTGTCCAGCCGTCACGTTCCTGCACAATGCCCTTTTTGCCGAAGTTGATCATGGGCTCAATAGCCAGAATCATACCTTCCTGCAACTTGGGTCCCTGCCCCCGTTTACCGTAATTAGGTACTTCGGGAGCTTCGTGCAGGTTTTCACCGACCCCGTGTCCAACCAGCTCGCGCACAACCGAGTAGCCGAATTTTTCCGCGTAGGTTTGAATGGCGTAACCAATATCGCCTACCCGGTTGCCTTCTACTGCTTTCTCTATACCGATGTACAGCGATTCTTTGGTTCGGCTCAACAACCGACGTACGGCTGGTGCAACAGCGCCTACGGGGTACGTGTACGCGCTATCACTGTGAAACCCGTTTAGTTTGACACCACAGTCGATGGAAATAATATCGCCATCACGCAGCTCATACCGACTTGGGAATCCGTGCACAACGACGTCGTTTACGGAGATACAGAGGGAAGCCGGAAACTGATTGTAACCAAGGAATGAAGGAGAGCCACCATTATCCTTGATGAACGTTTCGGCAACCCGATCAAGTTCCTTCGTTGTAATGCCGGGCCGAATAAGCTTTGCTACTTCGGCATGCGCCTTACCCAGGAGTTGGGCGCTGATCTTGATCAGATCGATTTCTTCATCGCTTCTGACATAGATCACCTTTTCTTTCTTATCCGAACCAGCCATAAATCAATCAGGCAATTGCAGCCGTTTCATTAGCACGACCCTGAACACGGCCTGACTTCATCAGCCCTTCGTACCGGCGCATCAGCAGGTAGCTTTCAACCTGTTGCAGCGTGTCTAGTACAACACCGACCATGATCAACAGCGACGTTCCGCCAAAGAACTGGGCAAAACCATTGGTCATCCCAAGCAAGTTGGCAATGGCCGGCAGGATCGCCACAATTGCCAGCATAACAGCGCCGGGTAATGTGATTCGGTCAAGTACGGTTCCGATGTAGTCAGATGTCTGAATGCCGGGCTTAACACCAGGAATAAAGCCACCACTCCGCTTCATATCGTCGGCAATCTGTGTCGGGTTAACCGAGATAGCCGTGTAGAAGAACGTAAACACGATAATAAGCAAAGCAAACAGGATGTTGTATTGCCACGACGTGTAGGTGCTGAACGCATTCTGAACGCCGGCGGCAAAATCACTTTTGTCGGCGAAGAGTTGGGCAACATAACCCGGAATAAACATCAGTGCCTGAGCAAAGATGATTGGCATGACGCCAGCGGCATTCAGCTTCAGTGGCAGATACTGCCGCTGGCCGCCTACAACCTTATTGCCGATAACCTGTTTGGCGTACTGAATTGGAATCCGACGCACAGCCTGTGTCAGTACGACAGCACCCATGATTACGAAATACAGTGCTACCATTTCCAGTACGAAAATGAGCAGCCCCGATGTACCGCGCGACTGTTGTTCACCGATGATGGCGCCCGGAAGCCGGGATACGATACCAATCATGATGATCATCGAGATACCGTTACCAATGCCTTTATCTGTAATCCGCTCACCAAGCCACATACAGAAAATGGTGCCCGAGGTAAGAATAAAGAGCGATGATACTGTAAACAGCCCGCGATCAATGTAAAGCGCTTCGGCCGGAATGGTTGTCCGAATATACGTGAGTGCCTGTACAGCCGTAACGCCGATCGTCAGCACCCGCGTAATCTGATTCAACCGTTTACGACCGGTTTCGCCTTCTTTCTGCATTTTCTGGAAGTAAGGCAGTGCCAGCGTCAGCAGCTGAATGGCGATCGATGCCGAGATATACGGCATGATACCCAGTGCAAAGATTGACGCTTTGCTAAAAGCGCCCCCCAGAAAGGTGTCGAGCAGGCCAAGTAACCCCTGTGGGTTCAGATTCAGCTTGCTTGGATCAACACCCGGCAGCACAATGGCCGAACCGAGTCGAAACGCTGTGATAAACAACAGCGTGTTGAGGATTCGACTCCGCAACTCGTCAATTGCAAAAATATTCTTAAACGTGGTGATGAGTCGGTTCATAAGATAGGTCGGCCAATGCCGTGCTCACAACTAGTTCGCTGCTTCCTCTTTCGATTCGTTAACAGGGACGATGGCTTTGCCACCTGCTTTTTCGATAGCTTCTTTGGCGCTGCTCGAGAAAGCGTGGGCGTGAATTTCGACAGCCGATGTCAGTTCGCCACGGCTCAGAATTTTCACGCGGTCTTTCTTGGCCACCAAGCCATGCTGGAGCAGAAACTCCATATCGATAACCGTTGCATTGGTAGCATCCACCAGCGACTGGATTGAATCCAGGTTGAGGGGTTTGTACTCGACGCGGTTGATGTTTTTAAAGCCGAACTTCGGTACACGACGCTGAAGAGGCATCTGACCACCTTCGAAGTGCAGTTTACGGCTGTAACCTGAGCGCGACTGCGCTCCTTTGTGACCACGGGTAGACGTACCGCCCATCCCCGAGCCTTGCCCGCGTCCGACTCGCTTGCGCTCTCTGACGGAACCTTTTGCCGGTCTAAGGTTGCTTAGATTCATTGGAATTGTTTTATAAAAAGTGATTCTTTTAGCTCCCAGAACAGCCAGAACCTATCGGTCCGGCTGCGTGGGAAACCAAAAGAATCGCAAAGATACTTAAATTTCTTCAACCTTCACCAGGTGCCCAACCTTCGTTAGGGCGCCTTTCAGCGAGTCGTTGTATTCGCGCTCTACGCTGCGGTTGATTTTGCCCAAGCCTAACGACTTGATTGCGTTTTTCTGTGTCTGCGGCCGTTTGATCGTGCTCGTGACCTGCGTGATGCGTACTCGTGCCATGTCTGTTGCTCTTTTCAATTAACCGTTGAACACTTTGGCAACGCTGATCTGACGCTGGAATGCTACCTGGTGGGGCAGACGCATTTTCAGCAGTGCATCCAGCGTAGCTTTTACTACGTTGTGGGGGTTCGACGAACCTTTCGATTTCGCCAGAATGTCGTGCACACCGGCCGACTCCAGCACGGCGCGCATAGCACCACCGGCAATCAGACCCGTACCCGGAGCGGCTGGCTTCAGCAGAACAAAGCCACCGCTGAATTTACCTTCCATCTCGTGGGGAACCGTACGCTTCAGGAGCGGAATCTGCACCAGATTTTTCTTGGCATCTTCAACCCCTTTGGCAATAGCGTCCGTCACTTCATTGGCTTTGCCCAACCCATAACCGACAACACCGTTACCGTCACCGACAACGACGATAGCCGAAAAACTGAATCGACGACCACCTTTTACCACCTTCGCTACGCGGTTGATGGCCACCACCTTTTCTTTCAGGTCGGCTTCGTTATATTTTGTAGGTCTTGCTGCGTTCGTATTCATCGCTTAGAACTTAAGGCCTCCCTCGCGGGCTGCATCGGCCAGTGCTTTTACTTTACCGTGGTACAAGTAGCCATTGCGATCGAACACGACAGCGTCGATGCTCTTGGCAAGTGCTTTTTCTGCCAGCCGCTGGCCGACTTTCTTCGCCGTTTCGACGGTGTTGCCTTCTACTTCACTTTTCAGTTCAACCGAAGAGGCAGACGCCAGCGTTACACCGGCTACGTCGTCGATGAGTTGGGCGTAGATTGCTTTGTTAGAGCGAAAAACAGACAGCCGTGGCCGTTCAGCCGTACCCGATACTTTTGCCCGGATACCGAACTTGATACGCTGTCTTCTTGAATGTTTCGTTGCCATGTTATTTGATTCCGACCAAATAGGCGTTTAAAAGATAGGTTTGGTTTCCAGCATACGATTTCCAGCCTGCCAGCGCATAATCTGGAAACCGTATGCCAAAAACTATTTCTTCGACGAAGATTTACCAGCTTTCCGACGAACTTCTTCGCCAACGAACCGGATACCTTTGCCTTTGTAGGGCTCGACTTT
This sequence comes from Spirosoma luteolum, assembly GCF_054778875.1. Lineage (NCBI taxonomy): Bacteria > Pseudomonadati > Bacteroidota > Cytophagia > Cytophagales > Cytophagaceae > Spirosoma > Spirosoma luteolum. Next base: position 729,313 of record NZ_BAAGZE010000003.1, read on the forward strand.
GCGCAGCGACCGAATTTTGGCAGCTACATCGCCCAGGAGTTGTTTGTCTGACCCTTCCAGGTATACTTTGGGGTTCTGACCTTTTTCGGTTACGGCCGTAACTTTGATTTCGTCAGGTACTGCTACGTAAACGTTGTGCGAGTAACCGAGCTGAAGTTCAAGTACGTTGTTGGCTACCGATGCTTTGTAACCTACCCCGATGATTTCGAGGTTCAGTTTAAAGCCTTCGCTAACACCGGTTACCATGTTATTCACCAGCGCACGGTACAGACCGTGCATCGCCTTATGGCGTTTCTGCTCCGTAGGGCGCGTTACCTGGATAACACCGTCTTCGACTGCTACCGAAATGTCGCGGTCAATCGGTTGGGTCAGCGTGCCTTTAGGCCCTTTCACCGTTACCACGTTCTGGTCGTCAATCGACAACGTAACGTTGGTGGGGAGGGAGATGGGTTTCTTACCTATACGTGACATCGTTCAGTTCGGTTTAATATACGTAACACAATACCTCACCGCCGACGTTCAGCGTCTTGGCTTCCTTGTCGGTCATTACCCCTTTGGAAGTCGAGATGATCGCTACACCCAGCCCGTTGAAAATGCGGGGCAGGTTATCGGCACCGCGATACTGGCGCAGGCCGGGACGGCTGATCCGCTGCAGGTCTACAATAGCCGACTGCTTGGTGGTCGGGTTGTATTTGAGCGCGATCTTGATACTGCCTTGGGGGGTGCTGTCGTCGAACTTGTAGTTCTGGATGTACCCTTTGTCGTACAATACCTTGGTAATTTCTTTCTTTATGTTGGAAGCAGGGATTTCTACAACCCGGTGCTTGGCCCGGATAGCGTTTCTGACGCGTGTCAGAAAGTCTGCTATTGGATCTGTATTCATTCTGAGCGTTGCGTTACTTGCAAACCCCTGTTTCCAAGAAAGTTCGCAAAATTACGGAAACTGAATTACAAATTGAAATGGACTGGAAACTACCAGCTTGACTTGGTTACGCCAGGAATTTTACCCGCTGATGCCATTTCACGGAACGTTACCCGCGAAATACCAAACTTGCGCATATAACCCCGGGGGCGTCCCGTCAGCTTGCAGCGATTGTGCAGGCGAACAGGCGATGCATTTTTGGGCAGTTTGTCCAGACCGATATAGTCACCAGCAGCCTTCAGGGCAGCCCGCTTGGCTGCGTATTTGGCTACCATTGCTTCACGTTTCCGCTCCCGCGCTTTGATTGATTCTTTTGCCATGTCGGTTGGTTATTATTTGCCGCTCTTGGCGAACGGCATACCCATTGCTTTCAACAATTCGTAGCTCTCGGTATCGGTGTTGGCAGTCGTCACAAACGTGATGTCCATACCCGAGATCCGAGCTACTTTATCGATGCTAATTTCGGGGAAGATGATTTGCTCCTGCACGCCGAAGGTGTAGTTGCCACGACCATCAAATCCTTTATCGCTGATGCCTTTGAAGTCACGAACGCGGGGCAGTGACACTGTCGTCAGCCGGTCCAGGAATTCGTACATCTTTTCACCGCGCAGGGTCACTTTCGCACCGATGGGCATTTTCTCCCGCAGTTTGAAGTTCGAAACGGCCTTTTTCGACAGCGTCGGAACAGCTTTCTGGCCAGTGATCGTCGTGAGCTCCTCTACACCTACGTCGACAAGTTTCTTGTCGGCTACGGCGGCTCCAATGCCCTTGTTGATGACAATCTTGCTCAGACGCGGCACTTGCATTACCGACTTGTACTGAAACTTGTCTTTCAACTGCGGGACGACTTCGCTCAAATATTTTTCTTTAAGTCTTGGCGTTGCCATATTCTTAGACCTGTCTTAGAGTTATTTGCCGTCAGGGATGAAATTGCCCGTCTTCTTCGAGAAGCGCTGCATTTTACCCTTGTCGTTTGCCTTGCGGCCGGTGCGGGTGGGTTCGCCGGTGGCGGGGTCAACCAGCATCAGGTTACTGATGTGGACTGAACCTTCCGTTTTTTCCAGGCTACCCTGCGGGTTCGAGGCCGTTGGTTTCATGTGTTTGGTGATCATGGCGACGCCCTCTACCCGAGCACGATCTTTTTCCACGATTACTTCCTTCACGACGCCACGCTGACCTTTCGAGTTTCCACCAATGACGACGACGGTGTCGCCTTTCTTGATGTGGAATTTATGTTTCGGAAGCGTTACTTTCTTCTCCATGTCTTACAGTACCTCCGGGGCTAGCGATACGATCTTCATAAACTGTTTCTCGCGCAGTTCGCGGGCAACGGGTCCGAAAATACGGGTGCCACGCGGCTCATCGTTGTTGTTGAGCAGAACGGCTGCGTTGTCTTCAAAGCGGATGTACGATCCGTCTTTCCGGCGTACTTCTTTCTTTGTGCGAACAACAACGGCTTTCGAAACCGTTCCCTTTTTCATGCTGCTGGACGAGAGGGCTTGTTTCACCGTCACGACAATCTTGTCACCGACTGATGCATACCGTTTGCCCGTACCGCCCAGGACGCGGATAACCAGCACTTCCTTCGCGCCACTGTTATCGGCTACGCCTAATCTTGATTCTTGCTGTACCATGGCTTACTTCGCTTTTTCGATGATTTCGACTAAACGCCAACGCTTGTTCTTGCTCAACGGGCGGGTTTCCATCACGCGAACCGTGTCGCCAATGCCGCACTCGTTTTTCTCGTCGTGTACCGTCAGTTTCTTCGTCTTGTTCTGAAACTTACCGTAGAGCGGGTGTTTCACTTTCCGCTCAATAGCAACGGTGATCGTCTTCTGCATTTTATTGCTCGTCACCCGACCGATCCGTTCCTTGCGGGCATTCCGCTCGGCGGCTGCAGCGCCCGTTGCGGGGGTGCTAACCGGAGCAGTTGCCTGAGGCTGTTCTGCTGATGCTTGTTGCTCTTCCATCGTCGTGTCTTATTAGGATTTAGCTGTCAGTTCCGTGTGCAGACGAGCAATCCGTTTGCGGCTCTCGCTAATGCGCATGGGGTTCTCGATTGGCGATACCGCATGAGCGAACTTCAGTTTCAGCAGGCGGTCCTGTTCGGCACTGATTTCGGTGCGCAGGGCTTCTGCCGACAATCCTTTCAAATCTTCTTTTTTCATCTTGTTCGTCGCTTAGGGATTCTATTCCTCGCCTTGCTCCTGGTAATCGCGCCGGACAACAAATTTCGTCCGAACTGGCAGTTTCTGGGCGGCAAGCCGGAGGGCTTCCATACCCGTTGCCAGATCAACACCCGTCGCTTCGAACATAATCGTGCCGGGTTTTACGACGGCTACCCAGTATTCGGGTGAACCTTTACCTTTACCCATCCGTACTTCGGCTGGCTTTTTCGTGATCGGCTTATCTGGGAAAATACGAATCCAGACTTGACCTTCCCGCTTCATAGCCCGCGTTACCGAAATACGGGCAGCTTCAATCTGGCGAGCGGTAATCCGGCCCGGCTCCAGCGACTTGATGCCGAAGGTACCGAAGGCTATTTCGTGGCCGCGCGATGCAATACCGGGAATCCGGCCTTTGTGCATCTTGCGGAATTTGGTTCTTTTTGGCTGTAACATAGCTCTGTTATCCGTTTGGCGTTTGGCGTGTTAAAGTTGGGCGGGCGGCATCAACCGGCCACGCCCTGACCTCGAATCCCAAACGTGTCAGTTTATCGTCTTGGTCCTGCGCCACCGCCACGGTTGCCGCCCTGGCCACCGCCACGATTGCCGCCCTGGCCACCTCCCCGGTTGCCACCCTGGCCACCGCCACGGTTACCACCCCGGTCGTTGGCACCACGCTCACCACGGCCCCGACCACCCCGATCGTTACCATCGCGGTCGCCACGTGGGCCACGACGGTCACCGCGGTCGTTTGCACCGGCAGCCCGTTCGCCGGCCTGCGCCTGGCTCATCATGGCTGCTGGCGACAGGTCGCGCTTGCCGTATACTTCGCCTTTGAAAATCCACACCTTGATGCCGATTTTACCATAGACGGTTTGTGCTTCCGAGATCGCGTAGTCGATATCAGCACGCAGCGTATGGAGGGGAACCCGTCCTTCTTTGTACTGCTCCGAGCGGGCAATTTCAGCACCACCCAGACGACCCGATACTTTCACTTTGATACCTTGTGCACCAACCCGCATGGCCGACTGAATTGCCTGCTTCATAGCCCGGCGGAACGAAATCCGCGCCTGCAGCTGCTGAGCAATGGCTTCGCCAACCAGTTTGGCATCGATTTCAGGCCGTTTGATCTCGAAGATGTTGATCTGGACATCTTTGCCCGTGATCTTTTTCAACTCTTCTTTAATCTTATCAACTTCGCCACCACCTTTACCAATGACGATACCTGGACGGGCCGTGTGAATGGTCAGGGTTACACGCTTCAGTGTACGCTCGATAACCACTCGGGCGATAGCGCCTTTGGGGATACGGGCAGCGATGTATTTCCGGATCTTTTCGTCTTCAACGAGTTTCTCCGAAAACTCCTTACCACCGTACCAGCTCGATTCCCAGCCCCGAACAATACCAAGTCGCAGGCCAACTGGATTAATTTTTTGTCCCATTTCTCTTATTGTTCGTTTTCAGGGGTTGTTACTTCGGCTGGTGCCAGCGCAGCCTGAGCAGCACTGTCGACCACGATCGTGATGTGATTCGACCGTTTCCGAATCCGGTGGCCACGACCCTGGGGGGCCGGACGAAGCCGTTTCAGCATTGGACCGCCATCAACGAAAATCGTTTTGACGAAAAGATCGGCGTCTTCGATACGCTCGTTCTCGTTTTTCTGTTGCCAGTTGGCGACAGCCGACAGCAGAACTTTCTGCAATACGGCGGCACCCGCCTGTGGCTGGTATTTCAGGAGACCCAATGCCCGGCTAACCCGCTGACCACGAATCAGGTCGGCGATCAGCCGCATCTTACGGGGCGACGTGGGCACATCTCTAAGTCTTGCTACTGCTTCCATTTTGGAATTGTGAGTTGTAAAGTCGTATGGTTTCAGCGTTGTAGAGTTTGTTGTGCGAAAGCCAACAGCTGACCTTACAACGCGCTACCCTTACAACTTCAGTTTATCGTTTGCCCTTGTCTTTCTTAGCCGTGTGGCCCCGGAAGTTGCGCGTCGGCGAGAACTCACCGAGTTTGTGGCCTACCATGTTTTCCGTGACATAAACCGGGATGAACTTGTTGCCGTTGTGTACAGCGAACGTGTGGCCTACGAAATCAGGCGAAATCATCGACCGACGTGACCAGGTTTTGATGACCGATTTACGACCCGATTCATTCTGTACCTGGACTTTGTTGTCCAGGCGAAAATCAATATATGGGCCTTTTTTTAGTGAACGTGCCATGTCTGTCTGTTACTTTTTGCGTCGGCTAATAATCATGCTTTCAGAAGCCTTATTCTTGTTACGGGTCTTCTGACCTTTGGCAAACTGGCCATTGCGCGAACGGGGGTGACCACCGGATGCCCGGCCTTCACCACCACCCATCGGGTGATCGACAGGGTTCATTACAACGGCACGAACGCGGGGACGACGGCCCAGCCAGCGGTTCCGGCCAGCTTTACCCATCACAACGTTCATGTGGTCGGGGTTCGATACCGAACCAACCGTTGCCATGCAGGCGCTCAGTACCCGACGCGTTTCGCCCGAAGGCATCCGCAGAATGGCGTACTTGTCTTCACGACCTACCAGCTGCGCGTACGTACCAGCCGAACGGGCCATCGAACCACCTTTACCAGGTACCAGCTCGATGTTGTGAACGATCGTACCGATTGGCATGAATACCAGTGGCAGTGCGTTGCCAACGTCGGGCGTCGAGCCTTCACCCGACTGGATCGTTTGCCCTACCGTGATACCCTGGGGGGCGATGATGTAGCGCTTTTCACCGTCGGCGTATTGTACCAGTGAGATACGGGCCGAACGGTTGGGATCGTATTCTACAGTCAAAACTTCGGCGGGTTGGCCGACTTTATCGCGCTTGAAGTCAATAATGCGGTAGTGCCGCTTATGACCTCCACCAATGTAGCGCATAGTGCGGTGGCCTTCGTTGTTCCGGCCACCGGTTCTCTTCAGGGGCTCCAGCAGGCTTTTTTCCGGCTTGGAGGTGGTTATTTCCGCAAAGTCGGGTGCTACGCGAAAGCGCGTACCCGGCGTTATTGGTCTTAGTTTTTTAACTCCCATGACTGATTAATTGGTAGGGCAATGCCCGGTTTACAGGTCAGCGTAAATATCGATTACTTCGCCTTCTGCCACCGTGACGATTGCTTTCTTGGTGGTTGGGGTCTTACCCGTTACGACGCGTCCGTTGATGTTTTTGCTCCGGTTTTTACCGTAGACACGCATCGTATGCACCGATGCTACATTGACGCCATACATTTTCTCGATGGCTTTGCCGATTTCGAGTTTGTTGGCTTTAAGTTCGACCTCAAAAGCATACTTCCCCTGCTTGTTCAGGCCCGTCATCTTTTCAGTGACGATTGGTCGTTTCAGTACGTTCATGATATTAGCGGTCGAACAGCGTTTGGATGGTTGACAGCGCTTCTTCGCTGATCAGCAGTTGGTCGGCATTCATCAGATCGTACGTGTTGACCTGCGATGCGGTGGTAACCTTTGCCTTTTGTACGTTCCGGCTCGACAGTACCACGTTGGTGTTTACGTCGGGCAGAATGAGCAGCGTTTTGCGGCCGGTCAGTTTCAGATCGCTCAGAAACTGGATGTAATCTTTCGTGCGGGGTGCTTCGAGCGTGATCGAATCAATTACCGAAATCTTGTCAGCCTGTGCTTTCACGGCGAGAGCCGATTTGCGGGCCAGCGATTTCACTTTCTTGTTCAGCTTGAAGCTATAATCGCGGGGACGGGGGCCGAAGATTGTACCACCACCAACGAATACGGGCGATTTGGCACTACCGGCGCGGGCACCACCCGTTCCTTTTTGCTTCTTCAGTTTGCGGGTCGAGTGGGCATTTTCAGCGCGCTCTTTCGCTTTGTGGGTACCCTGACGCTGGTTGGCCAGGTATTGTTTCACGTCGAGATAAATCGCGTGCTGGTTCGGCTCAATACCGAAAACCTCTTCCGGCAGCGTGACCTTTTTGCCTGTGTCGACGCCCTTGCTGTTATATACGATTACGTCCATGGCCTATTTCTCGATGATAACGTATGAATTTTTGGCTCCTGGAATCGAACCACTTACAACGAGCAGGTTCTGCTCAGCCATCACCCGCAATACGCGCAGGTTTTGCACTTTCACGCGGTTACCGCCCATCCGGCCGGCCATGCGCAGCCCCTTGAATACCCGCGATGGGAAGGAACAGGCACCGATCGAACCTGGGTGACGACCCCGGTTGTGCTGGCCGTGCGTTTGACCGCCGACCCCACCGAATCCGTGACGTTTCACAACGCCCTGGAAGCCACGCCCTTTGGCCGTGCCAACAACGTCAACGAAGTCCCCTTCGCCAAACACGTCAGCGGCCGTCAGCGTATCGCCCAGGTTAAACGCCTGCTCGAATTCTTTGAACTCGACGAGTTTGCGCTTGGGCGTGGTACCAGCTTTTTTGAAGTGGCCCATTTCCGGCTTGTTGGTGTGCTTTTCTTTTTTCTCGCCGAAACCCAGCTGCACAGCCGCGTAGCCGTCTTTCTCGACGCTACGAACTTGGGTTACGACACAGGGACCCGTCTCAATCACTGTACATGCCAGAGCCTGCCCGTCCGCATTGTACACGCTGGTCATCCCGATTTTCTTGCCAATTAAACCAGACATTTGTGTTTGTTTAAAGTAAGCAGGTGAAAAATAGGTACTCATTTTCCGCATCGGACCCTCCGAATTGGGCCGCAAAGGTAGGCATTCTATAAGACGAATCCTATATCTGCTTAGCAATCAGGGCATCAAAGACACAAAAAAAGGTCGGATGCGCTGCACCTGACCCTCAATACCGATTAGGCTACCCGTACAGGAGCCTTACCGTATAAAAGTCAGGTGTGGTTTCTACCCGATCCTATATAGACCGCAGCGGACCTTCACCCTCGTATGTCATCTCACTCGTGGGTACGAGTTTGGGAGTGCAAAAGTAGGAAATTGCCGTGAGACCTGAAAATTAATTTCAGATTTAGTTTGGAAAATATCGGCTGCGTTCAGGAGAGAATCGACTTGATAAGCGCTTCTCCCCCGCCACGCCCCCGGGCAAGCGCGCCTTTTCTGTTGCCTGGTTCAGGTAGCCACTTGATCTGTCGGTACTTGGGCGACACAAATAGATAGGTACGGTCAGCCCATTCTTCGCTCTTTTCGGTATGTTTGCGCCATAACCGTATGCACGCATACTATGGCGAATTTTCAGAATAAAATAGTGTTTGTTACCGGGGCGGGTTCGGGCATAGGACGCGCAACGGCTCTTCTATTTGCTCAGGACGGGGCCGCCGTAGTCGTCGCCGATATTGACCCCGCTGGCGGCCAGGAAACGGTCGGCCTTATTCAGGCGTTTACCGATCGGGCTTTCTTTGTTGCCTGTGATGTTGCTCAGCCAGCACAGCTCGAAGCAGCCATACAGCAAACCGTTGCACAGTTCGGCCGACTCGACATAGCCATCAACAACGCTGGTGTCGGTGGTGCTTATGGAAAACTCCTCGACCAGTCGGCCCAGGACTACGAACAGGTGATGGCAATCAACGTGGGCAGTATCTTCTACGGGATGCAGTACCAGATCAGGCAGATGCTTACGCAGGGCGGGGGCTGTATCGTTAATGTTTCGAGTATCGCCGGGGTAAAGGGAATGCCGATGGGCGCTCCCTATAGTGCCTCCAAACATGCGGTCATCGGGCTGACCAAAACGGCCGCACTCGAATATGCCCGGCAGGGCATTCGGGTTAATGCGATCTGCCCCGTGTATACCTACTCGGCCATGGTCAATGAACTGATTCAGCAGGCGCCGGGGATGGAAGATCGCATGCGTCGGATGATTCCGATGGGCCGATTGGGGCAACCTGATGAAATTGCCCAGGCTATTGGCTGGCTCTGCGCCGAGGAAAACTCGTTCTATACAGGACAGGCCCTGCAGCTCGACGGTGGGTTCACAGCCGGCTAACCCTTATCGGTGGCATTAGTCGTAGGAAACTGCGCCATCCATTCTTCTTCTTTCCGACGCATGGCAGCTGCCTCTTCATCGGTCTTGTCGCCATAACCGCACAGGTGTAACAACCCATGAGCCAGTACCCGACGCATTTCCTGCTGAGCAGATACGCCAAGTTGGGCGGCATTGTCGGCTACGCGTTCGACGCTGATAAAGATATCGCCTTCCAGCTTGTCTTCTGCTTCGCGCTGATCGAACGTGATGATATCGGTATAATAATCGTGTTGCAGGTAATCGCGGTTAACCTGCAGCACATACTCATCCGAGCAGAAAATGTAATTGAGTTCGCCTACTCGATAGCCTTCCTGCCCGGTTTGTTGGGTCAGCCATAGGCGGGTGGCTTGTTTACCAGGCAGTTTGTAGTCGACGTCTTCGTTGAAAAACCGGATCATCAGCGTATGCGGTAAGTAGGGCCGGGGAGAATGCGCATTCGGTATTTATTAATGCCGTTGCGACAAAGTCTCCACCCGACCGAAATAAATTAATCAATGCGCAAAGATACCCTATGAAAGCTATTCTACTTCGGGAAACGCATCAGCCTGTCAGCCTGATCGATGCGCCTAAACCTACGCCGGGTGCTGGCGACGTCTTGGTCCGGCTGGAAGCGGCTGCCCTCAACCACCGCGATGTATTCGTACAGCAGGGTCTTTATCCGGGCATGAAACTGCCGGTTATTCTGGGCTCCGATGGGGCGGGTACCGTCGAAGCCATAGGAGCCGATGTCGATTCCATCGCGGTTGGCGATGCCGTGCTTATCAACTGCTCGCAGTACTGGGGCGATAACCCCCGCTTTTATGGGCCCGATTTCCGGATTCTGGGTATGCCCGACAACGGTACGTTCGCTGAGTATGTAGCCGTACCAGCGCGGTATATCGCTCACCGCCCTGCGCATCTCACGGCTGAGCAGGCTGCGGCCCTGCCGCTGGCCGGACTGACGGCCTGGCGCGCCCTGATGACCCGGGCCGGGCTACGGCCCCATACCGGCGAGCGGGTATTGGTTACCGGTATCGGCGGAGGAGCCGCTTTATTTGCGCTACAATTTGCGGTAGCGGCCGGGGCTGAGGTCTGGGTAACGTCGGGCTCTGATGATAAACTGGCTAATGCCCGCCGTATGGGCGCAACCGGGGGCGTCAATTACCGACAGACTGACTGGCTTAAACAACTTATGACCGAAACGGGTGGGGGCCGGGCCGGCTATTTCGATGTAATTATCGACAGCGCCGGTGGACCAGGCTTTGCCAGACTAATTGATGCGGCCGCGCCGGGCGGGCGCATCGCTTTCTTTGGCGGCACTACCGGTATGATCACCGACATAGCTCCCCCCAAAGTATTCTTCAAGCAACTCGATATTACCGGCTCGACGATGGGTACCGAGCAGGAATTTGCCGATATGCTGGCGTTTGTAGAGACGCACAAACTTGTGCCGGTTGTCGATTCGGTGCTGCCGCTGGCCGATGCGGAACAGGCATTACGCCGAATGGACGGCGGAAAACAGTTTGGCAAGATTATTCTAAAAATAACTGACCAACCGGAATAGCCACAGATTGTTTTGCCTATTCAGGACCACTCAGTCAATTTATTTTACGGTCATTCACACAACCTCCTACTTATCCACAACCGAATTGTGGATAAGTAGGAGGTTGTGCACATTTTGCGCCCCCCTATGCCACGATAAGTCTGTTCGTGCCGGGTGGTGCTTTACCTTTGCAGCCATGATTAGATCATCTGCTACCGTACTGGACGCGCTCACCGACCGGTTGCTGGTACGCCAGCAGGCTAATGCATTCCGGTCGCTGCGGGTCGGGAATACGCTGGTCGATTTCTGCTCCAACGATTACCTGGGCTTTGCGAAGGACAGCACTCTGTCGGATACCATCCAGCAGGCAACTCAGACACAAGCCTATGCAAACGGCGCAACCGGATCGCGGTTGCTGGCGGGCCAGACCGACCTGGCCGACGCGCTCGAAGCGGAACTGGCGCGGTTCTACCACTGCGATGCGTCGTTGCTGTTCAACTCGGGCTACGATGCCAACATCGGGCTTATGGCCTGCCTGCCCCAGCGGGGCGACACCTTGCTGACCGACGAACTGATTCACGCCAGCATGATCGATGGCGCCCGACTCAGCTATGCCGATCGTATTCGTTTCCGGCACAACGATCTCGACGACCTGGAGAGCAAGCTTCGGGTTGCCATCGGCCATTGCTTCGTAGCAGTCGAATCCGTTTACTCGATGGATGGCGATTTTGCCCCCCTGGAAGCGCTGTGCGAGTTGTGCGACCGCTATGGTGCCGGCCTTATTGTCGACGAAGCGCATGCAACCGGCGTGTACGGCCCCCGGGGCGAAGGCCGGGTAGTGGCCCTCAACCTGCAGGAACGGGTGCTCGCCCGGGTTCACACCTTTGGAAAAGGGCTGGGCGTACACGGCGCCGTGGTGACAGGGTCGGCTGTGCTGCGGGACTACCTCATCAATTTCGCCCGGTCGTTTATCTACACGACAGCCTTGCCCCCGCACAGTCTGCTGGCCATCCGGGAAGCCCATCGTTATCTGGCCAAACTGCCCGATGCCCGGCAGACCCTACACCAGCGACTCGCTTATTTCCACGCCCAGCGTAGTCGGCATCTCCCCCACACTCACTGGACCGATAGTCAGTCGCCCATTCAGTGTCTACTGGTGCCGGGGAATGACCAGGCCCGCCAACTGGCCGCTGCTGGTCAGGCTGCCGGGCTCGATTTGCGGGCTATCCTGAGTCCGACGGTGCCAATCAGGCAGGAACGTATTCGCATTTGCTTCCACGCCTTCAACACGAATGAACAGATAGACCGACTTTGTGCTGTATTACAGCCCTCTTTCTTCTAATTTCATTTTACCCCATGTCTTTACCCAATCGACTCATTGTAGCCGGTATCGGCACTGAAATTGGCAAAACGGTAGTTTCGGCCGTACTGACCGAGGCTCTGCAGGCCGACTACTGGAAACCTATCCAATCAGGCGCCCTCGACGACTCGGACACGCACTCGGTTCAACGGCTGGTTCGGAATCCGGTGTCGCGCTTCCATACCGAAGCCTACCGTCTTACCCAACCCCTGTCACCCCACGCAGCTGCGGCTATCGACGGCATCACGATCGACCTGAGCCAGATTCAGCTGCCCGAAACATCCAACGCGCTGGTTGTTGAACTGGCAGGCGGGCTCATGGTGCCACTCAACGAGCGGCAGCTAAATATCGATCTGGTGGCGCGCTGGCAACTACCGGTCGTCCTGGTATCGCGCAATTACCTCGGCAGCATCAACCATACACTCCTATCGGTAGCAGCCTGCCAGAGCCGGGGAATTTCCATTGCGGGAATCATCTTTAACGGTCCTACCGTACCCGCCAGCGAATCGGTTATTCTTTCCTACACAAACCTGCCCTGCCTTGGTCGAATTGGGCAGGAGCCTCAACTTTCGCCCGATGTCATCAGCCATTACGCCCGTCAGTTCGCCTGATCTGCACCAGCTCGCCGAGCGCGACCAGGCTGTTATCTGGCACCCCTTTACCCAGATGCAGACAGCGCCCCTGCCCATTCCGATCGTCAGCGCGAGCGGATCGGTACTCCACAGTGCCGATGGCCGAACGTACCTCGACATGGTTGCCTCCTGGTGGGTCAACCTGCACGGTCATGCCCACCCGCACATTGCCGACTGTGTGGCCCGGCAGGCCCGCACGCTTGAGCACGTTATATTTGCCAACTTCACCCATCAGCCAGCCGTCGAACTGGCCGAACGGCTGCTCGCTATTCTGCCCCCGAACCAGGCACGGGTCTTCTACTCCGACAATGGATCGACGGCAGTAGAGGTAGCCCTCAAAATGGCGTTTCAGTACTGGTATAACCTGGGTAAGCCGCGGCAGAAAGTAGTGGCCCTCGATAACGCCTACCACGGCGATACCTTTGGCGCCATGGCGGTAGGGGGCCGAAGTGCCTTCTCGGCCCCGTTTGCCCCCTTCCTGTTCGATGTATCGTTTCTGCCCGCGCCGGTAGCCGGTCAGGAAACCGACGTACTGGCTCAGGCCGAAGCCCTCTTCACCGATGAGGTTGCCGCTTTCATTGTCGAACCCCTGATTCAGGGATCGGGTGGCATGATTATGTATGAACCCGAGGTGCTCGATGCCCTGTTCAGGCTGGCCCGGAAGAAGGGTATCCTGCTCATCGCCGACGAAGTGATGACGGGGTTTGGCCGGACGGGACGCCGGTTCGCGTCGGATTGGCTGACCGAAAAAGCCGACCTGATGTGTCTGTCGAAAGGCCTGACGGGCGGCACGATGGCCCTCGGGGTAACAACCTGCACGACGGCGATCTACGACGCGTTTTTATCGGACAATCGGATGAAGACGCTTTTTCATGGGCACTCCTTCACCGCCAATCCGCTGGCCTGCGCGGCCGCCCTGGCCAGTATGGATTTGCTGTTGCTACCCGAGACGCAGGCAGCTATTGACCGGATTGGCCGGCAGCATGCCGCTTTTGCCAGTCGGCTGGCCGGCAATCGGGCTGTCAGCAACCTGCGGCAACGGGGCATTGTGCTGGCATTTGACTTGAATACGGGAGAGCAAACGTCGTATTTCAGCAGTATTCGGGATTATGCCTTTCAGTTTCTCCTGGATCGGGGCGTACTAATGCGGCCGCTTGGGAATGTGCTGTATATGATGCCTCCCTACTCGACCACCGACGAGCAGCTGGCCTATGCCTACGAGCAGGTCGAAGCCCTACTGGCTACGCTTTAACGGACGGCCCGCGTGGTGTACTGATCCATCACATCGCTCGGATGGATCTCCAGCACGTGGGCCAATACCAGCAGTACCAGCGTTCGTGAAGCAATCTTGCGGGAGATACCGGCAATCGACGCGAACAGATCGACCGTGATGCTGCTGTGTTCGCCCAGATGCTGCATCAGCTTGTGTTCCTTCTCGCCGTAAGTGAAGCGAATCGAGCGTTCGGCCTGTTGCCCCTTCAAAATTTCGCGCACTTCGCGGCTTGCCTGCACCGATTTATCACCCACCCGAACGTAAGCCTTCTTGTTGTCGGGGTCGGCCGGGTCAGGAATAATGTAGTGCGGACGGGTTGGGCTGGGCGGCACCCGAATTACGAGCACCTCGCGCTCATCGCCAATCTGAACGCGATCGATGGAGTAGGAGATGCGGGGAAAGCAAAACTTGTTGATCGCCCTGACGAGCAGGTACTCGTCTTCGTCAGCGTATTTGAGGCCCGGAATCCGCTTATCGTCGGCCACACCGATCAGCATAGTGCCGCCATGGGTATTGGCGAAGGCGACGATACCCCGGATAATTTTCTCGGGGTGATTGGTCTTCAGTTTAAACTCCAAACTACTGCTCTCTCCCCGTCTGACCAGGTTTTTGAGCGCCTGATAGTCCATAACCGATGGGTTCATCTGGTTGAGTACTGACTGATGATAAAGATACGTGTTTTCCACAAACTTGCAATTAATTGCCCCGGCTCTCTATTTTGCGCCAAAAAGTACCCGCTTTCGCGCCAACTTTTCAACAAAACATTCCGTTAGTAGAGTGACAATCAATTGGGCGAAAACGGCGGGTTGGGCGTATCTGGCTCAAGAAGCCGAAACCGGTTTCGGCTGTTTTATTTCTTCTTAAGAAACACAAAAATGCTGCTAAACATTGCTCTGGTTCTGGGTACTTTTCTGTTTATGGAAGGAGTTGCCTGGTTTACACACAAGTACGTGATGCATGGTTTTTTATGGAGCTGGCACCGCGATCATCACAACCATCACAAAGGTTTTTTTGAAGTAAACGACCTATTTGCGGTTGTGTTCAGCCTTACAGCCATCGGTCTGATTCTGGCCGGCGTTCAGATTCCCGAACTGCAGTTTCTGGCCTGGATTGGCGCCGGCGTTACGTTGTACGGGATCTTCTACTTTATTTTTCACGACATCATCGTTCACCGCCGGGTACGCATGAAAATCGATACCAGTGGTCGCTACATGCAACGTATCATGCGCGCTCACTACGTCCACCATAAGGTGCATTCGAAAGAAGGTGCAGAAGCGTTCGGGTTTCTTTACGCGCCCAAGCGTTATGACAAGCCGATGCGCCGAACAGAAACCGACACCGAAGCCGAAACGGTCAAAGCCTAGTCAGACCGGCGACAACCCTTTTGAGCGGTCGGGATACCTTGTGTGTCCTGACCGCTTTTTTTATAGCTCAGGCGGCCGCTTATCGAACCAGGGCTGTTCCTGCTCAAGCTGACCCGCCAGTTGGAACAGCGTAGCCTCGTCGCCCAGTCGGCCCGAGAACATAACCCCGATCGGCAACCCGGCTTCCGACCAGTACAATGGTACCGACATAGAGGGCTGGCCGGTCATGTTGGCAATCACCGTATAAGAGATGTAGCCCAGCGAGCGGTCGGCCAGTTCGTTGACGGTTCGGGTTCCGTGCAGGTATTTGAGCCCGCCCAGCGTATCAACCAGTTTCAGCAGCCGCTCTTCTGATGCCCGGTTCTGAAACGTTCCAATGGCAATGGGCGGCCGGGGCAGCGTTGGGGTCAGCAGCAGATCGTAGGTCTGATGCAGCTGCCCCATAAGTCGGTTCAGCGTGTTCCAGCGTCGCTGCTGGTACGACACATCGGCGGCCGACAGGCCGTCGGCCAGCCGCGCCTGCGCCCAGGTGTTCAGTTCTACATCATCGCGCCGAAGTGGGCGGCCCAGGTATTCGCTCAGCTCCCGCAGGGTGGCGGCCGTTTCACTCAGCACATTGACGAAGAAGGCTTCGGTAACCAGCGACTTCTCGTACGGCAATGGCATTTCCTCCACCGTATGACCGAGTTTTTCGAGCAGTGTAGCCGCGTCCCGAACTGCTTTCACACAGGCAGAATCGGTTTGCTGCGCCGGCATCAGGTGTTGTGTCGAGAATGCAATCCGCAGTTTGCCGGGCTCCCGCCCCACTTCGTCGGCAAAGGGCCGCTCAGGGGCGGGTAAGAAATAAGGATCACCGGGCATGGGCCCTGCCACCGCATCGAGCAGGCGGGCACTATCGCGAACGCTGCGCGTAACGGCGTGGCCCACCACGGCCCCGTTCCATAGTTCGCCATAGCCCGGGCCAAGAGTAATGCGGCCGCGAGAGGGTTTCAGGCCAAACAGGCCGCAGCACGAAGCCGGTATCCGGATAGAACCGCCCCCATCTGATGCCGATGCTGCCGGCACAATCCCCGCCGATACGGCCACCGCCGACCCACCACTCGACCCGCCCGGCGAATGGTTTGGGTTCCAGGGGTTGCGGGCCGGCCCATATAGCTTCGACTCGGTGTAGGGTGTAAGGCCAAATTCAGGTGTATTTGTTTTACCGAACAGCACAACGCCGGCCTGTTTCAGCCGCACAACAACCTCGCTATCGATGGTCGATACATAGTTAGCGTAGCCCCGGCAGCCCGATTTAAGGGGTGTTCCCGCCCAATTCAGCTCCAGATCCTTGAGCAGGTAAGGCACCCCGCGAAAAGGTCCCGTGGCTGGTAGCTGGTCGAGCATGGCCTTCCCTTTATCATAGAGCGGAGTAACGATGGCGTTGAGCGCAGGGTTGACGGCCTCGGCCCGGGCAATAGCCGTATCGAGCAACTCCGCAGGCGATACCTCGCCGGCAGCAACCAAAGCCGCCAATCCGGTGGCATCGTGCCGGACATAGTCAGAAAATTGCATAGCGAAAAACGGGTTTAGGAAACACGTGTTGCCAAGCTACGCAAAAGATGCAAATGCGGCCTCGTCGGTGCTTTTTACTTTGCCGACACGCTCGTGCCATCTTTCTGCTCGTCAATCAGCACAGTATGGTCCAACTCCGTCAGCGCCTGGCCAAACCAGCGGGCACGTTCGGCCCGCCCCGCTTCGTCGCCCAGTTCGAGCAGGCGAATACCGCCGGGATGATCCAGCGTCGACGTTTCGTCAACCACCTGCAGCCCTACCCACGCCAGTGCTTCGTTAAGCGGAGCCAGCAGGTATTCGTTGCCCGTTATGAATCGGTCGAAGTAATCGGCCAGCGGTTCGCCCGCCACTTCTTCAGTTATGGCCCGATAGTCAGCCAGGGTGTAGCCGATAAAGGGGCGTCCATGGCGCTCCCACAACAGGCGCATCACGTCGTCGAGCGAACGGGCATGAGCCGTCTTTTGCCGGATACGCAGATCAAGCAGCAGGGCCGCAATAGCCCCTTTATGATAAACCGATACTTTACGCTCCGGCACACCTTTCTCGTATCCGTCGAGCCACAGATCCCACGACGATTCGGTCAGCGACTGAAATGCATGACCACTCAGATCAAAATGGCGCTTGAATAACACCTGCAGCTCTTTCAGGTAAGCCTCGTCGTCGAACACGCCCGATCGACGCAGCATCAGGTCGCCGTAATAGGTGGTTACACCTTCGGCCACAAAACAGGTTTGAAAGTAATTTTCCTTCGTGAAATCGTAAGGTAACAGTTCGGCCGGACGGATACGGATAATATTCCAGGCATGGAACAACTCATGCGACGATACGCCCAGCAGATCCTGATACAGCCCCTCGCCCTCATCGTTTGGCCCCAGCACCAGCACAGTCGAATTGCAATGTTCGACGCCGTGGTAGTAGGCAACCGGCAGAATCAGCGTCAGGAAGTGGTAGTCAGCTTCGGGAAACTCGCTGAACAGAGCCAGTTGGACCGCCGAAAACCGGGTGAAGTCGTGTACCAGCCGTTCCGGGTCGAACGTAAGCCCCCCATCGCTCCGACGGCCCCCCTGCAACCAGACATGGAATCGGGTTTCGCCAATCGTGTAGCTATGCTGCTGCAGCGATGGAGCAGCAATCAGCGGACAATCGACCAGTTCGTAGAAATCCCGGGCCTCCAAAACCACCGAGGTTGCATCGCGCCGGGGCATGCCACAGGCAACCGTCCAGTCAGCCGGAATAGCCAGAGTCAGACTGCAGGGCTCGTCGATACGCCCTTCGGCATATAAACACAGGTTGACCGGATTGACATACAGCAGCGACTCGCTGATGAAACTACTCCCGGCATTCAGCTGGTAGGCGGTGGGCAGCAACGCGTAATAGTTGTACTGAATCAGCAGCGACTGCGCTGTACCAGGCTCTACCCGCCACCGGTCTTTGGTTATTTTGCGAAATGGTACGGGTTGCCCCGTTTCGTCGGTGATACTGAAGCGCTGGATATTTTTAGCAAATGACTGCAGTTCGTAGCGCCCCGGTCGCCAGGCTGGCAACTGCAGTTCGACCCGCTCACCGGGCGTCAGCTTGTCAAGTTGTGCCTCCACGGCGATGTAGTGCGGCAGCAGGGGATCGGCAGACAGTCGGTAGTGCATATAGGCTTGACTAGAGGTGGGTACGTGTTGTATGCGTAACCGGTTGACGCGGGCAAAGGGTTTCCCAACCCATCGATTCTTGGTTTTACGCACGCATCAGGTCGGGTCTGACAGCCGGGCTCAGTCAATTCCCTAACAACCAGTTAGCAAAAACACAAACAGGGCTTGGTAAAACGCATGGGTTCTCCTATCTTTGCGGACTCATTTAGGAACCAAGGGTTTTTAGGCAAGATAGATCATGAAAAGAACGTACCAACCATCGAACCGGAAGCGGAAAAACAAGCACGGCTTCCGCGAGCGGATGTCTACCGCTAACGGCCGCCAGGTGCTGGCCCGCCGTCGTGCCAAAGGCCGCTGGAAACTGACCGTTTCTGACGAGAAAAAAGGCGAACGGTTTAAAGTGTAGCCGTCTGGCGGAGGGTTGTTCGCGGGTTGACTGGCACCTGAACACGGTTACACAATCCACAACTTCTACTGATCAGACTTTATGCAGCAAACCTTCACCAAATCGGAGCGGCTTTGCAGCAAAAAAATACTGGGTGAGCTTTTTAAAAAAGGTAGTGCGACCGTTGGGACGTTCTACCTTTTTCCGTTTAGGGTCCTCTACCTGCCCGCTCCAGATACCACCCCGCTCCTGCCCGCCATTGTTATTACGGTACCGAAACGGCAGTTCAAACACGCTGTCGACCGTAACCAGATTCGTCGGCGCATTCGGGAAGCGTATCGGCTCAACAAAGACCTGTTGCTCACCGCCGAAGGTCGCACGCGCCCCCTCCCCGCGCAGATTGCATTTCTCTATACCGCCAAGCAGATAATTTCGTTTGAAGAGATAGAAAAAGGCGTGAAATTAGCCCTAAAGAAACTCTAGGGCTACCGCTTTACCGGCACAGACGTTGCTATACAACGCTCGGCCATACAAGCTATAAACCACAACCCTTAAACTATCTCCTATGCACCTCAGCAACCGGGTAAAGCTGCTGGCCACAACGGCGCTCGTGGCCGGGGGGGTTGGTCTGTTTTCGTTTAAAACCGACGATCGCTTCTTCGAAATCGCCCGCAACCTCGACATTTACGCGACGCTCTTCAAAGAGCTGAACATGTACTATGTCGACGAGATCAACCCAAACCGCATGGTGAAGACCAGCATCGATGCGATGTTGAAGGCGCTCGATCCGTACACCAACTTCTACGCGGAAG
Source organism: Spirosoma luteolum (assembly GCF_054778875.1). NCBI lineage: Bacteria > Pseudomonadati > Bacteroidota > Cytophagia > Cytophagales > Cytophagaceae > Spirosoma > Spirosoma luteolum. The sequence continues at coordinate 748,934 of NZ_BAAGZE010000003.1, forward strand.
ATGAGATTGAAGATTACATGACCATGACCACCGGCCGCTACAACGGTATCGGAGCGGCCATCGGTCAGCGGCAGGGCAAGAGTATTGTGCTGATGATCTATGAAGGTACACCGGCTGAGAAATCGGGGCTGCAGATCGGCGACGAAATCATTAAAGTCGACGGCGTTGACGTGAAGAGTCGCAAAGATGCCGATGCGGGTAAACTCATCAAAGGGCAAACCAATACAGGCGTCAAGCTAACGGTAAAACGATTCGGCGTAGCCAATCCGGTCGACGTAACCGTGATGCGCGATGTGGTGAAGATGACCAACGTACCTTACTACGGCATGCTGTCGGCCGACGTGGGGTATATCGACCTGAAAGACTTTACCGCTACGGCCTCGCGTGAGGTGCGAACGGCGGTGCAGGAATTGAAGGGCAAAGGCATGAAAAAGCTGGTGCTCGATGTGCGGGAGAACCCCGGCGGGCTGCTCAACATGGCCATCGATATCTGCAACATTTTTATCCCAAAAGACTCGGAAGTCGTAACGACCAAAGGCAAGGTGACGGAGTGGAACAAAACCTACACGGCCCTCAACGCGCCCGTCGACCTGGACATCCCGATTGTGGTGCTGACCAACAGCCATAGTGCCTCGGCCGCCGAAATCGTATCGGGCGTTTTGCAGGACTACGACCGAGCCGTGCTGATCGGACAACGGACCTATGGCAAGGGCCTTGTACAGACCACGCGCGAACTGTCGTTCAACACCAAGCTAAAAATTACGACCGCCAAGTATTATATTCCGAGCGGACGCTGCATCCAGGCAATCGACTACAGCCACCGCAATCCCGATGGCAGCGTCGGCAAAATTCCGGATTCACTGCAGACTGCCTTTAAAACCAAGGCTGGGCGCACGGTGTATGATGGTGGTGGCGTACTGCCCGACATCGTTCTCGAAGCCCCTGCGCCGGCCCCCATTGCCCAAAGCCTGACCAGTAAAGGGCTGATATTCGATTACGCAGTAAAATACCATCATGACCACCCTACGATCAAGCCGGCCCGCGACTTCAAACTCACGGATGCCGAGTATGCCGATTTCGTAAAATGGGTGGCCGATAAGGAGTATGATTATACGACGCAGGTCGAGAAAGACCTGGGCGAACTTGAAGCATCGGCCAAAAAAGAGAAGTATTTCGACCAAATTCAGGATCAGCTGAAATCGCTTAAGACCAAAATGTCGCACAGCAAAGACGCCGACCTGATGACATTTAAGGGCGAAGTGCGGGCCCTGCTCGATGAAGAGATTGCCGGCCACTATTATCTGCAAAAAGGCATAAAGGAAGCGTCATTTGCCAGCGACCCCGAACTAAAGGCAGCGCTGACCCTCTTTGGCGATATGCCCAGATACCAGTCTATTCTGAAAAAGAAATAAAGTTGGCCGCTGGATATGGCCAACGTCGTTGCTATGCTTATTCTGTCTCTCGACACTTCCACCACGGTTTGCTCGGTTGCCCTTCATAGCGACCAGCAACTGCTGGGGTGTTATGAACTATACATTGAGCGCACCTCCTCGGCCATGCTGACTACCCTCATGCAGGATCTGGTGGTTCAGACGGGCCATTCGCTGGATCAGCTCGATGCGATTGCCGTTGGGATGGGCCCCGGTTCATACACTGGCCTGCGCATTGGCGTGTCGACCGCTAAAGGGCTCTGCTTTGCGCTCGACAAACCGCTGCTGGCGGTCAATACACTAACGGCTATGGCCGAACAGGTACGTGCCTTCTACATGCCGGAGACGCGCTTATGTCCGATGATCGATGCGCGACGCATGGAGGTTTACTGCGCTATTTATGACACGGCCGGGGCCGAATTGCAGCCCACAGCGGCTGTCATTGTCGATGAGCAGTCATTCGGGCAATGGCTGGCCCAGGGGCCGGTCGTATTTTTCGGCGATGGCGCGGCCAAGTGCGAAGCTGTTGTCGGTAGCCACCTGAATGCTCGTTTCATACGGCAACTCATTACACCCTCGGCCCGTACCATCGGGCAACTCGCCCGGGAGGCTTACCGAGCCGGGCGGTTTGAAGATCCGGCTACCTTCGAACCTTATTACCTGAAAGACTTCATGACGACTCAGCCCCGCAAGGCTGCTGTCTAGGCTCGGCAAATTCATGCAAACGAAACGGCCGCCGGCCTGATACAATCTGTATCGAGCCGGCGGCCGTTCTGCGTTTCGCTGTAATCGTTAGACTTTGATCTCAACGTCAACACCGCTGGGAAGTTCGAGCTTCATCAGGGCGTCAACCGTTTTCGCGCTGCTGCTGTAGATATCAACCAGGCGCTTGTAGGTGCAAAGCTGGAACTGCTCCCGTGCCTTTTTGTTGACGTGGGGCGAGCGCAGTACCGTGTAGATTTCTTTATCGGTTGGCAGGGGGATGGGCCCGCTAACGATAGCACCGGTCGACTTAACCGCTTTCACGATTTTCTCGGCCGATTTGTCAACCAGCATGTGGTCGAACGACTTCAGCTTAATGCGAATTTTTTGGCTCATTGTGGTTTGGTTCGTTAAGTGAAACATCGCTGTCGAAAGAACCATTTACTCCGGCAGGACACAAAAAATGGGCAGCCGTTCAGCAGAACGACCGCCCAATGTCAATAGCAATTAGTTTCGGCTGCTCCCCTTCTCTTTGGCCACAACGGCGTCAGAGATGTTCTGCGGAACAACTTCATAGTGCGAGAAGGTCAGGTTGGCAGTTGCCCGGCCCGACGACATCGTGCGCAGATCAGTTACGTAGCCGAACAGCTCCGACAGAGGAACGTCAGCCTTGATAACCTGCGAACCGGCTTTCGTATCCATACCTTTCATCACACCCCGGCGACGGTTGAGGTCACCCGTGATTGGACCGGTGTATTCTTCCGGCGTCAGTACTTCAACAGCCATGATCGGTTCGAGCAGTTTCGGACCAGCCTGGCGAGCCGCTTCACGGAAGCCCAGACGGGCAGCCATTTCAAACGACAGCGAGTCGGAGTCAACGTCGTGGTACGAACCGTGGAACAGACGTACTTTCATGCTTTCCAGCGGGAAGCCGGCAAGCGGGCCGTTTTTCAGCGACTCGTCGAATCCTTTCTGGATAGCAGGGATGAATTCGCGGGGGATAACACCACCAACGATACCGTTTACGAAGTCAAGACCAGGTTGAACAATACCGGCTTCGTCTTCCGAGCGGGGCCCGAGTTCGAATACGATGTCGGCGAATTTACCGCGACCACCCGTCTGTTTCTTGTAAACTTCGCGGTGTTCGACGTTTTTGGTCAGCTTCTCTTTGTACGCTACCTGGGGGGCACCCTGGTTCACTTCAACCTTGAACTCACGACGCATCCGGTCGATGATAATCTCAAGGTGCAGCTCACCCATACCCCGGATGATGGTTTGGCCGGTTTCGTCGTTCGACTCAACTTTGAGGGTTGGGTCTTCTTCGATCAGCTTACCAATGGCTTTCGAGAAGTTGTCCTGATCGGCCGTTTTCTTAGGCTCGATAGCGTAACCGATAACAGGCTCGGGGAACACCATCGATTCGAGAATGATCGGGTTTTTCTCATCCGACAGGGTATCGCCCGTCTTGATGTCTTTGAAACCGACTACGGCACCGATGTCACCAGCTTCCAGACGCTCGATCTGGTTTTGCTTGTTGGCGTGCATCTGGAAGATACGCGAGATACGCTCTTTGTTGCCCGACCGGTTGTTGAGGATATATGAACCCGACTCCAGTACGCCCGAGTACGAACGAACGAAGCACAGACGACCTACGTAGGGATCGGTAGCAATTTTAAAGGCCAGGGCCGAGAATGGCTCTTCCGACGACGGTTTCCGCGAGATTTCTTCGCCCGTATTTGGATTGGTACCTTTGATGCTCTCTTTGTCGAGGGGCGATGGCAGCAGGGCCATCACGTAATCGAGCATCGTCTGAACGCCTTTGTTTTTGAACGACGAACCGCAAAGCATCGGAACGATCTTCATGCTGATCGTAGCTTTACGCAGGGCAGCCAGGATTTCATCTTCCGAGATCGAGGTTGGATCTTCGAAGTATTTTTCCATCAGGCTGTCATCGAATTCAGCAACCGCTTCCAGCAGCTTTTCGCGCCATTCGGTTGCTTCATCCATCATGTCTTCGGGGATGGGGACAACCTCGAAGGTCATGCCTTTGTCCGACTCATTCCAGACGATACCGCGGAAGTTAACCAGGTCAACAACGCCTTTGAAGTTATCTTCTTCGCCGATTGGCAGCTGAAGGGGGACTGCATACGAGCCCAGCATTTCCTTCACCTGCTTGCACACGTTAAGGAAATCGGCACCCGACCGGTCCATTTTGTTAACGAAGCCCAGACGCGCTACGTTGTAGTTGTTGGCCAGACGCCAGTTGGTCTCCGACTGCGGCTCTACGCCGTCAACGGCACTGAAGAGGAACACCAGACCATCCAGTACGCGCAGCGACCGGTTTACTTCAACCGTAAAGTCAACGTGACCCGGGGTATCGATAATGTTGATGTGGTACTTCTGCTCGCGATAGGTCCAGTCGACAGTGGTAGCAGCCGAAGTAATCGTGATACCACGCTCCTGCTCCTGCTCCATCCAGTCCATGGTAGCAGCGCCGTCGTGTACCTCGCCAATTTTGTGACTTACGCCAGCGTAATACAGAATGCGTTCGGTAGTGGTCGTCTTACCCGCGTCGATGTGGGCAGCGATACCGATGTTTCTCGTGAACTTTAAATCGCGAGCCATTAGCTTGTTATACTGAGAGTTATACGTTTCAAAAACAATTGATTCTTAGCGGCTTGCCTGCCAGGCAGACACCCCCGCAAATCAGGACGCAAAATTACTGAAACTCAACCAGAAAACAAACCCGTCTCCTATATTCTTGCGGCAGCCCAATTATTCTTTTTGTCTGATTGAACGGGCTTATTTGAGCAGTTACAGGGGAGCCAGTCTCCAAAAGGTGCAAAAACACCAACGCGTGCCCGCTACCTTGGTCGGTAACAGACACGCGTTGGCAGCCTGTTTGAATGAGCAGGCATCAGTTGCTGGTGTCTAATTCGTACACCCAAGGCTTATTCTACCGGTGCTTCGACGATGGATACGATTTTCCAGAGCCCCCGGATATCCTGCACGGGTACGGTTACATTACCGCCATTGGGATTATCGGAATGGAGCGTCAGGTAGCGACGCGTAATGATTTCATTGTCGCGAATGCGTTTCACAACAAAGTAATCGCGATACATGACGGCATATACACCGCCCGACTGGTACTCCCAGTCGCTTTCACTGACCGGCACCGCCAGTACCTTGGCGCCGTGGGCCAGTTGCGGGCTCATACTGTTGCCCGAAATCTCGAGGATTACGGGGTTACGATAGTTCCGGGTTATGGCTTTCCGTACTCGAAACGGCTCGGTTTCCAGCGTGCTCCCCCCGTCAGCATAGCTTTCCACGAACGTAGCGTAGAAACGAACCGGCACGAAAGGCACCTCAACAGTATCATCGTCGGCGCTGAGGATCGTGGCATTGGTCTCGGGCGCATTCAGAATAGGCAGACTTCCCCGAATCAGGTAATCAGCACTAATCTGCGGATAGCAGGTCAGCAAGCTCATCATGGTATCGTATGATGGCTTGGCGCGCCCGTTCAGTATGTTGTAAAACTTGGACGGATTCTCGCCTAATTCCTTGGCAATTTGATAAATGGTAATGCCCAGCGCATCAAAAACTAGCTTTAGCCGATTTTGTATGTCCACCGTTTTATTCATTGGATGAGTGTCGTTTACCCTTTCTACCGAATAAGCCTTACAGTCCTATCGTATAACTGCATTATATTTTGGGTAGAATAAGTCAAAACTACAACAAATTACTAGTTATTCTGCGCATACCGGGCTATTTCCCAACGAATCCTGCTGCATCTTGTCCATTCGTTATCAACCGGTTGTTTAAACAGGCAGAACCTGCTCTTTCGGACAATAGTATGTCGTGCGCCCACCTACCACCATGCGGGCTATTTCAGTGCCGCAACGCGGACAATATCGATGGGCCTGTGTTGCCTCATGGGGTGATGTATCCCACTCACGAGCATGGATCAGAAATGACGTTGGAAAGAAACGGTAGGTGGCTTCGTGCCGGATGGCTGTTTCCAGTACCAACCGTATAGCGTTATGAATCGCGCTAATCTGGCCGTCGGTCAGTGTATTGGTTCGTTGCTCAGGATGCACAAAGGCCTGAAACAGTACCTCGTCAACGATCCAGTTACCCAAACCGGCAACCACCTGCTGGTCGAGCAGGGCTGGTTTTACCGCCACCTTACGTCGCCGTAGCCGATCAGTCAGGGTTGGTAACGCTATCTTCAGGCCATCCTCGCCAATTTTTTTCGAAGCCAGATACCCAGCTACAGAGTCGACAAGTCCGACACGTTCAAATTTGCGGGGGCATAAAAATCCCAGATTGAATCCGGTGCCAAACTCGAAAACGATACGGGCAAAGCGTGGACGGTCGACGGACGAATGATAATACTCCAGATCGCCCGTCATTCCGAAGTGCATCCGCACAATCACGGCTGGGTCGTCGGTATAAACAAACAGGTTTTTACCAACCCGTTCGGTGCCCGTAAACTGCCGGCCCTGCAACCGGCTCTGCAATTCTGTATAACTGGTTGTCAGCAGTTTTTTATCCTCGACCTCAATGTGTTGAATCGGTTGGTACAGGGCAGTCGATTCCAGATACTGACGTCTTATTTCGACTTCGGGTAACTCAGGCATATACGGGCTTGTTTCCCTGTATAACGACCCGTTCGGGGGGCTTGTTCACCTGGTTGCACACTGGTTAAAACACGTATTTTTTATAGCTTTTTTTAGGTTACCAGAACCGCGCTTTGGGCGAATCTGTTGTCTGTCAAGCGCTTAATTCTGAACTTTCCAAACCAGACAGCCGTTTTACAGTACAATATCGCCTTGCCTACATACGTTAGGGTACTGCCTGTGCTGCCTTACTAATTACGCATCCATAGCTCACTTTACGACAACTTTTCCCCCTTTGAATGCAATAACCGCTACACGTTTAGAGTGCATGTTAAATCGTTAAACTGGAAAATTGCTATGGAGAATAACAATCCCCAACGATCAAAAACAAACGGCGCCCTGCTGGCTGCGCTCGTCATTATGACGGGACTGGCAGGCGTTTCGAGTTACCTGTATTTTGATCAGAAGAAGGTTGCCGAAAATCAGGAAGTAACTATTTCCGAGCGCGTTGAAGAAATATCGACAACCCGCGTCAAGCTTGATTCGATCTCTACGGCATTGGATGCCAAAATTGCCGAAGTACAAAAGCTGGGTGGCGATGTCAGTGAACTTGAGAAAGTAAAAGCCCAGCTGGAAGAGGATAAAGCCTCCCTTCGTCGGGGCAACCGCGTTTCGCTGGCCAAATACGAAGCCAAAATCAAGCAGTACGAAGCTTTCCTGGTTGAAAAGGATACGCTTATCGCCAACCTACAGCGCGAAAACGTGACCCTCGCTACGAACGTTAAAGTACTCGACGAGGAAAATACGGGTTTGAAAACCGAAAAGCAGAAACTATCGGATTCGGTAACGACCATCGCGACGAAAAACCAGGAACTGTCTACAAAAGTGACCCGGGCGGCTGCACTGAAAGCACAGAATGTCAAAGTTTTCGCTGTAAACGCCAAGGGCAAGGTTAAAGAGGACGATGCTTACAAAGCCAAGCGCCTTGATAAAATCAAGCTGGTTTATACGCTCCTCGATAACCCCCTCACAAAAGAAGAGCCTAAGGAAGTGTTTGTTCGGGTACTGGACCCCAACGGGGCTGTTGTATCGGACATGGCCAATGGTTCCGGCACGTTTAGCGTTGATGGTAACGAAACCATTTACACGACTAAACAGACAGTTAATTACACCAGCAACGGACAAAACGTCGAGTTACTCTACTCGCGCGGCATTCCCTACAAACCGGGTAAATACACAGTTGAACTGTATTCGGAAGGTTTCCGCATTGGTGCAGGAGAGTTTGCCATTCGGTAGGCAACGTTCATTCTATACTTGAAAGGGGCAGCACCAGACGGTGTTGCCCCTTTTTTTGAGCCACAGTGGTTACCGATAGCCTATGAACGACACGCTGTCTGTGCTAGCCTTCAGATTAACTAGCCGCAGTACGTTAGCTTGTGTCTCACGACCGTTATCGGTAAAGATCCGGTCGTTTTGCCAGGTACCAACCAGACGTTTGTCCTGCCACAATTGAATAGCTTCTCCCTGGCGAGTCAGCCGAATGGGCGACAGCGTGAATGATTGATCGGCAGGATAGAAACGGCGAAAAACAACGGTAATGCTGCTATCACCGATGGCCCTGACAGAGGTGCGGGCCATTTTGTCTGATGGCACAGCGACGCAGATCGGGTCGGCGTAGGCGTTGGTTTGGTAATCACCGGCCACCGTTTTTGCCAGCGTAAGCGGATCAACGGGACTCGATTCCTGACACCCAGTCAGTACACTGAGCATCAGACCAGTAGCGACCGAAAGCAGACGTGCGTTCATGGGACGTTTAGTTTTTATCAGGATTCGATTCGGCCACAAAGCGTTGCCTCAGTCTGCATCTTTTTTTGAGGCAACCTCCTCGACAGCATTGACCCACACCCGCATCGTATCGAGGGTCATGGCTCCAAACTGCGTAGTGAAGGCCACATCGGCTGCGTCGCGCCCATAGGCAACGGTGATGCGGTTTCCTTTGGGTTCCCGCTGGGTCGCGTCGAAGGTGTACCACCGTTCGCCAACGTATGCCTCAAACCAGGCGTGCAGGTCCATCGGGTCCAGTTGATACAGGTAACCGACTACCATACGCGCCGGAATGTTCAGCGCGCGGCACAGTGAGATACCCAGATGTGTGAAATCGCGGCATACCCCAACCCGATGTGCAGCCGTATCTACTGCTGACGTACTGGCATTGCTGGTGCCGTACTCATAGCGGATATTGGTATTGATCCAGGCCCGGATTGCTTCCGCCTGATCGTACCCGGGTGCAACTTCCTGCGTAATCTGGCTGGCCAGCTCGCTCAGCATATCCGACTGGCAGTATCGGCTTGGCAGCGTATAGTGCAGCACATCATCCGGCAACTCCTCAACCGGCGAGTAAGGCGCCCCCGGCTCTATATCAATAGTATCGGCGGTCTGAACGGTAGCCGCAAATTGAATCGAGAATGGACCCTCTGGCGCTACCAGCCGTTGGCACAGGTTACCATACATGTCGGTAAATTCCGTCACGTTCACCGCAGGAGTAATCGTGTATTCTTCCCGTACGATCCATTGCCCGGCTCCCGAGCGTGGACGAAGCATTAATATCAGGGGCGTTGGTTCCTGTGCGGTAAATTGTAATTCGCACCCAGCGTCGAGTTGCATAACCTGTCGTGTTATTTTGATTACGTAAGGGGTAAATAAAGTCTTTTGTTCCGGATTCAAGCCATAAACAGTGTCTCTTTTCGGTTTACCGAGGTTTGGGCAACAGCTGTCGGCTTCTACACACGTTCAACAAAAAAAGCCGCCCCGAGTTGATCGGGGCGGCTTTTTTTGTATTTGTACCAGCACTGACTAGGCCAGCGCTTTCTTCTTGCTTTTGGTGAACTGCTCACGCGATTCGGTAATGGTTTCGAGCTCTTCCTTCGAACCAACGATCGCGCTCTGGTACCGGCGGATACCCGTACCAGCCGGGATCAGGTGACCAACGATAACGTTCTCTTTCAGACCGTCGAGGTGGTCACGCTTGCCACGGATCGAGGCTTCGCTCAGTACTTTCGTCGTTTCCTGGAACGAAGCGGCCGAGATGAAGCTGTCGGTACCCAGCGACGACTGCGTGATACCCATCAGCGTTGGCTGCGATACGGCAGCCATGGCATCGCGCACTTGCACCAGGGCCATGTCGCGCCGTTTCAGGCTCGAGTTCTCGTCGCGGAGCTGACGGCTCGTCAGAATCTGACCTGGTTTTACGTTTGGCGAATCACCGGCGTCCATAACCACTTTCGCGTCGAGGATCTTGTCGTTTTCTTCGCGGAACGCCCACTTATCAACTACCTGACCTTCGAGGAAGTTGGTATCGCCCGAATCGATGATCTCAACTTTCTGCATCATTTGCCGCACAATGGCTTCAATGTGCTTGTCGTTGATTTTTACACCCTGCAGGCGGTATACTTCCTGAATCTCGTTCACCAGATACTCCTGAACAGCAGTCGGGCCTTTGATGGCCAGAATGTCGCTCGGCGTAATGGCTCCGTCAGACAGGGGAGCACCAGCCCGTACGAAGTCGTTGTCCTGTACCAGGATGAACTTCGAGAGCGGTACCAGGTATTTTTTCTTCGTGCCGTCTTTCGACTCGATGAAAATCTCCCGGTTACCCCGTTTGATCGTTCCGTACGTAACTACGCCATCGATCTCGCTCACAACCGCCGGGTTCGACGGGTTACGTGCTTCGAACAGTTCCGTTACGCGGGGCAGACCACCCGTAATGTCGCGGGTTTTACCCACGTTCCGGGGAATCTTCGCCAGCGGCTGACCAGCTTTGATTTTTTGGCCTTCCTTGACGACCAGACGCGACCCAACCGGCAGGTTGTAGCTCTTCTGAAGCAGACCACCTGCGTCGGTGTCCTGCAGGTGCAGCGACAGCGTTGTGGTGCCCTGAACAACGATAGCCGGGTTTTTGGCCTTGTCACGGGTCTCGATGATGACCATCTCCTGGAAGCCCGTCTGTTCGTCAAATTCTTCGCGATAGGTGATACCGTCTTCGATCGCATCGAAGTGCAGTGTACCCGTCAGCTCCGACAGAATAACGGCGTTATAAGGATCCCACGCGCAGATGTCGTCGCCTTTCTTCACCATGTCGCCGTCTTTCACTCGCAGGAACGCGCCGTAAGGAACGTTGTTGCTGATGAATACGATATTGCGGTCTTCGGGGCTAACGATCCGAACTTCGCCCGAGCGGCCCATAACAACCGTCTGTGGGTTTCCTTCGTTGTCTTCCGACTCAACCGTACGCATTTCTTCGAATTCGATCAGACCGTCGAACTTAGCTTTGATCGACGCGTCGACCGCAATGTTCGAAGCCGTACCACCCACGTGGAACGTACGCAGGGTAAGCTGAGTACCTGGCTCACCAATCGACTGCGAGGCAATCACACCCACGGCTTCGCCGATGTCGACCATGCGGCCCGAAGCCAGGTTGCGACCATAACACTTGGCGCAGACACCCTGACGCGATTCGCAGGTCAGTACCGACCGGATTTCAACCGTTTCGATGCTCGTTTCGTCGATCGCTGCGGCAATCTCTTCCGTGATCAGTTCACCCGAACCAACCAGCTTCAGTGGTTTGCCTTCTTCATCTTTCTTGAGCGGATCAAAGATATCATGTACCGTGGTGCGGCCCAGAATCCGTTCCGACAGGGGTTCGACGATGTCTTCGTTATCTTTCAGAGCCGACACCTGCAGGCCGCGCAGCGTACCACAGTCGTCTTCGCTGATGATTACATCCTGTGCTACGTCGTGCAGACGACGGGTCAGGTAACCGGCATCGGCCGTTTTCAGCGCCGTATCGGCCAGACCTTTCCGGGCACCGTGTGTCGAGATAAAGTACTCGAGTACGTCGAGCCCTTCTTTGAAGTTCGACAGAATCGGGTTTTCGATAATCTCACCAACCGACCCCTGGAGGTTTTTCTGCGGCTTGGCCATCAGGCCCCGCATACCGCCCAGCTGACGAATCTGCTCACGCGAACCACGGGCTCCCGAGTGCATCATCATGTAGATCGAGTTGAAACCACCCTGATCGGCTTCGAGCTGCTTCATCAGCGTCTCGGTCAGCCGGGAGTTCACGCGCGTCCAGATATCGATGACCTGGTTGTAGCGTTCGTTCTCCGTGATCAGACCCATCAGGTAGTTATCCCAGACACTTTGTACCTCAGCTTTCGCTTCGTCAACGAGTCCCTGTTTAGCTTCCGGAATCATAACGTCGCTCAAGCCGATCGACAGACCACCTTTGAACGCCATCTGGAACCCGAGTTCTTTGATTTCGTCGAGGAACTGAGCCGTACGGGCACCACCCGAAATCTTAAAGATCAGGGCAATGATCTGCTGCAGCTTTTTCTTCGTCAGCAGTTCGTTGATGTAGCCTACTTCTTCCGGAACAGCCTGGTTGAACAGCAGTCGGCCGGCAACCGTATCGATCACCTTGTAGACCAGTTCACCACTCTCGTCCCGAACGCGAACCCGGCACTTGATATTGGCGTGTTTCGACACTTTCCCTTCGTTGATACCGATGATTACCTCTTCGGCACCATAGAAGGTCATGCCTTCACCCGCAATCGGATACTCCGGAATGCTCTTACGCCCTTTCGTTACGTAATACAGACCCAGTACCATGTCCTGCGACGGTACCGTGATCGGCGCACCGTTGGCCGGGTTAAGAATGTTGTGCGATGCCAGCATCAACAGCGAAGCCTCCAGAACAGCTTCCTGCCCCAGTGGTACGTGCACAGCCATCTGGTCACCGTCAAAGTCAGCGTTGAAAGCCGTACAGACGAGGGGGTGCAGCTGAATTGCTTTACCTTCGATCAGTTTGGGCTGGAACGCCTGAATACCTAACCGGTGCAGCGTTGGAGCCCGGTTGAGCAGTACAGGGTGTCCTTTCAGTACGTTTTCCAGAATATCCCAGATAACAGGATCTTTCCGGTCTACGATTTTCTTTGCCGATTTCACCGTTTTCACAATTCCCCGCTCAATAAGCTTACGAATCACAAACGGCTTGAAAAGCTCGGCGGCCATGTCTTTCGGCAGACCGCACTCATGCAGTTTCAGTTCAGGACCAACCACGATAACCGAACGACCTGAATAGTCGACACGTTTACCGAGCAGGTTTTGCCGGAAACGACCCTGCTTCCCTTTCAGCATATCCGACAGCGATTTCAGCGCGCGGTTGCCTTCCGAACGAACAGCGTTTACTTTCCGCGAATTGTCGAACAGCGAGTCAACAGCCTCCTGAAGCATCCGCTTTTCGTTACGCAAAATTACCTCGGGCGCTTTGATCTCGATCAGGCGTTTCAGACGGTTGTTCCGAATGATAACGCGCCGGTACAGATCGTTCAGGTCAGACGTAGCAAACCGGCCACCGTCGAGGGGGACGAGCGGGCGCAGTTCGGGCGGAATAACCGGCACCATCTTGATGATCATCCACTCGGGACGGTTCTCGATGCGGCCATTGGCTTCCCGGAACGCTTCTACGACTTTCAGGCGTTTAAGCGCTTCGGCTTTCCGTTGTTGCGACGTGTCAGTAGCGGCAGCGTGGCGCAGCGAGTACGACAGCTCGTCGAGTTGCACGCGCGACAGAAGCATCTCCAGTGCCTCGGCCCCCATCTTGGCGATGAATTTGTTCGGGTCCTTATCGTCGAGATGCTGGTTGCTGCTGGGCAGTTTGTCGATAATGTCCAGGTATTCGTCTTCGGTCAGAAAGTCGAGCTGGTTGATACCGTCTTCAGCCTTTACACCGGGCTGAACAACGATATACCGTTCGTAATAAATGATCTGGTCGAGTTTCTTGGTCGAAAGGCCGAGCAGATATCCGATTTTGTTGGGCAGCGAGCGGAAATACCAGATGTGCGCTACGGGCACCACCAGTTCGATGTGGCCCATACGCTCCCGGCGGACTTTCTTTTCGGTAACCTCCACGCCACAGCGGTCGCAGATGATACCCTTGTAGCGAATCCGCTTATACTTACCGCAGTGACACTCCCAGTCTTTTACAGGACCGAAGATGCGCTCACAGAATAAGCCACCCATCTCCGGCTTGTAAGTCCGGTAGTTGATTGTCTCCGGCTGTGTCACCTCGCCGTAGGAACTCTCCAAAATAGACTCCGGCGACGCCAGACTGATCGTCACGCTGGCAAAATCGCTGTTGAGTTTCTTGTTCTTTTTGAACGACATTGGTTGGAGATTTAACAGTGAAGTCTACAGTTTTCTGTTTACAGTTTTCAGTTGACAAGTGCGGTACCAATCCTACACCCGCCAACTGAAAACGAAAAACTGTAAACTGAAAACTTTATTATTCTAACGTGATTTCAAGCGCCAGGCCACGAAGCTCGTGAACCAGTACGTTGAATGACTCCGGAATGTTCGGCTTCGGCAGGTTCTCCCCTTTTACGATAGCCTCATACGCTTTGGCACGGCCAACTACATCATCCGATTTAACGGTCAGGATTTCCTGCAGGATGTTTGATGCCCCGAAAGCCTCGAGCGCCCACACTTCCATCTCGCCAAACCGCTGACCTCCGAACTGCGCCTTACCACCCAGCGGCTGCTGCGTGATGAGCGAGTATGGACCGATCGAACGGGCGTGCATCTTGTCGTCGACCAGGTGACCCAGTTTCAGCATGTAGATGATACCCACCGTTACGGGTTGGTCAAAGCGTTCGCCCGTCAGACCGTTGTAGAGGTACGTACGACCAAACGAAGGCAGACCTGCTTCATTCAGCTCATCGGCAACCTGCTGCTCCGTCGCTCCGTCAAAAATTGGCGTCGCATATTTCCGGTTCAGTTTCTGGCCAGCCCATGCCAGTACGGTCTCATAAATCTGACCCAGGTTCATCCGGGATGGTACGCCCAGCGGGTTCAGTACGATGTCGACTTTCGTTCCGTCTTCCAGGAAGGGCATGTCCTCGTCCCGTACGATCCGGGCCACAACCCCTTTGTTACCGTGGCGACCAGCCATTTTATCCCCTACTTTCAGCTTACGCTTCTTGGCGATATAAACTTTAGCCAGCTTAACGATACCTGCAGGCAATTCATCGCCCACCTCGAGGGTAAAGCGCTCCCGCTTGAACCGACCCGTGATTTCGCTACGACGGTTGTTGTAGTTCTTCACGAGCGACACAACCATCTGGTTTACCTTCTCGTCGTCGGTCCAGCTTTCGAGGCTGATATCCGACAGGAGGTTGGCTTCTTCCGGAACGGCGTAGCTGCTCTCGTCGCGGTAGTTGTTTTTGTCAGGGAACAGGTTCTCCGTAATGTTCTTCCGGTTGAACTTGACACCCTTGCTCACAATTTCGTCGCCGAATTTGTGCTTCACACCCGCGCTGGTTTTGCCTTCGAGCAGGGCGACCGTTTTCTCGATCATCCGGGCACGGAAGTCGTTCAGCTCCCGGCCGTACTTCTTCATCAGCACCTTTACCTCTTCTTTGTGCTTACCCCGGTCTTCTTTGGCCGGCCGCGCAAACAGTTTGGTATCGATAACCACGCCTTTAAGCGACGGTGGTGCTTTCTTCGATGCATCTTTCACGTCACCGGCCTTATCGCCGAAAATGGCGCGGAGTAGTTTTTCTTCCGGCGTTGGGTCACTCTCCCCTTTCGGCGTGATTTTACCGATCAGGATATCGCCTTCCTTAACTTCCGTACCAATACGAACGATACCGTTCTCATCGAGATTACGAACTGTTTCTTCCGAAACGTTGGGAATTTCTGAGGTCAGTTCTTCTTCACCCCGTTTGGTATCCCGTACTTCGAGTTCAAACTCTTCGATGTGGATCGAGGTAAAGATATCTTCCCGCACAACACGCTCCGAGATCACGATAGCATCCTCGAAGTTGTATCCCTGCCAGGGCATGAAGGCAACCTTCATGTTACGACCCAGTGCCAGCTCGCCGGCCTGCGTTGCGTACCCTTCGCAGAGCACATCGCCTTTCTTCACCTTCTGCCCTTTCAGGACGGTTGGCTTGATGTTGATGCACGTATCCTGGTTGGTACGGCGGAATTTAATCAGGTTGTACGTTTTCCGGTCTTCGTCGAACGATACGGCCATCTGGTCGTCATCGAGGTTGTAACGGACAACGATCTTCGTCGAATCAACGAATTCGATGGTGCCATCTGCTTCAGCAATGACCAGCGTCCGTGAATCGACAGCCACACGTCCTTCCAGACCCGTACCCACGATAGGCGCTTCGGGGCGCAGCAGTGGTACGGCCTGACGCTGCATGTTCGAACCCATCAGGGCCCGGTTGGCATCGTCGTGCTCGAGGAACGGAATCATCGACGCAGCCACCGATACAATCTGGTTGGGTGCAATGTCCATGAACGTCACGTTCGCAGGCTCGGCCATCGGAAAGTCGCCTTCGAAACGAGCCTTCAGACGGTCAACCTGAAAATTACCCTTTTTGTCGACGCCGGCATTTGCCTGAGCAATGTAGTGCGTATCTTCTTCTTCAGCCGTCAGGTACATCACCGGCTTATCCATCGATACCTTCCCGTTTTCAATAACCCGGTACGGCGTTTCGATAAAGCCCATGCTGTTGATCTTGGCGTATACGCATAGCGACGAAATCAGACCAATGTTCGGTCCTTCAGGCGTTTCAATCGTACACAGACGCCCGTAGTGGGTGTAGTGAACGTCACGAACCTCGAAGCCCGCCCGCTCGCGCGACAGACCACCGGGTCCCAGTGCCGACATCCGACGCTTGTGCGTCACCTCGGCCAGCGGGTTGGTTTGGTCCATGAACTGCGACAGCTGGTTTGTGCCGAAGAACGAGTTGATCACCGACGACAATGTACGGGCATTAATCAGGTCAACGGGCTTAAAATCCTCGTTGTCCCGCACGTTCATCCGTTCTTTGATAGTCCGGGCCATACGGGCCAGACCTACGCCGAACTGCGCGTACAGCTGCTCACCAACGGTACGAACCCGCCGGTTGCTCAGGTGGTCAATATCATCGACTACGGCCTTCGAGTTGATCAGACCGATCAGGTACTTCACGATCGAGACAATGTCCTCAGTCGTCAGTACTTTCATGTCCGACGAGATGTCGAGACCCAGCTTCTTGTTGATCCGGTACCGGCCAACGTCACCCAGGTCGTAACGCTTGTCGGAGAAGAACAGGCTCTGGATAATTTCCCGGGCGGCCTGCTCATCGGGCGCATCAGCATTACGCAGCTGCCGATAGATTTGCTCCACCGCTTCTTTTTCAGAGTTGGAGCTATCTTTCTGCAGGGTATTATAAATGATGTTGTAATCGGCCATGTTCATGTCTTCCTTATGCAGGATGACCGACTTCTGGCCCGATTCCGTAATGGTTTCGATATCGTCAACGGAGATAGCCGAGTCACGCTCGAGCAATACTTCGTTCCGGCTGATCGAAACAACTTCGCCCGTATCTTCATCGACGAAGTCTTCCGTCCAGGTGCGCAGTACCCGGGCAGCCAACCGACGACCAATGGCTTTTTTCAGATTGGCAGCCGTTGCGGGCACCTCTTCCGACAGACCAAACAGGTCGAGAATATCTTTGTCGGAGCCAAAACCAATGGCACGCAGCAACGTCGTCACGGGGAATTTCTTCTTCCGATCGATGTATGCATACATGACGTTGTTGACGTCCGTCGAGAACTCAATCCAGGACCCCTTGAACGGGATGATCCGAGCTGAGTACAGTTTGGTACCGTTGGTATGTTTGCTCATTGAGAAGAACACACCTGGCGAGCGGTGAAGCTGCGAAACAATCACCCGTTCGGCTCCGTTAATGACAAACGAGCCTTTCTCGGTCATATATGGGATGTTGCCCAGAAACACTTCCTGCTCAATCGTTTCAAAATCCTCGTTGTCAGGATCGTTGTTCGAGAGCCGCAGTTTCGCTTTCAGCGGTACAGAATAGGTAAGTCCCCGGTCGATCGATTCATCGACTGAATACTTCGGTGGGTCAACCGAATAATCGATAAACTCCAGTTTGAAGTTTTCGCGGGAATCAGAAATTGGGAAGTTTTCCTGAAAAACCTTGAACAGCCCCTCTTCCGACCGTTGGTTGGAAGGCGTGTCAAGCTGGAAAAAATCTTTGAAGGATTTTACTTGAATATCCAGAAAGTCGGGATACCCAATCACTGGCTGAATCGTCGCAAAGTTTTTGCGCGTACTGATTTTCGCGTTTGTAGCCAAGATTGTACTTCGTTTAGTTGCGTAACCGATTCTCAATGAGTGTGTTGCGAAGCGTTGCTACAGCACTCGAACTAAGCGGCTATTCGAGACCCCAGGTGTCAACCAACCCAAGGGGCGTAAATAGACAACGTAAGGCAATAAGATTAAGTTTGTCTTTTGCAAGTGCATAGACAAAAAATCTCTAAGCAGGAAAAGACCAGACATAATGTCTGGCCTCTCCTGCTTAGAGCGGTATGTGAATGAGCAGTTGCTTACTTCACTTCTACTTCAGCACCAGCTTCTTCGAGTTGCTTGCGCAGCGATTCAGCTTCGTCTTTGGCAACGCCTTCTTTAACTGGTTTTGGAGCACCGTCAACCAGTTCTTTAGCTTCTTTCAGGCCCAGACCGGTCAGGTCTTTAACCAGTTTCACCACAGCCAGTTTAGCAGCACCAGCCGACTTCAGGATCACGTCGAACGACGTTTTCTCAGCCGCAGCGGGAGCACCATCACCGGCGCCAGCGCCACCACCAGCAACCATTACCGGAGCTGCAGCAGCCGGCTCGATGCCATACTCATCTTTCAGAATGGTAGCCAGTTCGTTTACTTCTTTAACCGTCAGGCTTACAAGCTGCTCAGCGAACGCTTTCAAATCTGCCATTGTCGTATTCTAAATTTGATTGTGATACAAGATTGAGATTAACCTATCGGAAGGAAAATTAAGCGGCTTCCTCGCGCTCCGACAGCGTCTTGAGGATACCGGCCAGTTTGTTGCCACCGCCCTGGAGTGCCGAGATAACATTCTTGGCAGGCGACTGCAGCAGACCAACGATCTCGCCGATGAGTTCTTCGCGGCTCTTCAGCGCGATGAGGGTATCGAGTTGATCGGCTCCAATGAAGAGACTGCTGTCGATCGACGCACCTTTCAGTTGGAGTTTGTCACTGGTCTTCCGGAATTCTTTAATCAATTGGGCCGGTGCTTTACCGTTTTCGGCGTGAAACATCACTGCCGACTGGCCTTGCAGCACCGTATCGTTGAACGGCGTATAATCCGTATCGAGGGTTTCGAGTGCTTTTTTGATGAAGGTATTCTTCACCACTTTGTACTCAATGCCCCGCTCAAAACACATCCGACGGAGGTTGTTGGTTTCAGCAACCGTCATGCCATTGGCTTCCGTGATGTAGAAGAAGGGAGTCGACTGAAACTTACCAGTCAATTCCTCAATAATTGCTCCTTTGCCCTCGCGCTTCATGGCTTAAATTCCGGCTACTGTGCCTTTATCAATCGTTACTCCCGGACTCATCGTGCTCGACAGGTTAATCGTCTTCACGTATGTACCCTTGGCCGACGAAGGCTTTAGACGCATCAGCGTGGCGATAATTTCCTGCGCGTTCTCGGCCAGCTTTTCGGGCGAGAACGATACTTTACCAATGCTGGTATGAATGATACCGGTTTTGTCGACTTTAAAGTCGATTTTACCAGCCTTCACCTCACGAACAGCTTTGCCAACTTCGGGCGTTACCGTACCCGATTTCGGGTTTGGCATCAGCCCACGAGGACCCAGTACTTTACCCAGACGACCAACTTTGGCCATTACGTTTGGCATCGTGATAATCACGTCGACATCCGTCCAGCCTTGTTCAATCTTCTGAATGTAATCGTCCAGACCTACGAAGTCAGCACCAGCTTCTTTCGCTTCGTTTTCCTTGTCCGGCGTGCAGAGCACCAGAACGCGAACCGTTTTACCTGTACCATGTGGCAGCGTGGCAACGCCCCGTACCATTTGGTCGGCTTTACGCGGATCGACGCCCAACCGAACATCAATATCCACAGAAGCATCGAATTTGGTGTACGAGATCTCCTTCAGAATACCAGCTGCCTGTTCGAGCGAATATTCCTTAGCAGCGTCATACTTCGACAGTGCTTCTTTTTGTTTTTTCGTTAACTTAGCCATCTCTGTGTTTGCCTCAGCAAGTCTATTAGTTCTCGAAGGGCGCAGCACCCGTCACCGTGATACCCATGCTGCGGGCCGTTCCGGCCACCTGACGCATTGCCGACTCAACCGTGAAGGCGTTCAAATCGGGCATCTTCGTTTCCGCGATCGTCCGGATTTGGTCCCACGTTACTGAGCCAACTTTGTTGCGGTTTGGTTGAGCAGAGCCGCCTTTCAGCTTAGCTGCTTCCATCAGCAGAATCGGCGCGGGCGGAGTTTTGATGACGAAATCAAAGGATTTATCCTTGTAATACGTAATCAAAACCGGCAACACCATACCCATTTTGTCCTGCGTACGGCCGTTGAACTGCTTGCAGAATTCCATGATATTCAAACCCTTGGAACCCAGTGCCGGACCGATTGGAGGTGAGGGGTTGGCCTGCCCGCCTTTGACTTGGAGCTTTACGTAGCCACCTACTTCTTTTGCCATTGTTCTGGTTAATTTATGATTTCTGATTACAGGTTGCCCATCCGGTAGTCACATACCCGCAATGAGCACTCATTCACCATAAACCAAGCTGGTTTGGTCGTTTGTCCTCTGAGGGAAGCATAGAACGCCCGACCGGGTGGATAGCCAGCGTTGCCGCTAGTTTTCCTTTTCTACTTGCGCGTAACTGAGTTCTACCGGAGTATTCCGGCCAAATATTTTTACAACGACGTTCAGTTTCTTCCGGTCGTCAAAAACTTCTTCTACTGTGCCAATGAAACCGCCAAACGGCCCATCCACAACCTTGATTGATTCACCTTTCAGATAAGCCACCGTTGGAGCCGCGATTTCCTGCGCTTCTTCTTCAGCTTTACCCAGGATTCGCCGTACTTCTGCTTCGCGCAGAGGAACGGGTACTTTCGATGTCGTGCCTACCTGTGAGTTGCCGAGAAAGCCGAGTACACCGGGCATGTTCAGGATCATGTCGAGTGCCCGGTTGTTGCCGAGATCAGCGGAGATCAGAATATATCCCGGAAAAAACGATTTCTCCCGAACGCGCTTCTTACCGTTACGCATTTCGTAGACCTTCTCAGCCGGAATCAGAACCTGGGGAATAACTTCGTCCAGGTTTTGCCGGAGAATTTCGTTATCGAGGTATGATTTGATTTTCTTCTCCTGCCCCGATACGGCCCGAATGACGTACCACTGTATGCCGCTCATATTGGTAAATGATTATGATTGATGACTGCCGGACAATCAGTCGGTATGACGATGGTCCATGCCCCCTCCATCATAGTTAAAACGACTGATAGAAGGCGTTGAGCGCATTCTCGAACACAACATCAATCAGCCCGACCATCAGCGCAAAAATCAGCGAGGCTACCAGTACCAGTGTCGAGCTGGACTGCAGTTCGCTGAATTTAGGCCAAGTAACGTTGTGCTGAACTTCCTCCCAGGAGGCCTTCAGAAACGAAATAAACTTGTCCATTGTCAGAATAGGAATTGGCACGGGTGGAGAGATTCGAACTCCCATCAACGGTTTTGGAGACCGCTATTCTACCCTTGAACTACACCCGTATGGTACGCGTCGTGCGACTACCTAAAAAAAGTCCGTAACGGTTGCTTCCGAAACGGACTGCAAAAGTACGAAATAATCTTAAAAAACAAGTGCATTTCCGTTAAGAAATGCACTTGTTCTAAGCTACTTACTAGTCGAGAATTTCCGTTACCTGACCAGCACCAACGGTGCGACCACCTTCGCGGATAGCGAAACGGAGACCTTTCTCCATGGCGATTTTGTTGATCAGGTTTACTTCGATCGTGATGTTATCGCCTGGCATAACCATCTCTACGTTGGCTGGCAGCGAGATCTCACCCGTTACATCCGTGGTACGGAAGTAGAACTGAGGGCGGTACTTGTTGAAGAACGGCGTGTGACGGCCACCTTCTTCTTTCGACAGTACGTAAACCTCAGCTTTGAATTTCATGTGCGGGGTTACCGAACCAGGCTTACAGATAACCATACCACGACGGATATCGGTTTTCTCAATACCACGGAGCAGCAGACCTACGTTGTCACCAGCTTCGCCACGGTCCAGAATTTTCCGGAACATTTCAACACCGGTTACAACCGACTTCAGGTTTTCAGCACCCATACCGAGGATTTCGACAGGTTCCCCCGAGTTGATTACACCACGCTCGATACGGCCGGTAGCAACCGTACCACGACCCGTGATCGAGAATACGTCCTCGACAGGCATCAGGAATGGCAGGTCGGTCTGACGGGGAGGAAGGGGGATAAAGCTATCCACGTTGTCCATCAGATCTTCAATGGTTTTAACCCATTTAGCGTCGCCGTTCAGACCACCCAGTGCCGAACCCTGGATAACAGGGATGTTGTCACCGTCGAAGTTGTAGAAGCTCAGCAGTTCACGGATTTCCATTTCAACCAGTTCCAGCAGTTCAGGATCGTCGACCATATCGACTTTGTTCATGAACACAACCAGCTGGGGAACGCCTACCTGGCGGGCGAGCAGGATGTGCTCACGCGTCTGGGGCATTGGTCCGTCGGTAGCAGCTACCACGAGGATAGCGCCATCCATTTGAGCGGCACCCGTTACCATGTTTTTCACATAGTCAGCGTGGCCTGGGCAGTCAACGTGCGCATAGTGGCGGTTAGCCGTAGCGTACTCAACGTGCGATGTATTGATGGTGATACCCCGTTCTTTTTCTTCGGGGGCGTTGTCAATCGAGGAGAAGTCCCGAATTGCGGCCAGACCCTTTTCGGCCAGCACTTTCGTAATGGCAGCCGTCAGCGTCGTTTTACCGTGGTCAACGTGACCAATCGTACCGATGTTTACGTGCGGTTTCGAGCGGTCAAAATTCTCTTTTGCCATGTTTTTAAAACGCTATTGTGAACTGTTTTTGTTTTTGGATGAACTCGCTGAACATAAAATTAAGCCAGACGATATCATCTTCTCACAGAATATGACACCGTTTTGGCTTAAAAACCGCACGGGCGGCCCCGTCAAAAAGACTTCACACCGGAAGTCCTGAGCCGTTACGGGGACTTGAACCCCGGACCTCTTCCTTACCAAGGAAGTGCTCTACCGCTGAGCTATAACGGCTTGTAAGAACGCTGTAAAGTCTTGCAGTCACCAGGCTGTACAGTTTGTCATCAGCAGGCTGAAGGCTCTACAACAGTTAACTATGCAACTTTTCAACTTAGTCCTTGGAGCGGAAGACGGGTCTCGAACCCGCAACCTATAGCTTGGAAGGCTATCGCTCTACCAATTGAGCTACTTCCGCAAAAGCGGAGTTAGATAGTTAAACCGTTGCACAGTCGCAGGGCCGGCTCTCGCCTTTCGCTACGTTTTGACCTGCTAACGCTTAAACTTTATAACGTCCAGTTGGTGGGGAGTGGAGGATTCGAACCTCCGAAGGCGTACGCCAGCAGATTTACAGTCTGATCCATTTGGCCACTCTGGAAACTCCCCAAAAGCACTGTCAATGAACAATTCCCGCCCCCTGCCGGGTTTGGAGTTGCAAAATTACACAGTTTCGTGGTGTTGTCAACACATGCTTTCAAAATAATTCAGAATATTCTCGTCGACAGCACTCACAATAGGCAAAAAACTTCGCTTTTGATTTTGTCAAGCACTTGACAGTCAAGCCATTCATGGCAGATAAAATTGTTTTACCCGCGTCTGAAAAATCTCATCCAGCTGCGTCGATCATGACTCACTCAGGCGACGGCCGTCGGGATAGGTCAGTTCAGCAATCCGCCAGCGGCTTTGATCGATCCGCACCAGTTCGACCTTGATTTCCTGTGGTTTACCGGCCTTCTGGAAGGTGACATACACTACAGCCCTGGTGCCCCCGACCGCTGCAGGCTCGACCCAGATTTTACTCACATCCGTATCGGATACACCCAGCAGTGGATTGATGCCGGCTGCTCTTCTGCCCTGGCGAGCCCAGATATGATTGGCCAGGGCAGGCGCAAAAAACTGATCGACTACCCCCCGATCCCGGGTTTCGCGCAGGGGATTTTCTTTTTTGCTGTGTTCGAAGTACAGTGCTCGTACCAACCGGTCGGCGGCTGATCGGGGTGCGTCGGGCCCGGGGCGTTTAGACAGACTGGCAGCGCTATCGTCAACGGCAACTGCGGCTGATGCCGACTCCTGTTTTGGTTTAGACTGGCAGGCCAGCATGCTTAGACCAGCCAGCAACACAAGGGTGTACGAGTTCATGATTTGTCCGTGGGTTTGATACAATAGACCAGACCGCCTGTAAATTACAAAAAAGCCGCATCAGCTGGTGCTGATGCGGCTTCTCCTCTACCAATACTGATTGACTACCAGACCCGAATACGGTCGGCTGGTTTTTTATACATCCGGTTGTCAGGCTGTACATTGAAGGCCTGATACCAGGCATCAATATTTGAGAGCGGCCCGTTGCAGCGGTACATACCCGGTGCATGCGGATCGGTCATAATGAGCTGTGCCTGAGTTTCGGGCAGTACGTTGATACGCCATACCTGCGCCCATGACAGGAAGAAACGCTGGTCGGGGGTGAAACCATCAATCTTGGTTTTCGATTTGCCCTGGGGCGTCTTCTTGAACGCATCATAAGCAATAGCCAGTCCACCCAGATCGGCCAGATTCTCGCCCAGTGTCAGCTGACCGTTTACTTTCAGCGAATCCAGTACTTTAAAGCCGAAGAATTGCTCTTTCACCTGGTCGGCGCGTTTTTTGAAGTTGTCGGCGTCTGTCTTTGTCCACCAATCGCGCAGGGTACCATCAGCATCGTATTGCCGCCCCGAATCGTCGAAACCGTGGGTCATTTCGTGGCCAATTACGGCGCCGATACCCCCGTAGTTAACAGCGTCATCGGCGTCGAAATCGAAGAAGGGAAACTGCAGAATAGCAGCCGGAAACGCAATCTCGTTGTTGACAGGACTGTAATAGGCATTTACTGTGGGCGGAGTCATGCTCCACTCCGTTTTATCGACAGGCTTACCCAGCCGGTTAAGCATGTAATTGTACGACCAGCGGCTGGCCGATTTCACATTGCCGTAGTAGTCATTGCGGGCAATGGTGACGCCATCGTAGTTTTTCCACTTATCGGGGTAACCGATTTTGCGTTTAAACGACGTAAGCTTGTTGAGCGCCCGTTTTTTGGTTTCATCGCTCATCCAGTCGAGGTTTTTGATGTGCTCTTTGTACGACGCTTCCAGGTTGTCGACCAGGCCCAGCATACGCTGTTTGGCTTCAGGTTTGAAATACGTCTGTACGTAGAGCTGCCCGAGCAGATCGCCCAGCGTCCCATCGATCAGGCCACTCACGCGCTCCCAGCGGGGCGTTTGCACTTTCTGACCCGTCAGCACCCGCGAGAATGCGAAATTCTGTTTCACAAAGGCATCGCTCAGGAAGGGGGCTGCGCCTTTCAGTATGTTCCAGCGCATGTAGGTGCGCAGGTCTTCGATCGGCGTTGCTGTGATGAGGCTGTCGAGCGAATGGTAGAACGCGGGGTTTTGCACCAGTACCGAGTCCTGATTCTTCACCCCAAACTTGGTCAGCTGGTCATTCCAGTTGATACCGGGTGTTTGCTGGTTGAAACCGGCAATGGTCAGTTTGTTGTAGGTCTTGTACGGATCGCGCATCTCGACCCGCGACATCTGCGCCTTGGCCAGTGCGGTTTCGAGCCGCAGCACAACATCAGCATCCTGCGAAGCCTGGGTTGGCTCTTCGCCGATCAGGCCGAACATTTTAGTCAGGTTGTCGACGTAGGCATCACGGATTTTGGTACTACGGGCGTCGTTCTTAAGGTAATAATCACGGTCGGGTAAGGTAGTCCCCCCCTGCCCGAACGAAGGCATGTATTTAGTAACGTTCTTGCGATCCTGCGTGATGCCGAAACCAAACAACATACCGTTGCCCTGTGTGCGCTGGTAAGCCAGTTCGTCGAAGAAGGCCTGTTTATTATTGACTTTTTCGATACGGGCCAGATCTGGTTTGATAGGATCGAAACCGCGTTTCTCGATAGTAGCCGTATCCATACCACTCACGTAGAAATCGCCCACCATCTGATAAAGCCGTCCTTTCGTGGGGGTTTTACTAGCCTCTTCGAGCAGCGACTTCATGGCGTCGAGACTTTTGTCACGCAGTTCATTGAAACTACCCCACGAGGTTTTCGACGCCGGAATGGCGTGCTGTTTCAGCCAGTTTCCATTGGCATACTGGTAAAAATCGTCGCCCGGTTTTACCGACATATCCATGTTTTGGGGATCGATAAACTTCCGGGGACCCGCGGTAACCATTGGCTTGCCCGCTTTAGGGGGCCGAACAATCCAGTGAGCCTCTGCGGTACCCGTGCCCAGTGAAAGAGCCAGAGCTGCCAGCAGCGTTAGTTGTTGATTCATGTATGTAATTGAGTTTAGCTACTTACGCTGTCAAATTTACGGTTTTTAACAGGATTCGCTAAAACGCAGAAACGCGGCCACAAGACCGCGTTCCGAAACAAATGCCTGTTATTTTCATTTTCCCGCCGATAATTCGGCCCGATATTCTTTGGTATAGGTTCCGGCCTTGTATTTGTCGAATGGCTCCTTCTGGTGGTTATCGCTCCCGAAATACGTGATGATCTGGTGGAAAGTAAGCGGCTCGAGGTAACCTGGTATGGGCTGAATGAGCTGAAACTTTTCGTCCATGAACACGGTGGTCGGGTAGCTCATCTGATTACGGAGCAGTGCAGCCGCCAGTTCGTGCACCCCACGCCCTCCTCCACCAACGTATTTGAAGGTTTGTTTGCCCAACACGACATCGCCCGTTTGCTCGGCATTGAACCGAACCGGGTAGTAATTGGCATTGACATAATCGACAATGGCGGGTTGTGAAAAGGTATCCCGATCCATGCGTTTGCACCAGCCGCACCAGTCGGTGTACACGTCGATCACAAACTTACGGGGCGCTTTCTGGGTCAGGGCGTAAGCCTGTTGAATGGTGAGCCATTTGATGTGCTTAGGCTCGGCAGGCGCAGGCACCGAACTGACGGGGGTCGGCAGACGAAAAGCGCACAGCGCAAACAGGGCAAGTGTGAGGGTTAATACGGACAGGCGTTTCATACGGTATTGGCGCGTTAAGTCACAGGCAGTATTTATTCAGTAACGTTCAACTGCCGGTAAAATTAGACGCTGACCCAGCTTTGTATCAGGCCGGTCTGATGGCCCGGAGTATATCGCGCTTGTGATGCGGACCGTCGTGTTTCTCAACTACCAAACCGGCACTACGCATATTCCGCTGCACATAACTCTTTGAGCAATACGTAGTCAGCATACCACCCGGGAGCAAGAATCCGGCCAACTTCTCAAAGATGTCTGACTCCCACAACTCCGGCTGAGACGATGGGGCAAAGGCATCGTAATAGATCAGGTGGAACTGCTCGGTGGTTGCAAACGCTTCGAGCCTGACGGCATGTTTTTGCAGGGTAAACGAAGGCGTAACCGATACCGGCACTTCCCAGGGCGCTTCGTGCAGCGCGGCCAGCTGCGTGGTTTGCAACAACCCATCGTAGTTAAGTTGTTGAGCCTGTTCCAGCGGCAACGGGAATGAATCGAGCCCTACGTATCGGATTGTTCGACTGCGACGTTCGGCTTCACGCAGTGTCAGCAAGGCATTGAGCCCCGTACCAAATCCCATTTCCAGAATTCGTATAGCCCCCGTGAACCGATCAAAGGCTTCCAGCAAGCCAATTTCGATGTAGACGCGTTGCGACTCCTGCCAGGCACCATAGACCGAATGGTAGGTTTTACCCAGGGCCTGATTCAATACCGTGTTCGACCCATCGGCGGTCATCACCACCTCAACGCCTGTACTCATAACTCTATCAATTTTTCGGCTAATTTTGCGCGTTTATCACTCGTTAATGCGCTCATGATTCAACGCGTTCAAACCATATTTTTGTTTCTGATTACGGTAGCTACCGGCGTGTCCCTGTCGACCCCGATCTGGGAAAAAATGGGCAGCCAGCCCTCGGAAGTGGCCCGCCTGACGGCACTCGAGTTTACCCAGCAGCAAGCGGTGGCGGCTCAGGCTGGTCTGCCGCAGCCAATGGCCCCCAGCACGCTGGTTACACCAGTCTGGTATCTGGGTGGGTTACTGGCGCTGGTTGGCATTCTGGCGCTCTACGCCATTTTTCAATACCGCAATCGACTGACCCAGACGGCCCTCTGCGCGGTAAATGCCCTGTTGCTGACGGCAATTATGGGTATTATCCTGTATCGGACGCTCTATACTGCCAAAGCTTACGGCAATCCGGCCGATCAGGGCGACTACCAGCTTGGCTTCTTCGCCATCATTGCGGCCCTGGCCTGTAATGCGCTTGCCAACCGCTTCATCCGACGCGACGAAAAACTGGTGCGCGGCTCCGACCGGCTGCGATAGCCTGTTCGGTCGCGTTGTTCAGACCGGCTGTTTCTACGGAAGCAGCCGGTTTTTTTTGGCCGCAGCCCAGCGCTCCCACGCCAGATAAACCACAACCGACGAGCCGGTGCCAATGAGCGATCCGGCGTAGGCATCTTCCACAAAATGCTGAAATAAATAAACCCGGGAGTAACCGGTCAGGACTGCAATAAGCAGGAAGATCCACCCGCTGGCTTTACGGTTGTCGACAAAGGCCAGTAACCCGAACAGGGCAAAGGCGGATGTGGTGTGCCCCGACGGAAAACTGTTGTAACTGTGGATATCGAGCCCTTTTATGAGGTGGTACTGGAAGGTCGAGTGTTCGAGCATTTTGAGCGGACGCAGCGAATGCGGGTACATCACCTGCTTCAGAAACAGCGATACCAGCGACGACAGGGCAAAACTAGCCAGGCTCATGATGCCCACCGGCCGACTGTAGATCATCAGGATCAGACTGACGACTACGAAAAAGGCGCCGTCGCCCAGGTACGTCGCGTAGGGGAAAAGCACGTCGGCCGCCGGGCTGTTGCGTACGTTTACCCACTGCATCAATTGCTCCTGTGAGTGCGTAAGCTGTAGGTAACCGAGTACAGCCAGCAGTACGGCGTAGGGCAAAAAGAACAGGTAGTTCTTCCGAATCAAATGAATCAGCATTGGAACAATCAGTTGGCCGGCGCTGCCCGCTCAACGGTAATGCCAACACTGAGTACATTAAGCAGCGGGTCCTGCCGCATGTACTGCCGAATCTGCATTGTATAGCGGCCCGGTTTCGGAAAACGGTAGTTGCGCTTGATCAGAAACTGATGGTCGAACAAATCACCCAGCCCTTCACCATTTGGCTTACCGGTCCGGGGATCCATCAGAATCAGTTCATCGAGTCGGGACTCGATTTCGCGTCCCTGACTATCGCGCAGGTAGCGGGTCAGATACAGGTTATAATATCCGTAGGAGAGACTATTGCGCAGGTTGTAATAGAGATTGTACGGTATGGACGCGTCGGTAATATCGAATGTAAACGACGGCGCGTAGCTCACCGGCCATTTCCCGTCTTCGATATCGGTGTATTCTTTATAAACGACGTTGGTGTCGCAGCCAACGGCCAGCCACACCAGCAGGCTCAGTACCAGACCGACTTGTTTCATACGTATTTGTTCAGCAAGGCTGCAAAGCTACAACGACAGGCGGTGTGGGCCAAGTCTCAAAAAACTAGAAAACTAGTTCTAAAACGGTCCGAGTCGTTTTACATTTGATCTATGGAAAAGCTGACTGCCAAGGAAGAAGAAGTCATGCAGGTACTCTGGAAGCTGGATGAGGCCTACGTGAAAGATATGGTACCCCACTTCACTAACCCACCGTTGCACTATAATACGGTCTCGACCATTATCCGCAATCTGGAAGAAAAGGGCTACGTTGGCCACCGGGCCTTTGGCAATACCCATCAATACTACCCCATTGTTACCAAGCAATACTATCAGAATCGGTTTGTACTGACCAAGGTGGTTGGTGATTACTTCGACAATTCATACAAAAATCTGGTGAGCTACTTTGCCGAGCAGGAGCAGATTTCGGCCGATGAACTGCGTGAAATTCTGGCGCTGATCGAGCAAAAAAAGTAAGCCGTCTGAAATGATCTGCCTTATGAAGGGTACTGCTGCCGGGCCGGCCGATCTGGCAACACTATCGATCAGCGGCATACGAACACTGATCGATAGACTGCTTTTAACCGAACGACTTATGAGCCATCGTTTCACCAGCCTATTATCGTGGGCATCTGTAGCTACTCCTTAACGAAACCCTGGTTACCCTGTCTCGTATCATGCATCTGCCAGCGCCTTTATCCGCACCATGGTCAAACGCCCGCCTTGCGCGCTGCGTGATCTGTATGGCTACTATGCTGCTCTGTTTTGGGTTGCTCGCCTGTCAGAACAGGCAGGAGACGACCTATGAAGACGAGCTTACGTTGCGTACATCCAACGATTTACCGGCTACCAGTCCCACCCGGGCTATGGCGGCCGAGTTCAATGATCAGAAGGGTTGGTATCAGCAAATGACCCTGCTACACAGTCGCCACGGCTGGGAAGCGACGCAGGGCGAACCAGTGCTGCTGCATCTGGCTAAAGACCGGTTTATGCTGTCGCCCGATCATGGCTTCGACACCGAAATTTTTGTCAACGCCCGGCTTATCGATACGACTCAGTTGAAGGCCATCAGACCCGAACAGGTGCGGGAACTGTTTGTGATGCATCGGTCGGAAAATCAAGTTACCACCGATGGCGCCGTCAAGCCGTATCAGATTCTGATCGAGACGCAGCCTACGCCCGTTCCGCCCCACCCTGTGCGGGATCGGTTCTTCACGTTCTTACGAGCTGCGGCCCTCTCGGCACACCCCCTGGGCGATTCGCACGCGTTCTCGATGAACCAGCTGCTCGAAGCCACGTTTTTCCACAACAAAAACGCTTTGGTTGAGCGCACCAGGCAGGAACATCTGCGCCTGTACGACGAATTCCGGAATCAGACCGAGATCTATATCAACAACCTGCCTGCTACCCCATCCGATGTTGAATCGATTCACGTACGGGAAGTGGCTCGGGTTTATACGCAGGAACGCCCCTTTTACAAGTGGATGCGTACTGATACCGTTATACCTCGGTTTGTACTATCGATTAAAACGGAGCCCAAACGAGCCCGGCGCGACTCCAGTTACTACGTATTCAGCCCATTCTACACGGGCGATTTCTAGGCACTTAAACCGGGCTGGCAGTTTCGAATCCAATAGTCATACAGCTTGTATACGGAACGATACGCATGAAAAGTCTGCTGTTTCTCACTTTGTTGCCGGGGCTGCTGTTTGCCGCGCCCGCTACCCCACCAACCGACCGGCTTCCGCAAACGGCTGATACGCTGGTGCCCGGCAAACCTCGTAAGCCTACCCAACCTGCCTATGAGCAGGCCCAGCCTCCGGTTATCATGCCGGGAACCCAACTCGACACCAATTTTCGCACACTTCCCGCCCAGCATCCATCCGTAGCCCGGTCGGCACCAGCCTGGCTGCGACGACGCGTGAAGGGAACGCCGACTTATGTGATCAATGGCCAGGTTGCAACCGCCCGGCAGCTGAAACGACTGCGCCAGGCCAGTGTGGTTTCGATTACCCAACTCGACGGCCAGAAGGCCAGCTCGCTCTATGGGCCCAACGCCAGGCGGGGTTTGCTGCTTATTACAACCCGAACAGAACTGCACTGACATAATAAAGCCCGGTTGTTGATACCGGGCTTTATTGATGCTAGGCTTTTCCATTAGTAACCGGGCGGACAGGTCCGGCTGCGGTAGGTGCGCTGCTGCCCCCTTTTGGTTTCTTCTTTTTCTTCCGGCTGCTGCTGCTGCGGGTTGCATACTTGGCATCCAGCTTTTGCAGGTCGGAGTTCAAAGCCGCGGCTTTCACCGGCTCTTTGTCGCCAACTGGTGTCAGCACATCGAATGACTCGGGAATGATGCCCTGTTTGTTGAGTTCCAGGATTTCAAGCACGCGACTAATCGTCAGCGGGTGCCAGGTACTTTCGGAACTGTAACCAAACCACATCAGCTTGCGGAAAATATCTGTTTTCTGCAGCCAGGCGCGGCCTTTCTGCGTTTCCAGAGGCTTCTCGACCGACGGAATGTCGCGCAGGGCGTCCATATAGGTGTCGAGTTCGTAGTTCAGACAGCATTTCAGGCGCCCGCATTGTCCCGACAGTTTAGCCGGATTGAGCGACAGATTCTGATAGCGGGCCGCCGAGGTGGCAATGTTCTTAAAGTCGGTAAGCCAGGTAGAACAGCACAGTTCCCGGCCACACGAGCCGATGCCGCCCAGTCGACCGGCCTCCTGCCGCAGACTGATCTGCCGCATTTCGATCCGTGCTTTAAACTCACCAGCCAGCATTTTGATCAGCTCCCGAAAATCGACCCGCTCTTCCGACGAATAGTAGAACGTTGCTTTCGTGTTGTCAGACTGAAACTCCACATCCGAGAGTTTCATGTTCAGCTTCAGCTCCCGAACAATTTCGCGGGTACGGTAAAGCGCCGGCAGGTCGCGCAGCACAGCCTGCTCATGCCGGTCCATGTCTTTGGGGGTAGCCAGCCGATGAATCACTTTAGTATCGTCATTGATCTTGATACCCCGTTTCTTCACCTGCAGCCGAACCAGTTCGCCCTGCATCGACACGGCGCCAATGTGGAAACCCGACTGCATTTCAACCACTACATAGTCGCCCGTTGTCAGATCGAGCTGATGGACGTTGCGATAGTATTCTTTACGGCCGCCTTTAAATTTAACTTCGGTAACGTCGTATTTTTTGGCGCCCGGCATGGCGATATCGCTCAGCCAGTCGAACGAATTCAATTTATTGCAACCGCCCGTGCTGCATCCACCACTGCCGCAGCCCGCCGTGGTCGTTTTCTGCGGTTCCCCGCCCGGACCCTCGGCTGCTCCACGCTGGGTTCCACACCCGCCGGTTGCACACGATTTGCATGACATAATTTCTATAGTTGTCTTGTTGCATAGGTATGCGGGTGTATGCGGCTGGCCGGGCCAACCTGACAACCGTGTCCCTCTCCAACTTTATAACGCCTTTCTAATCGGAATACCGGATCAGGTCGAGCCCGATATCCTTCCGGTATTGCTTTCCGTCGAATTGCACCCGTCGGGCCGCTTCCTGCGACTTTCGGATGGCATTTTCGAGCGAATTGGCCTGTGCTGTAAGGGCCAGTACCCGTCCGCCATTGGTCAGAATCTGACCGTCCTGTGCTTTGGTGCCGGCATGGAACGCCGTCACGTCTTCTAAACGCTCGAGTTCCGAAATGATTTTACCCGTTTCGTAAGCGTCGGGGTATCCACCCGATACAACTACCGTTGTCACGGCTGTCTGGGGCGACACCTGTAGTTCTACCCGATCAAGCTCACCCGTGGCAGCCGCCATCATCAGTTCGGCAAAATCGCTCTGAATACGCGGCAGAACCACTTCGGTCTCAGGGTCGCCCATGCGGGCATTGTATTCGATAACGTAGGGTTCGCCATTGACCTTCATCAGGCCCACAAAGATGAAACCCTTGTACACGATACCGTCCTGCTGCAAACCGGCCAGCGTTGGCTTCACCACTTTTTCTTCTACCTTCTTCAGGAAGGTTTCATTAGCAAATACCACCGGCGATACGGCCCCCATACCGCCCGTATTGGGCCCTGTGTCGGCTTCGCCGATACGCTTGTAGTCTTTGGCTTCGGGCAGAATCTTGTAGTTGACTCCATCGCTCAGCACAAACACCGACAACTCAATACCACGCAGGAACTGCTCGACAACCACTTTGCTGCCCGCGTCACCAAACCGCCCATTGCTCAGCATGTCAGTGAGGGCGTGCTGGGCATCGGCCAGCGTTTCGGCAATAATCACCCCTTTGCCAGCTGCCAGCCCATCGGCCTTCAGCACAATAGGTAGTGACTGGTGCTCCAGATAAGCCAGTCCTTCGGTCAGCGTGTCGGCGGTGAAGGTTTGCGAGGCTGCCGTCGGAATGCCGTGGCGCACCATGAACTGCTTCGAAAAATCTTTACTGCCTTCGAGCTGAGCACCCATCGCATCAGGGCCTACAATGGGCAGGTCGCCGAAACCGGGCTGCTGCCGCAGAAAGTCGACAATGCCTTTGACGAGGGGTTCTTCCGGTCCAACAATGACCAGATCGATAGCGTGGGCCCGTATGGCCTCGGCCACGGCGGGGAAATCGGTAAAGGCGATGGGCAGATTGGTAGCCACCTGTGCCGTGCCGGCATTACCCGGCGCTACCAGCAATGTACTACACAACGCACTCTGCGTCAGCTTCCACGCAAATGCATGTTCCCGACCACCTGAACCTAGTAAAAGTATATTCATTGTTGAAAGGTTAGTCACCTGCCGTTATAGGGATTAACCGGACGCTGGAGCCCGGTGCTGGCAGCCGACTTAGTTTGCTACTTCCGACAGGAACTTGATGCGCATCAGGCGCAGATCCTGTTCGGTAAAATCATCGCCCCCGAACTGCTGCATGGCTACAGCAATGTTGTCGGTTTCGGCACGCATGAAATAATCGAAAATCTCGTCCTGCCGATCTTCATCCATCACCTGATTGATATAGTAATCGAGGTTTAGCCGGGTACCGGAATAACAGATATGCTCAATTTCTTCCATCAGATCCTCCATCGACAAGCCCTTCGATTCGGCAATTTCGTCGAGGTCCACCTTCCGGTCGATCTGCTGGATAATGTAAATCTTGACTTTCGACTTGTTGACGGTTGACTTGATAACGACATCCTTGGCCGTTTCGATTTCGTTATCGTCGACGTATTTGGCAATCAGGTCGATGAAAGGCCGGCCAAACTTCTGCACCTTGCCCATGCCCACGCCGTTGATTTGGGCCATCTCTTCCCGTGTTGTGGGATAGGTGGTGGCCATCTCTTCCATGGATGGGTCCTGGAAAATGACGTAGGGCGGGAGGTTTTTCTCCCTGGCAATCTTTTTCCGAAGCGCTTTCAGCAGCCCCAGCAACTCTTCGTCGTAGGCGACACCACCCGACGAAGGCGCCGAGTCTTTATCTTCATCGTCTTTGTCGGCAATCTGCTGGTTGTAATCGTGGTCTTTGGCGAGCGAAAGCGGATACGGATCTTCGATGTAATTCATACCCCGCTGCGTCAGTTTCAGGATACCGTAGTTATCGACATCCTTCTCCAGATAGCCGTAGATGGTGATCTGCTTAATCAGCGAACACCAGAACTCGGCAGTTTCGTTGAACTCGCGTCCCTTGCCATAAACGGCCAGCCGATTGTGCTCGTAACTGGTAACGTACTGGTTCGACGTGGCCGTCAGTACATCGCTCAGGTGACTTACATCGAAACGCTGATCGGTCTGCAGTACCGTTTGCAGCGCCAGTACTACTTCGTGCTGTACCTTGAATTTCTCGGTGGGCTTGGTGCAGTTATCACAAAAACCGCAGTCCTTATCCATAAACTCACCAAAATAGCCCAGCAGCTGCCGGCGCCGGCAAACGCCCAGGTTGGCATAGGATACCATCTCACCCAGCAGGTGTTTGGCATTATCGCGCTCCGTAACGGGCTTGTCTTTGTTGAATTTCTCCAGCTTTACGATATCGTCGTAGCTGTAAAACATCACGCAGTTGCCCTCCAGCCCATCGCGACCGGCGCGTCCGGTTTCCTGATAATAGCCTTCGAGCGACTTGGGCGCATCGTAGTGAATCACAAACCGAACATCGGGTTTGTCGATACCCATGCCAAACGCAATGGTGGCACAGATTACGTCGACGTCCTCATTCAGAAACGCGTCCTGGTTGTTCATGCGCGTCTGCGGATCGAGGCCCGCGTGGTAAGGCAGCGCCTTCACATCGTTGACCGTCAGCAGTTCAGCAATTTCTTCAACCGTCTTGCGGCTTAAACAGTAGATGATTCCCGATTTCCCTTTGTTTTGCTTGACAAATTTGATGAGCTGTTTCTTGGCGTCGACCTTGGGCTTGATCTCATAATAGAGATTCTTGCGGTTGAACGACGTTTTGTAGAGGTCGGCCTCCTCCATATTCAGGTTTTTCTGAATATCGAGCTGCACTTTGGGTGTAGCCGTGGCCGTAAGCGCGATAACTGGCAGTTGCCCGATGTTGTCGACAATACCCCGAATTTTGCGGTACTCAGGCCGGAAGTCGTGGCCCCACTCCGAAATACAGTGTGCTTCGTCGATAGCAACGAATGAAATGTTGGCTTTCTTTAAAAAGTCCAAATTTTCTTCCTTTGTCAGCGACTCCGGGGCAATGTACAGAAGCTTCAGCGTGCCGTTCAGCGTATCTTTTTTTACCTTGTTCATTTCCGTTTTCGACAGGGTCGAATTCAGAAACTGGGCGTTAATTCCGAAGGCATTGAGTTGGTCGACCTGATTTTTCATCAGGGCAATGAGGGGCGAAATAACAACCGCTGTACCCTCGCTGACAATAGCAGGCAGCTGATAACAAAGTGATTTGCCAGCTCCGGTAGGCATGATGACGAACGTATTTCGCCCGGCCAGGATACTGTGAATAATGGCTTCCTGATCCCCCCTAAACTGACTATAGCCAAAAATTTCTTTTAGGCGCTCCCTGAGGGTCGTGTAGACCGTCTGATCAACCTGCATCATTCTACAAATCGTACAAAAGTTACTTTACGCTGAATCACTTGCTGTATCTTTGCTTTTACTGGTAGCGAATATACAGAGCAATCTATTCTTCATCGCGATAACGACCGTTGAAAGTACTAAAAAATCCCAAAACCACGGCACAGTCTGTTATGCTGGCCGAAGCCGAAGCCATTCGCAGGGCTGTCGACCTACTGGACGATCAGTTCGATACTGTTGTCGAAACCATTCTGACCACGCCGGGCCGAGTAGTCATAACCGGAGTAGGCAAAAGCGCCCTTATTGGCCAGAAAATAGTGGCAACGCTGAACTCGACGGGCACCCCCGCCCTTTTCATGCATGCCGCCGACGCCATTCACGGCGACCTGGGTATGATCCAGCCCAACGATGTGGTGCTGCTCATTTCAAAAAGCGGTAATACGGCCGAAATTCAGGTACTGGTCCCCCTGCTGAAACGAGTTCAGGTTACGCTCGTAGCCATGGTCAGCGATCGCGAGTCTTATCTGGCCCGACACGCTCATTACGTTCTGCACGCCTACTGCGATTGCGAGGCTGATCCACTCAACCTGGCCCCAACTACCAGTACGACTGTAGCGCTGGCCCTTGGCGATGCGCTGGCTGTGGCGTTGCTCGAAGCGCGGGATTTTACCCGCCACGATTTTGCCCGCTATCACCCCGGCGGCTCACTGGGTAAAAAGCTTTACATGAAAGTAGCTGACCTGTATCCGCACAATCAGTGCCCGCAGGTAACGCCCGACACACCACTGAAAGAAGTGATATTCGAAATCTCGGCCAAGCGGCTGGGTGCTACCGCAGTTGTCGATGCCGACCGGAAACTACTGGGCATTGTTACTGACGGGGATATTCGGCGTATGGCTTACGACCACGATTCTTTCCTGAATCTGAGTGCACGCGATGTCATGACGCCTACGCCTGTTTGCGTGGGCCCCGACGAATATGCGGTATCGGCTCTACAGCTGATGCAGGAGCGAAACATATCCCAGCTGATCGTTGCCGATGCCAATGAGGTTTACGGGTTTGTGCATCTCCACGATTTATTGCGGGAGGGCCTGTTGTAGACGTCACACCCATTCTTTTTTGTATCCATATTACCACAAAAAGACGACATAGGGCCTCGCGGGGCCCTTTTTTTTCTTTTTACAAGGTGAAGTTGTGTGTTTCCGGGTAGAGCTGGCCCATCTTGTTTAACGATTTTTGTGGAATCTTAAACAGTTTCCACACCCCACATTCCACACAATGGGGGAAATCTTCCACAGTCGTCCAGCTACACAGGCGCCACATTTTTTTCTGGCACGGGCCGAAATACAAAACAAATGTCTAGTATTCAGCAATTTATACCCAATAAATAGGCCCACAGGGCGCGATGAATCAGGCTGGCCGGCTTTTTGTCAATTAACAGACATCAGCATTCAACAGAAAAACAGACATAGATCATGACCGCGCTCGAATTCACCTATCACATCGGTAAAGTTTCCAAGTCGCTGCGGCCGTTCGCTCTCCGGCTCACCAAAGACGTTGAAGACGCAAACGACCTCCTGCAGGATACCCTTCTGAAGGCGTTTACGAACCGCGATAAATATACTGACGGTACGAACCTGAAAGCCTGGTTGTACACGATCATGAAAAACACGTTCATTACCAACTATCAGCGGATGGTTCGTAAGAACACGTTTATCGACACGACTGACAACCTGCACTACATCAACTCGATGGAGAGCAGCACC
This sequence comes from Spirosoma luteolum, assembly GCF_054778875.1. NCBI lineage: Bacteria > Pseudomonadati > Bacteroidota > Cytophagia > Cytophagales > Cytophagaceae > Spirosoma > Spirosoma luteolum. The sequence goes on from NZ_BAAGZE010000003.1 coordinate 787,169, forward strand.
GACAACCTGGCTTATTCGTCGTTTGCCCAGGATGATATCAACCGGGCTGTTAACGGTCTGGACGACACGTACCGGACACCGTTTATGATGCACTTCCGGGGTTTCAAGTACCACGAAATCGCTGCCAAGCTGGATATCCCCATCGGCACCGTTAAAAACCGCATTCACATTGCCCGTAAAGAGCTGAAAGATCAACTGAAAGTTTACGCTCATTACAACGCATAAGCGATACTTTTTTTCAATCGTCCGTCTAAACGGCATTGATTGAGTAGTTTTTGGTTAAAAAAGAGGAAGGTTCGAAAAGTTGGATGGGTTTCCGTCCAACTTTTTTCTTTGTCACGGGGTTGCCTATGCGATACCTACCTTTTTTTTGAACCGTAATGCCCAAACGCGTACTTGTCATTGGTGCCGGTTTTGCCGGCCTTGCTGCGGCCACTTCGCTCGCTGATAAAGGTTACGACGTAACCATTCTTGAAAAAAATTCGATGCCGGGTGGCCGGGCCCGCGTATTTCAGGCAAACGGATTCACGTTCGATATGGGGCCCAGCTGGTACTGGATGCCCGACGTGTTCGACACGTATTTTGCCCGCTTCGGCAAGAAAACCGCCGACTATTACAACCTCGTCCGGCTTGACCCCTCCTATACCGTTATTTTCGGTCCTGATGAAGCCGTTGATCTGCCAGCCGGTCTGACCCCACTCGAAGCCCTTTTCGAACAGATAGAGCCAGGCAGCGGCCCCAAGCTCCGCGAATTCCTGAAACAGGCGGCCTATAAATACGATGTAGGCATGAACAAGTTCGTCTGGAAGCCCAGCCGGTCGGTCACGGAGTTTCTGAGCCTTAAGCTGCTGCTCGACGTTACCCGGCTCGACGTGTTCCAATCGTTTGCCAGCCACGCCCGCAAATTCTTCAAACACCCCAGGTTGCTCGAAATCATTGAATTTCCGGTACTGTTTCTGGGTGCTACGCCCGAAAATACGCCGGCCATGTATAGCCTAATGAATTATGCCGAGATGGCCCTTGGCACCTGGTATCCAATGGGTGGCATGCACGAGATTGTACGGGCTATGGTTAGCCTGGCCGAGGAGAAAGGCGTTAAAATCCTTTACAATCAGTCGGTTACCAGCATTCAGATGGTTGACAAGACGGCCCGGCGCGTTGCGACAGCCGATGGTATCTTTGAAGCCGATGTCGTGGTGGCCGGTGCCGACTATCACCATGTCGAAGCCAATCTGCTGACGCCCGAAACACGTAATTATGACGATGCCTACTGGAAAAGCCGCGTGATGGCGCCCTCGTCGCTGCTGTTTTACCTCGGTGTTAACAAACGTGTCCCCCGGCTCCAACACCACAACCTGTTTTTTGATGAAGACTTCAAGCTTCACGCCCAGGAAATTTATGAAACGCCCCGCTGGCCTAGTAAACCACTGTTCTACGCATCGGCACCTTCTAAAACCGACCCCAGTGTAGCACCCGAAGGCTGCGAAAACCTGTTTCTGCTGATTCCGGTAGCCCCCGATTTAACCGACGATGAGGCCACCCGCGAACGATACTACGATTTGCTGATGGATCGGCTCGAAGCCTACACGGGTACAGAAATCCGCAGCCACGTGATCTACAAACGCAGCTACGCTCACCGCGATTTCAAACAGGACTACAATGCCTACCGCGGCAATGCCTATGGTCTGGCCAATACGCTGAAGCAAACGGCCCTGCTGAAACCAGGCCTGAAGAACAAACGGATAAACAATCTGTTCTACACCGGTCAGCTGACGGTACCGGGCCCGGGAGTGCCCCCTTCGCTCATCTCCGGCCTGGTTGTAGCTGAGGAGGTTGCCAAAGAATTTGCTTAATTTACAGACCCTTTACCTTACTCTTTCCCATTTCGTTGCCTATGATGGCCCTGTTTAACCAAACCGCCCTTGAGTGTAGTAAACTAATTACGGAGCGGTACAGTACCTCATTTACGCTGGGCATCAAAACACTGGATCAGAAATATCACCTGCCGATCTATGCGATCTACGGGTTTGTTCGGTATGCCGATGAGATCGTCGATACGTTCCACGATTTTGACAAAAAAACGCTGCTCGAACGTTTCAAACACGATACGTACCAGGCCATTGACGAGGGCATCAGTCTGAATCCGGTGCTACAGTCGTTTCAGCTCGTCGTCCGCGAGTATAACATCGACCGGCCGCTGATCGAAGCGTTTTTGAAAAGCATGGAGATGGATCTTTACAAACAGGACTACGACGATAGCGGCTATAACGAATACATCTACGGCTCGGCCGAGGTAGTAGGGCTGATGTGTCTGCGGGTGTTCTGTGAGGGCGACTGCAGTACTTACGACAGCCTCCGCGAGCCCGCCCGTAAGCTTGGGGCTGCCTTCCAGAAAGTAAATTTCCTGCGCGACCTGAAGAGCGATTTTGTTGACCGCGGCCGTACCTACTTTCCCGGTGTTGATTTCAAGGTATTCGGGCGCGAAGCCAAGCAGCAGATCGAAGCCGATATTCAGCACGACTTCGACGATGCCTACCAGGGCATTCTGAATCTGCCAGCCGGCGCGCGCATGGGTGTTCATCTGGCCTACACGTACTACCTGACGCTATTCAAGAAAATAAAACGGCTGTCGGCTACAACCATCAGCAACGAACGCATTCGGGTACCCAACCCGCAGAAGATTGCCCTGCTGGCCCAAACCTATCTTAAATATCGGCTGCGGGTGATCTGACAGCCGTCCGGCGCCCCGGCTTGGCGGTTTTCGTTATCTTTGCGCCAAATCGTTCACTCAGCGCAATGGTAACCGAAAGCACGCTTGCCCCCGACGTTTTGACTCGCTACGAAGCCGTTATCGGTTTAGAAGTCCACTGCCAGTTGCTGACCCGCAGCAAGATGTTTGCGGCCGACACCAACGCCTTTGGCGCCGAGCCCAACACCAACGTGAGTGTCATTACGCTGGGACACCCCGGTACGCTGCCCAAAGCCAATCGTCAGGCCGTTGAGTTTGCCGTTCGGATGGGGCTGGCCTGCGGCAGCACCATTACTCGCCGTAATGTATTTGCGCGCAAAAATTATTTCTATCCGGATCTGCCCAAAGGCTATCAGCTGTCGCAGGATAAAGACCCAATCTGTGTAGGCGGCACTGTGCCCATCACGGCCAAAGACCCAGTCACCGGCGAATCGTATCAGACAGCTATTCAGCTGCACCATATCCACCTCGAAGAAGACGCCGGCAAGAGTATTCACGACGGCAGCGACTGGACCACACAGCTTGACTATAATCGGGCTGGTACGCCCCTGATCGAGATGGTTACCGAGCCCAGCATCCGCACGGCCGACGAGGCCGGGCAGTACCTGACCGAAGTGCGCCGGCTGGTACGCTATCTGGGTATCTGCGATGGCAACATGGAAGAGGGCTCGCTGCGCTGCGATGTCAACGTCTCGATACGGCCTGTTGGCGCTACCTACCTCGGCACCAAAGTCGAAGTCAAGAACCTGAACTCCATCCGTAATGTCATGCGGGCTGTCGACAGCGAGGTTCGGCGGCAGATCGAACTGACCGAAACCGGGGGTCGCATCATTCAGGAAACCCGCACCTTCGACGCCGGCACGGGACTCAGCGCGGGCATGCGTGAGAAAGAAACGATGAACGACTACCGGTATTTTCCGGACCCCGATCTGACACCCGTGGTAATTTCAGATGCCTGGCTGGCTGATATTGAAGCACAGATGCCCATGCTGCCCGCTGCCCGGCTGGCGTACTTCACCACGCACTACGGGCTGCCCGATTATGACGCGGCTCTCCTGACCGATGCCAAAGAACTGGCCGACTACTACGAAGACGTGTGCCGGCAACTCCCCGCCGACCAGGCCGGTCCGGCCGCATACAAGATCGTATCGAACTGGCTCATGGGTCCGGTGAAGGGGCAGCTTACCGAGAAAACCCTGCGCGATCGGCAGTTTCCGGTAACGGCTGCCCAGCTGGCCAGCCTCCTATCACTGATCCTGGCCGACACGGTCAGCCAAACAGCGGCCCAACAGGTATTTGGCCTGATGCAGGCTCAGCCCGACCGGGGGCCGCTCGAGCTCGCTACAGCCAATGGTCTGATTCAGAATCGCAATACCGACGCGCTTCAAACGTTGGTAGAGAGCGTTCTGGCCGAATGGCCCGACAAAGTCGAGCAGTACCGAAAAGGCAAAAAGAACCTGCTCGGCATGTTTGTTGGAGAGGTCATGAAAAAGTCGAAAGGCTCCGCCGACCCCAAACTGGTCAATCAATTAGTAGCAACCGCTCTACAGCCGAAATGAAACACGTTGCAGTAAGCCTGATCGTTGCCCTGGCCCTGGCCACCACAACCTTCGCGCAGGGTACTAAACCGTTCACCGTGTCGGGTACGGTGAAAAAGGCCACGCCCGGTAGTTATGTCTACCTCGAAACCAACAACCAGCCCAGCCGTAAGATCGACTCGGCTCAGGTAAAACCCGACAACACGTTTTCGCTTAAAAGCAACGTCGCCGATGGTGGCGAGGTAATGGTGCTCAACGTAGGCGGTGGTCAGAAGATGGCCCTGCTCGTGGAGGGTAACGAAAACCTGAACGTTGTGGCCGATGGGTTCCGGATGAACGCCAAAACTGGCGAACAGGGCAAAGCTGCCGTAACGGGATCGAAGAACATGGCTTACTACGATAAGCTTATGACCCTGCGAACGGACATGGAAACCCGGGTAGCCGCCTGGAACAAACAGATAGCAGCCGCTACGGAGAAAAAAGACAACAAACGGATTGCGCAGATCGAAGCCGACTATACGAAGGCCGAGCAGGAAGTGGTTGATAAGGTAAAAGCGATGCTGCCGGAAATGGGTACCTCGCTCGTATCCTTGTTCGCACTCAACTTCATCAACATCGACACCGACTTTGCCACCTACGATACGCTGGCCCAGAAGTTCGAGAAGGAGAACCCCTCCAGCCCGCACGCGAAAGCCCTGATTGGCCGGGTTGCCCGGATCAAAGGCGTTATGGTAGGCTCGCTGGCGCCCGAGATTTCGCTGACCGACACCACCGGAACACCCGTGGCCCTATCGTCGCTGCGGGGCAAATACGTGCTGGTTGATTTCTGGGCCAGCTGGTGTGGTCCCTGCCGCGCCGAAAACCCCAACGTGGTTCGGATGTACAACAAATTCAAAGACAAAGGTTTCACGATCTACAGCGTATCGCTCGATCGTACCAAAGCCGAATGGGAGCGTGCCATTCGGAACGACAACCTCCCCTGGACCCACGTATCGGATCTGAAATTCTGGCAGTCGATGGCTGCGCAGCAATACGGCGTACAGGCCATACCGGCCACGTTTCTGCTCGACAAGGAAGGAAAAATTATTGCCAAGAACCTGCGGGGCGATGCACTCGAACAGAAGTTAGACGAGATTCTGAAGTAGTGGCTTCCCTTACTTTCGTAGTTTTGCCGGGTCGGGCTTTCTAGCCTGACCCTTTTTTGTGCCGTTCGATCGGCGCCGGCCTTTCATCAACAGCCCTTCACGAAACGCTTATTACTGTCTGGAAACACTATGAAAATTGCAATCGTTGGCTGTGGAAACATGGGTATGGCTTTCGCCAAATCGTTTCTGCAATACGAACTGGTCTCGAAGGAGGAATTGCTGCTCATTGAAAAAAGCGCCGACCGGTCGGAAAGTCTGAAACAGGAAAAAGCCGGTGTGGTGGTCGACACGATCGGGCCGCACGTCGGCGAAACCGATCTCATTATTCTGTCGGTAAAACCACAGGATTTCAACAGTGTACACGAAGCCCTGCGCGATGTGGTGCAGCCCAATCAGGTAGTACTGTCGATCATGGCCGGTATCCCGATCGCGCAGATTCAGGACAAACTGCAGCACAAATTGGTGGTACGGGCCATGCCCAACACCCCCGCTATGCTCGGCATGGGCATCACGGGCTTTACAGCCGCACCCGAAGTAGATATGGCCAACCTGCGCCGGGTCGAAAACCTGATCAACGCTACGGGCCGGTCTATATTCCTGGAAGACGAGGGTATGCTCGACGCCGTAACGGCCCTAAGTGGCAGTGGCCCGGCTTATTTTTACTACGTGGTAAAAGCCATGATCGACGCGGGCCGGCAAATGGGCTTCAGCGATTCGGTTTCGGCGCTGCTGGTGAAGCAAACCATGCTGGGCTCCTATCACCTGATCAATACCGCCGACAAATCGCTCGATGAACTGATCAAGGCCGTAGCCTCAAAAGGCGGCACCACCGAGGCCGCTCTTCGTGCATTCGATCAGGGTGCCCTGGCCGATACCCTCGTTACCGGCATCAAAGCCGCCCAGCAACGCGCTACCGAACTGTCGAATGGGTAATGTGGGTCGGTTTACAGTGTTCAGCTTACGGCACCGCTGGCCTGGTAACAGCCCGGCCGTTCAACTGAAAACTGTAAACCGACTACCGCTTACATGCCCGTGTATGTAAATGGCGTGATAGCGCGCAGTTCGGCTTTCACCGCTTCCGACACGTTCAGTTCCTGAATGAATGTCTGAATGGTTGCAGCCGTTATTTTTTCGTTCGTACGGGTCAGCGCTTTCAGGGCTTCGTAGGGTTTGGGATAGCCCTCCCGACGCAGGATTGTCTGAATGCCTTCAGCTACCACGGCCCAGTTGTCTTCAAGATCGGCGTCGATAGCTGCTTTGTTCAATTCCAGCTTGCTGAGGCCTTTCAGCATCGATCGTAAGGCAATAACCGAATGGGCAAACGGCACGCCAATGCTGCGCAGTACCGTTGAGTCAGTCAGGTCGCGCTGGAGTCGCGATATGGGTAGTTTGGCCGACAAATGCTCAAACAGCGCGTTGGCGATACCCAGATTCCCTTCTGAATTCTCGAAATCGATCGGGTTGACCTTATGCGGCATTGCCGACGAGCCTACTTCGCCCGCTTTCAGCTTCTGCTTGAAGTAATTCATCGACACGTACGTCCACACATCCCGGTCAAGGTCGATCAGGATCGTGTTAAGCCGTTTGTAGGCATCGAGCAGGGCGGCCAGCATGTCGTAGTGTTCGATCTGGGTCGTAAACTGACTCCGAATCATACCCAGCCGCTCAACAAACTGATCACCGAAGGCTTTCCAGTCTTCGTGTGGGTAAGCCACGGCATGCGCGTTGAAATTACCGGTTGCCCCGCCAAACTTCGCGGTGGTAGGCACCTCGGCCAGCAGCTGAAGCTGTTTCTCGATCCGTTCGACAAACACCCGGATTTCTTTGCCCAGACGCGTGGGCGATGCCGGCTGTCCGTGCGTACGGGCCAGCATGGGCACATCATCCCATTGGGCCGCCAGTTCCTGCAGCCGCACGTAGACCTCGCGGTAAAGCGGTTCGATTTCGGTATCGAGGGCATCGCTCAGCAAAAGCGGAATAGCCGTGTTGTTGATATCCTGCGATGTCAGGCCGAAGTGAACAAACTCGAGAAAAGGCGCCACCGGCGACCCCTCCAGTTTCTCCTTGATAAAATACTCGACCGCTTTAACGTCGTGGTTGGTCGTTTTCTCGATTTCCTTGATGCGGAGTGCATCGGCTTCTGAAAACTGCTCGTAAAGCGCCCGCAGGCCAGGAAACAGGTCGGGCGTGACACCGGCCAGCTGCGGCACCGGCCATTCGCACAGCGCAATGAAATACTCAATCTCGATGCGAACCCGGTAGTGAATCAGACCAAATTCGGAGAAGTACGGCGCCAGGGCCTCTACCTGACGGCGGTAGCGGCCATCGACCGGCGAAATGGCAGTAAGTGCTGATAAGTCCATGGACGGGGATGTAAACAAGCCGCAAAGGTACGGAAAGCTGGCCTACAACTGCCGTAAATAGGTAATACTCTGCGGCACCTGCGTATCGGCGGCCGGGCTCTCGTCTTCGATATACAAGTGGTCGACACCAGCCGCCCGGGCCGCTTTCAGAATAGCCGGCATGTCGAGCTGCCCTGTGCCGAGAACAATCGAGTTTTCGGGGGCCAGCTTGCCCTTGTCGTTACCGGCCACGCCTTTTTTCACGTCTTTGAGGTGCATCAGCCGGAAACGCTTCGGGTATTTGGCCAGCAATGCCGCCGGATTCTGACCGGGCAGGTACGTCCAGGCAATGTCCATCTCAAAATTTACATAGTCTGGATTAGTCTGCGCTACTATGTAGTCGAAGAGGGTACCATGCTGATACGGGTGAAACTCGTAGCCATGGTTGTGGTAGCAGAACATCAGCCCCTGCGCTTTGGCTCGCTGCCCGAACGTGTTGAAATCGCGGATGGCCTGATCGGCCCGCTCGACGGATAAATCGCCTTCGTGCGGAATCCAGGCAACCCGTACGTACTGCGCGCCCAGCGCCTTTGCCCGCATCAGTACCGAATCGGGTTTCTGAACGATGTCGTCGTAGTTGACGCCGTAGCTGCTGCACCGCATACCGCGCTGATCGAGCAGCGTGCGCATGGCCGGGGCCGTCTGCCCAAACAGGTTCGACAGTTCGATGTCGGTCAGGCCCATGCCTTTGATCTTATCGAGCGTGGCCGGCACATCCTTGCCGAAGCTGTCGCGGAACGTGTACGACACAACGCCCGGTGTTTTGCGCACCAGCTTCCCAAACGGTTGTGCGTGCAGGTGGGTAGTCAGCAGCCCCAGCAGGGCCATCAAAGCCAGACGTTTCATACTGTTTCGTCCAATAAAAAAAGCCACACGGGAATAATCCCCGTGTGGCTGTAAGGCACAGACTGGCGGTTTCTAATCAGAAGGGGTTCAGGTAAACCCCAACGCCCAGCCAGAAAACGTTTTGATTTTCAAACTGGCTGTATGGCCGGAACCCCGAATAGGTTTCGGCCAGAAAGGTCAGGTTGTTGGCCGTGCGTCCCACCTCGACGCCAATAGCGCCGTGGATGCCGGGACGGAAATCGGTTTGCTGCCAGAACTTTACGTCGACACCGCCCACGAGCCGGGCTGCCTTTAACGAAGGCTTTTTATAGAAAGCCCCCAGTTGGGCACTTAGCCGTTTGCGCTCTTCCGATTTACGCAGCCCAATGCCCAGCCCGCCATAAACGCGCCAGTCGCGCACGGTGCGGGAGTAGGTCGCGTCGATGAGCTCATAGTTGACCGAGTTAGGCGACGGAGCGGTAATTGAATTACGGAACAGGTAATCGTCGCCCAGGTGCGATGAGAGGTGGTACAGCCGGAACCGGTAATTATTATCGCCCCGGCGCAGGTTGTACTGAATGCTCACCTTGTAATCGGTGTTCATGATCTGCCGGCGCTGGCTACGCTTCACCTGATCGAAATACACTTCGAACTGCGTAAACGACCCTGCATCGAGCACAATCTCTTCCGACCGGCCCGGCTCTGAGGTGTGGCGGTAAAAAGGCTTGTTGAAACCAAAGGCAAAGGGCACAATGCTGCCAACATAACGCTCGCCATTGATGTAGTATGAGGGCAACACGCTGCCGTAAACCTGCGACTCCAGCGGGTCGAGCAGAATGGGCTCGAACAGGTGACCTTTGGGCAAAAACTCGCGCCGGCCACGCACCACACTGGACGTAGCATCAGTTGCCAGTACATTACCCAGCGAATCGGTCGCAGCAACGGGTGCGGGTCTGGGCTTTTTTTCCCGAACACGCTTTTCCCGGACGGGCGCCGGAGCCGTAACCGGTTCGGGCATGACCGCGGGGGGTGAGACCGGCACAGGAGCCGGCACAGGTGCGGGGGCAGCAGCTTCTTTCTCGCGTTTCCGTCGTTCGCGCTCTTCCCGACGCGACGGACCGGGGGCTACCGGGGCCGGTGCTACCGGGGCCGGTGCTACCGGTGACGGCGTTGCGGCTGCCGGTGCGGGCGTAGTGGGCTGTGGCGCTGGCTCGGGGGCCGTACGGGGACTTACAACCGCGCCTTCCTTAGCGGCTTTTTTGGCCTGTTTCTGCCGTTCCTTTTCGGCCTGTTTCAGTTCGTATTCGCGCTGTTTCTGCGCCCACTCGGCCCGAATCTGCCGCTCGCGCTGTACTTCGCGCTCAATCTTTTCCTTCTGCTTCTGTTCGGCGGGCGTCAGCGTACGGGCAGCGGGGGCGGTGGTTTTAGGCTGTTGGGCTACGGCCACCGTAGCTACCTGAACCAGCGCGAACAAAGTATATAAAGCTTTTTTCATAGGAATTGATTTGAGCCCATGATCGGATGCCCGCTGGCGGAGCACCCGACCGAAGACCCGGCAAACACTTACGCTTTCATGGCCGCGTAGTTGCGGAAAAAGTATGGGATCGTTTCGATACCCTTATAGTAATTGAAAAGCCCGTAGCTTTCGTTGGGCGAATGCAGGGCATCGCTATCCAGCCCGAAGCCCATCAGAATCGACTTGATACCGAGTTCTTTTTCAAACAGGGCCACAATGGGAATACTGCCCCCACCCCGTGTCGGGATCGGCTTTTTACCCCACGCGTCTTCAAAGGCTTTGCTGGCAGCTTCAAACTCCACCGAATCGACGGGTGTCACGTAGGGGAAGCCGCCGTGGTGGGGCCGTACCTCAACCGTAACGCCAGCGGGCGCAATCGACTTGAAATGATTGCTGAACAGGGCCGTGATTTCATCGGGCGTCTGGTTCGGCACCAGCCGCATGCTAATCTTGGCCGACGCTTTGGAGGGCAACACGGTTTTAGCACCCTCGCCGATATAGCCGCCCCAGATGCCGTTGACGTCGAGAGTCGGGCGGATCGATGTGCGTTCATTGGTCGAGTAGCCGGCCTCGCCCGCTACATCGGCAATACCCAGATCCTGTTTATAATCGTCGAGGCTGAAGGGTGCTTTGGCCAGTTCGGCCCGTTCGGCGTCGCTCAGGTCGGCCACGCTGTCGTAAAAGCCGGGAATGGTAATGCGCCCCTGCTCATCATGCAGGGACGCAATCATGGCACAAAGCGCATTGACCGGGTTGAGAACGCCCCCGCCGTAAACGCCCGAGTGCAGGTCGCGGTTAGGCCCCGTTACCTCTACTTCGACGTACGACAGCCCGCGCAGCCCCGTTTCGAGCGAGGGTGTTTCGTTCGAGATAATGCTGGTGTCCGAAATCAGAATCACGTCGGCTTTGAGCATAGCGCGGTGTTCGGCCACAAACGTGCCTAGGTGATCGGAGCCGACTTCTTCCTCGCCCTCGATCATTACTTTCACGTTACAGGGCAGCCCATCGGTAGCCAGCATCATTTCGATGGCTTTGACGTGCATATAGAACTGGCCTTTGTCGTCGCAGGCGCCCCGGGCGTAAATGCGCTCGTTGCGGATGGTTGGCTCGAACGGGGGTGTGTGCCAGAGCTCGTACGGATCGGCGGGCTGCACATCGTAGTGCCCATACACCAGCACCGTAGGCCGGGCCGGGTCAACGATTTTTTCGGCGTACACGATCGGGTGACCGGCCGTTTCGAACAGTTGAGCCTTGTCGAGTCCGGCCGCACTCAGTTTATCACGGACAAATTCGGCCGCCCGGCGTACGTCCCCACTAAAAGCCGAATCGGCCGAGACAGAAGGAATACGCAGCAGTTCAAGCAGTTCGCCCAGAAAGCGTTGTTTGTTGTCGTCGAGGTAAGTCGTCATGAATAGCAGCATTCGTTGGTGAACAGCCTCCGGCAAACCAGGTCAGGTTAGTACAGACCGGCTCCGATGGCGCTAAAAAAGTTCGTCCCGAAGGTACGCACTTTCGCGTAACGACGGGACGTCTGGTTGAGCGGGCCGCTACAGGCCCGGCATATTCTTAGCCAATGCGCCACACCGGGCGACGTAGCCGATTACGGGGTTCGCTTCCGGCGCAGCCGAATCAACACGGTGCGGTTTTCCTGACCGCGCAGCAAGCGGCCGATATTTTTCTGATGCGTGTAAACAACCATCAGGAACATGGCGAAGCCAAACACGATGAGCAGCGGGCTTTCCTTCTGACCGAATATCTGCAACAGCAGCAGGACCGGAAAGGCCAGCGCGGCCAGGATAGACCCCAGCGAAACGTACTGCGACGCGATGACCACGAGCAGGAATATACCGATGCAGACCAGTGCCATCTCTGGATGAATGGCCAGTACCATGCCCAGCAGCGTGGCTACTCCTTTGCCACCCCGGAAGTTGGCAAAAATGGGATAGAGGTGACCGATAACCGCTACAATGCCGAAGACGATCTCGAAGGTCAGAATCTCACCGTCTGTAATAACGTCGGCATACCAGAGCAGCGATGAGAGAATAGCGGCCGTGTAGCCTTTCAGCACATCGACCAGCATAACGATCGTACCAGCCCGTTTGCCCAATACCCGGAAGGTATTGGTTGCACCGGCATTACCGCTGCCGTGCTGTCGGATATCGATACCAAAAAAGCCCGACCCGTACCAGACTGCCGTTGGGATAGATCCCAGCAGATAAGCCAGTATAGTCGTAGCAATAATGAGTAAGACATTCATAGTTTTTCAGGTCGTTAGCTGGTGCTGTATCAACCGATTGTCAGGACAAACCGGCTAATAGCCAATAAAAGTACGGCTTTAACCGGCATCTGCCAACTATACTCACTATGTAGGCTTTATCAGATTATCGTATGGCCCTTTTAGTATCTATTTTCCACCGACAACGACCTCCTGCAACTGATCGTCGCCCAGGTATCGCTGCGCCATTGCCTGGATCTCGTCGGGTGTCACCGACCGGATATGCTGAATGTACGTTTCCAGAAAATCAGCGGGCAAACCATCCAGCAAAATCACCTTGTAGCGATCGGCAATCTCAAAGGGAGTATTGAGCGACCCCACAAATTCACCCGCCATAAAATTCTTAACGGTACTGAGTTCGTCGGCCTCGACCGGCGTAGTCTGCAGGATATGAATTTCCTTTCGAATCTCGTCGAGCGTTTGCTGCGTGTTCTCCTTATTCACGTCGGTACCAATCAGGTAGTACCCATCGCGCCGGAGTGATGGCATATTGGCGGAAATACCGTAGGTGAATCCTTTCTCCTCCCGAATGTTTTTCATCAGGCGCGAGCCGAAGTAGCCGCCCAGAATTTCATTCGTTACGAGCATTCGGAAAAAGTCGGGGTGGGCGCGGGTAAACAGCCGGCGCCCTACGCGGATCGACGACTGGATGCTATCGGTCTTCTCGGCCAGCACCGGCGACAGATCCGTTGGCAGCGCAGGAATGACCGGATCAACTGTCGAATCGGCACGGAGGGGCAACTGTCCGAAAACCGCATTGATGTGTTCGACCTCGCCAAGCGATGCCTGCCCGGCCAGCAGCATCCGAAACGGACGCCCCTGAATCGACTGCTGGTAAAAATTAACCACATCCTCCCGACCCAGCTGTTCTACGGCCTCGGGGCGCTGGCTACGGCCGTAGGGATGCGTAGCGCCGTACAGTTTCTCCCGAAAAAGCACGCCCGCCACGTACGCGTTTTTCTCGTAGCTGATCCGGAGGTTCTGCAAGGTAATGTTACGCAGGTCGTCGAGTTCTTTACCCGGAAAAGTGGGTTCGGTCATCAGTTCGCGCAACAGGGGCAGTACCTGCGGCAGAAACCGGGTCAGGCAGTAGATCACGACGCTCGACCGGTCGGGCCCGCTGTTCAGTTCCAGAAATGCCCCGTACTGATCGAAGTACTCACTGATCTGTGCCGACGAGCGGCCGGGCGTGCCTTCACTCAGCATTTTCATGGCAAAAAAAGCGGAGGCTGGCACTGCTTCCTGCCACGTGCCGGCGTCGAAAATGCATTCGAGCCGGAGCACCGGCTGGTGCGGTACACTGATCAGGTGAAGCGGAATGCCATTGTCGAGCGTGTGGGCTTCGAGTGCCGGAAGCCGAACATCCTGTATGGTTTGAAACGAAGGGGGCAGCGTTCTGTCGAGAATCATAGCTTAGTTTGGCGGCAAATATGAACAGCTTACGTAAGACCGGAGACTGGTTTCAGTCGAAACGCCCGGTGCAGGGCCCGCCGGCAATGAATGCAGTAGACCTGATATGGCAATTGGGTAAACGAGGGTCGACCGCCGGGCGATCTACAGCTCATTTACCCAATTGACCGAATGGGGTATTGATAGCTTAGTTACTGAACTCGCTGTCGTCTGTGTCTGACCCGCCAACACTGCCACCCTGGAAGTTCAGTACCAGCGACAGACGGAAGGTATTGGCGAGGGGGTTACCCTGCTTTACGGGGAGCAGGTACGAAAAATCGACCCCAAAGCGTTGCTGTACGCGCAGGCCCAGGCCGGTAGTCACGTACTTACGCCCACCCTTGATGTTCGATTCATTGAAATAGCCAGCCCGAACAGCAAACTGATCGTTGTACCAGTATTCGATACCAGTCGAGATGGTAAACTCTTTCAGTTCTTCGCTGAAACCACCCGGCGCATCGGCAAACGAGCCAAACACAGCACTGAAATAGTTTTTGTTCGCGTTTACGTTCACCTGCTGGCCATTAACAGTCTGGATGTTGGGCGTTGGTACCATCAGCTTGTTGGCATCGACCAGGAAATTGAATTTGTTGTACTGGTCGCTGAAGTACGTAACGGTTGTTCCGAGCCGCAGGTTGGTGGGAATGAAGTACCGCTCCTGCCCACCGTAGTTAAGCCGGCCACCGAGGTTGGAGATCATACCGCCAAACGCCCAGCCCAGCCCTTTACCGGTCGAGTTATCGCGAACTTCGTTGCGGTAGAAAGCACTGATGTCGGCAGCAGCTGTACCGGCCGGTTTCAGCCCGTAGGCCGACGCACCCGATGCCAGACTCGAGTTGAGGTATTTCAGGTTGACGCCCAGCGAAAAGTTTTGCGACAGGCGCTGCGAGTACGACGCCGTAACGGCATATTCCCGCGAGTTGAACGTACCGGCCTGCGTACCGTTGGCCGTAGTAAAGTTGACGGTACCGAGGTCGAAGTACAGCAGCGAGCCCCCGAGAACGGCGTTCTTGCCGACTTTGGAGTAGCCACTCAGGTTGGTATAGTACATATCCCCGATCAGGTCGCGCAGCCAGGGGGTGTACGAAATGGTAGCGCCTTTACTCTGCTTGGCAAACACCAGCTTGGAGGGGTTCCAGAAAATCGCGTTGGCATCGGCATCGCCCAGGGCAACCCCGGCCTCGCCCAGACCACCCGAGCGGGCATCGGGCGTGAAGTTCAGAAATGGAACGGAAGCGGTCGGAACGTTTAGCGTTTGTCCGGCGAGGTTAACTTGTGCCTGAGCCGTGGCGATCAGAAAAGCAGGACTGCAAACGCCCAGTAGAACACGAAAAAATTTGCGCTTCATACAGAATGTGTTGATAGCAACAGCGACTGCCGATAGTGAATGAGGCAGCCCTGAACGGCCAAAAGTACGAGGATTCGTTAGATTAGAAAAACAGCTTATTGATAAACTCCTGTTAGCGAAGCAGCACCAGGCGCCCGCCCTGACTGACAACCGAGCCGTCGCTGACAGCATGCAGCTGTAGCCGATAAACGTACAGCCCGTTCGTAGCGACACTGCCTGCGTCGGTAGTGCCGTCCCAGCTACCCACAGCTACCGATTCGGAACAGGTACTGCAGGCCCCGGTTTGCCGATGCATCAGCCGCCCGGTCAGGTCGTAGATGCCCAACTCCCAGTCGAGCGACTCGCCCGTTCGGTTGTGGGAGGCCGTCAGCACAGCCGGTGTGGTAATTGGGTTAGGCGTTACCTGAATTGCCTGAAGCTGTAAGGCCGGCTTTTCTGAAACTATTAAACCCAACGCCCCCTCCCCTGAATTATTGCTCAGGTCCCAGGCTTTCACCCGGAGGCTATACCGACCGGTTGCCACGGCCCGGAACGTGTACTGCACCTCCCCTTCCTGCCCGTTTGTTCCCGTTGCCACATACAAATCATTGAGTATAACCGGTGTCTGGCCGCTCAACTGCGCCGTCAGTTCGTGTCCCAGTGCAGACCGGGCAATTGTTATGCCCTGATTGTCGCGCAGCCGAATCCGTACGCTAATATCCGGGCCGGCTACCCGTACCTGATCGCCCTCGGGTATGCCACCCACCACACTGATCTGCACAGTCGGTGGCGTGGTATCCACCGTATCGGGAACCACACTTCCGCCTATCCGAATGGCTTCGTAACTGCCCAGCGCCTGCAACGAACTGTCGGTCCGAATAGCGTAGGCGTATAACCTGCCCGGGCCAATGCGGCTGTAGTCGATGTCTTTCGGCATGGTGAACCGGGCCACGAACGTACCATTCTGCACCGCCACCTGACCGGCATAGAGCGGATTGGCGAAGGTCTGGTAACTCATCTTAGCACTTTCTGTGCCGAGTGTTGTCTGGGTAACGGCTTTGTCGTAGAGGACCAGCCGAAGCGTGCCCGAAAAGGTGCCCAGCCGTTGCTGTTGCTGTTGCACCTCACCCACCAGCTCAACCGGCTGCAACGCCCGCAACGTATCGATCCGACTGGCCGATACCGGACGCTTGTTGATCTGGGTCAGTATGATCTGCGCCTGCGGGTAAGCCAGTTGCATCGATGGGTCGCCCAGCAGCGCAAAGTTGCGGTTGATCTGTCCCTGCAGACTTCGGTTTTTCGTAAACCGCATCACATCGCCCAACCGGGGCATTCGCCCATTGATGGGTGTAAAAACCGATTCGTAGAACGCCTGATTAACGGGCTTGTTTGTGTTGGCATACACCGGTCGGGTGGTTGTGATGAGCCCAATGGCCCCACCCTGCTGGTTTAACAGCGCGAGTTCGGCGCCTGAGTTAACACTCGGATCGTCGTAGCGTCCAAACTGGCAGGTAGCGGTCAGGAACAGGGGCATCCGCCGGTTACGCCAGTTGACAATATCCTGATCGGTTACAATCTGCTCATCGGCCAGACCCGATACGCCCCCGTGTCCGTTGTAGTTGATGATTAGCCGCCCATCCTGCACCGCCTGGTTGATCAGTCTGTTCATCGTCGGCGACTTCTGCCCGTTGGCCGTTACATCCTGCGGATAAGCGTCCATAAACGCTCGCTCGGGTCGGTAGGCCGGCGACTGGGCTTCGATTTGGGTGGCCAGCTCGTTGGCATCGGCCATGTGCGTATTGAAATCACCATCGTCGGCAATCAGCATTACTTTGGTCTGCCAGTCGCCGGGAAGGGTGCGGTCTGTGGCGTACCGAATCAGTTTATCGACCACGGCGCGCGCTTCGTCGATACGCTTTACCGGCAGTCGGCCAATGCCCAGCGCCAGCTTATAGTCGCCGTAGTCGGTTTCGGGCCATTCGCCTTCACTGTCGCCCATGAACCCGAAATAATCGTCGGATGAGTAGCTGAAAATGGTATGCAGTGATTCGCGGCTCTCGTAAACCGGCACCGTATTGGCCAATTCACCTGCACTCAGAAGTTTTTTGATGTTGCGGTAATCAAACGTGGCGTCGCCCATCAGCAGCACATACTGCAGTCGTCCGGGCTCTTTCCGATAGTAATAACGAACCGCATCGCGAATGGCGGTCGGATCAGGCTGACCGCTGCCAAACTCATTGTAAACCTGCTGGGTAGTTACTACCAGCACATCCAACCCGTCGTTGGCCCGTCGAAAAGCGGCCAGCCTGTCGGCTTCGCTCTGCCATGCTGCCGGCGTAACAATCAACAGCGTCGGTGTAGGCTGTGCCCGCAGATTCTGGTTAGCAACGGTGTGTATAGAAACAGGTGTACGCAGTTGCGCGTCGGTAAACAGCACGTAGTCGCCCGGGCGGCTGGCCTGCCAGCGCGCTTCGCTGGTGACCAGGTTATAGGCCTGACCGGCAGGCACCAGCGGATTCGTCACGTTCCAGATGCGCAGGGCTGTATTCGCGCTCCCAACGGCAGCCAGTCCGGCCGGTAGACCGCGAACCCATAAAAAACGGTCGGTCTGCAGCAAACTCCGCTTGAGTTCGACGCCCAGGTAATCGAGATACCCCTGTGCGCCCTGCTGCCCATTGGCCTGAAACGTTACGGTGGTGCGTACGGAGCTCCCCGCCCCTGCAGCCGCTAGCCGAAATGTGTCGGTGCGGCTGATGGCCTGAAAATCGTAGGGGGCGCCCGAGATGGTGGGGATGGGCAGCCGACCCACCAGCTGCCCGTTGATGAGCGTTGCGAACTGCGATGGGCTGCGCGCGCCGGCTACGGCCCCCAACCGCATCCGTACGGATGAGCCGGCAACAAGCCCGGGTGTGTCGAAGGTGATTGTCAGCGTTGTGTCGAGCGACATAAATTCGCCGAGCCATTCGCGCCCCGATTGCAGCGACGGGTTTGGCGCCAGCGAAGGCAGCTTCTGCGTATCAAGTTCGTGGAACTGGTAATCGGTAAAGGTGGTGACGGTAGGCGTTGCCGCAGTGGCCCCGGCTGCCTGGTCAATTACGCGCCGGCCAGCCGTTGTACCCACCGTAAGAAAGTAGAACGTTGTATCGCTGTAGACGTTGGTCTGGTGCGTGTACCGGCGAGCGATCGAGTCGTACTGGATCACATGTGGGCTCTGCCCAAAAAAAACCAGTGCATCGCCCGGGTCGAGCCGACCGTCGGTTTCACCGTTAACCAGAATAGCATTTTCGGTCAAATCACTGACCCGCAGACTATTGTTGGCCTGGGGAAGCATGCCCCCCCCATTGCCGTACAGCCGCAACAGACGGGGGTCGGCACTAGCCAGGGCGGGGCTAAGGCGAGCCAGAGTAGCCTGGTCGATTTGGTAAACGCCCGATTCGGTAACGCCAATTTTAAGCCATGTCCCCGTGCGCAGCACCGACTCCGCCGGTCCGGCCGATTGGCCGAGGGCGAAACCATAGCTGGCCAGCCACAGCAAGCCAAACCAGCCACTCCGCTTAAATCGTTTCCACCCACGCATGTGCCAGTATTGCATATAGTCGACCCGTCGACACTTCTTTACAAACGACCCGGGTTCGGCGCAGCGTACGCCGGACAAACGTCTTTTTATTGAATAGAAACGGTGCGCCCTCGGCCAGATCACTTAGCCGCACCCGGTTCGCCGGCATCTGGGTTTCGGGGCCAGCCTGCTGTTGCTGCAGGGCCAGCATCAGTGGCACACAGCCTGCTGTTGTTGCCGCCGGTTTTTGCAGATACAGTTGAAGGGGCTGCAGGATTGGCATGGGAAAAACACCCTCATGGAGTAAGGGTTGCATCAACTGCTGAAACGCCTTTTGCCAGGCTGGCCCATGTGGGGCAACGCGCCGTTTGGCATACTTATGCACATGCGCATGGGCTACCTCATGCACGTAGGTAATCAGGAAAGCCTCGGGGCTCAGATCGGCGTTGACCGTAATCTGCGTTTGTCCGTTGGGCAGTACGCTGAAATCGCCCAGGCGGGTTCGGCGGGGGCGGCTTACGTTAAAAACAAACTGGTAGGTCTGCCAGAGCGTCTGGCAGTAGGTGGTTGCTGCCGCTGGTACAACCAGGTCGAATGGAGTTGTCAAGATGCCAAAAACGCGAAAAAGCCTTATAAACATAAGGCTTTTTCGCGTGAAGATCGGTGCTCAGACGCTTATTTCGCGCTGTCCGTAACGGTCGTAGCCGAATCCGTAACCGTCATCGTCGTAGCCGAATCCGGAGCCATGGCAGCCGTGTCCGTAGACATGGTAGTCGTGGTCGTTTCGGTCGTGGTCGTTTCTTCGGTTTTCGGTTTGTTTTGGCAAGCAGCGAAGGTAAGCGTGCTACCTACGAACAGGAGAGCGATAACTTTTTTCATGATTTTTTCTGGTGGTATTTTCAAGTTCCGGGGCAAATATAGCTTTTTTTAAAACAATGCAATCAAAATTCAGTTTCCGCTTTCCAAGAGCCCGTAAACCCTGAAATAGTCGCATTCTGAATAGGATTAAGCCGTGTTTTGAAAGCTGGCATCCGCTAGTCGCGCGGTGCCCGACGGATGCGATCGTACATGCCCGTACTCCGAAACGTGAGAATCTTGTGACCGAAATAATTGGCCATAAAACTCATGCCCATTCCTACCACGTGCGAGCCTTTTTCCCGCGCCCAGATCGGAAGTGTGGGAAGCAGCGGGTTGGCAATCCACTCAAGCGTGTACTTTGATACGTAGACCTGCACCAGCAGTGCCACCAGGGCAATACTCAGGTACTTGATCATCTCACGACCGGTATTGCCGGTTTCGCCAGCCGCAAACGCGTAGCGTTTGGTCGGGATAAACGTAAGCACTGTGGCCGTGAGGTAGCCGCAGAGAACGCTGGTCTTGAAGTCCATACCGGCATAGCTCCGGTAAAGGATCTGACTGATAAAGTTGATTGATGCCCCGAGCAGAGCCGTGAGGAAGTAGGAAATAAACCCCCGGTAATCTTTTACACTGGGTTCTTCGAGTTGGCTCACATTCACGGGCTTGGCGTAGGCAGGAGGTTAGGCTAACTGCCGTTTTTGGTTAATACTCCGCAAAACTACGTATTCACCCGTAAAAGCGTGACCGACAGCTTCGTTACTGAGCCTATGGCACCCATCCGCCGGGCAACGGCTGCTAAAATAGCCCTTGCAGCAGGCCTGGTGCAATGCCAAGGCCAATGGTCAGCAGTGTTGTCGCAATAAGTACATACTGGTACACGGGTGCCACCTGAATGGGTTCGGTCGCTCCCTCCCGGAAATACATGGCGATAATAACCCGAAAGTAATAGTAGATACCCACAGCCGACATCAGCACGGCAACGACCAGTAACCAGATTTGGCCCTTCTCAACGGCCGTCGAGAACATATAGAACTTGCCCCAGAAGCCCGCCGTCAGCGGAATGCCTGCCAGAGAGAGCATCGAGGTAGCCATGGCCAGACCCAGCAGCGGGTTCTGCCGCGCCAGTCCGTTAAACGCATCGAAGCTTTCGGTGTTGACGCCACTGCTGCTCAGTGTCTGCTGACTGCGCTGACGAGCTACCAGCAGCAATACGCCGAAGGCCGAGATGGTAGCAACCGAATACGCCATTGAATAGAAAACAATGGCCTGCTTCGACTGCGCAGTCAGAGCCGCCAGACCGATCAGCAGGTAGCCGGCGTGCGAAATGCTCGAGTAGGCCATCATGCGTTTAAAGCTGTTCTGGTACACGGCCGTTACGTTACCGGCTACCAGTGTAATGGCGGTGATAACGGCCAGAATGACCCACCAGAAGCTGTAAACACCGCCAAAGGCTACGGTCAGCAGTTTGAGCAACGCGGCAAAGCCAGCCGTTTTCACCACCGTCGACATATAAGCCGTAAAAATGGTAGGCGCTCCATCATACACATCGGGCGTCCAGAAATGGAAGGGCGCAGCCGATACTTTAAAGAGCAAGCCGATCAGCAGCAGCAGCAGCCCGACGTAATAAATCAGCGACAGGCCTACCTGCGGATTGGCCGAATAACTGCCGATGCCGGCAATGGTAAACGAACCCGTTGCGCCGTAGAGCAGGGCCATCCCAAACAGCATGATGCCGGTGAAGAATGCCCCCATCAGAAAGTATTTGAGCGCGGCTTCGTTCGAGCGCAGGTTTTTTTTGTCGCTCCCTGTCAGTACGTACATCGCCACCGACAGAATCTCGACCCCAACAAACAGCATGATCAGGTTTTCGTACCCGATCATCATGATGGCGCCGACGAGTGAGAACAGGATAATGGCGTAATATTCGGCCGGTTGCGACGCTTCATCGTCGGAAAAAGTACCTGACAGCGCAACAACCAGAAAAGCCGATCCCAGCACAATAGCCGAAAAAACCATCGACAGGTTGTTGGTGCGGAGCATATCGTTAAAATACAGATAGGTCCGGTTCCAGTCGAGGAAGTTGATAGCAACTGCCACCAGCAGAAAGAGCAGGGTGGCAGGCAACAGCACCGAGCGCGACTTCATGAAGCCGAGAAACAACAGAACGATACCAAAAACCGACAGGAGAACGATGGGGAGCATTGATGTATAGGTTTGGTCTGTCAATCACGGCACTTCAGTCAGGCAACTACTTGCCGCGCTGCGCAGACCGCTTCAACTTTATTTCATGGATACAGCCGTCGTACCGATGTATTTCATCAGATTGGCAACCGCCGGCTCGGTAACTTTCATAAACGTATGCGGGTAAACACCCATCCAGAACACCAGAATGACCAGGGGCACAAACACCCAGCTTTCCGACAGGGTCAGATCGCTAAAGGTTTCCGTACGGCTCGTGGTTGGGCCAAACATCACTTTCTGGAACATCCGCAGCAGGTAGACAGCCCCGAAGATAATCGTGAAACCAGCCGCCAGGCCCAGGTAGTGATTATAGGTAAAGACACCGTGTAGCAGCAGAAACTCACCGATGAAGCCGTTGGTCAGCGGAAGGGCTACGCTTCCCAGCATCATGATCATGAAGAAAACCGTCAGTTTCGGCGTCGTACGGGTAATGCCTCCCAGCTGGTCGAGCTGCCGGGTGTCGGTGCGGGCGAAAATGATATCGGCCACGAAGAACAGGCCAACCACGTTGATGCCGTGAGCCAGCATCTGCACCAGCGCCCCCTGCAGGCCGGTTTCAGTTTGCGAGAAAACACCGGCTGCCATGAGTCCCACGTGCGAGAACGACGAATAGGCGATCAGCCGCTTCATATCGCGCTGCCGGATGGCGATAATCGAACCGTAGAGAATGCCAATTACCGACAGGATAATCACCGTCTGTCCCCAGGTTTCGACGCCCAGTGGTGTAATGGGTAGAATAAACCGGATCAGTCCGTAAACCCCCATTTTAAGCATAATACCGGCCAGCAGCATGGTGGCAGGCGTCGGCGACTCAACGTAAGTATCAGGCTGCCAGGTGTGGAAGGGGAACACCGGCATTTTAATCGCGAATGCAATAAAGAACGCCCAGAACACCCAACCCTGCGCCGACGCGCTCAGCTGCAGCTTGTAGAAATCGGCAATGGCCGACGAGTGCGCTGAGCCAGTCGTGGCAGGCGTCTGGTAATAGAGGTATACCAGCGCCAGCAACATGAACAGGCTACCGAAGATGGTGTAGATAAAGAATTTGAACGTGACGGCGATCCGGTTGGCTCCGCCCCACATAGCGGCCAGAAAATAGATCGGAATCAGTGCGGCTTCGAAAAAGAAGTAAAACAGAAAGCCATCGCGGGCGGTGAACACGCCCATCAGGGCAGCCTGCATAAACAGCATCAAGGCATAAAACGTACCGGGCCGGTCGTAACTGCGGTTGAATGTCGACAGCACGATCAGGGGTACCAGAATGCCGGTCAGCAACACCAGCAACACACTGATGCCATCAATACCGGCGCTCAGCCGAATACCCAGCGAGGCAATCCAGGCGTAGTCGAAGCCAAACTGCGACGAGGCATCGGGCGTAAACGTGCTGAAGGCATACACCGCCAGGGCAGTTTCGACCAGGGCAGCGCCAAAAGCCAGTTGCCGGGTTGTGCTGCCGTTGGTCAGCAACAACAGGCAGGCAGCCAGTGCAGGAAAAAGAATGAGGGCGAGCGTAAGCATATAGGTGTAAAGACAGGTCGGCAGGCATTGTACCTGCCGGATCCGTTAGAACCGAATGAAAAAGCGGAGGGCAAAAATCAGCACGATGCTCAGCACCATGGCAAATACGTAGAAGCCGATGGAGCCGCTCTGTAGCCGGCGCAGCTGCCCCGACCCCTGACTGACCAGCCAGGCGGTGCCGTTGACAACGCCATCGATGACCATCTCGCCGAAGCTATAGAGAGCATCGCCCATGCTCCGGACAGGCCGTACGATGATGGTATCGTACAGCTCATCGACATAGTACTTGTTATAAATGACCTGTTCGGGCAGCGAACGATCGGCCGAGTCGGCAGCGGGCACTGCCGAACGGCTTACGTACATCACATACGCTATGATCAGAGCCAGCAGGGCGACACCGGCCGAAACAGCCATCAGCACATACTCGGTGCTGTGCTCGATCGTGGCCTCGGCAAACGCAGCCGGGTTAACCTGCCGCGAACCGGCAAAAATGGGTTCCATGAAATGCCCCAGCCAGCCCCCGCCGGGCAGGTTCAGCATACCCCCTACGGCCGACAGCACGGCCAGTACGATCAGGGGCAGCGTCATGCTGATGGGCGACTCGTGCAGGTGATGTTTTTGTTCTTCCGTACCCCGGAACTCACCGAAGAAGGTCAGAAACAGCAGGCGGAACATATAGAACGATGTCAGACCGGAACCCAGCACGCCCAGTGCCCACAGTACCTTGTTGTGCTCGAACACGTGCGCCAGAATTTCGTCTTTCGAGAAGAATCCGGCAAAGGGCGGCAGCCCCGCAATGGCCCAGGTACCGATGGCAAAGGTGATAAACGTAATGGGCAGCGCTTTGCGCAGGCCTCCCATCTTCCGGATATCCTGCTCGTCGGACATGGCGTGGATCACACTACCCGCCCCCAGGAACAGCAGCGCCTTGAAGAAAGCATGGGTGATGACGTGGAACATGCCCGCCGTATAGGCCGTGGCGCTCAACCCCAGAAACATATAGCCCAGCTGCGACACGGTTGAGTAGGCAAGCACTTTCTTGATATCGTTCTGCAGCAAGCCGATCGACGCAGCCAGCAGGGCAGTGATAATCGCGATAACACCGACCAGTTCGAGCGTCTGCGGAGCCAGTGTATAGAGTACGTTCGACCGAACAACCATATAAATCCCGGCCGTTACCATCGTGGCTGCGTGAATCAGCGCCGATACAGGCGTCGGCCCCGCCATCGCGTCGGGCAGCCAAGTGTAGAGGGGTACCTGCGCCGACTTACCCATTGCGCCTACAAAGAGCAGAATCGTGATCAGTAGAATGGTCGAATCGCCCATGGGCAGGCTCGTTGCCTGTTTGAACACGTCTACGTATTCAACCGTGCCGAAGGTGTTGATGAGCATGAAGATACCCAGCAGAAAGCCAAGATCGCCAATGCGGTTCATCACGAAGGCCTTGCGGGCAGCATTGTTGTAACTGACGTTTTTGTTCCAGAACCCGATGAGCAGGTACGAACAAAGCCCTACACCTTCCCAGCCGATAAACATGATGACGTAGTTCGACCCCATCACCAGCAGCAGCATGAAGAAAATAAACAGGTTCAGAAACGCCATGAACTTACCGAAGCCCTCATCGTGCTTCATGTAGCCAATGCTGTAGAGGTGGATCAGCGTACCGACGCCCGTTACCACCAGCAACATCAGCAGACTGAGCTGATCGATCTGAAACGAGAAGTTGATGCGCAGGTCGCCCACACTGATCCAGTCGAACAGGGTTACGATCTGCGGACCGGCTTCGGGCGAAAAGGAGGTGAACAGCGAAATGGCAATCAGAAACGACGCCAGAACGGCCAGCGTGGCAATGATACCCACCAACCCGGTAGGGACTCGCCGGAAACCGACGCCGTTGAGTACGAAGCCCACCAGCGG
Organism: Spirosoma luteolum; assembly: GCF_054778875.1. NCBI lineage: Bacteria > Pseudomonadati > Bacteroidota > Cytophagia > Cytophagales > Cytophagaceae > Spirosoma > Spirosoma luteolum. The sequence goes on from NZ_BAAGZE010000003.1 coordinate 812,485, forward strand.
CAAGAGCGGGATGAGGGCACAGAGTAATCCTATCTGCATAAGACGGTGTACATGAATCGATTGAGTGAATGAGGGGCGGACCGGCCGTGGGGCCTTTCCCGGACCGATCATTCCATTACCACTTCAATTTATTGAGCAGGCCCACGTCGATCGAGCGGGTATTACGGTAAATCATGACAATAATAGCCAGCCCAACCGATACTTCGGCTGCGGCCACGGCCATGATGAAAAAGACAAACACCTGTCCGGCCGCGTCGGAGCGATAGGAAGAGAACGCGATGAGCAGCAGGTTGACCGCATTCAGCATCAACTCGATCGACATAAAAATGATAATCGCGTTGCGCCGGGTCAGTACCCCGATGATGCCGATGATGAACAGCACCGTACTCAGAATCAGGTAATACGTGAGGGGAATTTGCTGAATGACTTCCGGAATGAGAACGTCCTGCGTGGGTTGCATGGCTTGCCGGTTAATAGAAAGTGCCGCAAAGGTAACTATTATTCGATATTCGGGGCGATCGCCGATCGGGCTAATTAGCGCAATCGTTTATTTGCCCTGCGTGAACATCCGCAGGCGAATTTCGGTCAGTCGCCGTTTGGTGTCGAGGGTAAAATCGCCCTTCAGCATCCAATCGTAAAAGGAAGGCTCCTTTTTCAGAACCTCAAGAACGGGTACGCCTTTGTTTTTACCAAAATTGAATACCTCTTCGCCCTTCTCGTTGAGCACCATCCGGCCCGCCAGATCGACATTGCGGTTGGCGGTCAGCTGGTGAAGCATGTCCATATCGTTCTCGAATACCAGATCCTGGCCGCTGTCGGCGCGGGCCACCATCCCCTGATAACGCTGCACCTGCGCGTTGAGCACTTCGAGAGTGGCCACAGTGTCGGCCTCGGCTCCGTGCGCGCCAACCAGTTCTTTATTGCAGTAGAACCGGTACGCTGCCGACAGATTTCGGGGTTCCATGAGGTGAAAGATGCGCTGGGCATCTACCATTCGGCGGTTCTTCACATCGAAATCGACATTGGCCCGCAGAAACTCCTCTACCAGCAGGGGTACATCGAACCGGTTGCAGTTGAAACCCGCCAGATCGCAGCCCTCCAGAAACTGGGCCAGCCCCCGGGCTACGCTCTTGAACGGTGGCGCATCGGCTACATCGTCGTCGTAGATACCGTGGATCAGACTCGACTCCAGCGGAATGGGCATGCCCGGATTGACCCGCTGGTTTCTGGTCTGCACCTCGCCACCAGGCAACGCCTTGATGATGCAGATGTCGATAATCCGGTCTTTGGCCGTGTTGATACCCGTGGTCTCGAGGTCGAAAAAGGCAAGCGGTTTGCGTAAAGCGAGTTGATGCGTCATAGCCGAACCGGGGTTTAGCGCGGTCAGACCACAAAGGTAAACACGTTTCTGATCTATCGTCAACGCATTACCCGGCTGAACAACCGCAAACGACCGGGCCGGCTGAGCCCCGCACGTTGCGGGGCTCAGCCGGCCCGGTCGTTTTACTTTGTGTGCTCAGGCAACAGCCGTTGTCAGTTCCTCGACTTCGCGTCGGAACCCATGCACCTGCCGGATAAACTGACTGGCTTTCCGGCGCGATACATCAACGCGATCGCCATTGACCAGACTCACCGTCAGCTGTGGCCGACCAGCTCCGGCATACTCGGGCAGAATTTCGTTTAGGTAAAGCAGGTTGATGATATTTTTCTTGTGCAGGCGCACAAACACCTTTGGCGACAGACGGCTCTGCATTTTCTTCAGCGTCAGCGACACCATCAGGGTGCTGCCATCGGCAAAGTGAAAAACCGTGTAATTACCTTCGCCTTCGAGCCGCACAATGCGGTGGGCCGGCATCTTCCGGCGGAAACGCCAGAAGGGAAGTGTGAGATCGGGCATGGCAAACTGACGGGCAATTTGCTCAACACCAGCACTGGTCAACGGATGGTTCTCCGTGTTTCGAACAGCTTTCATACGATATGTAAACTAAGGTGTGGAATGAAATTGACGAAGCTGGCGATATAGTTACCACCCAGTTACTCCGTTCAATTCGACAGCAAGTCTACATAATTTCCGGCACCAACGCATTACGAATTTGTAAAAGATTCGCCCATTCTGAGTGGGCGGCAACACCGGCCGACTGCCCCTCAATGCGCCCGGCCATCGAACTTAATCGGTAGTTTCTGCCTTAGTGGAACATCGTCTTTACGCGTCTATAAGCGTTTGTTTTTTTGTATGGCAACCCTGCTCGAACTCGTTGGCAACACGCCAATGGTTGAACTCAACCGACTCAATCCTCACGCCAACATCCGAATTCTGGCCAAACTCGAAGGCAACAACCCCGGCGGCAGTGTTAAAGACCGGGCTGCGGCCAGCATGATTCAGGGCGCCCTCGATCGGGGCGAGATAAAGCCTGATTCGCGCCTGGTCGAAGCAACCAGCGGTAATACTGGCATTGCCCTTGCCATGATCGCCCGGCTTTACAACATCCCGATCGAACTGGTCATGCCCGAAAATTCAACGCGCGAGCGCGTGTTAACCATGGAAGCCTTCGGTGCTACGGTTACCCTGACGCCCACGATTGAGGGAGCGCGCGACTATGCCGAAGCCAAGGTGCGCGACGAAGGCTACGTAATGCTGAATCAGTTCGCCAACCCCGATAATTACCTGGCCCACTACCGCACCACCGGCCCCGAGATCTGGCGCGATACAGCCGGCAAGGTCACCCATTTCGTCTCATCGATGGGTACCACCGGTACCATCATGGGCACATCGCGGTATCTGAAGGAACAGAACCCCGATGTACAGATTGTCGGTTGCCAGCCTACCGACGGTTCCTCGATTCCTGGTATCCGGAAATGGCCGGTCGAGTACCTGCCCCGGATTTTTGATCCGTCCCGCGTCGATCGCATTATTGAGGTTTCGGAGCAGGATGCCACCCAGACAACCCGCCAGTTGGCCGGCGTCGAGGGTGTTTTTGCGGGCATGAGCAGTGGCGGCACCACCTGGGCCGCCTTGCAACTGGCCAACGAACTGGCTGCACAGGGGGTCGAGCACGCCCTGATCGTCTGCATTATCTGCGACCGGGGCGACCGTTATCTCTCATCCGATTTATTCGGGTAAGCCACCGGGGCGCGTACCTTTGCGGCATGTATAAGCGTATTATCCTGCCGTTGCTCTTTCGGTTCGACGCCGAAACCATTCACCACTTCGTTACGTCGCTGCTAAAGCTGGCTTTCGCCCTGCCGGGTGTATCGGCCCTCAGCCGCCGGCTCTACGTGGTCGACGATCCGCGGCTGGCCCGCACGGTCTTTGGCCTGACCTTTCCTAACCCGGTTGGCATGGCTGCCGGCTTCGACAAAAATGCGGAACTGGTGAGCGAGTTGAGCGATCTGGGTTTTGGCTTCGTTGAGATCGGTACGGTTACCCCCCGCCCGCAGCCCGGCAATCCACGCCCGCGCCTGTTTCGGCTCAAAGCCGATGGAGGGCTCATTAACCGCATGGGATTTAACAACAAAGGTGCCGAACCGGCCGCCAGCCGACTCAGCACTTTTAGCCGGCAACGCGGAAACCGCCGGGTCATTATTGGCGGCAACATCGGCAAAAACAAAGACACACCCAACGAACAGGCGCTGGCCGACTATCAGCTGGGCTTTCGCGCCCTGTTCGATACGGTCGATTATTTCGTTGTCAATGTCAGCTCACCCAACACGCCCGGGCTGCGCGATCTGCAGGAGCGCGAGCCGCTTACCCAGCTGCTTACGGCTCTCCAGACCGAAAATCGGGCTAAAGCCACGCCTAAACCCATCCTGCTTAAAATTGCGCCCGATCTCACCGACGGGCAACTCGACGATATCATTGCCATTGTGGCCGATACCGGCATTGCCGGCGTTATCGCGACCAATACTACCACCAGCCGCGCCAACCTGACAACGCCGGCTACCACTGTCGAGCAGATGGGTGCTGGCGGGGTCAGTGGCCAGCCGCTACGCGAGCGCGCCACCGAGGTTATCCGCTACCTGCACACCCGTTCGGGCGGAAGCTTTCCTATAATCGGCGTTGGTGGTATTGCTACGGCGGCCGATGCCCGCGAAAAGCTGGCGGCTGGGGCCAGTCTGGTGCAGGTTTATACCAGTTTCATCTACGAAGGGCCAGGGCTGGCCCGCCGGATCAACCGGGCGTTGCTGAACGATCGGTCGGCCTGATGCAGATAACCCCGGTGGCGGTTGCGAGAGCCGACAGGCTGACTGCCAGCGCCAAGCCGTTAACCCTTGCCCCGGCAGCCTGCCCGGGGCATCACTTTTATGCCGTTCCCCGTTTATTAGTACCGTTATTCGGTAAATTTTTGGGAAATTTACCCTTGCCGCTTACAGCCTCCCCCCTATCCCATGGCACAGCCGACAACGTCATCCCGCTCTAACACGTTCCGCCAGCCTGCTCAAGAACGGGTACGTACCAATACACCCCGTCCCAACCGCGAAGCCCGTCCAGCCACGCCCCCCCGTCCAAGACCAGCCTTCAACCTGGCCGGCTCCATCGACCGCTGGCTCAGCGACCGCCGGTCGATTCTGGCCCTGGGTGTCATGCTGATGCTGCTGGCGGGCGGTCTGCTGGTTGCGTTTATTTCGTACCTGACCACGGGTGCCGCGGATCAGAGCGTTGTTGGTACGGCTTTTTCGGAACCGCTGGCCGAATCGGGCAGCGAAACGCGCAACTGGGCGGGCCTCGTGGGCGCCTACGTAGCCCATGTTTTTGTGTTCCGCTGGTTCGGCGTGGGCGCCGTGGCGTTACCAGTCATTATGTTTCTGGCGGGTTTCAAACTGACCACCGGCACCGAACCGGTTCCCCTGCGCCGGGCTACCATCGGGCTGCTTTTTGCCGCCGTCTGGAGCAGCCTCATACTGGGTTATATCGTGCTGGTTACCGATTCGGCCGAGACAGCCAGTGTCTGGTGCGGAGGTATTGGTTTTGAAGTCAATTCGGCCCTTTACAGCTTGTTTGGCTGGGGTAGTCTGGCCTTTGTCGGCTTCGGGTTATTCCTGTTCCTGGTTTATTTCGTCGACATCCGGACGATCCGGCTGCCGAACCTGCGGGGGGCGCTGTTCAACCCTAAAACCGACGCCACCCTGCATCACTATGCCGACGACGACGACGACGAACCCGCCGAAGCGGTGGCCGATTCGGTGCCTATGACGGGTACCCGCCCGCTGGAGCCGATGCCTCCCGTCGCCAGCCGGTACGATGAAGAAGTCGAACCAGCGGTATCGCCGGTTGTTACTCAACCCGACCCGGTACCACCTGCCCCCCCGGCGCCTGCCGAGCCAGAGCCCATCGCCACCGTTGGCGTACCCCTGACCATCAAGAGCCGGATTGAACCCGTCGACGACCAGGCTGACCCAGACGAAGGGGGGCAGAATCCCAGCCCCGTCTTTGAGCCCGATGCGTTTGGAGACGATGACCTCGTTGCGCGGCATGGTCTCTACGACTCCACCCTCGATCTGCCCCAGTACCAGTATCCCACCAATGAACTGCTCACCGACTACCAGAACAATCGGAAAGCACAGGTATCGGACGATGAGCTGACGGCCAACAAGGAAAAAATCGAAAATACCCTGCGTAACTTCGGTATCCGGATCGACTCCATTCAGGCATCCATCGGACCCACCGTTACGCTCTACGAGATTGTGCCGGCCGAGGGCGTTCGTATCTCGAAAATCAAGAGTCTCGAAGACGATATTGCCCTCAACCTGGCTGCTCTCGGTATCCGGATTATTGCGCCTATGCCGGGCATGGGAACAATCGGCATCGAGGTGCCCAACAAAAACCGCGAAATGGTTTCGATGCGGTCGGTGATTACGAGCGACGTATTTTCCAACAGCAAGTTCGACCTGCCCATCGTGCTGGGGAAAACGATCTCCAACGAGATTTATGTGGCCGACCTCGCCAAAATGCCTCACTTGCTGATGGCCGGGGCAACCGGACAGGGTAAGTCGGTGGGGCTGAACGTGCTGCTGACCTCGCTGATCTACAAAAAGCACCCCTCGCAGTTGAAACTGGTGCTGGTCGACCCGAAGAAGGTGGAGTTGACCCTGTTTAACAAACTGGAGCGGCATTTTCTGGCCAAACTTCCTGATTCGGAAGAGCCAATCATCACCGACACGAAGAAAGTGGTGAACACACTGAACTCGCTCTGTATCGAGATGGACAACCGCTACAACCTGCTCAAGGAAGCAGGCTGTCGTAACCTGAAAGAATACAACGCCAAGTTTGTGCGCCGGCGGCTCAACCCCGAAAAGGGACACCGCTACCTGCCTTACATTGTGCTTATCATCGACGAGCTGGCTGATCTTATGATGACTGCCGGCAAGGAAGTTGAACAGCCCATTGCCCGGCTCGCTCAGCTGGCCCGCGCCATTGGCATCCACCTCGTCGTGGCCACCCAGCGGCCATCGGTCAACGTCATCACCGGTCTGATCAAAGCAAACTTCCCGGCCCGGCTTTCGTTTAAAGTTACCTCGAAAATCGACTCGCGTACCATTCTCGATGCGGGTGGAGCCGAGCAGCTGGTGGGCATGGGCGACATGCTGCTGTCGTCGAATTCCGACATCATCCGCCTGCAGTGTCCGTTTGTCGACACAAACGAAATCGAGGACATCTGTGAGTTTGTAGGCAACCAGCGGGGCTACGACGATGCGTACCACCTGCCCGAGTTTGTGGGCGATGATGGTGGGCAGAATGACGATAAAGATGTCGACCTCGACAACCGCGATCCCATGTTCGATGAGGCTGCCCGACTGATCGTTATTCACCAGCAGGGTAGTACGTCGCTCATTCAGCGCAAGCTGAAACTTGGCTACAACCGCGCCGGGCGGCTGATCGACCAGCTCGAAGCGGCCAAAATTGTAGGGGCGTTTGAGGGCAGCAAAGCCCGTGAAGTACTGGTTCACGACCTGCAGCAACTGGAAGAAATGCTCAAACGGCTCAAGGGCGAGTAAGCCAGCACTGTTTCTTAAACTTTATCGGCATTAGCTGGTCTAATCAACAGGCAATCGGAACCACACAGGTCTCCCGGTTGCCTGTACCTGTTTTGACAATCAACCAATCTGTTATGAAAACCTCCCTCTGGATGGTCGGTATGGCACTTTTCTTAACCATGCCGGCACTAGCTCAGAAAGACCAGCGCGCTCAGACCATTCTCGATGCCATGAGCAAGAAATACAAATCACTCAAATCGTATCAGGCAGCCTTTACCTACAGCAGCAAGGGCGGTGGACCCGCCGAAACGTATAAAGGCGACCTGACCGTAAAGGGAAACAAGTTCCGCCTGAAAACAGGCGGTCAGGAAGTCTTTACCGATGGTAAAACAATGGCCACCTACAGCAAGGAAACCAACGAAGTAAATGTGCAGGATTATGAAGCCGGGGCCAGTAGTGAGTTTAACCCGACACAGATTTATTCGGTCTACAAGCACGGGTTTACTTACCGGTTTCTGAAGGAGCAAAGCCAGGGGGGCCGTACCGTCGACGTCATTGAACTGACCCCGACAAAAGCGAAAAGCAATATCACCAGCCTGCAGATCTCGGTCGATAAAGCCGACAAATCGGCTCGCAACTGGCAGGTTGTTACCAAAGACGGAAAACGAACGACCTATACCATTACCAGTTTTACGCCCGACATCAACGTGGCCGACTCGTTCTTCACGTTCGACAAGTCGAAGTATCCCGGTGTAGAAGTGGTGGATCTGCGGTAAACCGACCCGTTGTGGTTTACGGATGTATGGCCCGTTTGCCAGTCCGTAAACCACAACGGCCTGCCAATCAGCGCCTACACTTTTGGGCCGAAGGCCAGATCGCCCGCGTCGCCCAGGCCGGGTACGATGTAGTAATGTTCGTTGAGATGATCGTCGATGGCGCCCAGCCAGAGATGACACTGGGGTAATCGCTGCTGTACGTAACGCACGCCCTCCGGACTGGCCAGTACGGCCGCCACATGCGTCTGCGCCGGAATGCCGTAGCGCAGCATGGCATGATACACTTTTTCGAGCGAACGGCCGGTGGCCAGCATAGGGTCGCACAGGATCAGCGTTTTGCCGCTCAGGTCGGGCGCCACGATGTAATCCATAGCAATCTCGAAATCGTCGGAGTCGGCCAGGCTATAGCCCCGGTAAGCCCCCGCGAATGCATTTTCAGCCCCGTCGAAATAATTGGCAAAACCTTGATAGAAGGGCAGGCCAGCCCGCAGAATGGTAGCCAGAACAGGCTGCTGACGAAGCAGTTGCGTAGTAGACGTGCCAAGCGGGGTAGGTACATCGACCCAGTGGTGGGGCATTTCTTTCGAAATCTCGTAGGCCATCAGCTCGCCCAGCCGCTCCAGATTCCGGCGAAACCGCAGCCGGTCTTTCTGTAAGGTTACGTCGCGGAGTTCGGCGATAAACTGATTGGCCAGCGAAGGCTGCTGCGCAAAAACAAACATGGGAGCCAGTGGTGATTCGGCGTAAATTAGCCCCCGGGTTGGCGTATATCCAAACCAATTCCCTAATTTGACCCATTCCCGTACCCTTATCAAACCAATTGCCGTGGGCTGTTGTGTGGCTAAGGTCAACGATTTTGTATGCGCACAAGACTCTACGTTTTCTGGCTTTTTCTGCTGTCGCTGGCGGCAAATGCTCAAAGCCCTTACCTTCCTCTCAACGCGGATTACTACCATATTATCGATCGGCTCGAAATCAGGCAGGGACGCTGGGCCGATGGGTTTCACTCCACAACCAAACCCTACACCCGCCAGAGTGTCATTCAGCTAACCGACAGTCTGCTGGCCCGACCCGGCCGCGACTTCTCGGATACCGACTACTTCAATGTCAACTACCTCCGCGACGATAGCTGGGAGTGGGTGCCCGACCCCGTCACTGATTCTGTTCGGCGTGACCTGTTTACCCGTCATCTGAAAGCCCCCCCTGCCCCGGGCGACAGCCGGAATCCGCTCTTTGGGGTGCTGTACCGCAAGAAGGGCGATCTTTATTCGCTGCAAACACCCGATTTCGATCTGCACGCCAGTCCGGTCTTTAACTTCGGCATTGGCGCCGAACAGGTAACCGGCCTCCCCGAAGGCGCTTCGGACGAGGGTTTCCGCAAAAACTTCATCAACACCCGGGGTGTCGAGCTGCGGGGCACGATCGGCAAAAAAGTAGGCTTCTACACCTTCTTCGCCGATAACCAGGTATTCTATCCCTACTACGTCAATGATCAGTCGCGGCTTTACCTGCGGTCGGGACAAACAACGGGCTATGCGCCGGGCGAAGCCTTTACCAAGCCCTTCGGCACCAACGGTACCGACTTTATCTCTGCCCGCGGCTACTTCACGCTCAACATCGCCAAGATCATTAACCTGCAGTTCGGGCACGACCGTAATTTCATTGGCAACGGGTTCCGGTCGCTATTTCTGTCCGACAACAGTGCCCCCTACCTGTTCCTGAAACTGACCACGCGCTTCGGTAAAAACATCCAGTACACGAATCTCTTTACCGAACTACAGAATACCGAACGGGCGCCGGCTGTAAGTAGCGAACTGATTCCGCAGAAGTTTGCAGCTATGCACCACCTGAGCATCAACCTCTCACCCAAGCTCAATCTGGGCGTTTTTGAGGGCGAAGTATTCAGCCGCGACCGCTTCGACATCAACTACCTGAACCCGATTATTTTCTACCGCTACGTAGAGTCGTACCGCGGCAGCGCCGACAATGCGATGCTGGGCATCGACTTCAAAGCCAATCTGCAAACGCATTTCCTGCTCTACACCCAGCTTTTGCTCGACGAATTCCGGCTTGCCGATGTACTGTCAGGCAAGGGCTCCTGGACAAACAAATTTGCCTTCCAGCTGGGTGCCAAGTACATCGACGTATTAAACGTGCCTAACCTCGACCTGCAACTCGAATTCAATCTGGCGCGGCCCTTCACCTATTCGCACTTCACGTCGACAGTTGCCACCGCCGGACAGGGCAACTACGCGCATTACAGCCAACCCCTGGCGCATCCTCTCGGGGCTAACTTCATGGAAGGGCTCGGCATTGTTCGCTATCAGAACAAACGGCTGTCGGGCACCGGTACCTTTGGCCTTATGCTCTACGGCACCGACCCGCCGGGCCGTAACTATGGCGGCAATATTCTACTCGACTACAACAGTCGTTTCCGCGACGAAGGTAATTTTATCGGGCAGGGGCGCAAGACGGTGGCGACCTACGCCGATGTACGGGCTTCGTACATGGTGCGGCATAACCTGTTTCTGGAAGGTCGCCTGTTTTACCGCTATCAGGATAGCCAATACCGCCCGGACACCTATACCGACAAGCTGGCCAGCGTTGCTGTTCGCTGGAATTTGCCCTACCGTAGCCTCGTTTTCTGATTTCGCCAACTGGTCTGTTGGGATGGTCGTTTGCACGGTAGCGGGTAAACCGGCAACTTTGTGCCTTACTTGATCAACCCATTGATGCTTGACCTTATTCGTAGTGAGTTAACCGAAGCACGCACGGTGCTCGATGCTTTTCTGGCCGAGCCAGCCAATCTGAGTGCTATCGAAGCGGCAGCAACCCTTATGGCCGACGCGCTGCAAACGGGCGGTAAAGTTATATCGTGCGGCAATGGCGGCTCCCACTGCGATGCCATGCACTTTGCCGAAGAACTCTCGGGTCGCTACCGCGATAACCGGCGGGCGCTGGCCGCCATTGCCATCTCCGACGTAAGTCACATCTCCTGCGTCAGCAATGATTTCGGCTACGACCATGTGTTTTCACGCTTTGTCGAAGGGCTGGGTAACGCAGGCGATGTACTGTTAGGGTTAAGTACGAGCGGCAACTCAGCCAACATTATCCGTGCGGTAGAAGCCGCCCGCCAGAAAAACATGCGGGTTGTGCTGCTGACAGGTAAAGACGGTGGTAAACTGGCCGGTCAGGCCGACATTGAGATCCGGGTTCCTCACTTTGGCTATGCCGACCGAATTCAGGAGATACACATTAAAATTATTCACTTATTTATCCTGCTGATCGAAAAGAAGCTCAACGTCGTATAAGGATAAATTACCGGGAAACGGGAGCTCGATGTCACCAGCAAGTCACTATTTTTGCGTAGTTTTATCATACGGTAAAAAAATTTTATAGCTGCTTAAACGTTCCGCCATTTTAGGGAATCTAAACCCCAAAGGCTAACGTAAGTACAAATCATTCTTCGAATAAGCCTTTATTAAACCCATTAAGCGGATTCTGGCTTTACCTTCCGCGAAACCCAAATTTTTTATGGTTATTTTTTTTTCTGGCAAATTATTTGCGAGATGAATTTGCAAATGAGTCGGTAAAATGCTTATTTTGACTCTTGCTCTTCTTAAAATTTCTAAAAACCTAAACGCTACGCACACTATCGAAACACGGCTCTACGTTACCTATTAGTCTTACTGAAAATGGAAAAAGCCCAGGTAAACGACAGTGAGTTGATTTCCCTGTATATCCGTGGTAATGAAAAAGCCTTCGCTAAGCTCGTGCAGCGGCACAAGTCGAAGATTTACACAACCATCTATCTGATCGTTAAAGATCAGTATGTGGCCGAGGACCTGATGCAGGATACGTTCATCAAAGCCGTAGACACCATCAAGTCGGGTAAATACAACGAGGAAGGTAAGTTTCTCCCCTGGATCATCCGGATCGCTCACAACTTGGCTATTGACTATTTCCGCAAGGATAAGCGCTACCCCAGTGTGGTGTTTGAAGACGGGAGCAGTGTGTTTAATACGCTTGAATTTGCAGAAGACTCGGTTGAGTCGATGCAGATTCGGCAGGAAACGCACGAACACCTGCGCGAGCTGATCCAGCGCCTGCCGGAGCAGCAACGTCAGGTGCTCATTATGCGGCATTACGAGGAAATGAGTTTCCAGGAAATTGCCGATGCGACCGGCGTGAGCATCAACACAGCTTTGGGACGTATGCGCTACGCGCTGATCAATCTGCGCAAGCAACTGAGCAAACGTTCGCCGAGTTATGATAAAAACATTTACCCAAGATGATGTAATCCGGTATGTCTATGAGGAAACCTCTGCGGAGGAAAACATCCTCATTGAAGAGGCCCTGATGGCCGAGCCGGAACTGATGACATTCTTCCTCGACGCGCTGGAGATGCGCGCCCTGATGAATCGAATCGAACGGCAGCCCCGACCGTCTGCAGTCGATGCCATTTTAGCGTATTCCCGAAATCACCCATCGAACCCACCAACCCGATTGCGCAACGCGTAGCTGGTTAGTGGGTTTCTGTTTGTAAGCCCGGGTGAAACCACCCGGGCTGAATCTGTATGCTTAAGAAAGAGCGGTTCCGGCAGTTTATCGCCTACTTCACCGAACATTATCCCGAACCGGAAACGGAGCTGAACTACAGCAACCCCTTTGAACTGCTGGTAGCGGTTATTCTGTCGGCACAGTGCACCGACAAGCGGATCAATCAAATTACGCCGGCGCTGTTTGCTCGTTTTCCCGAACCCGAGTCGCTGGCTGCGGCTTCGGTTGATGAGGTCTTTTCGTATATCCGGAGCGTTTCGTACCCTAACAACAAAGCCAAACACCTGGTGGGAATGGCCAACGCCCTGCTCGAGCGCTTCGGGGGCGACATTCCGGCCTCGCTTACGGAGTTGCAAACACTGCCGGGCGTGGGCCGCAAGACCGCCCACGTTATTCTGTCGGTTGTGTTCAACGAGCCAACTATGGCCGTAGACACGCACGTGTTTCGGGTATCGCACCGACTGGGCCTCGCCCCCCTCACGGCCACAACCCCGCTGGCGGTCGAAAAAGCGTTAATGACCCACATCCCCAAACAGTATATTCCCAAGGCCCATCACTGGCTGATTTTGCACGGGCGCTACGTGTGCCTGGCCCGATCACCCAAATGTGAGCTGTGCGCGCTACGGACGTTCTGCAAGTATTACGAAAAGCAGACGCGCCCCCTGCCAGCCAAACCGGCCAAAAACAGCGCTGCCTGACCGGCGGGTACAATCCCGGGTCAGGCAGCGCTGTGCGTACGTAAGCTCGTTAGAACTGCTCGGTAGCGGCAAAGAAGAAGTTGCCTTCGATTTCGGCGTTTTCGTCCGAATCCGAGCCGTGAATGGCATTGGCTTCGATCGACCGGGCATACAGTTTCCGGATCGTACCTTCTTCAGCCTGGGCCGGGTTGGTGGCACCAATGAGTTTCCGGAAGTCGGCCACTGCGTTTTCTTTTTCCAGAATCATCGGCACGATAGCACCCGACGACATATAGGTACGAAGGTCGTTGTAGAACGGCCGTTCGCGGTGTACCGCGTAGAATTGACCGGCGCGCTCGGGAGTAAGCTGCGTCTTTTTGATCGCTACGATCCGGAAGCCAGCTTCCTCGATCATGCGGATGATTGCTCCCGTGTGCCCGTCCGATACGGCGTCGGGCTTAATCATAGTGAACGTGCGGTTCGTTGCCATGGCTGCAGTTTCTGTCTCCAAATATTATTTGGCCGCAAAGGTAGGCAGATTCGGTCAGAAAGCCACCGCTTCGGCTGAACCCGGTCGTATCCGAATTATTTGTACTTTTGGGTTTCGATTAGGGCTACGGCCCTTTTTATATGCAAGATATTGATGCAATTGGCCGGTTGATCAACGAACCGACGGCCGGTTCGGCACAAACTGTGCTGATTACCACCCACCAAAATCCCGATGCCGACGCCATGGGCTCGTCGCTGGGACTGGCCGGGTATCTCCGCAAAAAAGGTCTCCACGTAACGGTTATCACCCCTACCGAGTATCCGCAGAGCCTTCACTGGATGACAGGCAACGACGGTGTGATTGCCTTCGAGGAAAAGCTGCGGGTGTCGATTGCGCAGCAGGTTGCCGACGCTGATATCATCTTCTGCCTAGACTTTTCTGCGCTTGACCGCATCCGCGATCTAGGGCCGATGGTGCGGCAGTCGCGGGCCCGTAAAGTACTTATCGATCATCACCTCGAACCGGAATCGTTTGCCGATCTGGCCCTCTGGGACCCTAAAGCAGCGGCAACGGCCGAACTGATTTTCCGGCTGATCGACGAGCTGGGCGACCGCGACCTGATCGATGTACCCATTGCCGAATGCCTGTACTCCGGCCTGATGACCGATACGGGTTCGTTCCGCCATTCCAATACCACCGGCACCGTACACCGCATTGCGGGTGCGCTGGTCGATCTGGGCATCGATGTGAGCAGCATTCACCGGCGCATTTTCGATAACGTCACCATCGATAAGTTTCGGCTGCTGGGCTATGTGCTCAACGAGAAGCTCAGGGTACTACCTGAATACCGCTTTGCGTACATCACGCTTACCGACGCCGAGCTACGGGCCTATCGCTCAAAGACCGGCGATACCGAAGGCATGGTCAACTATGCCCTGGCCGTTGAAGGGGTGGTAATGGCCGCCATTCTGATCGACCGGGTCGAAGAAATTCGACTGTCGTTCCGGTCGGTCGGCGATTTCTCGGTGCGCGACCTGGTCAGTACGCATTTTAACGGGGGTGGACACCGGAATGCAGCCGGTGGTCGTTCCAAACTAACACTGGCCGAAACCGAAGCCCGGGTGCTGGCCATTTTACCCCAGTACCAGGAGAAACTCCTGGCGACTGTCTAACCCAGAACCAGCCGTCGCTACCCCAGGGTGCGGCAGCCGGTCGTAACAACCACTTTTTCCGTTCTGTAAACCAGTAAACCAATTATGTCTTTTAAAAACTTCGGGAAAGCCGCCCTCCTCGTCGCCGTTGTCGCGTCCTGCGGTAAAAACCGTGTCGAGGTCACCGAGAGTGGCCTGAAATACCAGATCCACGAGCAGGCAGACAGCCCCCGCAAAGGAAAAGTAGGCGACATCATGACCCTGCACCTGACCCTGCTGAACAGTAAAGATTCGGTGCTGCGCGATACGCACAAAGAAGGTGCTCCGTTCCAGATGCTGCTGCAGGTGCCCCCGTTCAAGGGTAGCTACGAAGAAGGACTGACGATGCTGGGCAAAGGCGACAGTGCTACGTTCTATGTAAGCGCCGACTCGCTCTTCACTCGGGCCATGCAACCCCTGCCTCCGGGCGTTGCCAAAGGTACCGACATCGGTATTGCGGTAAAGGTGGTTAACATCCAGACCGAAGATGAGTACAAAAAGGCCCAGATTGCCGACGCCGAAAAGCAGAAAGGCATCGATGCCAAAATCATCGCCGACTACCTGACGAAAAACGGCCTGGCCGGCAAGGCGCAGAAAACAGCGTCGGGCGTTTACTACGTCGTGACCCAGCCCGGCAGCGGTCCCACGCCGTCGGCCGGCGACGATGTATCGGTCAACTATACCGGTAAACTGCTCGATGGTAAAGTATTCGACAGCAACATGACTAATCCGCAGGCGCAGGGCAAACCCGCCCAGTTTAAAGTGGGTGTCGGCATGGTTATTCCTGGCTGGGAAGAAGGGGTTATGAAACTCCACAAAGGCGAGAAAGCAACCCTGATCATTCCGTCGACGCTGGCCTATGGCGCGCGCGGCAACCAGGGTATTCCGGCTAACTCGGTACTGGTGTTCGACATCGAGCTGCTCGACATTCAGAAGGGCAAGCCTATGCAAATGCCGCAGATGCCCCAACAACCAGGTCGGTAAATCACTGACCAGCGGGTCATACATCTTTTCCTAAGCAAAAAGGGACAGCCTGGCAGGCTGTCCCTTTTTGGTTAAGATGGGTTGCTATTGCATTACCCGGCAACGGGCGCCGGCGTAGCTACCCGGCTTCGCAGCGCTTCGGTTGGGCGGAATCGCTCGCCGTACTGATCGGCCAGCCGGTCGCAGGTGCGCACGAACGTATCGATACCGACGAAGTCGACAAACGACAGCGCCCCCCCGGTGTAGGCCGGGAAGCCCCAGCCCAGAATCGAGCCAAGATCACCATCGAGTTTTGTTCGTACTACGCCTTCTTCGAAGCAGCGCACGGCTTCGATCGCCTGCCGGTACAGCAGCCGGGTTTTTACCTCATCGACCGTTGGCTGCTCTTCGGCCAGCGGGAACAGATCGGCCAGACCCGACCATAGCTGTTTGGGCGCGCCTTCGGGATACTCGTAGAAACCCGCTTTCCCCTTCTTGCCGGGGCGGCCCAGCCGTACGAACTGGCCCGTTACCTGATACGAGACATCATCGTCACCGATGGCGCCATCGCGCAGGCTCTGACTGGCAATCTTGTAGGCCAGATCGAGCGCTACTTCGTCGGTAACGGCCAACGGCCCAACCGGCATGCCGGCATCTTTACCGCCGTTTTCGATCAGCACCGGGTTGATGCCTTCGCGCAGCATGGTCATGCCTTCGGCCGAGTAGGTACCGAAACAACGAGACGTATAGAAGCCACGGCGGTCGTTGACAACAATGGGTGTCTTTCGAATCTTGCGGGTAAAGTCGACAGCTACGGCCAGCGCGTAATCACTCGTCTGCTGGCCCACAATAATTTCGACCAGCGCCATTTTGTCGACGGGCGAAAAAAAGTGGATACCGATGAAATTGGCAGGGTTGGCCGATGCTTCAGCCAGGCCGGTAATGGGTAATGTCGACGTGTTCGACGCCATCACGCCCCCTTCCGTCAGGTAAGGCTCGGCTTCACGAGTGACCTGAGCTTTCAACTCCCGGTTCTCGAAAACGGCTTCGATGATCAGGTCGCAACCCTGCAGATCGGCGGCATCGGCCGTCGCCTGAATCAGCTGCAGCGTTGCCTCGGCCCGTTTCGGATCGACTTTTCCGCGCTCGACACTTTTTTGCAGCAGCGTCTGCGTGTAGGCCTTACCGGTTTCAGCCGCTTCGACCGATACGTCTTTCAGCACCACCTGAATACCGGCCTGCGCCGATACGTAGGCAATGCCAGCCCCCATCATACCCGCCCCCAGAATCCCTACTTTCTTAACCTCTGTTTTGGGTTGCTCTTTCGGCCGGCTGGCGCCTTTGTTGGCTTCGTTCATGCCCAGAAACATGATCTGGATCAGGCTGCGGGCAACTTTCGAGGTGGCGACTTTGACGAAATACCGGGCTTCGATGGCCAGTGCCCGGTCGATATTGACCTGCAGGCCTTCGTAGACGCAGGCCATGATCGCGAGCGGAGCCGGGTAGTTTCCGCGGGTTTTCTCCATCAGCATAGCGGTACCGGCGCTGAACGTCTGAATACCCACCGGCGACTGTACGGCCCCACCGGGCACTTTAAAGTTATCTTTCCCGACGATGCGGCCCGTTTTGCGGTCGATTTCATCCCAGGGCTTCAGCGGATTCGGATTGGCGGCAATCCAGGCATGGGCCTGTGCCAGCATAGCCTCAGGGGTATCGGCAATGGCATCGATCATACCCAGTTGCAGGGCTTCCTGCACCCCCACTTTACGCCCTTCCAGAATCAGAGGCAGGGCTGCCTGCATACCCAGCATGCGGGGCAGCCGCTGCGTACCCCCTGCACCGGGTAGCAGACCAATCGTCACCTCCACCAGCCCGATCAGCGTTTTGGGGTTATTGAGGGCTATGCGGTGATGGCAGGCCAGACAAATCTCGTAGCCACCGCCCAGCGCCGTTCCGTTGATGGCCGCTACAACAGGTTTACCGCCCGTTTCGAGCCGCCGGAACACCCGGTTTAGTTCGGCCGATACCTTGAGCATCTCGCCCGGTTCTTTGTCGTTGCTGCGCAGAATCATCTTCAGATCGGCCCCCGCCACAAACTCGGGTTTACTCGACGTGATAACGATGCCGTTGATAGTTTCGTCGGCGTAGGCCCGGTCCAGCGCGGCTTCGAACGCCGGAATCGAATCGTCGTTCAGCACGTTCATCGGCGCTGAGGTCATGGCCCAGGTAATGACCGCTACCTGCTGGTCAACTGTGTACTGTATCATGGTGTCGTTGGGAGCTAGTTCACACGTTCAAAAATGGTGGCGATACCCATGCCGCCCCCGATGCAAAGCGTCGACAGGCCAAACTGCTTGTCCGATCGCTCCAGCTCGTCAATTAGGGTGGCCGAAATGATGGCGCCGGTCGCTCCCAGCGGATGGCCCAGTGCGATCGATCCACCGTTGACGTTGAGCTGGCTGTGGTCGACACCAAATTCATCCATAAACAGCATCGGAATGGCAGCGAAGGCCTCGTTTACTTCGAACAGATCAATGTCGCTGATCGACAGCCCGGCGCGTTTCAGCACCTTGCGCGTGGCCGGAATGGGACCTGTAAGCATGATGGTGGGTTCGGAGCCGACAATGGCAAACGCTTTGATACGGGCGCGGGGCTTCAGACCGGTCATGCTGCCGAAGGCCTGGCTACCAACCAGCACGGCGGCTGCTCCGTCGACAATCTGCGAGGAGTTGCCGGCGTGGTGTACGTGGTTGATGCGGGCCTGATCGGCGTATTTGAGCAGAGCCAGCGCGTCGAGGCCCATCTTTCCCATGCCTTCGAAAGCGGGTTTCAGTTTGCTCAGGCTTTCGGCCGTGGTGCCAGGGCGCACCCCCTCGTCGCGGTCGAGCAGAACCAGACCGAGCTCGTCGCGCAGGGGCATCAGTGTTTTCTGGAAGCGGTTGGCCGCCTGAGCCTCCACTGCCCGCCGGTATGATTCTGCCGCAAAGGCATCGACGTCGGTCCGGCTGTAGCCGTATTTGGTCGCAATCAGATCGGCCGAAATACCCTGCGGCACGATGTTGTGCCGCGCCACAATCTGCGGGTTCATGAATAAGGCACCACCGTCGGCACCCATCGGCACCCGCGACATCGACTCGACGCCACCGGCCACGATGGCGTCGACCTGCCCCGACATGACATAAGCACTGGCCATATTGATGGCTTCAAGCCCCGACGAGCAGAATCGGTTGAGCTGTACGCCCGCTACCGACTCGGCATACCCTGCTTCGAGCACCGCCGTACGGGCAATGTCGGCCCCCTGTTCACCGATGGGCGTTACACAGCCCATGATCACATCGTCGATCAGGGCCGTATCGATCTGGTTGCGATCGCGCAGGTCGCGCAGTACGCTGGTCAGGAGCTGAATCGGCTGCACATCGTGCAGAGCGCCATCGCTTTTGCCCCGGCCGCGGGGCGTTCGAACGGCGTCATAAATGAACGCATCTGTCATAAGCAGAAACCAAAATTAGTATGCATGCATACGGTTTACGATCGAACAAAAGTAGCCGTTCTCACCGACGAAGACAATGAATTTGCCTTTATTCGCTATATTATTCTACAAAAACAAGCGAGCCGCCGATCAACCCATGGGTCGACCGGCGGCTCGCCTGTCTGATTTGTGGTATGCTTACTTGTCCAGCACAACGGTTCCGTCGACCGTGTAGGCACCAGCTTCGGTAACGAGATTATAAACGGTGTCGACCGTTCGTACGGCAGCCCGGGTACCGACAACCCGGTAGGCAACGAGGTGCCCGTTTTCGAGCCGGTAAAGCGATTCGCCGGCCTGTACGCTACCCAGCGCTTTACGGCCGTGGGGGGTCAGCACAGGATGGTTGGCCGTGGCTTCGAGCAGTACGGGCGTCAGGGTCGTAGGTCCTGCCTGCGCCGTTACGGCCTGCGCCGGCACCAGCCATATGCCTGCCAGTGCAAACGAACCCTGGTGCGTATCGATCCGCGTCACCCGCGTGGGTACAGGCTCATGCGTGGCCGGGTCAATGCCCTGCACCAGCGTACCGGGTGTCAGGTTGCCAATGCGGTCTGTCAGACCGTTGGCCAGCAGCACCGGCGCATCGGCGGCAAAACAGAAATTATATTCTTCTTTCTTTTTGGCCCCACCGTCGTCGGATTTGCCCGCCCCACCACTGAGCAGGGCCGCCATTTCGCGCGACAGCACAAACGTCAGCGTCGACATTAGCCCTGGCTCTTTCTCGCCTACGTATTTCAGGTCGTCGATATAAGCATCCCAGGCCTTGCGGTCGGCCGATTCGCCGGGAATCACGAACGGTTTGATTTCGTTTGTCTTGGTGTTCTGATAGAGCGCCAGCAGCCCCAGTTCTTTGGTGTCGGCGGCCGCAAAAACCTTATAGAGATACACTTTGCGGGTAATGCCGTCGCTATAGGTAAAGACGTAGGCGGGCCGCTCTTCGTAGCGATCCAGGATATACCCTCCCGACTTGAAATACGTGTCTTTGTCGAGGTTCGCGATTTTGATGGCTTTGATGGCTTTTACCTGGTCGACCGTCAGGCCCGTCGAGGCCGTCTGCGCCTGTACACGCTGGCTGAAAAACTGGGTGGCTACGGCACAGGTCAGGAAAAGAAGCAGGGATAGCAGATTGTGTTTCATAGATTTTATTTTTTCGTGTACGCCCCAACCCGGGCATGAATAGCCTCGACAGCCCGATGAGCCGATGTAAAGGCCCCGGCCATCCAGGCGGTCAGATACGTTGTGTGTTCGCCGGCAAAGTAAATGTTTCCATCGGGTTCGAGCAGCGCCGGGTAATATTTACGGCGAGTGGTATCGTCGTAGGTAGCCCAGCCGCCACCGCTGTAGGGTACGCGGTGCCAGGCCAGCGAGAAGGAGTTGTCGAACTCGGCCGGATACTGTGGGTGGATTTTTTCGCCCTGGGTAAGCGCCAGTTTTTCCCGCTCGGCCACCGACAGCGCCCCTACGGCTTCGGCCCGGCCGTAGAAATTGTAGTAACCGATCAGCACCCCTTTTTTGCCCTGAAACCCAAACGACGGATACCAGATCTGATTGATGTCCATGTTGGTACGGGAGATCCCCCCGTAAATCCAGTCGTCCTCCTCCCAGAACCGGCGCTTGAACTGCAAACCGATCTTGCCGGTCTTGATGTAGGGCACGAAGTCGGCCGCCCGCTTCACCGTTCCCGACAGGTCAGACTCGAGGTTTTTAAGCATCGGCAGGGGCAGGGTACACACGCAGAATTCGGCCAACAGCTCCTGCGGTTTGCCTTCTTTCTGATACACGACCCGCACCCCGTTTTCAGTCTTGCGCAGTTCCGAGACCGGCGCATTGAACTGAATGCGGGGCCCCAGTTTTTTTTCCAGCGCCTTTGGAATGGCATCCATACCGCCCACGGGTTGCAGCAGCGTGGTTTGCTGTTCGTAGATATAATCACCGACGTTGTAGAACACCGGCTGCATAAAGCCCGAACGCAGCAGATCGGTCAGCCCGTAGGGATCGGTGAGCGCACCGGGCGTTGTTCCTGCCCCTGGCTCACCCTTGCTCTTGTAGCCTCGGCGGTTGGTGCCTTTATAGAGGTGCGCGGTATTGAGGTCACCCTCATTCTTCAGAAAATCGACCAGCCGTTCGATATCCTCTTTGGTCAGTTCCTGATCGAGGGCATGCTGATCGAGGGCCTTGGCCAGCAGCTCCGAGGTGTACCCCCGCATGTCGTTGTGGTACTCCTTGATGCGAATCCGGCGGTTGGCCAGCGCATCGGAGCCGCCATCGTTGTACAGGTAGGCAGCCTCGTTGTTGCCGTTGAAGATCTGTAGCGGCACGTCCAGTTCGCGGCAGTACTGCAGCGTTAGCTGGTGATGGTGCGGAATACGGGCCGCCCCCCCGTTGAAATACAGGCCATCGGCAAAGGTACAGTGCTGGGCCGTGCCGCCTGTCTCGGTTTCGTGGGTTCCGCCCCGGATAGTCCAGACCCGCCCCCCCGACCGGCTACGGGCTTCGAGAACGGTACAATCGTAGCCAAGCTTACCCAGTTCGTAGGCCGTGGCCATACCCGCCAGCCCGGCACCCAGCACAACCACCTTACGGCCCTTACCGTCGGTACCCTGCCCATTGGCCGGTAAGGTTAATGCATGGGCGGGAGCCGACTGAAGCATACCCCAGGCCAGCATACTGGTGTAGCTGGCCGAGGTAGCGTGAATGAAATCGCGTCGCGTCATAAAAGAGAGGAAGGCCGAAAAGCAGCATCACTACGCTTATTTCGGTACTGGTCATTCGTTACCCTACTACTTTCTTGAAACTATCAATAAACAATGCCATCTCGTCCATGGTACCGATACTGACCCGGCAGTATGGCTGGCCGTTAAAATCGCGCGTCTGAATGCCGATGCCGTTGGCAAACATCTGGCTGCTGAACGTTTTGGTCTTCATCCGGATCGGAAAGAGCATAAAGTTGGCCGACGACGGAATCACGTCGTAACCCATGGCGGTGAGGGCTTTGGTCGTGTAGTCGCGGGCTTTGGCATTTTCGGCCCGGCAGTGGTTTTGCCAGTCTTTGTCCTGGTAGCTGGCAATACCGGCCATCAGCGTGGTGATGCTCACCGCAAACTCCCCGTTGGTATAGGGTTTTATGGCTTTCAGCAGGTCGGGGGTCGAAATAGCGTAGCCCAGCCGCAGACCGGCAAAGCCGTGGATTTTGGAGAACGTCCGGGCCAGAATCAGGTTTTGTCCTTCGGCCACTAGTTTACCCAGTTTGGGGCGCTGTGCGGGCTCGTAGAAATCGATGTAAGCTTCGTCAAGGAAAACCGGCACTTTGGGTGCCACCTGGCGGCAAAACGCTTCCAGTTCAGCCGTAGGCACCACCGTACCCGTTGGGTTGTTGGGATTCACCAGGTACACCAGCTTGACGTCGGGCGTAATCTTCGCCTTGATCGCAGCCAGGTCGTAGGTGTACGCAGGCGTCATGGGTACCGAAACGATTTTGGCACCAAACTTAGCAGCCCGCTCCAGCAGGTCGTCGTAGGTCATGGCGCTGGTCAGTATGGTACCGCCGTCTTTGGCAAAGTGAGCAGCCGACGCCATCAGGATATCCGACGAGCCGGGCGACATCAGCAGGTTGGCGGGCGTTACGCCTTCATCCGCAGCAATCAGTTTCTTGAGCTGCATAAACTCGGTCCAGGCGTAGCGGTTGCCCAGATCGGCCGACCTGGCAATTGCTTCTTTGGCACTCGGTGCAATACCCAGTGGGTTTTCGTTGGCCAGCAACCGGGCCCGTAGTTTACCCATTTTGTCGAATGGATCGTCGCCCGCGAACGCAAACTCCTGCGCGAAACTCGTCTGCAATGGAGCCGGCGCGTGGGCCGCTTCGGCCACCGAGAAACGGCTCAGACCGACGCTGGCCGTGAGCAGGCCACTGGCCCGAAGCCAGTCTCTACGGGTTAGTTGTGTTGACATAAACGGTGCTGGTTTGATGTATTTGCAGATGAAATTTAACTATTCCCGGCCATTCGGTCTGGAGTACGCTGTACGTCGTGAAAATACGTTAATCAGCTGAATTATAGACTGACTTTACCCCAAACGACATAATTTTATTCGGCATTAAAAGCATAATACCAAATGTTCGCTGGATAATCTAATCATCCACCAGCTGTTGTTCAACCAGCCTTTATCCTTATCGTACCGGCTCTGCCGACAGAGCGCGACAGCTAAGGCTACCTACGACCATAGCCACCACGCTGGCCAGCAGGCCCCACATCATGGGCGAGTAGTAGGTGTTCCCCCACAGGCAACCCAGCCACACCACAAAGCCCAGCCCCATCGACCAGAGGCAGCCCGTCAGGTTGGCCTGTTTCCAGTAAATGCCTGCCGTGAGCGGCACAAACAACGATACCAAACTAAACGCCGATGACTCGCCTACCAGATCGAATATATTGGTCTGCCGGGTCGTGCTCATGCCTACGCAGATCAGCGTAATGACCACGATGGCCCAGCGGATGGTACGCAGCAAGGCAGCATCGGCCATGTCGGGGCGGAAAAATTTTACGATGTTTTCGCCGAACACGGTGGCCGGGGCCAGAATAGCCCCGCTCGATACGCTTAGGATGGCCGAAGTAACGGCTCCGAAAAACAGCACCTGAAGCAACAGGCTACCGTGGCGCATCACCATGTTCGGGATAATGAGCTGGTTATCGGCCGGCAAATCGGGGTGGATGGCTTTGGCCACGAGGGCTATAAAGAGCGGCAGCGCGGCCACGGTCAGGTACAGCCCCGAGGCCAGGTACGAAGCCCGCACGGAGGTGTCTTCTGTGCGGGCGGCCATAACCCGCTGAAAAATATCCTGCTGCGGAATAGAGCCCAGTCCGATCGTGAACCAGGCGGCCACATACGTGACCCAGTCGTGCAGGCTGGATTCGGGCAGAAAACGAAAAAAACCAGGGGGCGTTTTGGCGGTGATAACCGACCAGTCGCCTACCTCCTGCACCAGCAGCACCGCCAGCATAGCCAGTGCCAGGATAATGATCAGGTTATGAAAAAAGTCGGTGATCGAGATCGACCACATGCCGCCCAGCAGCGTGTAGGCCATCACCACAACGGCACTTCCCACAATGCAGTAGTCGCGCGGAATATCGGTAACAACACTGAGCACAATGCCAATGGCAACCAGCTGGGCCGCAATCCAGCTAAAATACGATGGAATGACCAGCACCGCCGACAGCAGCTCGGCCGATCGACCGAACCGAATTCGGAAGTAATCGCAGAAGGTGGTTATGCGAAGCCGGTAGAGTGGCCGGGCAAAGAAAGCGCCCACCAGAAACAGGCAGAGCGCCGAGCCAAACGGTTCTTCGATGATAGCGGGTACGCCCCCCTCTACAAACATGGCGGGCGCTCCCATGATGGTTTCGGAGCCGAACCAGGTGGCAAACGTTACCGAAGCGGCCAGCACCAGCGGCAATTGCCGGCCAGCCAGCACAAAATCCTGTGAGGTTGTCACACGCCGGGACGCCCAGACCCCGACAGCCACGTTGGCCAGCAGATAAAGCGCGATGCAGGTAAGCAGCATACGGGTACCGAAGCCGATTGGTTTACAGGCTGGTGGTCCTGTCCAGGCCAGCCCACTATGGCCAACAATAATAAGGTGCCGGATTGGGATATCCGGCACCCTGTTTACTGAAAAGCATGAACAGCCCGACGGTACTACAGCTTGATAACCGGAGGCAGGTATTTGGCAATCAAATCTTCGTAGTATGGCTTCAGCTCACTCACAACGGGTGGCTTGGGGCTTTTCGAATACAGATCGTACGGATTGAACTTGTTGACCCACTTGAACATGGCCCGGTCGTGGTCGTCGAGCAGGTGATCGTAGGCGTTCTCGCGGTGCTGCGAATAGAACGAGTGGTACCGGATCATATACAGCGCCGGCTCGGGCAGGTAATCTTTGGTGATGTGGTAGAGGTACTCATCGTGCCCCCACGACATATCGACGTTTTTGAGCCCGCAGTTTGGCGAGTAAACCCCGTATTTGGTATTGTACCGCTCGTCGCGCGAGTCGGGATTGTTCACGAAAAACTCGGGGTAAACGATTTTATCGGAATGCCGGCAGCCAACCGGGAACGTATCGCCCACCACGGCCCACTGCGGTTCGCCGAACAGGCACAGGACTTTACCCATGTCGTGCAGGAAACCCGTCAGCACAAACCAGTCCGGATGCCCGTCGGCCCGGATAGCCTCGGCCGTCTGCAGCAGGTGTTGCAATTGATCGAGGTCGGTATCGGGATCAGAGTCATCGACAAGGGTGTTCAGGAATTCCATGGCCCCCCAAACAGGCAGTTCCTTCTTGTCGAAGCTCAGAAACTGCGCCTTTTTCTGTTGCACGAAATCATAGGTCTGATACGTGTGGTTCAGGCGGTAGAACTCCCGCACCGTATCGCGCTCGGGCGAATCGTAGTTGCGGTATTCTTCTTTAGCCTTATGCTCGGGCTGGGGATAGCGGCTCAGCACGTCGTCTTCCCACACATCGAGACTGGCAAGGGGGGCGTTTTGGTCGATCATCGTCGTAGAAAACAGAGAAAAAGTAAAGATAAAAACGTACGCTATAGTATTCGTTACCAGCGGACTAAATCCCGCAAAAGTCCATCCAGTGGCCTCTACCAGAACAGCGTGTATAGCACGGCCAGAATGGCAAAGATGCCCACCGAACCTGCTACAAACGACGGTGTCAGTCGGAACATCGACCGCTCGACCGTAACTGTTCGGGCGGGGGTGTGGCTGGCCGGATCAGTCAGGGTCACTACTACCATGAGCACCATATCGAGACAAAATACCCACATGGTGCGGTGTAAAAATGGAATTGGGTCGGCAGCGGTACCAAACAGGGCCGTTACGTCGGGCCAGAACTTGAGCAGGACCGACAGCGGAATGGTTAGCAGCGCTACCGTCAGGGCCGCCCGATTGGTGGCCCGCTTCCAGAAAAAGCCCATCAGGAAAATTGTAAAAATGCCCGGCGTAATAAAATTCGTGTATTCCTGAATGTACTGATATACCTGATCGAGCGATCGCAGCAAAGGAGCCAGGGCAATGGCAATGGCAAACGAAACCACAACGGCCCACCGCCCTACTCGCACCAGCTGCCGCTCCGACGCGTCGGGGGCAACGTATTTTCGGTACAGATCGAGCGTAAAAATGGTGGCGATGGAGTTACTCTTGCCGGCCAGTGAGGCCA
Organism: Spirosoma luteolum; assembly: GCF_054778875.1. Classification (NCBI taxonomy): domain Bacteria; kingdom Pseudomonadati; phylum Bacteroidota; class Cytophagia; order Cytophagales; family Cytophagaceae; genus Spirosoma; species Spirosoma luteolum. Next base: position 838,852 of record NZ_BAAGZE010000003.1, read on the forward strand.
CCACAGCGGCCGTGAGGGCCGCAAACGCCAGTCCTTTCATCCCGGCCGGCAGCAGGTTCATCAGTACCGGGTACGCATGGTCGGGCTTGACCAGGCCCGCCCCATCGGTCATAGCCGCCTGGAACGTACCTTCCTGGTAGAGTACGAAAGCCGCAATACCCGGAATCACGACGATAATCGGGATCAGTAGTTTCAGAAAAGCGGCAAACAGAATGCCGCTTCGGGCCGTCTTAAGATCGGCGCCGAGCGCCCGCTGCACAATGTACTGGTTACAGCCCCAGTAGTACAGGTTGTTGATCCACATACCGCCCAGCACCAGCGATAAACCGGGCAGCTCCAGGTAATGCGGATGCCCTTTCTCGAAATACATGTGAAAATGGCTGTCGGCCCGCTCGCGGAGCGACACCAGCCCGTTCCAGACGCCCGTCGTACCGCTTTTGTCGGCCACCAGTTCAAGCGCCAGGTAGGTAACCACCAGTCCGCCGATCACCAGCACCACTACCTGCACAACATCGGTATAGCCGATCACTTTCATCCCGCCAAGCGTGATAAAAATGGCGAACACGGCCAGACCAATCGTACAGACGGTAAACGACAGCCCCGCCAGCGACTCGATGGCAATGGCACCCAGGTACAGAATGGATGTAAGATTGACCAGTACGTAGACTACCAGCCAGAACACGGCCAGAATGGTACTGACCGTATCGCTGTAGCGCTGGGCCAGAAACTGAGGCATGGTGTAGATGTGGTTGCGCAGGTAAATGGGAATGAAATAAGCCGCAACGATCACGAGTGTTGCGGCCGCAATCCACTCATACGATGAGATGGCCAGCCCCATGGCGAAGCCCGACCCGGCCATACCAATGAAATGCTCTGCCGAAATGTTGGAGGCAATCAGCGATGCGCCAATGGCCCACCAGGTCAGCGACCCTTCGGCCAGAAAAAAGTCAGTAGTGTTTGTTTCGGGATTTCGCTTCCGCTGGTAAACCCAGTAGCCGTAGCCAACAACAAGAACAAAATAAGCCAGAAAGACGAGGTAATCGGTTAGTACAAGGTGGTTCATAAGGGATCAGATTGCCTGGAAAAGCACCTACCAGCCAATTTTATACCGATTTGATCCAATACGAACCCCGGCCAATGCCAACAAAAAAACCCTGTCGGGGTGGCACATGGCCCACCACAACAGGGTTTTTTGTAAAGCTTCAGTACCACCGCGAGGGCAGTACAATCGCTTATAGTTTCGAAAAATCGAACGTATCCAGGAAAGCCGTCGTGAATTGTCCCGACTGGAAACCCGGATCATCCATCAGTTTGATATGAAACGGAATCGTGGTTTTGATGCCCTCGATCACAAACTCCTGCAGCGCCCGCTTCATGCGCGTTACGACCTCCTCGCGCGACTGCCCCGACACGATCAGCTTGGCAATCATCGAGTCGTAGTTTGGCGGAATGGTGTAGCCGGCATAGACATGGCTATCGATCCGGACGCCATGCCCACCGGGCAGGTGCAGCACCGTGATCTTGCCCGGCGACGGCCGGAACCCGTTGGCAGGGTCTTCGGCGTTGATCCGGCATTCCATGGCATACAGCTTCGGCGTGTAGTTGCGGCCCGAAATTTCGGCTCCGGCCGCTACTTTGATCTGCTCCTTGATCAGGTCGAAATCCGTCACTTCTTCCGTGATGGGGTGCTCAACCTGAATCCGGGTGTTCATCTCCATGAAGTAGAACTTCCCGTATTTATCGACCAGAAACTCAACCGTACCGGCGCCTTCGTAGCCAATGGCCTGCGCTCCCTTGATGGCGGCAGCCCCCATCTGCTCGCGCAGTTCGGGGCTTACGATGGGCGATGGGGTTTCTTCGACCAGCTTCTGGTGCCGGCGCTGAATCGAACAGTCACGCTCCGACAGGTGGCATACTTTGCCATACTGGTCGCCAACGATCTGAATTTCGATGTGCCGGGGTTCTTCCACGAATTTCTCGAGGTAGAGCCCATCATTGCCGAAAGCCGCGCCTGCTTCTGTCCGGGCATCGTTCCAGGCTTTTTCAAAATCAGCTTCGCTACGAATGATCCGCATACCCCGGCCCCCACCACCGGCGGTTGCCTTGATGATAACCGGATAGCCCATTTCGGCCGACAGCTGTTTTCCCTGCTCGATCGACTCCAGCAGGCCGTCCGATCCCGGAATAACGGGCACGCCAGCCGCCCGCATCGTTGCTTTGGCGGTAGCCTTGTCGCCCATGCTGTTAATCTGCTCGGCCGTAGCACCGATAAACTTGATGCCGTAATCGGCGCAGATTTGCGAAAACTCAGCATTCTCCGACAGGAATCCATAGCCGGGGTGAATGGCATCGGCACCCGTTACTTCGGCAGCCGAAATAATGCTTGGAATGCTCAGATAAGACTGTTTACTGGGCGGAGGACCAATGCAAACGGCCTCGTCGGCAAACCGAACGTGCAGGCTGTCGCGGTCGGCCGTTGAGTAAACAGCCACCGTTTTGATACCCATTTCACGGCACGTCCGGATAATGCGCAGTGCGATCTCCCCCCGGTTGGCGATAAGAATTTTCTTGAACATAGTCTGAAAATGAGTGAATGAGTAAATGAGTGATTGTGTGAAATATTGGCTGGTAGCCTCATTCACTCATTCACTCACCTACTCATTCGCCAATTAATTTTAGATAGGTTCGACCAGGAACAGCGGCTGATCGTATTCGACGGGGGTGGCGTTCTCGACCAGTACCCGCACGATCCGACCCGACACTTCGGATTCGATCTCGTTGAAGAGTTTCATGGCTTCGATGATGCAGACAACTTTGCCTTCGCTCACGCTGTCGCCTACTTCCACGAACGAGGGCGTCTCGGGATTCGACGAGCGGTAGAAGGTACCAATCATCGGCGATTTGATCGTGATGTAGTTCGACGTGTCGGCGGCCGCCGGGGCAGCAGGCTGTGGCGCAGCTACCGGAGCGGGCGTCGGCGCAGCGGCTGCCACCGGAGCCGGAGCCGCGGCAGGAGCGGGTGCCGCAACCGGGGCGGGAGCCGCGGGAGCGCCAGCACCGTAGCGCTTAACGTTGATTTTCAGATCGCTCGTCTCAATGTTAACCTCATCGAGGCCCGATTGAGAGATAAAGTCGATGAGTTGTTGTATGTCCTGTGTGCTCATGCGTTTTTAGTCAGGGCTTAACCGTTTATAGGATACTATCCGTGTAAAGCAATGCTGATGAAGTCGACTTATTTCACGCGCTCAACGTAATCACGCGTCCGGGTATCGATCCGGATTTTCTGGCCCTGCTCAATGAAAAGCGGCACCATAATTTTAGCGCCCGATTCCACTTCGACCCGCTTTTTGGGGCTGTTGGCCGTATCACCTTTTACACCCGGCTCGGCGTAGGTTACTTCAAGCTCAACGAAAGGCGGCAGTTCGCACGACAGTGGGCTATCGCTGTCAGCATTGATCAGGATCTCAACTTCCTGGCCTTCTTTCATCATATCGGCTCCATCGACCAGCTTTTCGTCCAGATTGATCTGATCGAACGACTCCTGGTCCATAAAGTTATAGCCGCTTTCGTCTTTGTACAGGAATTGAAACTTCCGGCGCTCAACGCGCACCGGGTAGATGGTGGCTCCCGAGTTGAACGTGTTGTCGATGACGCGGCCGGTGGTCAGACTCTTCAGTTTAGTCCGCACGAAGGCAGCACCTTTACCGGGCTTTACGTGCTGGAATTCGGTAATCTGAAAGAGGTCGTTGTTGTAGTTCAGGACCAGTCCGTTGCGGATATCTGCGGTCGTTGCCATTACTTGTTTTTGATTTTCAGTTTATTGCTGTACGTCGTTGCCCGCGGGTTGTGCGGTCTATGTAAACCACAACCGGGTCAGATCGTTTTTAATAAGCCCACTTTACATAGGCAGCTCCCCAGGTGAACCCACCGCCAAAAGCGGCCAGTACGAGGTTATCTCCTTTCTTCAGTTGCGATTCGTAGTCGAACAGACAGAGCGGTATGGTAGCCGCCGTGGTGTTTCCGTATTTATGAATGGTCATCATCACTTTGTCGGCGTTGATGCCCATGCGCTGCGCCGTAGCGTCAATGATGCGTTTGTTGGCCTGATGCGGTACCAGCCAGGCAACGTCCTCGCCTTTCAGGTGATTACGTTCCATGATCTCTGCCGATACATCAGCCATGTTTTTGACGGCAAATTTAAAGACCGATGGCCCGTCCTGATACACATAGTGCCAACGTTTCTCCACCGTCTCATGGGTCGGTGGGTAGCGACTACCACCTGCTTTCTGGAACAGGTGATTCTGGCCTACGCCATCCGATTTAATAATCGAGTCGATAATGCCCAGCCCGTCTTCGGCTGGCTCGAGCAGCACCGCGCCGGCCCCATCGCCAAACAGTACGCAGGTAGTCCGATCGGTATAATCAACGATGGCCGACATTTTATCGGCCCCCACAATAACGACTTTTTTGTACTTGCCCGTTTCGATAAACTGCGACCCTACGGTAAGGGCATAGACAAATCCTGAGCAGGCCGCCTGAATATCGAAGCTACCTACATTCCGGATGCCGACCATATCGCAGATCAGGTTGGCCGTACACGGAAACACGTAGTCGGGGGTAGTTGTCGCACAGATGAGCAGGTCGATTTCGCTGGGGCTGATGCCTTTCTTTTCCAGCAGTCCGGCAACCGCCTTTGCACCCATGTGCGATGAACCCATTCCTTCGCCCTTCAGAATGTGCCGTTCCTTGATACCAGTCCGGGACGTAATCCATTCGTCGTTCGTGTCGACCATCTGCTCCAGTTCCGCATTGGTCAGCACGTAATCGGGGACGTAGCCGTGAATTCCTGTTATGGCCGCTTTACTCATAATTCAGTTGTAGGAAGGACAAGTTTCGGAAGCTCGGTAGCCAGTTTGCCGGCAATACAGAGCCACCTTCGTACAGACTATTTCAATGCCTGCGCTATTTTGGTATAGGCTCCGGATTCGACCTGTCGTATGGCTAGGCCAATCATATTTTTGATAGCCAGGGGCGACGAAATGCCGTGGGCAATAATTACGTTGCCATTGACCCCCAGAATTGGGCTCCCCCCTACCGATTCGTAGTTGGTTTTGTCCAGAAACTCGTCCTGAATGTTGCGCTGCCGGGCCGTAGCGTAGAACGACTCACCCAGTTTGAACATGGTGTTGCCCGTGAAACCGTCGGTTACGATCACATCGGCCTTACCGGCAAAGAAATCATTCCCTTCGATGTTGCCGATAAAGTTGATCGAGCGATTTTCTTTCAGCAGCTGATGAGCCGCCTGCACAATCAGCGACCCTTTCTGTTCTTCGGAGCCAATGTTCATCAGGGCCACCCGGGGCCGGTCGATACCAAAGGTGTACTGCGCGTAAATCGAGCCGATTTCGCCAAACTGCGCCAGCATTTCGGGCTTGCAGTCGGCATTGGCACCGATATCGAGCATTACGGCATGACCACCGGTAAGCTGCGGTACAAAGCCGGCAATACACGGACGGAGTATACCTTCCATGGCTTTGATGCTGAACAGCGCCCCAACGTGCATGGCTCCCGTGTTACCGGCGCTGCAGAAGGCCTGAACCAGCCCTTCTTTCAAAAGTTTAAACCCAACTCCAATGCTGGAATTGGGCTTCTGCGACAGGGCTTTGGTCGGATGTTCGCTCATGTCAATTACCTCTTCGGCATCGACCACCTCAATCCGATCCGACGTATCGGCACCATGTTTATGGAGGAGCGATTGAACAACAGACTGCCTGCCTACCAGCACGATGACAACATCCTGGGGTAACTCAGCAGCGGCCATAACAACTCCCTCAACAATAGCTTCGGGAGCGAAATCACCGCCCATGGCGTCCACTGCAATTTTCATTGACTCTACTATTGAATGTCCTCCCGGCGCATCCGGGCTATCACCTAAATCGCGTAAAAATAGGCAGGCACCGGGCAATAAAAAAGTATTTCGCGTTCATCTTCGGAAAGACGTCTGCGAAATACTCAGTATAAACAATTGACAATTAGGCCGTTTTCGCGTAATTCTCAATGATCATTTGTCCTTTGTAAAACAGGTTACCCTCAAACACGTGGGCGTGGTGACGCTCGTGTACTTCGCCGGTTTGTGCATCGGTCGAAAGGGTTACGGCCGTAGCCTTGTAGTGCGTTCTGCGCTTATCGCGCCGGGTGCTGGAGTGTCGGCGTTTGGGGTGTGCCATGGCTCAATATACAGTTTTCAGTTTATCAGTTCTAATCGCGTCGGAGCCACTCAGGCGCCTGACGCGTCAATCAATTATCACTCAGTTTGCGCAGGGCATCCCAGCGCGGATCAATTGCAGTTGGTGGCTCATCGGCATCCGGCTCGCTGTCGTCGGCGGGAGCGTCGGACTGATAAACCAGTTTGCCATTGCTGTCATCGTCACTGTCCAGATCATCATCTTCATCAGACCGGTACCGGGGATGAAGGCGTTTCATGGGCAGCGACAGGCTGATGAATTCGAAGATGTAGCGGGCTACGTTGATCGTGGGCGTGTTACGTTCGATCAGTTCGATTTCATCACTCAGCTCCTCGTTCCGGTCGCCAAACTTCAGCAGCATGACCTGCGTCGTATCGACCGGCTCGTCGTACTCGTCCAGGCTACGGTCGCATAACTGCTCAACCGTACCCGTACTATGGAACTCCAGGCGGATCATCGTCTCCGACTTTTCCAGCACTAGATGCGTATGTACGTGCCCCTTTTCGATCAGCGACTGATCGAGCGCGGCAAAAAACGCGTCGTCCGACTCGAAGTCGTACTCGTGGCGTTTGTTGTCAAGCCCGGCAATGTTGATATCGTAGGCACGTAATGCGTTCACCGTCTGGATCCCCCCTAAAATTTAAGACCGCAAAGGTACGAATTGTTTGTCAATCAGGAAAGTGGTTACCAAAAAAAGGTATCGCCCTGATTTTGTTCAGCCTGCGGGCTCAGGGGTTGTACTGCGGGGCGCTGCACCCGCAAAAACGGTTGCCTGCTGCCCGGCCCCTGGCCAAAACCCGCCAACCCATTTGGCCCTGTTTTCAGTTGTGTTTCCAGATACCGCCCGCAGGCCCCCTCAATTTGGGGCCACCTGGGGGTAGGCTTTCACAAAATAATACTAACTTTAACCACAATCTGTCAATTATGGCGCAGTACCAGCTTGTCGAGAAAGAGGCTATCTCGCATCACAACGAATACTTCGAAGTCCGTTCGACCAATGACGACGATGCCGTTCGGAGTTTGTATTTTATCTCCAACGAAGAAAATCTGGAAACGGTAGCGGCCGACATCGTGGCGGCCGAGATGCCCGGCGTGAAGCACTGGACGGTGATTCCGCACCGGAAAGACAGTTAATGCCGCGAGCCGACGGCTGGTTTTGCCAGGCTTCGCCTTCCCTCAGCAACGACTCATTACCCCACTGCCTACCCTATGGAACCGCTTTTTGCTACCCCCCGCACCGAAGCGCTGGTGCCGCGCATTCGTGAGTTTGTGCTAAACGAACTCGTTCCGCTCGAAACAACCGACCACCTGACGGGTAATTTCTCGACCGTGGCCCGTCTACTCGATCAGAAGCGGGAACTGGTACGAAAAGCCGGTCTCTGGGGGCTGCAGCATAGCGTCGACGAAGGGGGGCTGGGTTTGAGTCTGTGTGAATTTGGACAGATCAGCGAAGTACTGGCCTGGACCCCCTTCGGCCATTATACCTTCAACTGCCAGGCGCCCGACATTGGCAATATGGAGCTAATGCACCGCCACGCGCCCAGTGCCCTGCGCGGGCGGTATCTGGAGCCGTTGCGGGAAGGTCACATCCGGTCGTGCTTTTCAATGACCGAGCCCGAGTATGCCGGTTCGAATCCTACCCGTATGGGCACGCAGGCCGTACGCGATGGCAACTCGTGGGTGATCAACGGCCACAAGTGGTTTACCTCCTCGGCCGACGGAGCTGCCTTTGCCATCGTAATGGCCGTGACCGACCCCACCGCACCACCCCACCGCCGGGCCAGTATGATTCTGGTACCTACCGATACGCCCGGTTTCGAGCTGGTGCGAAACATCAGTATCATGGGTGATGGCTCTGACCACTGGGGCAGCCACGCCGAAATTCGCTATACCGACGTGCGGGTACCGCTCGACAACCTGATCGGGGGCGAGGGCATGGGATTTACCCTGGCGCAGGAACGCCTGGGCCCCGGCCGTATTCACCACTGTATGCGCTGGATCGGCATCAGCGAACGCTGCTTCGACCTGATGTGCCGCCGGGCTGCTACCCGCGATATGGACGACGGGGTTATGCTGGGCGAGAAACAGTTTGTGCAGGGCTGGATTGCCGAAAGCCGCGCCCGTATCGACGCGGCCCGGCTGATGGTACTGCGAACCGCCCGCAACATCGACGAGCAGGGTGCTGCGGCCGTTCGCGACGAAATTTCGGCCATCAAGTTTTTTGTGGCCGATGTGATGCTGACGGTGATCGACCACGCCATTCAAACCTACGGTGCCATGGGTATTACCGACGATGTGGTGCTGCCCTGGTATTACCGCCATGAACGCGGGGCCCGTATTTACGACGGCGCCGACGAGGTACACAAAACGGCGCTGGCCCGCAGTATTCTTAAAACCTACGGTCTCGACCCTAAAAAGGCCAGTGCCGCCCGTCAAGCAACGGTTCAGCACTGAACCGGTTTCCCGCGTATGAACACCGACACCCCAACGCCCACCCGCCCCGGCGAACAACTCGACCAGCCAGCGCTACAGGCTTATCTCATCGAACAGGCGCCCGCCGTAGGGCAGCTGACGGCTATCCGCCAGTTTCCGGGCGGTTACTCGAACCTGACTTACTGCCTGACCACCAACAGCGGACTGGACTATGTACTGCGTCGGCCCCCGGCGGGCGCCAAAGCCATCAAAGGTGGCCACGACATGGGCCGTGAGTTTCGGGTGCTGACCCTGTTGCAACGGGCCGGCTACAAGCGGATTCCGACACCGGTACTTTATACCGACGACGAATCGGTGCTGGGAGCGCCCTTCTACGTGATGACCCGCGTGCCGGGAATGATACTGCGGGCTCATACCGCCCCGAAACTGGGTATTCCGGCTGATACCATGCGCCGGCTCTCAGAAGCGCTGGTCGACGCGCTGGTCGATCTGCATGCCATCGATATCCGGCAGGCAGGTCTCGATCAGCTGGGTAGACCGGATGGCTACGTACAGCGCCAGGTCGAAGGCTGGCACCGCCGATACGAAGCGTCGCAGACCGATGCCATACCCGAAATCGATGCGCTGGTGCGCTATCTGACCGAGTCCCTACCCGTGTCGGCGGCTCCCACACTGCTGCACAACGATTTCAAATACGACAACGTCGTGCTCGACCCCGACAACCTGTCCGATATCCGGGCTGTGCTGGACTGGGAAATGTGCACGGTCGGCGATCCGCTGATCGACGTCGGAACGGCCCTCTCCTACTGGTCAGAAGCGGGCGATAGTGCGTTTCGGCAGTCGTTTAACCTGACCCACCTGCCCGGCAACCTGACCCGACAGGGCTTTGCCCAGCGCTACAGCGAACGCAGCGGCCGCGACATTAGTCAGCTCCGCTACTATTACGTGTTCGGGCTCTTTAAAAATGCGGTGGTCATGCAGCAGATTTACAGTCGCTACAAAAAGGGGCTTACGGCCGACCCGCGCTTTGCCGGACTTATCGACGGGGTGCGGGCACTCAGCGCCGATGGCGTGCAGGTGCTTGATTCCGGTCGATTCTGACCCGATCTTCGCCCGTATGACTACCGCCTTTCTGATCATCGACACGCAGTTCGATTTTTGTCACCCCGATGGGGCGCTATTTGTACCGGGGGCCGAGCACGATGTGACGCGGATGGCCAACCTCATCCGCCAGCACACCGACCAGATCGATCACCTTGTTGTCACGCTCGATACGCACCACGTACTCGATATTGCGCATCCGCTGTTCTGGTCCGATAGTGCGGGACGGCACCCGGCCCCCTTTACGCCCATATCAGCTGCCGATGTCGACGCCGGGCGCTGGATACCCCGGTTTGCGGCCCAGAAAGCCCGGCAGTATGTACAGGCGCTGGAGGCCGACGGACAGTTTCAGCACCTGATCTGGCCCGAACACTGCCTGATCGGGTCGCGCGGGGCTGCTCTGCACGATACGTTGCTTGATGCGCTTCGGCACTGGACGACTGCCCGCGATCGGGATTATGTGGCCGTTCAGAAAGGCCAGTACCCTCTCACCGAGCATTTTGGCATTTTCCGGGCTCAGGTGCCCGACCCAACGGTTCCCGAAACCCAGCTGAACACAGCACTGATAGCCGACCTGGATCGGTTCGACCGGATTTGTCTGATGGGTGAAGCCAAATCGCACTGCGTCGCCAACAGCCTGCGCCAGTTACTCGACTACGCACCGGCGCTCGTTCCCAAGCTCACCCTCGTGACCGACTGCACCTCCGACGTGACGGGCCTCGGCTATCTGGCCGATTCGATTTATGCCGAAGCCCGCCATCGAAATGTTCGATTACTGCCGGCAGACGCCGTTTTCAGCTGAAAACCCGTACCTTTTCGGCCTATGAAAAAGACACTGCCTCTTTTCCCGCTAAACCTGATTGTGTACCCGGGCGAAGACCTTAACCTGCACATTTTCGAACCCCGTTACCGGCAGCTGATCAACGAATGCCTCGACCAGGAGCATACGTTCGGGATTCCTGCCTTCATCGATGGCAAAATGCCCGGCTATGGTACCGAAATGCACATTACTACGCTACACAAGCGCTACGATGATGGCCGTATGGACATCAAGTCGAAAGGCGTAGGCATTTTCAGGCTGATTGATTTCGAAAATCCGGTACCGGGCAAATTATATGCAGGGGGTGAGATTGACCTGCTTCCGGCCGGCGATAGCTACAGTGCCCACGCCATTGCCCTGGCCGATCGGCTCACGCAACTCTACGACCTGCTCCAGATTGACGTCGACTTCGATTCGACCGACGAAAATTTTTCGTACCGCGTAGCCCACAAGGTTGGCCTGTCGATCGAGCAGGAATACGAGTTGCTGCTGCTGCCCTCTGAGGCAGAACGGCAACTTTTTCTGATTCAGCACCTCAACGCGGTCCTGCCCGTCGTGTCGGATATGGAACGGACCAAGAAACGTATTCGCATGAATGGGCACTTCAAAAACCTCGATCCGCTAAACTTCTAGGGTTGCCGGGGAGCGGGCCGATCGACTCCCCGGCTTTATGTACCTCCGTTACTCTTTCTCCTGAACCTCACCCACCTGCCGGGCCCGGCTTGGGAACTGATCGGCCAGTTCTTTCAGGTTTTTGATCGGCTTGCGGGGCTTCTCGGCCTCCCCGATCAGAAAGCCATACGGTTTGAGCTCATCGACCGAGTCGAAAATGACCTTCAGAATGGCCGTCATGGGTAGGGCCAGTACCAGACCCGGCAGACCCCATACGTTTTCCCACAGCAGCAGGACAATGATGGCCGCCAGTGGGTTGATACTGACTTTGGAGCCGACGATATACGGGGTAATGAAGTTGCCCTCCACCATCTGCACGAACAGGAACAACCCGATGACGGCTACGGCTTTCAGGGGATTATCCTCGGTTACCAGGGCGTAGGCCGCCGGCAGCAGGGAGCCGAGCGAGATGCCGAAATACGGAATCAGTACCAGTACGGCCCCGAAGAAGCCAAAGAATACGGCATAGTCGATGCCCAGAATAAACAGGCCCACCGTCATCAGGGTACCAATAATCAAAATCACCAGCACTAGTCCAGCCAGATAATCTTTCACGACCGTATAGATACCCTCCATGACCGAGTCGATCTTGGACCGGCGCGTATCGTCGAATACTTTGTAAAAAAAAGACCGGAAGAAATCGCGGTAGAGTAGAAAGAAGAATCCGAACAGCAGTACCAGAAACACGTTGGTCAGCGTACTGGTCGTGGCCAGCAGTGTCGAGGTGACGATGGTACCGCCCTCGGCCAGCAGTTGATTGAGGTATTTGGTTATTTCTTTCGATTGCTGCTTACGGTCGATGCTGAACCGTTCGTCGGCAAAGACCTGCAGCTTGTTGATGTAAAGTTTGCTTCGCTCAACAAATTTGGGGACCACCTCGGCAAAGCTGCTGATCTGCATGGATATGGCGTAGAACAGGCCCGAAACCACAGCCAGCGCCAGCAACAGACACAGAACGATAGCCAGAATGCGCGGTACGCCCCATTTCTCCAGCCGGTGTACGAGTGGAAAAAGCAGCACCGAAAACAGAATGGCGAATACAAGGGGAATCAGGATACCCTGCAGGGTATGAAGTCCGTAAACAATGATAACGATGGAGATCAGAACGCCCGTAATTTTTGCATAAGCGGGCAGGTCGACATTTTGCGAGCGCATGTTCATAGTGACTCATTAACAACTTTGTTGCTAAAACGTTATGACGTTTCTGTGGCCCATTCCCAACCGGGAAAATTACTCACGACGAGACCCCCGAAAAAATTGCGTACCCAGCAGACGGCCAATGACAATAAAAGGCTGACAATCAGCCCATCGGACAGGCAACAACCTGTTAAGTTTTTGTTAAGGATACGTTACTAGTTCGTGACCTTCTCAAGAAGGGGCTTAACTTCGGGCAACCAACCAGTCTTAGGCGGGTCGATTTCACCAATTTCGTGCTATATGAGTGCTGGCAAAGCCGCTCAACCGCTTCATCGCATCTTAGTCGTCGACGACGACGCCGACATTGTCGAGATGCTCGAATACAATCTGACCAAAGAAGGCTATGATGTACGTACGGCAACCGATGGCCGTAAGGCACTCGAAGTAGCCCGCACCTATCTGCCCGAGCTGGTCATGCTCGATATCATGATGCCTCACCTCGATGGTATCGAAGCCGGTCGCCAGCTGCGCGACATTCCCGAACTGCGGCAGACCTACATTCTCTACCTGACCGCCCGCTCGGAAGAATACTCCGAAGTAGCCGCTTTCGATGTGGGGGCCGACGATTACATCACCAAGCCCATTAAGCCCCGGGCGCTGATGAGCCGCATCAATGCCCTGTTTCGGCGCGAAGCCCAGAAAGCCGATCCGGGCGAGCAGATTACCATCGCCGATCTGGTCATCAACCGCAAAAATTACTCGGTCAACCAGGCCGACAAGTCGGTTATTCTGCCCAAGAAAGAATTCGAACTGCTGTTCTTCCTGGCGCAGCACCCCAACAAGGTATTCAGCCGGGAAGAACTGCTGCAGAAAATCTGGGGAGCCGATATCTACGTGCTCGAGCGTACGGTCGACGTACACATCCGTAAACTCCGCGAAAAGATCGGCGACACCCACATCCGCACCCTCAAAGGTGTCGGCTATATGTTTACCGATCAGCCGGAACAATGAGCGATTGTGTGCATGAGCGATTGAGTGAATTATGTTTGCTGCATAAATGCCCGGGAGGGCACCATTAACTCATTCGCTCAATCACTCAATGTCTTTAAGTCCCCGCGTCATTGCGTTTTTGCTGGCCTGCCTGATCTCGGCGGTGACGGTCATCTTCCTAACCTTTGTGGAGGGGGTGACCAACACCATGCTATTCGTAGTGGGCCTGTCGTCGTTTGCAGTGTCGTTTTTTCTGGTTCTATACGCCATCGAGCTGCTCGTCTACCGCGAAGTCGACAAGATGTACAAAACCATCCGGCAACTCAAGATCCGCGACTTCAACCTGTCGCGGAAGATGGTGATCCGTAACAACAACCCCTTCAAAAAGCTTAACGACGAGATTTTTGTCTACGTCGCCAAGAAGCAGAAGGAGATCGACGAACTGAAGCGGCTCGAACAGTTCCGGCGCGAGTTTCTGGCCGACGTGTCGCACGAGCTGAAGACCCCCATTTTTGCGGCCCAGGGCTTTATTCATACCCTGATCGACGGCGCGGTCGACGACGAGAAGGTACGCGACAAGTTTCTGTCGAAAGCTGCCAAGAGCCTCGATGGGCTCGATGCGCTGGTGAAAGACCTGGTGGCGTTGTCGCAGCTCGAAACGGGCGAAGTCAAGATGAGCTTCGATCGGGTCGATCTGCTGCACATGACCGAAGAGATTTTTGAGCAGCTCGAAAAAATCACGAGCGCCAAAAACGCTACGCTTCGGCTGAAGGCTCCCCCAACCGGCCCTGTCTGGGTCAAGGCCGATCCGCAGCGCATCAGGCAGGTGATGACCAACCTAATCGAGAATGCGGTGAAGTATGGCAACGAAAACGGCCGGGTTCTGGTAAGTCTGGAAGAAGACAAAAAGCACGTGCTGGTATCGGTGCGCGACGACGGGCCCGGCATTCCGCCCGAGCACCTGAGCCGCATCTTCGAGCGTTTCTACCGGGTCGAGAAAAGCCGCTCGAAAGACCGGGGCGGCACCGGCCTCGGACTGGCGATCGTAAAGCACATTCTGAACGCCCACAAGGCCAAGATCACCGTGATGAGCAAAATAGACAAGGGTACTACCTTCCGCTTCAAGCTGGACCGGCTGGAGGAGCGGGCCTAGATCAGCCGCTTGAGCGCAAACGCCGACACGAACAGCTGCCCGTTGCGCCGAACCAGAAACGTGACCTCGCGGCCTTCGCCGTGCTGCAGAATTTTGTAGATATCGCTGATCGACATGTCGTTGACGGAGGTATTGTTCACAAACAGCACCTCGTCGCCTTCGAGCAAACCGGCCCGGGCCGCCGGTGAGCCTTCGATAACGTGGTTGACGTAATAGTTGCGAAACTGGGTACCCTTGGCCCGCAATTCCATGCCGCTCATGTCGTGTTCGAACTGCTCACGCATTAACCGCCGGATGGGTTTCATCACCATATACTGCTCGCGGTAGTTGAAAATGACGTTGAACCGACGCAGCAGCTCGCAGCCAATATTGCCCTGCCGGCCGGGCGTATCGACCAGCTTCATACCGAACGAAGCGCTGTCGGGAAACGAGGCAAGCATATTGTCGAGTTCGAAGCGGCCCAGCCTTACTTTGCCGATACGCCCCAGGTTACCATTGATTACCCCATTGAGCCCCCGGCCCAGCTGCGCCCGGATGGTTTTTTCGGGTAGCCGCAACGTACTGTTCCCCCCGCTGCGGTCGAGCAGCAGCGCATGCCCCGCCCCCGTGTCGAGCACCACCCGTAGCGGAATCGACTTTTCGCCGTCGAACACGGTCAGCGCATCGGTGTACACCTTGGAGTTGCGCACCGTGATTGGAAACTGATCGCCATGCCGTTTGCGGTAGTGATACCGGTCGGGTTTCATGATCAGAATCTCGCGGTGCTGAAAGTCGATGCTAACCACAAAATCGGCGAAGACTTCGTAACCAAAAATGCCGTGGACGGGTGTACCCACGTATTCGGAGAGCTTCAGAATATCATGGTCGAGGATAACCAGATTGTGATGATTGGCCTGCAGCCCCCCCATACTCAGCGTATTGTTGATGGCCACCGTGGCCGTCAGGGTCTCCCCTTCGCCGGCGCCGGTTAGCTTTACCTTCCGCGACATGGTCAGCGACTCTTTCCGGATTATCGACGGGTCGGTGATAATGGTATTGCTGACGCCTGTATCAAGAATGAAATGGAGCGTGTCGGAATTGTTGATCCGAACCGGTACGATAATCAGATTGGAGTGCAGTTGAAACGGAATCCGGGTCCAGTTGCGGTTACTGGTCAGGAAGAAACCAAAGCGGTCACGATCGGGCGTTCGGGGGTCACCGGCGTGTGTGGCCAGCCCGTAGCCAAGCAGTCCGAGTACAAGTGCCAGCGTTTTCATGTAGTTGTGTTTACGTCATCGAATGTACTTATTTTTTATCCGAAAAACACAAAACAAACCGATCTGGTTTCGAGCGATTCAGCCCTCATGAAGGGCCCCGGAGCCAGTACTCAAAATTTTAGCCTGAAGCCACCGGTCGCCTTCGGGCTAAAAGCCCTAATTTAGCCCGGAAATGCGGGTGTAGCCGATCTGACCGTTTGCTAACTAACCTGTTTCTGAACACATTAACTATTTGTCATGCGCAAGAAAATTGTTGCCGGTAACTGGAAAATGAATAAAACGCTGGACGAAGCGAAGGCGTTGCTGTCGGAAGTAATCAACATGGTGAAAGATGAAGTCACCAATGATGTAACGGTTGTGCTGTGCCCCCCCTCGGTGTACCTGACCACCGCCCGTCAGTACGTACCCACCGGCGGCCGTCTTGCGCTGGGTGCCCAAAACTGCCATGAGAAAGCGTCGGGTGCCTTTACCGGCGAAATTTCGGCACCGATGCTCCAGTCGATCGGTGTCGACTACGTGATTCTGGGCCACAGCGAACGCCGGCAGTATTTTGCCGAAACCAACGCGCAGCTGGCGGCCAAAGTCGACAGTGCCCTGGCCAGTGGCCTCACCCCTATTTTCTGCTGTGGCGAGTCGCTCGACCTCCGCGAAGGGGGCGACTACGTTGGTTTTGTGAAAGGCCAGCTCACCGATAGCCTGTTTCACCTCTCGGCCGAGCAGTTTGCCCGCATCGTTATTGCCTACGAACCCATCTGGGCCATTGGTACCGGTTTGACCGCTTCGTCGGCCCAGGCCCAGGATATGCACTTCGAGCTGCGCCGGCACATTGCGGGCCAGTACGGCGACGAGGTAGCCCAGAATACGACCATTCTATACGGCGGCAGTGCCAACGAGAAAAACGCGCAGGAGCTGTTTTCGCAACCCGACGTCGATGGTGGTCTGATCGGGGGAGCCTCGCTGAAGTCGCGCGAGTTCACCAACGTGATCAAAGCCGCCTAACTACCCAACGATAAAGGGGTTGTCTGAACGCGCTGTGTGTTCAGACAACCCCTTCTTTTTGTCTAGCCAATGACCGCTCCCGACTACATTCAGCACTTACAACTGCAGCCGCACCCCGAAGGGGGCTACTTTGCCGAAACGTACCGTGCGGCCGAAGCGGTAGCCGCCGAAGCCCTCCCCGATCGGTTTGGGGGCAGCCGGTCGTTCGGAACAGCGATCTATTTCCTGCTCGAACAGCATCATACATCGGCCTTGCACCGCATCCAGTCCGACGAGGTCTGGCATTTCTACGCCGGCGGGCCGCTCGACATATTTGTGATCGGTCCCGACGAAACCCTGTCGGTTATTCAGCTGGGGCCCGATCTGGCGGCCGGGCAGGTGTTCCAAGCCGTGGTGCCGGCCGGTTGCTGGTTTGGGTCGAAGCCCGCCCCCGGCACGTCCTTTTCGCTGGTGGGCTGCACAGTAGCGCCTGGTTTCGATTTTGCCGATTTTGAACTGGCCGACCGTCGGACGATGCTCGACTGGTTTCCGCAGCACCGCGACCTGATCGAGCGTCTTACTTAATATTGACGTTGCCAAACGTTGAGACCACTTTCACCTTCGGCCCCGAGCCGGTGCCCGTTTTGCCGATGTATTGTTTGGTCAGTTTAGGACCACGGCTGTTGTTGCTGTTGTCGGGCTGGGCGCTGAAGTGAAACATCGACCCGGTCGAATAATTGAAATTGCCGTAGCTCACCGTCACGTCGAAATTGCAGTCGTTATTCGTATCCATGGGCAGGGCCACCGACGAGTATGACGACTTGATATCCAGTTTGTCGGCCGACTTGGGCAACTGATCGATGCGGAAGCCCCCTGAGAAGCTGAGCCGAATCCGGCCCGATTCGCGCAGGGTACCGATCTGAGCGCCCGAATAGTCGATGTCGGCGTCGAGCGTACCTACGTCGCCGATGCGCATTTTCCCGAATTTGTTTACCAGCGTCAGCATATTTACCCGGGCCAGTTCGAGGTCGGCGTAGGCTACGGCCATCTTCGCGTGGTCGAGCGTCCGGATATCGGCTTTGCCATAGGCAATGTCGAGGTCGGTCAGGCGGTTGGTCAGGTCATCGGCCGAGAAATTACCATAGCGGCTATAGACCGTGAGGGGGGCATGGAAGGCCGGAATGCTGGTGTTGCCAAACTTGTTACGGAGGGTCAGCGCGTTTTGCCGGGGCATCATCACTTCGTAATTGATTTTCACGAAGTTGCGGTCACCCCCTTTTTTCCAGCTTCCCAGGCTCCAGTTCGACACCGGACTTTGGTTGAAATTGGTGCGTACCACGATCTGGTTGCCCGACCGCTTGTCGTCGATTGTCACCGCGTCCAGAAAGGCCTGGGTCCGATCATCGGAGCTGGCGTTGGCCACAATGGTAATCTGCACGCGAATTTCCGCTTTTTCCCAAAGGCTTACCGATACAGCCCCAAACTGGTTGTCGATGGTGAGGGCATCGTTGGGCGTTACGTCGTAGGTTTTTATGATGGTCTTCCGGCGTTCGACCGCGTTGGGCGTAGGGTCTTCGGCCCGGGCCAACAACGGTAGTAACACCAGCAGTGCGTTAAACAGGATTTTCATGGGTTTGCTTCTTTATGCGCTGTATCACGCGTAGCTGTTCATTGAGCAGGTCGATCTGAATCTGAAGATTCTGAATCATGGCCTGCAGTAAGGTTTCCTGGTTGGGATTCTGCGGCAGATCGGCTTTGAGCGACTGGTACGACCGCTCGAGCCGACTCAGGTCCGACGAAAACTCCTGGTAAAGTGCCGGATTATCCTGCGTCATCTGCCGCAGTTCCTGTTGTTTCTGATCGATCAGCTCGGTGTATTGCACCACAGCTTTGGCATAGCCGGGGTTGGCAGCCACCATCTCGGGCTGATGCGCCACGCCGTATTGCTGATTGAGGTAGAGCCCACCCGCAGCCAGCAGCAGCAGGGCCACCGCTGCCGCCACCCGCCAGTCGGTCAGCCAGCGGGTAGCCGGGGCCGGCGATCGATGCACGGTTACGAAGGGCCGGGCCGGATCGGGCGTAACCGGAGCCGGGGTTTCGGGCCGGGCCGCGGGCGCATCGCCCAGTCGCTGGTCGATACGGTCCCAGAGGCTATCGGGGGGTTCGCAGTGGTCAAAGGCTTCGCGGTTGTCACGAACGAAGCGTTCCAGATTATCTTTTTTCATAGGCTTTGTTGTTTTAACTCAGTAACGCTACTAATTTTTTCTTACCCCTCAGGTACTGTGTTCGTGACGTTGTCTCACTAATGTTCAGCACCGCGCCAATCTCCTCATGATCGTACCCTTCGAACAGATACAGCGACAGCACCACCCGATAGCCTTCGGGTAACAGGTGCAGGGCCTGCCTGATTCGATCCACCTCATACTGAATGCCGGCCTCGTCGTATGGCTCCGGATCCACACAGTCGAGCCCATCGTCTTCGCCCACCCGCTGCGCATCGAGGTCGACCAGCTGCAGGCGCCGGCTGCGCAGGTAATGAATCGACCGGTTGACCACAATCTGCTTCAGCCAGGCCCCAAACGTGCTCTGCCCTCGAAACGAGTGGATGTGCGTGAAGGCGTCGATAAACGCATCCTGCAGCACATCTTCGGCTTCGGCACTGTGATTCACGATGCGCAGGCAAACGTTGTACATCGCCCGGGCATAGTGCCGATACAGTTCATGCTGCGCCCGTCGCTCGCCTTCCTGGCAGCGTTTGACCAGATCAGCATGACGATCTGGGTAAGGGTTGGGGTCCGACAGGTTCAGCGTAAAAGATGGTTTGGCGTACAATCAGGAAAAAGACGCGGCAACATACAAAACGTTGCACCGCTCACTAACTAATTTCCATAAGGGGTCAAATCGCACCACCCCGGAGCCAATAATCCGGGGCTGTTTCCGTTGGGGCAGCCAGCCCGTCTGCCACCATTTTTGCCCGGGCCCGAGCAAATTTTTCCCTACTTTTACTTGTTATACTAGGATAGAAACAAGCCTGATGGTTGATTATATTTCCGGATTGAACGCCCCCCAGCGGGAAGCCGTCATGCACGGCAATGGCCCGCTGATGATTATTGCCGGCGCCGGGTCGGGAAAAACCCGCGTGCTGACTTATCGCATTGCCCACCTCATTGAAAACGGCGTCGATCCGTTCCGGATTCTGTCGCTGACCTTTACCAACAAGGCGGCCGGCGAAATGCGCAGCCGGATCGAAAAAGTGGTTGGCACCGAAGCCCGGAATATCTGGATGGGTACGTTTCACTCGGTCTTTGCCAAAATTCTGCGTATCGAAGCCAAAGCCATTGGCTACACGAGCAACTTCTCGATTTACGACACCGACGACTCCAAGTCGCTGCTGCGGAGCATCATTAAGGAGATGGCGCTCGACGACAAGGTGTACCGCGTCAACAGCGTGTTCGGACGCATCTCTGGCGCCAAAAACCGGCTCATCGGCCCCGACGATTATATTAACAATGCCGTGATTCAGGCCGACGACGAATCGGCCCGAATGCCGCACATTGGCCGGATCTACAAGCAGTACAGTGTGCGCTGCTTTGCGGCCAACGCCATGGATTTCGATGATCTGCTGTTCAACACCAACGTGCTGTTCCGCGATCACCTCGACATTCTGAACAAATACCAGCACAAGTTTCAGCACGTGATGGTCGATGAGTTTCAGGATACCAACGTATCGCAGTATCTCATCACCCGTAAGCTGGCCGCCGTTCACCAGAACATCTGCGTGGTGGGCGATGATGCCCAGAGTATCTACGCGTTCCGGGGGGCCAACATCGAGAACATCCTGAATTTCCAGCGCGACTACGGCAAAGACGCCGTGAAGATTGTGAAGCTGGAACAGAACTACCGCTCCACCAAAACCATTGTGCAGGCGGCTAATTCGATTATTGCCCGCAACAAAAACCAGCTCGAAAAAAGCGTTTTCACCGATAATGAAGATGGCCCCCTGATCGAAGTCATCAAAGCCTCGTCGGACAACGAAGAGGGCCGGCTGGTGGCGTCGTCGATCTTCGAGGCCAAGATGAACGATTCACTGGCCAACAATGACTTCGCCATCTTGTACCGCACCAACGCCCAGTCGCGGGCCTTCGAGGAAGCTCTGCGCAAGGTGAGCATCAAGTATCGGATCATCGGCGGGCTTTCGTTTTACCAGCGCAAGGAAATCAAGGACTTACTGGCGTACCTGCGCTTCACCGTCAACCAGCAGGACGAAGAAGCTTTTAAGCGCATCATTAATCTGCCCAAACGTGGTATCGGCGACACAACCATTGCCAAACTCAGCGTGATTGCGGCCGAGCAGCAGGATTCGATCTGGGAGATTGTGGCCAACATCGGGCAGCATGTGGCCGGGCGGGCCGGTATCGCCATCGAAGGCTTTGCCAACCTGATCAAAAGCTTCAAACTGCTTATCGACCAGAAAGATGCCTATGAGGTAGCCGCTCACATTGCCAAGGCTTCGGGCCTGCTCAAGGAACTCTACGACGACAAAACGGTGGAGGGGCTGGCCCGGTACGAAAACGTGCAGGAGTTGCTCAACGCCATCAAGGAGTTTGTCGATAACCCCGACAACGACGACAAAAGCCTGAGCGCCTTTCTGCAGTCGGTATCGCTGCTGACCACGGCCGATGAGAAAGAAGACGACGGCGACAACGACCGCGTTACGCTCATGACCATCCACGCGGCCAAGGGTCTGGAGTTTAAGAATGTTCATATCGTGGGGCTGGAAGAAGATTTATTTCCCAGTCAGATGATGCTGGAAAGCCGCAACGATCTGGAAGAAGAACGGCGGCTGTTTTACGTAGCCATCACGCGGGCCGAAAAACGCCTGACCGTATCGTACGCCGAAACGCGCTACCACTTCGGCCGGCTCAAGATGTGCGAACCCAGCCGGTTTCTGATGGAGGTCGACCAGAAATACCTGAAGCTGTCCAAACAGCGGTCGGCTCCCAGCCGGATGGACTTCGAGCGGCCCGAGCGCAGCAACCCCGACCGCGAACACCGCGAGGGCAGTTCGGGTGGGTCGATGGCATTTGTACGGTCGCTGGCGCAGAAAACGGCGCAGCGGCAGGCCCCGCAGCCCCTGGTTGCCCACACGCCCTCGGCCGACTTTGCCCCCACAAGCACAGCCAACCTGAGCGAAGGGCAGCGCGTTGAACACGCCAAATTCGGGTTCGGCAGCGTCAAGAAAATCGACGTCAACGGCAACGACCGCAAGGCCACCATTCAGTTCGAGAAGGCGGGTGAAAAGGTACTGCTGCTCAGCTTTGCCAAACTCCGGGTGGTGGAGTAACCCACCCGGCATACCGATTGCCCGCTTCAACGCGTTTCACTACCGACGTCTTTTTTCTGTTCATGAACCCAGTTTGTTGCCTTACTACCAGCTTACTGCTGACCACCTTTGCGCTGTCGGCGCAGGGGCAAAGCAGCGCCGACACCACCCGCCGGGGGGGCACACGCGTCGAGAACCTGGGCAATCAGGTCAACTCCGAATACAACGAGATTAACCCGCTGATTGCCCCCGACGGTAAAACCCTCTATTTTGCCCGCATCAGCCACCCCAACAATACCCACGGCGACAAGGGCAGCCAGGATATCTGGTATGCCGACCTCGACCCGGCCAGCAACAAATGGGGACCGGCCCGGCGCATGGGATTTCCGCTCAACAAAGAGGAATATAACTGCGCCTACAGCATCACCCCCGACGGCAACACGATGCTGGTGAAAGGGCAGTATGCCAACGGTAACTACGAAACCCGGGGATTCTCGATCAGCAAACGAACGGCCAGTGGCTGGTCGCCCCCGCAGAAGCTCGACATTCCCAACTACGCCGGCATGAGCAAGGGCCAGTTCGACTGCGGTTTTATGTCGGCCGACGGGAAGGTGCTGCTGATGGCATTCAGCGAAAAGAAGAACAGCAAGGAGGACGATATCTACGTTAGTTTTCGGCAGAAAGACGGGTCGTGGTCGAAGCCGATGAACCTGGGCGCCGAGGTCAATACGGGCGACACCGAAACAACACCGTTTCTGGCGCCCGACGGGGCTACGCTTTATTTCTCCAGCAACCGCCCCGGTGGGCAGGGCAGCAACGATATCTACGTCAGCAAGCGGGTCGACAAAACCTGGAAACACTGGTCGAAACCGGTTAACCTGGGTCCTACTGTCAACACCGACGGCTACGACGCCTACTATACCCTATCGGCCACCGGCGACTACGCGTATCTGACTACGTTCCGGGGCACCATCGGCAAGGGCGACATTGTACGGGTGAAGCTGATCGACGATCAGCCAGCTGCGCAGCCGGGCAAACTGGGCGGTGGCGATGAGGTAGCTGCAGCTCCGAGCACCCGGCCCGACCCCGTAGCCCTCATCAGTGGCCGCGTAATCGATCAGAAAACCGGAAAACCCATCGAAGCCCGGGTTATTTATCAGACCCTGCCCGACGGTGCTGAGGCCGGCGAGGCTACCTCCGACCCGGTCACGGGCGCCTACAAAATTGTATTGCCCTACGGCCAGAAATACTCGATGCGGGCCGTTGCCAAGGACTTCATTGCCGAGGGCGACAACATCGACCTGACCGTCGACAAGACTAAAGGCTACCAGGAAATTACGGGACGCGAACTGAAACTGATTCCAATCGAAGTGGGCCAGTCGATCCGGCTCAACAATATTTTCTTCGATACGGGCAAGTCAGAACTGCGCCCCGAATCGGGCCCGGAGCTCGACCGGCTCGTAACGACCCTCAACGATCAGCCCAAAATGACCATCGAGGTGCGGGGCCACACCGATAATACGGGTTCCAATGCCCTCAATGAGAAACTATCGCAGGACCGGGCCGACGCCGTGCGGGAATACTTCATCAGCAAAGGCATCGAACCTGATCGCATTGGCAGCAAAGGGTTTGGCGAAACCAAGCCTGTTTCGACCAACGATACCGAGGCCGGGCGGCAGCAGAACCGCCGGGTTGAGTTCGTCATTCTGAAGAAATAGGAACCCGCTGCCGACTGTCCGGTTTTCGCACCGTTGGCGGGTGTCGGTCGTTGCTCATCCCAAAGCGGTTGAGCGGGCCGACGGGGTGGTCTACTTTTGAGGCATCAATCCAAACCACCTTACGTCCATGACCCGTTTTCTGCTTACTGTAACGAGTTCCCTGCTGGCCGCTGCTACCTACGCCCAGACGCCGGCGGCTAAAGCCCCTGCCGACACAGCTGCTCTCACCCGACTGGCCCAATCAGCCCAGCGGTACCTCAATAACGACCAGCCCGACTCGCTATACATGCTGATGGGCGATGACTTCAAAAAGCAGATTTCGGGCGATAAGATGGGCGAAATTTCGAAACAGCTTTCCTCTCAGCTGGGCAAATGGACCGGGCTGGAAAAACACAGCGTTGATGGTAACCTAGCCCGCTACAAGGCAACGTTTGCGCTGGCTCCGCTGGACCTTTATATCAGTCAGGATAAACAGGGCAAGATCGGGACCTTCCTGTTCAAGCCGCACGAAGATTAATCCATGCGCTGGTTAACCGTACTGTTTCTGGTCGCGAGCCTATCCGCCCGCGCCCAGTCCGGTGCCGACGCGCTGATCGGGCTGGCCCAGCATTACTACAATGCGGGTCAGCCCGATTCGCTATACGATCGACTGGCACCCACGTTTCAGCAGCAACTGCCGCGCAGCAACTGGCGTTCGTTTCTGACGCAGGTATACCAGCAGGCTGGTCACTGGCAGGCGTCGGCCTACGTGGGGCAACGCCAGGGCTTTGCGCTCTACAAAGGATTCTTCCAGCGCGACACCCTGCTGGTGCGGCTGTCTGCCAACGCAGCGGGCCAGCTGACAGTCTTCGGCATGGCACCCTACACGGCACCCCGCCCCCTGCGTACCGACAATCCGCTCCGCACCCCGCTCGACCGGCAGATCGACTCGTTGGTACGCGCCCATCAGGAGCGGCAGGCAGTAGTCGGGCTGTGCATCGGCCTGATCCGGCACGATAGCCTGCTGGCCTACCACTACGGCGAAACCCGGGCCGGCAACAGTCAACTCCCCACGGATCTGAGCCTGTTCGAGATTGGCTCCGTAACCAAGACCTTTACGGCGACCCTGCTGGCCGAAGCCATCCGGCAGCGGAAGCTAACCCTCGATACGCCCGTTAACCGTTTCCTCCCTGATTCCATTCCGCTGCTGCAGCGCGATGGGGTATCCGTTACGGTCGGGATGCTGGCCAACCACACCTCGGGCCTGCCCCGCCTGCCGACCAACCTGTCGGTAGCGGGCTACAGCGAAGCCGACCCTTATCGCACCTACGATCGGCAGGCACTGTTCAGCTACCTCCGCACGGCTACCCTAGCCAGCACACCCGGCACTACCTACGCGTACTCAAACCTGGGCGCGGGCCTGCTGGGCACTCTGCTCGAAACCGTGCTGGGCCAGCCGTACGACCAACTCGTGCGCCGGTACCTGACCAAACCACTGGGCATGCCCCACACCAGCCTGCACCTTAGCGCGGCCGATAGTACATTGCTGGCGCGGGGCCACAACGAACAGGGACAGGTGGTGAGCAACTGGTCATTTCAGGCGCTGGCGGGCGGGGGTGGCCTCCGCAGCAACCTCCGCGATATGCTACGCTACTTACGCGCTGAGCTCGGAAAGGCACCGGCTTCGCTCCGGGCCGACATGGTGCAGACGCAGCAGCTCAGTCTGCAGCGCGGTACCCGCCAGGTAGGGCTGGGCTGGCATCGGCGGCTGATTGGGGCTGCCCCCTGGTGGTTTCACGATGGTGGTACCGGCGGGTACGTTAGTTTTGTCGGGTTTAGTACCGATCGGCAGGTCGGTGTCGTTATCCTGTCGAACAGCAACGAGCCAATCGATGCGCTGGCCATTCAGCTTGGCAGCCTGGCCGATCGCTAGCCGGTTCGTCCTTATCGGTGCGGCTTTATGCGTACTTTTGTCTGGTTAAAACACGACTTTTTATGACCCCACAGCAACCCAATTCAGACGGTTCGATTGATGTCGAACTCAGCGAAGATATTGCCGAAGGCGTTTACGCCAATCTGGCCATGATTGCCCACTCCAACAGCGAGTTTATTCTGGATTTTATCCGGCTGATGCCCGGTGTTCCCAAGGCGAAAGTAAAAGCCCGCATTATTCTGACACCCGAGCACGCCAAGCGCCTGCTCGACGCCCTGGCTGAAAACATTGGTCGCTACGAGGAAGCCAACGGCAACATCAATCAGCCGACCGACACGTTTCGTTTTCCCAACGGCGGCTTCGGCGGTCCGGTTGGTCAGGCCTAAAGGGAAGGAATTGTATAGTTGGATGGCTATAGCGTTGGAAAGGTATAGGGTTGTAGCATTTGGATAAGGCGCTATCCTCAATGAACCGGTTCGGGGATCGTACGTGATTGGATTAGAGCAGCGTAGCATCGGTTGCACCGGCAGGGTGGTCGACTACACACTAGTAGCCTGATAAAGCTCATTGTTGATAATACAGCCTGAGACCAGTCCAACCCATAGAGCCAGCTAACAACCTGACCCTACAACTATATAACTCTGCTAGTACACAACTCCTCGACCAGCCAACTTTCCAACCCCAAAACTTCCGGACGGGTCAACTCTATAACGTTGCGATTCAGCAACTTCAAAACTTTTCCGTATCTTTGCACCTCAAAATTCGGGAAGACTGATTTTTCGTAAACAATCTAAGGAATGCCTACCATACAACAATTGGTGCGTAAAGGCCGCGAAAAGCTTGAATTCAAGTCGAAATCGCCGGCTCTTGATGCCTGCCCACAACGTCGGGGCGTGTGTACGCGTGTGTACACCACGACGCCGAAGAAGCCAAACTCGGCTCTTCGTAAAGTTGCCCGGGTTCGTCTGACGAACCAGAAAGAAGTTAACGCCTACATTCCAGGCGAAGGTCACAACCTCCAGGAGCACTCGATCGTTCTGATCCGCGGTGGCCGGGTAAAAGACCTGCCCGGTGTGCGTTATCACATCGTTCGCGGTGCGCTCGATACGGCCGGTGTAAACGGTCGTCTGCAGAGCCGCTCGAAATACGGTGCCAAACGGCCGAAACCAGGTCAGGCGCCAGCCGGCAAAGGTGCACCTGCCAAAGGCGGTAAGAAAAAATAGTTCTAACGTTATAGCGTCGTACCGTTTCAACGTTTCGGTCTTCTGCAGGGCCTGATGCGTTCTGCCGGATAGAATCGTTAGAACGATACACCAGTAAAACGCTATAACGCAAATCAAACTGTCCGTTGAAAGACTACGGCAGAGTAAGATCTCAAATCTGAAGAAATCATGAGAAAGGCGAAACCGCCCAAGCGTTACGTGTTGCCCGATCCTAAATACAAGGAGGTCCTCGTAACCAAATTTGTAAACAACCTGATGTACGAAGGCAAGAAAAGCCTGGCGTACTCGATTTTCTACGACGCCCTTGACGTGGTTGCCAAGCGCACCAACGAAAGCGGTCTCGATACGTGGAAAAAGGCACTGAACAACGTCATGCCGTCGGTTGAAGTAAAAAGCCGTCGTGTCGGTGGAGCAACCTTCCAGGTTCCTACCGAAGTACGGGCAGACCGGAAGGTCGCGGTAGGCATGAAATGGCTGATCCGGTATGCTCGCTCGCGCGGTGAAAAAACCATGGTTGACCGGCTCGCAGCCGAAATCGTTGCTGCCGCTAAAGGCGAAGGCGCGGCTGTGAAAAAGAAGGACGATACGCACCGCATGGCTGAAGCCAACAAGGCGTTCTCGCACTTCCGCTTCTAATTTACTACGGCCTGTTTTTCCCGAAGGTCGTCGATTACTCAAAAGCCGCTCAACATTGGGCGGCTTTTGTTGTTTTCAGGCTAAAGCGTTTATGCCCTTGCTCACTAATCTCCTTCTTCCCTGTAATGACTACCCTCGAAAACAGTACCCTGCGTGTAAGCATTGCGCCTAAAGGGGCTCAGCTCACGTCGCTCGTTCATAAAGACAGCGGCATCGAACACCTGTGGCAGGCCGACCCAGCCGTGTGGGGCTGGCACGCACCCAACCTTTTTCCGGTGGTTGGCGGCTGCCTCAACAATCAGATCCTGATCGATGGGCAGGCCTACCCCATGGAGCGCCACGGATTTGCCCGGCAGTCGGCCTTCACCCTGATCGAGTCGTCGGAAAGTCGGGCGGTTTTCGAGCTGACCGATTCCGACGCCACGCACCCGCATTATCCCTATGCTTTCAGTTTTCAGATCGGCTATCAGTTGCAGGCTAATCGGCTGTCGGTTACCTATCGGGTCAGTAACAACGATACCCGGCCCCTGTATTTTTCGGTAGGTGCCCACCCGGCCTTTGCCGTTCCGTTTCTGCCCGACGAAACCTACAGCGACTACTTTCTGGTGTTCGAGAAAGCGGAACCGCTTCAGACCCATCTGCTGTCGGCCGCGGGTTTCTTCACCGGCGAGACAGCGCCCATCGCTACTGATGGTCAGCAACTACCGCTGACAACGCACCTGTTTGATCGGGATGCGCTGGTGTTTAAAAACCTGCAATCGCGGCAGGTAGCTGTCCGGAGCCATCGGCATCAGCACGCTGTTACCCTATCGTTCCCCGACTTTCCATACCTGGGTATCTGGGCTAAACCCGGAGCGCCATTCGTTTGCATCGAGCCCTGGCTGGGCTGTGCCGATTCGGAAGGACAGCCCCGGCCGTTCGACCAGAAAGAAGCCATTCAGCGACTGGAATCTGATCAGCTGGTCGAACATACGTTTACGATCGACGTAGCCTGACGCTATCGTTGGCGACAAAAAAGGGGTCGATTTCCGCTGAAATCGACCCCTTTTTTATTGGTAACCGCCTGGCTTATTTCCCGGCCTGCCCGTTAGAGAGCAGGTTGAAGAACTGATCCAGTTTTGGCGTGATAATGATTTCGGTCCGGCGGTTTTGCTGACGGCCAGCCGAGGTTGTGTTGTCATCTTTAGGCGCGAATTCCGAACGACCACCGGCGGTCATACGCTCGGGCGCTACGCCAAATTTGGTTTGCAGCGTCCGAACAACCGATGTAGCCCGCAGAGCGCTCAGATCCCAGTTGTCTTTGATCGAAGCCGTCGAGATGGGAACAACGTCGGTGTGGCCTTCGACCAGGATATCCAGTTCTTTGTGGTCATTAACCACTTTGGCTACTTTACCCAGCACGGTTTCGGCACGCGAGGTAATGTCGTAGCTACCCGATTTGAAGAGCAGTTTATCGGAGATCGATACGTAAACGACACCTTTTTTCACTTCAACCTGTACGTCCTGATCGTTGATGTCGTCGAGCGACCGTTTCAGGTTCATCACCAGGGCCAGGTTCAGCGAGTCTTTGCGCTGAATGCTGGTGTTGAGGTTATTGACGTATTTGGTTTGTTCGTTGAGGGTTTCGAGTGATTTCTTGATGCTTTCGGCACCCGACTTGCTCACAATCGACAGGTCCGACATACGGTCGAGCAGATTGGTATTGGTCCGTTTCAGGTAATCGATTTGGGCCTGCAGGTCACCAACCTGCTTTGTTTTCCCTTCCAGATCGCTGTCTTTGGTCGTCAGTTGCGCCCGCAGATCGGCCGTGCGCTTATCACAATCGTTGAGGGATGCAACAGCCTTGTCACGGGCTTCCTGGAGTGATTTGATTTCGGCCAGCCGCTTCTTGCTGTTACAGGAAGCCAGCATAACAACCGCCGAAACAAGAATCAGTAATTGCTTCATAACTGGTTAATTGAATTGAGTTAGATCAGAAAAGTAAGGGTAGCAACAAAGATAAAACCTGCCCTATCCCCGGTTGAGGTGCAAAGGTAATTGTTTAGTAGCAACCGACCTTATACGCTCCTCAATTCTAATTACTTCTAAGGAGTTGAGCGCCGGCATCTACTTACCCGATCGAAAACCCGTCGGTCTTGCTGGCCCTTACCGTGCCTACGTGGCATACCGGCCCAGCAGCTGACTTATCTCGGTCAGGCAGCGAATCTGGCTGTAGCAGCCAACCGATGGCAGTGCCTTGAGGGCCAGCATCGGCACCCG
Organism: Spirosoma luteolum; assembly: GCF_054778875.1. NCBI lineage: Bacteria > Pseudomonadati > Bacteroidota > Cytophagia > Cytophagales > Cytophagaceae > Spirosoma > Spirosoma luteolum. Next base: position 868,708 of record NZ_BAAGZE010000003.1, read on the forward strand.
CTGGGCATCGATCACCGGAAACCAGCCCGGCGCTTTCGGGTCCGGGAAATGGGCAAACACGTAGTCGTGAATCCGTCGGAACCACTTCAGGCAATCGGGCTGGCGGGTGTGGTGATAGCTTTTGAGCAGTGCCGACAGGCCTTCGAGCGCTACCCAGGCCCAGCGTTCGCCGGTGTCGGGCCAGATCAGGGGCAACCCTTTATGGTCGATGTAACGCACCAGTCCCCCCGCAGCCGGCTCCCAGGCCTGCTCGCAGAGCCACAGACACCAGCCGGCCACCTGCCGGGTCAGCTTGCGGTTGGGCACCAGCGCGCAGTAATCGAGCAGGTAGGTTATCAGCTGCAGCGTGAGCCCCACATCAATTTGCCGGCCGTCGGGCGTGTTCACATAGCCGCCGTCGGGCAGGGCCATGGTTCGGAGCGTATCGGTGCGCCGGTCGGCAAATATCGTCTGTATTTCCTCTACCAGACCAGCCGCCATATCCTTCCAGCTTTCTTCGTCGAGCAGGGGCTGCATGCTGAGCACTGCCCTAAACACGAGCGCCCACTCGCGCAGGTGCCGCACGGGCCGGCTACTGAGTGTCGATACGTTGGGTTCGTCGCGATAGGTATCGTGCCAGGCCAGCGTATCGGTCAGCAAGGCCTTGGCCAGCATGGCCCACTCATCTTCCTGCGTGGCCCGGTAGAGCTGTGCATAAGCCATCAGGGTGTACACGTTGGGGGCCTGTGTGGTAGCCGCAGCAACGGGGCGCCCCCGCCGGTCGAGGTCGGCGTAGCAGCGCAGCGTGTCGTCGTGGGCAAACCGGCTTAGAAAAGCTCCGCCATGCCGGGCATGCTCGAGCCAGCGGGGTTGCCCGTCGAAGGTCGTATAAAGCCAGGCAAACGCCCAGGTTTGTTCGGCCTGCAGCGCCACGTGTTTATCGGCGTCGATTGGCATACCGGCAGCGCCCAGCAGGTCGAAATAGCCACCACACAGTTGGTCAGGACTGTTGGTCAGCCAGAACGGAATAACCTGCCGTAGCAACGCCTGCTGGTAATCGGCCGTTAGTTTGTGAAATTCGAGCACAGTGTATCGGGGGCGGGCCGGTAGTGGGGCACAAAAAACGCGGATAACGCGGGCTGAACCAACACCAGCCGTATTTTTTGGCTGGCCAGGCGTGGCCGGGCGTTATCCGCGCGATTGTATATGCGAGATCAGGGCTTAAAAAACCCGCTCGACTTCCCGCGATTCTTTTTCGTCGGGCAGCACAAACTTCATTGGTTTTCCCACCTGCCCCGGCAGCAGCGCAATGGCCAGCACCTGATCCACGGTATCGGCGTAGTGGAACGTCAGGTCTTTCACATAGCTCGGGTTGATCTCCTCAATGTCCTTACGGTTCTTCGAGCACAGAATCAGTTCCTTGATGCCGGCCCGGTTGGCCGCCAGAATTTTCTCCTTGATCCCACCAACCGGCAGCACTTTACCCCGCAGCGTCACCTCGCCGGTCATGGCCAGATACGGTTTCACTTTGCGTTGGGTATAGATCGACGCCATCGAGGTCAGCATGGTGATACCGGCCGACGGACCATCTTTAGGCACGGCTCCCGCCGGAATATGGATGTGCAGGTCGTAATGGCTGAACACCCGGTAGTCGATAGCCAGATCGTCGGCGTGGGCTTTCAGATACGATAGGGCCGTTACGGCCGACTCTTTCATTACGTCGCCCAGTTGCCCCGACAGGGTAAGCACGCCCTTGCCGCGGCTCAGACTCGACTCGATAAGCAGAATTTCGCCCCCCACCTGTGTCCAGGCCAGACCCGTTACAATGCCGGCGATATCGTCATCGGCATAAAGCTCCTTATCAAAGATTTCGGCGCCGAGCATTTTAGGAATATCGACCGCTTTGATGAGGTGGTTGTACTCCTCCTCCATCGCGATGGATTTGGCAATTTTCCGCACCAGCGCACCGATTTTCTGCTCCAGATTCCGCACACCCGACTCGCGGGTGTAGCCTTCAATGATGCGTAGAATAGCCTTGTCGTCGATGACCAGATCTTTCGGCTTCAGTCCGTGATCCCGGCGTTGCTTCGGAATCAGGTATTTCTTGGCAATCTGTACTTTTTCTTCAACCGTGTAGCCGGCAATGTCGATGATTTCCATCCGGTCGCGCAGGGCCGGGTGAATGGTTTCAAGCGAGTTGGCCGTGGCCACAAACAACACCCGCGACAGATCGAACTCCGTTTCGAGGTAGTTGTCCATGAAGGTCGAGTTCTGTTCGGGATCGAGTACCTCAAGCAATGCCGACGATGGGTCGCCCCGGAAATCAGAGCTGACCTTGTCGATTTCGTCGAGAATAAAGACCGGATTCGACGTGCCGCACTTCCGGATGTTCTGGATAACCTTACCCGGCATGGCACCGATGTAGGTTTTGCGGTGGCCCCGAATCTCGGCCTCGTCGTGTACGCCCCCGAGCGCCATACGGCTGTATTTGCGTCCCAGCGCCTTGGCAATGGATTTGCCCAGCGAGGTTTTACCTACGCCCGGCGGGCCATACAAACACAGAATAGGCGCTTTCATATCGTTCTTCAGTTTCAGAACGGCCAGGTACTCGATAATGCGCTCCTTTACTTTTTCGAGCCCGAAGTGGTCGGCATCCAGAATCTTCTGGGCGCGTTTCAGGTCAAAATTGTCTTTGGTGTATTCGTTCCACGGCAGGTCGACCATCAGTTCGATGTAGTTCATGGTCACCGGGTACTCGGGGGCCATGGGGTTCGACCGCTGCAGTTTATTCAGTTCCTTCTCGAAATGCGCCCGCACTTCCGGCGACCATTTTTTGCGGTCGGCCTTAATACGCAGCTCGTCGACTTCCCGGTCGGGGTTATCGATACCCAGTTCGTCCTGCAGCACCTTCATCTGCTGGCGCAGGTAGTAGTCGCGCTGCTGCTGATCGAGATCCGACGATGCTTTCGACTGGATTTCCCGCTTCAGTTCCAGCAGCTGTACTTCGCGCAGCATGTATTCGAGCAGCAGGTTGGCATGCTGGCTGCCGTCGAGGGTTTCGAGCAGGCGCTGCTTGTCGGCAACCTCGGCGTTGAGGTTCGACGACAGGAAATGCAGCAGGAACGTAGGGCTCTCAATGTTATCGAGTGCGATACGGGCTTCCTGCGGAATTTCGGGATTCAGGCGAAGCACTTTGTAGGCTGCATCTTTGAGCGACTGCAGCATGGCTTTGCCTTCCTTCTTGTTGACGTTGGGGAACGAATCGTCGATCTGACGCACCTGCGCCGTCATGTACGGATCTTCCTGCGTGATCTGCTCGATCTGGAAACGTTTCTTACCCTGAATGATGATGGTGATGTTACCATCGGGCAGGGTAATCATCTTGATGATATAGGCTACTGTACCAATCTGGTAGAGATCGTCGGCCGTGGGCTCGTCTTTCTGCTGATTGAGTTGGGCCGTTACGCCAATAATGCGGTTGCCTTTGTACGCTTTCTTGACCAGCCGGATCGACTTCTGCCGCCCAACCGTCACCGGAATAACCATACCGGGAAACAGCACCGTATTGCGCACAGGCAAAATGGGCAGGTTAGCCGGTAGTTCATAATCTTCATCGATGCCTTCCGGCGATCCCAACGGGACAATCTCCAGATTGTCGGAGTCGAAATCGGCCAATAGTAAGCGGGTCGCTAATTCTTTTTCTGATATCATAGATACACTGTCATTCTGACAGCTTCAAATCGTATGTCGGTGCTAAGAGACAAGGAAAGTGAGGGGGTGAAAATCAAGCACAAGGTGCGTGCCAGCCTGCAATAGACTGACGTTACGACTGTCCGACGCCCGAATATACTCAGTGCCTCCTGTAGGTGTCCAATAAATTTATTAATCAGAACGAAACCTCCTGAACCGCCTGATTTTTGCGAAAAACGAAGGTTTTTTTCTGCCCTTGGTACTGCAGATTCACCATATTCACCTGATCGTCGAAGAGGTCCATAAGCAGGTCCTGCTTCATCACGCCCCCCCGAAACGGCTCGGTATAGGGCATCTCCAGGTAAATCCAGTGCGCGTCGGCTTCAACTTCATGCCCCACATAGGTCAGCGGCCGGGGCTGCTTTTGGGGGGTCATGTAGGCAACGTGTGCCCGAACGTACTTTTCAATAATCGGATCAAACTTCGTACCCGTTGTCAGATGCACTTTCGTGCCGGTCGTTGCCGAGAGGGCTTTCTCCAGATCGTCGGTAAACGCCCGGATACTTAACTCAAAACTCCGCTCTTTGACGTTGTAAGTCATCTGCGTCACACTGGCATGAAAGTCATGGGCCGGGCGGCTCCCTACCGGCTGTGCGGCCAGCAGCGCCAGCATCAGTAAAATCAGTCGATACACGGTCTGAATCCTGGTTAATAAAAACGCGGATGGGCCGATCCGGCACTAGCACCAGACCGGCCCATCCGCGTTTTCTTCGTTAAAAAACGGCCTTGAAAACGTCGTTGAAAATAGCAAAAGCCATCAGCCCCAACAGGATAACCATACCCACCCGCTGGGCCGCTTCGAGAAACCGATCCGAGGGTTTCCGGCCCGAAATAATCTCGTAGCCCAGAATGGTGGCGTGGCCGCCATCGAGCGCCGGAATGGGCAGTGCGTTCATGAACGCGAGGGCCATCGAGAGCAGCCCCGTTACGGTCCAGAACCGATCCCAGACCCACACACCCCCGAAGAGGTTCTGGGCAATGCCGATGGGGCCGCTGAGGGCTTTGGACGCGTTTACCTCGCCCCGGAAGATTTTGCCGAAGCCTTTGATGTTGTCGAACACGACCTGGAACGCCTTCTTAGTGCCCACACTCAGGGCCTCGCCAAACGTGTATTCCTGACGGGTCAGCTTGAGCAGAAACTCGGGGTAGAACCCGATCGTGCCTTCTTCGGTAGTCGTCATACTGAGCGTTACAGGCTGGCCAGCGCGGTTCACAACCAGCGTCAGGGGCTTACCCTTCAGCGGCTTTACAGCCTCCGTAAACTCGTGGTAGAACCGGATGGGCTTCCCGTTGACGCTCGTCACTACATCACCGGGCTTCAGACCGGCTTTGATGGCCGGCTGACCGGCTACCAGCTCGCCGACCTTGAAGGGCTCGATGGGTTCGATGAACTGACCGGCCGCTTTCTTGTCCGACAGCTTGTTGACGAAGTCGTTGGGGATGTCGATGTCGATCTGCTGCCCGTTGCGGTCGACGGTGTAAGAACTGTTGTCGCCCAGGAACACATCGGAACTCCGGATTTCGCTGAAATCGGTGATCGGCTTGCCGTTGACCTTGACGATTTTATCGCCCGTCCGGAGGCCAATCTCTTTAGCCAGATCATACGCCACGATGCCGTACGACGCGTCTTTGGCCGCCAGATACGTGTTGCCATTCTTGTAAGCCAGCGTAACGAAGATCAGAATGCCGACGATCACGTTGACAATGATCCCACCCAGCATAACGATCAGGCGCTGCCAGGCTGGCTTGGCGCGAAACTCGTAGGGTTTTGGTTCGGTATGCGTATGCTTGGTATCGAGCGATTCGTCGATCATGCCCGATATCTTGACAAACCCGCCCAGCGGGATGGCGCCGACACCATACTCCGTTTCGCCCCGCTTGATGCTCCACACTTTGGGCGGAAACCCGATAAAGTACTGCTCGACCCGCATGCCAAATGCCTTGGCGGCAAGCAGGTGCCCCAGTTCGTGTAATCCAACTAAGATAGACAGGCCCAGGATGAGCTGTCCGGCCATTACTAAAATTTCCATTTACTTCTTAAAAAATGCGGTTGATTGGGTCGCGTCCGGGCGTTACGATTTTCGGCTGAGCCACCTGATGAGCAGGGCCCCCAGCGCAAAGCCTATAATGAACCAAAGGGCGGTACTCATGCAGAAAACGTTTCGTGGGTGTGTATCGTACAAACAGTTAAACCGGACTTTTGATTCGTTCGCCGGCCAGCCGTCTGACTTCGGCATCAGAGGCCACATAATCGGCGTAGGTCGGGCGCTGAACAAAGGTAGCGTTCTGCAGGCAGGATTCGATAATGTCGGAGATTTCGAGGAAGCCTACCCGGTCGTGCAGAAAGGCATCGACGGCTACTTCGTTGGCTGCGTTGACAATACAGGGCGCATTGCCCCCCCGGGCCAGTGCGTCGAACGCCAGCTGCAGGTTGCGAAACGTGGTCAGGTCGGGCTGCTCGAACGTCAGCGAGGGGTAGTCGAGAAAACGGAACCGGGGGAAGTCGGACCGGAGCCGGTAGGGGTAGCCAAGCGCAAACTGAATGGGCAGTTTCATGTCGGGCAAACCCATCTGTGCCTTCAGGCTTCCATCTTCGAACTGAACGAGCGAATGAATGATGCTTTGCGGATGCACCACCACGTCGATCTGCTCGGGTGTCAGCCCGAAGAGCCATTTGGCTTCGATCACCTCCAACCCCTTGTTCATGAGGGTAGCCGAGTCGATGGTGATCTTGGCACCCATGGTCCAGTTGGGGTGTTTCAGGGCCTGGGCCTTTGTTACGGTGGTCAGGAAGTCGCGGTCTTTTCCCCGGAACGGGCCACCCGACGCGGTCAGGATTATTTTCTCGATGGGGTTATGAAACTCCCCCACTAGGCACTGAAAAATAGCCGAATGTTCCGAATCGACGGGCAGAATATTGACGCCTTTGTCGGCAGCCAGCTGCGTGATCAGTTCGCCCGCCACCACCAGCGTTTCTTTATTGGCCAGCGCAATGGTCTTGCCCGCTTCGATGGCTTTGATGGTGGGCAGCAGCCCGGCGTAGCCAACCATGGCGGTCAACACCACATCGACGGTTTCCATCTGCACCACCGACGCGATGGCGGCTGCGCCGGCGTAGACTTTGATACCCAGCGGATCGAGCGCTGCGAACACCGGCTCGTAGCGGCTCTCATCGCAGATCACAACCACATTGGGTCTGAATTCGGCGGCCTGCTGAATGAGCAGATCGGCGCTGGTGTTGGTTGTCAGCACCTCGACCTGAAAACGGTCGGGATTGGCCCGGATTACGTCGAGCGCCTGCGTTCCGATGGAACCAGTCGAGCCCAGAATGGCAATATGTCGTTTGGGTTGTTCAGTCATGTACTTTCTCGCGGTGGTACTGGTCTTGCCGGTTACGGGGGTGTACCTCCAGCCGGTATTGGCGATTAATGTTCCTGTAGCAGTGCCTCGGCAATGGCGCGGTCGTTGGCCAGCCGGGGTACCTTGTTCTGACCACCCAGCTTACCCTGGGCTTTCATGTACCGTTGAAAGGCGCCCCGCGGCAGAGCCGTCAGTTTCAGCGGTTGCAGAATGGCCCCCGTTATGAGGTCGTCGTAATATACGTTGAGCCCGGTCAGTTGGTTGTCGAGCACACGGGCAAAGGCAGCCAAGTTGTGGGGCGGGGTGGCAAACTCCACCAGCCACTCGTGATACGGCAGCCCCTCGGCCGGACTGACCATGGGCGCCACCGTAAACTCCACAACTTCGGTTTCAGGGTGCTGCTGCATGGCGTACTGTAGCGCCCGCTCCACTTCTTCGCCAATGACGTGCTCGCCGAAGGCCGAGATGAAGTGCTTGATCCGGCCCGTTACCAGCAGCCGGTACGGCTCGCGCGAAACAAACTTCACCGTATCGCCCAGCGAATAGCCCCAGAGCCCGGCGTTATTGTTGATCACCACCGCATAGTTCTTGTTTAGCTCAACTTCGTCGATGGTCAGCCGGCGGGGGTTTTCGCTGAAATACTCATCGGCCGGGATAAACTCGTAGAAAATCCCGCTGTCGAGCAGCATCAGCAGCCCCGGCTCGGTCTGGGTATCCTGAAAAGCGATGAAGCCCTCCGAGGCCGGGTAGGTTTCGATCGAGTCGATGCGTTTGCCGATCGAATCGAACAGCTTAGCACGGTAGGGCTCGAAGTTGACCCCGCCGTAGACGAACAGCGAAAAATCGGGAAAAACATCTTTGATCGGTCGCCCCGTGCGGGCCTGAATCCGGTCGAAATACATCTGTACCCAGGGCGGAATACCCGAGATAAGCGACATCGGCTGATCGATGGTTTCGTCGATGATCCGGTCGAGCTTGGTTTCCCAGTCGTCGATGGTATTGGTGTCGTAGCTGGGCAGCTGATTGCCGCGCAGGTAGGCTGGCACGTGGTGATTAACAATGCCCGACAGGCGACCGATGTGGATACCTGCCTGCTGATCCATTTCGGGACTGCCCGACAAAAAAATTAATTTTTTATCCAGAAATCCGCCGTTTCCCGTTTCATGAATGTAGTTGAGCAGCGCATCGCGGGCTGAATTGATATGATTGGGAATCGAATCGCGGGTAATGGGAATGTATTTGGTGCCCGATGTTGTGCCCGACGTTTTAGCAAAATACAGCGGTTTTCCGGGCCAGAGCACGTCGGTTTCGCCGGCCAGAATTTGCGAAACATAGGGTTTAAGCGCTTCATAATCGCGCACCGGAACAGCCTGCCGGAACTCGGCAACCGACCCCACGTCGTGCAATCGATGATCGCGGCCAAACGCCGTCTGCCGACCGGCCCGGATTAGCTGCTGAAACCAGCGTTGCTGCGCATCGGCCGGGCGGTACATCCACTCCTGCTGACGGCTGACGACCCAGCGGGCCAGCGGCTTACTCAATACCGAACGAATTCCCATAATGCGACAAAGGTAGGGGTAAACCCGAAACAGTCCGACGCCTGCTTAGCACGGTCCAAAAGGCCCTGCCTGTTTCCAATTCTTTACAGTGCATTGTCTTTATTTATCCATATTTTTGCACACTCTTCACAAAGCAGTACTTGTAATAAAGCGCTGAGCGCTAACCTAGAATGGGACTTTTCAATTTTTTGACCAGCGATATCGCCATTGATTTAGGAACTGCCAACACGCTGATCATTCATAAAGATCGTATCGTCGTTGATGAACCCTCGATCATCGCCATGGATAAGGCGAGTGGCAAAGTGCTTGCCATTGGCCACAAAGCCATGCAGATGCACGAAAAAACCAACGAGAACATCAAAACCATCCGCCCCCTGAAAGACGGGGTTATCGCCGACTTTACGGCGGCCGAATTAATGATTCGGGGGATGATCAAGATGATCGACGCTGGTAATAAACTTTTCTCGCCCTCGCACCGCATGGTGGTCTGCATTCCTTCGGGCATCACCGAAGTGGAAAAGCGGGCCGTTAAAGACTCCTGCGAACACGCCGGCGCCAAAGAAGTCTACATGGTACACGAACCGATTGCCGCAGCCATCGGAATCGGTATCGACATCACCCAGCCCAACGGTACCATGATCGTCGACATTGGCGGGGGTACTACCGAAATCGCCGTGATTGCCCTGTCGGGTATCGTCTGCGAACAGTCGGTGCGGATTGCGGGCGACGTATTCACCCGCGACATTGTCGATTACATGCGCCGGGAGCACAACCTGCTCATCGGCGAACGTTCGGCCGAACAGATCAAAATGGAAGTTGGATCGGCCCTGCCCGAACTCGACAACCCACCTGCCGATTACGAGATTCGGGGGCGCGACCTGATGACCGGTATCCCGAAAGAAATCAAGGTTACCTACAGCGAAATTGCCTACTCGCTCGACAAGTCGATTTCGAAAATCGAAGAGGCTACCATGAAAGCCCTCGAAATTTCGCCACCGGAGCTGTCGGCCGATATTTACACCAACGGGATTCACCTGACGGGTGGCGGGGCGTTGCTGCATGGCCTCGACAAACGGCTGGGCGCCAAAACCAAGCTGCCCATCCACGTAGCCGACGATCCGCTCAAGGCAGTCGTAAAAGGTACGGGTGAGGTGATCAAGAATCTCGACCTGTACAAATCTGTACTGATTAGCTAACCCCGGTTCCGACGGGAGCCAACCACGTCAGGCCGATCCGGCAGCGGTGCCCATCACCACAGCGCCGGGCCGGCCTGACGTGTCACATGTAGCCTGCATGGGAGAATTAGTCGACTTTTTTATTCGAAGCCGTAACTTCATCCTGTTTCTGGTGCTGGAAGTAATTTGCTTTTACTTCATTGTCAACACCAGCAACTACTGGAGTGCCACGTACTTCAACACCAGCAACCGGTATGCCGCCCGCATTATGGCCCTGTCGAATTCGGTTAACGAATTTGCCCGGCTCCAGCAGGTCAATGCCGAACTGGCCGGCGAAAATCAGCGGCTTAATGCCCAGCTGACGTCCCTGCGGCAAACGCACCCGCCCGCCCCCGCCGAGTACCGGGCCGACTCGATCTTTGCCAACCGGTTTGGGTTTACGGTGGCTAAGGTGGTTAACAAAACCACCCAGTTTGCCAACAACTACATCACCATCGACAAAGGTACCGACGACGGTATCGAGCCCGGCATGGGCGTTATTTCGGCCACGGGTATTGTGGGGAAGGTGCGCAGCTGCAACAAGAATTTCTCGGTAATCACGTCTATTCTGCACTCCGAATTTTTCATCTCGTCGCGGCTGGTCCGGGCCAACGACATCGGCCCCGCGCACTGGGACGGAACCGACCCACACCTGATCAAGCTCAACGACATCTCGCGCTACAAGCCCGTTGTGGTTGGCGATTCGGTAGTGACCTCGGGCTACAACTCGACCTTTCCGCCCGACATTCTGATTGGCCGGGTGCAGAAAGTAGGCGTACAGGCAAACCAGACCTTTCACGACATTACGCTTAACCTCTCGACCAACTTCAGCACGCTGTCGTACGTCTATGTGGTGCAGAACCGCCTGAAAGACCAGCAGGAACAGCTGGAGAAGCAGGACGAAACCGATAAATAACCTACTTACCGACCGGCTCCGGCGCACGCGTCAATGACCGGCCCACGACCTCTGATCAGTCTCCAATGACGCTGCGCGAAATCGTTTCAACGCTCCTCCTGTTTGTTCTGTACCTGACGTTACAGTTGCTGCTGGCGCGCAATATCGTGCTCTTCGACTACGCGTTCTGCTTCATCTACATTGCCTGTATCCTGCTGTTGCCCAACGAGTTCAGTATGACCTGGCTGCTGCTGATCGCTTTCGTCACGGGCATTATTATCGATACCTTCTACAACACCCTGGGCATGCACGCAGCCGCTACCGTGCTGATGGCTTACTGCCGCCCCCTGATCGTAAGCCGGCAGATCGATGTGCCGGGGGTCGAATCGCGGGTATCGTTCTCGATGAAAGAACTGGGCGTTGGGCAGTTCTTTCGGTACGTGCTGTTTATGGCACTTATTCACCACACAGCCCTGTTTATGATCGAGGCCAGTAGCCTGACGCTGCTCATTCCAACACTGATGCGCATTGGCGCCAGTACGCTGCTGACCACCGTCAGCATTGTGCTGATCCAGTTTTTTACCCGCAACTGACATGGCCGAAACCCTGCACATACCGACCGGTACCGACCGGCAAACGATCTACGACAGCCTGTTACCCCAGCTCGACGCCCTCACCGCGGGCGAGCCCGATCTGGTTGCCAACCTGGCCAATATTGCCGCGGCCCTGCGCGAAGCCTTCGGTTTTTTCTGGGTCGGCTTCTACCTCCGCAAAGACGGCCAGCTGGTGCTGGGACCCTTTCAGGGGCCTATTGCCTGCACCCGCATCGCGTTCGACAAGGGCGTCTGCGGAGCAGCCTATACCCGGCGCGAAACCCTGCTGGTACCCGACGTTGACCTGTTTCCGGGCCATATCGCCTGTAGTTCGGCCTCGAAGTCGGAAGTAGTGGTACCGGTGTTCGACGCAACGGGTGAAGTCGCCATGGTGCTCGACGTCGACAGCGACCGGCTCGATGATTTTAGCCAGGTCGACGTTGCGGGGCTGGAGCGTGTAGCGGCCCTTCTGACGGCCCGGCTCTAGGCGGCTGTCAGTAAAGGCAGGCAAGGGCGTTCTTTTTGGAGAAAACGCTCCAGTACTGTATGCATGCCTCCCTCTCCCGCCGATCGTTTGTCCGGCAGGCCGCCCTCACCACGGCCGGTCTTGGCCTGGCACCATCGCTGCTAAACGCAGCCACCAGCCGTGACCGGGCGCCCCTGATTATCGGACACAACGAGTTTCGGTATCGGGTGGTGCCGGGCTGGGGCGTACTCGACGCGGGTAAAAACCCGGTCAACGACTGCCACGAGCTGGTGCAGGACGACCGGGGCCGGATTCTGCTGCTGACCAACGAAACCCGCAACAATATACTGGTTTACGATAAGTCGGGGCGGCTGCTCGACAGCTGGGGTCACGAATTTCCCGGCGGCCACGGCCTTACCCTGGGCGGCAGTGGTTCGGAGCAATACCTGCTGATCTGCGACACCGACCGCCACCAGGTTATCAAGACCGATCTGACGGGCCGGACGCTGCTCGTGATCGATTACCCGCGCGAAACGGGCCGCTATGCCTACCCTACCCAGTTCAAACCGACCGAAACGGCCATCAACCCGGCTAACGGCGATATCTACGTGGTCGACGGATACGGGCTCAACTACGTGACGCAGTATGACCATACGGGCCGGCTGATCCGGCAGTTTGGCGGCCGGGGCGACACCAACGAAACATTCGACTGCTGCCATGGCATTGTGGTGGATACGCGCCGACCCGACCGCCCCACGCTGCTCATTACCGACCGGCGCCACAACGCCCTCAAGCGGTTTACCCTCGATGGAACCTACCTGTCGACCATTGCCCTGCCTGGCTCCTACATCTGTCGGCCGGTAATCCGGGGAAACATGCTGTATGGTGCTGTGTTTCGCAGCACCTCCGACGCGTATCCCGATTCGGGCTACCTGCAGATTCTCGACGAGCACGACCGCGTGGTATCTACCCCCGGCGGAACCCCTCCCAGCTACGCTGGTAATGTGCTGGCCGAGCAGCGTAAAGACAAACTGAGCGGTGCCGTTTTCCTGCACCCCCACGACGTGCTGGTCGACGAAGACGACAGCCTGTACGTAGCGCAGTGGAGTTCACAGAAAACGTATCCCATCAAGCTGGAGCGGGTTGCCTAGCGTATTCGTTCATACTCTCTTATGCCTGTTTTACTGCTCACTGCCCCGCCGGCCGACTGGATGCTTTTCATTGGCCGATTCCATCCACTGCTCGTTCACCTGCCTATCGGCTTCCTGCTCATAGCCGGTCTGCTCGAAGGCAGTCGCCGGCTGGGATTACTCCCGGTCGATGATCGGATCATTACAACTATTCTTTTCTGGTCGGCACTGGGCGCAACGGCCTCCTGCGTAGCGGGCTACCTGCTGGCGCAGGGGGGGGGCTACGACGCCGAACTTCTCACCGAGCACCAGTGGCAGGGCATTGGGGTAGCGGCCCTGTCGTGGCTGGCCTGGGCGCTTAAGTCCGACTGGCTGGGTGAACGCATTCCGTTCGGGCTGGCGCTTTACGGGCCAGTGCTGCTGTTGGCGCTGCTGCTGCTCGGGGTGGCCGGTCACCACGGTGGTTCGCTTACCCACGGCACCGACTACCTGAGTCAGTACACGCCCGGCCCCCTGCGAACGCTGGCCGGACTACCGCCCCGCCCGGCAGCCGTCGTTGTGAAGCCTATTACCGACATGCAGCAGGCGCTGGTCTACGATCAGCTGGTTAGCCCTATCCTGCAAAGCCGCTGCGCCCAGTGCCACAACGCCGAGAAAGCCAAAGGAAATTTGCGGGTCGATTCGCCCGATCGGCTCCGGCGCGGGGGCGACGATGGTCCGGTGCTGGTGGCCGGCCAGGGAGCCAGCAGCCCCATGGTGAAGCGCTGCCTGCTGCCCGAATCGGACGACGACCACATGCCCCCCAAAGGCAAACCCCAACTGACGCCCGAACAGGTAGCCCTGCTCAGCTGGTGGATCGATCAGGGTGCTCCGTTCGACAAAAAGGTAAGCGAGCTGACAGTTACCGATCCCATTAAACCCATCCTGGCAATGTATGGCCCAGGCCAGCCAACCACGGCTACCGCCAGCGTCGGCCCCGCTCCCGAAGCCCCCGTGCTGACCCGGGCGGTGCCCCCCGCCGATCCGGCCGTTCTGGCAACCCTGAAACAGGCCGGCCTGCTCGTACTGCCCCTCGCCACGGGCCAGAATCAGCTCGAAGTCAGCGCCGTAAACAACCGGACGTTCAACGATGCCCAGGCAGCCGCCCTGCTTCGCCTGCGCGATCAGCTAGTCTGGCTGAAGCTGGGCAGCACCGAGCTGACCGATGCCGGACTGGCCGTTGTTGGTCAGCTGAAAAACCTCCAGAAACTTCAGCTCCAGCACACCCGCATCACCGATGCCGGCCTGGCCCGCCTGGCCGACTTACCTAACCTCGAATACCTGAATCTCTACGGTACCGCCACCAGCGATGCCGGGCTGGCCAGTCTGGCCCGGCTACCCCGGCTCAAAACGCTCTATCTGTGGCAGACCAACGTTACCGAACAGGGCATTGCCCGGCTGCAGAAAGCCCAGCCGAAACTGACGATCGATCGGGGCACGACACCATCAGCCGCACTGGCCAAAACAGAAGCCCGTTGAGCAACACAAATCCGCTTTATTTTAATTTTTTTTATAAATACTATTCTCTTTCTACGTAAATTGCCTTCGCCGGCTCCGTAACGCCACCCTGTTAACGTTCACTGTCCCTGTTGAATCGCTATGCGAGCGTTTACTGCCCAGCTCGTGGTCGTTGCCCTGCTCACGGGCCAGCTTGGCTGGCTGTCGGCCTGCACGGAATCGGTCGAAGCCCCGGCCGATGTAACGGCGGCTTCGGCGCAACTGCCCGAAACCATCGATTACAACCTGCACGTAAAGCCCATTCTGTCGGATCGGTGCTTTGCCTGCCACGGCCCCGATCAGGCCAAACAGCAGGCTGGCCTGCGACTCGATACACCCGACGGTGCGTACGAAGCCCTCGCCCAAAGCGGCCATACGGCTATCGTACCGGGCAAACCGGCCCGCAGCGAACTGGTTCGCCGGATTTTAAGCACCGACCCCGACGAAGTGATGCCAACCCCCAAGTCGAATCTGGTGCTCACGGCCGGGGAGAAAGCCATCTTGTTGAAATGGGTTGAGCAGGGAGCCGTTTACAAACCTCACTGGTCGCTGATTGCCCCGACCCGGCCTGAGCTGCCAGCCGTGGCCAACCAAACGTGGGTTCGCAACGACATCGACCGGTTTGTGCTGGCCCGTCAGGAGCAGCGACACCTGTCGCATGCGCCCGAAGCCGATCGGCTCACCCTGCTCCGGCGCGTCAGCCTCGATCTGACCGGCCTGCCGCCCACCCCCGCCGAAATCGACGCGTTTCTGGCCGACCAGTCGCCCAATGCCTACGAACGGGTTGTCGACCGCCTGCTGCGAAGCCCGCACTATGGCGAACGGCAGGCGGTCGACTGGCTCGATCTGGCGCGCTACGCCGATACACACGGTTATCAGGATGACGGGCTGCGCACCATGTGGCCCTACCGTGACTGGGTAATCCGGGCCTACAACCAGAACCTGCCGTTCGATCGCTTCGTAACCTGGCAGCTGGCGGGCGATCTGCTGCCCCACCCAACGCAGGATATGCTTATGGCAACGGCGTTCAACCGCAACCACCAGCAAAGTCAGGAAGGCGGTATCGTCGATGAAGAATATCGGGTGGAATACGTGGCCGATCGTACCAATACGTTCGGCAAAGCCATGCTGGGCCTGACCGTCGAATGTGCGCGCTGCCACGACCACAAGTACGACCCCATCAGCCAGAAAGATTATTACGCCCTGTTTGCCTTCTTCAACAGTAACAACGACCGGGGCAAAATTCCCTACAATGGCGAAGCCGCCCCAACCATTACCCTGACCAAAGCCGAAACGGAAGCTAAGCTGCGGTTTATTCGGGAGAAGCTGACACCCCTCGAGCAGACGCTGAACCCCAACCGACCCGACTACCAGCAACGGTACAGCCGGTGGCTGGCAACGGCTGCCCCCGATGCGCTCGCCCCTGACCAGGGCCTGATTGGCCATTATTCGTTCGATGAGCCCAACCGGGCCGATATTGGCGCGTACGTAAAGGCGCAAAACGAAGCCCGGCAACGCGACGACGCCCGCCGGAAAAAACAGGCCACCAAACCAGCGGCTTCCAGGCCCAAACCCCTCACCCGAACCGAGCTGGAGAAAGATCCGCGCAACGCCTTCGCCAACCAAGTCAACGACACGCTGCCCGCCCGGCTGGGGGGCGACCCCGACAAGGTGCCCTATCCGGTAAAGGGGCGCTTCGGTATGGCCCGTTACCTGCCCGGCGACAGTCAGATTGAGCTGCCGGGCAATTTTGCGGCCTTCGAGCAGAACCAGCCCTTTACCATCAGCAGCTGGTTCAACCTGGCCAAACCCGGTATGGCCGCTACGCTGCTAGGACGCACAGCCGGCCCCATGGACGGCCAGCGCGGCTATCAGCTCGACCTGCTGCCCGATGGTCGTCTCAAACTACTGTTCAGCCATGTCTGGCCCGACAACGCCATCGACCTAGAAACCGTTGAGCGCGTGCCCGTGAAACGGTGGTTTCAGGTGGCCTTTGCCTACGATGGCAGCGGTAAAGCCGCCGGGGTATCGCTCTACCTCAATGGCCGCTCCCTGCCTACCCGCGTGCTGGCCGATCACCTGATTCACAGCATGGTATGGGGAAAAGGCAAGACCCACTGGGCGCAGTACCCGTTTATGATTGCCCGGATGCACGATGATTATTTCAAGGATTTTGCGGTGGATGAACTGCGCATCTACAGCCGTGCCCTGACACCGCTTGAAATTCCCCGCCTGGCGGGTCGGCCCGATGCCTTGACGGCAGCCCTTCGGACACCCGCAACCCGCCGAACCTCCGTTCAGCGAAGCGGCCTCTACCAGTATTACGTTACGACCCTCGACACGGCCTACCGGACAGCCCGCACCCAGGCGCTCCGGCTGCGGGGCGAGCGCCTGATGCTCTACAACGAATCGGATCAGGTAATGGTCATGCACGAACGTAAAACACCCCGGCCCACCTACATCCTGAACCGGGGCGCCTACGATGCCCACGGCCCCCGGGTAGATCCCGCCACGCCGGCCCAGCTGATTGCCCTGCCCGACAACCTGCCCCGCAACCGGCTCGGCCTGGCCCAGTGGCTGCTGCTGCCCGACCACCCGCTGTTTAGCCGGGTAGCCGTCAACCGCATCTGGCAGCAGTATTTCGGACAGGGACTGGCTAAAACCAGCGATGATTTTGGCAACCAGGGATCGCTGCCCACCCATCCCGAACTGCTCGATTACCTGGCCGTCCGCTTCCGGCAGGGGGCCGATGGGGTTAGTCCCTGGAATGTAAAAGCCCTGCACCGGCTCATTGTGCTGTCGGCTACCTACCGGCAGGCCTCTCGCGTATCGGCCGGGGCCCGCGAGGCCGACCCCGACAACCAGTGGCTGACGCGGGGCCCCAGCTACCGCCTGCCCGCCGAGCAGGTGCGCGACAATGCACTGGCGGCCAGTGGCCTGCTGGTCCGGCAGATTGGCGGCCCCAGTGTACTGCCGTACCAGCCGGCAGGTATCTGGGAGGCCCTGGCCACCCGCAATGCCGTAAAATATGTGCAGAACCACGGCGACAGTCTGTACCGGCGCTCGCTGTATACGATCTGGAAGCGTTCGTCGCCGGCGCCCATGATGCTT
Organism: Spirosoma luteolum; assembly: GCF_054778875.1. Taxonomy (NCBI): domain Bacteria; kingdom Pseudomonadati; phylum Bacteroidota; class Cytophagia; order Cytophagales; family Cytophagaceae; genus Spirosoma; species Spirosoma luteolum. The sequence continues at coordinate 886,301 of NZ_BAAGZE010000003.1, forward strand.
AACTTCGACGCGGCCGAGCGCCACACCTGCATTGTCAAACGGCAGAAAACCAGTACCCCGCTGCAGGCGCTGGTCACCCTCAACGATCCGCAGTTCGTGGAAGCCGCCCGGGTGCTGGCCCAGCGGCATAGCCCGACCAGCCCCCCCGCCCAGATCATCGACAGTTTTTTCCGGGCAGTTGTCAGCCGCCCGGCCCGCCCGGCCGAGATCGACCTGATGCAACGCCTGTATGCCGATGAGCTGGCCGATTTCCGCCGGCATCCCAGGCGGGCAGCCGACCTGCTGGCCGTGGGCGAATATCCCGTTGACCGCACCCGGGACCCCCATCAGCTGGCCGCCTGGACCCTTGTTGCCAGCACGGTGCTAAACTTCGACGAAGCCATCATTAAACGATAAGCCATGGCCGACCTGCACGATCAGCTCCACGACCAACTGAGCCGCCGGACCTTTCTGGGCCAGACCAGCGCCGGCCTCGGCACCATTGCCCTGGCCTCGCTGCTGAACCCGGGCCAGCTGTTCGGCAGCCCCGCCCCCGGCGTGGGCAAGCCGCATTTTCCGCCTAAGGTCAAGCGGGTGATCTACCTGTTCCAGAGTGGGGCCCCCTCGCAGCTCGAATTGTTCGACTACAAGCCTAAATTACAGGCCATGTGGGGACAGGACTTACCCGAATCGGTGCGGAAAGGGCAACGTCTGACGGGCATGACAGCCGGGCAGAGCCGCTTTCCGCTGGCAGCCTCGCGTTACAGCTTCGGGCAGTACGGGCCGGGGCGCATGTGGCTCAGTGAGCTGCTGCCCCATACCCAGCGGATTGCCGGCGACCTCACCTTCATCCGGTCGATGCACACCGAAGCCATCAATCACGACCCGGCCATTACGTTTTTTCAGACCGGCAGCCAGCAGGCCGGCCGGCCCAGCTTCGGCTCCTGGATCAGCTACGGCCTCGGCTCCGACAATCAGAACATGCCTGCCTTTGTGGTACTGCTCTCGAAAGGCCGCGACGGCGATCAGCCGCTCTACGCCAAACTCTGGAGCAATGGCTTTCTGCCCTCGGTGCACCAGGGCGTTGTGTTCCGGTCGGGACCCGACCCCGTCTACTACCTCAACAACCCGCCCGGTATCGACCGGACCAGCCGGCGCCGGATGCTCGATTACCTGGGCAAGCTGCACCAGCAGCAGTATCAGCAGGTGCTCGACCCCGAAATCAACAGCCGGATGGCACAGTACGAAATGGCCTACCGGATGCAGGCTTCGGTACCCGAAACGATGCGTATCGCCGACGAGCCCGACTACATTTTTGACATGTATGGGCCCGAAAGCCGCAAGCCCGGCACCTTTGCGGCCAACTGCCTGCTGGCGCGCAAGCTGATCGAAAAAGACGTGAAGTTTGTGCAGCTCTACCACCAGGGCTGGGATCAGCATGGCAACCTGCCCAACGACATCAGGATTCAGGCAAAAAGTGTCGATCAGCCCTCGGCCGCCCTCATTCAGGACCTGAAGCAGCGGGGCCTGCTCGACGATACGCTGGTGATCTGGGGGGGCGAGTTTGGGCGGGGCAGCTATTCGCAGGGCAAGCTCACCCGCGACAACTACGGCCGCGATCACCATCCGCGGGCGTTTACGATCTGGATGGCCGGGGCCGGTATCCGCAAGGGGCTGGTGTACGGGCAGACCGATGAGTTTGGTTACAACGTGGTGCGCGACCCTGTTCATGTTCACGATTTCCAGGCCACGGTGCTACATCTGCTGGGCCTCGATCACGAAAAACTGACGTTTAAAAGCCAGGGCCGACGCTACCGGCTGACCGACGTACACGGGCAGGTTATAAGGCCGCTACTGGCCTGACCCTGTTGTCATTGGCCCCCGCCCCGCCCTTTGCCCGGCCCGGCGGTGCCATCAGGCCTAAAAAACATCTTCCGGAAAAGCCACGTTGACAACGCGTGGCTTTTCTATTTTGCACCCCATGCAGCAACAACTCGAAATCTGGATTCGGCAGCTAATCCGCTGGGCTGGCTATGTGCCCAACCGGGATTTATCGGGCTGGGTTCTTCTGACCTCCGCCATTCTGATCGGCCTGGCCGTCGATCTGGTTATTACCCAGACACTACGGTTTGTGGTTCGCCGGCGCGCGTTTCAGACGCTCCTGATCTTAAAAGAGCATCTCCGCTGGGCGCTCTGGACATTTATACCGTCTCTTTTTTTTCTGCTGGCCACCAATATTCAGTCGGAGCGATTCCTGCGCCGGCACCCCGTGGCCGATAAGACAGCCGAAATTCTGTTTCTCATCACGGGCACCTGGCTGGCAGTACAGGCCCTGAAGGTTGGTGAGCTGATTCTAATCCGGCGCTATGATACCTCCAAAGACATTAACCTGTCGCAGCGGAAGTTTGTCACGCAGGTGCGCTTCGTCCGGCGCATCGCCGTGTTTGTGGTACTGCTGGTGGGTGGCTCGCTGTTGCTGATTTCGTTCCAGGGCAGCCGCAAGGTGGGTCTCAGCGTGCTGACCTCGGCCGGGGTAGTGTCGGTACTGATTGGTTTTGCCGCCCAGAAAACGCTGGCCAATCTGCTGGCGGGCATCCAGATCGCCTTCAATCAGCAAATCCGGCTCGACGATGCCGTGGTGGTGGAGAAAGAGTGGGGACGCATCGAGGAGATCAACCTGACCAACGTCATTGTCCGGCTCTGGGATCGCCGGCGCATGATTCTGCCCATTACCTACTTCGTGGAAACGCCCTTCGAGAACTGGACCCGCTCCGACGCGTCGATTACGGGGGCCGTGCTGCTTTACCTCGACTACAACGTGCCGGTCGAGCGTGTCCGGGCCAAAGCCCGCGAGCTGGCCGAAGCCGATCCGCTCTGGAACAACGATGTGTTTGCGGTACAGGTGGTCGATACCCAGCCCACCTGCCTGGTGCTGCGTGTGCTTTTATCGGCCGCCGATGCGCCGTCGGCGTTTGATCTGCGCTGCCATATGCGTGAGAACCTGATTGCCTTTCTGCGCGACGAATACCCGCAGAGCCTGCCCCAGACCCGCATTCGGCTGGCCGACGACTGGCGGCCAATGGACAGCCAACCGCCAGCGCCTGATGCCCAGGCCTGACCCCATGTGTCTGTTGCCCAACCGATCCAACAAAAAAGGGGGAGCAGCCCGTTGGCCACTCCCCTTTTCCACTATCGGCCAGTTAGATGCTACCAGCCCGGATTCTGCGTTAGCCCGTTGTTTACGTCGCGCTCCCGTTGCGGAATTGGGAACAGGTTGTTCCGGTCGATGAAGGTACGCTGCTCCCGCTTGAACCGCAGCGCATCCCCCGCCGAATAGTCGGGGATATCGTTGAGGTCCTGCTCCGAGCCTGCCGCGCCAAACGAAGGAATGGGAGCCGGTTTGCTGCGGGCCAGCGACGCACCGTAGGCCGGCGTGTTGAGTACCAGCTTCCCGATGTTCCACCGGCGCATGTCGAAGAGGTGGATGCCTTCGCCCGCCAGTTCAACTACTTTTTCGCGCCGGATCAGCTGCTTCATCTTCGGTACACTGGCCGCCGTAACGGCATCGACCGCTGGCATACCGGCCCGCCGACGCACCAGATTGACCGCGTTGACCACCGACGCGTCGAGCTGGCTCTGTTCGATTTTCGCTTCGGCGTAGGTCAGCAGCAATTCGGCGTAGCGCATGTAAACAAAGCCTGTTTTAGCCGTAAACATATCCTGCGCATCGTCGAGCGTGTATTTGCTCCAGAGCAGACCCAGTCCGTTTTTCACCGGCCCGAACGCGTTGGTCAGGTCGACGTTGGCCCCGTTGCCCCAGGTGTTGGTCGTAAAGTTGTAGAAACTCGAATTGGTATCGTAGATATTGAATACCGTCCGGCGCCGGGTGTTACTGGCGGTAGCCGTAATGGTGTCGCCATCCATCGACACAGTGTATTTCAGCCGGGGGTCGCGGTTGCGGTTGGGCCGCGCCGGATCGTACAGCGTCGACTGGTCGATGCGTTTCCCGTCGATCGCTTCAAAGCGGTCGGCCAGGGCCTGCAGCGGAAAGCGGCCCGTCTGACCCGACAGACTCCGTGAGCCCTGCCCCAGCGCGACGTACGATACCGGGAAGGCCTGATCCTGCGGCAACACCAATTCGAAGAGGATTTCCTTGCCGGCATTGGCCTGCTGACCGGCCAGCGTAAACAAATCCTGGAAACGCGGATTGAGCCCGTAGGCCCCACCGTCGATTACTTTTTTAGCCGCCGTGGCAGCCGCTTCGTTGCGCCCCAGCAACAGCGCCAGCTTGGCCTGAACGCCATAGGCTACCCCCCGGTTTACCCGGCCCCGCTCCCGCGAGGCCCAATCCAGCTTAGCGGCAGCATCGTCGAGATCGGCCAGTATGAAATCGCCGATTTTGGCGCGATCGGTGCGGGTCAGGGTGTAAAACTGGTCGACGGGTAGCGGATCGGTATAGAACGGCACATCGCCATACAGCCCGATCAGGTTGTAATAGGCCCACGCCCGCAGCACCTTGGCCTCGCCCACGGTTCGGTTGTAAACGGCCGTTGTTACCTTGCTCCTGCCTTTTTCGGCACCGGCCACCACCACGTTGGCCTGCGCAATGGTCTGGTACATAAACTGCCAGAAACTCGACACAACCCCGTTGGTCGCATCGTAGGAACCCGACGCGATCCCGGGCGTCCGTTCGAGCCCGATGTCGGTGTAAAGGTCGTAGAGCGTCTGCACGGGAATATTGCTGCCACTGGTTGTCCAGTAGTTGGCATTATAGACCCCCGTCAGGGCCAGGTTCATTTCGGCTTCGTTGTTGAAATAAGTGGCGGCAGCCGGCGTGTCGAGCGGCTGGCGGTCCAGGTAATCCTGGCAGGCCGTCAGCGAGCACAGTACCCCGGCCAGAAGAACTATTTTTTTCATGAGTCGTGTCAGCATTTGAGCGTGATTGCAGCGCCATCGGTCAGCGCTGCGCTTGATGGGTCAGGGTCTAGAAGCGCAGGTTAAGCCCGGCGGTTACGGTGCGCATGACGGGGTAAAACTGCCCGTCCTGATCGTCGCGTTCGGGGTCGAAGCCCTTCACAAACTGGGTAAAGGTCAGTAGGTTCTGGCCGCTCACGTATACCCGCACCGAGTTGATACGGGCCTTTTTGGTCAGCCCCGTCGGGATCGTATAGCCCAGCTGTACGTTCTTAAGCCGCAGGTAAGCCCCGTTCCGCATCCAGTAGTTCGAGTCGCGCCAGTTGGCCGTGGCCTGATCGGTGGTCAGGCGGGGGTAGCTGGCGCCGGGGTTGGCAGGGGTCCAGTTGTCGCGGTGAACAGCGAAGGCAGTGGAAATAAAATCGGCCGAATAAAACGCCCAGGCGCCCGTACCGCTGATGTAGTTGTCGCGTTTGCCCACACCCTGAAAAAACACGTTCAGGTCGAAGCCCTTGAAGGCCAAATTGGTGTTCAGGCTGTAGGTATAGCGGGGGTAGTTGTTGCCCAGCACCACTCGGTCGTAGCCATCGATCTTGCCGTCGGGTTTGCCATCGACCCCGCTGATGTCTTTGTAGCGGATATCGCCCGGCGCCGTATTGGCCAGAATATAAGGCGTTTTGGCATCGCCATCGAGGGCGTTGGCAGCATTTACCTCATCCTGGTTCTGGAACAGCCCATCGGCCACGTAGCCGTAGTAGGACCGCAACGGCTGACCGGGCGTCGAGATAAACCGACCGCTGATGATGTCCTGCCCGGCCAGATCGAGCACCTTGTTCTGCACGTCGGAGATGAGCCCCGTTACACTGTAGCGCAGCCCACCGGCCCGGTTGGCGTAGGTCAGGCTAACTTCCCAGCCATTGTTCTGCATCGAACCGGCATTGATGTAGGGAGCCGACAGACCCGTGTAGAGCGGAATGGGGCGGGTAAGCAGCAGGTTGCTGATTTTGCGCTGAAACACATCGACCGTAACGCTCAGGTTTTTCACCAGCGTCAGATCGATCCCGAGGTTAGCCTGCGTCGAGGTTTCCCAGGTAATGTTGCCGTTGGCCGCGGCCGTTTGCCCCACGCCAAAGTTCAGCCTGTTGTTGAAGTAATAATTCAGGCCCTGCGTCAGATTGGCGGCAAAAGGGTAATACGCATCGGGCAGGTTCTGGTTGCCCAGGCTGCCGTACGAGGCCCGGATTTTGGCGAAGTTCACGATCCGGCTGGCCCCCTGCATGAAGGCTTCGCGGCTCAGCACCCAGCCCACCGACGCCGACGGGAAGAAACCCCACTGGCGATCGTTGGCCTGTGAAAACCGCGACGAGCCATCGTAGCGACCGTTTACCTCGAGCAGGTATTTATTGTCGAAGTTGTAGTTGAACCGGCCGAAAAACGCAGCCAGGGCATACTCCGACGAACTACCAGCGTTGCTCTGGTTGCTGGTGCCGACGTTCTGATAGGGCTGGTCCGACGGCAGATCGGTCCGGCTGGCGCTCAGGCTCTCCGTTACGAAATCTTCGGCCTGGAAGCCCAGCAGCAACCGAAAGTCGTGCATGCCAAGGGTTTTGTAGAGGTTCGTTTGCACCAGGTAGTTGTTGAGCCGAAACCGCGAAATAGCATCCTGAATCTGGTTCTGACCGGGGTAGTTCGCCACAAAGTCGAGCGCGTTGGTGGTCAGGTTGGGCCGATACACGCCGTAGTTTTTGAGGTACCGCTTCTGCACGGCCTCGCGGGTGTTGTTGGAGAACATGGCCTCTACATCCATGAACGAGAACGGCCGATAGGTGAGGTTGGCCCGCAGAATGGTGTTGGGCCGCTGAAACCGATTAAACCCGCTGGCTTCGGCCTGCCCGATGGGGTTACGGAAGTTGCTCTGCGCACCATCGCCATATTGCCCGTCGCCAAACTTACCGGCCCCGATCGAGGGGTAGCCCAGCATCTGCCGGATAATGAATTCGGCCGAGGTGCCGCCCGGCTGCACTTCGGTCGAGTTGGTATAGATCAGATCGCCCTGAACGCTTAGTTTCTCCGATACCTTGATGTCGGAGTTGAACCGCATGTCGTAACGCTTGTAGCTCGTATTCTGGGTCAGCCCCTGCTGGTTGAGGTACGTACCGGCCGCGTAGAACTTGAACCGGTCGGAACCCCCGCTCAGGTTGAGGTTGTGGTTCTGCATCAGCCCGCTGTTGGTGAGTACCCCGGCCTGCCAGTCGGTATCGATGTAGCGGAAATTATCGGGCGCGTTGGCCTTGTAGGCATCGATCGTAGCCTGATCGAACTCGGGCTTGGCCGATGCGCCCGAGGTGTTGGCCACCGCCTGGTTGCGCAGCTTCATGTACTCGACCGTCGACACGCGTTCGGGCAGCGCCGTGGGTCGCTGCCCCGACACGAAGCCGTTGTAACTAACCTGAATGCCCTCGCCACTACCCCGACGGGTTTTTACCACAATAACACCGTTGGCAGCCCGCGCTCCGTAGATCGCCGTCGACGCGGCATCTTTCAGCACACTGATGCTTTCGATGTTGTTGGGGTCGATGTTGTTGAGCGTTTCGAGCGAGTTGGGCTGCTGCGGTACGTTGTCGATCACGAGCAGCGGAGTGGTGTTCGATGAGATGGAGCCGATACCGCGGATGCTGATGCTGGCGCCGTCGGCACCGGGCCGGCCCGATTGCTGGCTCACCGTTACGCCCGGTGCCAGCCCCTGCAGCAGGTTAGACGCCGTAGCTACCTGCCGCGTCAGTAATTCGTCACGTTTGATTGATGAAACGGCGCCCGTCAGGTTGGCGCGCTTTTGTGTGCCGTATCCAACTACGACTACCTCATCGAGGTTGCTGCTGCCGGCTGCCAGCTGCACATCGATGGTGCTGCGGCTGCCTACCGCCTGCTCGGCCGGCGTGTAGCCGATGAAACTAAAGATCAGCGTGGCGCCGTTGTCGGCGTTGATTGCGTAGTTGCCTTTGGCATCGGTAACCGTGCCGCGGCTGGTGCCTTTAATAGCTACCGAGACGCCCGGCAGTACCTCCTGGCTGGTCCCGTCGGTGACCCGCCCCGTTACGGTTCGCTGCTGGGCCAGCAAGCCCGACAGCCCCCCGATTATCCATAAAAAGTACGTGAGTAACTCTTTTTTCATAAACAGTTTGTTTTGAGTTTAACCGCTAAAGATAATCCGGCCGGAACAGGAGTCAACCGTCTTTGGGTTATCCAATAGATTAAAGCGGATAAACGGCAGATGCCGTTTGCAAGCCTTTTTTCAATGCTCAGGCTTTCTTTTGTCTATTTTCAACACTTATTTATCTCATTCTCAACATGACCGCTCACGATATTGCCACTGCTTACTACAATGCCTTTAATCGCCGGGACTGGACTGCCATGCTCGATCTGCTGGCCGACAATGTCCGCCACGACAGCAACCAGGGCGATTCGCGCTACGGTAAGGAATCCTTTGCCGCTTTTCTGCAGCATATGGACGATTGCTACGACGAAACCCTGACCGAACTGGTGGTGATGACCGAACCAACGGGTACCCGCGCGGCCTGCGAGTTTGTGGTAAACGGCACCTACAAAAAGACCGACGGCGATCTGCCGGCGGCCAATGGTCAGGCTTATGTACTGCCCGCCGGCTCATTTCTGGCCATCGAAGGCGATAAAATCACCCGCGTGACAACCTACTACAACCTGCCGCTGTGGGAATCGCTGGTGACTAAAGCGAGCTAAGCGTGACAACAGCCTCACCCCTGCGCTACAACCGGCTGACCGGCCCAGCTATCCGATCGGTTTTTGAGCCTCTGGCTGCCCTGCGCATCGCTGTCTTCCGCGATTTTCCTTATCTGTATGAGGGAACGCTGGCCTACGAAATGGGTTACCTCGACACTTATGCTCGCTCGGACCGCTCGTTTCTGCTCACGGTAACCGACGGCGACAGGCTGGTTGGCGCTACGACAGCCATTCCGCTCACCGACGAAACCGAGGAGGTGCAGCAACCCTTTCGGGACGCTGGCTATGCGCTGGACCGGGTCTTTTATTTCGGGGAGAGCCTGCTGCTGCCTGCCTATCGGGGGCGCGGCCTGGGGCATCGCTTTTTCGACGAGCGCGAAGCTCACGCCCGACAATTCGGCACGTTTGATCTGACCTGCTTCTGCGCGGTGCAGCGCCCCGACAGCCATCCGCAACGCCCCGCCGATTACCGCCCCCTCGACTTGTTCTGGCGGGGGCGGGGTTACCAGCGCGAACCCGCCCTGACCAGTACGTTCTGGTGGCCCGACATCGGCGAGACCGAATCGACACCCAAGCCGATGCTGTATTGGGTCAGGGCCCTGCAGCCCTAAACAGACCGGGGGGCGAGCCTTGTGGCCCGCCCCCCGGTCTGTTTGTTTATACGCAGCGTTACTCTTCCCAGCCAAACGAGCGTTCGATGGCTTTTTGCCAGCCCCGCATCAGCCGGGCCCGCTCCGCTTCGTCCATCCGCGACTCATAGGTGCGGGCGATGCCCCAGTTCTGGCGCAGATCGTCGAGGTTTTTCCAGTAACCCACGGCCAGGCCGGCGGCATAGGCAGCCCCGAGCGCCGTTGTCTCGGTCATGCGGGGGCATATTACGGGGCCGCCGAGCATATCGGCCTGAAACTGCATCAGCAGGGCGTTGCCCACCATGCCGCCATCGACCCGCAGCGAACTGAGCGACACGCCCGCATCCTGCTCCATGGCTTTCACCACATCGACCGTCTGATAGGCCGTGGCTTCGAGCACGGCGCGGGCGATATGCCCCTTATTGACGAACCGGGTCAGTCCGGCAATTACACCCCGGGCGTCGGCTTTCCAGTGGGGGGCATAAAGCCCCGAGAAGGCCGGCACGAAATAGGCTCCGCCGTTATCGTCGACCGAGCGGGCCAGGGCCTCGATGTCGGTGCTTTTTTTAATCATGCCCAGGTTATCGCGCAGCCACTGCACCAGCGCCCCTGTGATGGCCACACTGCCTTCGAGCGCGTAATGCACCGGTTGGCGCTCAAACTGGTAGGCTACGGTGGTCAGCAGCCCGCAGGTCGAGGGGCGCAGATCGGTGCCGGTATTCATAAGCAGAAAGCAGCCCGTGCCGTAGGTGTTTTTGGCCTGGCCGGGCTCGTAGCAGGTCTGCCCCACCAGCGCGGCCTGCTGATCACCCAGGATACCGGCAATGGGTACGTCGGGCAGCACTTCCGACGCAACCGTGCCATAGACCTGGCTACTGGGCCGGATAGCGGGCAACATGGCACGGGGCACCGTGAAGGCCTCCAGCAGCGACTCGTCCCAGTCGAGCGTTTTCAGGTTCATCAGCTGCGTGCGGCTGGCATTGGTCACGTCGGTCAGGTGCAGGCCGCCCTGGGTACCGCCGGTCAGGTTCCAGACCACAAACGTGTCCATGTTGCCAAAGAGCGCGTCGCCCCGTTCGGCATCTTCCCGTAGCCCCGCCACATTATCGAGCAGCCACTTCAGTTTGAGGCCGCTGAAATAAGTGGCGAGTGGAAGCCCAGTCTGATCGCGAAACCGATCCTGTCCGGCACTGTCGGCACCGGCAAACTGCGCTACCAGATCGGCCGTACGCATGTCCTGCCAGACAATGGCATTGTAATAGGGTCTGCCCGTCCGGCGGTTCCAGGCTACCGTGGTTTCACGCTGGTTAGTGATGCCGATGGCGGCAATGTCGAGCACCGACAGGCGCGCTTTGATCCGGGCCAGCGCAATGACTTCGAGGGTATTGCGCCAGATTTCGTCGGGGTCGTGTTCGACCCAGCCCGGCTGCGGATAAATCTGTTTGTGTTCTTTCTGGGCCAGCGACACGATTTGCCCCTGGCGATCGAAGACGATACAGCGGGTGCTGGTGGTGCCCTGGTCAATGGCGGCTACATACGATGACATGGGTGGTTTTGTTTCGGCGTTTAGGAGGTACTGTTTACCCGGTAATGGCCGGGCAAGATACGCGGAATGACGGGAAGATCGACGCCCCGGTTCAGGGCCAATAAATGCCCCTCCGAATTCGTTAACGTAAGACCCGCCCGGATTTCTGCTATCTTGGGCGCGGAAACGTTTTTCGCTGATCGATCCGTATGAGAATCAATACGTTGCCTGCATTGCTGGTCGTGTGGGGCCTGACAATGGGGCTTTCGGGCTGCAACTCGGCTATGCAGGCCTACAAAAAAGGTGTCCGCCACTATGATGCCGGTGAATACAACCTTGCCCTGACCCAGTTCGAAAAAGCAGCCAGCGGCACCATCGACCCGGCCCGGCTCAACTATTACATAGCTGAATCGTACCGCCTGTCGAACCGGTTTGGCGAAGCGGTTCCCTACTACCAGAAAGCCCTCGACGCCAAGACCACCGAACCCGACGCCCGGTTCAATTACGCCTACGCACTGAAGTCGCAGGGGCGCTATCCCGAAGCGCTCGATCAGCTGCAGCAGTACGTGGCGTCGGCGCCCAAAACCACGCCCAAGCCAGTTCTCGACAAAGCCCGGCGCGAAATCGAAACGCTCAGGGCCATCGACCTGATCGCCCGAAACAAGTCGATGATTACGCTGCGCAACGTGGGTGCGCTGAACTCAGCCAATTCCGAGTTTGCGCCGGTGGTACGGGGCGACGAGCTGATTTTCACGGCTTCACGCAAGCAAACGACCTATAAGAACAACGGCCAGCCCATGCTGGGCCTGTACCGCACCAAACTGCCTCAGTCCCCCGACGAAACGGGTACGACTGCAGCGCCGGCGGCTCCCGAGCCGTTTAGCACCAACGTGTTCCAGGGCGACGTGAACGAAGGCACACCGGCCTTCTCTAAAGACGGCAAGATGATGGTGTTTGCCCGTGGCAACAACGGCAAACGCAGAGGCGGCCTCGATGTCGACCTCTACCTGAGCCGGCTGGGCGAGAACAACACCTGGAGTCAGCCCCTGCGCCTGCCCATCAGCGACTCGACCGCCTGGGATGGGTCGCCCGCTTTTTCGGGCGATAGCAAAACGCTTTACTTTGCCTCGAACCGGGCTGGTGGCGCGGGGGGCATCGACCTCTACCGCACCAGCATCGATGCATCGGGCCGCTTTGGCCGGCCGGTTAATATGGGCCGCGACATCAACACGCCCGGCGATGAGTTGTTTCCCTACGTGGGGCCCAACGCCCGGCTGTATTTTGCGTCGGACGGGCACCCCGGACTGGGTAAACTCGATGTGTTCGTAGCGACCCGCTCGGGGGGCGTCACGCGGGTGGAAAACATGGGCCAGCCCATCAACTCCCCCGCCGATGACTTTGGGCTCATCTACACCGGCGAGGCCAGAGGCTTTATGGCCTCGAACCGTACCGGCGGTAAAGGTGACGACGACATTTACTTTTTCCAGGAAGGCCCCGCACCCGATACCACGACCATTGCCCAGAACCCACCCGCCGATACCAAAACGGTGCGCTACTTTCTGGCGGGTACGGTATCGGCCAACGAAACGCCGATCACCCCCGTCGACTCGGCCCGGGTGCGGATTCTGGACGATGCCACGGGACAGCCGATTGCTGAAGTTACCACGGGGCAGGGTGGCACGTTTGGCAAGTACCCGCTGCAGGAAGGTAAAGACTATACCATTCTGGCCGAGCGCAAGGGCTATCTGACGCGCCGGGAGCCGTTTACGATGCAGGGCAAAGCCATTCCGCCGGTGTTCCTGACCAAAGCCCAAACTGACACGACGTTCAACGTGGCCATTCTGCTCGACAAGGCAACGCTCAACAAAACGTTTGTGCTGGAGAACATCTACTACGACCTCGACAAATTCAACATCCGACCCGACGCGGCCGAAGAACTCGACAAGCTGGTTACGATTCTGAAGGATAACCCGACGCTGAAAATCGAACTGAGCTCACACACCGATGCCCGCGCCAGCGACGCCTACAACAACAAGCTGTCACAAAACCGGGCCCAGTCGGCCGTCGAATACATTGCCTCGAAAGGCATCGACGCCAGCCGCATGGTGGCGAAGGGGTACGGCGAAACCCGCCTGATCGTGAAGAACGCACGCACGGAAGAAGAACACCAGCGCAACCGCCGAACCGAGTTCAAGATTCTGGAGCTGTAAGGCAACCGGCTTAGGCTAACCCAGACAGGGGGCCTGCCCGTGCTTGTGCACGGCAGGCCCCCTGTTTCGTTTCGGTGCTGCAGGTGGTGTGTGACCGGCCGCGTATCCAAATGCCCGATTACGCTGACTACGCAAACAGTTGATGGGTCTTGCGCATTATGCATACAACACGTTAACCACTACACAGATGAGCGATAAACTACGTCAGTTTCTGGTCGTTTTCACGATCATCGGCCTGATCGTCATGAACGGGCTGTCGAATACGGGGGCGTTTGGTGGCCAGACCAATGCCACGATCTCCGCCAAATACCACACCCTGATTACCCCGGCCGGCTACGCCTTTTCGATCTGGGGTATCATTTTTCTGGGCCTGTTGATTTTTGCGGTTTATCAGGCCCTGCCCACGCAGGCTGCCAATCGGCGCTTCCGGGCCGCCGGGCCGTGGATCATCCTGAATGCCATCTGCAACGCCATCTGGAGTCCGATTTTCAATCAGGAGTGGATCGGCGTAGCGCTGCTGGTTATTCTGGTCATGTTTTTCAGTTTGCTGATGGTGATCGAGAAACTCGAGATCAACCCCCGCACCGATACGCCTGACCCCGCGCCGGCCCGCGAAACGTGGCTGGCCCGCATTCCGTTTCTGATCTATTTCGGCTGGCTCACCGTAGCCACCATCCTGAACATCACACTGTACCTGAAAGCGAGCGAATTTCCGCTCATGGACCTGCCCGAAAGCACCTGGGCATCGGCCATTCTGGTCGTGGCCCTCGTGGTGGGCATCTACCTGTTCAACCGGTACCGCAGCGTGGCTTACATGCTGGTGTTTGCCTGGGCATACAGCGCCATCGCCGTGGCCCAGACCGGGCAGGGCAGCGTACCGACCGTTGCCATTGGCGGGGCCGTAGTCGCGACGGGTATGGCCCTCGCGGCCCTGTTCTCGCGCCGGACACCCGCCGTCGGCTAAACCGAAACCTGCTCGCGCAGGTAGGCAATCATGGCCGACAGCGCCCGGGAGCGGTGGCTGATCCCCCCCTTTTCGACACTGGTCATTTCGGCGAATGTTTTGTCGTGCCCGTCGGGCAGAAAGAGCGGGTCGTAGCCGAAGCCGCCTGTGCCCCGGGGCGCGTCGATAATAGTGCCGGTTACGACGCCTTCGAACTGGTGCTCTACCCCGTGCAGCAGCAGCGTAAACACCGTGATGAAGCGGGCCCGGCGGTTAGGCTTACCGGCCAGGTTGGTCAGCAGCTTCTGTATGTTCTGGCCCGCATCGCGGCTACCCGAATAAAAGGCAGAATCGACGCCCGGCTCGCCGTTCAGCGCGTCGACCTCCAGCCCCGAATCGTCGGCAAAGCACGAAACGCCGAAGTGCTTCCAGACGTACTCGGCTTTCTGGCGCGAGTTGCCGGGGATGGTGCCCGACGTTTCGGGCAGTTCATCGGTGCAGCCAATGTCGGCCAGTGATTTCAGCACGAAGGCATCGCCCAGCAGAGCGGCCACTTCAGCGCGTTTGTGTTCGTTGTTGGTAGCAAAACAAAGTTCCATGCGTATGCAGACAGGTATAGAACAGGGTTCAGGACGAGGCCGCCGGAGCGCCAGATCCTGAACCCTGCGTGTTGGTTAGAGACTTGATTTACCGGCGCCCCCGGCCACCCCGACGGTTCTCACCTTTGGGCGCCGTACCTTCTTTGCGGCCCCGGCTGCTGCCGGCGCTGCTGCGTTTGGCGCTCGCGCCCGATGAGCGACGGTCGCCCTCGCGCCGGCCCGTGCTGTTCCCACCATCGGTTATGCGGCCTGCCTTATCGCTGACCAGGGCGAAATCCATGCTCCGACGGCCCAGGTTGGTTTCTTTGACCCGCACCTCAACAGCATCGCCGAAGGTGTACATCTTTTTGGTACGCTGCCCAACGATGCGGTAGTTCTCTTTGTCGAACTCGTAAAAATCGTCGCTCAGGTCCTGCATCCGCACCAGCCCCTCGCAGTTGTTCTCGGTAATTTCGACAAAGATGCCAAACTCCGTAACGCCCGAAATAACACCGGCAAACGTACGGTCGGCATCCATGCGGCTCATAAATTCGACCTGCTTGTACTTGATGCTGGCCCGTTCGGCATCCGACGCCATTTTTTCGCGGGCCGACGCATGCTTGCACTGATCTTCGAGCGGATCACGATCGGCGGGCTTACCCTTGTCGAGGTAATGCTGCAGCAGCCGGTGCGCCATCATATCGGGATACCGCCGGATGGGCGACGTGAAGTGCGAGTAGCGCCGGAAAGCCAGCCCAAAATGGCCCAGGTCTTCGGTGCTGTAGCGGGCTTTCGACATGGTCCGGATGGCCAGCTGCGACAGCATCCCGGCTTCGGGTTTGCCTTCGATGCTGGTCATGAACCGGTTCATCGAGTTCGACAGGTGTTCGTCGTCGAGTTTGAGTTTATAGCCCAGCCGGCCGGCAAAGTCGGCAAACTGTTGCAGGCGATCGGCGTCGGGGCCTTCGTGCACGCGGTACACCATCGTATTTTCTTCGCCCCCTTTGTTGCGTTTCGACAACAGGTGTACGTATTCGGCCACACGCTTGTTGGCCAGCAGCATAAACTCTTCAATCAGCTTGTTGGTATCCTGCCGCAGCTTGGGATAGACCGACAGCGGCACGCCGTTCTCGTCGAGGTTGAAGCGTACTTCCACCGTTTCGAAGTTGATGGCGCCGTGTTTGAACCGCTCATCGCGCAGCATGTAGGCCAGCTCGTTGAGCAGCTGCAGCTCCGACAGGTAATCGCCGTTGCTGTTGTTCAGAATATCCTGCGCTTCCTCATAGGAGAAGCGTCGATTTGAGTGAATCACTGTCCGACCGAACCACTCCCTGGCGATGCGAGCATCGGGCGTCAGCTCAAACACGGCCGAGAACGTCAGCTTGTCTTCGTTGGGGCGCAGCGAGCAGAGACCGTTCGAGAGTTTCTCCGGCAACATCGGCACCACCCGGTCGACGAGGTAGACCGAGGTGGCCCGTTTGTAGGCTTCTTCTTCCAGCCGCGAGCCGGGCAGTACGTAGTGTGTCACGTCGGCAATGTGAACCCCGATTTCGTAGTTACCGTTGTCGAGCATCTGCACCGACAGGGCATCATCGAAGTCTTTGGCATCGACGGGGTCGATTGTAAACGTGGTCACGTCGCGCATGTCGCGCCGTTTAGCCAGGTCTTTCTTCAGAATTTTGGTCGGGATGGCTTCGGCTTCGGCTTCTACCTCGGCTGGAAAGTCGATCGGCAGGCCAAACTCCGCCAGGATGGCGTGCATCTCGGTGTTGTTCTGGCCGGCCATACCCAGCACCGTCACCACTTCGCCTTCGAAGCGCTGCTTACTGCTCCTGGGATCGGGAAACTTGGTGAGCCGCACAATGACTTTTTCGCCATCGTTGGCCGCACCCAGTTTCTCTTTCGGGATAAAAATATCGTCGTAGATCTTCCGGCTGTCGGGAATGACAAAGCCGTAGGTTGGCCACACCTCGATACGGCCCACCAGTTCGGTACGGCCCCGCTCGACCACGCTGGCCACCTTACCCTCGGTTCGGCGGCTGCGGTTGCGCGAATCGGTAAAGAGTACCACTTTTACCCGGTCGCCATCGACGGCGCCGTTGAGGTCGTCGGTCGACACCCAGATATCGTCTTCGCGATCGCCCCGGGCGCCGGTCGGGCTGATGGGGCTCACAAACGCAAAGCGGGAATTAACGTGGTCGACCGTGCCTTCGATCAGATTGGCATCGGGTTCGGCGCGGAAGGTGCCGTCGGGCTCGCGCAGCAGCGTCTTCTCCCGAATCAGTTCGCCGATCAGCCCGTGCATCAGCAGGCGCAGTCGCCGGTCGCCGGTGTCGAAGTGCTCCAGCACCTGTTCTTCGCTGAATGACTGTGTATCGTTGATCTGAAAAAACGCCATAATCTCGTTTTTCAGTTCGTCCAGAAAGCCATCGCCCTGTTGAATGGGGCGGGCTGCGCGTTCTACGCCTTTCTCGCGGGGCCGGGTCGTTGCCGACTGACCTTTGGCGGGGCGTGCATATTGATTGGATTTAGGTTTTCCGTTTCTCATTGTGTAGTGTCCTGCTCCGGGAGCAGGGCTGTAAAATAAAGGAGCACAGGGCTCCGTATTCAGAACTGCGTGTCGGCAGGTTCTGTTCAGGGCCGGGCAACCATCAGTCGCTCAGCACAATATGCTCGTCGGCCACGAGCGGGGCTCCCACCATGTGCAGATAGACCTGCACCAGCATGACCATCGAATCGCGGGCGTACTGCTCGATACGGTTCCAGTCGTGTTCGCGGTAATACACCCCGCTGGTGCGGTCGCCGGTCCAGTCGAGGGGGCGGCAGGGCACCCCCAGTACGGCCGCCAGCAAATCGAGCGGTATAAAATGACGCTTATCGCCAAACTGCCACATCTCCATGGTGTCGCGGTGCGGAATATCCCACGGTTTGCGCCCCGACAGCTGCAGGGCCGGGGGCAGCGGCAAGCCATTGATCATGAGCCGGCGGCACAGGTAGGGAAAGTCAAATTCCTTGCCATTGTGCGCGCAGAGGGTCAGTTCGCCGGGTGGGTATCGGTCGATGATGGCCAGCAGCTCGGTCAGCAGCGCCACTTCGTCGTCGCCGGTCAGCAGTTTTACCTTGAGGTGCAGGCGCTGCTCCTCGTCGCCGTAGAGCCCACCCACGCCAATACAGATAATCTTGCCAAACTCGGCGAAGGCAGCCGCCCGCCGGTCGTACCAGCCGGCCGCCGACAGTTCATCGTCGGATCGGAAAAAGCGGCTTTTTTCTTCCCATTGCCGCTGCAGCCGCGGCTCAACCGACAGGAGCGATGCCTGGCCCGCCACCGTTTTGAGGTCGATAAACAGAAAATTCTTGAATCGACGCTTCCAGGAAACCGCTTGGGGCATAGGCAACGACCGTTAGGCGTGTAAGATTCCGTCGAGGCCCAGCGCCGGCACCGGCACCAGATTTTCCTCGACGATGCTGTCGGGTACGAAAATAAACTTCTTATCGAACACCTGACTGTCGATAAAGTAGCTTACCCAGTACTCGTTGTTGAGGTGAAACACATCGGGCATGATGGTTTCGACAACTTCGTGCGCGCCCGGCTGAATCTCCACGAAGAAATGCCGCAGGGTCGAGGTTTTCTGCTCTTCGTCGTCCTTGAGACCGTAGCCTTTGGAGGTGACGAATACGGTTTTGATGGGTACCTGATTCTGGTTGATCAGAAACACCTGCCAGTCGAAACCGCCAAGCTCGTTGGGCTTACGCGCCACCACAACCTGCACGCCCTCGACGGGCAAAAAATTAATATCCTTCTTCATGGTAATCAAAGAACACGCAGCCTGTCCGCCGGGGGATCTACACCAGCGCGTGTTCGTAGCTAAAATCAAATAACGCCCCCAGATGCTGCTGCACCCGGCCGGCCACCTCGGTCAGCGGCACCGGCCGACCCAGTTCGGCCGCCAGCGACGTGACCGCCTTATCGGCAATGCCACAGGGGACAATATGGTTAAAATACGTCAGATCCGTGTTTACGTTCAGGGCAAAACCGTGCATCGTTACCCAACGGCTCGCCTTCACCCCCATGGCGCAGATCTTCCGGGGGCGCTCCCCCCCGTCGAAATCGAGCCATACACCGGTCAGGCCATCGATGCGTCCGGCCGACAGACCGTAGTCGGCCAGGGTACGAATAATGCTTTCTTCGAGCAGGCGCATGTAGTGGTGAATGTCGGTAAAGAAATTCTCCAAGTCCAGAATCGGGTAGCCCACCAGCTGACCGGGGCCGTGGTAGGTGACGTCGCCCCCGCGCCGGATGCGGAACAGGGTAGCGCCAAACTCGCTCGCCAGCCGGGTCTCGTCGATGAGCAGATTGCTCTCGTGACCGCTCGTACCCATCGTGTACACGGGCGGATGCTCGCAAAACAGCAGGTAGTTGGGCGTCGGCACCTGGGCGTCGGGCGGCAGGGTGCGGTTCTGTAGTTTGCAGGCCACGGTGTCGGCAAAGAGTTTTTCCTGCTCGTCCCAGGCAGCCTGATAGTCGATCAGCCCCAGGTCGCGGACCGTCACCTGTTTGTTCAATCGGGTATTCATTCGTAGGCGGCTATAACCCAGCCGGTATAGATGTAACAACAGGAACGGCGGGTTTCGTTCGGCGGTCGGTATCAGGGGCTTGCTTATGCCACCCCGTTTGCTTTGGTTTACAAACCCGGCATCGGTCCGGCCCATCTCCTCCCGTAACGCCTGTTGATCAATGGCACAGCATAACGATACCGGCAACCAGGGCGAAGCCGCAGCCGCCCGCTACCTGCACGAGCAGGGCTACGAGATTCTGACCCGTAATTACCGCCACCAGCATGCCGAAATCGATTTGATTGCCCGCAAGGGTAAGCTGCTGGTGTTTGTGGAAGTAAAAACCCGCACCAACCTCAGCTACGGCAATCCCGAGGAGTTTGTGTCGTATACGAAGGCCAAACTGGTGATGAAGGCAGCCGAGGCTTACCTGTTTGCCCACGACTGGCACCACGACGTACGCTTCGATATCATCGCCGTTTCGATGAGCGGCAGCGAGTGCCGGATCAAACACCTGCCCGATGCTTTCTGCTGACCAGAGCAAGCCAAAAAACCCCGAAGCGCGCCACTGCCTGTCAGGCGATTAGACCGCTTAAAATACTACCGCCGGCCACAACTAAATACCCCCTTTTTTACGTTTATACAGCAGACTTTACCCCCCCTCAACAAACGCTTATGACGCTCACCCGTGCCACCGGTTCGCTGCTTCTGCTGACGGCCCTGAACACCCTGCTGCTGACATCCTGTAAGAAATCGACGGATGTGAACCCCTCCGGTACCAGCGCCGGCACTTCATCGACAGTGGCCACCGGTACGGTGACCGATCTGGACGTGAACAACTGGATTTTGGACAACATGAAGGTCTACTACTACTGGAACGACAAGATTCCGGCCAGTCCCGACAAGAGCCAGACCCCCGACAAGTTTTTCGATTCGATTCTGTACAAGTACAACGCCACGAGCAACCCCACCGGCGACCGCTTCTCCTGGATTCAGCAGAGCGCCGACGAACTGAAAGCCAGTTTGGGCGGCCAGGCCAAAACGCCGGGTATGGAGTTTAAACTGTATCTGCGCAGCAGCGGTTCGACCGATGTGATCGGCTCGGTGCTGTACGTACTGCCCAACTCACCGGCCCAGAAAGCGGGCATGAAGCGGGGTGATGTGTTCTACAAAGTCAATGGCACGGCCCTGACCACGACTAACTACGCCGACCTGCTCTACGGCGATGGCGATACCAAAACCTATACGCTGGCAACCATCCAGCCGACGGGGCTGGTCAACAGCGACGTTACCCGTTCAATCACGGAGGTCGTCCTGCAGGAAGACCCCGTCTTTATGGACTCGGTGTATACGGTTGGTACTAAAAAGATCGGCTACCTGATCTACAACCAGTTTGTGCCGGGTGTGTATAACAGCACTACCCAGAAAACCGACAATACCTACGACAACAAGCTCGACGCTGTATTCAGCAAGTTCAAAGCCAAAGGGGTCAATGAGCTGATTCTGGACTTCCGCTACAACCCCGGCGGGTACGTGTCGTCGGCCACCAACCTCGGCAGTCTGATTGCCAAAGGTGTGGGCACCAAATCGGTGTTCGTGCGGAAAGAGTGGAACGCCCTCATCACGCCTGAACTGCAGAAGCAATACGGCACCGACTTTTTCTACGATTACCTGACCCAGAAGGCCAATAACATTGGCGATAACCTGAGCCGGGTTTATGTACTGACAACAAGCAGCACGGCTTCGGCCAGCGAACTCGTTATCAACGGCCTGAAACCCTACATGAATCAGCAGGTGTACACCATCGGTACCACCAGCTACGGTAAAAACGTGGGCTCGATCACGATTTCCGACAACACGAACAAGATCAAATGGGGGATGCAGCCTATTGTGAGCAAGTCGTTCAACAAAGACAATCAGTCGGACTATTCGACCGGATTCAAGCCAGAAGTGGAAGTCAGAGAGCCGCTGAATCTGCTGCCGCTGGGCGACACCCGCGAAACCATGTTGAACGAAGCGCTTTTCCGGATCAGCGGCACACGCCTGGCCCGCCGGGGCGCTGCCGACGACAACAAACTCCCTGTAGTGGGCTCGTCGGTCGAGCGTAAAGCAGGTGGCAGCAACATGTTTTTCCAGCTCAACGGACCACTGCCGGTGATCGGTCAGTAGACAAAACAGATCCAAAACCAGCCAGCCGAAAGACAGCCCATGGGCTGTCTTTCGGCATTTCTAAACCTTTCGGTCTGGTTTTTGTCCAATTAATGCAATGATTTGGCAACACAGCCGCACGATAAGACGCACCCGGCTTTTGTATCTTTGCATACCGATCATTCGCGTCAGCAAGCCAAACGGATCATGTACGAAAAAAATATAGGCACCAAACAAAAGGCACTGCGCATCAATCTCGACCGCCGGATTTACGGGTCGTTTGCCGAGATTGGCGCCGGTCAGGAAACAGCCGCCATGTTTTTTAAAGCAGGCGGTTCGTCGGGCACCATCGCCAAAACCATGTCGGCCTACGACATGACCTTCAGCGACTCCATCTACGGCGTCGAAGAAAGCGGCCGGTACGTGGTGGAGTCGCGGCTGGTGAAAATGCTGAATAAGGAATACAGCCTGCTCGAAAAGCGCCTGGCCGAAAAGCGCGGCCCCGACACCACGTTTTTTGCGTTTGCCAACACGGTGGTAGCGCTGAACTACCAGAAAACCAACGACGCCCACGGCTGGATTGGCTGCCGGTTTCAGCTGTCGCCCCAGGCCGGCTACAACGACGTGATTATCCACGTCCGGATGCTCGACAACGAAAACGTGCTGCAACAGCAGGCGCTGGGCATTATCGGGGTCAACCTGATCTACGGCTGTTACTATTACGCCAAATCGCCCGAAACGCTCGTGCTGTCGCTGATGGATGATCTCGCGCCGGAACGCATCCAGATCGACATGATCCGCTTCAACGGCCCTGACTTTGCCGAGGTCGACAACCGGCTTATGACGCTGCACCTGGTGAAGAACGGCTTCACCGATGCCGCCCTCTTCGGCTCCGACGGACAGGTGCTGCAACCCTCCGAAGCGCTCTACAAAAAACACATTCTGGTGATGCGCGGCCGGCTGCGCCCGGTCACCAACGTGCAGATGGACATGATCGAGAACGGCCTGAAGCAGTTCAAGGCCGAAGACGACGTGGATGAGTCGCGGGTAATGTCGATGGCCGAGCTGACGCTGCACAACCTCAAAGCCAACGATCAGGGCATCGACGAGAAAGACTTTCTGGACCGGGTCGACATTCTGTGCTCGATGGGGCAGACGGTGATGATCTCGAACTACCTGGAGTACTACAAACTGGTGTCGTACCTGTCGCGCCTGACGCGGCTTAAGTGCGGGCTGGTGGTAGGTATTCCAAACCTCGAATACATTTTCGAGGAGGGGCACTACGAATTTCTGCCGGGCGGCATTCTGGAGTCGTTTGCCACGCTCTTCAGCCGCAAGGTGAAACTGTTTGTGTACCCGACTCTGCGCGACGGGTCTATCTACACCTGCAACGAGTTTCAGCTGCCCCCTACCCTGGAGCCCCTGTTTCAGTACCTGATCCGCAACGACAAGATCGAAGACATCCGCGACTACAACGAAGAAAACCTGCACATTTCGACCGATGGCGTGCTGGAGATGATTCAGGAAGGCCGCGACGGCTGGGAGCAGCTGGTACCGGCGCGGGTGGCCGAGCAGATCAAAGCCAACTGTTTGTTTGGCTACCCCTGCGAAGTCGAATACGTGCCCATTGGCCAGCAGGTGCGCCTGCAACAGCAGGAGCAGGAACAAAGCGTGGCCAGCGCCGACAGCTAGGGCGTGAGGTATTCGATCGTGGCCCGATCAAACGACTTGGCAAACTGATCGACGAGCCGACTCAGCACCGCAAAGCCGGCTTTTCGGTCGCCTTCGTACGTAAACAGTTCGTCGGTGTCGGTATCGCCGGGCTTGCCGATGCCCTCCGCCTGGAAGTGGGCTGTTCCTTCTTCGACGGTTACCAGCACCCGAATCCTGACATTGTTGGGTTCATCTTTCAGTTCAGTTTCGAGCGAAAGCGCGGTTTCGTCGGCATCTTCGATAACAAACTCCTGCGTTTCCAGAAACCCCTGCACCGACCGGAACAGTACCGAATCGGCGGTTTTGGTGTGCAGGTCGATGCCATCGGCACCCTGCGGAATCGACTGCCCCATGCCCGGTTTCGTCAGGAGCAGACCCAGCATCAATAGCCCTATAAGCCGTATGTTCATGGGGGTAAAGGTACGCGACAAATTTGGCGAAATACGGCCATTCAGGCGGTAAAAAGGGCCTTCTGCACCCCAGCTACAGGGACCCAAACCGCGTGTTTTTTTGTTCTTTATACAGAACAGAAACAACAACGAACACGAACATGGAATCATCGTTTAACCCGGAAAAATCGCCTTTCGCGACGACCTCCACCACGCTGGGCCGCCCCACCCGGCGCAAAGCCAACGGCCCCGCCACGGCGGCTGCGCTGATTCAGGTGGCGAGCGAAATCCTGAGTGCGTCGCCCACCTTGCGCCAGAAAATGAACATCACTCTGACCGATCTGGCGGCCGCCGAAAAAGTACGCCGGAGCCTGATCAAGACCCTGCCCCACGCCTGACGCCCCACCGGCAGCGCCAGCCATTACTACCTTGCCCTGAACACAACCAGCCGGTTTGCCTTGGTGCGGGCCGGCTGGTTTCGTTTTGATGCCATGCTGTAGCATTACCCAACGAAAGAAAATAGCAGGCGACGAAATCTGTGCTCAGCTAACCAGACGGATGCAATGGCTGATTTTGGTATCTTTGAAAAACATCCAATACAGGCATGAGGTGGCTGAACCCGATGCTGGTTCAGCCACCTCATACGTTAAGCACACAGCCAACGCCTATGCATCATACCCTGATTATCGAAACGCAGGCCGAAGCAGACTACCAGCTGCTGCTGGGGCTTGCCTACCGATTGGGGCTGCGCGTACGGGAATCGAACGAACCGACGGCGGACAGCCCTAAGCGAGACACTGACGCAACAGTGCCATCGACGCGTCCGGTAGGCACCCTGAAAGGTAGTTTTCGGCTGGCTCCTGACTTCGACGAGCCGCTTGACGACCTAACTGAGTATATGTGATGCGGTATCTGATCGACACACACATTCTGCTCTGGATGCTGGAAGGCGACAATCGCTTATCCTCTTCTGCGTTAACAATTCTTCAGAATCGGGCCAACAAGCTACTGGTCAGTGCCGCATCGTTGTTTGAGATTGCCATCAAAGCAAAACTGGGCAAGCTCGATACGCAGCGAACCACCACCGAAATCGTAGCGGAGATGAGTCGATTGGATATGCTACTGCTTCCAGTACTGCCCAGCCATCTGGATACTTACCAAACGGTCCCCTTATTTGACGACCATCGGGACCCGTTCGACCGTTTGCTGATAGCGACTGCCCTATGCGAGCAAGTTTCCTTTATATCCAGCGATGGCAAATTTGACCGCTATACTCCCCAGCTTACATTGATCCGGTAGGCAGTCCAACCAGCAGGCTATTGATAACCATTGCGACCAAGCGTCACTCCTGCCCTCCCAGACGATTTGACCAAAAAAAGAACAGCCAGCTAACACCTGGTTAACTGGCTGTTGTACTATGGAGCGGGAAATGGGTCTCGAACCCACGGCCTGCAGCTTGGGAAGCTGCCGCTCTACCAACTGAGCTACTCCCGCCTGGGGAAACAAAGGTGGTGTAAAATCGATAAAATGTCAAGCACCCTGGGGCCTTCTTTGGGCTTTGTGCGCGGGGCTTCGTAGTTTTCCCGACCAGCAACCCGGCTACGCCCCCCTGCATGACGACCCCCGATCACAAACCCTTTATTCCGGCTACCGAATCGCCGGCTGAGTTTACGCTGAAAGCCATCATCACCGGCTCGGTCTTCGGCGTACTGTTTGGTGCCGCCACCGTTTACCTCTCGCTCAAGGCGGGGCTGTCGGTGTCGGCGTCGATTCCGATTGCCGTGCTGGCCATTTCGCTCGGGCGCCGGTTTCTAAACACGACCATCCTCGAAAACAACATTATCCAGACCACCGGCTCGGCCGGCGAAAGCATCGCGTCGGGTGTGGTGTTTACCATGCCGGGCTTTCTGTTTCTGACCGATGGCGTGGGGGCCGACTTCTTCAACTACTGGACCATTCTGACACTGGCCATTCTGGGTGGACTGGTTGGTACGCTGATGATGATTCCGCTGCGCCGGTCGCTGATCGTGCAGGAACACGGCACCCTGCCCTACCCCGAAGGCACGGCCTGCGCGTCGGTGCTGATTGCGGGCGAGCGCGGAGGCGACTTCGCCAAAACGGCCTATCAGGGTCTGGGGGCCGCGCTGGTCTACGCCTTTCTGCAGAAGGTGCTGCACCTGATTGCCGAAGCCCCCGTCTGGGCCACGAAGCAGGCAAACCGGTTTTTTCCGTCGGCGCAGGTCGCCGGCGAGATCACGCCCGAATACCTCGGCGTCGGTTACATCATCGGGTTCCGTATTTCGGCGGTGCTGGTAGGCGGAGGTATTCTGGCCTGGCTGGGACTTATTCCGCTGCTGGCGTCGGTGGTACCGGGCGATACCATTGCGCTGCAACTGCAGAAGCTGGGCTACCTGGCCAGCCTGCAAACCCCCGGCGGACCGGGCAACTGGAATCCGCAGACCCACACCTTTGGCGATGCAGCGGCCGCCCTCTACCGCGCCTACATCCGGCAGATCGGCGCCGGGGCCGTCACGGCGGGGGGCTTCATGACCCTGCTCAAAACCATCCCGACCATCGTGTCGTCGTTCCGCCAGAGCTTCAGCAAGTCCTCAGTCAGTGCCATCGAAGCGGAGGCCCGGCAGACAGCCGTAAGCCGCACCGAGCAGGATCTGAGCGTGCGCATCGTGCTGATCGGGAGCGTTATTCTGATTGCCCTGATGGTTATTCTGCCGCAGATACCCGGCGATTCGTGGCTGACCAAGCTGCTCATTGCCGTACTGGTGATCGTGTTTGGGTTCTTCTTCGTCACGGTAGCCAGCCGGATCGTCGGGCTCATCGGCTCCAGTTCATCGCCCGTGTCGGGCATGACCATTGCCACCATCATGGGTACGGCCCTCGTCTTTATCGGCTTCGGGCTGACGGGCAAAGTTTACGAACCGGCCGTGCTGGTGGTGGGCAGTATGATCTGCGTGGCGGCTGCCAACGCGGGGGCTACCTCACAGGATCTCAAAACGGGTTACCTGATCGGGGCTACCCCGCGCTACCAGCAAATGGCCCTGTTTATCGGCGTCATCGTATCGTCGCTGGTAGTAGGGGCTACGGTCAAGATTCTGGATACGCCCACGCCCGATCTGCTGGCGCAGGGCATTACCCACGCCATCGGGTCCGACAAGTTTCCGGCGCCACAGGGCACCCTGATGGCTACGCTCATCAAAGGGCTGCTGTCGTTCAACCTCGACTGGCAGTTTGTGCTGGTTGGGGCGTTTATCGCTTTCGTGTTCGAACTGTGTGGCGTCAGTGCCCTGGCGTTTGCCGTCGGCCTGTACCTGCCCCTGTCGACCACCCTGCCCATCTTCGCCGGTGGCCTGGTGAAGGCCGCTGTTGAGTGGAATGCGAAACGCACCAACACCGTCGAGGAAGATGCCGATCTGGGCAAAGGCAGTCTGTTTGCAACCGGTCTGGTGGCCGGGGGTGCGCTGGCGGGGGTGGCGGTGGCGCTGCTGTCGGTCAACGAGTCGATCTACAATGCCCTCACCTCGCTTACCCTCGAACCCGCGCTGGTGGGCGCCCTCGGCGAAGGGGGCTACTATGTGCTGGGGGCACTGTCTTTTGTCGGGCTGGCGCTGCTGCTGGGTCGAATCGGTATCAAACGAGCCTGATCGCTCCCAACCTGAGCCCCCGGCTCCGTTCGTATGCACCACGCGCAGCATGAGCCCCCCGCCGGTTTCCGGGCTATCGTGGGCGATTACCTGGTTGCGTTCTACCAGACGCAGCGCAACGCCTTCGTCATCATCGTGACGCTGGTACTGGCCACTTACGTACTGACCGTGCCCGATCAGGCCGTCGACATGATCGAAGCCGTTAGCGACGCGGGTATCCTGAACCCGCTGTTTGGTTTCATCGTGCTCACGGCTTTTATCTGGAGCTGGGTAGTTTATGGCAGCACCCGGCTCATTCTGCACATTGCCCCCGTTGGCCTGCGGCTCAACTACGCCACCGATCAGCTGCTGCGATGGCTGCCCCGGCTGGGTGGTATGCTGCCCATGCTCATTCTGGCCGCGGCCTTCTGGCAACCCAGCCGGCTCCAGCCCTACCTGCTGGGGCTGGGCAGCGTGGGCATGCTGGTGCTGTTCAGGCAGGCTGAAAGAAACCTGCCCGTTTTCTGCCTGCCCGCCCGCTGGACCTTTCGGGATCGCTACACCAGTTTGCGGCAGGACATCCGAGTGCTCTGGCGGCATCCGCTGGGTCGCTGGGTGGTGGCGAAGGGGCTGGTACTGACCGTTGTACTGCTGGTGCTATTCAGTTTACCGGTCGAGTGGGGCGTGGCACGGCAGCTGCGCCCAACCGCCGTCGTTATTCTGGGTATTGCGTTTTTTACCTTCTGGGGTGGCCTGCTGGCGTACTTCAACGATTACCGCTACCGGCCGCTGATGCTGGGCGTAGGTACCTATCTGGTGCTGGTCAGCTCGGTCAACGACAATACCGACGTGCGCCGGGCCACAGGCCCCGATGTGCCGGCCCTGAACCGGCGCCCCACCGTTGAGCAGCACCTGGCCGAGTGGCTGCGGGCGCGGCAGCCGGTGCCCGGCGACACGATTCCGCTCATACTGGTAGCGGCCGAGGGCGGGGGTACCCGGGCGCTGAACTGGACGGCCGAGACCCTGATTCGGCTCGACTCGATTATTCCGGGTTTCAGCCGGCACGTCTACGCCCTGAGTGGCGTATCGGGCGGGGGCGTTGGTGTGGCCTTCTACACCGCGTTTCTGCGCGACGTACCGGGAGCGGGTCGTATTCGTCGCTTCACCGATTTCCGGCGGGTCATCCGCGATGATTACCTGTCGGCGGTAACAGCCACGCTGCTGTTCCCGGAGTCGATCCAGCGGCTACTGCCCGTCCCGATTCCCGCGCTGGAGCGGGCCAAGTGGCTCGAAGATGCCTGGGCCGATTCGTACCGCACCAACCTGGGGCTGCCCACCTTCGATCAGTCCCTGACGAGTTTATACCAGCGGCCCGACGGGTCGTATAATTACGAGCTGCCCTCGCTGCTGCTCAACGGCACGCTGGCCGAATCGGGCCAGAAAGTAATTACGTCGAACCTGCGGCTCGATCCGCGTTATTTTCGCGATGTAGTGCCTACGCTCGATGTACTGGGCAGCGATGTGCCGATCAAAACAGCTGCGTCGCTCTGCAGCCGGTTCCCCATCGTGACCAACGGCGCCCGTATTCGGCGCGACAGCCTGGTACGGGGCCAGACCGTGCCGTTTGGCGGACACATCGTCGACGGGGGGTATTTCGACAATTCGGGCGTCGAGACCTGTTTCCAGCTGCTCAACAACCTTGTGCCAACCATCCGCCGACTCAGCACCAACGAGCGTATTGTGGTGCAGCCTTACATCCTCTTCATTCAGAACAGCAGTACGCTGGGCAAGTTGCCGCGCAGCCGGTCTATCCTGCAGATCATCCGGGTGCCGTTGCTGGGCTTCTTCAATGCCTGGGACAATGGCTCGGTCACGCGCGACAACATGTTCAATTCCTTCGTCGACCGCTTCGCCGACCCCAAAACCAACTACCTCACGCTGCGGCTGGCCTATAACGACCGCTACCCGCTGGGCTGGTACCTCTCCGACCGGGTGGCGAGCCGCCTGAGCGAGCAGGCCCACGATTCCATCAGTCTCAGCAACCCCGAACTGGCCCGACTCAGCCGGGCGTTCCGGCGGGTGCGCAACCGGTAAACAAAACGGGGGCTCACCGCTATCGATGAACCCCCGCAACCACCTGCGCCGGTAATGGCTTATTTTTTGGCCGTGTACATAATCCGCCACATCTTGCCCTTCACCGAGTCGGTCACGTACAGCGAGCCATCAGGCGCCTGACCCAGGCCCATCGGGCGGGCTTTGGCATCGCCGGGGCTGGCCAGTTCGAGCTTACCTGCGTTGGCGTTTTCGCCGGGCTTACCCAGCTCGGCAACACCGGCAAAGTTTTCGGCAAACACTTCGTACGGCCCCGACGGACGTCCGTCTTTACCGAAGGGCACGAAGGCCACAAAATAGCCACCCTGATTCAGGGGAGCCCGGTTCCAGGAGCCGTGGAAGCAGATAAACGCGCCGTTTTTGTAGCGGGCCGGAAACTGGTTGCCCGTGTAGAACAGCAGATCGTTGGGTGCCCAGTGGGCCGGAAACGCCATGATGGGCTTCTCCTTACCCGCGCAGCGATCCTGCGTCTTACCGTCACCGCCGTATTCGGGCGCCAGCAATTTCTTGTTCTGATAATGGTCGTTGTAGCAGTAGGGCCAGCCGAAGTCGGCACCATCTTTCACCATCAGGAACTCCTCAGAAGGTAGTTCGGCGCTCAGCGAGTCGGTAAACATACCGCCCCAGTTGTTGAGGTTGTCGCGGCCGTGCTGCAGCGCGTAAAGCGTGTTGGTGGTGGTGTTCCAGTCGAGGGCCACGGCGTTGCGGATACCCGTAGCATAGCGTTTTCCGTCCGACTGTTTCTGGTTGAGTTTGTTCGCATCGAACTCCCAAATACCGCCGTAGTTCTCCAGAATCGGGCAGGGGTCCATACCCTTCGATCCCTTCTGGCGATCTTTCTCCTGACAGGCGTTCGACGGTGCGCCGAAGTTTACGTACAGTTTGCCGGCCGGCGACAGGGCCAGCGACTTACCGGCGTGCTGCCGCTGCAGCGCAATGCCGCCCAGAATGGGCTCGGCCGGCGTCGTGTCCATGACTTTGCCATTGGTCAGCTTGTACCGGTAAACCGATGTATCCGACGATGCGTAGAGGTAATTGTTGTAGATGCCGATACCGGTGCCGGGGTAGTTGCCAAACATAACGGTCTGGTCGGCCCGGCCATCGCCGTTGTTATCGCGCAGCTGCACAATGCCCTTCCCGTCTTTGAGCCGGTCGAGTTTCACGAATACTGTGCCCGTAACGGGATCAACCGCAGCGTGGCGGGCTTTGCCCAGATTATCGGCAAAGACCAGCGCTCCGAAGCCTTTGGCCAGCCGAATACCGCCATTATCGGGGTCGGGGGCAAACGTGGCCACCGAAGCAGCCGGGGTGCCGGGCCGTACTGGCTTTGCGGGGGGCGTGCCGGGTTTGCCCGCCACGGCTACGCTTGTAGCAGCAGCCAGAAAAAGTAACGACGTTTTCATGCGGAGAGGGTACATTTGATTCAGAAGTAGACAACGCGTGGGTAACCCGTCGTATGGGGCAAAAGTTTCTGCCCGCCGGCGTGCGCAGGCCGAGCGCTTTTTTTCTGATTGTATGTCAACATCTCCCTCCGATCCGATCAGCTGGTCTGACTTCGAGCGGGTCGATATTCGCACCGGCACCATCGTGGCGGCCACCCCGTTTCCGAAGGCCCGCAAACCGGCCTATCAGCTCACCATCGACTTTGGGGAACTGGGCCATAAACGCAGCTCGGCCCAGCTGACGGCCCTCTACACGCCCGACAGGCTGGTGGGCATGCAGGTGGTGGCGGTGGTTAATTTTCCGCCCAAACAGATTGCCAATTTCATCAGCGAGTGTCTGGTGCTGGGCGCAGTCGACCCGGAGGGCACCGTTACGCTGCTGCAAACCGAGCGACCGGCTCCCAACGGCCTGCGAATTGCCTAGCCTGCCGATTACCTTTATGCCCATATTGCCCTACCGGGCCCGACCTTATCCCAATCGTCTGATACCGTGACCGTTCGTCGAACCCCACTACCCTACGCCCTGCGACTGCTGACCGCGCTATTTATACTGACCCTGAGCCTGCCTGCACTGGCTCAACAGCCGATGGCCAACGATTCGGTTTACTACCGGACGGCTCCCATACCCGCCCACCTGCAACCCATCGAACGGGCAGCGGGATCATCGGCCTTTGGTAGTGTGTATTTCTACGGGGGCAAAAAACTGTCGTCGCCGTTTTCACTCGAAGTTCCTTTTTTCGAACTGAACGACCCCACCGTTTCGCACCACTTCAAAACGTTCCGGACCATGACAACCCTGAGCCGGTTGACATCGCTGGCCACACTCGCCTACGTCCTTTTCAACCCGAGTGGTCGCAACGGCACCTATTGGATTGTGTATGGCTCATCGATTGCGGCTTCGCTTACCTTCTCTGTGGTAGGTAATAGCCATGTCAACAAGGCGGTGGCACGATACAATGAGCTGATGCGCCAGCCCCGGGTTGGGTTGTCGGTTACGCCCGTTCCCCTCACCGGGCAGGCCACCCTCGGCGCCGGCATCGCCTGGGGTTTTTAACAGGTTCGCCAGTCAATTCATTGGCTTTCATACCCGTTTCGTTGTCACAATCCGACCGCCTATCCGGCGGCCCCGCTGGCCCATTCCGGCCCCGTACAGCCATTCGAATAGACAGCCCCAGTCAAACAGGCGTGGTGAATGAGCCAGAATCCTACCCGCCTACCCGACAACTCCCCAACGAGAACATACGGCATTTCAACCAGCAGGGGCGTCAGTATACCGATAATTGTCGGCTGAGCCGTATATTCATCGACCCAAGCATCAATTCATGAAACTTCATCTACTGACTCCCCTCCTGGCTGGCGCCCTGCTGTCGACAGCCACGGTACAGGCCCAGACCATTGTCAACCGGGATCCGCAGATTGCCGATCTCGTTACACAGGTATCTGCCGACAGCCTCCGCGCGCATATCAATGGCCTGGTCAGCTTCGGCACCCGGCATACGCTCAGCACCACCACCGACCCCCGGAAAGGCATCGGTGCTGCCCGCAACTGGATCCTGAGCAAATTCAATCAGTACGGCAAACAGGCCGGTGGCCGGCTGACGGCCACGATCGACACCTGGACGCTGCAGGCCGATGGCCGCCGGATCGACAAACCCGCCAATATGGGCAACGTGATGGCCACCCTGAAAGGTACCGATCCCAATGACACACGGGTGTTTATCGTGCAGGGCCACATGGACAGCCGCGTAACCAACGTGATGAACCGTGAGGCCGATGCGCCGGGCGCCAACGACGATGGCTCGGGCACGGCCGCCGTGATCGAACTGTGCCGGGTGATGAGCAAGAGCCAGTTTCCGGCTACCATCGTGTTCGTAGCGCTCACCGGCGAAGAGCAGGGGCTGCTGGGGGCCGAGCACCTAAGCGAGCGGGCCGTGCAGGAAAAATGGAACCTGGAAGCCGTGCTCAACAACGACATCATGGGCAGCAACCACAGCAACGAAACCACCATCATCGACAACACGCGGCTGCGGGTGTTCAGCGAAGGCCTGCCCGGCAACCTGCTTAAAGACACGACTGGCCGCATCGGCCAGATTCGGCAGTTCGGTACCGAGAACGATGGCAAAGCCCGGTCGCTGGCGCGCTACCTCAAGGAAGTGGGCGAGCGCTACGTCGAAAACCTGGAGGTGGTGATGGTGTACCGCAACGACCGCTACCTGCGCGGGGGCGACCATACGCCTTACGTGCAGCGGGGCTTTGCGGCCGTGCGCCTAACCGAGATGAACGAAAACTACGATCATCAGCACCAGGACCTGCGCACCGAAAAAGGCACCGAATTTGGCGACTACGCCAAGTTTATGGACTTCGAGTACCTGCGCAAAAACACGGCGGTCAACCTCGCCACGCTGGCCAACCTGGCCAAAGCGCCCGCCGTACCGCAAAAAGTAACGGTCGATGTGCGCAACCTGACCAATTCGACCGCGCTCTACTGGCAGGCACCCGCTACGGGCAGCGTCAAAGGGTACTACGTGCTGATGCGCGAAACGTACTGGCCGTTCTGGCAGAAGAAGTTTTTCACCACCAAACTGGGTATGACTCTGCCCTACTCCAAAGACAACTACTACTTTGCCGTGCAGGCCGTGAGCGCCGATGGCAACGAAAGTCTGCCCGTACTGCCGGTGCCCAACCTCCGGTAACTGGCCGGCAAAACACACAGGACGCCCCCTTGCCAGCACCGCGGTGCTGGCAAGGGGGCGTCCTGTGTGTTTTGCGTATACCCTACTCACCCAAAATACTGCTGCTCGATGCGGCCCACGTACCCCAGGTAAGTAGCACTCGTGAACCATGGCAGCAGCCGCGCCCCCACGTTTGGGTACAGGTTGAGATCGGTCAGGTCGGCAATGGGCTTCCAGACCAGTTCGAGCGCCGATGTTTCGGCCGGGTTCAGCGCGGGTATGCCCTGCAGGTTGCGGGCGGCAAACACGACGTGCAGCACATCGTCGTTTCGCTCGGTCAGGAGCATCTCGCCGGCCAGAATCATCTCGCCCACATCGACCGATACGCCCAGTTCTTCGCGGATTTCGCGGACGACGGTCTCAGTCAGGATTTCGCCCCGATCGGGGTTGCCGCCCGGCAGGGCAAATACATCCTGCCCACCGTAGTTGTACCGCATCAGCAGCACGTCGGTCTGGTTATTCTGAATACGCCAGATCAGCGCGGAAGGACGAACTTTCATACAAAAAAGGCGGGTTGCCGAACGGCGTCTGTGGTTGGTTTCAACACCAAAGTAACCACAAAATTGGCCCGGCTACTCACCGCATCATGACTTAATTCAACTCCCGGGTGGTCTCAAACAGGAACCAGGTCCGGCGTTCGGTTTCGTCGATATACACTTCGAGCAAACTGGCCGTTGCCACATCTTCGGCATCATCGGCGATTTTGTGGGCCGCCCGCATGTTGGCAGCCATCTTTTTATTCTCAGTCACCAGATCGGTCAGCATGGCTTTGGGCGCCACAAAATCATCGTCGTTGTCTTTCACCCGCTGCAGCTGGGCAATGTGCGCCACCGAGCGAAGCGTGGTTCCGCCGATTTTGCGGACGCGTTCGGCCAGCGGGTCGATGGAAGCAAGAATCTGGCTGGCCTGCTCGTCGAGCAGCAGGTGATAGTCGCGGAAATGGCGCCCCGACATGTGCCAGTGGTAATTCTTGGTTTTGATGTAAAGCGCGAACGCATCGGCTACCAGCCGGTTGAGCGATTCGGTTACCTGCTCGCAGCCTTTGGCGTCGAGGTCGGTGGGCGTATCGAGAACGTTGTCCGTTTTGAGCGTAGGCATGTCTGTTCCGGGTTAAGGCCCTGTGCCGGTACTGGGCACAGGGCCGGATGTATGCTCAGAACCGACGGTCAGGCCGAATGTTTGGCCGGCCGACATGATTTAACCGGGGGTTAATCCGACCTAGAAACGGGCCATTACTTTCTCCGAAACCGTTTGCCCGATCGACAGCGACGAGGTGGCAGCCGGCGAGGGCGCGTTGACCACATTGATCGCTTTTTCGTTCTCCAAAATGGCAAAATCGTCGAGCAATCCGCCCGTCCGATCGCAGGCCTGCGCCCGCACACCGGCCCCGCCATCCTCGAGGTCCTGCTCCTGAATGGCAGGAATCAGTGCCTGCAGGGCTTTGGTAAAGGCAGCCTTCGAAAACGACCGGTACATTTCGCCCAGCCCCGTTTGCCAGTATTTGGCCGCTACCTTCTGAAAGCCCGGCCACGCCAGTGTTTCGCCCAGCTCTTTCAGGCTGATGTCGGTTTTGGTGTAGCCCTCACGCCGGAAGGCCAGCACCGCGTTGGGGCCGGCTTCTACACCCCCGTGTACCATGCGCGTGAAGTGAACCCCCAGAAACGGAAAGTTCGGGTCAGGGACGGGGTAGATCAGGTTTTTGACCAGATACTCCTTCTCGGGTTTGAGCTTGAAATACTCGCCCCGAAACGGCACAATCCGCACGTCGACCGCGTCGCGCTGGGTCAGCTGGGCAATCTTGTCGGAGTAGAGCCCCGCGCAGTTGACCACCAGTTTGGTTTCGTACCGGTTTTTGTCGGTAACCACAATGCTCAGGCTGGTGCCGGGCGTTACCTGCTCGACCCGCTCGGCCAGGCGGATTTCGCCCCCCAGCGACTGGAATTTCTCGGCGTATTTTTCGGATACCTGCTTATAGTCGATGATACCGGTCTGCGGCACAAACATGCCGCCCACTCCACTGACGTGCGGCTCGATTTCGCGCATTTCGCCTACCGACAGTTTCCGCAGTCCCGTCAGGCCGTTTTGCTGACCGCGCTGGTAAAGCGTGTCAAGTTGCGGCATCTCTTCGGCTTTGGTAGCCACCACGATTTTACCGCACAGGTCGAACGGAATCGATTCGGCCCGGCAGAAGTCGAGCAGCATCTGGTAGCCCCGAATGCAGTTGGTTGCTTTGAGCGACCCCGGTTTGTAGTAGAGGCCGGAGTGAATAACGCCCGAGTTGTGGCCGGTTTGGTGCCGGGCCACGGCGGGTTCTTTTTCGATCAGCAGCACGCTCAGGTCGGGTCGCTGCTGTTTGATACGCAGGGCCGTGGCCAGTCCCACGATACCTCCGCCAATGATGAGTACATCTGTCATAGGAGCCGGTACCCGATACGCCCCGTTAGCCAGGTCGATCTGTCAGGTCAGGTACCGCCCGCAAAGATACGCGATTCGGCGCAGGGCTACTGCAACTGCGACTCAATCCAGTCGAAACCACGGCTGTAGAGGGCTTTGGCAAACCGTACCCGGTTGTCGAAATCGGCATTGTCGGTCTGCCCGCTGGTCATAAACTGGCGTACCAGCCGGGCGTTGTCGGTAGCCTGGGGCTGCTCGATCTTAGGCTCGTCGTCGGTGCGGTAGGCGGCAAAAGCCGGCGCGTCGCCGTCGAAGTGCTGGAAAAACAAGTGCCCCTGCACGGTACGCACGGCGCAGAGAATACCACAGGCCCGGCTGGTTGAGGGGGCCAGGCTGCCTTCGAGCCCCCGTTTAAGCACCACTACCGCATCGAAGCCGGCCAGCAGGGCCAGCTCGGCCATTTTCATCTGGTAGGTGATGTGAAATACCGATGTGACCAGTATGCGGGCGTGACAGGGGTTAAGCGTTTTTTCGAGCGTGGCCAGAAAAGGCCGCTTGATAAGGGTACGCCGGCGGTCGACCCACCGGTCGAGGGCCGGCGACAGGGCCTTCTGGTCGAGCACCCAGCCGTAATGTTCGAGCGGAATATCGAGTTCGTGGTTGCTCTGCAGAAACTGACAGCCCAGGTGCATATACAGGTCAAGGGCGTTGAGCGTGAACTTGGGCCCGCCCGACCGGCCCACTACCGATACGGCCCCGTAGCCCCGCTTCTGCACCAGCTGGGCCAGCAGGGGCGTAATGAGGTAACTGTGCTCGACCCCGTCGAAGGGTTCGGCCAGTTGCACCAGCGGCCGGTCGGCGCAGCTGATCGAGCCAAAGCCGGGCGAGTAGGTTCGCTCGGCCGCCCGCATCAGCCCGTGGTACTCTTCGTTGGTTTCGTGCCGCACCCGCATAATGCTGGCCGCCAGCCCCCGAAACGTTTCGCACGCGCCCGTACCGAACAGGTAGTCGCCCAGCTGCTCGGCTTCGCTTACCTGCAGGTTATGCCCCCGTACCAGCTTGGTGGCAATGGGCAGCAGGCCGCCCGGCAAATCGGGGCACACCTTGTTGATAAAAAACGTTGGATGGCCAAAGGCGTTTTTCCCGATCTCGGCTTCCAGCGTCCGCTCCTCGTCGGTTGGTCCTTTGGCAATCAGCGCGCCCAGAAAGGCCCCCAGCTGCAACCGGTCGGTAGCCGGGTCGGCCAGGGCGGCACGGCACTCAGCCAGCAGGTCGGGCGGCAGGGGCTTGCTGCCATACTTACCAATACCAATATGTTTGATACCCCGTCCTAGAACGGTATCAGCAGGGGCGTCCGGCAGGAGGGCAGGGATCGACATAAAATAAATTGGAAGAAATGTTGGACAAAAGCAGGCGGGCGTTACTTACATACTGCCGATAACTGCGAAACTGATTCAGCTGTTCGGACGTACTGACCAG
Organism: Spirosoma luteolum; assembly: GCF_054778875.1. Lineage (NCBI taxonomy): Bacteria > Pseudomonadati > Bacteroidota > Cytophagia > Cytophagales > Cytophagaceae > Spirosoma > Spirosoma luteolum. Next base: position 923,436 of record NZ_BAAGZE010000003.1, read on the forward strand.
CGGCCCAGTCGGGGTGGAGCGTTACGACGTCGCCGATCACGATAATGGCCGGGTTGCCCAGCTGCCGGTCGGCCACGCACCGCCCCATCTGGCTGGCCGGTGCCACCGCCACCCGCTCGTCGGCGCGGCTGCCGTTGCAGATGATGGCCATGGGTACCGAGCCCCGCCCGGCCCCCGTCAGCAGGTCGATAATAGCGGCCAGATGCTTCATACCCATCAGGATAACGAGCGTTGCCGACGATCCGACGGCTGTCTGGATATCGGCCGACAGCCGGTGGTCTTTGGTTGTCCCGGTCAGCACCCAGAACGATTCGCTGATGCCCCGGCAGGTAAGCGGAATACCGGCCAGCGCCGGCACGGCATAGCTGCTCGACAGACCCGGCACGACCGTTGTAGCCACCCCGCAATCCTGCGCAAACGTCAGCTCCTCGAATCCCCGCCCGAATACGTAGGGGTCGCCCCCTTTCAGCCGCACCACGTGCCCATGACTGTGGGCATACTGTACGATCAGGTGATTGATATCGGCTTGGGCAAATTCGCAGCCCGAGCCCTGTTGCCAGGGGCGCTTGCCCACAAATACCCGCTCCGCTGCGGCCGGCGCATAGGCGAGCAGGTCCGGATTGACTAGGGCATCATAAAGCACCACATCGGCCGATTGCAGTGCCCGAACGGCTTTCAGGGTAATCAACTCAGGATCGCCGGGGCCGGCGCCTATAAGGGTAAGTCTGGGGGTGTGCATCATCGTCCGCCAACGAGTTTAGCGTGAAAAACTATACCAGGTGCCTATACTTTATAGCCCTTACGACTATTCCGTAAATATGCTCAGTAAAAATACCTAGCAAAAAGATAAAATATATAGTTCCAATTCAGAATTTAGTATAAGTTTACAGAATAAACAACGAATATTTATTGGCAATATGCCAATTATTCAGAATTATAATATTTAAAAGTCAAATAATGCAATTAATGAATAAGTAGCGTTCGTGTTCCATTTTAACGCCCTGGCAGGATGAAAAACATTGTAGTAGTAGGCAACGGTATGGTAGGCTATAAGTTCTGCGAGAAGTTGCTGGCCCGGCAAACGGAGGGGTCGACCGATGGCGGTCGGCTGACCCTGACCGTTTTCGGCGAAGAACCCCGCCCGGCCTACGACCGGGTTCACCTGAGTGCTTATTTTTCGGGTACCACGGCCGATGAGCTGACCATGGCTCCGGCCAGCTGGTATGCCGACAACGGCATCGCACTGCACACGGGTCAGTGCATTACCCACATCGACCGGACGGCCAGAACCGTGACGACCCATACGGGCCTGACCGTGGCGTACGACGCGCTGGTGCTGGCAACCGGCTCGGCGCCCTTTGTGCCGCCCGTACCGGGGGTGCAGAAAGACGGCATTTTTGTGTACCGCACCATCGAAGACCTCGAAGCCATGATGGCCTGGGGCAAACGCGCCAGCCGGGCGGTGGTGATCGGGGGCGGGCTGCTGGGCCTCGAAGCGGCCAAAGCCACGCTCGACATGGGGCTCGAAACCCACGTGGTTGAGTTTGCCCCGCGGCTGATGCCCCGGCAGCTCGACAGCGCGGGAGCGACCATGCTGCGGCAGAAAATGGAAGCCCTGGGTATCCAGATTCACCTCAGCATGAACACCGTCGAGTTCACCGGCTACGACTGCGTGACGGGCCTGCGCTTCGCCGACGACACCCAGCTTGAAACCGAGATGGTCGTTATCTCGGCCGGTATCAAACCCCGCGACGAGCTGGCCCGGCAGTGCGGGCTGGACGTAGGTCCGCGCGGGGGTATTCTGGTCAACGACAGCCTGCAAACGTCCGATCCGGCCATCTACGCCATTGGCGAGTGCGCGCTGCATAACGGCATGATCTACGGACTGGTGGCCCCGGGCTACGACATGGCCGACAGCGTGGCCGCGCAGCTCACCACGCCCGCCAGCGCCAAACTGTTTACCGGCTTCGATATGTCGACCAAGCTGAAGCTGATCGGCGTCGACGTGGCCAGCTTTGGCGAACCGTTCTGCGATCAGGTGCCGCACCGGACGCTGGTTTGGGAGGATAAACTAACGGGCATCTACAAACGACTCAACATCAGCGACGACGGCAGGCACCTGCTGGGTGGTATTCTGGTGGGCGATGCCGAAGCCTACAACATGCTGCTGCAGACCAGTAAAAACCGCCTGGTGCTTCCCCCCACCCCCGATGATCTGCTGCTGCCTGCCCGACGGGGCGAGTCGGCCGGGGCGGCTTCGGGCGTGATGAGCCTGCCCGACGACGCCCTTATCTGTTCCTGCGAAGGCATTACCAAAGCCACCCTCTGCACAGCCGTCACCGACCTCGACGCCACCGATGTGCCGGCCCTGAAAAAATGCACCAAAGCCGGCACCGGCTGCGGAGGCTGCGTACCGATGCTGAACGACCTGATCGGCGAAACCCTCAAGGCGCAGGGCCGTATCGTGCGTAAAGTGCTCTGCGAACATTTCGACCTGACCCGCCAGGAACTCTACGACCTGATCCGGATCAACGGCGAAACCACCTATGGCGACGTGCTGGCCCGCTACGGCAACGGGTGCGGGTGTGAAGTATGCAAGCCAGCAGTGGCATCGATTCTGGCCAGTGTGCATAACCAGCTCGTTGCCCGGCAGGCCGTCATTCAGGATACCAACGACCGGTACCTGGCCAACATCCAGCGGGGCGGCACCTATTCGGTGGTGCCCCGCGTGGCCGGGGGCGAAATCACCGCCGACAAGCTTATTGCGCTGGGGGTAGTGGCCAAGAAGTACGACCTCTACTGCAAAATCACCGGCGGGCAGCGCATCGACCTGTTCGGGGCCCGGGTCGATCAGCTGCCCGCCATCTGGGAAGAACTGATCGACGCCGGTTTCGAGAGCGGCCACGCCTACGGCAAATCGCTGCGGACGGTGAAGAGCTGCGTGGGCTCGACCTGGTGCCGCTACGGCGTGCAGGATTCGGTGGCCTTTGCCATCGAACTCGAGGAGCGGTATAAAGGCCTGCGCTCGCCCCACAAGCTGAAGAGTGGCGTGTCGGGCTGCGTACGCGAATGCGCCGAAGCCCAGAGCAAAGACTTCGGCATCATTGCCACCGAGAAAGGCTGGAACCTCTACGTAGGCGGCAATGGGGGTGCCAAACCCCAGCACGCGCAGCTGCTGGCCGCGGATATCGACCGCGACACCTGCATCCGGTACCTCGACCGGTTTCTGATGTTCTACGTAAAAACGGCCGAACCACTCACCCGCACAGCCACGTGGCTGAACAAACTCGACGGGGGCCTGGCCTACCTCCGCAGCGTCGTGATCGACGATGTGCTGGGCCTTAACGCACAGTTCGAGCAGGAGATGCAGCACATTGTGAACACCTACCAGTGCGAATGGAAATCGGTAGTCGACGATGCCAGCCTGCGCAGTCAGTACCGGCACTACGTAAACGCCGACACCATCGACCAGTCGCACGCATTTGTCACCAACGAACGCGGTCAGAAGCAGCCGGCCGCCTGGTAATCTATCCTCTCAACCGGCCGGTCACAGCCGTGGCCGGCCTTCATCTTCAGCACAGCCATGACAACCGAATTCGAACCTACCAATACCCTGCAGTGGTACCCGGCCGCCCCCGTATCGGCCTTTCCGGCCGATGGCGGTGCCTGTGTCCGGATTGGCGACCGGCAGATTGCCGTTTTCAACTTCAGTCAGACCGGGGCCTGGTATGCCTGCCAGAACCAGTGTCCCCACAAGATGCAGATGATCCTGTCGCGCGGGCTCACGGGCGATCAGCAGGGCGAGCCCAAGGTGGCCTGCCCCTACCACAAAAAAACCTTTTCGCTCTGCACGGGGCAGAACCTGAACGGCGAAGCGTATCAGATTGACACCTATCCGGTACGGGTTGACGGGGGGATGGTGTATATTGGCCTTTGATTACGATAAACCTGACCGATTATGGTGACAAAGCGATTCACACAACGCTATGTACTGGCCCTCTCGCTGGTAGCGGGCCTGACCATCGGTGGTCAGGTTTTAATCCATCGCCAGCTGAACAACCAGACGAGCGACTCGTACCTGATCAATTTTGCCGGACGGCAACGGTTTCAGGAGCAGGAGATTATCAAGAATGCCGTGCTGCTGACCGTTGTGCCGCCCGCGCCGGTCGCCGAATCGACGGTGCCGGCCACCTGGCAGGTGCTGAAACGCTGGGAGCGGTACCACAACGAACTGATGAGCGGTCAGCTAACTGATCTGAAGCAGGTGGTGCCCAACAGCCCCCAGATTCAGCAGATGTATCGGCAGCTGAACCCCCACTTCGGCGCTATCCGGACAGCCGTACGGCAGCTGCTCGTACTGACGCAGCAACCCGTACGGAACCGGGCCGCCGAACAGGCCCAGCTACGGATCATTCTGGCCCACGATCGGCCGTTCCTGAATCAGATGGACGCCATTGTGCAGCAGTATAGCCGCGAAGCCATTCAGAAAGTAGACCGACTGCGCGGTATCGAAGAGGCCCTGCTGGCCATCACGCTCTTCGTGCTCATGCTCGAAGCCCTGCTCATCTTTATTCCGGCCGTGATGATGATCCGGCAAACGGTGGAGCAGCTGCTGGAGTCGAACCGGCAGGCCAGTCGCGCCAACGAAGCCCTGCAACAGACCAACCAGTCGCTCCGCGATACGCAGCAGCAGCTCATGCGCGAAACGGCGCTGAACCACCAGCAGCAACTGGCCGACCAGCGGAACCGGCTGTCGGCCGTGGTGCAGGGGCAGGAAGACGAGCGAAAGCGCCTGTCGCGCGAGTTGCACGACGGTATTGGCCAGATGCTCACGGGTGCCAAACTGCTCTCGGAAAACATCCGCTCGACCAGCCAGCTGACGCCCCCCGATCAGAAAACCTTTACTACGCTTAAAACGCTGCTGATCCGGATTATTCAGGAAACCCGCAACGTATCGAACAACCTGATGCCGCCCGTGCTGAGCGACTTCGGCCTGCTGGCCGCGCTCCGGCTGCTGGCCGAACACCAGACCAGCGAAGCCAGTGTCGACGTGGTGTTTGTATCGAAGATTACCGATGCGCGGTTCAATCCTTCGGTCGAGATCGGGCTGTATCGGATTGCCCAGGAAGCCGTGCACAATGCGATCAAGCACGCCGGCGCCAGCCAGATCCAGATAGGCCTCGACTACCGTGCCGATCAGCTCCTGCTCCGCATCAGCGACGACGGCTGCGGCTTCCGGTATCCCCTGCCGCTGGGCAGCAACCTCAGTTCGCAGGGGCTGCACAACATGCGCGAACGGGCGCAGTTGATCGACGGGGTGTTTGGCATCGTGACCCGCCCTTACTCCGGCACGTCGATTCAGGTCAGTGTGCCCCTGCCCATCGCCACCCAGGCCAGCATGGCTTCCATTGCCGCCAGCCGATAGCTCGAAATACGGTTAAACACGCTGAGTATATAAACTGTACTATTCCCAGATTAAAAAAAACTATTCTACCGAATTCATACCATTGAGCCGAATTAAGTATCGAATACTAAAAAAAAACTGCGATTTAATTTTTTACTCTGTTAAATATACCTACTTTTATTCTGTAGAAAATAAGTGCAATTACTAAGTAATATTACTTAATACCAAAACCCACAAGTTTGTTGCTGTGCTGCGTTGGCGGACAAGGCACAGCACCCGGCGGCCCTCGTAGCCGGTCAGATGGCAGTCTGACCGGCCGTAAAAAAAGCCCCGGCGGGATGGCGGTCCTGACGGGGCAAAGTTGGTTCAATACGTGTTCGTGTTCCACATTAAACCAAGCCAAATGTATGAATATTTTCATACGCAGCAAAACATTTCTAAGCATCTGTGGCCTACTTACCCTATCGGTCACGACGACACAGGCCCAGTTTACGTTCAGTGGTCAGCTCCGCACCCGGTCGGAGTATCGGAACGGGCAGGGCACCCTGCTGAAAGAAGGCGACAAAGCGGCCTTTTTTACGTCGCAGCGAACCCGCATCAGCGCGGCCTACTCGGGCTACCGCATCAAAGCATTCGCCACGGTTCAGGATGTGCGCGTTTGGGGGCAGGATGCCTCGACGATCAACCGCACTACCAATGCCGATCTGAACGGTCTGCTGCTACACGAAGCCTGGGGCGAATTCAGTTTGCTCGATACGGCGCAGACTAAACTGGGCAAAGAACTGGCCCTGAAAGTGGGGCGTCAGGAACTCGTTTACGACGATGTACGCCTGCTGGGTAACCTCGACTGGCTGCAGCAGGGACGCCGGCACGACATGGCCCTGCTGAAGTGGGCCAACCAGGGCTGGATGCTTCATGCGGGGGCTGCGTATAACCAGAACCGTGAGCAGAAAAGCGGTACGGTTTACAACGGCGTACCGACCACTTATTCGGCCGGCACCAACGGCATCGGGGCCGAGTACAAGTCGCTGCAGTTTCTGTATCTGGGCCGCAAGTTCTACGCCGGCAACATGTCGCTGCTGGCCATCAAAGACGATTTCAGCCAGTTTACAACCACGCCGGCCAGCGGCACCACCGCGGCCACCACGACCTACACCGACGGCGTCTGGAGCCGCATTACGCTGGGTGGCTACGTCAACGCGACGTTTAAAAAACTGGGCGTAAAGGCCGAAGCCTATTACCAGGGCGGCCGGTACCGCGACGGCCGCGACCTGAGTGCTTCGCTGGTATCGGTAGCCCTGTCGTATGCCACCAGCCGCCGGACGACCCTGCTGGCCGGTATCGACCGCACCAGTGGCAATGACCCCGGCAACACCACCGGCACCAGCCATCGCTTCGACCCGCTCTACGGCACCCCACACAAGCACTGGGGCTACATGGATTACTTCTACGTGGCCGACGGATTCGGCACGGGTGGCCTCAACGACCTGTATGTGAAGCTACGCTACAAGCCCCTCGACCGGTTGTTGCTCACAGTTGATGCGCACCAGTTCAACAGCACCAACCCGGTTGTGGCGGCCGACAAAACCCTGATGGATAAGCCTTCATTCGGGCAGGAATACGATGTGGTGGGGCAATACACGCTCACCAAACAGATCGGGCTGGAAGCCGGCTACTCCGTTTTCAGTGCAACCGATGCGCTGGCCGCCGTGAAAGCCGTAGCCACCCCGAAGAAAACCGCGACCTGGGCCTACCTGATGCTCAACCTGCGCTTCTAGTTGCCGCACTGCCTGTACCAGACCAAGACATTTCAGCCTAAACAGCCTGCGGGCTGCCCCAAACCAATGACCAAATCTACGCTCCGTTTCTGGCTCCTGTCGCTTCCGGTTGTACTGACCGCACTCGGCTTCATGGCCTTCGCCCCCAAAGCCGACGAACCCATCAAAATCGGGTTTATTCCCCTCACCGACTGCGCGCCCATTGTCATGGCCAAAGAACTGGGCCTGTTCGAAAAATACGGTGTCAACGTACAGGTCAGCAAAGAAGCCTCGTGGGCCAACGTCCGCGACAAGATTCTGACCGGCGAACTCGATGCCGCCCACTGCCTGTACACCATGCCGTTTTCCGTTTATACGGGCGTGGGCGGCAAGGCAGGCTCGGAGATGTATATCGCCATGGTGCTCAACAACAACGGCCAGGCGATCACGCTCTCCAACGACTTCTGTGGCAAGGTTGGCTTCAAACAAACCAGCAAGGTAGCCGCAGCCGTAGCGGCCAAGCTGAAAGCCGAGAAAGAAGTAACCTTTGCCATGACCTTCCCCGGCGGTACGCACGACCTGTGGCTCCGCAACTGGCTGGCCTCGGCCGGCGTCGATCAGAAAAAGGTCAAGATCATTACCATTCCGCCCCCGCAAATGGTGGCCAACATGAAAGTAGGCAACATGGACGGGTTCTGCGTGGGCGAGCCCTGGAACGGGGTAGCCGTGAAACAGGGAGTTGGCTTTACCGAAATCACCACGCAGGATATCTGGAAACACCACCCCGAGAAGGCGCTGGTGGCCAACAGGGAGTTTGCGACCAAAGACCGCGAAAAGCTGAAGCGGGTGATAATGGCCGTGCTGGAAGCCTGCAAGTGGCTCGACAACGCAGCCAACCGCAAGAAAGCCGCTGCCACCATTGGCCGGGCTCCGTTTGTGAATGCCCCCGCCGACGTGATCGAAAACCGCATGGCCGGCACCTACGATCTGGGCTGCAACCAGGGCCAGGAAATCTACGGCGACGATATGATGCAGTTTTTCCGGGGTGGTCAGGTAAACCTGCCCCGTAAATCGCACGCGATCTGGGCCATGGCGCAGTACGTTCGCTTCGACTACCTGAAAACAGCCCCCGACTACAAGGCCATTGCCGACAAACTGGTGCTGCAGGACCTGTATAAGGAAGTAGCCACGAAAATGGGCATCAAGATTCCAAACGACGACATGAAGCCGTTCAGCCTGACGCTCGACAAGGCCCCCTTCGATCCCAACAACCCGTCGGGCTACCTGGCCAAAAAATAACCCTGACCCATTTTTTCTGACCACAACCAAACCGGGCCGGCCCCGTGCCGGCCCCCACAACGTATGGAAGCACTTAGTAATCAGGCCGCCATTGCGCTCGACGAAGCGCCCCGGGCCCTTTCCAACCCGCGGCTGCAGCAGCTGCTGACCGGTGCCCGCGCCGGCCTGACATCGCTTGGTTTTGCCGCCGTCGGTATGCTGGTGCTGATCGGTGGCTGGTGGCTCGTGAGCCTCATTACCAAAAACGAGATTCCCACACCGGCCGCCACCTGGGCCGTGTTCAGTACCCTGCTCGACGATCCGTTCTACGATGCCGGCCCTAACGACAAGGGCATTGGCCTGCAACTCTGGAGTTCGATTGTGCGGGTATTCACGGGCTTCGGTCTGGGATCGCTGGTGGCCATTCCGCTGGGGATTCTGCTGGGCGCCAACGACCTGTGCCGCCGAATTTTTTACCCCATCATCCAGATTCTGAAGCCGGTGTCGCCCCTGGCGTGGTTCCCGATCGGGCTGATGTCGTTTCAGTCGGCCGAGAAAGCCACCATCTTCATTATTTTCATTACCTCGCTCTGGCCCACGCTCATCAATACGGCGTTTGGGGTAGCCTCGCTCCCCCAGGATCACAAGAACGTGGCCCGGGTATTTGGCTTTTCGATCTGGCAGTATATCACCAAAATTCTGCTGCCGTTCAGCCTGCCCCACATCATCACAGGCCTGCGCCTGTCGATCGGCGTGGCGTGGCTGGTTATCGTGGCCGGCGAGATGCTGTCGGGGGGCGTGGGCATCGGCTTCTTCGTCTGGGACAGCTGGAACGCCCTGAGCCTGGAGAAAGTAATCTCGGCCATTCTGATCATCGGCATCGTGGGCCTGCTCCTCGACCGGATTTTCACCTACATCGAACACAAAGTGTCGTACGCAAAATAGGTTTTCGGTATACAGTTTTCGGTATACGGTGGCTGACGCGAACTAGCTAGCATCCGGGGCAACACGCCCCTGCCAGGAACTGAATACTGTAAACCGTAAACTGAATACCGAAAACCTACCTTCTGTCTTATGTCTCAGATACAACTCAAAAACCTCGAAATAGCCTTTACGGGCGCGAAGGGCCGATTTGTGGCGGTCAAAAACATCAACCTTTCGATCGAAAAGGGCGAAATCATCGCCATTATCGGGCACTCGGGCTGCGGCAAATCGACCATTCTGAACGCCATCGCCGGCATGACCAGACACACCGCCGGCGACCTGCTCATCAACGGGCAGCCCGTAAAGGGTCCGGGGCCCGACCGGGGCATGGTGTTCCAGCATTACTCGCTGCTGCCGTGGCTGTCGGTCGAACGCAACATCCGGGTGGCGGTCGACGCCGTACTGACCGGCAAAAGCGCCGACGAAAAAGCCGATATCGTTCGCTATTTCCTGAAAGCCGTCAACCTCGAGCAGCACAGCAACAAGCTGCCGAGCGAAATCTCGGGCGGCATGAAACAGCGCACGGCCATTGCCCGCGCCTTCGCCATCAACCCCGACATTCTGCTGCTCGACGAACCCTTCGGCGCGCTCGATGCCCTCACCAAGAGTGCCATGCACGTCGAACTGCTCAAGCTCTGGAACCTCGACAACCGGCAGAAAACCATCGTTATGGTTACCCACGACATCGAAGAAGCCATTTTTCTGGCCGACCGTATCGTGGTGATGAGCGATGGCCCGGCAGCCACCATCCGCGAAATCGAAAACGTACCGATCGGACGCCCCCGCCACAAAAAAGACGTTGCCCACAACCCCGTCTACAACACCATCCGCGACCGGCTGCTCGACCTGCTCGTCGACAAACAGTCGATTGCCGACATCGTTCTCTAGCCCACTCCCCATCACTGCTCCGCTTCTTCTGCCATGACAACCGGTAAACTCACCCGACTCAACGTTTTCTCCGCATCGGGCATTCAGATGCGGACCTTCCACATCACGTGGCTGACCTTTTTTGTCTGCTTTTTCGGCTGGTTCGGCATTGCGCCCCTGATGCCCATCATCCGCGATGACCTGCACCTGACCAAACCCCAGATCGGCAACGCCATCATCGCAGCCGTTTCGATGACGGTTTTTGCCCGGCTGCTCATTGGCCGGCTCTGCGACACCATTGGCCCCCGGCTGACCTACACGGGTCTGCTCGTGGTAGGTGCCATTCCGGTTATGGGCATTGGGCTGGCCCACAGCTACGAATCGTTTCTGTGGTTCCGGCTGGCTATTGGCGTGATTGGAGCCTCGTTTGTGATTACCCAATACCACACCTCGGCCCTGTTTGCCGACCAGGTGAAAGGAACGGCCAACGCCGTAGCCGGCGGCTGGGGTAATCTGGGCGGGGGCGTCACCAACATGGTTATGCCCCTGATTCTGGCGGGTTTTGTGGCGGCCGGCTACACCAAACCCGAGGCCTGGCGCCTGGCCATGCTGGTACCGGGCGGGCTGCTGCTGGTGATGGCGTTTGTGTATTACCGCTACACACAGGATACGCCGGCGGGCAATTTTGCCGATCTGAAGCGGAGCGGGCCTGCCGAAACCAGCCCGGTTGGCTTCGGCAAAGCGGCTGCCGACTGGCGCGTGTGGGCCCTGTTTCTGGCCTACGGAGCCTGTTTCGGCGTCGAGATCACGTTTGACGGGGTGGCGGCTCTCTACTTTACCGATACGTTCAAACTCGATCTGGCTACGGCGGGGCTGCTGGCCGGGGTTTTCGGCTTCATGAACCTGTTTGCCCGGGCGCTGGGCGGTATCGTGGCCGACAAGGTTGGCGCGCGCTACGGTATGCGGGGCAAGGGATTTCTGCTGGCCAGCATGCTGCTACTCGAAGGACTGGGCATCATGCTGTTCGCGCAGTCGGGCAGTCTGGTGCTGGCGGTGGGGGTCATGCTGGGCTTTGCCCTGTTTCTGAAAATGGCCAACGGCGCTACCTACGCGATTGTCCCCTTCGTCAACAAACGAGCCGTAGGGGTTGTCAGCGGCATTGTTGGCGCCGGCGGTAACGTGGGTGGCGTACTGGCGGGCTTCCTGTTCAAATCCGAATCGATCAGCTACGGGCAGGCCTTCCTCTACATCGGTATGGCGGTGGCCGTGGTGGCGATGCTTGTAGCGGTCACGCGTTTTGCCGAAAAGCCGGTTACGGAGTCGGTTGTCGAATACGCCTAACGTCCGGAGCCGGTACCAACCGGAGCCGGCTGTCCTCTTCTTCCCATGGTAAAATCAACCTGTTCGTATTGTGGTGTCGGCTGTGGCGTACTGGTCGATGTAGACCGGCGGTCGGGCGGTCCGCAGGGGCAACTTACCCTGCAGGGCGATCCCAGTCATCCGGGTAGCCGGGGTATGCTGTGCTCGAAAGGCATGAACCTGCACTACACCGTTATGGATCAGACCGACCGGCTGCTCTACCCGCAGATGCGCTACAACCGCAGCATGCCGCTCCAGCGGGTGTCGTGGGACGATGCCCTCGACCGGGCTGCCGCCGTATTCCGGTCGCTGATTGCCAGGTATGGCCCCGATTCGGTGGGGTTCTACGCATCGGGGCAGTGCCTGACAGAAGAATATTACCTGCTCAACAAGCTTACGAAGGGCTTTCTGGGCACCAACAACCTCGACACCAACTCGCGGCTCTGCATGTCGTCGGCGGTGGTGGGCTACAAGCAGACCCTGGGCGAAGATTCGGTGCCCTGCTCCTACGAAGACATCGATCTGGCCGATACGCTGCTGGTGGCGGGGGCCAATCCGGCCTGGTGCCACCCCATTATTTTCCGACGCATCGAAGCCCGCAAAGCCGCCTTCCCCGATTTCAAACTGATCGTGGTCGACCCGCGCCGGACGCAGACCGCCACGATGGCCGATCTGCACCTCCAGATCAAACCCGGCACCGACATTGTGCTGCACCACGCCATTGCGCGGGGCCTGATCGACCGGGGCCTGATCGACCGGGACTTTATTGATAACCACACCGATGGCTTCGACGCCTTCGACCAGAAAGTCCACGAACGCACACTCAAAGAAGCGGCTTCGCTCTGCGGCATCTCGCTCGACGACCTGAAGTGGGCCATCGAATACATCGGCCGCTCGAAGGGCTTCATGAGCATGTGGACTATGGGGCTCAACCAGAGCGTCGTGGGTGTCAGCAAAAACGTGTCGCTCATCAACCTGTCGCTCATTACGGGTCAGATTGGCAAACCCGGCGCGGGGCCGCTCTCGCTGACGGGCCAGCCCAACGCTATGGGCGGACGCGAAACGGGCGGGATGAGCAACCTGCTGTCGGCCCACCGCGACATGGCCAATCCCGAACACCGGCAGCAGGTTGCCGATGCCTGGGGCGTCGACAGCGTTCCGGCCAAACCCGGCCTGACGGCTACCGAACTGTTTGCCGCCCTGCGCGACGGCCGGATGAAAGCCGTCTGGATCGTCTGTACCAACCCAATGGTGAGCCTGCCCGACTCGGCACTGGTGGACGAAGCGCTGCAGAACGCCAAATTCGTGGTGGTACAGGATATCTCGAACCGGGCCGACACTGTGGCCTATGCCGATCTGGTGCTGCCGGCGGCTGGCTGGGGTGAGAAATCGGGCACCATGACCAGTTCCGAACGGCGCGTATCGTACCTGAACAAATTTGTGGAGCCCCCCGGCGAAGCCAGACCCGATGCCGAAATCATCTGGACGTTTGCCCGCAAAATGGGCTTCGGCCACGCGTTTCCCTATACCGATGTGGCGCAGGTGTACGACGAGCACGTAGCCCTGACCAGGGGCACCAACCTCGACATGGGCGGGCTGAGCCACGAGCGGCTGAAAACGGAGGGCACCATCCAGTGGCCCGTGCCCACAGCCGATTCGCCCGGCACGCCCCGGCTCTTTACCGACCGCCGTTTCTACACACCTAACGGACGCGCCCAGATCAAAACCGTTTCGGACGAGAATCACTCCGAACCCACCACGCCCGACTTTCCGCTCATCCTCACCACCGGCCGCATCCGCGACCAATGGCATACCATGACCAAAACGGGTAAGGTAGCCCGGCTGAACACCCACCTGCCGAAACCCTTTCTCGAGATCCATCCTAAAGACGCCCAGGCGCGCGGCATTGCGGAGGGGAGCCCCGTGCGCATCAGCAGCCGGCGGGGCAACGTTTTCGTCAATGCCACCCTCACCACGACCATACGGCGGGGGGTGGTTTTTTTACCCATGCACTGGGGCAAACGCCTGGGCAGTTCGTCGGCCCGCGCCAACAACCTAACCCATCCGCTTATCGATCCGGTATCGAAAGAGCCCGATCTGAAGTTTTCGGCGGTGCAGGTGGTGCCCGTAGCGGTGCCCACCCGGCGCATTGTGCTGGTGGGGGCCGGAGCCGCGGCCACCCGCTTCGTCAGTGCCTACCGCGCCCTGCCGCGGCCGGCCGGCACCCCACCCGACGAGCTACACGTTTTCAGCCGGGAAATCAACCCGTTTTACAACCGCGTGTTACTGCCCGACTACGTGAGCGGGGCCAAAACGTGGGATAAGCTGGTGCGGCTGACACCCGAAGCCACGGCCGGGCTGGGCGTGCAGCTGCACATTGGCACCACGATTACGGACATCGACCGGGCAGCTAAAACGGTGACCGACTCAACCGGGCAGACTCATCCCTACGACGTGCTGCTGCTGATGACCGGCAGCCGGGCCTTTATGCCCCGCGACTACGAAACTCCCCTGACCGGTGTGCTGACCATGCGTACCCGCCACGATGCCGACGCCCTGCTGGCGCGGCTGCAGCCCGGCGATCCCTGCGTGATTGTGGGCGGGGGGCTGCTGGGACTCGAACTGGCGGCTTCGCTGCGCACGATTGGCGTTCGGGTGTCGGTCATTCAGCGTGAGAACCGCCTGATGACCCGGCAGCTCGACGAAGTGGCCAGCGAACTCCTCTACCAGGAACTGACCGACCGGGGCATCGACATTCTATACAACGAAAGCATTCGCTACTACGTTGGCGACAAGGCCGTGGAAGGCGTTCACCTGGCCAACGGGCAAACCATTCCGGCCAAAGCCGTGGTCTTTGCCATTGGCACCCAACCCAACACCGAGCTGGCCCGCGCGGCTGGTCTGGCCGTTAACCGGGGTATTGTGGTCAACGAATACCTGCAGACCGACGACCCGTCCATCTACGCGGCCGGCGAAGTGGCCGAACTGAACGGGCAACTCTGGGGCATCACAGCGGCCGCCGAGGAGCAGGCCGATATTATTGCCCGGCACCTGCTGGGTGACCGGGTGAACCACTACACCGGCTCCCTCTCGATGAACATTCTCAAAATGGATGGCCTGCACCTGTGTTCGCTGGGTATGCCCTCGGCCCCGGCCGGCGCACCCGACTACGAAGAGGTAATCTTTATCGACCGGGCCAAACGGTTCTACAAGAAATGCATCATCCACCGCGACCGGCTGGTTGGCGCAATCCTGATCGGCGACAAAAACGAATTTCTGGAATATAAAGACCTGATTCAGCAGCGCACCGAACTGTCGGACCGGCGGCTGTCGCTCCTGCGGTCGGGGCAGGCGCCCAAACCCGTGCTGGGTAAACTCGTCTGCTCGTGTAACACCGTAGGCGAAGGTAACCTGACCGAAGCCATCCAGGCCGGCGCCACCGACTTCGGCCGGCTTTGCGAAACCACCGGTGCCGGCACGGGCTGTGGCTCCTGCCGCCCCGAGGTCAAAGCTATTCTGGATCGGGTGGGCCGGAAAGTACCCGTTTCTGCCTGATTTTCCCTACGCCAGTCAGCCACACACCGTCCGATCGCTTACGTATGACACCGCTCCGCATTCTGACCCACGGGGGCCGTATTGCCCCCAACGACCTGCGCCAGGTAGTGGGCTGGGCGCTCGACTACGGCCTCACCACGCTGGAAGTCGGCAACCGGCAGGAGATTCTGCTGCGGCCACCCACCCGAACCATCCGGGAAGATCTGGCCCGCCGGATTCACGCGCTGGGGCTGCCTACCGATGAGGCCGACAGCCAGCGGCCCAACCTTGTCTCGTCGTTGCCAGCCACCGACCTGCTGGCCGATACGCCCTGGCTCACGGCGGGTACTTACCTCGACTGCCTGGCGCAGTTTCGCGACTGGACACCCCGGCTCAAAATCAACCTCGTCGATCCGGTGCAGACGCTGGTGTCGCCCTTTACGGGCAATATCAACTTTATTGCGTCGCCCGAACCGGGCTACTGGTATGTCTTTCTGCGCCCCTCGGGAAGTGTCCGGCGCTACGCCTGGCCCATCCTGATTGAGAGCGAATCGCTCGAAAAATTCGTGCGGGTGGTCGAGCATCACTACTTCCAGCATAGCCCTGATTCGGGCGTACGCGCCACCGCCGATGCTTTTTACCGGGCCGTAATGGCCGATTTTCAGGGTAATACGCGCCGGGTACGGGAGCCCCTTACCCGCGACGATACCCCTACCCCGATTTACGAAGGGTTCCACCGCAGCCCAACGGGGCATTACTGGCTGGGGCTTTTTCGCCGGCAGACTGTTTTTCCGCTGCCGTTTATCGACGCTTTGTGCGATCAGTGCCGCAGCAGCCGGATCGGCCAGCTTTACCTGACGCCATATAAAACGATCCTGGTCAAAGACATCCGGGAAGCCGACCGGCCCGCCTGGGATCGGCTGCTGGGGCGGCATGGTATTCGGACCAACCTGCCCGGCTGGTACCTCAACTGGCAATTGCCCAATGCCGACGAGCAGTCGGTTTTGGTCCGAAACGAGATTCTGCAGCAGCTCGACAATGCCGACATCCGGACCGACGAACTGAGCTTTGCCATCAACGTGCCGTTTTCGGAAGCCGTGGCCTCGGTAATCATCCACCAGAATGGCTCCCCCCAGTCGTTCGACGTGTATCAGCGCACGGGCCACTCGGCTACCAATGCCCAGTACGTATTGTTTGCCAAAAGCCAGCCCCTGGCGCAGCTAAGCGACGCCATCCGGCAGTTATCGCTGGCCTATTACGAACGGCTCAGCACACCGACACCCGTCGGTTTCGCGGACGATGACAGGCCGGCCGAACAACCGCAGCACTGTGTGCACGAGTGTCCGGCCTGCCTCAGCCGCTACGACGAACGCTACGGCGAACCCGCCCGGGGCATTGCGCCCAGCACGCCCTTTACCACCCTGCCCGATACCTATACCTGCGGGCTCTGCGACACCGAAAAAGCCGCCTTTACCCCCAAATGGGTAGCCGCCTAGCCACGGGTACTGAGCGTAATCAGGCGCGCAGCCAGACAACGGCCGGGGAGGCAGTATCAAGGGGGGTATGCGCCAATCGGCCATTGGTCTGTCAGTAAACAGCGGCCCGTAGGTGTACCACTGCCCGATCATGCGTGCACAGCTGCAGGCATACAACTGCCCGACCACGGCCCGTCGGGAGCCGGTAGGCTCCTGAAGCGGGCCCATTCCTTTTTTAGTATCCCGATCGCACCCGATTTACGGATTAGCCCACAGCCGTTGCAGCGTACGTTTATCGCGTACAGGCGATAACAAAAGACAAAAGCGGCCCCCACCTGAAGCATTTTCCCCGGTTTATGCGTTAACAGCTATGGCGCCGACCCTGCGGGCTCGAAACGCCAGCTGCCGTAACGGCCAACAATCAACCAAAAACCAAGACCCGGATAATGGCCGAACGCATTACTTACGGCAAAACCTGGTGGGGCCAGCAGTGGCTCAATGCGCTTACCCAGATCGACGAGCACAACCGGCTGCCCCGCGGCAAGACCTATGCCAACAAGGGAGCCGTGCAGGCGCTCAAGATCGACGCCAATCAGATCAGTGCATCGGTCAGGGGCACCAAGCCCCGGCCCTATAAGATAAAGCTTACCGTGCCGCCCTTCACTGATCAGGAACGGGCGCTGCTGCTGGCCGAAATCAGCGATAACCCCGCCATTCTGGCGCAGCTGCTCAACCGGCAACTGCCCGAAGAGCTGGTGCAGTTTGCCCGGCAGCAGAACATCCGGCTCTTTCCCGAATCGTTCGACGATCTGGGCATGGGTTGCTCCTGCCCCGACTATGCCGTGCCCTGCAAACACTTGGCAGCCGCTATTTACGTGGTGGCCAACGAAATCGACCGGAACCCGTTTCTGGTCTTTCAGCTCAAGGGCCTCCATATTCTCGATGAACTGAAAGACCAGCAGGCCGAGGTGCTGAGCGGAGGACTCGAATCGGTGCTGCTGCTGCGCGACCTGGGCACCGACGAGCTACCCGACGACGAAGACTGGAAACCCGACGAAACCGCCCGGGCGCAGCTCGATTTTGCCACCATCCCTCCCCTGGCCGAACCACTGCTCAACCTGTTGCAACCCGACGTTACCTTTACCAAGAGTGATTTTCTGAAATCGCTGACAAGGGCTTATACCCTGTTTGGCCGCCCCCCGGGCGATAAGCCGCTTCGGGGCAGCAAAGCCGCGGTTTACCAGAAAAGTATTGTGGCCGTGGGCAAAGCCAAAGCCGCGGCCAGATCGACTCCTGCCGAAACACCCGACCCCAGCGACAGCATCGAGCTGCACCTCGATGAGCTGATGGAAATCAAGAAAATCGGCGTTTATACGGAGCGGGGTGAGCAGCGGGCCTTCGCCGATTTCGACCTGCCCGATCTGACCGACTGGCTCGACACACTCACCGAAGCCGACTTTGCCGAAATGAGTGATTCGGTGCGGGCGCTGTACCTGGCCCACCAGTTTTCGGCTGCCCTGCTGCGCCGGGGCGCGGTGGTGCCCCAGCTGCTGTGTCTGGGGCTGAAAGAAGACCAGTACCGGGTGCGGTGGCTGCCCGCTACCCTCAACGAAGCCGTGCGCCAGCAAACCGATCTGCTGGCGGCTCAGCTGCCTCCACTGCTGCTGACCATGCGCTGGCAGAAAGAGTGGCTGGCCCTGCCCGGCCGTGAGCAGGGGCTAATGCTGTGTTCGCTGCTGATGCGCCCCATCATCCACGACACAACCGTTGAGCTCTGGGAGCGCTGGCCACTCGAAGATGCCGACCGCTTGTTTTTTGGCGTCGAAACCGTTCGGTTTGAGGGCTTCGGCAAGCGCGAAATGCCCCTGGCCATGCAGCTCTGGCTCAACGACTTTTTCCTGAGCCATAAGCGCTTTGTACCGATCCTGTCGGTCGAAGACAGCGAACCCGACGGCAGCCCACTGGCGGGTGAGTTTCGGATCAGCCTGCTTATCCGCGATACCGACGCCACCGGGCCAGCCCCCAGCGCATCGGAAAAGGGGGGTACCAAAGCCAGCCGTAAAACGCCGGCCGCCATGCGCCCGCCCATACCCGTGCGCGAGATGCTGACCGATGCCACCCACTCGACCAGCCGCATGGCCGTGCTGCAGGACCTGCTGGTACTGTCGCGGCATTTTCCCGATCTGGCCCAGCTGACCCGCAGCGACGGCCCCGAGCACCTCTACTACAAGTCGGACGATTTTGTCCATATCCTGCTCGACACGCTGCCGCGCATGCAGCTGCTGGGCATCGGGCTCCTGCTGCCCAATTCGCTCCGGCACTGGGTACGCCCGTCGGCCGGGGGGCGGCTGCGAAAGAAAACCGGCGTGGTGTCGTCCGATTCGTTTATGCGGCTCGACGATATGCTTACCTTCGACTGGCAGGTAGCCCTGGGCGACGAGATGGTGAATCTGGGCGACTTTCAGCAGCTGGTCAGCCAGGCGACGGGGCTGGTCAAGATCCGCGACCAGTATGTACTGATCGATCCCACCGAACTGAACAAGCTTTACAAGCAGCTGGAGTCGCCCCCCGAACTGACCGGCACCGACCTGCTGCGGGCCGCCCTGACCGAGGAGTACAAAGGCGGCCGGTTGGGTCTGTCGCCCGATGTACGCGAGGTGATCCGGCAGTTTACCGATGCGCAGGCCCAACCTCTGCCCGACAGGCTGCAGGCTACCCTGCGCCCCTACCAGCAGCGGGGCTACGACTGGCTCATCAAAAACACGGCGCTGGGCATGGGCAGCCTGCTGGCCGACGATATGGGTCTGGGCAAAACCCTGCAGATCATTGCGCTGCTGCTGCGGTTCCGGCAGGAGGGCCGTTTCAAAAAACAGCGGGGGCTGGTGGTGTTGCCCACCACCCTGCTTACGAACTGGCAGAAAGAAATTGCCCGCTTTGCGCCCGAGCTAAACGCCCACGTCTACCACGGCCCCGGCCGCAAGCTGCCTGCGGGCGCTTACGACCTGCTGCTGACGACCTACGGCGTGGTGCGCTCCGACATCGACCTGTTTAAGAAAACAACCTGGGCCACGGTGGTCATCGATGAGGCTCAGAACATCAAAAACGCCGATACCGAGCAGACCAAGGCAGTCAAGGCGCTCAAAGCCCCCATCCGGATTGCCCTCAGCGGCACCCCCGTCGAAAACCGGCTGTCGGAGTTCTGGAGCATTATGGATTTCGTCAACAAAGGGTACCTGGGTAGTCTGACCCGGTTCAACGAAGAATTTGGCAAGCCCATCCAGCAGGAGCGCGACCATCAGAAACTCGACCAGTTCCGGCGGGTGACAAGCCCGTTCCTGCTCCGGCGCGTCAAGACCGACAAAACCATTATCGGCGACCTGCCCGACAAAATCGAGAACAACCAGTTCTGCGCCCTCACTACCGAGCAGGCGGCTCTTTACCAGCGTGTGGTGCAGGAGAGTATGAAAGCCATTGAGGCCAAAGACGGTATTGCCCGGCGCGGCCTGGTGCTGAAACTCATGACCGCTCTCAAGCAGATTGGCAACCACCCGTTCCAGTACCTCAAGCAGGGCAACGATGCCCCGGCCCTGTCGGGCAAGGCGACGCTGCTGCTCAACCTGCTCGAAACCATCTACGCCAGCCACGAGAAAGTGCTTATTTTCACGCAGTACCGCGAAATGGGCGAACTCCTGCAGCAGTTTATCGGGCAGGCGTTCGGGCAAGAGCCCCTGTTTCTGCACGGCGGCACCACCCGCCCCGACCGCGACCGGATGGTCGAGCAGTTTCAGCGCAACCGTTCCGATCACACGTTTATTCTGTCGCTGAAAGCGGGCGGCACGGGCCTTAACCTGACCCAGGCCAACCATGTCATTCACTACGACCTGTGGTGGAACCCCGCCGTGGAAGCGCAGGCCACCGACCGGGCCTTCCGGATCGGGCAAACCAAAAATGTGCTGGTGTACCGGCTTATGAACCAGGGTACCCTCGAGGAGAAAATCGACGCCATGATCCGGTCGAAAAAAGAACTGGCCGACCTGAGCGTAAAAACCGGCGAAACCTGGCTGGGCGACCTGAGCGACGACGACCTGAAAGAACTTGTATCGCTGGGGTAAGGTGCCCTGTCGGAGCAGAACAGACCTTGCATAAGCCAGATAGGTATATACCAACCCCCATCCGGCTTATGTATCGACTAAACCGCTCCTTGCATGCGCTCCAGTCGACGTACCTTCATCAAAACCCTGTCGGCCGCTTCGGCACTGGCCGCTGCCCCCGGCCTGTCATCGCCCGGCTTTGCTTACATTCCCAACCTCCGGAAAGTCAGCCCCAACGACAAAATCCGCATTGCCACCATTGGCATGGGCATCCAGGGCAACTACGACACCCTGGCGGCCCTGCGCAACCCCGACGTTGAACTGGTGGCCGTAGCCGACCTCTACGACGGCCGGCTTGAACACGCCCGAACGGCCTTCGGCAAAGACAAGGCCCTGTTTACCACCCGCGACTACCGTGAAATTCTGGCCCGGCCCGACGTGGATGCCGTGCTGGTAGTGACACCCGACCACTGGCACGACCACATCACCATTGCCGCTCTGAAGGCAGGCAAGCACGTGTACTGCGAAAAGCCCATGGTACAGCACATCGACGAGGGCAAAGCCGTGATCGACGCCTGGAAAAAATCGGGCAAAACCATGCAGGTAGGCAGTCAGCGCATCAGCAGCGCGGCCTTTCAGGAAGCCAAACGCCTGGTTCAGGCCGGCGACATCGGCCAGATCAACTACATCGAATCGAACAACGATCGCTTCAACGCTATCGGTGCCTGGAACTATTCGGTGCCCCCCGATGCCTCGACGCAGACCCTCGACTGGGACCGGTTTCTGGGCGACGCGCCCAGGCGCCCCTTCGATGCCAACCGCTTTTTCCGGTGGCGCAACTACCGCGACTACGGCACGGGTGTCGCCGGCGATCTGTTCGTGCACCTGATTACGGGCGTTCACTACGTGACCAACACCCTGGGCCCAACCCGTATCTATTCGTCGGGCAACCTGGCCTACTGGAAAGAAGGGCGCGACGTACCCGACATCATGACAAGCGTGATGGACTACCCCAAAACGCCCGAACACGAAGCTTTCCAGATGGTGCTGCGGGTGAATTTCGCCAATGCCGGTCGCATCAACGACATAACGCGCATCATTGGCAACGAGGGCCAGATCGAGTTTTCGGAGAATAACCTGATTCTGACCAAGAAGAAACTACCCATTGCGCCCGGCTACGGTGGCTACGACAGCTTCTTTACCTTCACCGAACCGGTGCAGCAGGAGTTTGTGAAGCAGTACGATGCCAAATACCCGCCCGAGACCCGCAAGGCCGAACCGGTGAAGGAAGTGAAGTTTGAATCGCCCAAAGGCGACGATGCCCATGCCAAACACTTTGCCGACTTCTTCGCCAACGTGCGGGCCGGCAGCCAGGGCACTATCGAGGACCCCGTTTTCGGATTCCGGGCAGCCGCGCCCGTGCTGGCCTGCAACGCCAGTTATTTCGAGCAGCGGGTAATTCACTGGGACCCGCTGACCATGACCCAGCGTATGCCGGGTGGTGCCGCAACGGCTAAAAAAGCGCCGACCAAAAAGAAATAAGGCCAGTCGGTACGTTAGTAGTTCGGGAGCCCGTTGCTCCCGAACTACTTCTCTATGACCATGCGTCGACCTTTCGGCCTTTGGCGGTGGCTGCTGGTGGGGCTGCTGATCTGGATCGGTACCGACCTTTTCGTACCGCGCAAACACAGTATCCGGCAGTTCGACCCGGCCACGGTGGCCCAACTCGAAACCGATATGTGGCGCGCTTACTACGATAAAAATCCGGCGCTGCTGTTCTGGCAGCTGGCGGGTGGCTTGCGGCAACAGTTTGGGGCTCCGTTCTGGCGGTCGTTTGTACTGGCCTTTCAGGCTACGCGGGCGGCTTTCGTGTTCAAGCAGGGCGGTTCGCAGGCCGACTATGACCAGGCGCTGCCGCTGCTCGAAACGTATTACGACGCTGTGCAGCGCCTGTCGATCGAATCGTTTCGGGTACCCGACATGGCCCGCGAAGAGCTAAACTGGTGGATCGTGCACCGGCAGCGCGACCGCTACACCTACGCCGATCTGGCGCTGGCCCTCGATCGCACGGCGGCTGTGCTCTACGAGCGCCCCGCCCCGGCCTTTGCGCGTTACGGACAACTGCGGGCCGAGGCCATGCGCCTGTGCGACGAAGCAGGCCGGGGGGCTACCGAGGCCGACTGGCAGCGTATCGATCAGGTCCTTAACCAGGCCTGGTCGGAGCTGCACCGGGTGGTTCGGCCCAAAACCCCAAACCAATAGGGCCATCACCGGCTTATGCTAGTACGCGGTCGGCTGACTGTGTTCACCCCCTCCCCTATGCAACTAACGATTTCGCCCGAAAACCCGCTCGAGTGGCTGGCCCTGCGGGCCAACCTGGCCCCCATTCCGCTGCTCCACGCGCAGGTGATGCCGGTGCTGGCCAAAGCCGTGCTCGAAGCCGCCGACAAGGGGGTGTTCGAAGCCGCCAGCGCTGGCCCCCAAACCATCGACCAGCTGGTACAGACCCTGGGCCTCAACAAAAAAGCGCTGGGCGAGCTGATGGGGCTGCTGACGGCCATGGGCTATTTCACGTATGCCAGCGAGCAGTTTACGCTGACGCGGATGGCCCGGCGATTTGCCCTCAAAGATGATCCGCAATCGGTTCACGGCATGCTCGTGTTCAATAACCGCGTGGTCTGGGACTGGCTCGACCACCTGGGCGAGTACCTCCAGACGGGGCGCGGTATCCAGTACCACGATACGCTCTCGGCCGACCAATGGCGCTACTACCAGGAAGCCATGGTAGCCGCTACCAGTACCGAAGCCCGCGAGTTTGGCCGGCGCGCGCCCGTGCCGAAAACCGCTACCCGCATGCTCGACATCGGCGGATCGCACGGGCAGCATTCGGTGGCGCTCTGCAAAAAATTACCCGCCCTCACGGCCACCATCCTCGATCTGCCGGCAGCTATCGAGCAGGCGGCTCCCCTGCTGGCCCGGCAGGGTCTGGGCGACCGGGTGCAGCACCAGCCCGGAAACGCCCTCACCGACGATTTTGGCACCAACGCCTACGATATCATTCTGCTGTCGAGCCTGGCCCACCATTTCACACCCGGGCAGAACCAGCTCGTTACCGAAAAAGCTGCCCGGGCGCTGCGGCCCGGTGGGGTGTTTATCGTGAATGAGTTTATCCGGCCGGCCGTGGGCGGCAAACCCGAGCTGGTGGGCAGCAGCACCGACCTGTTCTATGGCCTGAGCAGCACGGCCGGCAATTATTCGATCGACGAGATTGGCAGCTGGCAGCAGCAGGCGGGCCTCAAAAAGCCCAAAGTGGTCTGGTACCGCACCCTGCCCGGCCGCGCCATGGTAGCGGCCCGAAAATAACCGGCCCGGCGCGTACCTTTGTCCTATCGTTTGGGAGCGCGGAGCGTGGAACCTGCAAGCAGCAGTCCGGCGCTCATCGGTTTTATCCCCTGACGACGTATAAACAAGCATAAAAACCCCGTTTATGAAATTCAAAAAGCACGTTTTCATCTGTACCAACCAGAAAGAAGCACCAAAAAAAAGCTGCGGAGCCGAGCACGGTGCGGCCCTCGTCGAAGCGTTTAAACAGGAACTAACCCAACGCGGCCTGCAAAAGGAAATCCGGGCGCAGCGGGCCGGCTGCCTCGATGCCTGCGCGTTCGGGCCGGCACTGGTTGTGTATCCCGAGGGTACCTACTACGGCAATGTTCAGCTGAGCGATGTGGCCGAGATCGTGGAAAACCACCTGGTCAACGATCAGCCGGTCGAGCGCCTGACGCTGAACGTCTAAGTCGGGCGCATGGCCCGTTTTGTTTACTGCCAACCCCGTTATGCCAGCCTACAAACACCTTTTCTTCGACCTCGATCATACGCTCTGGGATTTCGACCGCAACTCGGCCGAGTCGATCACCGAGCTGTACCACACGTTTCGGCTGGCCGACCGGGGTGTGGCCACCCCCGACGATTTCAGCGGGCACTTTGTGCGCATCAATCGGGCGCTCTGGGATGACTACGACCGGAATCTGATCACCCACGGCTATATCCGCGAAAACCGCTTTCCGATGGTATTCGATGCGCTGGGTGTCGATGGCAACGATATTCATGTGGCCATGAACGACGAGTACCTGCGGCTGCTACCCCGCAAAACGCACCTGCTCGAGTCGGCCCGCGACGTACTCGACTACCTGCATGGCCGCTATCCGATGCACATCATCACCAATGGCTTTGCCGACATTCAGGCTATCAAGCTCGAGAGCGCCGGCATTGCTCATTATTTCGGGGAAGTCATTACCAATGGTGTAGTCAATGCTAAGAAACCCGATCCGGCCATTTTTCGCTACGCCCTGGATCTGTGCGGGGCCGAAGCGGCCGACAGCCTGATGATTGGCGACAACTACGAAGCCGATATCATGGGTGGCAAGGGGGCCGGGCTCGATACGCTGTTCTATAACCCCGGTGGACTGCCAACCCCTGTGGCGCCTACCTACACCATCAGTCACTGGACCGAACTGATGGCTATTTTGTAAGCTGACCGCTGGCAAAGCACCCAATTGGGTGCTTTGCCCGTTTTTTTTTTCCTACGCCCATGAAGCTTTTCCTTTCTCTGCTCCTCATTCCCTGCCTGGCGGTGGCCCAGCCGGCTCCGGTGGTCGATGTCTGCATTTACGGCGGCACCTCTGCCGGCGTCATGGCCGCCTACACGGCCAAAAAAGCCGGCAAATCGGTTGTGCTGATCGAGCCGGGCAACCACCTCGGCGGCCTGACAGCCGGCGGCCTGGGGGCTACCGATATCGGCAACAAATTTGTGATTACGGGTCTGGCCCGCGACTTCTACCGCCGGGTTGGCGCGCACTACGGCCGGCTCGAACAATGGACATTTGAACCCCACGTGGCCGAGAACCTCTTTCGGCAATACCTCGCCAGTGCCCAGGTCGAGCCGCTGATGAATCACCGCATTGTCGGTGCCGACGTGAAGGCACAGGTGATCCAGTCGATCGAGCTGGAACCCAGCACCGGTGCCGGTGACCACCGCACCATCCGGGCGCGGCAGTTTATCGACTGCAGCTACGAGGGCGATCTGATGGCCCGGGCGGGCGTGGCCTACACCGTTGGGCGCGAAGCCAACAGTCAGTATGGCGAAACCTGGAACGGCGTGCAGCTGCTCGACAAACACCAGTTTCCCAACGGGGTCGATCCGTATCGTGTGCCGGGCAACCCGGCCAGCGGACTGCTGTGGGGTATACAGTCAGGCAAGGTAGCCCCCAACGGGTCCGGCGACAAGGCCGTACAGGCCTATAATTACCGAATGTGCCTCACCAACGATCCGACCAACCAGCTGCCGATTACGCGCCCCGCCGGCTACGACTCGACCCACTACGAGCTGCTGCTGCGGCAGATTGCCCAGAAAACGCCTAAAGAGCTGACCTGGAACCTGATGCATTTTGTGATGATGCCTAATCACAAAACAGACATCAACAACTGCGGAGGCTTTTCGACCGACATGATCGGCGCCAACTACGATTACCCGGAGGCCAGCTACGCCCGCCGGGCCGAGATCATCCGCGAACACGAACAATACACCAAGGGTCTGTTCTACTTCATCGGGCACGATCCGCGGATGCCCAAACACCTGCGCGACGAAATGCTGCAGTGGGGCTACCCCAAGGATGAATACACCGACAACGGCCATTTCTCGCACCAGCTCTACATCCGCGAGGCCCGGCGCATGGTAGGTGACTACGTCATGACGCAGGCCAACTGCGAAGGCAAAGCCACTGTACCCGACAAGATCGGCATGGCCGCCTACACCATGGATTCGCACAACTGCCAGCGGCTGGTTGTCGACGGCCAGACCCGCAACGAGGGCGATGTGCAGGTAGGTGGCTTTCCGCCCTATCCGGTCAGCTACCGGGCGCTCGTGCCCAAACGCGGCAGCGTGCAGAACCTGCTGGTACCGGTTTGCCTGTCGGCTACGCACATTGCCTATGGGTCGATCCGGATGGAGCCGGTATTCATGGTGCTGGCGCAGTCGGCGGCCGTGGCAGCCTGCCAGGCGATCGACGAGCGGAAAGCGGTGCAGGACATCGACGTTCGGAAACTGCAGAACCAGCTGGCGCAAAACCCGCTCATGGATGGGTCGAAGCCCGAAATTCTAATCGACAACGACGACTCGACCCGGGTGCAGACCACCGGTGCCTGGCAGCGCGAAACCAAAGGCGGCAAGTACGGTGCATCGATGCTGGTGGCGGCCAAAGGCGGCAGCGGCAGTGCCCGGTTTATGCTCCCGGCCAACCGACCCGGTCGCTACCGCGTCTACATCTACAACCCCAGCCGGTCGGGCGGGGGCGGTAACCCCGGCGAGTTTGGCATCCAGACCGACAAGGCCAGCCGGGTGCAGGTACAGCTCAACACGGGTAAAACAGTCGAAACGCTGTTCTACAACCAGCAGCCGCAGGCCAACGACTGGGTGGCCGTGGGCGAACACCAGCTTACCGGTGCCAAAGGCGCTTATGTCGACATCAGCAGCGCCAGTTCCGACGGCGCCGTAGTGGCCGATGCGGTTCTGTTTATTCCGGTGAAACCCTGAGTATTGCTCTTCATCAAAGCATAACCAATTTCTTTCCTATGCAACTACAACAGAAGACGGCGCTGGTCACCGGGGGCGCATCGGGCCTGGGCGAAGCCAGTGTTCGGATGCTGGCGGCTCAGGGCGCCAATGTGATTATTGCCGACCTGAACCAGGAACGCGGCTTTGCCCTCGCCGACGAACTGGGTGCTAACGTCCGGTTCTGCCTGACCAACGTAACCGACGAAAGCGACGTGCAGGCAGCCGTCAACCGGGCGGTCGACACCTTCGGGGGGCTGCACATCAACCTCAACTGTGCAGGTGTGGCCGAAGCCCGTAAAACCCTCGGCAAGGTCGATGGCACCTACGGCGCACACTCCCTGAGCGCGTTTCAGAAAGTCATTGCCGTTAACCTGATCGGCACCTTCAACGCGATCCGGCTGGCGGCCCTGGCTATGGAAGCCAACACACCCAACGAGGAAGGCGAACGGGGCGTTATCATCAACACAGCCTCGGTAGCGGCCTACGACGGTCAGATGGGCCAGGCCGCCTACTCGGCGTCCAAAGGTGGTATTGTGGGCATGACCCTGCCTATCGCCCGCGACCTGGCCCGCTCGGGCATCCGGGTTATGACCATCGCTCCCGGCCTGTTCGAAACGCCCCTGCTGGCCGGGCTGCCCGAAGAAGCACGGCTATCGCTGGGGCAGCAGGTGCCGTTTCCGTCGCGGCTGGGCCGGCCGGCCGAGTATGCACAGCTGGCCAAAAGCATCATTGAAAACCCGATGCTCAACGGCGAAGTCATCCGGCTCGACGGCGCTATCCGGATGGCGCCCAAATAAGTCTGAACCCGTCAGAACCAGTACGGGGGCTGCTCATCATGTAGATCGATGAGCAGCCCCCGTACTGGTTTTCAGGAGTGGAATTCGTTTACAAACGGCGCAGCCGATCGGCAGCCTCCTGCAATACCTCGTCGGTTTTGGCGAAGCAGAAGCGCAGCATCCGGTAGTCGGTGCGCTGGTGGTAGAAAACGGAGATCGGAATCGACGCCACCCCAATGTCGTGGGTCAGCCGCACAGCCAGGTCATAATCCGGTTCATCGGTGATGGCGTCGTAGGCAACCGACTGGAAAAAGCTTCCTTCGGCGGGCGTCCAGCGAAACCGGCTGCCGACCAGCCCCGCCAGAAACAAATCGCGCTTGCGCTGGTAGAAAGCGGACAGGTCGCGGTAGTGACTGGGCTGTTTCAGGTAATCGGCCAGGGCATACTGGAGCGGGGTCGCCGTGCTGAACGTAACGAACTGGTGCACCTTGCGGAACGCAGCCGTTAGTCCGGCGGGGGCCAGGCAATAGCCCACTTTCCAGCCCGTGATATGAAACGTCTTGCCAAACGAACCCACCACAAACGTGCGGTCCTGCAACACCGGATGGGTCATGAGCGAGTGGTGCGTTCGGCCGTCGAACAGAATGTGTTCGTACACCTCATCGCTCACCAGCCAGATCGCCCGATCCTGCACCAGCCGGGCCAGCTGATCGAGATCGGCCCGGGTCCAGACCCGACCGGTGGGGTTGTGGGGCGTGTTGACCAGAATGAGCCGGGTGCGGTCGGTAATGGCCTGCTCCACAACCGCCCAGTCGACGGCATAGTTAGGGGGGGCCAGCGAGATATAGACCGGCACACCCCCGTTCAGTTCGATGGCCGGTACGTAGCTGTCGTAGGCGGGCTCAAATACGATCACCTCGTCGCCCGGCTGCACCACGGCCGTTACGGCAGCAAAAATGGCCTCGGTCGCACCCGACATGATGGTTACTTCCGTATCGGGATGATAGGTCACGCCGTACTCTCCGGCCGTTTTCCGGGACAGCTGCTCGCGCAGCACCGGCACGCCCGCCATGGGGGCATACTGATTGCGGCCCGCGCGCATGTGTTTGCCGACGAGTTCGGTCAGGGCCGGATCGCAATCGAAGCCGGGAAACCCCTGCGACAGGTTCAGCGCCCCCGTTTCGGTAGCCAGCTGCGACATCACGGTAAAAATCGTGGTCCCGACCCGGGGCAGCTTGTCGGGGAGAACGTGGTTCACGGTAGTCAGTTTACAGTTTTCAGTATTCGGTTTACGGTATTCACTGCGCTCCATTCGGTATTCAATCATCTGTCCTTACCCCCGTTCGGTGAGCCGGTTTCGGGTGGTATTTGGGACGGGGTAAATCAACAAAAAAAGCGGGTCGACACCCGACGCAAAGGACTGCTAAATTTCCTTACTGCGCCGGGTATCGACCCGCCTTTTTTTACCACTCGAATGCCCCGGCGACCATGTCCCGGTCATTCCCCCAGCCTACGGTAAACTGAAAACCGAATACCGTAAACTGACTTACCCCGTACTGCCTAGAACGATGCGCTCAGGCGGGCAAACATAAACCGGCCGTTGAAACCACCCTGGTTCGAGCCGAACAGGAAGCGTCCGCGGTTCGAGGCATCGCGCCCCGATGCGTAGTCGATCGAGCCCAGCGCGTTGCGGGGGTCGATGTAAATCTGATCGGGATACACGTCGAACAGGTTGTTGGCGCCAATCGACAGGCTCAGCATCTTGTTGATGCGGTAGTTCAGCGTCAGGTCGGTAATCCAGAGCGGATTGAACGTCTGATCGATGTACGGATCGCCGGCTTCGTTCCGCGCAAACTGCGCGTTGTAGTAGGCACCCGACGCATTTTTGGCGTAGGGGTCGAGGTTGGTTTTGTTCGTCACCGAGCCAAACCGCACCGTCCGCACCGTCACATCGAACTTACCGATCGAGTACGAACCGCTCAGGTTGATCTTGTTCTGCGGCTGCCCCGTTTCGAGCAACGCCACCTGCGACCGGTCGAAGAAGATATTCCGGAACCAGGTATCGGGGCTGCCGCCCTTGCCTTCGTTGTTGGCGGGGTTGTTGATCAGCGTCGTCGGGTTGATCGACAGCACTTTGTTCTGATTGACATTGACGGCCGCCGTCAGCGTCAGCTGGCCAGGGCCTACTTTCAGCCGCTCCGTTGCCACAATGTCGATTCCTTTGGTGCGGGTATCGGCTGCGTTGGCAAAGAACCGCACGTTGTTGATACCCGGGTAGTCGTTCGCGCCAAAGCCCAGTACCGCCCGGCTGAACGCACCCGAGTACAGAATACGGTCTTTGATGTTGATCAGGTACGCATCGACCGTAATGGTGAACTGCCGGCCCAGCTGACCCGTCAGACCGAGTGTGTAGTTGACCGATGTTTCAGGCCGCAGGGCATCAACGCCGATTACCTGCCGGGCAATCGGATTGTCGTTGTTGACCGTCAGCGTATTCGATGGGTTACCACTCACAAACTGCGTACTGGTATTCTGGAAATAGCGCTGGTGCAGACTGGGGGCCCGAAAGCCCGTGCTGACCGCTCCGCGCAGGTTCAGGGCGTCGATCAGGCGCAGACGACCGGCCAGCTTACCCGTCAGTTTCGAGCCAAAGTCCGAGTAGTTCTCGTATCGGGCAGCCGCGTCGATCAGCAACCGGCGAAACAGCTCACCCTCCACATCGGCATACAGACTGATGTTGTGCCGCGACTTATCGATGGCATCGGCGGGCTGATAACCGGGGAATACCTGCGAACCCGGCAGGGCCAGTGTTGTACCGGCTGCCGGCCCGCCAATAGTAAGCGGAGCCGTGGGTACGACCTTACCGATAGCCCCCCCGATGTAGGAGTTAGGCTCACCGGCTTCGATCTGGAATTGCTCGCGCCGGTATTCAGCCCCGGCGGCCAGGTTGAGGGCCGTGATGCCGCCAACCTGCGGATAAAGCCGCGAAAAATCGAGGTTGGTCGTGTTCTGGTTGAACTTCAGCGTACCGGCGTAGAATTCGGTCTGTTGCGTACTGCTGTTGGGCAGCGAGGCATTGCCCGAGTTCAGCACATCGAACCGGAAGGCGTTGCGGCCATAGGTGTTGCTCAGGTCCATATTCCAGGCACCCAGCTTGGTTTTGTAGCCTACCAGCAACGACTGGTCGTTGATTTTCGACTGGATGGCGGGCAGGAACCCGTCGGGATAAAACAGCGTGCCATCGGCGTTGAGTGGTTGCTGTGAGCGCGAGGCCGGCACCCGGTTATTGCCGTAGCCCGTACCGGTGCGGTAGGTGACGCCCCCCGAAAAATAGAGGCTGCCGTTGGTGCCTACAGGCAGGCTCCCGTTGGCAAAAACACCGTAGTTACGGGCCGACGAGTTACCGATCACCATGTTCTGGCGATTGTACCCCCGCTGCTGTACCAGCGTCCGGTCGTCGGCGATCAGTTTGGTCCGGAAATCGGCCTGCACCTGTCCGGCGGGCGTGGCCGGAAAACCACCACTGGCCCCGAGGTATTCTGTCGGCGCATTATCCGGGCCGCTGCGGTTGGTACGGCCCCGGTCCTGAATCTGGCCGGCCACCGTCAGCGCACCGTTTTTACCCAGCCGGAAGCCTTTCGAGAAATCGAACTGCACCACACTACCATCGTGCAGCGATTGACTGCGCTGTTCGGTGCCCCCACCAATCAGCGGTACGCTGTACTTCATGTTGGTGAAGCTCTGCCCACCCGTCAGCGAAGCCGAGAAGCCCTGGTAGTTTTTCTTCAGCACCACGTTGATGACGCCCGCAATGGCGTCGGAGCCGTACTGAGCAGCCGCACCGTCGCGCAGTACTTCGATACGCTCGATGGCCGCTACCGGAATCACGTTCATGTCGGTACCCACCGACCCGCGACCCACCGAGCCATTGATGTTGACCAGCGCCGTAGTGTGTCGCCGTTTGCCGTTTACCAGTACCAGCACCTGATCGGGGCCGAGCCCGCGCAGCGACGCCGGATCGACGTGGTCGGTGCCATCGGTCACGGTCTGGCGGTTGGAGTTGAACGAGGGAGCCACGAAGTTCAGGATCTGGCTTACGTCGGTCTGGGCAAACCCTTTCAGATCTTTCGTACTGATCACATCGACCGGTGCCACCGTCTGAATATTGGTTCGGGCGGTAGCCGCGCGCGACCCCACCACGACCACTTCGTTCAGGCTAGAACGCCCTTCGGTCAGCGGAACGTTGACCTCGATAGCCTCGCCCGATGATACGGTCACCGGTACGGTACTGGCTTCATAGCCCACGAAACTGACCCGCAGGCTGTAGCTGCCCGGGTCCAGCTTAAGCGTATACTGGCCGTTACCATCGGTTGTGGCACCAAGCCGTGTGTTGAGCACCACGATCGTGGCGCCGGGAATGGCGTTGCCCGAACTGGCATCGGTTACCCGCCCCCGTACGCCCTGGGCCAGAGCGGCCACACAGGCAAGCAGCCAGCAGGCTGCACTGAGTACAATCCGTTTTTTACTGTATCGGTTTGTCATAGGTAGATGGTTAATAATTGCGCAACTTATAGTAAAATGAAGTCAGTGCGACAAAATTCCATCTTTTATTCTACAACAAACCTATTTATCCCAATTAAATAAGGATCATTACCCCTCACCCCTAAGAATTGACTGAACAAGGTGATCGGCACTGACGTCGCCGGTCGTGAAGGCCCTAAGCCACCATAACTCTCGCAGCCCGACGGCCTTCAGCAGACCACGGCCCCGTACACCCCGTCTGTGGGCCTCCAGCACCCGATCGACCAGCGTTTCGAGATACTGTAGCTTGGCCACTACAGCGCGCCGGCCGTGGGTCAGCACGGGGTTGTGGCCGCAGAAAACCGTGTCGAAATCGTAGGCAAGTACGTGCCGGGTCGAGTCGATCATCTGGTAAATATCCTCACCCTTTCGAAAGAGCTTCAGCTTGCCGATGTAAAAGTCGCCGGCAAATAGCCAGCCCTGACTGGCCTCCAGCAGCACGTGATGATCGTCGGAGTGGCCGGGGGTGTAAATGGGCTGAAGCGCATAGCGGCCCGTGTCGATCCGGGCGGGCAGTGGCTCGATATCCGCGCAGGGGGGTACCGCGCCAAACCAGAACCGCTCGTAGGGCAACAGCCCAAACCCCTGCCCCACCCGCTCGGCAGTCAGCGGGCCGGCCAGTACCCGGCACCCGTGAACCGCCTGTAGTGCGGCTGCATTGCCGGAATGATCTTCGTGAAAATGAGTCAGCACGAGCTGCTCGATGCGGCTGCTGGCAAAGGTTCGGAGCACCGCGCTTCGGCAGTGATGCTGTCCGGTGTCGATCAGCAACCCGTCGAGTTGGTAACACCATACCGGCACCGGTCGAATCAGCCGTGTGGGCGAAAACCCAAATCGATAACCCCGCACGGGCCCGTGCTCCAGTGTTGCGGTCTGTATCATACTTCCCCAATTTCCCCGGATGGGGACATAAAAAAGGCCCGCGATTGCTCGCGGGCCCCAACATACGGAAATTCAGATACTTATTTAATACTGACCGCTTCCAGCTCGAACAGCAGGGGCGCGTAGGGCGCAATCGTGTATACGTTGTTCGAGATACGCCCCTGCGAGCCGTAGCCCAGTGCCGACGGGAAAATAATCGTTGCTTTCTCGCCAACTTTCAGTTTGGTCAGGGCTTCGTCGAAACCGGGCACGAAGCGGCCCTGTCCCACCACAGCATCAAACGTGCCGGTGCCGGTGCTGTCGAAAGCCGTTACGGCCCGCAGCGTTTTGCCTTTGTATTTCAGCACCATCGTCTGGCCCGTCAGCGCCGACTGCCCGGCTGGGTTGGCCAGCGTTTTAATGATGCGCAGCCCCGAAGCCGCGTTCTCCGTTACCGTCAGTTTTTTGCGGCTGATGTAGTCATCGATCTGCTGGGCTTCGGTACGCGATTTTTTCAGGTTCACGTCGAACCGAACGGCCGAGTAAGCCGGCAGTGTGGTGCCGATGGCGCGGTCGTTATAACCCAGATACGACGGAATCAGCAGCGTGGCCTTTTCGCCTTCGCCCAGCCGGGCCAGGCCCTGCTCCAGCCCCGCCAGAATGGAGTTGATGCCAAACGGGTAGTAAACGGGGGAAGCGCTCGACGAGCTGTCGACAAACGCGCCCGTGTTGAGGTTATACGACTTGTAGGTAAACTCGACTTCTTCGCCCGTGGCCGGCTTTTTGGCACCGGGCACGCTGTCGGTTCGCAGAAAGTACAGCCCCGAGGTCAGCAACGACCCTTTCAGGTTATTTTTGGCGACGTAGGTCTGAATATCGGCATCATTCTGATCGTACTTGGTAGTAACGTCGTCGTTGATGCCTTTTTGTTGACAGGCTGCCAGGCTACCCAGCAGAAAGACACCTGCCAGAAGGGATACATAAGTACTGCGCATGAACATAAACTAAATACAACTAACTCGTTTGATATTACGCATAACGACCCGATTTCGTGGCGCGCGGTTGGAAGAGAAAGCAGAAAATAACCAAATCGGGTGGGTTTTCAGGGAAGCAGCACCTGATCGATGATGTGCAGCACGCCGTTGTTGGCAATCATGTCGGCGGTTTTGATATTGGCCGAGGTAGTATTCCGATTCCCCTTGATGGTTGGCCGGCCACTCGTCGTAAACACCGTCAGACGCCCCCCGCTGAGGGTAGTCAGCACACCGGTCTGCAGCTGGTACGTAAGCGTAGTACCCTGCAGGGCATGGTAGCTCAACAGCGCAATCAGCGCCTGCGAACTGCTCGAGGCAATCGAGGCTGTAGTGTAGCCAGCCGCCCGGAACGCATCGTCGGTGGGGGCAAACAGGGTCAGCGTATTGCTCGATGCGGTACTGCCCAGAGCCGCATACAGTTCCGGATTGGTGGTGCTGATGCGTTTGACCGCTGCCGCCAGCAGCGTCAGGTTCGGATTGGTCTGGATGGCTTCGAGCAAACTGCTGCTCGACGGGCTCAGTACGTTGTCGATCACCTGAATCAATCCGTTGGCCGTCGACACGTCGGTCTGCGTAACCCGGGCGCCGTTGATGTAGGTCGTTCCGTTGCTGTTTTTTTGCACAAACACCACCTTGTTGCCGCCGGTCTGCACGGCCGTGGGGCCATCGGGCAGGGCTGAGAGCGATACCGGAGCCGAAAGCACGTGGTAGAGCAGGGTCGTTCTGAGCTGCTCGCGCGGCACGGCCAGAATAGCCGCCGGACTACCCAGGCCTGCGTTCTGAAAAGCGGCATCGCTGGGCGCAAACAGCGTTAGGTTACCGGCCTTGAAGGCATCGCTGACCCCGGCATGGGCCGCGGCCACACGCAGTAAACTGAACTGGCTGTCTTCCAGCACCTGATCGGCAATGGTCTTGGGGGTAGCCACCCGTTCGTCCTGCGGCTGACAGCCCGACAGCAGTGTGAACAGACAGACGGACAGAGCCAGACAGGTGAGCAAAGAGCGAAGCGCGTTAGTCATCGGGTAAGAAGGGAGAAAGCAACAGGTCCCGTCCACAAAGATAGACAAAAGCCCTGTATGGGTACGACGGATCAGAACAGGCGCGGCCAGACACCCTGTCGGCACGCCAACCTTTCTGATTACCACGATGGTCGTTGGGTCTTCATTGCGCAGACCCCTCATTATTTTTGCGTATCTTCGCGGCCTTGTTAAATACTGTTAAAACATTCCCCCTGGGATGAAGGAAGACATTGATCAGAGCAATCTGCCCCAGCACATCGCCGTTATCATGGACGGAAACGGACGCTGGGCGAAACAGCAGGGAGCAGCCCGCATTTTTGGCCATCGCAGTGCCATTAAAGCGGTGCGGGAAGTGACGGAAGGTTGTGCTGAATTAGGAATCAAATACCTGACACTCTACGCTTTTTCGACCGAAAACTGGAACCGGCCCAAATACGAAGTTGATGCGCTGATGACGCTGCTGGTGCACACCATCCGGGGCGAAATCAAAACGCTGATGGATAACAACGTGCGCCTGTCGACCATTGGGCATACCGAAACGCTGCCGGCCGACTGCCAGCGCGAGCTGGCCGAAGCCATGCGTGAAACCGCCGGCAACACCGGCCTTACGCTCATTCTGGCCCTCAGCTACAGCGGTCGGTGGGAGATCATCGAAGCCGCCCGGCAACTGGCGGCCGACGTGCGCGACGGTAAGATCGGACCGGCCGATATCGACGAGCAGCGGTTCAGCAGCTACCTGACCACCGCCAACATCCCCGATCCGGAACTGATGATCCGGACCAGTGGTGAGATGCGGATAAGCAACTTCATGC
This sequence comes from Spirosoma luteolum, assembly GCF_054778875.1. Taxonomy (NCBI): domain Bacteria; kingdom Pseudomonadati; phylum Bacteroidota; class Cytophagia; order Cytophagales; family Cytophagaceae; genus Spirosoma; species Spirosoma luteolum. Next base: position 959,878 of record NZ_BAAGZE010000003.1, read on the forward strand.
TCTGGCAGCTGGCCTATTCGGAGTTTTATATGCCCGAGGTGCTATGGCCCGATTTTCGGCGCAAACACCTCCACGAAGCGATTCTGACCTACCAGCAGCGCGAGCGCCGGTTTGGGAAAACCAGCGAGCAGGTAAGCAAATAACCGCCGACCGGACTGCCGGGCCTGCAAACCAGCCCCCGTCCTCTGATAACTGAAAACTGAATAAACCATTGAAACACCGTATAACGTACCTCGTTGCCGCTGTTTGCGCGTTCCTGCTGACAACCCCTGCCCTGGCGCAGGTGCGTGTCGGCGTCGGGCGGCCGGCCGAACCAACCGTCTCGGCCGACGATCTGCTGAACTACGCGAACCCCAAGGAGTATGAAATCACCGGGCTTACCATTACGGGCACCCGCTACCTCGACCCCAACTCGCTGGTATCGCTGACGGGCCTGAAAGTGGGCGACAAAATCCGGGTGCCGGGTGAGATGGTGGGCTCGTCGGTGCGTAAACTTATGGAGTCGGGCCTGCTCGACGACGTGGAGACATTTGCCACCCACATGGGCGAAGGCAAGCTGGCACTGATGTACAAGGTGCGCGAGCGGCCCCGCCTATACCGGGTCAACTTCATGGGTGTCAAAAAAGGCGAACAGGATCAGCTGAAAGACAAGATCAAGCTTAACCTGGGTAAGATCGTGACCAACACGATCACCAAAAACACCCAGATGGCCGTTCGGAAATTCTTTGTCGACAAAGGCTACCTAAACACCAAAGTCAAGATCACGACTGTACCCGACAGCGCCCGCAACAACGCCACCATGCGCGTGCTGGTCGACAAGGGGCAGAAGGTGAAAATTGCTAAAATAAACTTCGTGGGTCGTGAGGAAGTCGATGAATCGGCGGTGCGGCTCAAGATGAAAAGCACCAAGGAGCAGCGTTTCGGCCGGGTGTTCACGCCGTCGAAGTTTGTGCCCAAGAAGTACGACGAAGACAAGCAGAAGCTCATTGCCTATTACAACAAGCTCGGCTACCGCGATGCCGCTATCGAGAGCGACTCGATTATCCACAATCCGGATAACACGATCAACCTCAACATCGTCCTCAACGAAGGTCGCAAGTACTACTACCGAAATGTCGATTTTTCGGGCAACTACCTGTACACGGCCGCCCAGCTGCGGTCGGTACTGGGCATTCAGAAGGGCGACGTGTACAACCCCGAGGATCTGGAGAAACGGCTCAACGGCAACCCCGGTCAGGATCTGAGTTCGCAGTATATGGACGACGGCTACCTGTACTACAACGCCACGCCCATCGAAAAAACCATCGACGGCGATTCGATCGACCTGGAAATCCGGATTTTCGAAGGTAAGCAGGCTACCATCAACCGCATCATTCTGAACGGCAACACCAAAACCAGCGACCATGTGGTGATGCGCACCATCCGGACGCTGCCGGGTCAGAAATTCTCGAAAACCAACCTCATCCGGACGCAGCGCGAGCTGTCGACGCTCGGTTATTTCGACCCCGAGAAAATCGGTATCCAGCCCATTCCGCAGAACGACGGCACGGTCGACATCGAGTACACGGTTGAAGAAAAACCGTCCGACCAGATCGAACTGTCGGGTGGCTGGGGCGGCTACGTGGGCTTTGTTGGTACGCTGGGGCTGACGTTCAACAACTTCTCGGCCCGCAACATCACTAACCTGAACGCCTGGCGCCCCCTGCCCGCCGGCGATGGACAGCGCGTGCAGCTGCGTTTCCAGGCCAACGGGGCTCAGTACCAGGTATATTCGCTGTCGTTTACCGAGCCGTGGCTGGGTGGCCGCAAGCCCAACGCCCTCTCGGTCAGTGCCAGCCACACGGTGTACCGGTCGTTCTACGATCCGCTCAACCCGGCCAGCCTATACCAGCCTCTAAAAGGACGCAAAGCCACGGGTTCGTACTCCAACACGGCCTTCACGGTCGGACTGGGTCGTCAGCTGAAAGTCCCCGACGATTTCTTCTCGCTGACCCACTCGCTGTCGTACCAGCGCTACGACCTGAACGAACTCGACCTGTTCTACATTGGCTACAAGAACGGTATCTCGAACAACTTTACGTTCAATACGACCATTGCCCGGAACAGTATCGATAACCCGCAGTTTCCGCGTTCGGGGTCGTCGTTCTCGCTGAGCGGCTCCTTTACGCCCCCCTACTCGGCGTTTAAGACCAGCAGCGAAAGCACCAAGCCCGAAGACAAGTACAAGTTTGTGGAGTACCACAAATGGATGTTCGACGCCAGCTGGTTCCAGACCGTTATTGGGAAGCTGGTGCTGAACACCCGGGCGCACATGGGCTTCCTGGGCAGCTACAACCGGCGCACCGACATCGGGCCGTTTGAACGGTTCGTACTGGGTGGTTCGGGTCTGGCGGGTCAGGGTCAGTTTGCACTGGCGCAGGACATTATCGGGCTGCGTGGCTACGATGACCGGAGCGTGTACACGGCCGACTACAACCGCGTGGCCGACGCCAACACCCGCAGTCAGGGTGGCGTGGTGTACCATAAGTTTGTAGCCGAACTGCGCTACCCTGTTTCGCTGAACCCCTCGGCCACCATCTTTGCCCTGACGTTTCTGGAAGCGGGTAACAACTGGGCCAGCTACAAGCAGTATAACCCGTTCGATCTGAAACGGTCGGTTGGTTTTGGTGCCCGTATTTTCATGCCGGCATTCGGTCTGATCGGGATCGACTACGGCTACGGTTTCGACAAGATTCCGGGCGTGAAAGACAAAGCGTCGGGTCAGTTCCACTTCACCATTGGGCAACAGATCCGATAAGTGCACGACACGAACCGGGCGGTCTGACAGGCTCGTTAAACCCCGGACCACCTGATTCATCTAACTCATGCACGCCACGTACGACGATTGACACTCAGTTCGTTTGCCTTGAAAAGTTGAGTCACTGTCATGAAAAAGGGTTTAATTTTCCTACTTTTGTGCGCCTTTTGGCCCTTCGCTTCGGCGTCAGCGCAGAAGTTCGGGTACGTCGATACGGAGTTCATTTTCAGCAAGATGCCCGAGTATCAGAAAGCCCTGGGCGAGATCGACAAGTTTACCGACAAGTGGTCGAAAGACATTCAGGATAAATACGTCGAGATCGACCGGCTGCAGCGGGCTTACCAGGCCGAGGAAATTCTGCTGACCGACGACATGAAGCGCGAGCGGCAACGGGCACTGAGTGAGAAGGAGCGGGAAGCCCGCGAATACAACAATAAAGTATTCGGCTACGAGGGTATGCTGTTCCAGAAAAAGAAGGAGCTGATGCGGACCCCGATGGAGCTGGTCAGCCGGGCCATCGAAAAAGTGTCGTTGCAAAAGAAGCTGGATTTCATGTTCGATAAAGCCTCTGACTTCGTTATGCTCTACACGAATCCACGCCACGATTACACGGAGTATATCATGGAGGAGCTGGGACTGGATATCAACGCCAAACCCGGCAAGCCCACTCCGGTAGCCGGTACCACGCAGTCGTCGCCAGCGGGCGGCAACACCGATAATAAAACAACTGTAAAACCGAAGTAGCAAACCAAGTAAACTGAAAATGAAGAAGACACTCGTGATGGCGTTCACAGCGGCCCTGCTGGCTGGCGGACTGAACGCTCAGGCTCAAACATCGGCAGCTCCCGCCACGACGGCTTCGGCTTCGATCAAACTGGGCTATACGAATATCGATTACATCCTCGGCCAGACCCCCGAAGCGAAAGACATACAAAACCAGTTGACCATTCAGCGCACGCAGTCGGAAAACGAACTGAAGCGGATGCAGAAAGAACTGGAAGATAAGTATGCCGCCTACCAGAAGGGCCTTGAGCAGATGTCGGATGTGATTCGCAAGGACCGCGAAACCGAACTGCAGGGTCTGCAAACCCGCATTCAGGAGTTTGGCCGCACGGCCGAGCAGTCGCTGCAGACCAAATACGGTCAACTGGTGAACCCGGTGGTGCAGAAAATCCAGAAAGCGATTGATGCCGTGGCGAAAGAAAACGCCTACACCTACATCTTCAACTTGGATGCCGGTGCCAACACCACGCCGATTCTGCTGGTGGCTCCCGAAGAGAACAACATCACCGAACTGGTGCTGAAGAAACTGGGCGTCGATCCGTCGAAAGCCACGACAACAGCTGCTCCTTCGGCCAACAAGCCGGCTGCCACCGCGCCGGCAGCAACGCCCAAGAAAAACAAATAAGGCCTGCGCGTAGCCCGGTCGGCTACGCGACTGCTTTTCCACAACGGGCCGCTACCTGCTTCGGGTAGCGGCCCGTTGTGCATTTGAGCCCATTGTCGGGCCGCTGGCTGCCCCCCGGCCGGGCCGTTGTACCCTAGAAAGCCGGGCCATACGGACGCTTAAACGCTGGGTCGCAAAATTCTTAGCAGTACTTTTGCGTTCTTCAAGGTAATACCTCTTTCTCAACTGTTGCTTATGAATCGAATCGCTGGTGTATTGATGGGGCTGCTAACTGCGCTACTGAGTAGTCAGGCCTACGCACAGGAGTCCAAATCGCTTCACCTGATCTTCCCCAGCCAGAACGATTGGAACGTAGTTCCCGAAGGCAGCAATGTCCGGTTCGACCTGAAAGCCAGTGCCGGCGCCGGCGATACGCTGACGTTCTTGCTGGTGGGCGACAAGATCCCCGAGGGTGCCGAGCTCGATTCACTGGGGCATTTCAGCTGGGTACCCAGTTACAACCTTGCCGACCGGATTCAGACCCGCCGGCAGGTACCCATCACGTTCGAGGTGCGCAACCGGCGCGGCCACTCGGTTACGCAGACAATCGACTTCACCGTACTCCACGTCAACCGCCCGCCTACCATCGGTGAGCTACGGCCGTTCTACGTTCGTTACCGCACCCAGAATACCTACCGGCTCGACTCCGACCTGGTCCGCGACGATGACGGCGATCCGATCGTGTTCATTCCCATTGCCGATCAGATGCCCGAAGGCAGCAAGCTGACGGCGCAGGGCGAACTGACCTGGACACTCTCACTCAACCAGTTCAAAAAACTGAAAGACAATCCCATTGTCATTGAGTTCTGGGTCGAAGACCAGCCTGCCAAAGCCCGCTCCAAGGGGCGCCTGAAAGTCGAAGTAACGCAGATGGACCTGCCGCCCGATATTGCCGTTATTCCGCAGGAAACGCTCTACAAGCTCCGTGAAAACGCCACGGTCAACCTCAAGTTTTACCTCTCCGACCCCAACGGCGACGATGATGTGGTAGCCTTCGGTTTTTTGTCCGACAACCAGCAGATTCCGAAAACGGCGCTGGTGAAGAATACCGACTCACAATACGAGTTTATCTGGCAGCCGGGCTACGATTTTGTGAAGGACCCCTACGACTCGCTGGAGGCCCACGTAACCTTCTACGTGCTCGACAAAGCGCAGAACCGGCAGGAACGGCAGATCACCTTCATCGTGAAAAACACCGTTAACGAAGCCGAAAAAGACCGCTACTACTATGGTCAGTACCGGCAGCTGCTGGTGCAGGCCTGGGGGCTGGTCGAACAGCTGGGGGAGAAAGAAGAGCAGTTGAAACGCGATTACAAACGGGCCAAGGGCGGTAAACGCAACCGATCCGTCGCCAACGCATCGCTGGGAGCCGTCACCGGCGTTTCGCCCGCGCTGACCAGCAATGATCAGAGCACGCAGCGCATTATCTCGGCCGTAGGCGGCACCGCCGTGCTCACCATGGGCACGCTGGAGGCCACCGAAGTAATCGGAAAATCGATGAAGGATCTGCTCGATCGTTACAACTACGTGCTGGGCAAGAAATCGGAGTTGCAGAACAAAGGCGATGTATTTGCCCGCGAGTTTTCCCTTAAATCAAGCCGGCGCTCGGCCGATTTTGTAAAAAAGCTCGACGATTTCCGGGGCGCCATGAGCCTCAGCGGGCTGGTAGCGCTCGAACTGGATGCCAACTGGCAGGCCAAGAAAGAAGCCACCGACAAAGCCATCAAACGCACCTTCAAAGATTTCACTCCGCTCGAAGAAGCGCAATAACCGACCAACGGTAACCCCCAAACGATGAAGGCCCGGCCACTCAGATAGTGGCCGGGCCTTCTTTATGGTGTACAAAACTCGAACGACTCAATCCTGCTTATCGGTGCGGGGCGCGTCAGCCGAATCCGTTGCGCGCGTCGCTTCTTCCGATTCGGCACGGGTGTCTGTCTCGGCACGGGTTGCCGGCGCTGGCTCAGCGGGGGTCAGGCCTTCGGCTACCGCTTCATGCATGGGCAATACGCTCGCATTGGTAGCGTCCGGCTCATCGGGTAACAGCGACTCATCGGGCTGAATGCCGCTGAAGAACCGGCGCTGAAAGAGCAGAATCAGGCAGACACCCACAAAAATGCAGGAATCGGCCACGTTGAAAATAGGCGTCGAATAGTACTGCCCACCCCAGACCGGCACCCACTCCGGAATGAAACCTTCCCAGACATCGACGAAAATCATGTCGATCACCTGGCCATGAAACCAGGGCGTTGGCGAGCCGTAAGGCGCATTGTGCAGAAAAACCCCGTAAAAGGTACTGTCGATCACGTTGCCAACGGCGCCGGCCAGAATCATGGCCATAGCCCAGAGCAACCCGTTGGGCGCCCCCCGGTGGGCCAGCTGCACCAGATAATACCCAATCCCGACCATGGCAAACAGCCGGAACACACTCAGCAGCAGCTTACCGTATTCGTACCCCAGCTGCATCCCGAACGCCATACCCGGGTTGAGTACATAATGGAGTTTCAGCCAGTCGCCAATGAGTTTGATCTGACCCGCAAAACCGGGCGTCATGTAGAAATGCACAGCCAGTTTCACGCCCTGATCGATCGCGATCAGCAGGAAGGCCAGCAAAAAGTAAGGGATCGGGTTTTTCTTAATCATAAAAAGTTTGGCCCAACCAACTGGTCGGGCCGTTTGTATCGGAACACACCCTCAGGGGTGCCAGTGGGCTGCGAGCCACCCGTCTGGCACTAGGCACACCCCTTCCGGCGCTTCAGCTCACTGCGTACCAGCATGTATTCGCGGCTGCTCTGACCGGCAATCGACTTGTTTTCATCGGCCCGGCGGAACAGGTAGGGCATCACCGCTTCAACGGGACCGTATGGCACGTATTTAGCCACGTTATAACCCGCCGAAGCCAGGTTATACGAAATGTTGTCGCTCATGCCGAGCAGTTGGGCAAAGTAGATGTGTGGGTCGCCGGGAGCGATACCTAACTGCTTCATTTTCTGAACGCAGTACTGGCAGCTATACTCGTTGTGGGTACCCAGACAAACCGAGATCGTATCGCGGTTTTCGAGGCAGAAGTCGATGGCCAGATTAAAGTCGCGGTCGGTATCTTCCTTGGTGGCCTGAATGGGATCCTGGTATTCTTCTTCGTGCGAGCGCAGTCGTTCTTTTTCCAGATAAGCCCCGCGCACGAGCTTCACCCCCAGGAAATAACCCTTGGCCTGCGCTTCGTCGAGGTCGCGCCGGAGCCGGTCCATGCTTTCCCAACGGTACATCTGGTACGTGTTGTACACAATGGGCTGTTCGTGGTTGAACCGGTCCATCATTTCGTAGGCCAGCGTATCGATCGTATCCTGAATCCAGCTTTCTTCGGCATCGATAAAAATCCGGACGTTGCGTTCGTGGGCCCGGCGGCACAGCGAGTCGACCCGTTTCAGCACCCGGTCGAACTGGGCTTTCTGATCTTTGTCGAGGGAGTTGCCGAGCTGAACGGCTTCGAGCAGTTCGGTCGAAGCCAGACCCGTGATTTTAAAGACCGAAAAGGGAATATCGGCCGATTGGCTGGCGCGCTCGATGGTGCGCATGATCTCCAGCGTGGTTTCGTCGAAGCTTTTCTCGTTCTCTTCGCCTTCTACAGAATAGTCGAGAATGGTACCGACATGCTTCTGGTGCAGTTGATGAATGGTTGGCTCCGAATCGCGAATACTCTCACCACCACAGAATTGCTCGAAAATGGTGTGTTTGATAAGCGATTTGATGGGGAGACGCAGGCGCAGGGCAATTTTTATGAAAAAAGTCCCTAAATTTACCAGCCATCCCTTATTCATCAACGCAAAGAGCCAGTACGTCTTTCTTAGTTTGAAGTTCGACTGGGAAGAAAAAGCAATCGAAGTATCCTCGAAAGAGACAGGCCTCGCCTGGGTTTCGTTTGTAGTGGCCACTGTCGGCCCGGCTTTAAACGAGCCATCAACCAACTCGGCGGTCTCTGGCATTACATTACTTCGGTTCGACATATTGCTGCTCCGTTTTGACGGTGCTACGTCCATAGCGTTAAGTGCGTGCCGGTGTCGGTTAAGACGGCCGAAATATAGAACGAAATTTCGGTTGAAGGTGTAAAGCCCCCGGCACAGCTTGTTCGACTAACAAAAACCAGTTTTAGACAAAGTAGGGAACCGGCCTCACTAGCAACCGATTCCCCCTGCAAATATACCACAAAATCAGATTGAAAGTTCCTTAGTGTAGTACGGGTACAACCTACCCCTGATGCGTTTCTTATGAAAGTAGATTTGACCGTAGAGCCCCTGGATTCGTGGATCAATACAGGCGGCAAACCCCTGATCATCGCCGGCCCCTGTAGCGCCGAAACCGAAGAGCAGGTTGTGGAAACTGTCCGGCAGCTGAAAACGCTGGGCGCCGTTAACGTTATCCGGGCTGGTGTCTGGAAACCACGGACCCGCCCCGGTAGCTTCGAAGGGATGGGCGAGGCAGCGCTGCCCTGGCTGCAGCGGGCCAAAGCCGAAACCGGCCTTCCCATTGCTGTTGAGGTAGCCACCCCCGAGCACATCGAACTGGCCCTCAAATACGGCATGGATGTGCTGTGGATTGGCGCCCGGACCACGGTTAACCCGTTTAACGTACAGGAAATTGCCGATGCCCTCCGTGGTGTCGACGTACCGGTGCTGATTAAAAACCCGGTCAACCCCGACCTCGCTCTGTGGGTAGGTGCGTTCGAGCGGATTGCCGGCGCCGGCATTACCAAACTGGGGGCTATTCACCGGGGCTTTGCTACCGGCGAGTCGACCAAATACCGCAACGTGCCGATGTGGCAGATGGCCATCGAGCTGAAATCGATTTTCCCGACGCTGCCCATTATCGGCGACCCCAGCCATATGGCAGGCAAGCGGGCCTACCTCAACGAACTGGCCCAGATGGCCATGGACCTCAATTACGATGGTCTGATCGTGGAGTCGCACATCGATCCCGACAAAGCCTGGAGCGATGCCGCCCAGCAGCTGACCCCGGCCGCGTTTGGCGAAATGCTTGATCACCTGCAGATTCGGCAGGTCGAATCGTCGAACCTCGAGTTCCAGAGTGTGATGGATCAGTCGCGTCGGAACATCGACAACGTTGACCGGCAGATCGTCGAAATGCTGGCCGCCCGCATGGCCCTCGTTGAGCGGCTGGCCGAATACAAGCGCGACAACAACGTGACGCTGTTTCAGCCCGACCGCTGGAAAGAGATTCTGCAAACCCGTACGGCGCTGGGTGCCAAGCTGAACCTGTACCCCGAACTGGTGGAAGAAATCTACAAGATTATCCACATGGAGTCGATCCGGAAGCAGACTGAAATCATGAACAACACCGTTCAGAACGCCTAGTCGCGCTGACCGTCCTGTTTTCGCTCCCCCGCCCGGTACGCCCGGCGGGGGATTTTTTTTGCCGACCAGCAATCAGTTTACAACCGTTTCGATGGCCGACTGGTTGTAGCCGGCAAAGCACCCCAGCCCCCCGCCAATGTTGCTCGGGATGAGCACGGGTTCGGCAAACGGATTGTTGCGCACGCGCCCCTGCCGGATCACAGCCGACCGATACTGGTAATAACTGGCTTCGACACTATAGAGCTCGACCCGCAGTCGGCTACCCCGATACTGCTGCCGGAAACCCTTGGGCGTGGCACCGTCGAGGGGTATGTTGCCCAGAAACGCCCGCCCCGACACCAGGCTGCTGCCATCGGCATCGGTATCGGCCGAGAGGCCCCGGTTGTCATCGTCGAAACCCAGGTTGTTGTACATCACGGTATTCTTGCCCGTGGTAGCCGATGTGCCCGTAACGACCTGAAAAGTACCCGCTACCTGGTAATAATTGCCCGGTCCGGCCGGGTCCTGCCAGCGGGCGCGGGCAAAATACCGGCGCACCTGCCCCCGCCCCTGCGTTTCGGTCAGCGAATCGATGACCACGGCCGACAAACGGACCGGCGCCGGGATGGTGCATTGACTGCGGGCCTGCTGCCCATCGGCCGTAACCACGGTGAGCTGGTAGGTGTGGCCCGGCAGAATGGGCAGCTGAGTGGCCGAAACACTGTAGTAGGTAGCCCCGTTGGCTTTGTAGCGCAACCGCACCGACCGGCTTCCGTCGGTTAGCGTAACAACGGCGTTGGTAATGTTGCCATCGGTGAGGGCACTGCTGAGGCTGTCGCCCGTAACCGTTCGCGACTGACTCACCTTGATGGCCAGCGTCGTATCCTGGGGCGACAAAAACCCGTGAATAACCAGTTTGGCCGACGCCAGACCGAGTTGATCGGGGCTTACTTCGTTGCGCAGGCTACCGCAGCCCGACAGCCCAACCCACACCAGCAAGCCACTCAGCAGTCCCGCCGAACGGGATAAAGGAGAAAAAATCGTGGTCATGGCCTAGAAGGAAAAGGAGTAACTAACCGACGGTACCAGCGGGAAAACCGAATAACGGATCAGCGCCGTCCGGTTGGGCTCGTTGGCCGCCTGCGCCACCGACTCGAGCCGGTAGAAAAACGGATTGCGTCGGTTGTAGAGGTTATAGACACTCACCTCCCAGGTGCGGAGGTGGTGTTTTTTCTGTTTTCTGAACTGCACGCCCACATCGAAACGGTGGTAGGGTTCGGCGCGGAAGCTGTTTTTCTGAGTGCCATAGTCGTCGACGATGCGGCTGTTCTGCAGCAGCCCCGCCAGCTGCCCCCCCGTGGTGCCGGCATAGGTCGTGCCCGGCCGGAACGCATCGTACCGCCCCACCGGAATGGTGAGCGCATTGCCGGTGCCATACACCCAGGTCCCCGACAGGGTGATGCGCTTGTTGATTTCGTAAATGCCCACAACCGAAACGTCGTGCCGACGGTCATACTTGGGGTAGTAGGGCTGGCCCCCGTTGATCTCGGCAAACTGCCACTGCGTCCACGACAGGGTGTAGCCCACCCAGCCCGACAGCCGACCCGTTTTGCGTTGCAGCAGTACCTCGGCACCGTACGACCAGCCCCGACCCGCCGTTACGTTGTCTTCCCAGCGCACGTTGTTGGCCGATCCCGGATCGTTGAGTAATAGAAAGCTGGCGCCTTCCTTGTAGTTGATGATGTTGCTCATCGTCTTGTAGTAGCCCTCCACGGTGAGCGCCAGGTTGCGCCCCGGCAGGTCTTTGGCCAGCCCGATGGCCAGCTGCTGCGACTGTTGCGGTTTGACGCGGTCGGTTGTTGGTACCCACAAATCGGTCGGCAGACCAATGCCTGTGTTCGACAGCAGGTGTACGTACTGATTCATCAGGGCGTACGACGCTTTGAGCGACAGATCAGGAGCCAGGGTGTAGGCGGCCGACAGCCGGGGCTCGGGCCGGAGGTAGCGCACGGCCGGGTGCTGAAAGTAGCTCAGCCGCAGCCCCCCGTTGAGCCGCCAGCGCTCGCCCGGCCGCCAGGTATCTTCGGCATACAGCCCCGACTCCAGCACGTCGATCTGATCGATACCCTGCCGGTACTGGCTGATAAGGGCATTTTCGAGGACGATGGCGCTGGGCGTAAAGCGGTGATAAATCCCCTGCACCCCCACCCGAACGGCGTGTTGGGGCGTCGGATAAAAATCGACATCGTACTTGAGCGACAGGTCGCGGATACCCGACCGGTAGCTGAGTGAATAAGTCTGGTTGTCGACCGCGCCCCGCTCGGTCGAGCCAATCTGAAATTTGTAGTCACTGAAAATCAGCGAGAGGTTGGCAAAGAGCCGGGGGTTGAACAAGTGGTTCCAGCGCAGCGTTCCGGTAGCGTTGCCCCAGCCCAGGTTGGTATCGGTACCGCCCGACTGATCGCGGGCGTAGAACCGATCGCGGCCGAAATAACCACTCAGGTACAGCTTGTTGCGCGCATCCAGGTCATAGTTGGCTTTGGCATTCAGGTCGTAGAAGTAGTAGCCGGCCTGGGTCTGGCCGTTGGTCTGGGCCCGAATCAGCGGGGCCGCCACCACGTCGAGATAGGTCCGGCGCCCCGACACCAGAAACGACCCGACCGACTGGCCTTTCCTGTTTTTAACCAGCGGCCCTTCGAGCATCAGCCGTGAGGCAATCAGGCCGATGCCGCCTTCGCCGTGCAGCCGGTCGCGGTTGCCGTCTTTCATGTTCAGCTCGATTACCGACGACAGCCGGCCACCGAAGCGGGCCGGAAAGCCCCCTTTGATGAGTTCGACGCTTTTGATGGCGTCGCCGTTGAACACCGAAAAGAAACCAAACAGGTGGTTGGCGTTGTAGACCACGGCATCGTCCAGAATGATCAGGTTCTGATCGGGCCCGCCCCCGCGCACGTAGATACCCGTTTGCCCCTCGGAGCCTTTCTGTACTCCCGGCATCAGCTGCAGCACTTTCAGCACGTCTTTTTCGCCCAGAAACGCCGGAATTTTTTTGATCTGGGCAACCGGAATGCTCACCGTACTCATCTGGGGCGTGTCGCTGACGCGGGTTTCGTCGGTGGTGCCGCGCACCTCCACTTCGGCCAGTTCGCGTCCGGGCGTCAGGTACACGTCGATGGTCTGGCTGGTACGCAGGCCAACGCGCCGACTCGTAGGTTCGTAACCCACAAACGAGTAGGCCACCGCCAGGCTGTCGGCAGCGGGCAGGGTCAGCGAATAAAAGCCGTAGGTGTTGGTGGTGGTACCGATGGCTGTGCCGGGCAGGTACACATTTACCCCGATCAGAGCCTCCTGGCTGCCGGCTTCACGTACATAGCCGCTGACGGTATAACGGGTAGGCGTTTGCGCCTGCAGCCAGCTACAGCCAGCGCATAGTAATCCCAACAGGGCGTAAAGCAGTCGATACATACGAGGTTACGGCAGGAAGGAAGCACCGTCATACGTATAACGAGCGGGCTTCCTCAAATATACGTGGTATTGACACATCAGCCGCCCCGACGGGACCGGGACGCGGTCGGCTACTCTAGCTGACTACTCGATTTGTCGTTATTCGGCAAACAAAACACCTGATTACAAGGTAGTAGACAGGAATACAACCGGTGCCCAGACACCTCCTACACGATGCTCCAGTACGACAAATTATCGCTTAATATACCCGACACCACCAAGCCCCGGGTCGTCATTATCGGCGGTGGCTTCGGCGGCATGAACCTGGCTAAAAGCCTGCGCACGGCCGACGTGCAGGTGGTACTGTTCGACAAGCAGAACTACAACGGCTTCTGGCCCCTGCTGTATCAGGTGGCTACGGCTGGTCTCGAACCCGATGCCATTGCCGAACCCTTCCGGAAAATGTTCGACGACTTTACCAACTTCCACTACCGGATGGTGCGCGTCAGTCGAATTAACCCCGGGCAAAAAACGGTTACGACCCTGATCGGCGACCTGTCGTATGATTACCTGGTGATTGCCACCGGCTCGAAAACCAATTTTTTTGGCAACGACCAGATCAAAAAATATTCCTTTCCGCTCAAGACCATCCCCGAAGCCCTCAACGTGCGGAGTCAGTTTCTGCAGTGTTTCGAGCAGGCCAGCGTAACCACCGACCCGGCTGAGCGCACCAGTCTGCTCACGTTTGTGGTGGCGGGTGCCGGCCCTACTGGTGTCGAGATGGCGGGTTCGCTGGCCGAAATGCGGAAGCACGTGCTGCCCAACGATTACCCGGGTCTCGATTTCTCACAGATGAAAATCTACGTAATCGAGGGCCTGGGCAAGGTGCTCCCCCCCATGTCGGACGAGGCCGGGCAGAAAGCCCAGCGCTATCTGGAAGATCTGGGCGTGATTGTCAAGCTGAATACGCTGATTGAGAACTACGATGGTGAGGTGGTGACACTGAAAGGGGGCGAACAGATTCGGGCGCAGACCCTCGTCTGGGGGGCTGGCGTTACGGGCGCCCTGATCGATGGCATCCCGGCCGAAGCGATCGAACGGGGTCGTATCCTGGTCGACCCGATCAACCAGATTCAGGGCATGACCGACGTGTTTGCCATTGGCGATATTGCCCTGATGAAACTCGACAAATGGCCCAAGGGGCACCCTGGTGTGGCGCAGCCGGCCATTCAGCAGGGCGAGCACCTGGCCAAAAACCTGCGTCGGATGCTACGCAACGAGCCCACCACTCCGTTCGATTACTTCGACAAGGGTTCACTGGCCATTGTGGGGCGAAGCCGGGCCGTGGCCGATCTGCCGGGCAACATTCATCTGGGTGGTTTTGTGGCCTGGATGGCCTGGCTGTTTGTACACATCTTCTACCTTGTGGGCTTCCGCAGCAAACTGGTCGTGTTCAGCAACTGGATCTACCGGCTGTTTACATACCAACGGGGCACTCGCATCATTATCCGCCCCTTCGTGCGGAAAGACGACACTGTGGGACAGGCCATGCTCGAGAAAAACGACATGGTGTAGGCCAACCCTGACTTACCCGCACAACGGGCTGTTGGTATGCGCTCCGGCGACGCCAGCAGCCCGTTTCCGTTTATCAAAAAGCGGGTAGGGGTAGCCCGGCGCTTTCGCTATTTTTGCCCAATTCCTCCTCCCAGTCCACATGCGTCAATCGATCCGTCGCCCGGCTGTTTTGTCGGGCCTGCTTTTTTCCGCACTGCTCGCCCCGGCCCTGGCGCAGCCCGTTGCCGTCGACTCCAGCCTGGGTAGTCCCCGCGACCTGGGCAACATGTGGACGTTCGATGCGCCCCCCACCGCTTATTTTAAACAGACCTACCAGTTCACGCCCGACCAGCGGTGGTTCGACGAAGCCCGGCTGGCGGCACTGCGCTTTGCCGATTACTGCTCGGCGTCGTTTGTGTCGGGCAATGGACTCGTGATGACCAACCACCACTGCGCCCGCGAATCGGGTACGGGGGTAGCCCGGAAAGGTGAAGACCTGAACGCCACGGGTTTTTACGCCAAAACGCTCGCCGACGAACGAAAAGTAGAGGGCCTGTTCGTCGATCAGCTCGTGCAGATCGACGACATTACGGCGCGGGTGCAGGCGGCCATGAGCCGGGCCACAACCGAAGAAACCAAGCTACAGGCCCGCGAAGCCGTTTTCGACAGTATCCGAACCGACTACGGCACCAAACCTGCGTGGCAGGGGCTACAGCTGCAACCCATCACGTTCTACGACGGGGGCCGCTATGCCCTGTACGGCTTCCGTCGCTACACCGACGTACGGCTGGTCTTTATGCCCGAGCTGCAACTCGGCTTCTTCGGGGGCGACTACGATAACTTCACCTACCCCCGCTACGCCCTCGACTGCTCGTTTTTTCGGGTCTACGATAAGGGAAAACCCCTGCAAACCACCCATTTTTTTCGGTTCAACCCCAATGGTGTTCGTGAGGGTGACCCCACCTTCGTGATTGGCAACCCCGGCCATACCGAACGGCTGAAAACCCTGGCCGAACTCACCTTCGACCGCGACCTGCAAACGCCGGCTACGCTGGAGTTGCTCCGCAACCGTTCCCGGGCGCTGCAACAGTATAATGCCACGGCGAAAAACGATAGTATTCTAAACGAGATTTTCAGTTACGAGAACAGCATCAAAGCCATGACCGGGCAGCTGGGTGGGCTGCGCGACCCACAGCTTATGGCCCGCAAAGCCACGTTCGAGCGGCAGTTTAAAGCCGCGGCCCGCGCCAGAAACCTGCCGGCCGATCAGCTTCGTACCTGGGATGAACTGGCGGCCAATACCACGCGGCTCCGGAGCCTGTTTGCCGATGCCACCTACCTGGCCCCCAACGAACGCACCACGGGTGACCTGCTGGCCTTTGCCAATATACTGACGCAGTTTGGCGAGCTTGCTGCCGCCCGCCCAGCCGATGCTGAGCGGGCCCGCGCGCTGGTGGTGCCCCCCGTACTAGCCAACAAGATGCTCGAAGAAGCCTATCTGGCCGCCCACCTGACGGAGGCACTGGCGGGGCTGGGTACCAGCGACCCTTACGTGAAGGCCGCGCTCAACGGCAAAACGCCGGCCGAAGCGGCTGCGTACCTGATGCGCACCACCCGCCTGACCGACCCCGCCTTCGTAGCCGATCTGATGAGCCGGGCGGGCAGCATGGCCAGCAGTAACGATCCGCTGCTGGTAGTGGCCCGCGTCGGGTTTCCGCGCTACGTGGCGGCCGCCCGGCAGGCGCAGCAGATCGCCCAGCAGCAGGAGCTGCTGCACGGCCAGCTGGGCCGTATGCTGTATGCGGTCTACGGCGCTGCGGTGCCTCCCGACGCTACGTTTTCCCTCCGCATCAACGACGGCGTGGTAAAGGGCTACGACTACAACGGCACCAAAGCGCCGGTCGTAACCACCTTCGCCGGCCTGTATGACCGCAACTATTCGTTTGGCGACAAGGGCCCGTGGAACCTGCCGGCCCGCTGGAAAAACCCGCCGGCCGCACTGCTCCGCGAGCCCATGTGCCTGATCACCACCAACGACATTATCGGCGGCAACTCGGGCAGCCCCCTCATCAACAAAAATCGCGAGGCTGTGGGCCTGGTGTTTGATGGCAATATGGAAAGCCTGCCCGGCGATTTTATCTTCGTGCCCACGGCCAACCGCAGTATCTCGGTGCATGCCGGCGGTATCGTAGCCGCCATGCGCTACATTTATAAGGCCGACCGGCTGCTTACCGAACTGCTGGGCCCATCTGGCAAGTAAGCGACCGCGTCGTGCGGCAACCTGACAACTGTAAACCCCGTACTCCATGACCAAAGCAGCCCTGCCGGCCATGCCCGCGTTCTTCGACCGGTACATCAACCTGGCGCCCGATTTCGATCTGCTCGATGCCCTGCGCCAAACCGCCACCATCGACAACCTGATTGATCGCAACACGCTCGACGCGCTGGGCGATCAGCGGTACGCCCCCGGCAAATGGACCATGCGCGACATCGTGCAGCATTTGATCGACACCGAGCGGATCATGACCTACCGGGCGCTGCGCATTGCCCGCGCCGACCAGACCCCCCTGCCGGGTTTCGACGAAAATAGCTTTGCCGAACTGGCCGATGCCAGCCACCGCTCCCTGGCCGACCTCTGCACCGAATATGCCGAGCTGCGCCGGTCGACGCTGCAGCTCTTTGGCAGCTTCACCGACGAGATGCTGCTGCGGAGCGGCACGGCTTCCGACAAGACGATCTCGGTACTGGCGCTGGGCTTCGTGCTGGTTGGCCATCCGATACACCACGCCAACATCGTCCGGGAGCGTTACGTACCCCTGCTCGGCTAGCCTTTTCTCGTCTGTTTCTTTGCTAACCCCCGTCTATGCTTCGACAAACTACCCTCTTCCTGCTGCTAGGTGTGCAAGTCGCCCTGGCGCAAACCAAAACCAAAATTCTGGCGACCGACCTGACCCGCATCCGGCAGGTGGGTGCCGTTGAACTGGCTCCCGATGGCAAACGCGCCGTGTATGCGCTCACGACTATTGAGCCCAATGCCGACCAGAAAGACGATTACGACTACCGGACGCATATTTACCTCAGCAGTCTGACGCCCGGCGACAGCAAAGCGCTGACCCGCGGTTCCGAATCGGCCCGGCAGGCTACCTGGTCGCCCGATGGCCAGCGGATTGCCTTTACCCGCACCGTAAAGGGCAAATCCCAGCTATTCGTGATGCCCCTCGACGGGGGCGAAGCCTGGCAGCTGACCAGCAGCCCCTACGGCGCCAGCAGCCCCGTGTGGTCGCCGGATGGCAAGCGCATTGCTTTCCAGACCTCGGTGTCGATGACCGAGCTGCTGAAAGACTCGCTGCTGAACCCCGCCAAAACCCTGCCTGCCTGGTCGCTCGAGAAACCGGGTTTCCAGACCAACGACTTCGTGCGGCCCGACAAAAAAATCAAGGCAAACCCCGATGGCTCGCTGGCCGAGATTCGGGCCTACCTGGCGAAGGATGTAGACGACAAAAAAGCCAAGGTGATCAACCGGCTTAATTTCCAGGGCGAGTCGACCACCGAGCCGGAGCTGTCGTTCCAGCACCTCTACGTAATCGATGTGCAGGAAGGAGCCCAGCCGAAAGCCCTCACCCGCGGTTTTGCCTCGGCCCAGGCGCCGGTCTGGCTTCCCAATGGCCAGGGCCTGCTGGCCGTAACCGACCGCGACTCGCTGAAGCACCCCGACCGCGAGCAGGACAACGCCATTGTCTTTATTCCGGCCGATGGGTCGGGCGCGCGCCGGACCCTGCTCGGTGAAGCGGGTAAGAGCTATGGGTCGCCCCGCCCTTCGCCCGACGGCCGGATGCTGGTGTACCTGGTTGGGCCGTCGGAAGGGGTCAATATCTCGCTGCCCGGTCTGGCTACCCTGTCGGGCAACACCGTCAGCAACCCGCAGCCTGTCACCTTCGACCGGGCGGCCAGTGGCCTGACCTGGGCCGCCACCACAACGGCCGGTGGCCGCAGCCGTAACGCCCCGGCGGGCTACGCCGTTTATTTCACGGCCCAGTCGAACGGGGGGGCTCCGCTCTATCGGCTCGACCCCACCACGCGGCAGGTTACCCAGCTCACCGATTTCGACAGCGGCATCACCGCTTTCGACATCGTGGGCGATCAGGTGGTACTGGCCAAAACCGATATCACCAACCCGTCGGAACTGTACCGGGCCAACGCGCAGGGGAAGAATCAGGTCAAACTCAGCAACCACAACGACTGGGTAGCGCAGCGCCAATTGAGTATGCCTGAAAAACGGACGTACAAAAACTCGCTCGGCCAGACCGTTGACTACTGGATTATGAAGCCAACGGTGGTTGAAGCCGGTAAAACCTACCCCCTCCTACTGAACATGCACGGTGGCCCTACGGCCATGTGGGGGCCCGGTGAGCAGTCGATGTGGCACGAGTTTCAGTACATGTGTGCGCAGGGTTACGGCGTAGTGTACGCCAACCCCCGGGGGTCGGGTGGCTATGGCATCAACTTCCAGCGCGCCAACATCAAAGACTGGGGCACTGGCCCTACCGAAGATGTACTGGCCGCGGCTACCGATGCAGCCAAAGAACGCTGGGTCGACACGAGCCGGCAGGTCATTACGGGTGGCTCCTACGCTGGTTACCTCACCGCCTGGATCGTGGGGCACGACAACCGCTTCAAGGCTGCCTTCGCACAGCGCGGTGTGTATGACCTCACTACCTTTCTGGGCGAAGGCAACGCCTGGCGCCTGATTCCAAGCTATTTCGATTACCCCTGGTCGCCCGACGCCCGCGTGCTCGACGCCAACTCGCCCTACACCTTCGTACAGAACATCAAAACCCCGCTGCTGATCAAGCATGGCGAGAACGACCTGCGCACGGGCGTTATTCAGAGCGAGATGCTATACAAGAGCCTGAAGATTCTGGGTCGCCCGGTCGAATATGTCCGGATGCCGGGGGCCACGCACGAACTGAGTCGATCGGGCAACGTGCGGCAGCGCATCGACCGGTTGCTCCGCATCTATGAATTCTTTGAGCGCTACGTCGGCCCCGAGGCCATCAAAAAATAAGTTTCGCAGCCCGGCCACTCCCCGCAGTGCCGGGCTGTTTTCGTGTGCATCGTCGTTCCTGATTCGCCTGCTGCTCAACCATGAAATTCCTTCTTCTTTTCCTGCTCAGCCTGACGCTCGTACAGGCCCAGCCTACACCCGATTCCGTACGCGTCCGGCGCGCGCCCTGGCACGAAACCCGCCTGCGTCGCGGCCTGCGCTGGCGCGAAGCCCGTATCGACAGTTTGTTCGGTTCGCGGCAGAACATCAATCTGATCGTACTGAAAAACCGGCGCCGGAAACCCGTAATCACCTTTGCCTCGGCCGGCGACAGCCTGAAACCAACCAGTTGGTTTGGTCGGCAGAGCGGGGCGCTGGTGGCACTCAACGGCACGTTTTTCGATGTCAAAAACGGCGGCTCGGTCGATCTGATCCGAATCGACGGGCAACTGCTTGATACCACCCGGCGGGTCGGCCGCAACCTGATCGAACACCAGCAGGCCGCCATCGTGATCGACCGGAACCGGGTACGTATCGTGTTTGGTGGCGACCAGCCCGGCTGGGACCGGACCCTTCCGCAGCCCAACGTAATGACCACGGGGCCGCTGCTGCTGCGCGACGGGCAGGCGCATCCGCTCAAGGCCAATGCCTTCAACGACAATCGTCATCCGCGCACCTGCCTTTGTCTGGGTCCCCGGCGGCAGCTGATCCTGGCCACCGTAGATGGCCGGCATGCCAATGCGCAGGGTATGAAGCTGCACGAACTGACCCGTCTGATGCAGTGGCTCGGCTGCCGCGATGCTATCAACCTCGACGGCGGGGGATCTACGACACTCTGGCTGCGACAGGCACCGGAATCGGGGGTGGTCAACTACCCGTCCGACAGCAGGCAGTGGATCCACACCGGCGAGCGGCCCGTCAGTAATGCTATCCTGATCAGGTAGTTACCTGGCCGAACGCTCAAAAAAGCAGCTATAATCCAGGCGGGTTTGGGGTACTTTACCAGCATTCATCGACCTCTGTTCGCTACGATCATGATTAGCCGCTACACACTCCTGTTTTTTCTGCTACCGTTCACGTCCGCGCTGGGTCAGCTGGCCAACCCCAACAGCCTGACCGTATCGATCGACGGTACCTCCTTTACCACTCAGCCCCGGCGCATCCGGATCGGCAACTACTGGTGGGTAACGGCTAACACCGTTAAGCCCGACAAATCGCTGCGCCTGTGGCTGGGCCGCTACGACGGCCGCGATGTGCTCGAACCCGGTAACTACCTCATTGTTGACGCCGATAACCCCGATACCCGCGACAATAAACGCAGGATTGAGGACCTCGGCACCTACAAAGGATTTGCGGTGATCAAGTATGTCGAAGAAACCAAATCGCCCCGCATGGAATACCACGTGGGCAAATCGCAGAACGGCGATGGTATAGTTACGGTAGTGGCCAGTACCGATGGCCTGCTGACAGCTCGGTTCAGCGGCACGCTGGCCGGCAGCTACTGGAAAGAGCGCGCGTCGGCCACGGTATTTGGCGGCATGAACCGCCTGGTCAGCAAACTGGAAGATAAAGCGATTACCAAAGCGTCGGGCTACGACTCGGACATCGACCCCGAGGGTAACGGCTATAAACGACTCGATAAAAAGGATCAGGTGGTGCTGACTAACGGCACATTTACACTGCAGTTTAAAAAGTGACCCACGCCGTTCTGGCCGGCAACCCTGCCTGTTCAGTGCCTGTGCGACTGCTAAATCTACGATGGTTAACGGGCAGGGGTTCAGTATTGTCAACCGTTTTTACAGACAACACCCTTCGGGTAACTACAGTAGACCCTGCTTAGTCGTCGTTTTCATAGGCTACAGGCCGGGCAAACCCACAGGCGGGTATTGGTCCGGCCCGTATTGACCAGCTTATGACTATCCATCACTTTCTACAATCGCTCCGGAGCCCGCTACTGGCAGCTTCGCTACTACTGGCCAGTCAGGCGATGGCTCAATCGGTAACCAGCCTGCCCCACCTGCGGAAACAGGGCACCGCTACCCAACTCATCGTCGACAACAGGCCCATGCTGATACTGGGGGGCGAGCTGGGCAACTCCAGCGCGTCGGATCTGACCTATATGGCACCCATCTGGGACCGGCTCCGGCAGATGCATGTCAACACCATTCTGACGCCGGTCTACTGGGAACTTCTTGAGCCGCGGGAGGGTACGTTCGACTTCACACTGGTCGACGGTCTGCTCCAGGGTGCCCGCCAGCACAACCAGAAACTGGTGCTATTGTGGTTCGGGAGCTGGAAAAACAGCATGTCGTGCTACGCACCAGCCTGGGTCAAAACGGATACAAAGCGCTTCCCGCGCATTCGGGATGCCAGCGGCCGCGCGCACGAAATTCTCTCTCCCTTCGCCCAGGCCAACCTGCAGGCCGACATCAGGGCCTTCAGTGCCCTTATGCGGCACCTGCGCGAGGTCGACAGCCGGCAGCAGACCGTAGTGATGATTCAGGTCGAGAACGAGATCGGCATGCTGCCCAGCGCCCGCGATCATTCGGCGCCCGCCAATGCCGCCTTCTCGCAGCCCGTGCCAACGCCATTCATGCAGTATCTGCAGGCCCACAAAACAACGCTGACCCCTGCCATCCGCACGGCCTGGCAGGCCAATGGCTCGAAGTCGGCGGGTAACTGGGAAACCGTGTTTGGTAAAAGCCTCGCTACCGACGAACTCTTTATTGCCTGGTATTTTGCCCGCTATGCCGACCAGGTAGCCCAGGCGGGTAAAGCCATTTACCCACTGCCCATGTTTGTCAATGCCGCCCTCAACCGGCCCAACGTGAAGCCCGGCGATTACCCCAGTGGTGGTCCGCTGCCCCACGTTATCGATGCCTGGAAAGCTGGCGCCCCGGCTATCGATTTCCTGTCGCCTGATTTTTATAACCCCGATTTCAAGTACTGGAACGACCTCTATACCCGACCCGACAACCCGCTTTTTATCCCCGAAATCCGATTCGAGCCGTCGGATGCGGCCAAGGTATTCTACGCCCTGGGCCATTACGAGGCCATGGGCTTTTCGCCTTTCTCCATCGAATCGACCGATAAGCCCGCCGAGGAGCCAGTCGCCCAAAGCTACGCTGTACTCAGCAGCCTGTCGCCCCTGCTGCTAGCCAGCCAGGGCAAGGGCGTACTGCGTGGCATGCTGTTCGACAAAAAAAATACCACCGATACCATTCGTCTGGGTGGCTACACCTTCACCTGTAAGCACGAATACACCCTCGGGTGGTCGCCCAAAGCCAAGGACGACGACTGGGCAATGGCGGGTGGCCTGATTGTCCAGACCGGCCCCGACGACTTCACCGTAGCCGGTACGGGCATCGTGATCACCTGCACGTCCGATCAGCCCCAGCAGCCGAATGCCGGAATTCTGCAACTCGATGAGGGCACTTACATCAATGGGGTCTGGAAAGCCGGCCGGCGGCTGAACGGCGATCAGGATCATCAGGGCCGTCACATCCGGATTCCGGGTGGCGAATACGGCATCCAGAAACTGACACTGTACCGCTACTAACCGGCTTTCTTTTGCGACCAGCGGGGCCGGCAGGCTATATCCGGCGGAAACCAGGGCCTATCAGTCGCTGTCAATAACTCGTAAAAACGGGTTGTATTTGCATTTGATGGCACACACCGCCGAACTTGCCGCCTGCCTGCAGCCCGGTCGTTGCGGCATTCGCGCGTATCACCCTTGTCCGGATCAGGATCCGTTATGAGCAAACACCCCCAACCTGAGCGTCTGGAAGACGCCCCCAAATTCCGGTTCTGGAAAAGCCAGATGGCGTTGCACGGCCTCACTATCAACGGCATCAACGAATCTTATATTCGTCGCCGGCACAACGGCGAAGTGCTGTTTGCCATGCTCGAAGTCGACGCCGACACGCCAGAGGGCGACAAGATTCCGCCGGCGCTGTTTCTGAAAGGCCACGCAGCCTCGGTGCTGGTTTGCCTGATCGATGCCGAAACGGGCGAAAAATTTGTGGTGCTGGTGCGGCAGCGCCGAATCTGCAACGGTTCGCACACCTACGAACACCCGGCGGGCATGGTCGATGCCGACGATGCCGCCGACGAGGTAGCGGCCCGCGAACTGGGCGAAGAAATCGGTCTGGAAGCCACGGCCGCCGACTTGACCCGCCTGAACAACCAGCTCTGGTATCCCAGCACCGGCACCAGCGACGAGTCGATGCATTTTTTCTTCCTCGAAAAAACGCTGCCGCGCGCGGAGATTATGGCCTTCCACCACCGCGACATGGGTAATCAGTCGGAGTTTGAGCGCATCACAACCGTGGTCACGACGCTGCCCGAAGCCCACAAGCTCGTTAATAACGTCAACGGGCTGCTGATTCACTTCCTGTACCTGCAGCACGTAAAAGATTACAGGACAATGGCCCTCCTGTAAGGTTTTTTCAAACGGGTATTGCGATAATGGGGTGTCAACTACTATATTTGCACTCCCGTTTGGGACCTACTGCTCCCGTAGTTCAATGGATAGAATTATGGTTTCCGGTACCATCGATAGGGGTTCGAATCCCTTCGGGAGCACAAGAAAGGCCGCTCAGCAATGCTGAGCGGCCTTTTTGTTTACACCAGCTATGGGTAGCTTCGATATTATCGAGCCGATAGGTACAGGTTTTGAATCTATCTTATTTCCGATTACTCCCCATGAAGTAAATAACATGTAAACTGTAGTGACTCAGTATATTTGAGGCATCTCATGCTAACTGTTTTGCTCACTTACTGATGAAACAAATCTACCTTTTGTTTGCCTTTGCTTTCCTCCCCGTTTCGCTTCGGGCACAGACCAATTATGTGGTTACCACGGCCAACGCCTTTACGCCCAGTGACAATAACACACTGGTGGGGCCTTCGGCTGGCAACAGCGCTATGTCAGGGATTAACAATTCACTTTTTGGTTTTGAATCCGGTCGCCTGCTTACGTCTGGCACCTTTAATACAGCCTTGGGGTACCGGGCTGGTTATTACCTTACATCTGGTGGATTTAATACGCTGGTTGGTACCAATGCCGGCTTACACAACAGCACCGGTATCGAAAATACATTCATAGGCAGTAATACTGGCTATTACAGCGGTATCGGTAGCCGAAACACCTTTGTTGGCTTCAATGCCGGCCAGAATGTTTACGACGGCAATAACAATACCTATATAGGTAACACAGCTGGCCTGAGCACCAGATCGGGTAATCACAACGCATTTCTGGGTTATGAAGCGGGCTATGATAACCTAAGCGGCAACCAGAACACCTTCTTGGGCAGTGGCGCCGGACGCTTCAATTCAACCGGGGGGCAAAACACATTTGTTGGTTATCAATCGGGGTATAAAAACTCACTAGGAACCAGAAATACGCTCGTCGGCTACCAGGCTGGTCAGAACGTGACGACCGGCAGTAATAACATCATTATTGGGCCCACATCCGGAACAGCTATTACCGACGGCAGTGACAACGTGCTGATGGGCTACAACAGTCAGGCTGAAGACGGACTATACAATGCGACGGCTATCGGATCAGGCGCACGGGTGGCTGCCAGTAACGCCATGGTACTGGGTAATGGTGTCAATGTTGGCATTGGTACGTCGGCCCCTACAACCCGGCTGGAAGTAGTGGGTGCGCAGTCTGATCAGAGCGGGCTGCGCCTGACCCAACTGACGACGAACAGCCCCGCCACGATGGCCACCGATCAGTTCCTGACGGTCAACCAACACGGCGATGTGATCAAGGCCAGCTACCAGCTGCGGATCAATGATGTCAGTCAGTGGAGCGACAACGTATTCAGCCCGGCGTACCGGTTACGCCCTCTGAACGAAGTCGCGACCTATGTGAACCAGCAAGGGCACCTACCGGGTGTACCCTCAGCCGAGCAGGTACAAAAGCAGGGAGTTGATCTGGTTAGCATGACTAGTTTACTGCTTGAAAAAGTTGAGGAGCTGACCCTGTACAGCATTCAGCTCGAAAAGGCTAATCAGGAAACTAAACAACGCGAACAGCAACAACAGCAACGGCTGGAGAAGCTTGAAGAACTGGTGAAGACGTTGCTACAAAAGAAGTAAGTCGGTAGCCAAACCATATACGACCTTTCGTGTGACAGCCGATCATTCGGCGGCTACCGCATAGGGCCGTTCAGCCATGCTGAGCGGCCTTTTTGGTTGCCAACTGCTCGCACAATGGAGCTGTTAAGAGAAGCTGTCGTTATCCATAACCGGTGACATCTGAATTCAATCGGGCTGATGCGTAGGCAGATGCATGGACAAAGCGTTAAATTCAGGCGTTTAGACGGAACGTTTCCTTCTTTCGTTTTATTTTTGCTATAAAACAGACAATAATCTATACCTATGGAAACGCCTGTAACTGCTCAAACCCGCCCCTGGCTTCGTTTTTATCCTAAAGGTGTTCCCTACGAAATTAATCCGGATGCCTATACATCGCTGGCGGCCCTGATCGACGAAGGCTGCCGCCGGTTTGCCGACCGCCCTGCCTACTCGTGTATGGGTAAAGAAATTACCTTCGCCGAACTCGATACCTATTCGCGTCAGTTTGCCTCGTTTCTGCAAAATGGCCTGCACCTGCAGAAGGGCGACCGCATTGCGATTCAGATGCCCAATACGCTGCAGTACCCCATTGCTATGTTCGGCGCCCTGCGGGCCGGCCTGATTGTGGTCAATACCAACCCACTCTACACGCCCCGCGAGATGCAGCATCAGTTCAAGGACTCGGGGGCCAAAGCCATCGTTATTCTGGCCAACTTCGCGGTCAACCTCGAGAAAATTCTCGACCGCACCGACATTCAGCACGTGATCGTTACCCAGCTGGGCGATATGCTGGGCTTCCCCAAAAAGCAGCTGGTCAATGCGGTTGTCAAATACGTGAAGAAGCTGGTGCCGGCTTATAATCTGCCCGACGCCATCTCGTTCGGCGAGGCCCTCAGCCGGGGCAGTCAACAGCCAATGAAGCCAGTCGATCTGAAAAATACCGATCTGGCCTTTATCCAGTATACGGGTGGTACAACAGGCGTATCCAAGGGCGCGATGCTCACCCACCGCAACCTGCTGGCCAACGTAGAAAGCCAGCACGAGTGGATGAAACCGGGTGGTGTGGCCGACGGGCAGGGCATTATCGTGGCAGCCCTCCCCCTCTACCACGTTTATGCCCTGACGACCAATGCTCTGGCCTCGCTGAAGAGCGGCTCCATGAACCTGCTCATCACCAACCCCCGCGACCTCGACGCGTTTATCAACGACCTGAAAAAATACCAGGTTACGGCTTTCACCGGGGTCAATACGCTCTACAACGGTTTGCTCAATCACCCCCGCATCAAGGAAGTCGATTTCAGCAAGCTCACGGTAACCTCGGCGGGCGGCATGGCGCTGCAGACGGCAGTAGCCGACCGCTGGGAGAAACTGACCGGCAAAGCCCCCTGCGAAGGGTATGGCCTGACCGAAACTTCGCCGGTACTGTCGTCGAACCCCGTCGACGGTGGGGTTCGGGTCGGTACCATTGGTATTCCCTGGCCAAGCACCGAGATGAAAGTGATTCGGGAAGATGGCACCGACGCCCCGCTGGGCGAAGCCGGTGAGATTGTGGCCAAGGGCCCGCAGGTCTTTCTGGGTTACTATAAGCGCCCCGAAGAAACCGAAAAATCGATGATCGACGGCTGGTTTAAAACGGGCGACGTAGCCGTTATGAACGCCGACGGTTTCTTTAAAATCGTCGACCGGAAAAAAGATATGATTCTGGTGTCGGGGTTCAACGTGTATCCCAACGAAGTCGAAGACGTAGTGGCGCAGTGCCCCGGCGTAGGCGAAGTAGCCTGCATTGGTGTGCCCGATGCCCGCTCGACCGAAATCGTGAAAATTTTCGTGGTCAAGAAAGATCCGGCGCTGACCGAAGAGTCGATAAAAGCCTTCTGCCGCGAAAACCTCACGGGCTACAAGGTGCCCAAGCAGGTCGAATTCCGGACCGAACTGCCCAAAACCAACGTGGGCAAAATTCTGCGCCGGGCGCTCCGCGAAGAGGAAATGGCCAAGCTGGCTAAAGCCTGAGTCAACTACCCTCCTGAACGAAACAGCCGCCGACGGGATTTCCCATCGGCGGCTGTTTCGGTTCTCGGCTTATACCTTCGCCAGCAGCGCCGGCCAGTCGACCGGCTGCCGCACCGTGTCGGGCGCTGGCATCCGGTCGGCCTGCATCAGCTCCCGGATGGCCGCCATCGCGGTATCGCGTTTCAGGCCGGCCACCGCCCGGATGGCGTTAGCCTGCACATAGAACGCCAGGAAATTATCGTCCTGCTCGGGGTTACCGTCGTAGATGATTTCGTCGATTGTGTCGGCATGGCCTACGTAGTTGATTCGTTTGCCCTGCTGATTGGTCCAGAAAAACGGGACCTGATCATAGACGGTTGCTTTGCCGGCCATGTTCAGGCCCGCTACGTAACCCTGCTGCCCGGCCACTTTCCAGTGTTCGATACGCTGGGTACCGTCGGCCGTTGGGTAGCGTGCGATATCGCCGGCAGCATACAGATCGTTCGCTACGCTTAGGTGCGCATCGGTTGTCAGGCTGCCGTCCTTGGGCCGGTCAACGCCCTGCACGAATTCGGTATTGGGCTTCACGCCCAGACCCAGCAACACCGCTTCGGCGGGCAGCCGGTCGCCGTTATCGAGTACAACGGCCGATACAGCCCCGTCGCCTTCGAGCGCGCTGAGCTTGCGGCCCAGGTGAAACGTGATGCCGGCGGCTTCGTGCCAGCCCTGGATCACCTTGCCGATGCGTTCGCCAAGGATTTTGGCAAACGGTACGGTTTCCATACCGACCACATGCACCGTACTGCCGAGTTTGCGCAGACTCATGGCGGCTTCGAGGCCGATGAACGAACTGCCAATTATAACAATCGGCTTGCCCGCCTGACCCAGTTCCCGCAGTGCCTGACTGTCGTGCAGGCTTCGCAGAGCCAGCACATTAGCCAGGTCGATACCAGGTACCGGTGGCCGGTTGGGCACGCCCCCTGTACAGATCAGCGCTTTGGTATAGCGGATGGTTTCGGTGGTTTCGGCGTCCCAGGCCCGCACCTCAATTTCGTGCGCTTCGGGGTTCAGACTCGTCACATGTTGCCCGGTCCGGATGTCGATACCATAGTTCTCGTAGAAGCTGGGTTCGCGCAGAGGCATCCACTCGTCGGGGGCTTTTCCCTGCAGGTAATCTTTGGAGCAGTTAGGGCGGTCGTAGGGTGCCTGGCTGCTGCTGGTCAGCACCACGATAGGGCCTGTAAAACCGCCTTCGCGCAGGCCTTCGGCCGCAAAAGCGCCGGCTCCGCCACTACCCACAATCACGCAGGTATCGGCAACGGCGGTGTCGGGGGCGGCCATCGGGTTTTCGAGACTTTCCTTTTCGGTCGTCAGCCGCACCATCACCCGGTCGCCTTCGATCCGGACTTCGTGAGTAGGCAACCCGTTCAGGGCGGGTGCTTCGAGCCGGTGGCCCGTTTTTACGTCGAAACAGGCGTTGTGCCAGGGGCATACCAGCCGGCTACCGTGCAGCAGCCCTTTAGCCAGCGGGGCCTGGTAGTGCGAACACTTGGGGTGCAGGGCATAGTACTGCCCGTCGACCCGCGCCAGCAGCACATCGGTATCGCCCACCCGTACTTCTTTCATATCGCCATCGCGCAGGTCATCGACACCGCACACGGCTTCTTCGCTATAGTCTGTCAGCATGGTTGTTGAGGGTTGTTCTGAGATAACTCCCCAGTTAATCCAATTGATTGCCGGCAACGAAAAAAGCCACGGCCTCCTGCTCGGAAACCGTGGCTCTAGCCTTGTTGTGAGTGGGCTTATTTCGAGGTGGCCATCACCATTTTGATATTGAGTTTGGCACCGGTCTGCAACACATCGACCAGATCCTGAACGGTCAGCGACTTGTCGAACCGGACCACCACTGTCGGCTCGGCAATACCGGCCATGATGGTTTTGAGTTCGAGTTCCAGATTAGCCGGGTCAACGGGCTTCTTGTCGATAAAATACTGCTTCTTGTCGTCGACCGAAAGCGTCACCTGCTTTTTGCTCAGCTGCTGCGACGAAGAAGCTTTGGGCAACATCAGCTTGATGACGTTGGGATTGGCGACGGTCGAGATAATAAGAAAGAACAACAGCAGGAAAAACATGATGTCGTTCAGCGACGAAGTCGCCACTTCGGCAGCGAACTTATTCTTACGGCGTAGTTTCATGGTCGGTTTACGGGTCCAGGTTTTCGGTTTACTGGGATTGCTGACGCGATTAGTCGATTGCCTGTCAACACGGTAAATCGAAAACTGTAAACGGAATACTGGCTAAGCGCTACCGCACCCGTGCCGATTCGGTGGTGGGCTTCTGCAGCACCTCGATAAACTCGAACGCGTTCATCTCCATAGCCAGCGTGAAGCGCTCGATCATCATGTTGAGCAGGTGATAGCCGGTATAGGAAATAACCCCGACAATCAGACCGGCCCCCGACGTGATCATCTTTTCGTAGAGACCACCGGCAATGATACCCACGCTGATATTGTCGGTCAGCGAGATGTCGTAGAAAATCCGGATGATACCCGAGATGGTACCGATAAACCCGAGCATGGGGGCGATACCGGCAATGATACCCAGATACCCCATATTGCGCTCCAGCCGCGACAGTTCGATCTGGGCGACCGTTTCGATGGTGCTTTCGATATCGCGGATGGGCGATCCGATGCGGCCAATGGCTTTTTCGAACACCCGCCCCATGGCTGTCCGCTGGTTTTTGGCGAACGACTCGGCCGATTTGATGTTGCCCTGCGCCACCATGTCGCGGATGTTATCGATAAAGTTCGCATCGGCTTTCGTCTGCGCCCGAATCACGAAATACCGCTCGAAGATCAGGTAGAGGGTACAGAAAAACAGAAACGCGATCGGGATCATCACCCAGCCGCCCTTCGCCACCAGATCGAACAGTTGAAGACTTTGGGGTTGGGTGGCCGCCGATGTGGCCGACAGCGATGCCGTGGAGTCAACGGCCGGAACCTGAAGCAGGAGCATACAGACGAATCGGTAAATGAAAAGTAAACGTGACCGGCGGCCAGTATTAGGACAAACGCCGTTATTTCGCCGGATATTGTTGTCAAAGATAGGGAAGGGCCGCGAAATAGGCGTATAAACTTAGCTACGCCCCCCGCCCCGCGGCTCAGGGTCGAATCAGAATTTTGCCCCACCGCCCGGGCCGGTCGGCATGCGCCACGGCCTCCACAATCTGGTCGAGGCCGTAGGTAGCCTCTACCGGCAGCTGCACCTCGCCCGAACGGAGCAGGTCGATAACCTGCCGGGCCACAGTCTGCCGCGTAGCCTCGTCGGCGGTGCGCATCCAGTCGGTGAGCCAGAACCCGCGAATGGTCAGGTTCTTGAAAATCATAAGCCCCACGTTGATGGCCGGGTCCTGCATGCTCAGCAGCCCGTACATGAGCATGGTGCCGCCCCGCTTCAGGCAGGTAAGCGCCTGCGCGGCCGTATGGCCCCCTACCGCATCGAGCACACAATCGACACCGGTGCCCCCGGTAATGGCTTTCACGCGGGCCGCCATCGACTCGGTTTCGGTATTGATAACCTCGGTCAGGCCCAGCGTTCGCAGTTCGTCGTTCAGATCATCGCGCCGGACCGTGCCGATGGTGCGGATACCCTGTCGCCGACACAACTGAATCACCAGCTTGCCGAAGGCCGAGCCTGCCGCTGTCAGCATGAGCCACCCACCCGACTCGGCTACGCCCGACGCCTGTACCATGGCGTAGGCCGTGAACGGATTGACAAACAGCTGCGCGGCTATGTCGTCGGGCATTTCGTCGGGCACCGGTATCAGCGCCTTATGGTGCGTAACCACGTACTCGCCCCAGCTGCCGATTCCCGTGAAGCTCACCCGCGTACCGGTCGGTATCGTTACCCCCTCGCCCACCGCATCGACCGTGCCGACACCTTCGAAACCGGCACCCGACGGCAGCTGGGGCCGGATACCGTAGAGGTTCTGCACAAACATAGTATCGGACGGATTGATAGGGCTGGCAATAACGCGGATACGAACGTCGCCCGGACCGGGCTCGGGCATCGGTACCGCTACAGCCGTCAGAATATCGGCAGGTTTGCCCGTTTGTTCGAAGCGAATCGATTTCATTGTGGGGAGTAGGCTATAGGATGAGAACCAAAAATATGGTTTAATTCGCACACCATATTCCTAAACCTATTTTCGTGCAAACATCTCCATTTCTCGGCGAACTGATCGGTACGCTTGTGCTTATCCTACTCGGCGACGGTGTCGTTGCCAATGTTGTGCTGAACAAAACCAAAGGGCAGAATGCCGGCTGGATCGTTATTACGGCAGGCTGGTCGTTTGCGGTGACCATCGGCATCTTCGTAGCCAAGGCGTTTGGCAGCACCGACGCCCACCTCAATCCGGCCGTGACACTGGCCTTTGCCGTAGCCTCGGGCGACTACGGCAACGTGGTTCCCTACATTACGGCGCAGATGATCGGCGCCTTTCTGGGTGCCGTGCTGGTATGGCTCCATCACCTCCCCCACTGGGCCGTTACCGACGATCAGGGAGCCAAGCTGAGCGCTTTTTCCAACAGCCCCGCTATCCGCTCAATCGGCTCCAACATCACCAGCGAGGTTATTGCCACACTCGTGCTGATTCTGGGACTGGCCGGTATTTCCTCCAAACACATGGGCGAACTGGCCATCGGCATCGGCCCTTATCTGGTAGGCGTGCTGGTCTGGAGCGTTGGCCTGTCGCTGGGTGGCCCTACCGGCTACGCGATCAACCCGGCCCGCGACCTGGGGCCCCGCATTGCGCATGCCGTGCTGCCGATACCCAACAAAGGATCGTCGGGCTGGGACTACGCCTGGGTGCCCGTGCTGGGTCCCATGGTCGGGGGCGCCCTGGGCGGACTCCTGATTCAGTGGTTCGCGCTCTGATTTCTGCCGTATCTTTGCCGCCATGACCACCAAACCGTTTATCGTCGGCATCACCGGCGGCAGTGCCTCGGGCAAAACGTCGTTTCTCAAGGGCGTTCTGAATGCATTTTCGGACGACGAAATTTGTCTGATTTCACAGGACAATTATTATCGGACACTCGCCGAAATCCAGGTCGACGATCAGGGCATTCACAACTTCGACCTGCCCGAAACCATCGACCATCACCTCTACGCGCAGCACATCGAGCAGCTGCGTAGCGGACAGACGGTTTATCAAAAGGAGTACACGTTCAACAATCCTGCCATCGTGCCGAAGATGCTGGCGTTTCGGCCCGCTCCGATCATTGTTGTGGAAGGCATTTTCGTGTTCCACTTCCGCGAGATCGCCGACCAGATGGACCTGAAGATTTTCATCGACGCCAAAAATAGCATCAAGCTTGAGCGCCGGGTCAAACGCGACGCCGAAGAGCGGGGCTACGATCTCGACGATGTGATGTACCGCTGGAAATACCACGTGAAGCCCACCTACCGACAGTTTATCAAACCGTACCGGGCCGAGGCCGACATCGTGATTCCGAACAATGTTCACTATCAGAAGGGGCTCGACGTAGTGATTGCCTTTCTGAAATCGAAAATCAATCCATAGGCGCACACTACCAACGACACCCAACCGGGTGTCGTTTTTTTATAGGGCAATCACGACCCCATCGCTTTCCGGGTAGCCCGTACAGGTAAGAACCCAGCCTTCGGCCAGGTCGCGCGTTGTCAGCACATCGTTGATCGTCATCCCGACCCGCCCCGATACCAGCCGGGCCGCGCAGGTAGCACAACGCCCGCCCCGGCAGCTGTAGGGCAGGTGCAGCCCCTCGTCGAGGGCGGCCTGCAAAATGGTTTTGTAGGCGGGGACCTGAATTGAAACCTGCCGGTCGGGCAGTTGCAGCGTCACCGAGCGATCAATGGCCTGGGCCGGCTGCGGCACTGTCATCACGGGCTCGACCACGAAGTTTTCGCGCCGGATCTGCTCGGCCGGTACCCCCGCCACCACCAGTGTAAACTGCGCCATACGCATATAGGCCGGCGGGCCACATACGTAGCAGGTCAGGGCACGCCGGTCAGTACCATCGGTCAGGCTGGGCAGGAGTTGCTCGAGCATCACATTGTTGAGCCGCCCGCGCCGGCCCGTCCAGTCGTCGGAGGGGTTGCTCAACAGATGAATGAGCCGAAACCGGTCCGGGTGTTGCTGCTGAAGCTTTTCCAGTTCATCCCGAAACAGCACCGACCGTTCGTGCGTATTGCTGTAGAGCAGCGTGATCCGGCCGTTGGGCCGCCCGGCAAGTGCCTGACTAAGCAGTGGCAGCAGCGGGGTTATGCCGCTCCCCGCCCCCAGCAACAGCAGGTCGCCCGGGGAAGCCGCGTCGAGTGTGAACCGCCCGGCGGGGGGTAGACTGGTCAGTTCATCGCCCACCCGCAGTGTATCGAGCAGCCACCGCGACACCTCGCCGTTGCTGATGCGTTTGATGGTCAGCCGCAGGCCCTGCCCGAGGGGTGAACTGATGGAATACGACCGACGCACCTCGTGGCCGTTGTGCCGAAGTACCAGGGTCAGAAACTGACCCGGCCGGTACGATACCGGTTGCCCATTGGTGGCCTCGAGCCAGTAGCTTCGGGCATCGGCCGTTTCGATATCGATGCGCACGATGCGCAACCGCAAAAACGGATCGTTCATAGAATACAGCATGACTACAGGCCTACAACCCGGCGGAGGGGCGCGGTTGTTTGAAAGCCCGAAACGTTTGTTGAAATTCGCCCGGCCGTCATCATTCCCGATGACCAAATGGCTCTTTCTGTTGTTACGTATATCAACATAACCAACTTGTCTTGCTAATGGACGCTTTACTGGAAGAAGTGCAGCGCGTAGGCTACGTCAACAAGCCCGTCGACGACAAAATCGATCTTGTGGCGGAAATCAACCGGCTCAAAAAAGAAAAAAACGCCGTGATTCTGGCGCACTATTACGTCGATGGCGCCATTCAGGACCTGGCCGATTACATTGGCGACAGCCTGGGTCTCAGCCAGCAGGCCGCCAGCACCGAAGCCGACATGATTGTGTTCTGTGGCGTGCACTTCATGGGCGAAACGGCCAAAGTACTGTCGCCCCAGAAGAAGGTAGTGATTCCGGACCTCAACGCGGGCTGCTCACTGGCCGATTCTGCCCCCGCCGACAAGTTTGCAGCTTTTAAGGCCCAGTACCCCGACCATATTGTGCTGTCGTACATCAACTGTTCGGCCGAGATCAAGGCGCTGTCCGACATTATCGTGACCTCGTCGAACGCGCTGAAAATTGTGGAGAGCCTGCATAAGGATCAAAAGATCATTTTTGCGCCCGATGCCAACCTCGGTCGCTTCGTAGCCAAGAAAACCGGCCGCGAGATGGTGCTTTGGGATGGTGCCTGCATCGTTCATATCGACATTTCGCTCGAGAAGCTGCAGCACCTCCGGACCGAATACCCCGAGGCCAAGTTTATTGCGCACCCCGAATGCCAGGAGCACATTCTGAGCCAGGCCGATTACGTAGGGTCGACCACCGCCCTGCTCAAATACGTTGTCGACAGCCCCGAGCAAACCTTTATTGTGGGCACCGAAGCTGGCATTCTGCACAAGATGCGGCAGGCTGTTCCGCATAAAAAAATTATTCCGGCGCCGGCCAGTCAGGATAATACCTGCGCCTGCTCGGAGTGTCCGTACATGAAAATGAACACCCTCGAAAAGCTGTACAACTGCATGCTGTATGAGCAGCCCGAAATCGAGGTGCCCGAAGACATCCGTGTCAAGGCCGAAGCTTCTGTGCTGCGTATGCTGGAGTTAAGTAAATAATATTCTCAACGGGCCGGCTGCCGGCCACCCCGCTTTTCTATACACTGCCAACATTTAGCAGCATGCCCCATCAATTCGATTTTCTGGTTATTGGCTCCGGCATTGCGGGCCTGAGTTACGCCACCAAGCTGGCCATGCACTTTGAAAAAGAGGGGCAGCCGGTCCGGATCGGTGTCATTACGAAAGTGCAGGCCGATGAGACCAACACCAAATACGCACAGGGGGGCATTGCTGCCGTGTGGGCCCCCGACGATTCGTTTGAGAAGCACATCGAAGACACGATGATTGCCGGCGATTTCCTGAACGACCGGCACGTGGTCGAAATCGTGGTCAACGAAGGGCCCGGCCGCATTCGGGAGCTGATCGACTACGGCACCCGGTTCGACAAAGAGCACGGCAGCTCGGAGTATGATCTGGCTAAAGAAGGGGGACATTCTGACTTCCGGATTCTGCATTTCAAAGACATTACCGGGGCCGAGATCGAGCGGGCCCTGCTCGAGAAAGCCGGCTCACTACCGTCTATCGAGATCTTCACCCACTTCTACGCGGTCGAGCTGATCACGCGTCACCAGCTGGGCGACACCGTGCATCGCTACGATACCGACAACCGCTGCTTCGGGGCGTATGTGCTCAACACCCGAACAGGACAGGTCGAAACGTTTCTGGCCCGTACCACCCTGCTGGCCACCGGCGGTATCGGCAACATCTACCAGAACACGACCAACCCCAGCATTGCTACCGGCGATGGCATTGCCATGGCATACCGCGCCAAAGGCATTGGCAAGGACATGGAGTTTATCCAGTTTCACCCCACGGCCCTCTACGAGCCGGGCAAGAAACCAAACTTCCTGATCTCGGAAGCCGTACGGGGCTTTGGCGGTATTCTGCGCACACGCCGGGGCGAGACCTTCATGGAACATTACGACGAGCGGCTGTCGCTGGCCCCCCGCGACATTGTGGCCCGCGCCATCGACTCCGAGATGAAGAAAGCCGGCGACCCGCACGTATACCTCGACGTGACCCACTGCGACTATGAGAAGTTTGTTGAGCACTTCCCCAACATCACGGCCTATTGCCGCGACAACCTGGGTCTTGATCTGCGGAAGGATTACATTCCCGTGGTACCCGCCCAGCATTATCTCTGCGGGGGTATCCGGGTCAACGAGTGGGGACAAACTAACATCCAGTACCTCTACGCCGTTGGTGAGTGTTCGTGTACGGGTCTGCACGGCGCCAACCGCCTGGCCAGCAACTCGCTGCTCGAAGCGGTGGTGTTTGGCCACCGCGCCTACCAGAAAACGGTGGAGTTGCTCGACGGTGCCCAGCTGCCCGACAACATTCCGGCCTGGAACGACGCGGGTACGACCCACCCCGAAGAACTGGTGCTGGTGACCGAAATGCGGAAGGAACTGGAAGCCATCATGTCGAACTACGTGGGCATTGTGCGCACCAACCGCCGGCTCAAACGCGCCCTTGACCGGCTTGAACTGTTGTATCTGGAACACGAAGAACTGTACCGGCAGTCGAAGGTGTCGGCTCCCATCTGCGAACTACGAAATATGATCGAAGTAGCTTATCTGGTTATCAAGATGGCCATGGCCCGGCGCGAAAACCGGGGGCTGCACTTCAACCTCGACAATGTGAAGGCCTGACGCCGAACCAACCCCTGCCCTACACCGAGCGGCACCCGTCTACCCTCTACTGGGTGGCGGGTGCCGCTCCTGGTTTCAGCCCTGCCGATTCCCCTGCCCAGAAGAATAGACCTGACAGACGCAGCAATCATTCGGTCGGGAGTGAGTCTGCAAAGGGTCAGGCAGTCCTCAGGCAACGACCAGGCTGGCAAGCGGGTCTGGTCGGCAAAACGGGCCCGGCCTGTTCCAGTCAGGGTTGTTGGGCAGCGGGCAAAACGGTTCGGTCGCCGGCCCCCGACAGCCCGATATGCCCTCATAGTCCATCGGAACAGCAGAAAGCCAAGGCTGCATCAATTCAAACAAATACACTGATTATCAACAAATTATATGCAGTTTTTGACCCTTCAACAACGCAATAGTGAGGAAAAATTTGTTTGGCAATACGAAGGTAAATCTGTTTCTTTGCGCAGTTTTTTAACTAGAACAGACTACTAAAATGTCGGAAATTGCAGAGAAAGTCAAAAACATTATCGTTGAAAAATTAGGTGTTGAAGCATCAGAAGTTACGCCTGAGGCTAGCTTCACCAACGACCTTGGCGCCGATTCGCTCGACACGGTTGAGCTGATCATGGAATTCGAAAAAGAATTCAACATCTCGATCCCCGACGATCAGGCCGAGAACATTGGTACGGTTGGTCAGGCGATCACCTACCTCGAAGAAAACGCCGGCAAATAATATCACCGGGACAGCATTTGCTCTCCTGCTTTCATTACCTCGCAGTTTAACTGTATGACGTTAAAACGAGTAGTCGTAACGGGTTTAGGCGCACTTACGCCGATTGGTAACGATGTCACCACGTATTGGAACAACTTATCAGCCGGCGTAAGCGGTGCCGGCCCGATCACGAAGTTCGATGCTTCCAAGTTTCGTACGCAGTTTGCGTGTGAAGTAAAGAATCTCGACGTCACCCAGTTCATTCCCCGTCAGGATGCGCGCAAAATGGATACCTTCACCCATTATGCGCTCATCGCCACTGACGAAGCGGTTCGCGACTCGGGCCTCGATCTGGAAAAAATCGATCTCAACAAGGTCGGTGTGATCTGGGGTTCGGGTATTGGCGGTCTCAAATCGTTTGAAGACGAGATGATCGACTACGCCAAAGGCGACGGTACCCCCCGCATCAATCCCTTCTTTATCGTCAGGATGATTGCCGACAGCGCGTCGGGTCAGATTTCCATGCGGTACGGTTTCCGGGGTACCAACTACGTTACGGTATCGGCCTGTGCCTCGACCAACAATGCCATTATCGACGCCTTCAACTACATCCGGCTGGGTCGCCTGACCACCTGCGTGGTGGGTGGCTCGGAAGCGGCTGTTACCAAAGCGGGTATTGGTGGTTTCAACGCCAACCGGGCCCTGTCGGAGCGTAACGACTCGCCCGAAACAGCATCTCGCCCCTACGACAAAGACCGCGATGGTTTTGTGATGGGTGAAGGCGCCGGCGCACTGATCCTCGAAGACTACGAGCACGCGATGGTGCGGGGCGCCAAAATCTATTGCGAACTGATTGGTGGCGGTATGTCGTCGGATGCCTATCACATCACGGCTCCCCATCCCGACGGACTTGGCGCGTATCTGGCCATGCAGGATGCCCTCACCGACGCTGGCATCGAACCAACGGAGATCGACTACATCAACACCCACGGCACGTCGACGCCCGTTGGTGATCCGCAGGAGCTGAAAGCCATCTACAAGCTCTTTGGCGAGCATGCTTTCTCGCTCAACATCAGCTCGACCAAGTCGATGACGGGTCACCTGCTGGGTGCTGCCGGAGCCGTCGAAGCCATTGCCGGCATCATGGCCATGCAGCATCAACTGGTGCCGCCCACCATCAACTTGATGAATCCCGATCCGGAAATTGATGCCCGTTTCAACCTGACGCCCAATGTGGCCCAGCAACGAACCATCAATACGGTAATGAGTAACGCTTTCGGGTTTGGCGGCCACAACGCCATCGTTATCTTCCGTAAACTGAGCTGAGCCTTGCAACTCGCGCTGCCCCGTATCCTGGTTAAGCCACTCGACTGGTTTCGGGTGGGCAGCGCGTCGCCCCGCCGTACGTTACGCAAATCCATTGCGCACATCATCGGCGAACGGCCATCCAACCTGGGTCTGTACCAGTTGGCACTGCGCCATACGTCGGCATCCAAAGCCACCGCTATCGAGGGGTTCCGCGAATCCAACGAGCGGCTCGAATACCTGGGCGATGCCGTGCTGGGTATGGTTATTGCCGAGTTTCTGTTCAAAAAGTATCCGTACAAAGACGAAGGTTTTCTGACCGAGATTCGCTCCCGGATCGTCAATCGGGAAACCTTGAATGGCATTGCCCGCAAAATTGGCCTCGATCACCTGATCGAGTATGACGGCAATCGTACCCGTAGTATGCCCAGCCGCACTTCCATGTATGGCGATGCGCTTGAAGCGCTCGTGGGCGCTGTTTACCTCGACAAGGGCTTCCGCTTTTCGCGGAAATTCATTCTGAACGAGCTGCTGGCCCACTATGATTTGGAACTCGTCGTTCAGAACAATGTCAATTTCAAGAGCCGCCTGATCGAATGGGCGCAACGATCGGGTAAAGAAATCCGGTTCGACATTATTTCCGAGAAGGGTAACAGCCACTTCCGCGAGTTTATCGCGCAGGTTGTAGTCGACGATGAACCGTTCGCTACGGGCAGCGGCTACTCCAAGAAGAAAGCCGAACAGGCAGCCGCCGAGAAAGCGCTGGGCCTGCTCAACCCCTGATCAGCGCGGCCTGCCTGGCAACTTATCCCTTATTAACTTACGCACACGCTCCATACTGTCGATCTGGCGGATTGATTGTGCTTTGCTGCTGTCAGACTGTCAGATGGCGCGGTTGTAGTAGCTGTGGTATGCAAATTGTCTTTGTATAGGTAGATGGAAGCTGTCTTATAGACTATGGCTGTCGATCCGGTTCCGGTGGCTTTTGCCCGGCGCTGCAAGCCCCTAACAATGACCTGTTAAATTTTGTTAAGGACGTATATCCAGCGGATTTTTCGCCATTCGGTTTCCGTTATACAGTCGAGTTCGCTCCTACTTGACTTACACAAAAGAAAAGCAATCTGTTTTCCCAATTAACCATGAAAAGCAACTGGAAACTTTTAGCGTTGATGGCCCTCCTCTCGAGTGTTGTTACGCTGGCCGCTTACAACCTGTTGGGCTTCAACAACCGGGATGTCATCTTCAATGAAGCGTCATCGTCGCCCACGATTACGGGTCGGCTGGCTGCGTTGACCGGCAACGGTTCGACGGCAGCACCAGGCGACTTCTCGACGGCTGCCGAAGCCGTTACGCCAACGGTCGTACACATTCGGACCACCATGACCCGCACGGTACGGCAGCAGCAGGTACCGGATATCTTCCGCGATTTCTTCGGCGATGAATTTGGCGGTAGCCAGGGTGGCGGCCGGCCGCGCCGGCAACAGGGCCAGGCCTCGGGTTCGGGCGTGATTATCAGCAAAGACGGTTACATCATCACCAACAACCACGTGGTGCAGGACGCCGATGAGGTGGAGGTTATCATGACCGACAAACGCAGCTTCAAAGCCAAAGTTATCGGTACCGACCCCCTCACCGATCTGGCTGTGATTAAAGTAGATGCCAGCAACCTGCCCTTCATTACGCTCGGCGACTCCGATGCGCTGAAACTGGGCGAATGGGTACTGGCCGTGGGGTATCCCCTCGATCTCGAATCGACCGTTACTGCCGGCATCGTGAGCGCTAAAGGCCGCCGGATTGGTATTCTGGATCAGAACATCGATAAAAACGACAAAAAGCCTGATTCACCGGTCGAGTCGTTTATTCAGACGGATGCGGCTATCAACCCCGGTAACTCGGGTGGTGCGCTGGTTAACCTGCGCGGTGAACTGGTTGGTATCAACTCGGCCATTGCCTCGGCAACCGGTTACTACAGTGGCTATGGCTTCGCCGTACCGGTTTCGCTGGTAAAGAAGGTATCGGCCGACCTGCTCAAATATGGTAACGTGCAGCGTGGTTACATCGGTATTCTGCCGATCGAACTGAACGGCGCCGTGGCTAAGGAGAAAAACCTGAAAGTAGGCCGTGGTATTTACGTTGAGGATGCTGTTGACGGTGGGGCGGCCAAACAGGCTGGTATCCAGAAAGGCGATGTCATCGTGAAGATGGAAGGACAGCCGCTCGATTCGGATGCGCAGATGCGTGAAATCATTGGCCGTCGTCGTCCGGGCGATATCGTTAACGTGACGATCAACCGGAACGGCACCGAGCGTGACGTTAAAGTTGAGCTGCGCAACCGCAACGGTGGCCGCGACGTGATCCGGAAAGAAGACGTAACGACGGCGTCGGCTTCCCTCAAATCGCTGGGTGCTGACTTCGAAGAGCTGAGCGCACAGGATGCCAAGCAACTGGGTGTGAGCGGTGGCGTTCGGGTGAAACGTATCGTCGACGGCAAACTGGCCGAAACCGACATCGAAGAAGGTTTCATCATTGTGAAAGCAAACGGCCGGAACGTGAAAACAACCAAAGATCTGCAGGCAATTCTAAGCACTGTGAAAGAAGGCGAAGGCCTGATGCTGATCGGGATGTACCCCAACAGTTCGCGGATGTACTACTACGCGGTGCCGGTCTAACCGACCCGTAATTAATAGCAAAAAAGCCCGGTGCAATGCACCGGGCTTTTTTGTTGAGGGTATGCATGATCGACTGATTGGCAATTACGGCGTTGACCATGCAGGCCGTTACCTCAGCAGATTACTCGAAGTAATTCAGCACCTGGTGGCCGCTTTGCGCCAGCAGTTTGTCGCGCCGGAACAGGTCGATATCAGCATTCATCATGTCGTTGACCAGCGCTGGCAGGTCGTATTTAGGCGTCCAGCCCAGTTTGGTCATAGCCTTGGTAGGATCACCCAGCAGCAGGTCAACCTCGGTAGGACGGAAATAACGTGGATCCACGCAGACAACTTCTTTACCGATTTCAACCGGGAATTCAGGGTTGTTGGCTTTCACCACTTTAGCCGTTTCGCCGGCACCTTCGCCCGAGAACTCGAGTTCGACACCGATTTCGGCAAACGCCATCCGGACGAAATCGCGGATGCGGGTCGTTACACCCGTGGCAATAACGAAGTCTTCGGGCGACTCCTGTTGCAGAATCAGGTACATAGCCTCGACATAATCTTTGGCATGGCCCCAGTCG
This sequence comes from Spirosoma luteolum, assembly GCF_054778875.1. NCBI lineage: Bacteria > Pseudomonadati > Bacteroidota > Cytophagia > Cytophagales > Cytophagaceae > Spirosoma > Spirosoma luteolum. The sequence continues at coordinate 1,002,280 of NZ_BAAGZE010000003.1, forward strand.
CGTTGTGCATCGAGGTTACCCAGATACACTTTGTCCTGCAGGCCCAGACCGATACGAGCTACGGCACGGGTGATTTTCCGGGTTACAAACGTTTCGCCCCGCAGCGGTGACTCGTGGTTGAAGAGGATACCGTTGCAGGCATACATATTGTAAGCCTCGCGGTAGTTGACCGTAATCCAGTAGGCGTACTGTTTGGCTACAGCATAGGGCGACCGGGGGTAGAACGGCGTGGTTTCCGACTGGGCGTGGCCCTGAACCCCACCGTACAGTTCCGATGTCGACGCCTGATAAATCCGCGTCTTCTCGGTCAGGCCCAGCAGCCGAACGGCTTCCAGAATACGCAGCGTACCGATACCATCGACCTGAGCCGTGTATTCGGGCTCTTCGAAGCTTACCTGCACGTGCGACATGGCGCCGAGGTTATAGATCTCGTCGGGCTGGACTTCCTGGATAATCCGGATGATGTTGGTCGAATCGGACAGATCGCCGTAGTGCAGTTTGAAGCGCACATTTTTTTCGTGCGGATCTTCGTAAACATGGTCAATACGCTGCGTGTTAAACAGCGAGCTCCGGCGTTTGATGCCGTGCACTTCGTATCCTTTCGACAACAGTAATTCAGCCAGATAGGCTCCATCCTGACCGGTTATACCGGTTACCAACGCTTTTTTCATAGATTGTTACACTGAGGGGCTTCAGCCCAGGTTGCGCAAAACAAAGTAAAGTTAAAGTAAGCGACCTGAAAATCAGTTTTTATTTTATTGAGAGGCTCCGGCGAATATCAACTTTATCGCCCTGCAGCTGCGCGGATCGGATCAGCTGACGGATCGACGCAAAATAACGCTCGGCATCGGTCCGGCGCATAAAATCCCCCACCTTTAGTTTATACGTTGGCTGATTATAGCTTAAATATGGATTTAATTCGGGAAAATTCTGGTATATCAGTAACTTAATTGATTCGACCTCCTGCCGTTGTGTACCCACGTACACCTGTATCCGAAAGCCGGGGGCGTAGCGAATCGACCGGTTCTGCTGCGCCAGCGTATCCAGAAACTGATCGAGCTGGCGATTGACATGCAGGGCCGACACGGGCCCGGCGGCCGGGCGCCGAACGTCGGGTTTGCGGGCAGGGGTAGTAGCGGTCGGCACAGTCGTGGTGCTGACCGAAGCCGGGCGGCTACTGGTGCCAGCGCGCCCCGTAGTCCCGGCCCCATATACGGGCCGAACCGACGACAGGTCTTCCTCGTAGGCACTGTAGTCTACCGACGAGCGGGATGAGCCGACGGGCCGGCTGCTGGCGCAACCCATCAGCAGCAGCACAGCACCCAGCGCTGCCGTAGCAGATCGAATGGTCATAGTCTTTATTGTACAGAGAAACAAATGTACTGTTTTTACGGCGTCTGCTGCGACGCGTTCCATCCGACGGACAGCGGGTCGTCGTTTTTGGTTATTTTTGTGGCTACACTGCCACGGGTTTATGCTAAATATACGAAGCAATGTGTCGCTGAAGCCTTACAACACGTTTGGCATTGACGCTCAGGCACGCTATCTGGTCGACATTACGCACGAAGACGATCTTACTACCCTCCTCCAGCTCGCCGACTTTATCGATACCCCCAAGCTGATTCTGGGCGGAGGCAGCAATGTACTGCTTTGCCATAACTTCGACGGGCTGGTGGTTCGGATGGCCATTCAGGGCATCGACGTTGTGCGCGAAGATGACGACCATGTCTACGTGCGGGCCGGTGCCGGAGTCAACTGGCACGAGCTGGTGCTATTCTGCGTCGAAGCCGGTTATGCCGGTATGGAAAACCTGTCGCTGATTCCGGGCACGGCGGGGGCAGCGCCGATGCAGAACATCGGTGCCTATGGTGTTGAGCTCGAACAGATTTTTGACTCGCTGACGGCAATCCATATCGAGTCCGGGGCTCGGCACACCTTTACCCACGCCGATTGCGCCTTCGGCTATCGCGAAAGCGTATTCAAACACGCGCTGAAGGGTCAGTATATCATCACCAGCGTGGTGTTCCGGCTCGACAAAACGCCAACGTTCCATACCCGCTACGGGGCCATTCAGGAAACGCTCGACGCCATGGGCATCACAGACGAAACCCTGTCGATCCGGGCCATCAGCGATGCCGTTATTCAGATCCGGCGCAGCAAACTTCCCGACCCGGCCGAGATCGGGAACGCCGGCAGTTTCTTCAAGAACCCTGAAATTTCCCGTGATCAGTTCGACGCCCTGAAAGAGCGCTTTCCCGATATGCCCGGTTATCCCGTAGGGTCCGATACCGTGAAGGTGCCGGCAGGCTGGCTCATCGAACGGGCGGGCTGGAAAGGGCACCGCGCCGGCGACACGGGCGTGCATGCCCGGCAGGCGCTGGTGCTGGTCAATTACGGACAGGCTTCGGGCAATGAGGTGCTGGCACTGGCCCGGCAGGTGCAGGCTTCGGTGCAGGAAACCTACGGCATCACGATCAACCCGGAAGTCAACATCGTTTAACGCGACGGTCATATATACTACAAAAGGGGGGGCGCTTCGATCGGATCGAAGCGCCCCCCCTTTCTGTTCAGCGTTATCGCTTGTCTATTCGAAGCAGAGCGAAGCCGCGCCCAGCAGGCCGGCATCGTTGCCCAGCGTAGCCCGTTTGATAGCCAGCCCGTTTTTGTAGTAGGGGTTGAGCCAGTAGTCGAGGGTGCGGTGGATGGCCGGCAGAATGTAATCGAACGAAGCCGATAGACCACCGCCGATCAGCACCTGCTTGATGTCGAGAATCTTGATCAGCGACGCCAGGCCTTCGGCCAGCATCTCGCCCACTTCCTCCCAGATTCGCAGGGCCAGCGCGTCGCCTTCGGCAGCAGCAGCTACCAGTCCCGTTGTGGAGATATCGCCATCGGCCGACAGCTGCGTCGTACCCGTATATTCAGACCGGCGCAGGTTGGCCAGTTCGAGCAGTTCTTTCTTGCCGATGTTGCGTTCGAGCACCCGGCCATTGCGCGACGGAATGTGCCCGGGCTCCATGGCATTGCCATCGCCACCGGTAAAGATTTTCTTGTTGATGATGGCGGCTCCGCCTACCCCCGTACCGAGGGTAATGAAGATGTAGTTCTCGTTGATTTTCTCTTCCGCGAAATAGTACTCGCCAAGAGCGGCCGCGTTGGCATCGTTTTCCAGAAAAAACTGCGTACCCGGAAAGCGTTTCGAGAGAATATCGACCATGGGCAGGCCGTCGATTTCGGGAATGGCGGTGATTTCGAGCGGAACGGTCCGTTCGCGATTGAGCATACCGGGCAGCCCGATACCAACGTGCTTCACGTCTTTGTTGGCCAGTAACTGCAGGGCTACCGCGTCGCCGAAGCGATCGATAAAATGCCCGGACTGCCGCCAGCTATCGGTATCATGACTGTAAAAGTTTGAAATTTTGCCGGTACCCGCATCAACGATACCCATTTTGACGTTCGTACCCCCGACATCAATACCCAGATACTCAACAGAAGCCATTCCTTGCGTTAGCCGTTTTTCAGTTAATAATTCACCCTATACATCGATCGAGCCGGGCGCAAGTTACTTAAAAAACCCTCTTACTACTTATATACCTGTCAAGTCGACTAGCAGAGCCCCTACAAATCACCGAGTTGGGGGCGAATCAGGATCTCTTCGACAACGGCCGATCGGGAGAGTGAATAGGCATACCAGACGCTGTCGGCTACGTCGGTCGATTCCATAAAGCGATCGGCGGGCAGGTCGGTGCCGGCCCAGCTGTTGGTGAGCGTGGCGCCGGGCAAAATAGCCGTTACCTTCACTCCGGTTGGCTTGAGCTCTTCGCGCAGCACCCGGCTCATGCCCAGCAGTGCAAATTTGGAGATGCAGTACGAACCACCGTTGGTGTAGGGTGTGATGCTGGCCGTAGAGCACATCATAAAGATATGCCCCTGCCGCCGGGCCACCATATCGCCTACCAGGCCCCGGGTGAGGTGGTAGGCACTGCCCACGTTGGTCGTCATCAGCTGTTCGAAAGTACCTTCCGCTTCGTTCTGAATCTGACCGGGCAGAAACACGCCAGCATTATTGACCAGCACGTCGACGGGCCGGCCGAGCGCCCGGACAAAGTCGATCAGCTGGTCGACCCCGGCGCGGGTGCTCAGGTCGGCCGCAACGGGCAATCGGCCGGGGCCATCGGCACCGTCGACCGATCGGGCACAGATAACCGCGTCAAAACCACCGGCAATAAACCGGTCGGCGATGGCCAGTCCAATCCCTTTGGTGCCACCGGTAACAACGAGTAAAGGCTTCATAACTACGAAAAACAGAAACGCGGGTTGGTGCGCAAGTTACGGTAGAAACCATTCGGGCGCCGATGGAGTTTCTGAAAGGAGTATTACCCACCCCGCTCCCGCGCCGTTGGTTGTTTCGCTACCAGAATCATGCTATCACGAATTGGTCATTATTTCATTTTCCTGGGAACGCTGTTCCGGAACCGGGAAAAGATGAGCGTTTACCTGCGCCTGATTATCGACGAGTGTATGTCGATCGGTGTTGGGTCTATTTTTATCGTTGCCCTCGTCAATACGTTTATCGGCGCCGTCACCTGTGTGCAGACGGCCTATAACCTCACGAACCCGTTTGTTCCCCGCTATATCATTGCACTCATCGTGCGCGACAGTTCCATCCTCGAACTGGCCCCTACCCTGTCGTGTATCGTACTGGCCGGTAAAGTGGGGTCGAACATTGCCAGTGAGCTCGGTACCATGCGCATCAGCGAACAGATCGATGCGCTGGAGGTCATGGGCATCAACTCAAGTTCGTATCTGATTTTGCCCAAAGTGATTGCCGCCGTACTGATGTTTCCGCTGCTGGTTATCATGGCGGCCTTTCTGTCGGTGCTGGGCGGATACATTGCCGGAACGCTGGCGGGCGTGATCAGCCCCGAAGAGTATATCCACGGACTGCGGTTCGATTACAACCCGTTTGGCGTCACCTTTGCCCTCATCAAGACGGTTGTTTTCGCCTTTCTGGTGTCGACCATTTCGGCTTATCAGGGTTATAACGTGCAGGGCGGTGCCCTCGAAGTAGGTAGTGCCTCAACGGCCGCCGTTACCAGCAGCTGTATCGCCATCGTAGCCGCCGATTTCGTGCTGACGCAGGTGCTCCTTACCTAATTGTGCATGAGCGATTGAGTGATTGCGTGCTTGGGGCTGATGCATCACCGAACACTCAATTACTCATTCGCTCAATCACTCACTGAATCATGATCGAGATTAAGAACATAGCCAAGACGTTTGGCGACCGTCAGGTGCTCAAGGGTATCAGCGGGACTTTCAAACAGGGTGAAACCAACCTGATTATCGGCGGCAGTGGTACGGGCAAAAGCGTACTGCTTAAAAGCATGATTGGCCTGGTGAAGCCCGATGCCGGCGAGGTTATCTACGACGGCCGCGACTTTCTGACCAGCGACCCGGAGCAACAGAAAGCCATCCGGCGCGAGATGGGGGTACTGTTTCAGGGATCGGCCCTGTTCGACTCCAAAACGGTGCTCGACAATGTGCGGTTTCCGCTCGATATGCTGACCGACCAGTCGGAAGATGAGAAACTCGAACGGGCACAGGAGTGTCTGAAACGGGTAGGCCTGGCCGAAGCGGCCGACCGTATGCCATCGGAAATCAGCGGGGGCATGAAAAAACGAGTCGGTATAGCCCGCGCTATCGTGCTGAACCCCAAATACCTGTTCTGCGATGAGCCTAATTCGGGCCTCGACCCACTTACCTCGATCAAGATCGACCAGCTCATCAAGGAAATCACTGAGGAATATAACGTGACAACCATCGTGATTACCCACGATATGAACTCCATGATGGAGATTGGGGAGAAGATCGTGTTTCTCTACGAAGGCAAAAAACTGTGGGAGGGCAACAGTGAAAGCCTGACCCACTCCAGCGTCGACGAACTAAACGAGTTCATCAACGCCAACAAGCTTATTCGGGAAATGGACCGCTAGGGTTCAGAACCGCCACCGCGCCTGCACTTTCACCTCCGAGCGGTGGGGGGCGTTGATCAACTCCAGATCAGAGCCCATGGTGGGCTGGTTGGTCAGATCGGTACGGGCCCAGCGCAGCCAGATATCCAGCTGGCGGTTCAGACTGTACTGCAGCAGCAGGTAGTGCCGGACACCGTGCTCGTAGTAGGCCGGGAACGAGAACGCATAGAGCACATCGCGCTCGTAGACATACTGCCGGGCGTCGTAATCATCCGTCCCGAACAGAGCCACCCGCCCGCTCAGACTTAGCCGACGCCAGTCGAACGTGGCATCCTGCACCAGCGCAAACCCGCTCGATGCCGGCAGGCCGGCATACCCGAAACGCCCCCACTGCACCCGCGACCGCATCGATACCGCCCGCCCGGGCCGGTAGTCGGCCGTGAGCGCCAGCGTTTGTCGGGTCGTTGCCACCACCTCGCGGGGCGTGGTTTTGCTGCCCGGCTTGTTCTTCTGCTTATGCTCGTCGTGGAAAACCAGCGCAAAAGCCGTTTGCCGATCGGGCGTGTAGCGCCCCTGCAGCAGGTAATCGAATCCCGACGAGGGGGTATCGACCAGATACTTGAGCCACGGAAACCGGAAGTAGTCGACAAAGCCACTGAGTGTCAGCCGGCGATAGAGGCTGTATTTGAGGCCCAGGTAAGCGCCCGTTTCGTTGATGGTACGGCTGTTCTCACCAAACCCGTTGGCATAAAACGAGTGAAACGTCGGATCGTAATGCCGCAGCGCCACCGCCACATCGACCCGACGATTCAGACTACCCAGCGCACCGGCTACAGCCCCGACCCCGCCCCGGCTCGTCTGTGAGCCCGTGCTGTAGGCCAGTTCGCCAAACAGGTTCCAGTTGCGTACTACGTAGCCCCCATGCAGGCCGGCCACGCGGTTGTTCATGCCCACAAATTCGTAACGGTTGTACGCCAGCGCGCGCTTTTGCAAACCGTGGTCAAACCAGGTTTGCAGCAGGGTCAGACCCAGTTGTAGGCGGGCCTTCGGATGATACAGTATATGCAGCCCCAGATCGGTCTGCCAGAGGCTGCGCTGATCGGCCTGTTCGGCAAGGGTGCGGTGCAGCCCCGATGTTTGCAGCGATGTAGCCACCAGTGCCGTCCCCAGACTATCGGGGGTCAGGTTGGCGTCGCGCCGGGTGTGGGAAGCCAGTACGGTCAGATCGAGATCGGGGCGCAGGGCATAAGTAGCCGTGCCGCCCCGCAGGTACCCCCATTCGCTCAGTGAGGTGTAGGGGCGGGCGCCCAGCGTAGGGCGCCGAACCGTCTGCACGGTCTCGGCACTTTTATTAAGCACGAAGCCAGCCGATAGCACAAGTCCCTGCCCTACCTGAAGCTGGTAGTCGCCCAGCAGCAGGTTACGCCACCGGCCACGGTTCTGCACCTGCGCGTGTCCCGAAACGTAGTCGGCGCCGTAGCAGCCCCGTTCTGGCTGCCAGGCCACTCCCTCGCCCGCATCTTTCTCAAGTGTCAGCCCCACACTAAAGGCCCGTGGTCGTGTGTAGCGGTAGCGCAGAAACCACTGCTGCGGGTTGCCGAGGTAACGCGTAGGCAGATTGCCTTTCTTGTCGGGCAGGGCTTCCGAAAAGCCTTTGCGTTCTTCCAGCGTTTGTTCGTAACGCACCAGCAGGTAATGATCGGTAGGTGTGGGTAACCCTTTCAGCAACTGACGGGTGCCATCGACTGTAACGAACGGCTGTAGCCGCCGGATGGTGCCTATGTCGAAGTCGGGTACGACCTGTAGTTCATATACCGACAGCAGGTCGCCGTAGCGGGCCCGGTAGTCCAGCAGACTGCTCAGCTGCCGGTCCGACAGCAGGTAGGTAGCCGCCAGTTCGTCGCGGGTGGCTACATTGAGATCGAGCGGACTCGTATAGAGCTGGGTAAGCGCATCGAAGATGGTCTCGTAGTCGACGCCTTCGGTCTGAAACGGGAACAGGTCCTGCAAATAGCGGGAAACGGCTTCGGCCGACTGTGACGTTCGGACGGGTCGCGACGGGGTTGTCTGAGCCAGTGTCAGCGTACTGGCGCAATACCCCGCCAGCAGCAGTAGGGCAAAACGCACAACAAGTCTGGTTTCACGTTACGGTACTGCCGACACCGCGCCGACAGGAGAGTTGGGTGAAAAGAAAGTTGTTCGAACGTTGTATAGGAAAGCCAGGCGGGCTTCGGAATCAGGCGAACCGGCGCTTCAGAATTTCGACCAGTTCGCTTACTTCATCGCTGCTCATGTCCCACATATACTGCGAGGCATAGCGGTACGAGATCAGATCAAGTGCCTGGCCGTAGTTGTTAAGCGTGTCGATTTCTTCGATGGCCTGGTTGTAGGCCGTGCCGTTGCCGTTGAACAGCTGGTTGATAAACCGGAATTTCTGGTTGAGCGAGATGCTGCGGCCGACGCTTTCGATAGGTGCCCGCGTGAAGCTTTCGGCCACACTGGCTGGCTCGGCCGTCTCGGCAGCCGCTTTTTCGCGCAGCTGATCGTTGAGCGTCGGCACAGCATCGGCCACCGTTTCAGCCGTTTTAAACGGCACATCGGTTTTCTCCGGCTGACTGATGGCGCCCGACGGCATAGGCGACGGCTGGCTGATGGGCGCTACCGGCTCAGGACCGGGCGTACTGGCGTCGAGCACCAGCGGCCCTCCCGATGTTGTATCGCTCGTTTCGGCCGGAGCAGCAGGCGCAGCAGCGGCCGGGGGTGTCATGGCCGGGACGTCGGGGGCTACCAGCGGAGCGGGCGGCACGGCCGGTTCGGTTACCGAATCGAAAAACGAGCGGGCCGGTCCCGGCGGGATACTGTCGGGAACGTGGCTGCGCAGCAGCGCCGACACATCCATCGGCACCTTCTCCGAAAAAACCTGCACAAACTTTTCGTAATGCTCCAGTTCGTGGGCTTTCTGGGTGAGAGCCTCGTCGAGATAGCCGAGCGCCTGATTCACGTAGACAAACGGCTTGCCGTTCATGCGCTGCGTGAGGTGCGTCGTGATAAACTGGTTGATTTTGGTGTACCGGCTGATTTGTTTGAGCGCCGGAGCCGTGAGTGTAAAATCGGGCTGGCTGCGCAGCAGTTCATCGAAATACGCACGGGGGTCGAAGATCAGAATAATGGTTCGGCGAACGGCATCGATCAGCAGCGGTTCGAGGTGCTCCCGCCGAATCGAAATATGCTGCGACACCACGTTCATGAACTGCTGCAGCGCTTCTTCTACTTCGGCATTCCCAAAATCGAAGTAAGGACTGCGAAACTTGGCCGCATCGGCCTGCCACTTATCCGACAAGCTACTGACGACGAGCAGATTGACATGACTGATGGGCGTCAGCGACAGAATCTGCTGACCGTTTATGGTGGGATATTGCTGGTAAAAATCGGCTGCTATCCGGCGGGCATACGACCGACTGTAGTCGTTGAGGGCGTTCGCATTAAACTTGTTCGACATCGGTAAAACCCTTTGTTTTGTAGAGATATAATTTTCGGACACGACCCTTTTTTACACGTATTAAAATCAAAAGAAGCGGTTTTTGTCCACTAATCAAGCGAATTAGTGTCGAATTTCGATGCCGTTTCGTCACTATCGCCAACGACCAGCCGCCTATGTTTATTGAACCGTCGCGACGGCGCGAACCGCCCCATCTCCGAACGGGTTGGATCGAACTGATCTGCGGATCGATGTTCTCCGGCAAAACCGAAGAACTGATCCGCCGGCTCAACCGGGCCCGCATCGCCAAGCTCAACGTCCGCATTGTTAAGCCCGCCCTCGATACCCGCTACGATGTCAATAACATCGTGTCGCATTCGGCCATTTCCATTCCGTCGATACCGGTGCAAACAGCAGGCCAAATCATTGAACTGGCCGGCGATTGTGACGTAGTGGGCATCGACGAAGCGCAGTTTTTCGACAAGGCTATTGTGCACGTCTGCCAGACACTGGCCAACCGGGGGCAGCGGGTCGTAGTAGCTGGTCTCGACATGGATTTTTCGGGGCAGCCCTTCGGCTGTATGCCTCAACTGATGGCCGTTGCCGAGTACGTAACGAAAGTACACGCCATTTGTGTGGTCTGTGGCGACATTGCGCAGCATTCCTACCGGCTGGTGCCCTCCCAGGAGCGCGTTTTGTTGGGCGAAACTGACAGCTACGAAGCGCGCTGCCGGCGCTGTTTCAACCTCGGCCCCGACGCCGGCCGGCGCGAGTGGGTCTACGAACCCGACGATGAATAGGTGGCTCGCGGGGCTGCTTGCCAGCCTGTGGCTGTTCGGGCCGGTACAGGCGCAGCCCCGGACCTGGCAGTCGCACGCCAGCTACCAGTCGGCGCAGTCGGTGGCGGTGGTCAATGCGTATGTCTATACAGCCACCCGCAACGGCCTGTTCACTTACCACAAACCCACCGGCGACCTGCGAGTGCTGACCCGGCAGGATGGCCTGAGCGATGTGGGGATCAGTCGGCTCCTGTACCTGCCCGATCAGCAGCGACTGCTGATTGCCTACCTGTCGGGCGCGGTCGATTTTATGCAGGTCTCGGCTACGGGCGAAGCAGGTGCCGTTACAACGCTGTCGACCATTGCCACGGCACCCGGCCTGCCCGACGCCCGTACCATCAACCACATCTACCGGATTGGCACGCGGGCCTGCCTCAGCACCGATTTCGGCCTGGTCGTGCTCAACCTGAGCACCAACGATATTCTCGACACCTATTTCAGCCGCCGGGCCGACGGTACGCCACTGCCGCTCTACCAGACCACCCTCGTCGGCGATAGCCTGTATGCCCTCACCGCTCCCCTGTCGGTCAGTGGCACAACCCAGTCGATCCGGGCTACGCGCTTCGCCAGCACCGTGGCGATCGCCGACCCGGCCAACTGGCGTACTATCGACGGCCCGCCCGGGTCGCCCACCACCCTCCTCACCCTGCAGGGGCAGCTATCGGCATCGGTAGCACGACAGGGCATCTACACGCGCCAAACGGGCAGCTGGGCGCTTACGCAACCGGTTACGGGCGCATCTATCCGTCTTTTTGCACCCGGCAGTACCACGGCTCCGACAAGCGCCGTAGTCGCCACCGAGCAGGCCATTCAGGTACCGGGCCTGGGCACGTTTGCCGGCCCCCTGCTGACCGATCCGCGCGAGGTAGCGGTCGATAGCGGGCGCATCTGGGTGGCCGACACGCGGTTTGGGCTGCTGGCCGGTGTTAACGGCATTTTTTCGCGGCTGAGCCCCCCCGGCCCCGATCGTGATCTGTTTGTGGGTCTGTATGCCTTGCCGGGGCAAGTAATTGCCCTGCCCAACGGGCCGCAGGACAACACGGGCCTGGGCACCGGACAGGCCGCTGCCAGTCTGTATGCCCCGGCCGATAACCGCTGGCAAACGCTGACGGGCGGCAGTGCCCTCGATCGGGGGTTCACGTCCGCAGCCTATGTGCCGGCTCAGCAAACCCTGTTCCTGGGCACCTACGGCGCCGGCCTCTGGCAACTGTCGGCTGGCAGCCCATCGCCCACGCCGGTGCCGCTGGCCGCTGGTATCAGCCCCAACATCAGCAGTCTGGCCACCGACGGCGCGGGCAACCTCTGGCTGGCCACCGATGGCTCGGCCCTGCGGGCGGCTCAGCTCCACGTTCGCCGTTCCGACGGTACGTTCCAGACCTATTCGGCGGGTAGTCTGCGTTCCATTCTGCAGATTGTGCCCGACGATGCCGGGTTTCTCTGGCTGCGATCGGATCCGGGTACAGGCCTGTACGTGTTCGACCCAACGACCAACCGCACCCGCACGCTCTCGACGCTGGCCGATGCCGGCAACCTGCTGAGCAACGTGGTCCGGACGCTGGTGAAAGACCGGAACGGCGCCATCTGGGTAGGCACCGACCTGGGCCCAACGGTTTTCGACGACCCGGGCAGCGTGTTTTCGGGCCGGGTAAACGCCAGCCCGCCTATCCTGAACCGGCGTCGGTTGCTGGCCAACGAGGTAGTCACGGCGCTGGCCGTCGATGGGGGCAACCAGAAGTGGATTGGTACGCGTACCGGTCTCTACCACGTATCGGCCGACGGCGCGCAGCTGCTCGACAGCTTCACGCCCGACAATAGCCCGCTACCCAGTCTGCCCATTCAGGCGCTGGCCGTTGAGCCAACGCTTGGGCGGGTGTTTGTACAGACACCCGGCGGACTCGTTTCCTACCAGGGCGTGGCAACAGAACCGGCCGAGCAGCTGACTGGCCTGACCATTTACCCCAACCCGGTGCGGCCCGACTATACAGGCTCGGTAGGTATCCGGGGCCTGACCGACAACGCCACGGTCAAGATTCTCGACGCGGGCGGGCAACTGGTTTATGAAACCCGGTCGCAGGGCGGATCGGCCGTCTGGGACCTGCGCGACTACCGGGGGCGGGCGGCTCAGACGGGTATCTACCTGATTGTAGTGGTCCGGGCCGACGGCGTGGCGGGTCTGGCGGGCAAACTGGCCGTAATACGCTGACTAGCGTTTTCTGCTGCGGGGCTGTATCTTTCCATCTGGTTGCGCGCCTTCAACGGCCCGGCCTTTAGCCAATCTGATTCCTATGCTACTATCTGCCCAGCATATTCCGCAACTTCAGGATTACCTGCTCCGGCGGGGCTGGCTCGACGAGAATGAGTCGATCGCCACCGTTGAAAAGCCGGGCGAAGGCAACATGAATTTTACCCTGCGTGTCCGGACCCCGATTCGCACGCTGATCGTAAAACAGGCCCGCGACTACGTCGAGAAATACCCGTCGATTCCGGCTCCTGCCGAGCGCGCCATTGTGGAAGGGCATTTCTATGAAGCAGTCCGGCCGTTTACGCTGCTGGCCGAGCAGATGCCGCAGCTCCTCGGCATGGACCCCGAAAATAACATTCTGGTGCTGGAAGACCTGGGCGAGTCGTGCGACTTCACGTGGCTTTACCAGCCTGGCCAATCCCTCGATGATGTGGCCCTGGATACCCTGACTGGCTACCTCTCCGACCTGCACAATCACTTTGAGCGGGCGGTGCCCAACCCGGCCTTTGCCAACCGGGCCATGCGGGCGCTCAACCACGAGCACCTGTTTGTGTTCCCGTTTATGCCCGACAATGGTTTCGACCTCGACACTGTTCAGCCCGGTCTGCAGGCGCTGGCCATGCCTTACAAAACCGACGAAGCCCTAAAAAAAGCTGTACTCCGCCTGGGCGATACGTACCTGGCCGACGGGCATACGCTGCTTCACGGCGATTTTTACCCCGGTAGCTGGCTCCAGACGGATAAGGGCACCAAAGTTATCGACCCCGAGTTCTGCTTCTACGGCCCCGCCGAATATGATCTCGGTATCATGATTGCTCATATTTACATGGCCGGGCAACCCGATGCGCTGATCGACTCGATCTGGCAGCGCTACCAGGCCCCCGCTACCTTCGACGATGGCCTGCGCCGGCAGTTCACGGCCGTCGAACTGCTGCGCCGGCTGATCGGGCTGGCCCAGCTACCGCTGCACTTGTCGCTCGACCAGAAACAGACGCTGCTCGAACAGGCCCGCCAAACCGTCCGGCCCGCCTGAAATCGGACCGACGCCAAAAAAGGGAGCCGGCATGCGCCGGCTCCCTTTCCAGAATACAGTTCAGTAAGTAATGTGGGGCCAACCACCAAACTAGGCTACCAGCCCGGATTCTGGGTTAGCTTTTTGTTGTTGTTGATTTCATACTGCGGAATTCCCCACAGCAGGTACTTCTCCGTAAACGTGGCCCCACTCTCGTTTTTGAAGCCAATGGCATCCACAAACCTGTTGTTGATCACGTCGTAGGCTTTGCGGGTGCGCTGCGTGTCGAAGTAGGCTTTGTTTTCGTAGGCCAGTTCATGGTAGCGCTCTTTCCAGATAGCCTCGCGGAACTGGTCTTTGGTCAGGCCGGCCAGTGGCTTGAGCCGGGCCCGCGTCCGGATGGTGTTGATCGGGTCGTAGGCGGCAGCGGTGGGACCACTCACCTCGTTCGAGGCTTCGGCGAGAATCAGCATTACCTCCGGCAGCCGCAGCAGGGTCCAGTTTTCGTCGGTATTAACGTTGCGATTCAGGGCACTCTCCTTGTGGAAATACTTGTAGAGTGCGTGGGCACCAAACGTCACAACCTTGGTCGTGTCGCTGATCGACGGATACTGCGAGAAGTAAAACTGCCGCTCCTGCGCCCGCAAATCGCCCGCTTCGTGGGTATTATAGAACGCTTCCGTTGGAATAAGGGCACCATATTCATCACCGTAGACCGATATCCGTGCGAAATACGGAATCACGAGCGCACTGATTGAGTTGGTGGCAATACCCGTTGCGTACTGGGCCTGCAGAATCAGCTCACCCTGGTTTTTGTGGGCGTTGTCGTGCAGGTATTCGTACGACGGAAACAGCGAATACACCCCCAGCGCCAGCACTTCCTTTGCTTTGTCGGCGGCTTTCTGGTAGTTCTCCTTCTGCTGCAGCGGATAGCCCGCCGTGGTCAGGTACACACTGGCCAGCAGTGATTTGACAGCTCCCAGCGATACGCGGCCCGTCTGGTCCGACGCGGGCAGGCCCGCCTGTTCGGCCATGGTCAGGTCGCTGATGATCAGCTTGTAAACATCGGCCTGGGGCGACCGGGACGCATACAGATCGGCGCTCGACGCGTCGATGGGGTTGGTCAGCAGCGGCACATCGCCGTAAAGCCGCACCAGGTGGTAGTAAAAAAAAGCCCGCAGAAAGTACGTCTGCCCCAGCAGCGATTTTTTCTGCACCTCGTCCATCTGGATTCCCGGAATTTTCTGAATCGCCAGGTTGGCGCTGCCAATAGCGTTATAGCTGCTCTGCCAGATGGTCCGGAATGGCGGGTTAGCCGCATCGGCCGTCTGGTTGATAAACTGGCTGTTGTAAAAACTCTGGCCCAGCGTACTAGCGTGCCCGTTGATCAGTTCGAGCGACACCCACGGGCGCTCGCCGTAGCCGTTGTCTGCGTTGAACATCCGCAACGAAGCGTAGATACCATCGACGGCCGACTGAGCCTGCCCCGCCGAGGTGAAGTAACTCTCCTGCGAGAAATTCGATTTGTTGACTTCCTGCAGGTAATCCGAGCAGCCGAAAGTCAGCGCCACCAGCGCCCCGCCCAGCAGGACTTTTCCAATGGTTTTACTGTATCGTTTCATAAGAACGTGTCGATTGAGGATCGGTTAAAGCGAAATATTGAGGCCGGCCGTCAGGACGTGTGCTTTGGGATAATCGAAAAACTGAATACCCTGCGCAAAGGCGTTGCCGTAGGTCGACACTTCGGGGTCGTAACCGCTGTATTTGGTAAGCACGAAGAAATTCTGCGCCGAGGCATACACCCGCAGGCGGCCCAGCTTCAGCTTCTGCGTCAGGTCGCTGGGGAAGGTGTAGCCCACCGACAGGTTGCGCCCCCGCAGAAACGAGCCATCTTCTACCTTGTACGAGTCAATTTTTGAATCGTAGTATACGTACGACGGGCGGGCTTCGGCGATAAACGTGTTCTGGTTGGCTGGTGTCCAGCCGTTAAGCACTTCGCCATAGCTGTTGGCCTGTCCGGTGCGGTCGAGACCCGAGTGGTGGGTCAGGTTCAGAATATCGTTGCCGTAGGAATACTGCAGGTCGAGCGTCAGGTCGATGCCTTTGTAGCGGACCGTGTTGCTAAACGTGCCGTAGGCCGTTGGAATCCCCTTGCCCATCACCCGCCGGTCCTGGTCGTTGATCTGAAAATCATTGTTCAGATCGAGGTATTTCAGATCGCCGGGTTTGCGGCCGTAGCGGGCTGCCAGATCAGCTTCGTTCGACCCCCAGGTACCCGTCCGGATCAGGCCGTAAAACGAGCCAACCGATTCGCCCACCCGCAGAATGTTGGTGTTGTTGAGGAACTGCGGATCGGGAAAGATATCGTCGTTGGCGTCGCCCAGCGCCGTTACGCGATTGCGCAGAAACGAGATGTTGAACGTTGTCGACCAGCTGAAATCCTTGTTGTCGATGTTGATCGTGTTCAGCCCCAGTTCAAGCCCCCGGTTTTCCATGCTGCCGATGTTTTTGTAGATGCTCGCGTACCCACTCGACAGGGGTACGGGCGCCGACAGCAGCAGGTCGCGGGTTTTCTTCAGGTAAGCATCAGCTTCGATGTTGATGCGCCCTTTCAGCAACGACAGCGACACACCCAGGTCATACTGCGCCGTTTTTTCCCAGCGCAGGTTGGGGTTGGCCAGCGTACCGACAATGGTGCCCGCTGCCCGCTGTCCGCCAAACACGGCCGTTGTGGTGCTCAGGTTCGCCTGCGACTGGTAGGAGTTGATTTCGGAATTCCCCGTCAGGCCGTAGCTGGCCCGCAGTTTCAGATCCGAGATCACCGTGTTGTTTTTCAGGAACTCCTCCTGCGACACGCGCCAGGCCACGGCCGCCGACGGGAAGAAGGCGTACTTGTTGTTGGCCCCAAACCGCGATGACCCATCGAAACGCCCCGTGGCGGTTAGCAGAATGCGGTCGTTGAAATTGTAGTTGGCCCGGGCGAAGTACGATGCCATCTGGTAGGCATTATACGACGATGTCGGCGGCAGCGGGTTGGCACTTACCCCCAGGTTATAGTATTGGTAGTAGTTGTCGGGCAAGCTCTCGACCCCCGCAAACCACTGCAGGTAGTTGTAGCGCTGAAACTCGACCCCGGCCACCACGTTGAGCGAGTTGCTGGCGTTGAACTGCTTGTTGTAAGTCAGGTAGTTCTGCCACTGCAGAAACTTGGTATCGTAGCTCCAGATCTCGGCGTAACCCCGGAACGGGCGCGTCAGCTGCACCAGACTGGTTTCGGAGAAGGGGTTGTACTGACTCGACAGGTTGGCTCCCAGCGTAGTGCGAAAATCCAGACCGGGCATAAACGTGATGTTGGCGTAGGCATTAGCCCCGAACACCTGCTTCTTATACTGCCGGTTGTCTTCGTTGGCCAGGGCAACCGGGTTATCTCCGCTTTCCATGTCCGGGTAATCCTGCCGCTTGCCGTAAGTCCCGTCGGGATACCGGATCGGCACAATCGGCACCATTTCGATCAGCATCCGCGGAATGTTGTTGCCCCCCACACCATCGTCGGCCCGGCGCTCTTCCGAGTTGCTGTAGTTGAGCGTAGCGCCCACCTTCACCCACGGCTTGATCTGACTGTCGACAACCAGCCGGCCCGTGTAGCGTTTGAGGTACGTGTTTTTGATAATCCCCTGGTTGTCGTTGTAGTTCAGGAAGAAGCCAAACGTTGTCTGATCGCCCCCGCCCGTGAACCCGAGGTTGTGGTTCTGGCTAACGGCCGTACGGGTGGTTTCGTCCTGCCAGTCGACATCGTAGAGCGGATTTAGGTTCGCATCGAACAGTTTGCCAATGAGGGCCGTCCGCTTAATTTTGGGGTCCTTGCTGGCGTACTTGCCGGCGGCCCAGCCCGCGGGGTCATACTTGGCGACGTTCTGATAGGCCCGGTCTTCGAGGTCCAGAAATTCGCGGGCGTTCAGCACATCGCGCTTGCGGGCAATGCGGCTGCCACTCACGTAGGTGTCGTAGCTGATGGTACCGCCCTTGCGGCCCCGCTTGGTCGTCACCAGAATAACGCCGTTGGCCCCCCGCGTACCGTAGATAGCCGTTGCCGACGCATCTTTCAGCACGTCGATACTCTCAATGTCGGCCGGGTTGAGGGCGTCGATGCCGGCGGCCCAGATAATGCCGTCGACCACGTAGAGCGGATTATTGGTTGCGTTGATCGAGCTATATCCCCGAATCCGGATGGTTGTATTACCGCCCGGTCGCCCCGAGTTGGCCGATACGTTGACCCCCGCAATGCGGCCCTGCAGCGACTGTTCGACGTTGATAGCCGGCCGGTCGAGCAGTTCGGTACTTTTCACGCTCCCTACCGACCCGGTCAGGTCGGAGCGTTTCTGCGTACCGTAACCAACCACCACCACTTCGCTCAGCGCCTTACTGTCGGATGCCAGTTTAACGTCGATTTGCGCCCGACCGCCCAGGGCAATTTCCTGGGGTACGTAGCCAATATACGAGATCACGAGGGTTTCGGTACCGGTTGGTACCGACAGTGAGAAGGCGCCATTAGCATCGGTAGTAGTGCCGTTGGTCGTACCTTTAATTACGACACTGGCACCGGGCAGGCCCGCGCCCGTATCGTCGGTAACTCGCCCTGTAACGGTCTGGGCGGGCAAAATGGGCAGTCGGCCGAACAGCCGGCGCTCGATCGCGCGGCCCGGCTGTTCGGGCAAACCAGCCATTACCGGCTGCCCCGCCAGGGCAATACCAGCCAGCGCCCATGCTACCCAGGTAGGCACAATCGGGGGTGTCAGCTTATCCGGGCTTTTCCCGGACAGTTGAGCGTGATTTTTCATAGCGTTTGTTTTGAGGTAGCGTTTACTCGTGACTCGGGCATAAAAAGATCGGCCTCTTTAGCAGCCGTGGTTTTTGCGCAGCAGCGATCGGATTTTTACAGGTAGTGCCGGCGCGAACGCAGCCACCCGATTCGGTATATCCGACATACGGCCACTGCCTGCGGTCGATCCATTTTCCGCCCATTACTAAGTAGACAATGTCGATAGGGTTCCAATATCAATTGACTATAAGCTGCCACACGGAGGCAGTCTAATGTATATTATTAAAATATTTTTAAAAGTATTTTACAAGGGATTGATGGCCAGTAAAATACAAAATGAATAACAGTGTTACCCTGTTCCCTGAATCAACAGCACACGGTTCTTGTCGAACAGCCTACGGGATCACCCTGGTGCTCCTAAATCCATCAATTATCTGTAGCATAAATACTTATAAGTTTTTCGCCATTATACCTATCGCCCACTGGAACTGCTAAATGAGCGCCATACTGACATTTGTACGGGGCGTAGTTACCGTGAGCAATCTTGCTTTTATCCTAAATCTATAGCCTTATCTGATCGCCTGATTGCTAGATCCTTACGTCTTATCAGCAACCGCTCGTTTGCTCCGCTCGGCTTACTACTAGGGGTGTACTCGTCCCTGAACCAGCCCCGGCCACGGCCCGGCAGTGATTGAAACAGTACGCCGATCGACCCGTGGCGGGGCATCTACGGCCCCCAATCCCGACAAATTGAGTGCATGGCCCCAAAAGGGGTAGCCGGTGTAGCGGTTACATTTGATGAATACCCCCATTTTGCCTACTTTTGGCCTGCCTTTCCGGCCCTGCTTCGTTCCCTTTTTGGGGTAAGTGCTGGCCGGTCAGTTGCCTTTCTGGACCGAAACAGACGAATTCAGCATGAGAGAAATACAGTTCCGTGAAGCCCTGCGGGAGGCTATGACGGAAGAGATGCGCCGGGATGCCAGCGTTTTTCTAATGGGTGAAGAAGTGGCCGAGTATAACGGCGCTTATAAAGTCAGTCAGGGCATGCTCGACGAATTTGGGGCCGATCGCGTGATCGACACACCCATTGCCGAGCTGGGCTTTGCCGGTATCGGCGTTGGGGCGGCTATCAACGGCCTGCGTCCGGTTATCGAGTTCATGACATTCAACTTCTCGCTGGTTGCCATCGATCAGGTAATCAACTCGGCGGCCAAAATAATGTCGATGTCGGGTGGTCAGTATTCCTGCCCCATCGTATTCCGCGGCCCCACCGGCAACGCCGGGATGCTGTCGTCGCAACACTCGCAGAACTTCGAAAACTGGTTTGCCAACACGCCCGGCCTGAAAGTAGTGGTTCCGTCGAACCCCTACGATGCCAAAGGCCTGCTGAAAAGCTCGATTCGCGACAACGACCCCGTTATCTTCATGGAGTCGGAACTGATGTATGGCGATAAAGGGCAGGTACCCGAGGAAGAATACCTGATTCCGCTCGGCAAAGCCAACGTCGTACGCGAAGGCAATGACGTTACTATCGTTTCGTTTGGCAAAATCATGAAAGTAGCTCTGGCGGCTGCCGACGAACTGGCGAAGAAAGGCATTTCGGCCGAGGTAATCGACCTGCGCACCGTTCGGCCTATCGATTACGCTACCATCATCGAGTCGGTTAAGAAAACCAACCGCTGCGTTATTGTCGAAGAAGCGTGGCCGCTGGCTGCTATCTCGTCGGAACTGACCTATAACATTCAACGGAACGCTTTCGATTACCTCGATGCGCCCGTGATCCGGGTCAACAGCCTCGACCTGCCGCTGCCTTACGCACCAACCCTTATCGAAGCCATCCTGCCGAACGTGAAACGGACGCTGGATGCCGTGGAGTCGGTGATGTACAAGAAAGCCTGATCAACGGGCAGCTGCCCGCCGGTATAGTAACAAAACGCCCCCGATGGAGTCCATCGGGGGCGTTTTGTTTAGGCACGAAAAAGGCCGGGCGATTGATGTCGTCCGGCCTTTCCTGCGTAGTTGATAGTAAAACGCCCCAGGCATGCTTTTAGTTTAGCTTATGAAAAATAGGCAAATTATTTTTCATAATATTGCTAATGATGAAGATGTTGACAAAAAAAGAGGGCGAAACGCCCCGAATACGGCTCACCAGCCGGACTGTCTACGAAGTATCGATTGTGTACACGGGATCGCTCAACGCACTGCGGCAGCGCGAGCCCGTGCTGACGCTCTTCTCAAACCTGCGCAAAGCCGTTGATGCCATTAGCGCCGAACTGGCTATTAACAACTGGCCTCCCCGCGTCAACTACACGGCGGTCTACCGGGGCATCAAACAACGGGCCTTTTACAGCTGCGATTTCGATGTCCACGGCGTGCGCATGTTTCGCGTCAAAGTCACCGCCCGGGTGCTCAACCCGGCCCTGCCCCGACTGGGTATCGATGAGCACCCGACCGGATAGGTCAATGGGGTAGCCGGTGCCGGATAGCCCCGTACACCCAGGTACCCAGCAGCGCACTCAGCAACGTTACGGCTACGACTGTATAACCCGCTCCAATCTGCGCAAACAAAGGCCCCGGGCACGCGCCCGTAATGGCCCAGCCAAAGCCAAACAGCAACCCTCCATAGATCTGTCCCTGGCTGAACTGCTTAGGCGCAATGGTAATGGGGTCGCCCTGCAGGGTGCGCACGTTGAAGCGTTTGATCAGAAAGACCGACAGCATGCCCACGGCTACGGCCATGCCGATAACGCCGTACATGTGGAAGGAGTCGAGACGGAACATTTCCTGAATGCGAAACCAGGAGATAACCTCGGCCTTGACAAACACAATGCCGAACAGCACCCCTACCAGGCCAAACTTCCAGTTGTGGGCTGCTGGCCGGCGTACTGGCGACTGCACCCGTTTTTCTTCTGTAACCATATGCTGGGTTGATTGAGCCAGACCGCGCTACCCGATTGCCGGGCGGCCAGCTGGCGTATGTGATGTTAGAAACCGGCCAGTTGCAGTAGATACGGCAGGCCGAGGTGGGTCATGGCAAACCCGCCCACCATAAAGCTGATGGTGGCCACCAGCGACGGCCATTGCAGGTTCGACAAACCCATAATGGCATGGCCCGAAGTGCAGCCTCCGGCATAGCGCGTACCAAATCCGACCAGAAACCCACCCAGCACCAGAAAGATGAGGCCTTTCAGACTGAGCAGATTATCCCAGCTGAAGATATCGGCTGGCATTAACCCGCTCGTAAAATCGTGAATGCCGAGCCCTTGTAGAGCCTGCACCGTGGCGGGCGTAATCTGCATGGCGCCCGGGTTAGGCAGCAGTTGGGCACCAATGAAGCCGCCAACGGCAATGCCGCCAACAAACCACAGGTTCCAGCTCTCCTTGCGCCAGTCGTAGTTGAAAAAGTCGATGCCGGCCGGCAGGCAGGCCGCGCAGATATGGCGCAGCGACGATGAAATGCCGAACGCCTTGTTACCCAGCAGCAATAGGGCCGGCACCGTAAGACCAATCAGCGGACCGGCCACATACCAGGGCCAGGGCTGTGTCAGAAAATGTATCATACCTGATAACACGAGTTTACTACTGTTCCGTTTCCCGGATCAGGCGTGGGGCGCGGTTTGTTCACTGACAAGGGGCACATCGGTCTTTCGGATGGCCGCCAGCCCCCCCGCCACATTGATTACATTGTCGATCCCCCGTGCTTTCAGGATGGAGTTGGCAACCATGGAGCGGTAGCCCCCTGCGCAGTGTACGTAGATGGGGGTTTCGCGGCCAAACGCGGCCATGTGGTCATTGAGCGTATCGAGCGGATAATTGGCCGCGTCGGCAATGTGTTCGGCATCGAACTCGACCGGCTTACGCACATCGACTACGGTCAGGCTGGTGTCGTGGCGCCGGCGTTCGGCAAAGGTGTCGGCCGAGATCGTCTCAATGGTATCGACCTCGCGTCCTGCGGCCTGCCAGGCCGCAAATCCCCCGTCGAGGTAGCCAATACAGTGATCGTAGCCGACCCGGGCCAGCCGCAGCACGGTTTCTTCTTCCTGCCCGGCGGGCGTTACGAGCGCGATGGGCTGGTTCAGATCGGGAATGAGCGCACCCACCCAGGGTGCAAACTGCCCGTCGAGGCCAATGTTGATGGCGTTGGGGATAAAGCCGGCTCCGAAGTCGACCGCTGGACGCACGTCGAGCACCAGTGCACTGGTTTCGTTCACAGCCGCTTCGAAAGCCGCCGGCGAAAGGGCCTGATGTCCCCGCTCCATCACATCGTCGATCGACTCATATCCTTCTTTGTTGAGCCGGGCGTTACCGGCAAAATAAGCCGGCGCTTTGGTAAGTCCGTCGAGTACCTGATCGATAAACTCCGCTTTCGATTTGGCCCGCAGGGCGTAGTTGAAGAGCTTCTGATTACCCAGCGTATCGGTTGTTTCCTTGCTCATGTTTTTGCCGCAGGCCGACCCCGCGCCGTGGGCCGGATACACGATTACGTCGTTGGGCAGCGGCATGATTTTCTGGTGCAGGCTATCGTAGAGCATGCCGGCCAGATCGCGCTCGGTCAGGTTGCCTTTGATGGCCAGATCGGGCCGTCCCACGTCGCCAATAAACAGGGTGTCGCCGGTAAAGATGGCCCGCTCCCGTCCGGTTTCGTCGAGCAGCAGATACGTTGTCGACTCGGGGGTATGACCGGGCGTATGCAGCACTTTAATCGTGATGTTGCCCAATGTAAACGTTTCGCCATCGACCGCGTGATGGGCGGCATAACCGGTTTCGGCCCTGGGACCATAGACGATCGTGGCCCCGGTTTTCTGCGCCAGATCGAGGTGACCCGATACGAAGTCGGCGTGAAAATGGGTTTCAAACACGTAGCGGATGGTAGCCCCAGCCTGCTCGGCGCGCCGTTGGTAAGGGGCCGTTTCGCGCAGTGGGTCGATAATAGCGGCTTCGCCGTTGCTTTCGATGTAGTAGGCCCCCTGCGCCAGGCAGCCCGTGTACAGTTGTTCGATGATCATAGTCATATGCGTCGTTGGCCCCAATGGGCCAGGTTGTATCTGTCAGGAAAAAAAGGCGGTGTAAGCCTCGCGGCCAATCATGTAACAGGCCACCACCAGCACAAACCAGCCGAAGCCTTTCTTGAGCCGGTCGGGCGCCACAAAGCGGGCCAGATACATACCCAGAAATATGCCGGCGATGGATAAACCGGTGAATGGCAGCAGAAAATTCCAGTCGAGGTGCGTGTGCTGAACGTCGCCCAGAAAGCCGACAAACGAATTGACCGCAACGATCACGACCGATGTGGCTACCGCCCGTTGTATCGACAGGCCGGCCAGCAGCACCAGCATCGGCACGATCAGAAAGCCGCCACCCGCGCCGATCGTCCCCGTCAGCAGCCCTACGGCCAGGCCATCGAGTGCCAGCCGGCCGTAGCGCGGATGTCCGTCGGCGGCTTCGCCCTGCTCCGGGCTTTCGCTCCGAATCATGGCCCGGGCGGCCGTAATCATGACAAAGGCAAAAAAATAGAGGATAGCTTCGCTCTTGGGCAGCGCCATAGTGCCAACCTGAATCAGGGGATCGGGAATGGCCGGCACCAGAAACCGACGGCTCAGGTAGACCGATACGAACGAGGGCAGGGCAAAGGCCAGGGTTACCCACAGGTCGACGCGCTTTTTCCAGATGTGATTGACCGAGCCAACCAGCGAGGTTGAGCCAACCACAAACAGCGAGTAGGTGGTTGCCAGTACGGTGGGAATACTAAAAACGTACACAAAAATGGGTACGGTCAGAATGGAGCCTCCGCCCCCCGCCAGCCCAATCACCAGGCCTACAACCAGTGCCGCCACATATCCGATTACCGCTTGTATTGTCATTTGCATACAAAAGTAGGGTCTCCGACCCAGCCAGACAGTGACCTGAGTCACAAAGGCGGCAGCAGACTTACTTTATTGCGGGTTAGCGCCACCCGGCCCAGCCGCTCGAGTTGTTTGAGCAGCCGCGATACAACCTCGCGGGACGTGTTCAGATCACGGGCAATATCGTCGTGGGTCAGGTACAGATGCCGGCCGCCCGTAACGGCGGCTTTGCGGGTCAGGTAGGCCACCAGCCGCTCGTCGAGTTGCCGAAAGGCTACCGAGTCGAACGTTTCCAGCAGATCGTCGAACCGCTGCTGATAGGTTCTGAACACAAACTGCCGCCAGCCCGGGTATCGTCCCAGCCACTCATCGGCCAGCCGCGCCGGAATCAGCACCACCACCGCTTTTTCGTCGACCACGGCCCGGATCGCACTGCCTTCACCCGTTAGCAGGCTGCTGAGCGAGAGCGCGCAGGTATCGGACGCCCGCAGGTAATAGAGCAGTAATTCGGCATCAGTGCCCTGCCGCATAATCTTGATGGTACCACTGAGTACAATCGGCACGTAGGTCATGGGCGCGCCGGGCTCCATCAGTACAGCCCCCGGTTCGACCGTCTGCAGCCGCCCCACGGCCAGTATCTCGGCGCGTAGTTCGGGGTCGAACAGGGCGTTGAGTCGTTGTTCAGCAAATTGGTTGTCTGCCAGCATAGGCTACTAACGCAAACGGCCCCCGACAGGTGCCGGGAGCCGTTGTGATGACCGGGAAAATCGGTCGGACTAGAGATCGTTGAGCTTGCTGTTCCGGCGACCGTACAGGAAGTACACGACCAGCCCGATCAGCAGCCACGCCAGCGCCAGCAGCTGGGCCAGCTCGCTCAGGTTGATGATCAGGTAGAAGTTGGTGAAGATACCCAGCGGAGCGATGATGCTCAGGGCAGGGGCTTTAAACGGCCGCTCCCGCTCCGGATCGCGCCGACGCAGAATCAGTACGGCCAGACAAACCATGGCGAAGGCAAACAGGGTACCGAACGAACACATATCGCCCAGAATGCTGATGGGCGTGAAGGCCGCCACCACCGACACCAGCAGGCCCACCAGTACGGTGCTCTTGTAGGGCGTTTTCAGCACGGGGTGAATCACGCGGAAAAAACCGGGCAGCAGACCATCTTTGGCCATGCCCAGGAAAATCCGGGTCTGGCCCAGCATCATCACCAGCATCACCGAAATCAGACCGGCCGTGGCAGCCGCCGTAATGATAAATACGGCCCAGTTCTGACCTACGCTGTCGAACGCAGCCGCTACGGGTGCTTTCAGGGCGTCACCCACGATGTCGTTGTAGTTGATCATACCGGTCAGCACGAGCGAAACCAGAATGTACAGAATGGTGCAGACCAGCAGCGAGGTAACGATGGCAAACGGAATGTCTTTGCGGGGATTGATAGCTTCACCCGCCTGCGTCGACACGGCGTCGAAGCCAATATAAGCAAAGAAGATAGCCGATGCGCCCGACACGACACCCGCCCAGCCGTATGCCTGATGCGGAGCCCCGTTGTCGCCCGTAATGGTCCGCGCTTCCGGAATGAAGGGAATCCAGTTGGCCGTGTTCACGTAGAAGATACCCACCAGAATTACGAAGATTACGGCGGCTACTTTCAGAATAACGATCAGGTTGTTGGCACCGGCGGCTTCTTTGATACCGCGTACCAGAATGGCCGTTACCAGCCAGACAATCAGAAAGGCGGGCAGATTGATGGCAAAACCCGGATCGGCCAGGCCATTGTCGCGGGCATAATTGGCCGCCGAAACAGGATCGTTGCGTAACCAGAAGGGTATGTCGACCCCGAATAAGTGTACAAGTTTATTGAAGTAGCCCGACCAGCTCACGGCCACGGTCATGGCGCCCATGGCATATTCGAGAATAAGTCCCCAGCCGATAACCCAGGCAAACAACTCACCGATGGTACCGTAGGCATAGGCGTAGGCCGAGCCCTCAACGGGCAGCATGGCCGCAAACTCCGCGTAGCAGAGGGCGGCAAAGATGCAGCCGATGCCGGCAATCACAAACGACAGGGCAAGCGCCGGGCCGGCATGGTAGTGAGCGGCCGTACCCGTCAATACGAAAATACCACCCCCGATGATGGCACCGATACCAATCGCCGTCAGACTCCATTTACCCAGTACGCGCTTGAGCTCGCTTTTCTGCATGTCCTGCTCGTACAGGTACATGGGCTTTCGGCGCCATACGCTGGTGGTATCACTTGATTTCATTCCTGTTTCCATGCAGTAGTGTAATTATTTTGTGATTAAGTGTTTCGGGGAAATTTTATTGGGCAGAGAGCGGGGAAATATACGAAAATTAAAAAGCGAAAGAGCGAAAGACTGAAAGAGAGTTTCCTGTGCATTCATTCTTCCATTCTTTCGCTCTTTCGTGCGTCAGGCTACGACTGTGAAGGCCGGATCAGGGGTTTCTTGTCCTTCTTCTCCTTCTTTGTCTGGGCCGCAAACTCTTCGGGCGTGGTGGGTTCAGCCGTGGTGAAGTCGGCCGGCACCGCGTCGAAGCCCGTTTTCTTCTCAGCGACCACCTTCGCTTTGTCTTCGTTGAGCTGATCGTTGCTCAGCGAGTCGACCACAATCGGCGTAGCCACGAACAGCGACGAGTAGGTACCGACGATAACGCCGATCAGCATGGCGAACGAGAAGCCCCGGATGGTTTCACCACCGAAGAAGAACAGCACCAGCAGGACCAGAATGGTTGAGAAACCGGTTACGGCCGTGCGACTCAGCGTACTGTTGAGGGCGTTGTTGATAATCGTCGGGATGCTCTCCTTCTTGCCTTTGTTTTCGGCCAGGTATTCCCGTACACGGTCAAACACAACTACGGTATCGTTCATGGAGTAACCCATGATCGTCAGCAGGGCGCCTACGAAGGCCTGATCGACATCGAGCGAGAAGGGCAGCAGGCCGTTGAAGATCGAGAAGATAGCCAGGATAATCAGTACGTCGTGGAACATGGCCACTACCGCACCGTAGCCGAACGCCAGCTTCTTGAAGCGAATCAGGATATACACAAACACGACAGCCACAGCCAGCAGAATCGACCAGAGGGCCGAGGTCAGCAGGTCATAAGCAATGGTCGGGCCTACTTTCTGCGAGCTCTCGATGCGGGCGGGGTTGCCTTTGATCGTGCTCAGCCCTTTGTAGATGGCGTTTTCAGCTTTCTTGTCGGCACCGCGCGAGTTGTCGTCGACCAGGTACGGGGTCGTTACTTTCACCTGGTTGGCGCCGATACCGGTACCACCGTAGGTTTTCACCTCGGGCGAGCTGCCCAGCTCGGTTTCCAGTGCATTCCGGACGTCGTCGGTACTGACCGATTTCTCAAACCGAACCACGTACGAGCGGCCCCCTTTGAAGTCGACACCCAGGCCGAACCCTTTGAAGATGGCCGAGATAATACCCAGTGCGATAATGACCGACGATACGGTGTAGTACAGTTTCCGGCGCGAGACGAAGTCGAAGTTCGAGTCGGCGAAGAGTTTCTTGGCCCAGCTCGACGAGAACGACAGCGTTTTGCCGTTGCGGATGTACGACTCCAGAATCAGGCGGGTGATGAAGATCGCGGCAAACAGCGAGGTCAGGATACCGATGATCAGCGTGGTGGCGAAGCCCAGGATCAGACCCGTACCGAAGATGAACAGCACCACACCGGTAAGGAACGTGGTCACGTTAGAGTCGATAATCGACGACAGGGCGTTTTTGAACCCGTCGCTAACGGCCGTCTTAAACGACTTGCCTAGTTCCAGTTCTTCCTTGATCCGTTCGAAAATCAGTACGTTGGCATCGACCGCCATACCGATCGACAGGACGATACCGGCAATACCCGGCATGGTCAGTACGGCACCCAGCGAGGCCATTACGCCCAGCAGGAAGAACAGGTTAACGATCAGGGCCAGGTCGGCAATGAGACCGGCGCGGTTGTAGTAGAACACCACAAAGGCCAGTACCAGCAGAATACCGACTACCGACGACAGGATACCGGCCTGTACGGCCTCCGAACCCAGCGTTGCACCTACCACGCTCTCTTCAACGATGTTGGTCGGCGCGGGCAGTTTGCCGGCCTTCAGTACGTTGGCCATATCTTTGGTTTCCTCTACCGTGAAGTTACCCGAGATGCTCGAACGGCCGTTCGGGATTTCGTTCTGTACGTTCGGAGCGGTGTAAACCAGGTTATCGAGCAGAATGGCAACGGGCCGGTTGATGTTGGCGGCCGTCAGGTTGCGCCATTTGCGGCCCCCTTCGGCGTTCATGTTCATCGTTACTTCGGGGCGGCCGCGATCATCGTAATCGTTGGCGGCATCCGTAATCACATCCCCTTCGAGCGGAGCGCGACCACCGGGCTTCTTCAGGAAGTAGAGGGGCAGAATTTCGCGGCTGTCATTGGTTTTTTCCGACTTGCGGCTCCAGGCAAACACGGCATCGGCGGGGAACAGGCTCCGCACTTCGGGCGCGTTCAGCACGGCATTGGCGCGGGCGGTATCTTTCAGGTAAACGCCCAGCTGATCCTGACCCAGTGGGATAAACAGTTGGGTTAGGGCCGTGCCCTGCGCGGCAGCCGCCGTGGTATCGTTTTTAGCCGTCGTGTCTTTCTTGGCCAGCTGCGACTCCAGGCTCGTGCCTTTAACAGCAGAACCAGCCGCCGGGGCGGTTGCAGCACCCGTTTTCAGGGCTGCCTTGCGGGCCGCTTCTTCGCGCAGCAGGTAAGCACCCATGCCGTCGATAGCCGGTGCCAGTTCGTTCAGACGATACACTTCGGTGAACTCCAGCTTGGCTGCACCGGTCAGCAGGCGACGAACACGCTCGGGGTTATCGACACCGGGCAGTTCGATCTGAATCCGGCCCGAGCCGGGCAGACGCTGGAGGTTGGGGTTAGCCACCCCGAACTTGTCGACACGCGCCTGAATGATTTGGAACGCCCGGGCAATGGCCCCGTTCACTTCATCGTTCAGCATCTTCTTTACTTCCGTGTCCGACGACTGGTAGTTGATTTTGCCGCGGTTCGCGCTGGTGGCAAAAATCGACGCCAGTTTCGTATCGGGCGCTACTTCCTTGAAATTGCCGACGAACAGATCAACAAAGCTGCTGTTGCTGGCTTTCTGATCGTCCTGCGTCATTTTCAGGGCCTGGGCAAACTTCGGATCGCGGTTATTGCCCGACAGCCCTTTCAGAATGTCGGCCGGCGATACTTCGAGAACCACGTGCATACCGCCTTGCAGGTCAAGGCCAAGGCCCAGTTCCCGTTCGCTTACTTCCTGCAGGGTGCTACCCAGGTAAACAGGCTCTTTCCAGAGCGAATCGAGGTAACGTTGCTTTTTGTTGCGGTCGACCTGACCGCTTTTGTCGGTCGCGTAGGCTTCGGCATCGGCCTTGATGTTGCGCGACACAAACGTGAACGAGAGGAAGTACAGGCAGATTGCCGAGATAACCCCCGTCAGAATGAGTATGCCAGTTTTATTTTGCATAAATAGAGCCCGAACGCCAGTGGTTGGGCATTAGGTAGACTAGGTACTGATAGAAAAAAAGGAAAACGGAAATACGGCGGTACAGACAGGATGTCTGCCCGGCAGCTAGGGGGCGTTCGTGGCTATGTGATGCCCGAATACGTGCCTGAAGTATGAAAAATAGAAATGGGGCAGCGTGAAGTGCCGCAGCAGCGGAACACTCAGCAACAGCAGGATAATGAGCGCCGGCGCCGGCAGCAGAAAAGCCGTCTGACTGCCCCCATCGAGCGTAACGGCGGGCGTTACCACGGCTTCGAGCGTTTTAGCACTCAGCTGAGCCTTACCGGTTTCCTGCCGGTTCGTTTTCTGGGTTTTGGCCAGACCAGCGGGGACTTTGGCGGTCATCGGCACATGACGGCCGGTCAGCGAACCCGGTCCCCACATGGCCGTAACCAGCAAAAGCACGGCGAGCGTGATGCCAGAAAGACGTTGTATGAGACGGGGCTGCTTCATAAATTCAAAACGGGAACGACAAATTTCGTTTCGTTTTGGGAGTTATGCAAGTTGTTTTATGACAATGTCGCTGATACAAAATTTCGTCAGTGGCCCCAAACACCGAACAGGCACCCTGCTTCCTGCGCCTGCACACGCCTGCGCCACGGCCGCCGATTGGAAGCAACCGTGGTCCGAACCCGATAAATCCATTACCTTGCAGCCATGAATCTGGACGACTTTATCACGCTTGCGCTGGCCGAAGATGTCGGCGATGGCGATCATACTTCTCTGGCCACTATTCCGGCCGATGCCGAAAAACGGGCCCGCCTGCTGGTGAAGAAAGCGGGTATTCTGGCCGGCGTTGAGGTGGCTAAAGCCATCTTCGCCAAGGTAGATCCTGCCTTCGTGGTCGATGTACTCCTCCCCGACGGCACCGCCATTCGCCCCGGCGATGTGGTGCTGACCGTTTCGGGCAATGCCCGCCATATTCTGACGGCCGAGCGGCTCGTGCTCAACTGCATGCAGCGCATGAGCGGTATCGCCACGCACACCCGCGCCCTGGTCGACCTGCTCGAGGGAACGCGCGCCAAACTGCTCGACACCCGCAAAACCACGCCCAACTTCCGCATCTGCGAGAAGATCGCCACCAAAATCGGCGGGGCTGTCAACCACCGCTTCGGACTGTACGACATGATTCTGATCAAAGACAACCACATCGATTATGCCGGTGGGGTCGAAGCTGCGATTCAGAAAGCGCTCGACTACCTGCGCGATACAGGCCGCACGCTGCGCATTGAGGTCGAAACGCGCAACCGGGCCGAAGTAGAAGCGGTACTGCGCATCGGTCAGGTCGATGTGATCCTGCTCGATAATTTTGCGCCCGAAGGCATCCGGGAGATGGTGCGCCTGATCGATGGTCGGTTCGTGACCGAGGCCTCGGGGGGTATCGACGAAACGAATCTTCGGGCCTACGCTGAAACGGGCGTCGACTTTATTTCGTCGGGTGCGCTGACCCACCAGATTAACAGCCTCGATCTGAGCCTGAAGGCTTACTGACCTGCATTGCCTTTGGTTCTTCGTCAGGGCCCCGACTCATGGTGAGTCGGGGCCCTGCTGCTTTAGTGGCGGGCGTTGACCGGGTCGTGCTGAGCCGCCCGGGCATCGACAACGGCATTCTGGCCGGCCGTCAGCAGCCAGGTGCCATTCTGTTTCACCAGCACCAGCGTGGCCAGGTTCTGATCGTTGCCCATCGTCTGTCCGCCAGGCGTAGTGTAGACCCCTACTCTGGTCAGGTGATGCACCAGGGCTACGTCGGGCGTTACGAAGCGCACATCGGTGCGGACCGTTTGCAGCGGAGTTTGCCGGAACATGGCCTTGTGAAAAAGCTGATGGGCATCGCGAACAGCATCGCGCCCTTTCCACCACATGCCCACAATGTTTACCCAGTCGGCATCGGGCGTGGCCCAGCGGGCAATGTCGCTGTAGTCGTGGTTGGTCCAGCTCGTTACAATAGCGTCGACCGTAGCGCGCACGGCAGCCTCGTCGGCGGGTGAGTTGGCCACTGGTGTTGGGTTGGTTTGGCCCAGGGCAAGGCCGGCGTTCAGCAGTAATGCGCCCAGGGCAAGGGTCCGTTTCATGACTGACTTCGTTTGTGTAGGCCACAAAACTACCGGTACCTACTGACAGGGCTGGTGTAAGAAAACGACATTGATTCAGAAGCGGGCCGATGTGTAGGGACGGGCAGTGGTCTGGGTTTCGTCGGCCAGCAGGCGGGTAGGTGTGGTACCGGCAAACGTACTGAAATCGCGGAGCATGTGCCGGAAATCGTAGTAGCCACACCGTAGCGCCACGTCGAGCCAGTCGATGGCGGGGTTGTGCTCTTTCAGGCGAAAGGCGCGGCTGAAGCGCACAATCCGGCTAAACGTTTTGGGGCCCAGGCCCAGCCGCTCGTGGCACTTGCGCTCGAACTGCCGCGGACTCAGGCAAGCCTGATCGGCCAGGTAGTCGAGCGAGCGGGGGTGCCGGACATCGAGCATCTGCTGAAAAGCCCGGTCGATAGGGTGCGGATCGAGAGATCGACGGTCGAACTGGCGCAGCAGAAATGCTTCCACAAGCCCATGCATCCGGTCGTAGTCGGTGGTTTCGCCCAGCTGCTCATTCAGTTCCTGCAACGTCCGGCCCCAGATCAGGGTCGCATCGATGGTGGCATCGAGCAGTTCGTGCATCGGTAGCCGCAGCAGCCGGTGCAGGCCCCCCGGCGCAAAAAATACGGCTACCACGAGGTGGTCGTACCCCATCGTCAGATCGACCCGCGACACCTGCGGTCCCACGATCAGGCTAGCTGGCAGCATATCGGTTTGGCCGGTGCGGTGGCGATAGCGCCCCATGGGCATACGCGGGTAGAAAAACAGGGTTTGCTCAGCCGCTGGTGGATACGGACAGATTTGCACGGGTCCACTGGCGGGCAGCGCTACATGGCTGACCATCAGCGCCTGAACCAGGCCACGCAGGGCGGGCGGGGGTGTGTAGAATCGCGTAAACATTAGCTGTCGATCGGTTTAACGGCATCAGCCGGTCAAGACTCAGCCAGCCCAAAGGCCCGTTCGGGCGCCTGCTGATCGACCGGTGCAAACTGGGCGGGAGTAAGTGAGGTAAAAGCCCGGAAGTCCCGTACCAGGTGCTGATAATCGTAATATCCGGCTTCGAGCGCAACCGTGAGCCAGTCTTTGGTGGGATTAGCCAGGTGGTGCCGAACCGCCTGGTCGAACCGAATCACCCGATCATACCACTTGGGACCAACACCCAGCCGCTCCAGACTTTGTCGCCCAAACTGTTTCGGGCTCAGGCACGACGCCTGGGCCAGTTCATCGACCGTTGGCGGCCGGTAGAGCCCGGCCCGCGAACGGTTCAGCAACGTGAGGCTAACGGCATCGATAGGCCGACGCTCTTTTTGGGTGCGGCTTACCAGATACAGCAGAAACGTCTCGACAATATCGATCATGACCGGATACGCGTCGGTGCTGCTCAGCCGCTCGTTGACCCGCCGGATTTCGGCCGAAAAAACAGCCTCGGCATCGACAAACGTGTTGGTCAGCTCGTAGGCCGGAATACCCGTCAGTCGAAACAGCGCTCCGGGCTGAAACACCACCTGAAATACCAGGCAGTGCCGCCCCACCTGCCGGTTGGTTACCACGGTTGGCTGGCCGATCAGCGCCGACCGTCCTTTGGCGCTGGTCAGGCCTGTGTCGGTGTAGGTCACCGTTTCGCTGTCGCGCGGATAAAACGCCAGGCAGTTTTCGGGCCGGGGCCAGTAGGCCTTTACCGGCACCACCGGGGCGCCGGTAAAGTCGAGATGGATAAGTTGCAGCAGCCGCACATAATCCCGCAACGCGGGCTGCGGCAGGAAGTAGTGCAGCAGCATGGCTAGCGGGCCGTTATCGGTGGACCCACAATAGTCATATCGTGCTCGCGGTGGATCCACTGGGCATCGGCCTCGCTGAGCGGGCCCTGCTGCTGGCTCATGCGCAGAAAGAACGCTTCCAGTTTGCCGGCGGGCTGCACGCTATATACGATCTTGCCCCGCTCCGATTGCTGCAGCCAGCTGTGCGGCACGCCCCGCGGGCCAAACACGGTGTCGCCGGGGCGGGCCGTAAACTGCTGATCGCCCACCTGAAACAGGTACTCTCCCTCCAGAATGTAAAACAGTTCATCCTGCCCGGCATGGGTGTGCAGGGGTGGCCCGATTGGCTGGGTGCCTGTGTATTCAAACACGGCCAGTGCTCCATCGGTATCCTTGCCCGACACTTTGACATCGTTGGGATTTACGCCCCGGTAGGGCGTGTGCACTCCGGTGCGGCTCTCCCCCGCTCTGACGACAAACCCGTCGACCGGGCGTCGGGGTGCCGGCCTAGGAGTGAGTGCTGGCAGCGCTACGGGTGCCAGCAGGGCCGCGTTAACAAATGATCGGCGTTTCATAGAGATCGTTGGTTTTCGGTTTACGGCACAAAGCTGGTACGGCTGGCTGCACAACTGCTGGTAAAAAACCGACATCCTGCCGGGCGGTCAGCGGCTTAGTTCAGACTATGCATATAGAGGTAAATGGCGGTCAGTTCGGCGTCGTTGTACGATCGGGCAAACGACTTCCAGGGCATGGCGTCGCTCAACAGCCTGCCCTCGGGCGTATGGCCCGTTCGAATGGCGGTGATAAACTGTGCGGCCGACCAGCGCCCCACATGCCCCGTGGCGCTTACATTACTGACCGGTGGTTCGCCGGGCTTGTGGGGTGGCCCCCCTCTCAACCGGGGGCCATGACAGCCCATGCAGGTCGTGGCCAGATAGGCTCCGTACGTGGCGTTGGTAGCCACCTGAATTTCATCGATCGGCCTGGCATCATGATCGATGTGTTCGGCCGCGAAGAGCGGAAATTCGCCTAGAAAAGCCAGCACCCGCCCCAGCGGTTTCACGCGACTGGCGGGCAACACCCGGTCTACAGGTGGCTGCTGCTTCAGATACCCGATCAGGGCCCCCAGCTCCCGGTTCGAGAGCGGAACGCTTACCTCTGCCGATGGCATAAACCACAGCGAGTTGTTCTGCGGGTTCAACCCGTGCCGCAGCGCCCGAATCCAGTCCTGATCGCGGTACCGGATGCCTCCGCGCCCGCGGGTCAGGTTGGTGGCGGTCAGCTCGGCCACGGGCGATTCGCTGTTCATGAACACAGCTCCGCCGTAGTCAGCACCATGGCACTCGCCACACTGCCGCAAATCGGCAACGTGTTTACCCAGTTGGTACGATGCGGAGTCGTATGAAATAGTAAGCGGCTGCAGCGCTACCGTGTACGTTTTACGGGCGCGCCCTTCTGTCTGGACATAGACGGTGGCGAAGGCAATGGCGAGTAACACCAGCAACCCAATCAACAGGCGGGGAATCCAGGTACGCAATGATTTCATGAGACAGCTCTTTTTCGTGGCTTAACCCAGTACGCAGTCGAGTTAGCGAACTGATTATCAACCCGCAACGACGACCACTGTAAAAGAAAGGCGTTGACCGGCCGCCACCACTACTTATTGCCTGACTGGTAGCCGGAATTGAGCAACCGGTTGGCCATCAACGCAAAACGGCATCGGGCCGGGTCAACACCTGTGTGTTAGCCCGGCCCGATGCCGTTCGCGATAAGTCTGCGACTTACTTCTTCTCCGGAAGCAGTACAAACCGGGCATAATTGGCCCCCAGGTATTGATTGGCGGCCGCCTTCGTACTGTCGACCGTTACTTTTTTGAGTTGCTCGGCCTCGTGCAGCACCTCATCGGGCGCGTCGCCATTAGCGTACTGGTTCTGCAGGTACCCCAGCCAGAACTGATTGTCTTTGAGTTGCAGTTCGGTTTCGCGACTGGTTTCGGCCTTAAATTTAGCAATGTCGCCGGGGGCGGCTCCCTTCGTTTTTACGTCGTTGATGAGCTCCTGCGTTTTGGCAATCAGTTTCTCCACGTTCTCGGGCGCACAGCCAAAACTGATGCGGAACGTGTAGCGGGGCACCGGATTCCTGCTGTAGGAGGCACTGGCTCCCACCCCATACACGCCACTCTCCTGTTCGCGCAGCTGCTCGATCAGTTTGATCTCCAGCACTTCGGCCAGCGCGTCGAGCTGCGTGGTGGTTTCGGGCGACCAGACCAAATCCCCACTGTAAACAAGCTGCACCGACGCTTTCGGATCGACACCCTTGTAAACGGTTTTACTGATAGCGCCGGCTGGAATCCGGATTCCCAGATCGCGGAACGATTCGGCTTTGCCGGTCGAGGGCAGGCCACCGAGGTATTTCTCGACCAGCGGCTTCAGCTGCTCTTCCTTCACATTACCCACGAAGAAAAAGGTAAAGTCGCCGGCGTTGGCAAAGCGCTCGCGATAGATAGCCAGCGCCCGGTCGAGATCGATTTTATCGAGGTCGGCGGGTTTGAGCGGCTGCCGGCGGGGGTTGTTGGCGCCCAGCGTCACCTGTACCGTATCCTGAAAAACGCGGGCGGGCGTGGGCGTGCTGATCTGATTCTGAAGCGCACTCCGCTGGTTCGACAGAAATCCTTTCACCACGTCGGCATCTTTGCGGGGCTGGGTAAAATAGCTGTAAAGCAGTTGCAGGGCCGTCTCCAGATCTTTCGGGGCCGCACTGCCGCCAACGCCTTCGTTGAGTTCGCTCACGTAGGGGAACACGCTCACCTGCCTGCCCGCCAGAAACTTGCCCAGCTGCACCTGGTTGTACGCACCAGTGCCACCCAGCGCCGTCAGCGTCGAGGCAAAGCGCGCCGACGAATAATCGGCCAGGTCATAGAGGGACGTACCACCGAAACTGGTGCCGGCAAACAGAATCTGGTCGTTCTTGAAGGTTGTAGGCTTCACCACCACCCGAGCGCCGTTTTTAAGCCGCCACTCCGTCACGCCGATATCGGCCAGTTGTTTGGTCTCAACCACGGGCGAAGGGGTTGGCTGGGTAGTCAGCAGCGGAGCATCGAGGGTTTTGTCTTCGTAGGCGGTCAGGCCCTTGCCGGCATCGTCGACGTAGCCGATGATCTGCTCCACGCTGGGTAGCTTAGCCTTGTCTTTATCGGGGGCCATGACAATCACCGCCCGGTTGTCATTGTGAATAAACTGATCGACCAGCGCGTTTACTTCGGCCAGTTTGATACCCGCCTGCTCCTTTTTCAGGAAGCCGTAATAGAAGTCGATGCTGGTATAGGGCTCTTTGTCGGTGAAGTTCTTGACGTACTCCTCCACAAAGCTGGCCGATCGGGTTTTGTCGCGTTCGCTGTAGGCCTGCTCCACATTGGTCAGAAACTCCTGCTTGGCGCGGGCCAGTTCGGTGGGCGTAAAGCCAAATTGCTTCACCCGGGCGTTTTCGTTCAGCACAGCCCGAATGGCCTGCTCTACATTGCCTTCCTTGGCCACCGCGATCGAGGTGAAGGCATCCAGATTACCCAGAAAATCGCCGTAGCTGCTGTAGCCGCCCAAAAAGGGTGGGTTGGCCTGCTGGGTCAGTTCCTGAATGCGGTTGCCCAGCATGGTATTGAACAGGCCCCGCTTGATGCTCTCGCGCAGGTCGTTGAGCGTGCGATCGGTCAGGCCGGGGCGCTTGTAAATCACCTGCACCACCGTGTTGGGCTGCTCGGTATCGGTTACAATTACGACCTTGGTGTCTTTGTTAGCCGGTATGTCGTACGTGACGCGCGGCTTCGGGTTGGCAACGGCCGGAATGCGGCCAAACTTATCGCGGATGATGCCTTCCACTTCCTTCACGTCGAAATCGCCCACGGCCACCACCGCCATCAGGTCGGGCCGGTACCAGTCGTTGTAGAACTGCCGCAGGGTTTCGGGCTTAAAGGATGTGAGCACCTGCTCGGTGCCTATGGGCAGCCGCTCGGCATAGCGCGAGTTGTTGAGCAGTACCGGAAAGTACTTGTCGCGCATGCGCTGCCCGGCGCCCTGGCCCAGCCGGCGTTCTTCGAGCACCACACCCCGCTCTTTCTCAACCTCGGCAGGGTCGATGGTGGCGTTGTGGGCCCAGTCTTCGAGAATCTGAAACGCCTGCCGGAATACCCGCGCCGAATCGGTTGGTACGGGCAGCTGGTAAACGGTTTCGTCGAAGCTGGTGTAGGCGTTCAGATCGGCGCCAAACCGGATACCCGACGACTGCAGCACGTTGACCAGCTCGTTTTTCGGGAAATTTTTGGTGCCGTTAAACGCCATGTGCTCCATGAAGTGGGCCAGGCCGCGTTGCTCAT
Source organism: Spirosoma luteolum (assembly GCF_054778875.1). Taxonomy (NCBI): domain Bacteria; kingdom Pseudomonadati; phylum Bacteroidota; class Cytophagia; order Cytophagales; family Cytophagaceae; genus Spirosoma; species Spirosoma luteolum. The sequence goes on from NZ_BAAGZE010000003.1 coordinate 1,040,240, forward strand.
CGGTTTCGAGGACGGAGCCCGCACGAATAACCAGCCGCAGTTCGGCCCGGTTTTTCGGTTCTTCGTTTTTACGGATGTAGTACGTCAGCCCGTTGGGCAGACGACCGACTTTCACGGCCGGGTCGGTTGGAATGGGCCGATTCAGATCGGCCGCGGCCGGGCTAGTTTTGGTCGTTGTCCGGGTAACCGGCTTTTTCGGTATCGCCTGCCCCCGGGCAAACGGCTCCAGCGCCACCAGGCTGCCCAACAGCAGCGCCACCGGCAAAATGCGTACAGTCATAGAAGAAATAGGTTCACGTAGTGAGCCCGTAACGGGGGCTCTGCCGTATGGATAAACGGCCCTGATAACCAATTCGGTATCAGTCGGCCTCAACTTCGCCGAGCAGCTCGTTCAGATCCTGATCGTCCAGACTGTCCTGCTCCGCTTTGTCGTAGATACTAAGCAGGTAAATGGTTTCGCCCACCACCTGCACGTAGGTAATGACCCGGGCGCCCCCCGACTTGCCACGGCCTTTGCTCCGGATGGCCAGTCTGACCTTATAACAGTTACGCCCCAGCGACGTACCTAACTCGGGATTTTCCACTAGCTGCTCTCCCAGACTGGCCAGATCGGCCGACAGCGATTTGTATTTCTTCAGCAGTCGTTTTACCTGCCGTTGAAACGACGTACTGAGTCGCAGACTATAAGCCATTGAGAAATTCGTCCAGCGTGGGCAGTTGCAATTTCCCCTGTTGGGCCAGCTTTACCTCCTTGACAGCCTGCCGAAGTTCATCTTTAAGCTGCTCCCGGGTAGGTTCCACGGCATCTACTTCGGCGGGTTGCACTTTAAATTTCAGACTCCGCGCCAGCTCCAGAAAGAACGACGCTTTATGATCGGGTACCTGAACGATGAATTGCATAAAAAAAACGGACTTGACCGTATCGAAAGTACAACAGATTGGAGACGAATTCTATTCGGTTACACCTTAATAATCACGTTTTTTCGGTAGAGCCACCACAGAATACCCGCCCAGATCAGCACATCGGTCAGCGCCCCGGCCAGCGAGGCATTGGCTGGGCTGGTAAAGTGGGGCGCAATGAACTGCTGGTACAGATAGGCCTGCGCCCCGACCTCACCCCCGCCCGGGCTCTGCACCTTAATCAGGTTGAGTATGCGCGGAATGAGCCCCGACATAAAAAATACCGTGATGGCATTGACTCCGAACGCCACCAGCGGCAGCGCGCCCCGCCGGTAGCCCTTCACATCGACCAGCCAGTAGAACAGGCCCAGACCCAGCAGGGCCAGCCCACCGGCCAGCAACACATACGAACTGGTCCAGAGCGCCTTGTTGATCGGAAACCAGGCATCCCAGAGCAACCCGGCCAGCGTGGCCAGACAACCGGCGGCAAACAGCCACGCGGTCCGCTCGGCCGGTGCCACCGAATCCCGGCGCAGCCACTGCCCCGCCAGCAATCCCAGCAGGCCCGTTGCGATGGCGGGCAGGGTACTTAACAGTCCTTCGGGGTCCCACACTTTGGCGGGCTTATATACGTGAGCCGGTGTCAGCAGGGTACGGTCGAGCCAGGCGGCCAGGTTACTCTCGGGCTCCAGATTGGCGTAACCAACACCGGGCACCGGCACCAGGGTCATCAGGGCCCAGTAACCCACCAGAATGGCCAGCAGCCCATACACCTGCAGCCGGGGCGTCGTTTTCAAAAACAGCAGCGAACAGGCCAGATACACGAGGGCAATCCGCTGCAGTACCCCCGGAATACGGACGTGGGCCAGGTCGAATTTGGGAAAGAAATTCAGGAACAGACCCAGCAGAAACAGCGTCAGGCTACGTTTCAGAATTTTCTGAACGGCGTTGCTGTCGCGCGTGCCCTGCCCCAGCGCAAACGTGATAGAAACCCCAACGATGAAGAGAAAAAACGGAAAAATAAGATCGGTTGGTGTCCAGCCGTGCCAGGGAGCGTGTTCCAGCGGTGGGTATATGTGGCCCCAGTCGCCGGGATTATTGACCAGAATCATACACGCCACCGTCAGGCCCCGGAAGGCATCGAGCGATAACAGACGGCCCGCCCCCGGGGCCAGTTGACCAGGCGCAGATGCCGTGGGTTCAGGATACATACCAATGACGTTGATGCAGCCACGAAGGTACTGAAAAGCGGGTGCCGCGCCAGTGGCCGGCCAGCCCCGTCAGCCCTCCCCGAAAACCCGCCCCAGCTTTTTGGTCAGATCAGCCTCCAGCTTCTGCAAGCCTTCGGTATTGGGCAGGTATGTCAGGGCGCGGTGGTGCCGCAGATCGAACGGAATATCGGCTACCGACTGCGTAATCGGAATGACGAGCTTACCCAGCGTATGAGCCACACCCGTTTCGTAGAACACGTTGGGATTGCGGTCGGTGAAATCGGTCAGCACCGCCCGCGACGTGAAGATCAGGTCAAACACATCCTGAATCAGAATGCTGTTGTCCCAGATATCGTCGGCCCGCCGGCACTCGATTCCCAATTGCCGGCATACGTTCTGAATGGCCCGGTAGGTGCCGGCAAAACGACCTTCGAACGGCATCATCACCGATAGTACATTCGATTCGACCAGTTTATCGGGAATACGGAACACATCGGGCGCGAAGGTCAGCACCCGTTCGGGTGGGTGGCGCTGCACCGTCGAAATAAAACGGGTATCCGGCCCCGGCAGCGAAGCCAGGCTCAGTCGCCGGCCCGCCACGTAGCGTTCTATTTCGGCCAGATTGCCGGGCCCTACCCCAATCATGCGTGAGAGGACCTGCAGGCTATTGCCTTCGTAGTCGTCGTCGCGAAAATCGAGACTGCGCAACAGGCGCGGATGATCGTCGAGCAGTTCAAGTGTATCGGTCAGGTAGGCAATCCGGAACCAGTCGGATTTGGTAAAATGGTCGCGGATAAACTCGTGTACCGCAAAAATGCGGGCGGTTTGCGGTTTGTTGTGTCGGATCATGCGTCGGGAAAGCGTGGGCTTTATAATACAATAAAAATATATACTGCAAGTATATTCAATTTATGTATTATACGGATTAAAAACCGACCGGCGCAAACAACACAAGGCCGACCCGGAACCGGGTCGGCCTTGTGCGGTACATTCATATAGGAGTACCAGGTCACTTAAAACTGCCAGCGCACGAAGGCTTCCATGGCTTCGTATTCGGCCAGACCCAGGCGGTTGTAAAGCGCAGCGGTACCCCGGTTCCGCTCTTCGGCCCGTTGCCAGAACTCGCGCGAGTCGCTGCCCTGGTACACAACACCGTCTTTCTGCGACTGGTGCTTGAAAATACCCAGCCGTTTTTTCATCACCTGGTCGGGCGACATGGGCACGGCCATTTCGATTTCGTGGATATCCCACTCGGCCCAGGCTCCGCGGTAGAGCCAAACCCAGCAGTCCTGCATGAAGTCACGGTCTTTCAGGCGCCGAACGGCTTCCAGTACGGCATCCAGACACACCTTGTGCGTACCGTGCGGGTCGGCAAGGTCGCCGGCTGCGTAGATCTGGTGGGGCTTCACTTCTTCGATCAGCGCCATTGTAATCTGAATATCTTCTTCGCTCAGCGGCTTCTTGGCCACCGTTCCGGTTTCGTAGAACGGCATATTCATGAAGTGCGCGTTCTCGACGGGAATGCCCACGAAGCGGCAGGTCGATTTGGCCTCACCCATCCGGATCAGGCCTTTCACGTAGCGCACTTCCGATGTATCCATTTCGCTGTCGCGCTTGGTGCGGAGCGACGCGGCTGCATCCTGGAAAATTCGGTTGGCTTCGGGGCTGTCGATCCCGAATTTGCGGTTGAAATCGACAACGAAGTCGGCAAACCGCAGGGCCTCGTCATCGGCCACGGCAATGTTGCCCGAGGTCTGGTAGCCCACGTGCACATCGTGCCCCTGATCGCGCAGCCGCTGGAACGTGCCACCCATCGAAATGATGTCGTCGTCGGGGTGCGGGCTGAAGATCAGGCAGCGCTTCTGCGCTGGTTCGGCCCGCTCGGGCCGGTTGGTATCATCGGCGTTTGGCTTCCCGCCGGGCCAGCCCGTAATGGTGTGCTGGAGCTGGTTGAACACGTCGATGTTGATATCGTAGGCCTGTCCGTACTGCGCCAGCAGGTCGCTCATCCCGTTGTCGTTGTAGTCGCGGTCGGTGAGTTTCAGGACGGGTTTATTAAGCAGCAGCGACAGATACGTCACGGCTTTCTTTTTCATTTTGTTGTCCCACACCACCGAGTCGACGAGCCAGGGGGCTTTCATGCGGGTCAGTTCCGACGCAGCGGCTTCGTCGATCACGAAGGCTACGTTGGGGTGGGTTTGCAGATACGAGGCCGGATTATGCTCCGTAACGCCCCCTTCAACCGCTTCCCGAATAACGGGGGCTTTGCGCTCACCCCAGGCCAGCAGTACAATACGCCGAGCCCCCAGGATGCTCGATACTCCCATGGTGATGGCTTTGCGCGGGGTTTTGGGCAGCCCGCCAAAATCCGACGCAGCAGCCGCCCGCGTCGAGTTGTCAAGCATCATCAGGCGGGTTTGCGAGTTGATAAGCGAACCCGGTTCGTTGAAACCGATATGGCCGTTACCGCCAATACCCAGCAGCTGAAAGTCGAGGCCGCCGGCCGCTTCGATTTCGGCATCGTAGCTGCGCGAGAACGCACTGACCTGATCGAGGCTCACGGTACCGTCGGGCAGGTGGTAATTGCCCGCCGGAATGTCGACGTGGTCGAACAGCTGCTCTTTCATGAACCGCACGTAACTCTGCAGCGAGTCGGCTTCCATGGGGTAATACTCATCGAGGTTGAACGAAACCACGTTCCGGAAACTCAACCCCTCTTCGCGGTGCATTCTGACCAGCTGAGCATACACCGTTTTAGGCGACGAACCGGTTGCCAGGCCCAGCACACAGGGCTTTCCTTCGGCCTGTTTCTGACGGATCAGATCGGCAATTTCCTTCGCTACGGCACGGCTCGCTGCTTTTGCATCGGCGTAGATATAGGTTGGAATTTTTTCGTAGGTAATGGCGGCCTGAAGCGGTCCACCCGTAGGCGGATTACCCGCCACCTGCCCGTCCGGGCTGTCGAGTATCGGAGACTCCGTGGTCATAATCAGTTATGCACAGCGTTTATGTGAGGGTACAAAGGTGAAAAAAAAACGGGGCACTTTACAGCGCCCCGCCCCAACGGCACCCCGTTTTGGGGCTTATTTTTAAATTTTTTTATCAATGAACCGATACCAGCACCACTATTGTCCCTGCCGGGCCAGCTGATCGGCGGCCATGGCTGTCTCCAGCGAGGTCAGTCCGTTGGCTTCGCTGATAATGCGGTGCGTGTCAGGGTACTGAATGCCGGTGGCCTGGTCGCGGAACATCAGCCGTAACAGTTCGCTGTAAAGGTGTTGTTTCTCGTCGCCAAAGCCATACCGAATTTCGATCTGCTGGTAGGCTTCGAACGTTTTATGTCGCCCTTTGAGCACCCGGTCTTTACCGCCGATGTTGGCTGTTACGTTGAGTTGCGCCCCGGGAAACAGATCGAGCAGGGCCCGGGTCGTTTCTTCGTCGGCCACGCAGCGCATCACCAGCCGCGTGGGCACCCATTCGTGCAGGGTTATGTCGCCCCGTTCAAACAGCAGCCGCATCTCCTGCCGATCCATACGGCCAGTCTGCGTAAAGCCGTGGTAAAAATTAACCAGCTTGCGTCCGGTCGTATCGTCGCCGTATTCGACTGTGGCCTGCACCTGGTCTTCGATGTCGTTGCTGTTGGGGCGCTTCAGAATCTGGGCCGACTTAACCGTGCCCTCGCCGAGCCAGCCCGCAAACATATCGAAGAAGTGAACGCCATGTTCGATAAAAATGCCCCCGCTCTTGCTGCGGTCCCAGAACCAGTGTTCCGGCGAGAGGCCCTCGTCGCCCGCGTAGTTTTCGAAGTACCCGTGCAGAAATTCGCCCAGCAGCTTTTTGTCGATCAGGTGCTTGATGCGGGCATACATGGGATTGTAGCGCTGCATCAGGTTGGTTACCATGAGCAGTCCCTTGCTGGCCGCCGTTTCGATCATGTGCCGCCCCTCGTCGGGGTTCATGGCCAGCGGTTTTTCGCAGATCACGTGCTTGCCGGCATTGAGCGCCAGCATACCCTGCTCATAATGCATGAAGGGGGGGGTAGCAATATAGACCAGATCCACGTCCGGGTGGTTCACCAGTTCGTCCAGGCTGCCCAGTTGTTCGGCGCCGTAGCGTCGGGCGGTGGTAATGGCTTCTTCGCGCTTCGAGCCAGCGATGGCGACCAGCCGGGTATGCGGTATCTGCAAAAACTGCTGTACCGCAAACAGGCCAAAACCACCCATACCGATCACACCAATGCCAATGCCTTTTTCGTTCGGTGTCTGATTTTCCATTACGTTGCGTTTGTATCTGTCAGAACAACACCCGGCTACCGGGTTATGTTACTAAACTGCCCATCATAACCCCACTATCGCTATGGCTATTGCCACCATCCTGCTGGCCGCGGGTGCCTCGAGCCGACTCGGTGGCCCGGCCAAACAGCTTTTTCAAATCGGCAGCGAGTCGCTTGTTCGGCACATGGCCCGGCTGGCCCTGGCCCTGGCGGCTGGCCCGGTCGTGGTGGTGGTGGGCGCCCGGCGCGCCGACATCGAAGCCGAGCTGACCGATCTACCCGTTCAGGTGGTTGCCAACTCAACCTGGGCCGATGGTATGGCTTCTTCACTGCAGGCCGGCCTGCGCGCCCTCGACGCCGAAACCACCGATTCGTTTCTGGTACTGCTCACCGACCAACCGTATGTCGGCCTGCCGTTGCTCCGGCAGCTCATCGACACCCAGCGCCAGACTGGCCGCGGCATTGTGGCCAGCCGCTACGCCGAGCCCGGCGGCCATCTCGGCGTGCCTGCCCTGTTCGACCGGCACTACCGGGCCGAATTTCTGCGGCTCACCGGCGATGTGGGCGCCCGCAAACTGATCCGGCAGTACGAGGCCGACTGCGCCGAGGTGCCGTTTCCGCTCGCTACCATCGACCTCGACACGCCCGACGACGTGCGCCGGTGGCAGGCGCAGCAGGCCCAGCAGTGAAGGAGCCGTTTGCATAAACTGCCCAAAACCAGCCCAGTCTTCGTACCTTTGCTACATTATGGCCAGACTGCTCGCAATCGATTTTGGTGCCAAACGAACCGGTATTGCGGTTACCGATCCGCTGCAACTGATTGCGACGGCCCTCGAAACGGTGCCCACCCATCAGCTGCTGGCGTTTCTAAAGGCGTATACCGAGCGCGAGCCGGTCGACGCTTTTGTGGTTGGCCTGCCCCGCCGACTCGACGGCACCGATACCGACAATACCCCGCGGGTGCGCCGGTTCGTAGCGCTGTTGCAGAACGCTTTACCGGCCATTCCGGTTTATTGGCATGACGAGCGGTTTACATCGGCCATGGCCCTGCAGGCGATGATTGCCGGTGGCACGAGTAAAAAAGACCGGCGGGAGAAAGGCAACATCGACAAAGTCAGTGCGGTCATTATCCTGCAGTCGTATATGGAAAGCAAACAGTAAGGTGCGCGGCTACGGCCTGTCGCGGGTGCTGCCGGGTTGGTCATCGGCCCCACGGTGGCCTCCGAACGATTGGTGACGAACCCCTCAAACCAAAAATCGCAGAAATGATCCTCCCCATTGTTGCCTATGGTGATCCGGTACTCCGGAAACGGGCAAAAAACATCGAACCCGGCTCGATCGACGTAAAGGCGCTGAGCGAAAACATGTTCGAAACCATGTACGAAGCCTCGGGTGTCGGGCTGGCCGCTCCGCAGATCGGACAGAGCATTCGGCTTTTCGTGGTCGACGGTGAGCCCCTCAACGACGACGAAAAGGAAGAAGACGTCGACCCCTCGCTGGTTGGCTTCAAAAAAGTCTTTATCAATCCCGAAATTATCGAAGAAGCCGGCGACGACTGGGGCTTCGAAGAAGGCTGCCTGAGCATTCCCGGTATCCGGGGTGAGGTGTTCCGGCCCGAAATTGTGGTGATCCGCTACTTCGATACCGACTGGAACGAGCACGAAGAAGAATACGACGGCATGGCCGCCCGCATCATCCAGCACGAATACGACCACCTTGAGGGCAAACTCTTTACCGATTACCTGCCCAGCCTGCGCCGGCAGCTGATCAAGAAGAAGCTGGCCGACATTACCAAGGGACGCACCGATGCCGACTACCGGATGAAATTTCCGAAATAAGCCATGAACATCACCCTCCTCCAGCCCGACCTGTACTGGCACGACCCCGTGGCCAACCGCGCCATGCTGGAGGAGCAGCTGGCAGGCCTCCCGGCCCCTACCGATCTGATCGTGCTGCCCGAGATGTTTACTACGGGCTTTACGATGGAAGCCGCCACCGTGGCCGAACCCATGAACCTGACCACCTTCCGGTGGCTGCAGCAGATGGCGGCCCAATCGGGGGCGGTGGTAACGGGGAGTTACGTGGTGAAACTACCGGGCAAAGCGGTAGGCCCGCAGTATGTGAATCGACTGATCTGGATGCAACCCGACGGCCAGTTCGACTGCTACGACAAGCGGCACCTGTTTCGGATGGCAGGCGAAGATGCCGTTTACCAGCCCGGCCGGCAGCGGCTTATCAAAACCTGGAAAGGGTGGCGCATCTGCCCCCTTATCTGTTATGATCTGCGCTTTCCGGCTTTCAGCCGCAACCTGCCCACCCCAACCGAACCGTTTGCCTACGACCTGCTGCTCTACGTAGCCAACTGGCCGGCTGCCCGGCGCAATGCCTGGAACGTGCTGCTCCAGGCGCGGGCCATCGAAAACCTCAGCTACGTGGCCGGTGTCAACCGCGTCGGTACCGACGGTAACGGTCACCCTTACACGGGCGATACGGCCCTGATCGATTTTCGGGGTGAGGTGCTCTTCCGACAGACCGACACGCCCGGTGTGCACCAGCAGACGCTGTCGATGGCTGATCTGCACGCCTTTCGGGCGGCCTTCCCGGCCAACCTCGACGCCGACGCCTTTACGCTGCACTAGCGGCTGTCTAGTCTGATTGCTTACGGCACTACTCCGCCAGCCAACAGGCCCGGCTAGTAAGCCCATGCGCATTTGTTTGCGTAGCGTTGCCTAAATCCGCAACTTGCCTCTCATTCCGAAACGCCTTATTTTTTCTTACCCGTATGTCGTTTACCCAACAGGATCAGGCACAAATTGAAACGCAGGGAGTTACCCTGGACCAGATCAACGAGCAGATTAATCATTTCGTCACCGGTTTCCCTTTTCTGAACGTGATCCGGGCAGCCACCGTGGGCGACGGCATTGTACACATCGACGACAACCAGCTGACGGCTCACCTGCGCCGGTTCGACGAAGCGGCCGATTCCAAACAACTGGTGAAGTTTGTACCGGCCTCGGGCGCAGCGACCCGGATGTTTAAATCGCTGTTTGCCGCTCTCGACGGCAAGTTCGACAAAGCGACCGACGCTTTTTTTGCCAACCTGCCCGCGTTTGCCTTCTACGACGATCTGAAGGCGGCCATGGCTGCCGGCGGGGTCGATCTCGATGAAGCCGTAGCGGCCGACGACCGCAAAACCGTGCTTCGGTACCTGCTCACCAGCGATGGCCTCGACTACGGTAATTTGCCAAAGGGCCTGTTGAAGTTTCACCAGTATGCCGATGGTCCCCGCACACCGGTAGAAGAACACCTGGTTGAAGGGGCGGCCTATGCCAACAGCAACGGTATCGTCCGGATTCATTTTACGGTATCGCCCGAACACCGCGAGCGCTTCGAAACGCTCATTGCCGCCGAAAAAGCCGACTACGAAGCCTGGCTCGGCGTTACGTTCGATATCTCTTTCTCTGAACAGAAAAAATCGACCGACACGATATCAGTCAACCTCGACAACAGCCCGTTCCGCAACGCCGATGGCACCCTGCTGTTCCGGCCAGCCGGTCACGGCGCGCTGATCGAAAACCTTAACGATATCAGTGCCGACATCATCTTTATCAAAAACATTGATAACGTGGTGCCCGACGAGATCAAGGAAACAACGATCTCGTACAAAAAGGCGCTGGCGGCTGTGCTGATGGATGCTCAACAGCAGATTGCCCGCATGCAGAGCCTGATCGAAGGGCCAGGCGGTGATGGCAACGACGTGAGCGATGGCTACCTGGCCGAAGCCGACGAACTGCTGCGCCGGACGTTGTTTACTCTTCCTCCCGACGATTTCGATGGCTGGGACAAAACCCGCAAACTCAGTTACCTGCGCCAGAAGCTCGATCGTCCGGTGCGGGTGTGTGGCATGGTCAAAAATGTGGGTGAGCCGGGTGGTGGTCCATTTTGGGCACGTAACGACGACGGGTCGGTGTCGCTGCAGGTAGTCGAGTCGGCACAGATCGATCTCGACAATCCACAGCAGAAAGAACTCTTCGATACGGCCACTCACTTCAATCCTGTCGACCTGGTCTGCGGGGTCAATGACTACCATGGCCGCAAATACAATCTGCCCGACTACCGCGACCCCAAAACGGGTTTTATCACGGCCAAGTCGAAAGACGGCAAAGATCTGAAGGCGCAGGAGTTGCCCGGTCTCTGGAACGGAGCCATGGCCAACTGGAACACCATTTTTGTCGAAGTACCGCTCATTACGTTTAACCCCGTCAAAACGGTCAACGATCTGCTTCGGCCCGAGCACCAGCCTGCCTGAGCCCACTGACTAGTCACAAAAAAAAGCCGTCGCTACTACCACGACGGCTTTTTTTATGACACCGTATATCAAAGGGCAACCTGCGCCGATTCGTCGCTGCTGACCAGCTCGCCCGCGGGCGATACGCTGACCTGCTCCCGGTTTTGCTGCTGAAAACTGAGCAGCGTGGTGTTTTCATATACACTCAGGTTGGCGTCCCGGACACGCTCCATAATGGGTTTGAGGGCACAGGTAATTTCATCGGTACAGTCGTCGCAGCGCACGTAGAAATTAAACGATACGCAGGGCGTTGGCGCAATGGGCCCATCGATCACACGCAGCACCTGCGCCAGATTAACCCGACTCGGATCGACGCGGAGCAGGTACCCCCCGCCCTTCCCTTTTTGGCTTTGCAGGATTCCATGATTTCGAAGTTCGAGCAGAATGGCTTCCAGAAACTTTTTAGGAATATTCTCCCGGGCAGAGATGTACGAGATCAGCACGGGACCTTTGCCGTACTCTTCGGTAAGAACTTTAAGCGCCTTGATGGCGTACTTGGCTTTTTTCGAAATCATGGTTACGGTGAATTAACAGGTAGGAACTGGCGTAATCCTCAGGCGCCACACGGCACCCGTTTCATCAGGTTAAGCACGGCAGGCTGTATAAACCGGGTAGGCCCGAAATACCACCATATTGCCGTTCATCACTCAAATATATTTATTTTCAAATTTTTTCTACATGCTTATTCACCGACACCCTACGGCGAACATCCCTATTTGTCAATGGGCTTTACGGAGTATTAGACGGGTGCAGGTTCACCAAGGTTACATGTTTCTGACCGCAAACCCGCTATTTGCCTGCCAGGCCAACCAGCAACGTTTCTAAAAACCAGCTCTATTCGTCAGAAAAAAGTTTTATCGGTGCCAGCAGCACCGCCACTTTTTTTTAATGCATCCTTAATGAGCCCTTCTTTTTCAGCGTAGAAATACTCAATAAATTGCCTGATTACAAAAAGCAGACCAGCCGACAGAATTACTTGAGTAGTCTCGACCAGTCTGCTAAACAGATGCCTGTTACCTGGGCATTAGTCGCCAATGGCCTGGGCCAGATCGGCAATCAGATCATCGGCATCTTCGATACCAACGCTTAGCCGGATCAGCGTGTCTTTCAGACCGTTTTTTTCCCGTTCTGCTTTCGGAATACTGGCGTGGGTCATACTGGCCGGGTGCGTGCAGAGCGATTCGACCCCACCCAGCGACTCGGCCAGTGAGAAAACAGTGAAGCTTTCCATCACCCGCAGGGCGTCGTCCATGCGATCGCCGGTCAGTTCGAACGACAGCATACCGCCAAATCCCCGCATCTGCCGGGTAGCCAGTTCATGACCCGGGTGATCGGGTAAGCCCGGGTAGTGTACGTGCCCTACTTTGGGGTGTTGCTGCAGATAGGTAGCCACTTTCAGCGCGTTTTCGCAATGCCGCTCCATGCGTATGTGCAACGTTTTAATACCCCGCAGTACCAGAAAACAATCCTGTGGCCCTGGTACGGCTCCACAGGCGTTCTGAATGAAAGCCAGTTGCTGCGCCGTGGCCTCGTCGTTGGTTACGATGGCGCCCATGACCGTATCGGAATGACCGCCGAGGTATTTGGTTGCCGAGTGAACGACCATATCGGCACCCAGGTCGAGCGGATTTTGCAGATAAGGCGAAGCAAACGTGTTGTCGACAACCAGTTTGATCTGCCGGGCCTGCGTGATGTCGGCAATGGCACGGATATCGACCAGCCGCAGCAGGGGGTTGGTTGGCGTTTCGATCCAGACCATTTTGGTGGCCGGGCTCAGGGCGGCTTCCAGATTCGCCGGATTGTCGAGCGAGACAAATTTGAAGGTCAGACCGAACTCCTGAAACACGCGTACCATAATGCGATACGTACCACCATACAAATCGCTGCTGGCAATGATTTCATCGCCTGGCCGAAACAGCTTCAGGATGGCGTCGGTAGCTCCCAGGCCCGAGGCAAAACAAATTCCATGCGCGCCGTTTTCGAGGGCGGCCAGGTTGTTCTGCAGCACCGTTCGGGTCGGGTTCTGCGTGCGGGCATACTCGTAGCCCTTATGCTTACCCGGCGACTCCTGCACGTAGGTCGACGTCTGGTAGATGGGCGTCATAATTGCGCCGGTAGTGGGATCCGGCTCGATGCCGGCATGGATGGCTTTGGTTGCGAAGTTCATTGTCAAATATAGTGAATCAGGCGACGAGCCTGGCTACAGCGACACCCGGCTGGTTAAGCCGTAAACTACCGGCCCCCTTTGCGGGTTACCACACCAGTGAATAAAGCCATTCTCCAGAAAATCACCGGCCCGGCCCTGCTCGGTATCGTCCTGTCGGTTACGCCCGTCGTGTTTACGTCGCTGCTGACGTATTATGCCATTGTGTACGAGCCTCAGATCCAGTCTTTCTCGGGCTGGGATTGGGCCCTGATTTCGCTGCTGTGCGCCATAACCTCGGCCGGGCTTACCCCGCCCACCATGCTGGCGCTTATTTTCGGCTATTTTCTGGGCTGGCAGGCCATTCTGCCCCTGTGTGTCATCAATCTGGGGGGTATTCTGTTTATTAACCTGCTGGTTCGCTGGATCGACCACGATCAGTTTCTGCGGTTTCTGCGCCGAAACCCGAAAGCCCAGTCGGTACTCGACCGTATTCTGGATAAAGAGCTGGAGGTTATTTTCTTCGCGAAGCTCTCGCCCATCCTGCCGTTCGGGCTTACCAACCTGCTGTTTGCCCTGTCAGGGGCCCGGCTCCGCAACATTCTACTCGGCGGTTTTCTGGGCATGGCTCCCCGCACGGCACTGGCTATTTTCAGCGGCCATGAAGCGCGCGAAATCCGGACGCTGCTCGAAAACCCGCGTCAGGGAATCTGGGGCGAAGTGGTTATCGGCGCGCTGGTTATCGTTTCGATCGCGGGGCTCTGGCGGGTCATTCAGAAAGCCATGCGGTAGGGCTGAACCGGGGCTCAGTTGTCGCGGGGCGACCAGTTGATCGGCTTGTCGTGGTTTTTCCGGCCGAGCCAGCCAGCCACCTTGTCGATCAGGCGGCCATGCCCCGACGGAATGAGGGTCAATTCGTAAACGGCCAGCTGGCGCGTGAGCGGCAGCAGATAGGCGGGCGGGATGATGTGGTCATACAGACCCATAAAAAATCGAACCGGCACCGCATGCTGCCTGAGTTGGGCGGCTACGACCGTGAGGTCGGGGCAGAGCTGCCGGAACCATACCCACGACTGATACACAAGTTTTCGTTGCGCGGGTGTGCCCAGCGATAGTTCGGCAAAGCGCAGCAGCGACCGATCGAGCAACCGGGCATTTACCAGCAGTTGCCCCACGTGGTACAGGATCGACAGGTGACGCAGCACAAACCCAAACGTGGCCCGCCCCAGCCACGTCGTCGTTGCCAGCCGGTACCACCGGGTGTAGGTGATCCCATCGGGCGCAATCAGTATGCATTCGGCCAGCCGGTTGCCAAAACGCTCGGTCAGCGACAGGGCAAAGCGGCCACCCAGGCTGAATCCCAGTAAGGCAAACCGGTATATTTGCTGATCGGCCAGAAAAGCCTCGATCAGCTCCCACCAGGTCTCCCGGCTCAGACAGACCGACTGGGGCAACGCACTACCGCCGTGGAAAAACAAGTCGATGGCATAAATAGTATAGCGATCGTCGGTTTGGGGCAACAGGGTTTCGAACACGGAACCGGTTTGCCCGAATCCGTGAAAAGCCAGGAGCGGCATCCGCCCCGACCCGATTACCACATACGAAAGCTGATAGGCCCCGTGGGTAAATGACCGCCCTGTCTGGTGTTTACTCATTCGTTCAAGTTGCATCCAACCCCCGTTATCTATGCGAATCATTGCCAATCTCGACGAGTTTTCAACCCTCGTCGGACAGTCGCTCGGCCACACCCCCTACCTTACCATTACCCAGTCGATGGTCGATCAGTTTGCCGAAGCGACCGGCGACCGGCAGTGGATTCATACCGACCCCGCCCGGGCGCGGGCCGAATCACCATTTGGCGCACCCGTTGCCCACGGCTTTCTGACCCTATCGCTGGCGCCCCAACTGCTGGCATCGCTCTACCGCATCGACTCGGTGAAGATCGGTATCAATTATGGAGCCAATCGAATACGATTTACACAGGCCGTACCCGTCGACAGCCAATTACGCTTACAGGCGACCCTGAAGCAGGTAGAACCGCAACCCGCCCCGGCTGGCCAACGCGGGCTCCGGGCCACTTTCGACTGCGTGTTCGAACGGGCCGGCTCCGACAAACCCGTTTGTGTGGCCGAGCTGATTAATCTGTTTTTCGAATAGTATGCGTGCATACTATTCGTCCAATAAATTCTTACCTTTACCTCATTATCTATCAACAACTAATTTCCCGATTCAGATGGCTACGGCAACGCTTGACCTACAGGGTCTGAATTTCAATTTATCGGAAGAACACCTCGCGGTTCAGGAAGCCGCCCGTGATTTTGCTCAGAACGAGCTGATGCCCGGCATTGTGGAGCGCGACAACGAAGCCCGCTTTCCGGCCGAACAGGTCAAACGTATGGGCGAACTGGGCTTTCTGGGCATGATGGTCTCGCCAGAGTATGGCGGGGGCGGCATGGACACCGTATCGTATGTGCTGGCTATGGAAGAAATCTCCAAAGTCGACGCGTCGTGTTCGGTCATCATGTCGGTCAACAATTCGCTGGTCTGCTACGGCCTCGAAGCGTTCGGTACCGAAGAGCAGAAACAAACGTACCTGACCCGGCTGGCATCGGGCGAAACCATCGGCGCGTTCTGCCTCTCAGAACCCGAAGCCGGCTCCGACGCTACATCGCAGGCCACTACCGCCGACGACAAGGGTGATCATTACCTGCTCAACGGCACCAAGAACTGGATTACCAACGGCAATTCGTCGGGCATTTGCCTGGTTATTGCCCAGACCGACCGTGAGAAAAAGCACCGGGGCATCAACTGCCTCATCGTGGAGAAGGGTACGCCCGGCTTCGTGGTGGGCAAAAAAGAAGACAAAATGGGGATTCGAGCCTCCGACACCCATTCGCTGCTCTTCACCGATGTAAAGGTACCCAAGGCCAACCGCATTGGCGATGATGGTTTTGGTTTCAAATTTGCCATGTCGACCCTCAACGGTGGCCGCATTGGCATTGCTGCGCAGGCCCTTGGCATCGCAGCCGGTGCCTACGAACTGGCCCTCAAATACAGTCAGGAGCGCAAGGCGTTTGGCAAACAAATCTTTGACCACCAGGCCATTCAGTTCAAACTGGCCGAGATGGCTACCAAAATAGAAGCCGCCCGCCTGCTTGTTTACAAGGCCGCCCGCCTGAAAGACGAGCACAAGGATTACGTGCAGGCAGCCGCCATGGCCAAACTGTTTGCTTCCGATGTGGCCATGTGGGCCACGACCGAAGCCGTCCAGATTCACGGTGGTTATGGCTATGTAAAAGAGTTTCACGTAGAGCGGCTCATGCGCGACGCAAAAATTACTCAGATCTACGAGGGTACTTCTGAAATACAAAAACTGGTTATCGCCCGTGAGCTGATTCGCTAGCTGTATTCTTGGTAAAGTAGTATTTTATGAAAGCCCGGCACGTATTCCCGTTGAATACGTGCCTTTTTTTATTTTTTTTTGAAACTTTTACGCCGATATTAGTTTTGTACAAATTATTAGTTTTGTGCAACTTTACGCACAGAAACCGAATTTCACGACACACTCCCTTCTGGCATGGAAGATTACAATAAAATCATCGAATCACTGGGCGTCAAGTTCATCAAAGCCCGTAATATCCGAATCCTTCAGCCAATCACGATCAAAAACTTCTACGATGTAGAGAATACCCTGCTGATTCTGTATAACGGAGAGGTATCGATTGGAGAAGAACGGATCAAGGTCGATGTCGGCGATATGCTGTTCATTCCCGGTGGGAAACACGTTACGGTTACCTACGGCGATCCATCGAACCCCAAGGTGGTTTCCAATGAAGAGTTCATGACCCACCGCGAGTCGTACTGGGAAGGCAACCACGACGCCAAGCTGATCGGTCACCTGCCCAACTCGTTCGGGTTTGTATCGTTCGAAGCCAAGGTGTTCGATTCGGTCAACTTCTTCAATTCGCTCGATGTGCCGCCCTTTATCATCAAGCGCGAAGAGCACCTGGCCAACACCATCGATCAGATTCTGGCCGAAGAAATGGCCGATCTGGCGGGCAAAGGCCGGATCATCAAGATAAAAACCGAAGAGATCGTTATCGAAGTAGTACGCTACATTCTGAAAAACCACCTCTTCGTTGAGCAGCTCGTCACCAACAGTACGTACTTCAAAGACCCTCGCCTGATCGACATCTTTGCTTATATCAAGGATAACCTGGGTGGCGACCTCTCGAACAAGGTACTGGCCAATGTCGCCAACGTTTCGGAAGATTATGTAGGGCAGTATTTCAAGATGCTGACCGGTATCAATCCGCAGGATTACATCGAGTACCAGCGCATGGAAGCCGCCGTTGGTCTGCTCCGGACCAGCAAGAAAAGCATTCGGGCAATTGGGGCGGAAGTGGGCTACAAAGACACCGCTTACTTCTGCCGACGCTTCAAAATGATGTTTGGTATTCCGGCGGGTAAAATGCGTCGGCGCGAGTCGCTGATGAACGTTTAGCCGATTCTATTCGATCAGCCTATAGTCGGGGCGTTGTATCGGCAGCCAGGCGCACAGGGTGTCCGGTTGCTGCTACAACGCCCCGCTCTGTTTACTTCACACTGATTTCGATAGGCAGGGTGTAAAACACCGGAACGGGCTGCTGATTAACCTCGCCCGGACGCCAGCGCGGCATTTTTTCCACGGCGGTAATGATCGTCGCCATGTACTCTTCCATACCCCGCCGTATCGATTTGTCGATAGGCTTCGTCAGCACGCGTACATCAGAGACCTGTCCGGTTTCATCGATGATGAATCGGGCCGATACAGGGCCCGTACCTGCGTTTTTGCGCAGCAGCGAGTTGGGGTAGCGAATGTGCTGAGCGAGGTAGTTGCTGAGCGCAGCCGACCCACCCGGAAACTCAGGGGCGCGTTCAACAACCGTATACACTTTACCAGTGCGCGTCTGCGCATGAGCAGGCACGGCACTTGCGCCTGCCAGCAGCAGGAAGAGGCAGGCCACACGGCGTAGCATCCGAATCATACGTTATTCCTGAAAAACAGCTTGGTTTACTTTCTGTACGGCTGCACACAGTTCGGGCAGCAGATCGGGGTTGCGCTCGATAGCCGTTCCGACCACGAGCAGGTCGGCTCCCGCCTGTAAGGCGTTGTAGGCCTTCTCGCCCGAATCGATGCCACCGCCCACGATGAGGGGCACGTCGATAACCCGGTTGACGGCCGAAATCATATCGGTCGATACGGGCCAGCGTGCCCCGCTGCCGGCATCGAGATACATGAGTCCCAGCCCGAGCATTTCGCCGGCCATAGCCGTACAGGCGGCCACATCGGGCTTGTTATGCGGAATTGGCATTGTCCCGCTAATGTAGGAGACGGTGGTCTGAGCACCACTGTCGACCAGCATATACCCGGTCGGCAAAATTTCGAGACCACTTTTTTTGAGCAGCGGAGCCGCCACGACGTGCTGACCGATCAGAAAATCGGCATTCCGGCCTGAGATAAGCGACAGAAACAGTACGGCATCGGCCGACGGGTCGATATGCAGCGGGTTACCCGGAAACAGAATCACCGGCCGGTCGCAATACTGACGAATCGTATCGATGACCTGCCGGTGAATATAATCGACAACCAGACTACCCCCGACCAGAATGAAATCGATCGGATAAGTCGCCAACTGCTGCATCAGCCCCGGAAGCACATCTGCCCCAACCTTATCCGGATCGAGCAAAATGGCAAGCGACTTCTGCCCACTGGCTCTACGCGTGCGAAGAGTAGTCAGTAAATTCGGTTGGTGTTTCAGTATGGTATTGACGTCCAATCGTTGGGCTGGCTGTTGATGTAGGCGCATTATTGGTACGAATTCGGTCAATGAAGCCGGTGAGCTGCTGACGGGCGATATTCGTTAGCACAGACGTGAGCAGACCACTGATGAGACCGGTAGCAGCGCCCGTTTTCTGAGCTGTCTCTTTCGTTTGCTTAACCTGCCGACGGCTGGCTGGTGTCAGCAGCGCTCCATCTTCATCGTAATCGTCTTCGTCAGGCTCACCATATTTCTCCGCAAACCGATACTCATCGGATTTTGGCAGTACGGCATTTACTACCAAATATACGGCTAAACTGACACCAGCAACAAAAGCGACGGTTTTGCCTACTTCGGTAGCATCTTCCCTGATCGATTCGACATTGTCGGTAATCGACGATTTGATGCGCTCGGTTGCGGCAATCAGTTGTGCCCGACGAGCGGTGGTATCAGCGAATAATACTTTGGGGTCTTCCATAAAAAAATGTTAATGTATGAGTATCGTTATAGAAAACTGGTTGTGCTCAGAAAAGCGGCTTTGTCGCGTTTTACTGAGCGGCATTGCCCGACGTTTTGTCCAGCAAATCTTTGACGATTTCGGATTTTTCGTGGACTTTATTCTCCTGATTTTTCTTGATGGTTTTATAGGCCATCAGTCGAATCCGGCTTTTCATAACGTCTTTTGCCATGGCCCAGATAAGCGTCATGATCAGAAAAAAACCGGCCACGATCAGAAAGCCCAGATAGCGGCTATCCGTTACTTCGTTCAGGTAGGCGGCCAGCAGACTGAACAGGAAAATAGTGGTCATCGTTGCCAGTAGCGCCAGCACAATGCCGTGGATGCCAACAACGACGCCTTCCTCAATCTTGCTGCGGGTCTCGAGTGTGAACAGTTCGATCCGTGCTTCCAGATAGCGGAATATATTTTCCCGAATTTCTTCGAGGTGCTCTAACATGGGTTTGCTGTTTAGTTTTTACTTATCTACTAATAAGGGTCGATATTGTTTGGGAAAGCTACCTTTTCGCCCCAAAAGCCCGTACTATCAGGCGTTAAACGCCACGGGGGGGCTGCCCGATCGGACAGCCCCCCCGTGGGTAGGCTATATAGGAAGCTACCTGAACCGCTTACCGCGACTGGCGTAGTTTAGCTTCAATGGTTTGCTGGGTATGCGGCACTGCCCGCAGCCGCTCTTTCGGAATCAGCTTGCCCGTGTCTTTGCAGATGCCATAGGTTCCGTTTTTGATCCGTACCATCGCTGCATCAAGCTGTTGTGTAAACTTCTGCAGCCGGGCTGCCAGCTGACTCAGGTTTTCGCGTTCGCTGGTGTCGGCGCCGTCTTCCAGCAGTTTAGAGTTGCCCGACGTATTATCCGTACCGCTATCATTACGCTTACTGAGCGTTTCCTTGATATAGTTAAGTTCGCTCCGGGTAGCTTCGAGTTTCTGACCAATGAGTTCTGCGAACTCTTTCAGATCCTCTTCCGAATAGCGCTTTTTTTCTTCCTGGATCATAGCAACCTGCCGTAATAGACTTTTAGTATACGATGAAAGTACAAAAATAGTACAATTCGCTTCGCTTATTCAACGTACAGCCGAATATCTTGGCATTTTTAGCATATTTTCCTGAATGGTCTGGACGCTTATAAACCTTTTTTTATTCTGCATACCGTTTAATAACTATTATACCGTTTGGCATTATACGCAATTTCCGATCGTTCGACTGCCTCCATTAATTTTATATTAATTCCAGAAAAAATATACCTTTCATAACATAGCTCAGCTTTTGTAAGTTTGCCTGACACTTCGTCTCTGAAAATAGTTTAGTACAGAAAAGTAATGGCTATGGGATACATTGAACCAGCACCAATAAAAGACAAAGAGAATCCACTCGAATCTATGATGTCGCGCTTCGACGCGGCTGCTCGTCTGCTCGGTATTTCAGATGAGATGTACGATATTCTGAAAGTGCCGGCCCGGCAGGTCATCGTTGGTTTGCCCGTAACGATGGACAATGGCAGTATCCGGGTTTTCGAAGGATATCGCGTTATCCACTCCAATATCCTGGGGCCATCTAAGGGTGGTATCCGGCTCGATCCGGCGGTTCACCTCGATGAGGTTCGGGCGCTGGCAGCCTGGATGACCTGGAAATGTGCCGTGGTTGATATTCCCTACGGGGGGGCCAAAGGCGGTATTGCCTGCAACCCGCGCGACATGTCGGCCGGCGAGATTGAACGGCTGATTCGGCAATACACCGTGGCAATGCTCGACGTATTTGGTCCCGACCGCGACATTCCGGCTCCCGATATGGGTACGGGTCCCCGCGAAATGGCCTGGATCGTCGATGAATACTCGAAGTCACGCGGTATGACCGTCAACAGTGTCGTAACGGGAAAACCCCTTGTACTGGGTGGCTCGCTGGGCCGTACTGAGGCCACGGGCCGGGGGGTTACGGTGGCTGCGCTGGCCGCTATGGACAAACTCCGTATGAACCCATACCGCTCTACAGCCGCCATCCAGGGCTTCGGCAACGTAGGTTCATTTGCGGCCGAACTGCTCCACGAGCGGGGCGTATCGGTGGTGGCCATCAGCGACATTTCGGGGGGTTATTACAACGAAAACGGCATCGATATCACGGCAGCCGTGGCTTACCGGAACGGCAACAAAGGTACGCTGGAAGGTTTCACCGGCGCCGGACGTATAACTAACGAAGAACTGCTGGCCCTGCCGGTTGATGTGCTGGTACCAGCCGCCAAGGAAGACGTGATTACCGAAGACAATGCAGCCTCGATTCAGGCCCGTATGATTGTCGAAGGTGCCAATGGCCCCACCTCGGCCAGTGCCGACGAAATCATCAACAGCAAGGGAATCATGGTGGTACCCGACATTCTGGCCAATGCAGGCGGAGTTACGGTGTCGTATTTCGAATGGGTTCAGAACCGAATCGGTTACAAATGGACACTCGACCGCATCAATCGCCGGGCCGACCGGGTTATGAAAGATGCCTTTGACCGGGTGTTCGAAACCTCCCAGAAATATCAGGTTCCCATGCGCCTGGCCGCTTATATCGTAGCCATCGACAAAGTAGCCAGCACCTACAAGTTCCGGGGCGGTTATTAACAGATTGTTGATTTCTGCGGTTCGATTTCCGATTTTTGCCCGGCCATCGTCGGCAGATGATGGTTTGACAAGTCAAAAAAATCGTAAACTCAACACGAATCCATGCGCCTACATCGGGAAGGATACACGATTATGCTTGTAACGGGACTGGTTCTGCTCGCGCTGAATCTGCTCGCTTACTTTTTCCTCTTCTCCGACAATTCGACGGCGATTGGGTTACTGGCAGTTGCCAGTTTGATCGTTTTTGTTCTGGTCGTACAGTTTTTCCGGATTCCTACCCGGCCACTTACTCTGAGTGAGCAGCATGTGATTGCGCCGGCCGATGGTACCATTGTCGTTATCGAAGAAACAGAGGAAAGCGAGTACTTTAAAGAGCGTCGCCGGCAGGTGTCTATCTTTATGTCGCCCCTCAACGTGCACGTAAACCGCAATCCCGTCACCGGCATTGTCAGTTATTTCCGCTACTATCCGGGTAAGTACCTGGTGGCCTGGCATCCGAAGTCGAGCACCGAAAACGAGCGGACAACGGTCGTTATTCGGCTGGCCAACGGGGTCGAAGTGCTGCTACGTCAAATTGCCGGCGCCGTAGCCCGCCGTATTGTCTGGTACGTAAAGGAAGGACAATCGGTCGATCAGGGCAACGAACTGGGCTTCATTAAATTTGGCTCCCGCGTCGACGTATTTCTGCCACTCGACGCTGAGGTAAAAGTAAAGATTGGCGATAAGACTAAAGGCGGGGTAACGGTTCTGGCCGACCTGAAAGCCTGACCATGCCTCGGGAAAGCTTCCCGAACCGAGTTTTACCGAAGGGTACGTTAAAGGGCAATGCTGAGCAATTGCCCTTTTTCTGTTTCTGTGACAACCAGACCCAACTGCCCCGAGGGATCGACAGTGCAGTTCGACGGATTTTTACCGGGCAATTCGATGGATCGGACAAAGTCGCCGTCGGTATTATAGACCCGGATCAGGCCGGCCCCAAATTCGGCAACATACAGCCGCCCGCCGGGGCCAGCGGTCATACCATCGGGGCCCGGTATGTCCTGCGGCTGCGCTCGACGATCGCCTACCGTTGCCCATACCCGGATATTTTCCCAACTGAGTTCGTGCTGATCCCAATAGCCCTCCCAAATCCGCTGCCGGTGTGTTTCGGCGATTAGCAGCGACGTTTCTTCCGGGAAGAAGGCCAGCCCATTCGGGTAGTCGAGCCCGTCGGCAATCACTTCGACCTGCCCATTGGTGTCGTAAACAGCCACGTAGCCGAGTGCATCGCCATCGGGCGGGCCGGGGCACGAAAAAATAAGGTTACCCGCGGGGTCGAAGATCAGATCATTTGGCATAGCCAGTGGCTCGCCGTTGATTGAATCCAGTACCGTTTCGATCTGCCGGGTCTGTATGTTCAGGCGTCGGATGGCGTTGTAACCTGAGTCGCAGAACCAGATGTAATCGCCCTGGGCTACCAGCCCGTTGGGCCGCCCGCCCGTGTGTATACGCATCTCACTGCCATCACGATCGCGGCAGAATAGACCCTGCCCCTCCTGCTCAACACACCACAGGCAATTCGTTGAATCAAAACACGGGCTTTCCGGAAACCGGAGCCCTGAAACCAGTACACGTACGTCTTCCATAAAAGCCCGATCAGGTTGTCA
This sequence comes from Spirosoma luteolum, assembly GCF_054778875.1. Lineage (NCBI taxonomy): Bacteria > Pseudomonadati > Bacteroidota > Cytophagia > Cytophagales > Cytophagaceae > Spirosoma > Spirosoma luteolum. The sequence goes on from NZ_BAAGZE010000003.1 coordinate 1,063,679, forward strand.
GTCAACCCCCCATTCACACACACCGCCCCTGCAGAAAAAGGAACTTATTAACGACTTATTAATAGACAAGCTATAACCCCGTCGCTTTGTTCGAGAATGACCGCAAACCTACTAACAGAAAGGTATGTAGCAGGGTACCAGTGGCTCAGTAATTCTGTGGTGCTTAGCGCCAATTTCGGTCCGATAAAGTACTATAAAAAGGTAAAATTGTATATTTACCTAGTCCATATGACCAACTACGCCATGACGACGTTTGACTACATTATTGTTGGAGCCGGCTCGGCGGGCTGTGTACTGGCCAATCGACTCTCGGCCGACCCGGCCAATCGCGTGCTGCTGCTGGAAGCCGGTGGCCCCGATCGCAAGACCGAAATTCACATTCCGGCGGCTTACGCCAATCTCCACCGCTCTGCTGTCGACTGGCAGTACTGGACAGAGCCCCAGCCAGGGGTAGATGGGCGTCGGATGTACCAGCCGCGCGGCAAAACCCTGGGCGGCTGCAGCTCGACGAACGCCATGGCCTACGTACGCGGCAATTCGCTCGATTACGACGACTGGGGTAATGCCGGGAATGCGGGCTGGCACTACCGCGATGTGCTGCCCTACTTCATCCGGTCGGAACATAATGAGCAGGCCGACCAACTCGATGCAGGGTATCATGGGCAGCAGGGACCGCTGAACGTAACATTTGCCCAGCAGTACCGTACCCCACTGGCTCCGGCCTTTGTGGCCGGTTGCCAGCAGAGCGGCATCGTACGCAATACCGACTACAACGGCCGGGAGCAGGAAGGCGTTAGCTACTTTCAGTTCACGATAAAAGACGGACGCCGGCACAGTGCCGCAACGGCCTTTCTGAAACCAGTGCTTAGCCGGACCAATCTGCAGGTAATCACGCAGGCGCAGGTACGCCGAATCCTGATCAAAGGCGACCGGGCAACCGGCGTCGAATTTATGACCAGTCGGCAGACTACCGAGGTGGCCCAAGCCAGCCGCGACGTTATTCTGTCGGCAGGCGCCTTCAACTCACCCCAGTTGCTGATGCTGTCGGGCATTGGTCCGGCCGACATGCTGCGCCAGCACGGCATTCCGCTACTGGTAGACCTGCCCGGTGTAGGGCAAAACCTGCAGGACCACGTATTTATGGGCGTTAGCAGCCTCTGCAAGCAGGCCGTTTCGGCCAACCATACGCTGAAGCCGCTGAACCAGTTTAAGGCACTGGTTCAGTACATGATCAGCCGCCGGGGTCCGCTGACCATCAGCCCGCTCGAAGCCAATGCATTCGTGCGGGTTGCCGGAGCTACCGACCGCCCCAACATGCAGCTGCATTTTGCCCCGGTTCACCTCGGCGACGACTACCAGGCCGATATGTACGACGCGCGCACCTACCCCACTACCGATGGCTACACCATCCTGCCAACCCTGCTGAAACCCAAAAGTACGGGGTATGTGGGCCTGCGCTCGGCCAGTCCGTTCGATGCGCCGGTGATCGACCCACGCTACCTGAGCCACGACGACGATGTATCGGTTCTGCTGGCTGGCGTGCGAAAAGCGCTGTCGATTCTGGAGACAGATGCATTCGGCCCTTTCTGCCACCGCATACAAACGCCACCCGATCGCACATCCGACGATACTATCCTGCAGCACGTTCGGCGGCAGCTCGAAACAGTATACCATCCGGTAGGCACCTGCAAAATGGGGACCGACGACAGTGCCGTTGTCGATGCGTCGCTACGAGTGCGGGGCGTAGCAGGCCTGCGCGTGATCGATGCATCGGTTATGCCCACCATCGTATCGGGCAATACCAATGCGCCGGTAATCATGATTGCCGAAAAGGGGGCCGACCTGATTCTGGGCCGCGCACCCGACCGGGCTATCAGCCAAACCCATGGCGCAACCCCAGCTAAAGTGTAGCCAGATCGCCAATGTTGCGCTCGACTACCTCTACAACCAGAACGGTGGGTTGCTCGGCCGTTATGGCCGCCTGATCGAGGTGATGCCCCCGAATAAAGTAAGACGACTGGAAATAGCCTGATACAAACTGCATCATGCTATGGCTGAACGAGTCGCCGATAAACAGCAGCCGGGGCAGCCCCGCGGTATCGGCGTCGGCCTTGACAAAGCGGGTCGATGGGAAACCCAGTTCAGGGTTGGGCACCTCGGCCACGCGCCGGCCCTGCCGCGCCGGCGACGGGGTAATGAGAAAGAAAACGGGGTCTTTGTGCTCGCGCTGTACGGTAAGCATGGTGGTGAGGTCGCCCCCCAGCCCGCCCTGCTTTTCGATCTGGTAGTCAGATAGGCGGGCAGGTGGCAAGGCCGGCACCGCACGCCGGATGGTGTTGAGCAGCGCCACACTGCCGATCAGCGAACCATAGTCGTTCCAGTGCGTATCGGTCTGGTAGTAGACCACCTCGCGCCGTTTGGCGTCCAGCAGCGTATCGCGGATATCGACGAAGGGAACGGTCGTGGTGGCCATAGCCTGCCGCAGCACATCGAGCCGGGTTGGCACCGGCGCAGGCGTAAGCTGATCGGGCAGGTGTTCGGGGTAAATCGTGTGCGAATCGGGCGCGATCATCACGTAGAGCCGTACGCCCTGACGGGCCAGCTGTTGCTGCCGCTTTGCCAGATGGCGGGCAATCAGCTGCGCTGAATCGGCCGATAGCGGCATCAGGCCCCGGTGCTGATCCATTACATGGTTGTAGCTGTTACCGAGGTAAAACCAGCCCTGCTTGCCAACAATAACTTTCTCGGGCAGGGGCGACAACCCCAGTACGTTGAGCTTCCAGCGACTGTAGGCGTAGAACAGCGCGTTGCGCCAGCCAAAATTCTCTTTGTAGTATTGGCCAAACTGGCGGGCAAAGCTTCGGATGTGTACCAGCTCCAGCGCGGGCATTCCCGACTGCCGGCGATTCTCGGTGCTTCTGAACGAAGCCGACAGGTCCAGTACCTGATCGAAAGTAGGAAGTACAAGTAACCCTGCGAAGGTGAATGCAGCTAATTTAAAGCGAAAGGTGGTGTTCATCCGTAACCGGCGTATACGTACTGATCTGTACACACAAACAAAAATACGTGATCACAGGTCAGCAAGCATATGCAGATTCCGTTCGACCACCTCGATCACCACAATATCTGATTGTTCGGCCTGCACCAACTGCGGGTTAAAATGGCGGCTACGCACCAGAAACGACGCGCTGAAGTAGGGCGGCAGGTATTGATTAAGGCTATAGCTGAACGAATCGCCCACGAACAAAAGTCGGGGGCGGCTGGTCTGCTGACCCACAAAACGCGACGACGGCAAATTCATCTCTGCGTTGGGAATGCTGGCCGTCTGACGGGCTCCCGCACCGGTCAGCGACGTTACTTTGTACTGCACCATATCGCGGTAACTGTCGTTGACAGCCAACATGGTGGTGAGATCGCCCCCAACGCCGGTCACAGGCCGAAACCGGTAGTCAGACAGGCGGGCTTCGGGCAGTGTCGGGTAATCGTGGCGCAGGTAGTTGACGAGTGCCGTAGAGGCAACTACGGCCCCAAATTCATTCCAGTGGGTATCGGTCTGATAATAAACCGGCCGCACGGCCTTAGCGTCGAGCAGGGGCCGACGAATGTCAATGACTGAAACGGTCGTGTGCTGCTGCAGGTATTGATAAAGCGCATCGAGATTGGCGCTGGTTGCTGTCCGTTGCAGGTTATCGGGCAGATGTTCAGGATAAATGGTGTGGGAGTCGGGCGCTACCATGACATAGAGCCGGGCTCCGCGCCGGGCCAGTTGCTGCTGATAGCGGCTCAGCCGGGCTGCAATCGCCTGCATCATCGACCGACTGATTGGGCGCAGTCCCTGATGCTGACGGGCCACATCGGCGAAAAAGTTGCCGGGATAGAACCAGCCATCCTTACCCACCACCACCTTCTCGGGCAGGGGCGATTGCCCCAGCACACTCAGTTTCCAGTGGCTATAGGCATAAAACAGAGCGTTTCGGCCCCCAAAACTCTCTTTGTAATATTGATTGAACTGATCGACAAACGTCATGACGTGGGGCAGCTGCAGCACTGGCCGGGGCGACAATGTTCGTTTCTCGGTACTCTGGAACGAACTCGACAACCCCAGCCACTGATCGAGCGCAGGCAACAGCAACAGCAGGCAGAAACAGCTGCCTGCCAGCACTGATCGAAAGCGGGTGGCGGATCGCCTGACCCGGCTGACGGGCTGCACGATGACAGGTCCCGGGTCACGTTGTCGATAAAACATAGTTACGATTGATGAGCGTGGTTAGAAGCGAAAATAAATGAACGGGTTGTAGGTGTCGGCCGCCAGATACATCACGGCCATCACAAACAGTCCCACCAGTCCGAGTACGTAAACCGAGTCAAGCGTGTAGCGCACAGCGGGTTTAGTAATCCCTAGCTGAAATCGTGCCCAACTCGTTTGGAAGCGGTGATAAACAGGCGTACAGCACACAAGAGCGATGACCAGCGAGCCCACGGTTTCGGTATTGATGAAATACGTGGGCGGGTAAGCAACCAGTTGCGACGATACGCCGTCGAGGCCAGCCATTTTTCGCAGGTAGGTTACCGCGTCGGTCAGGGTGGCGGCCCGAAAAAATACCCAGCCGATCATGACCACCAGCAGCGTGTAGAGATGGGCCAGCGGAGCCCAGCCCCGCTCAAGTCGACGCCCCAGCCCAAACCGTTCGATCAGCTGAAACGCGCCATGATACAGCCCCCAGACAATGAAGTTCCAGCTGGCCCCGTGCCAGAGCCCCGTCACCAGAAAAACGATCAGCAGGTTAACGTAGGTGCGTACCTTACCGGCCCGGTTGCCGCCCAGCGGAATGTACACGTAATCGCGGAACCAGCTCGACAGCGAAATATGCCACCGACGCCAGAAATCCTGAATCGATTTGGCAACGTACGGATAGTTGAAGTTTTCTTTAAAATCAAAGCCGACCATTTTACCCAGTCCAATGGCCATATCGGAGTAACCCGAAAAGTCGAAATAGATCTGCAGGGAGTAAGCCACAATACCGATCCAGGCGGTTGGTGTATCGTAACTGCCCGGCGCTGCGTTAAAAACAGTGTCGGCCATGCCGGCGAAGGTATTGGCAATAAGCACTTTCTTGGCCAGGCCGATGATGAATCGCTCGGCACCCACCCCGAATTTTTCGATCGTTGTGGTGCGGTCGGTCAGCTCGGGCGCAATATCGGCGTAGCGAACGATGGGGCCGGCAATCTGGTGCGGAAACATGGCCACGTAGGTACCATAGTCGAGAAAACTGCGGTTGGCATGGATACGCCCCCAGTAGATGTCGAGTGTGTAGGAAATGCCCTGAAACGTATAAAAGCTGATGCCGATCGGGAGGGCAATCTGCGCCAGTGTCAGGCCTTCGGAAACGGGCAGGGCAAAGGCCTCAGCAAAGCCGCGCACCGAATCGAACAGAAAATTGGCGTATTTGTAATAGAACAGCAGCGACAGGCTACCCACCAGCGACAGCCACAGCCCCAGCCGGCGATGACCCTGCTCGATGAGCCGCCCGGCCAGGTAGTTGATGCCGGCCGAGAGTAGCAGCACCAGAACGATCATGCCTTCGCCCCAGGCGTAAAACACCAGGCTGGCGGCAAACAGAAACGCATTATGCCACCGCCGGGGCAACAGATAATAAATGACAAGAAACGACGGCAGGTATAAAAACAGAAAAATTGCCGAACTGAACAGCATGGGCGACGTTTGTGGAAAGGTAACAAAGGTAAACAAAACTTAACAGCGCATGAAGGACCGCTGATCCGGACGTCTATGTATTGTCTACTGATTGGCACTACTTTACGCCTGCATCTCCTCCCCGCACCTGTATGGCAGACCTATTGACGGCCGGCGAACCGGTTTTTGGACTTATATCGGCAATCATACCGAAAGGTGATTTGTGGTCGATGCTTTCTTTTTGTGACCATTGGCACGCTTTTGGCGAGTTGGCCATGCAGATTGTAACGCTTTTCTGTATGAACCAACTATTAAAACAGTATCGGATCGGCACGGCCACGCTTCGGTTTGGCCTAACCTGTCTTCTCTACGTTAGCGTCTGGCAGTACGGGTGTGCGCAGATCGATCCGGGCCTAACGACATCGGCAGCCCTCACCGACCCCGCCTGTCGTACCATCACGGTGTCGCGCGTGATGCCGACTACCGTGGCGCCAGCCCCCATTCCGCAGGGGTTGCCAACCCCCGTCTTTAGTCAGCAGACCGGCACCCTGGCTTACGGTACCACTGTCAGCATCACGGCAACTGGCATGCCAACAAATGCATTCATCGAATACTCCACCGACAACGGAACCTCCTGGGTGAAAGGAACATCGGCACCCGTCGTCAGTAAAAAACCGATTCTGGCCCGTGTGCGCGTCAACGACCTGACCTCGGCTACGGCCACCGCTACGGTTACGCCGTTTTTCAAACGGACCATGATTATTGGCAACAGCATCATGAGCCACGCTCCGGCTCCCAACCTTGGCTGGACCAACACCAACGGTATGGCCGCTTCGGCCCCCGACAAAGATTTTGTGTATCTGCTCACAACCAACCTCAAACGCCTGAATTCGAATATGCAGGTTAATCTGTATTCGGGCGGTAGCTTCGAGCGGTACTTTGGCCTGCCCTCCTACAGTGTCGACGAATTTGTGCTGCCTGTACAGTCGTTCAAACCCGATCTGATCGTGGTGCGGATTGGCGAAAACGTGACCGAAGCCGACGTAACGGCCCGCAACTTCCTAGGAGAATACCGGCAGTTTCTCGACAAACTGGCCTCGCAGGCAGGTGGCCCCGTGCAGATCATCTGCTCAACCAGTGTCTGGAATCGCCCCAAATACGACGCGGTTGTGCGTCAGGTGGCTGCCGAGAAGGGCTATCCCGTTGCCGACATGAAAAGCATGGTGGGTGTACCCTCGTTTTTTGCCAGCCAGTATGCCAATGCCGATGTGGCGGCTCACCCCAACGACACGGGCATGCAGCGTATTGCCGACATTCTCTGGGATAGTCTACCGTAGTCTTGCCCCCGGCGCTTGGCCGAACCGCACAAAAAAAGCGTCGCTACGGAGAGTAGCGACGCTTTTTTTATGGCAGCAGTTGACTTAGAAGAACGACAGCCGGATAATAAGCGGGCTACCGTAGATGGCCTGCGCCACCGCCTGGTTCTGGTTGTAGTTGAGGTTGTAGAGGGCCGTCAGGTTGACGCCGAACCGGCGCGAGATGGGCTGCGAGTAAGTAAGCCCCAGCAACGGAGCCGTCAGCCCATAGCTGCCCGTGGCCCCCGTCTGGTCATTCTTGACTGAAATGGTACTGTTCTCGATCTCACCGTGCAGGTACAGGTTCGGCAGGATGGAGGGAATAAACTCATACATCCCGAAGCCCCGCACGCCATACTGGTTGTAGGTCGACAGGGGTACGGTTGAGCCCGAAGTGGTGTAGCCTTTGTAACGCGTGTACGTGTAGCTGCCGCCCACCCCAACGACCAGCCGTTCGGTTGCCTGGTAGGCCACTACCGGCGATACGCCGATGCTGAAGGGATTACCGAAACGCAGCCCGTTGATGCCGCCCCCAAACCGCAGCCGCTGCCCAAACGGCAATGGGCGCCCTTCGGGTGTTTGGGTACGAAGGGGGTCTTTACCCTGTTCGCGCCGATCTTCCGGGTCTTCGGTCAGCTGACCAAACGCAACGCTGCTACTCAGCAACGCTATGATAAACAGGAACTTCTGAATAGAACTCATATCGATTTAGACAAAAAAGCAGGTCTACCTACTAACGAAATTAAAACGTAAATTCTTTTACCTCCGGGTCGTTGAGCAGGCGTTTAATGCACTTCTCGTGTTTTTTCTGGGCGCCCGACACGCGCCATCGGCCAATGATATCGGTACCGATACGCTGTTGCAGGTTCCGGGAGGGCGTCAGGCCACATTCTTCAAAGAGGGCTTCGTACTGATCGAGCGTTTTGTTGCGAAAGGGCGTCACGATTTTGTAGTCGCGAATCTGGTTCAGCTGCTGGATTTTTTTCGAAAAACCCGACAGAAACAGCAGCGAAGCCGCAATAAACACAAAGCCGACCAGCGCAATATCGTAGTGCCCGCTCCCTACGCACATCCCTAACGCAGATACGGCCCAGACCGTTGCAGCCGTAGTCAGCCCCTTCACCCGGTTATCGTCGCGGAAGATGATCCCAGCCCCCAGAAAGCCAATGCCATTGACAATGTTGGCCGCAATCCGGTCGCCCGAGCCAACGGCAATACGGGTCGAGACCAGCGTAAACAGCGCCGATCCCACGCAGATCATAATCATGGTGCGGAAGCCGGCCGGTTTGCCGTGGTACTCACGCTCGGCACCGATTAGCCCCCCCATCACCAGGGCAGCCGCCAGCCGAATCAAATCCTGTGTTGCAAATTCCATTCGTCATCTGGGTTTTAGACCGTTGGCCCGCGTTGCCGGCGACTGGCATTGGCCGGTATCCGGTCGGATCAGAAAGAACCTATCCGAGCCCAAAACCGTTAGAAATAAGATCCAGTTTACCCGACTCATCCAGCGAATGACCCATACATCGGAAACCGAACGGCAACGCCTGCAGGCACCCCGTTCCGTTGACCAACTCGACCCCAAGCAGTTCATTATCATCAAAGGGGCGAAAGTACATAATCTGAAAGGAATTGATGTTGCCATCCCCCGGAATCAGCTCGTTGTCCTGACGGGCCTGTCGGGGTCGGGCAAATCGTCGCTGGCCTTCGATACGCTCTTTGCCGAAGGACAGCGCATGTATGTCGAAAGCCTGAGCAGCTACGCCCGCCAGTTTCTGGGCCGCATGGAAAAGCCCGAAGTCGAGTACATCAAGGGCGTGTCGCCGGCCATTGCCATCGAGCAGAAAGTATCGACGCGCAACCCCCGCTCCACGGTGGGTACCTCGACCGAAATCTACGACTACCTCAAGCTGCTGTTTGCCCGCGCCGGTGTCACCTACTCGCCCCTATCGGGCCTGCCGGTGAAGAAAGACACCGTGACCGATGTGGTCAACTACATGTACAGCTTTACCGAAGGACCCGACGGTGGCGCCCAGCGCGTTATGATTCTGGCGCCCCTGCGCGTCCGGGCCGACCGTACGCTGTCGCAGGAGCTGAACATTCTGCTCCAGAAAGGCTACACCCGGATTGTGGTCGACGAAGGGCCGGCGGGGCGGGCCGTAAAGTTCATTGAAGAACTACTCCAGCAGGCCGACCAGACCGACCAGCTGCCCACCACAAACCTTGAAATTCTGGTGGACCGGGGCACGGTGATTTATGACGAAGCCGGGCAGCCCGACGAGGATAACCAGTATCGGTTCTCCGATTCGGTGCAGACGGCCTTCAGCGAGGGCGAAGGCACCTGCCGGGTCGACGTAGTTGGTCGCGAATCGCGCGTGTTCTCCGATAAGTTCGAGCTCGACGGCATCGTATTCGAAGAGCCCAGCGTAAACCTGTTCACGTTCAACAACCCCTACGGAGCCTGCCGGCGCTGCGACGGGTTTGGCAAGGTGCTGGGTATCGACCCCGATCTGGTCATACCCGACAAAAACCTCTCGGTATTTGAGGGAGCCATCATGCCCTGGCGCAGTGAAAAAATGGGCGAGGAGTTTCTGAAGCCCCTGCTGCGCAATGGTATTCGCTTCGACTTCCCGATTCACCGCCCCTACAAAGACCTTACGCCGGCCGAGCAGGAATTGCTCTGGACGGGCAATACGTATTTCCGGGGGCTGAACAGCTTCTTCGACTATGTAGAAAGCCAGACCTTCAAGGTACAGTACCGGGTCATGCTGTCGCGCTACCGGGGCAAAACCACCTGTCCCGAATGCCGGGGCTCGCGGCTGCGTCGGGATGCCAGCTACGTGAAAGTAGGCGGCATGAGCATCACCGATCTGGTACTGATGCCCCTCACGCAGGCAACCCGCTTTTTCCGCGATCTCGACCTGTCTGCCCACCAGCAACAGGTAGCCAACCGCATTCTGATCGAAATCCGCAACCGACTCGACTACATGGAGCGCGTGGGGCTGGGCTACCTGACCCTCAACCGACTGACCAATACCCTCTCGGGCGGTGAATACCAGCGAATCAAGCTGGCCACCTCGCTGGGGTCGGCGCTGGTGGGGTCGATGTATATTCTCGACGAACCCAGCATTGGGCTGCACCCGCGCGACACCAAACGGCTGGTGAGTGTGCTCGAATCGCTGCGCGACCTGGGCAACACCGTGATTGTGGTGGAGCACGAAGAAGAAGTGATGCGGGCGGCCAACCAGCTGATCGACATTGGGCCCGACGCGGGCTCGCTCGGCGGCAACCTCGTTTTCCAGGGTACCTGGTCCGACGTGGTGGCCCTGACCGACAGCGATCAGACGGCAGGTTTCGAAAATCCGGCGACCGGCACGCCCTACGTGTCGCACACCATCGACTTCCTGACCGGCCGCGAAACGGTGCCGACGCCTACCTTCCGGCGCAAGCCCACGGCCTTCATCGACCTGAAGGGAGCCCGCGAAAACAACCTCAAGCATGTCGACATCCGCGTGCCGCTGAACACCCTGACGGTGGTGACGGGCGTATCGGGATCGGGCAAGAGCACGCTCATCCGAAAAGTACTGTATCCGGCCCTAATGCGGCACCGGGGCGAAACCGCTGAAGACACCGGCCGCTTCGACAGCCTGGGCGGGTCGCTCGACCGTATCTCGGCCATCGAGATGATCGACCAGAATCCCATCGGCAAATCGAGCCGCTCCAACCCGGTCACTTACATCAAAGCTTACGACTACCTGCGGCAGGTGATGGCCGACCAGCCGGTATCGAAAGCCCGGGCCTACAAACCCAGCCACTTCTCGTTCAACGTCGACGGGGGGCGCTGCGAAGTCTGTCAGGGTGAGGGCGAGGTGAAGATTGAGATGCAGTTCATGGCCGATATTTACCTTAAATGCGAAGGCTGTGGCGGCAAACGCTTCAAGCAGGAAGTGCTGGAGGTGATGCTGCACGATAAAAACGTGTCGGACATTCTGGACATGACGGTCGATGAAGCCATTACCTTCTTCCGGACGGTCGACCCCAAAATGGCCGATAAGCTGCAGCCGCTGCAGGATGTTGGGCTGGGCTACATCGGACTGGGCCAGTCGGCAAATACCCTGTCGGGGGGCGAAGCGCAACGGGTGAAGCTGGCGTCGTTTCTGGGCAAGGGCAATCCAAACAAAGGCAGTACCCTGTTCATCTTCGACGAGCCCACCACCGGTCTGCATTTTCACGACATTCGTAAACTGCTGGGAGCCATCAACGCGCTGGTCAATCAGGGCGATTCGGTCATCATCATCGAGCACAACATGGAGGTGATAAAAAACGCCGATCACATCATCGATCTGGGGCCCGATGGGGGTGAGCTGGGTGGCTACATCACCTTCGCCGGTACACCCGAAGAGATGGCTAAACTACCTGAGGGCGAAAACGTTACCGCCGACTTCCTGCGCGGCAAATTATAAGTAGCAGCCCAGTTGACAGTACAGGCGGGGCCGGTGGCAACACCGGCCCTTTTTCAGGTCCACCGGCCCGATCGGGCAATCCGTTGTGACTCGAATGACGTTCGGCACGGGAAATGTACGGGGCTAGGCACCCGACTCTTTTCCAGTACTGCATGGTCCGCCCGCGGCTTCTCCTCAGCGTTAGTTTTTTCTTTCTGATTCAGGCCTGCCTCTTCGCACAGGCGGCCCTCACCCCCACCGAGTTACGGTGTGAAAACCTGGTCGATCCGGTCGGGCTCGAGACGGCTACTCCCCGACTCAGCTGGTCGCTGACGGGGCCGGAGCGCGGCATCGAGCAGGCGGCCTATCATGTGCTGGTGGCCAGTTCGGCCGAGAAGCTGGCGCGTAATGAAGGCGACCTGTGGGATTCGGGCGTGGTCACGAGCGATCAGTCGCTGTGGGTGTCCTATCGTGGGCAGGCCCTCACCAGTCGAACCGTCTGCTACTGGAAAGTTTCCGTTCGGGCCACCTCGGGCACCCAGTCAGGCTGGAGCACCCCCGCCCAGTGGCGCATGGGTCTGATGCAGCCCGCCGACCGGCTGGCGCAGTGGACGGGCCTCGAGCGAACATTCGACTGGGAAGCCCCCACGGCGCATCGAACCCGGCTGGCCGCGCGATACTTTCGCAAGGAAACCTACCTCTACAAACCCATCCGGCAGGCCACGGCCTACGTTTGCGGCCTGGGCCTCTACGAACTGTTTCTGAACGGCAACCGGGTGGGAACGCAGGTGCTGGCGCCCGGCCCCACCGAGTACAACAAACGGGTTTTTTATAACACCTACGATGTAACGAACCTGCTGCACCCAGGGGCTAACGCGCTGGGTATTACGCTGGGTACGGGGCGTTTTTTCCGGATGCGGCTCAACGAAGCCGGTCTGCCCGAGACTACCCACTACGGCATGCCCCGCTTCTGGCTGCAGCTCGAAGTGACCTACGACGACGGCAGTACCCAGACCGTAATCAGCGATCCTTCGTGGAAAGCAACCGCCGATGGGCCTATCCGGGCCAACAACGAGTACGATGGCGAAGAATACGACGCGACCCGCGAACTGACCGACTGGCATAAAACCGGCTTCGACGACTACGCCTGGCTACAGGCCGAGGCTGTGGCGGCTCCGGCCAGCCGGCTCGAAAGCCAGACCAACCCGCCCATCCGGATTATGCAGACCCTGCGTCCGCGCACCATCAGACCGCTGCGCCCGGGCGTGTACATGCTAGACATGGGCCAGAACATGACCGGCTGGCTTCGGATGCGGATCAGTGGTTCGCGCGGCACCCGCCTGACCCTGCGCTTCGGCGAAAGCCTCAACGGCGACGGGTCGCTCTATACCGACAACCTGCGGTCGGCCCAACAGACCGATGTGTACACTCTGCGCGGCAACGGCCCCGAAGTATGGGAGCCCCGCTTTACCTACCACGGCTTTCGCTACGTTGAACTGACGGGCTTCGCCCAGCCACCCACCGTCGAGCAGTTCGATGGCTGTGTGCTCTACGACGATATGGCGCAGCATGGCCGGCTAACCACGTCCGACTCCCTGCTGAACCAGATTGTCCGCAATGCCGACTGGGGCATAAAAGGCAACTACCAGGGTATTCCAACCGACTGTCCGCAGCGCGACGAGCGCCATGGCTGGCTGGGCGACCGCACAACCGGGGCCCGGGGGGAGAGCTTTCTGTACAACAATCAGGCCCTGTATGCCAAATGGCTCGACGATATCCAGGATGCCCAGTCGGACCAGGGCAGCATTCCCGACGTGGCCCCCTCCTACTGGAAGATATATACCGACAACATTACCTGGCCAGCCGCCTATGTGTCGGTGGCCAATATGCTCTACGACCAGTTTGGCGATGACAAGCCCATTCGCGCCCACTATGATTCGATGAAGAAGTGGCTGTTCTACATCGACAAATACCAGCACGAGTACGACTACTGGCGCGACGAATACGGCGACTGGGCCGTTCCCCCCGAGTCGCCCGACGTCATTATCACGCAGGACCCAACCCGCAAAACGCCGGGCCCGGTGCTGGGCTCGACTCATTATTACCACATTCTGAGACTGCTGGAGCGGTTTGCGACCATCGTGGGCAATGAATCTGACCAGGCGTGGTTTGCCCAGCGGGCCGGGTTCGTAAAAGATGCGTTTAACCGTAACCACTGGAATGCGGGCCTGCAGCAATACGCCAACAACACCACTACCGCCAATGTGCTGCCCCTGGCGTTCGACATGGTGCCGGCCGACCGGCGGCAGCGCGTGATTGACAACCTGGTGGGTCGTCTTACGGGCGAATATGGCACGCATGTCAGTTCGGGGGTGGTGGGCGTGCAGTGGCTTATGCGCACCCTGACGAGCATCGGCCGCATCGATCTGGCTTACCAGATGAGCACCCAGACCACGTACCCCAGCCTGGGCTACATGGCGCAGCGCGGGGCCACCACGATCTGGGAACTCTGGAACGGCGACACCGCCAACCCGGCCATGAATTCGGGCAACCACGTGATGCTGCTGGGCGATCTGCTCATCTGGCTGTACGAAAACGTGGCTGGCATCAAAGCGACTTCGCCCGCCTTCCGGCGCATCAGCATGCACCCCACGCCCGTCGGTAAGCTGACGCAGGTAGCCGCCAGTCATACTTCGCCCTACGGCCTTATCGGCAGCGACTGGCAGCTCGACGGCAACACCTTCCGCTGGACGGTAACGGTACCGGGCAACTGCCGGGCCGAAGTGGCCGTGCCCGCCGGCAGCCCCGATCAGGTCTGGGAAGGGGGCCAGCGGGCCGCCCTGGCCAATGGCGTGCGGCTGCTGCGTCAGGAAGGCGACCGCATCATTTTTGAAGTGGGCAGCGGTACCTACGTGTTCAGCAACGCTCCCCGCCAGCTGGCCAACCTGACCGTAGCGATGCTGGCCAACCGGCGCGTCGTTCCCGTGGGCGAACCCATCGAAGTGTACCTCATCGTGCGCAATGATGGCCCCGAAACCGCCACCAACATTCAGCACACCAACCACCTTCCCGATGGGCTCGACGTGGTTTCGACCTCAGGATTTGCCGTAACCGACCGGCAGCTCACGGGTCATCTGCCGCAGCTTGGCCCTGGCAATCAGGTACAATATACCCTTCTGCTACGCCCCACCCGGCCCGGCCAGTACATCTACACGGCGCAGGTAACGGCTACCGACCAGGCCGATCCGACCTCAACCCCCAATTCGGGAACCGGCGATGGCGAAGACGACATGGCCGTGCTTGATTTTCGTACTACCGAGATAACACCTGCGGTCTATACCTCCCCAAACCCCAACCAGCGTCCGCTCCCCCCGGTGCGCTCCAACCAGCCACCCGCCGACCCGGCCAAAGCCGATCTGAGTCTGCAGCTGGCCACGGCGCAGGCGGTACTGTTGCCCGGTCAGCCAACGGACCTGTCGCTAACGGTCCGCAATGAAGGGGGCCTCCCGGCGGGCGCCATCCGGGTGGCCGTCTGGATACCGGAAGGAGCGCAGATCGATGGTCATACCGGCAGCGCGGGCGGCACCCGGCTATCGCTGGTACTGCCCGGCATGGTAGCGTCCGGACAAGCCCTCAGCCTTACCGTGCCGCTGCTGCTGCACCAGGCGGGGCCGGTAGCGATTCGGGCAGAACTGGAAACAGCCTCTGTAGCCGACCCTGATTCGACGCCGAACAACGGAACGACCAACGGCGAAGACGATACGGCTCAGCTACTGCTCCGGACGCCGTAGTCCCGCTTTTCCAGACAGCGGCCCTGACAAACCCGGAATGGACCTTATTTTTGCGCTTGAACAGTTACGCAACAATCCGGTATGGCTCAACGTCTACGTATCGCTTTCTTTCTGCTTTGCATACCCCTCTGTAGCTGGTCACAGATTCAGCTGGCGCACCCCATGGCCCGGCTGGTGGTGCAGCGCGGGGCCGACGGAACCGGGCGTATTTATCTGGCCGGCCAGCTGAGCAATACGGCCGAGCGGGTCGAAGCACAGCTAACGCCCGTGGTGGCCGGGCAGGGCACCGCTACCGACTGGCAGTTGGTGCAGGCTAACCCCACCAATCGTCTGTTTCTGGGCTACGTGACCGGTACCGGGGGCTGGTACGTACTGAACGTTCGCACGGTATCGGGGGGCGTCGTAACGGCGCAGAGTAGCCTGCAACCCGTTGGTATCGGCGAAGTTTTCGTGACGGCCGGGCAATCGAACGCGCGGGGGCTGGGCTCGGGCGATAACGACCTGGGTACGGCTACCGACCGCGTCAACGCCATCGACTCCATCAACCACAGCTACCCGCCCGGCGCCCAGTCGCTGGTATCGTCGGGCGATCCGTCGCCCGTACCCGTTTTTGAATCCCTGACGGCGGGCCGACGCATTTTCCCGATGGCCGAAAGTTCGTGGGGCTGGGGCGAGCTGGGCGATTATATCGTGAACCGCTACAACGTACCGGTTGCTTTTTACGTAACGGGCTGGGACGGTTCGACCGTTGAGAACTGGTATAAAACGGCCAATGGGCAACCCACCTGCAACCGGTACTACTGCGTGGAAAACTGGGCCAATCTGCAACCCTACACCAACCTCAAAAACGTACTGGGCTATTACCTCTCGGTGTCGGGCGCACGGGCGCTACTGTGGCATCAGGGCGAAGCCGAGTTCGACGATGGGCAGGGCAACTCCAGCATTACCGAGTATTACAACCGGCTCACCAACGTCATTCAGAAATCGCGGCAGGACTACGGGGGGCGCAACCTGCCGTGGGTGGTGGCCCGGGCCTCGTTCGACGGAAGCGTTACCCGCCCCGCCGTAATCAACGAGCAGCAGCGCGTCATCGACACCCCAGGGCTCAACGTGTTCCAGGGCCCTTACAACGATACCATCATCAACCGCAACGCCGGTGCCACCGATGTACACTTTCGGAACAGCGCACGGCCGGACGTGCATCCCCGCTATTATCTCAATCCGAACATTATTCCGAGCGACATGGGGCTGTCGCGGTTTGCCCGCAACTGGAACAACAGCCTCAGCAACGCGTTTTTCCAGAACGCCCAACCCATCACCCCCGCGCAGTTTGCCGCTACGGGTCCTGTTGCCCAGTACGTCGCGCAGGGGGCTGCCATCAGCGTCACGTTTGCTACGCTGGGTACATTTGCCGGCGACAATCAGTGGCAGGTGCAGCTCCTCGACGCCCAGGGCCATTTTCTGCGGGTGCTGGGCAGTGGTGCCAGCAGCCCCATTGCCGTAACCATGCCCGGCGATTACCAGACGGGACAATTCAGGCTGCGGGTAGTTTCGAGCTCGCCCGTATTGCCGGCCGTACCATCCAACGTATTCGAAATCAGCCCACTGGCCAACGAAGCCGACGTGCGGCTAAGCATGGCTATCAGCCAGCGTACACCCGACGTCAATGAGCCCGTTACGATTACGCTGGGCATAGCCAACGACGGGCCCGGCACGGCGAACGGCCTCGTTATCCGTGATCGCCTGCCCGACAACCTGGCCTTTGTGGGTGGGTCGGGGGTAAGCAACAACGGGCAGGTCGTTACCGGCACCGTCGATCAGCTAGGGGCTGGCAGCAGCACGACCTTGTCGTTTTCGGTGCGTCCCACGGCGCCGGGTCTGTACATCAACACGGCCGAAGTGGCGCAGGCCATCTCCAGCGATCCCGACAGCCAGCCTAACAGCGGCACCGGCGACGGGCAGGACGATGCAGCCGCTGGTGACCTGCGCACCCGCCAGACCAGCCCAGCGGTCTACACCTCGCCCAACCCCAATCAGACGCCACTCCCCGCTGTACAGTCGAATCAGCCCGCGGCCGATCCGAATACTGCCGACCTCAGCCTCCGCCTGGTCGTGAGCAACCAGGCCCCGCGTGTGGGCGACATCATTTCGTACACCCTCCTGGTAAGCAACCGAGGGGGTGCTACGGCAACTACAGCCACGGTAGCCGCTTACCTGCCTGCCGGTCAGACATTCGTAGCGAGCAGCAACATGACCGCCAGCGGTTCGACTGTTACGGGCACGGTGGCACAACTGGCCGCCGGCAGCAGTACCACGCTGGTGTTTCAGGCCCGCGTAACGGCCGCCGGAGCAGGCAGCTGCACCAGCCAGATAATCGCCAGCGCGCCTGCCGACTCCGATTCGACACCCAACAACGGAGTCGATAACGGCGAGGACGATACCGCCCGCACCGACATCCGAACCCAGTAGTCAGCCAATCGACCAGGCCGATACTGCCGCCCCACCCGGACGACATCGACTGGCGCAAACGGGGAGAGTTTCAGCCCGTTGGCCTTTAGGGTATGGACCAACTCAGCCCGATCGTCGGGATCGGGCTGCAGCCGGTTGGTCATTGACCGTATGACATTGCGCTGGATCGGTATTGGCCTGGCAGCCATAGGCCTTGTGCTTACCCTCTCGGGCTTTCCGGGCCTCTTTGGCACGCGGGTCGACTACAACACCCAGATCAAACCCCTGCTCAACAAGCACTGCATAGCCTGCCACGGCGGGGTCAAAAAAGCGGGGGACTTTTCGCTGCTGTTTGAACAGGAGGCCCTGGCCCCCGCCAAATCGGGCCGGCGCGCCATTGTGCCCGGCGATGCGGAAGGCAGCGAACTGATCCGACGGCTTACGCTTACCGACCCCGACGAGCGGATGCCCCTCGACCATCCCCCCCTCTCTGACGATGAGATCGACCTGCTGCGTACCTGGATCGATCAGGGCGCGGCCTGGGGAAACCACTGGGCCTACCAGTCCGTTGAGCGCCCCGCCCTGCCGGCCATCGGTACGCTCTGGAGTCGGCTTGGCCTGTTTGATAGCGACGAGAGCCGGTGGGCACGCACCGACATCGACCATTTTGTGCTGGAGAAACTGCGCCCGGCGGGCCTCACCCCCTCGCCCGAAGCTGACCGCGCTATCCTGTTCCGGCGCGTGGCGTTCGACCTGACGGGCCTGCCGCCTGCCGAAGCCGCCGTAGACCGGTTTGTTCACGACACGCGGCCCAATGCTTACGAGCGGCTGGTCGACAGTTTGCTGGCGCACCCGGCCTACGGCGAACGCTGGGCGGGTATGTGGCTCGATCTGGCCCGCTACGCCGACACCAAAGGTTACGAACGCGACGGTGGCCGCACCATCTGGCGCTACCGCGACTGGCTAATCAACGCCTTCAACCAGGATAAACCCTTCGATCAGTTCACGGTTGAGCAACTGGCCGGCGACCTGCTGCCCGGCCCGCACGGCGGCCTGCCTACCGACGATCAGCTCATTGCTACCGGCTTTCACCGGAACACCATGACCAACGACGAAGGCGGCACGCAGGACGAAGAATTCCGGACGGCTGCCCTCCTCGACCGGGTCAATACTACCTGGGATGTGTGGCAGGGCACCACCTTCGCCTGTGTACAGTGTCACAGCCACCCCTACGATCCGTTTCGGCACGAGGAGTACTACAAATACCTGGCGTTTTTTAACAATACCCGCGATGAAGACGTGGTCAGCGATACGCCCACCCTGCGCTTCTACAAGCCCGCCGACTCGCTTAAGCTGGTCAGCCTGACGCAGTTTGTGGCTACCCGGAGCGCCACGGCCGCCCGCGACCTCACCCGCTTTGCCCGGCTGGTAGAGCCCAAGATCAACTCCCACGACTTCGATCAGCTCGTCAACGCGTCGCTACTCGACGCCAAATACTTCGGGTTTCAGCACCGGGGTTCGGCCCGGGTTCGTGGCGTTACCCTGACCAACCGCCCCCGCCTGCTGGTAGCCTGGGGCACCAACGCGTCGGATGCCGTGGTTACCATTCGGCAGGATAGTCTCAACGGCCGCGTTCTGGCCACGGTACCGGTGCCCAGAACGGGCAATGCCTGGAACGATACCATTCAGCTGATTCCGTTGCCCGCCCTCACCGGCCGGCACCATCTCTACCTGTCACTCAATAGCCCCAAAACGCCCAAAGAGTGGGTGCTGATCAAGTGGGTATCGGCCCAGCCCCGCCTGCCGGATCAGCCCGTTATGGCCCCCGGCCCGCAGGAAAAGCAGCTGCTCGCCCTGCTCAATGCCGACCCCGATCAGACACCCGTTCTGCTCGACGGCCAGGGCGATCTGGCCCGACCAACCCATGTGTTTGAACGGGGCAACTGGCTGGTGAAAGGCGCCCGGGTAACGCCCGATGTACCCCGCTCCATGCCCCCCCTGCCCGCCGATCAGCCCCGCAACCGGCTGGGCCTGGCGCGCTGGCTGGTGAGCCGGCAGAACCCGCTCACGGCCCGCGTGGTAGTCAACCGGATCTGGGAACAGCTGTTCGGGACGGGCCTGGTCGAAACGGTCGAGGATATGGGTACGCAGGGAATCCCGCCTACCCACCGCGAACTGCTTGATTACCTCGCCGTCGACCTCATGGAAGTCGACCACTGGCACCTCAAAAAACTGCTGAAACGCATTGTGCTGTCGGCTACGTACCGGCAGCAGTCGTCGGTAACGCCGGCCCTGCTGGCCCGCGACCCCTACAACAAATTGCTGGCCCGGGGGCCGCGGGTTCGGCTGCCGGCCGAAGCCGTGCGCGACCAGGCGCTGGCCGTGAGTGGCCTGCTAAGCCCCAAACAGGGCGGCCCGAGCGTGATGCCGCTGCAACCCGATGGCATCTGGCAATCGCCCTACGATGGTGCCAGCTGGAAACAGAGCCTGGGCGACGATGCCCACCGGCGGGCGCTCTACACGTACTGGAAACGCACGGCCCCCTACCCGTCGATGATTACGTTCGACAGCCCGAGCCGCGAATTCTGCCAGTCGCGCCGGATTCGGACCAACACCCCGCTGCAGGCACTGGTAACGCTCAACGATCCGGTGTATCTGGAAGCGGCCCGGCAGCTGGCGCAGCATATGGCCCAGCGTGGCCAGACACCCCGGCAGCAGCTGGCAGCGGGCTTTCGGCGGCTGCTGTTCCGCAACCCGACCCCCGGCCGGCTGGCTGTGCTCGACCGGCTCTACCGGCAGGCTGAAGCGTACTACCGGCAGCACCCCGCCGAAACCCGCGCCCTCGTCGACTGTCTTGACCCCAGCCCGCAACTGGCGGCTTTGACCGTATCGGCCAATACGCTGCTTAACCTGGATGAAGTACTGACCAAGGAATAGCCCTCAGCCATCATCATGAACAACCTGCTCAACGAACTTCACCAGACGGCGGCCCGGCAGGCCACGCGCCGGCATTTTCTGCACACCTGTTCCACCGGACTGGGCGCCATGGCGCTTAGCTCGCTGCTGGGCGGCTGCGGCTTTTTCGACCGGGCGGGGCAACCGCCAGCCACAGCACCCGGCCCACCCGCCGACCCTACGGCCGCGCGGCCCTCGCCCCGCATCGCCAAAGCCAAACAGGTGATTTACATCCACATGGCCGGTTCGCCCAGTCAGCTCGAACTGTTCGACTACAAGCCGGAGCTGGTCAAATACAATGGCAAAGACTGCCCGCAGGCGCTGTTGACGGGGAAAAAATTTGCTTTTATCCGGGGGACGCCGAAAATGCTGGGGCCGCAGGGCAAATTTGCGCAGCACGGGCAATCGGGGGCCTGGGTTTCCGACTACCTGCCCCATCTGCAGGGCGCCGTCGACGACATCTCGTTTCTGAAGGCCATGCACACCGATCAGTTCAACCACGCACCCGCGCAGTTGCTCATGCATACGGGCAATGCGCGGCTGGGCCGGCCCAGCCTGGGCTCGTGGGTGACCTATGGGCTGGGTACCGAAAACGACAATCTCCCCGGCTTTGTGGTACTGGCCTCGGGTGGCAAGCAGCCCGACGCGGGTAAGTCGATCTGGGGCAGCGGCTTTCTGCCAAGCGTGTACCAGGGGGTGCAGTGCCGAACTGATGGCGACCCGGTACTGTATGCCTCTGACCCGGCCGGCATGAGCCGTAACATCCGGCAGCAAACGATCGAGGCCATTACCGAACTCAACCGCCAGCAGTACGCCGACGTCAACGACCCGGAGATTCTGACCCGCATTGCTCAGTACGAACTGGCGTTTCGGATGCAGCTGTCGGTACCCGACGCCATGGATATAAAAAGCGAGCCGGCCTACGTGCTCGATAGCTACGGAGTCGATCCGGCCCGGGGGTCGTTTGCCCGCAACTGCCTCCTGGCCCGGCGGCTGGTCGAGCGGGGGGTGCGTTTCGTACAGTTGTTCGACTGGGGCTGGGATACCCACGGCACGAGTGCCGACGGTTCGATCGACATTGGCCTGAAAACCAAATGCCGCGAAACCGACCGGCCCGTAGCCGCGCTGCTGACCGACCTGAAGCAGCGCGGGCTGCTCGACGAAACGCTGGTGGTATGGGGGGGCGAATTCGGGCGAACGCCCATGCAGGAAAACCGCGATGGCCAGACCCTGCCGTTTATGGGCCGCGACCACCATCTCGACGCGTTTACGGTCTGGCTGGCCGGTGGGGGCGTGAAAGCTGGCTATACCCACGGCGCAACCGACGACATCGGCTACTACGGCGTTACCGACAAGACGCATGTGCACGACCTGCAGGCCACAATTCTGCACCTGCTGGGCTTCGATCATACCAAACTGACCTATCAGTTTCAGGGACGACCATTCCGGCTGACCGATGTGGCGGGTAAGGTAATTACGCCGATATTGGCGTAAAAAAAGCCTATGCCCCGGCTGCTGTTTATTCACGGATACGTTGAAGACGCTACCATCTTCGATCAGCTCATCCCGCTACTGCCACCCAATCCGGTGGTCCGGCTCAACCTGGTCGATGAGTTCGCGCGCTGGCAGCCAGCGGGTCGGTTCAGCGCCCGCGACCTGGCGCGCTACCTGGCCGAGCAGTATGCCATTACCAGTGCCGACGTGGTGATTGGGCATTCGATGGGGGGCTGGGTAGCCATCAACATCAAGGAGCTGACGGGCGCCCGCGTGGTGCAGCTCGCCACCTGGACCGATCAGCGCAAAATCCGGTTTCCAACCCAGAACCTGCGGTTACTTAAGTTTCTGCTCGATACGGGCCTGACGCAGAGCCGTACGCTCACGCGTTTTTTCAAGAAGCAGTATCGCTTTGCTGAATCGGCTGAGCTATACGGGCGGCTGGTCGATGGTACGGCGGGGCTGAGCCGGCCCTACATTTTTCAGCAGCAACAAACGCTGTTTGCGCCCGTTGCCCCGCTGACGGTGCAACCCGATCTGCGCATCCACGCCCGGCACGACAACATCGTGGCTCCGCCCGACGAACCCTTCGTGGAGGTACCCGGCGACCATTTCAGCCTCGTCTTCCACCCCGAGCGCGTAGCCGAACCGATCCGGAAACTGATTAGTGATTGAGCCCATGAGCGGTTGAGCGACAACCTTGTCCGGCAAACTGATTTCCACTCAATCACTCAACCGCACAAGAGCTACTCCAGCACCTTTGGCACTTCGAAAAACTGGCCGTCCTGCTGGGGAGCGTTGGCCAGCGCACGGTCGCGGGGGAGCTGGTTGGCCACCACATCATCGCGCAGCACGTTGGTTTCCAGCGAGATGTGCGTAAGCGGTTCCACACCCGTCGTGTCGACTTCGTTGAGCTGCTCCATCCAGTTCAGTACGTCGTTAAGGCTCTCGAGCAGGCCGGCCTCTTCGCCGGGTTTTACCTCAAGGCGGGCCAGATGAGCTAGTTTCTGCAGCGTTTCCTGATCTACTTTCATGGTTGGTTCTACGGGTTGGGCCGGGTTCCGGAGGCACCGGCATTGGTTAGCAGTTCGTCCTGAATAATCTGGTAAGTCTGCTCGCGCAGGGCCGGAATATCGTCCGCAGTGAGGCCGGCGGTGGCGATGGGCGGATGCACGACGGCCCGAAGGGGGTGCCAGTGCAGCCGAATCGTCGGTACGTCGGGTAAAATCTGGTAATTGGTCAGCAGCGTAATGGGCACGATAGGCACCTGCTGCTGCACCGCCATGATAAACGCACCCTCTTTGAACGGGTGCCGCATCCGGGGCGGCTCTTTGCTTACAATACCGCCCTCCGGAAAAATCATGATGCTGCGACCACCCGCCAGCGTCCGGATCGATTTGGCCAGCGAATAGGCCCGGCTGTTGGGCTGGCTCCGGTCGACCTGCACGTGCAATTTGGCAAACATATACCCCAGCAGCGGAATATGTTTCACCTCACTCTTGCCGACGAAGGCGTAATAATTGTCGATCACCACCCCCATGGCAGCAATGTCGAGGTACGAAAAGTGATTGGCGCAAAACACGTAGACCCCGCGTGGCTCGGGCCGGAATCGGTACTCGACCCGCACCGGCATACCGGCCAGCGTGAAAAACAGCTTTCCCCAGAGCCGGTTGATCCAGTGAGCCGCCGGTTTCCAGGCGTCCCGCTGCAGACAGATAAACTGGATCGGGAACAGCAACAGGTAAAGGCTCAGAAAGAAACCCGCGCACCAGATTGTGTAGAGCAGCCGCATAGACGTATCCCGTCTTCGGAATCCAGTTTCCAGCCCCCGACAGATACCTCCGCTGGCGCGCTGAAAACTGGATCCTGAAAACCGTAAACTGACTAGTGTTTGAAGTGACGCACGCCGGTTGTGACCATGGCCAGCCCGTGCTGATTGCAGTAGTCGATCGAGTCCTGATCGCGGATCGACCCACCCGGCTGCACCACGGCCGTTACGCCGGCCTGCCCGGCAATCTCGACGCAGTCGGGGAAGGGGAAGAACGCATCTGACGCCATAACCGATCCCTGCAGATCGAAGCCGAACGCATGGGCTTTCTCGATGGCCTGCCGCAGCGCATCGACGCGCGAGGTCTGGCCCACTCCGCTGGCCAGCAGCTGCGGATAACCCGATTCGGTTTCCTTGGCCAGCACAATCGTGTTCGACTTGGTATGTTTGCACACTTTCAGGGCAAATTCCAGCGCGTGCACTTCGCTTTCGGTGGGTGCCTTGGTGGTCACCACCTTAAACTGGTCGGCCGTTTCGGTCTGGCTGTCCTTATCCTGCTCCAGTACGCCGTTCAGAATAGTTTTGAACATCGCTTTAGGCAGGGCCACCGGGTTTCGCTTCAGCAGGATCCGGTTTTTCTTCGATTTCAGCAGCTCAAGGGCTTCCGGCGCATAGTCGGGCGCGATCAGAATCTCCATGAACAGCTTATTCAGTTCTTCAGCCGTTTCGCGGTCGACGGGTACGTTGGTGATCACCACGCCACCGAAGGCCGACACGGGGTCGCAGGCCAGCGCGTTCAGATACGCTTCGCGGCTGGTAGGCGCCGTAGCCACTCCGCAGGCGTTGGTGTGTTTGATAATGGCGAAGGCTGGCGTACTGTCGAACTCGTCGATCAGGCCTACGCAGGCATCCACATCGACCAGGTTGTTGTACGACAGTTCTTTACCGTGGAGCTTGTCGAACATCGCGTCCAGATCGCCGAAGAACGTAGCCTGCTGGTGCGGGTTTTCGCCGTAGCGCAGGTGGCTGGCGGGCAGTGTCAGGAAGTTATGCACGTCGGCGGCATCGGCAGCGGGGGCTGCCTGACCGGCGAAGTAAGCGTGGATGGCCGTATCGTAGTGCGATGTTACACCAAAGGCTTTCCGGGCGTAGTCGCGCCGGTCGTCCAGATCGGTAGCCCCGTCTTTGGCGGTCAGCAGCGCAACCACGTCGCTGTACTGACTCCGCGACGACACGATCAGCACGTCGTTGTAATTCTTGGCAGCCGCCCGAATGAGCGAAATTCCGCCGATGTCGATCTTCTCGATGATATCGTCGTCCGATGCGCCCGACGCCACCGTTTCTTCAAACGGATAGAGGTCGACCACGGCCAGATCGATGGGCGGAATGCGGTGCTCTTCGGCCTGAGCCAAATCGCCGGGCACATCGCGCCGGTACAGAATACCACCCATTACGGCCGGATGCAGCGTTTTGACCCGCCCACCGAAAATCGACGGGTAACCGGTCAGGTCTTCAACGGCCGTGACGGGAATACCGAGCTTTTCGATAAACGTTTGGGTGCCGCCGGTAGAATAGAGCGTCACATTGTGGGCGTGAAGCAGGCGAACGAGGGGCTCAAGACCGTCTTTGTAATAGACCGAAATGAGTGCGGAGGAGATTTTGCGAGACATGCTGTACAGTACAACGTATCTGCAAAGATAGCCAAAGGTCTTAACTTTGTCCGCCGGGCTTCGTGGTCCGCCCCCCTGCATGAGTACCTTTAAGAAACTGGCCGGCGATACGGCACTGTACGGCCTGAGCACGATTGTACCGCGTATGATCAATTTTGCGCTGGTACCGCTTCAAACTACCGTGTTTACCCGACCCGGCGAGCTTTCTTCCAACGTGGTGCTTTACTCCTACGTAGCCCTGATGCTGGCGGTCTACACGTTTGGGCTCGAAACGGCTTTTTTTCGCGGAGCTGCCCGCGCCAAAGGCCCCGAAAATGCCGGTCAGCGCGACGAAGCGTATAACAACACACAAAGCCTGGTGCTGCTCATTACGGGGGTCTGCACGCTGTTTATCCTGCTCTTCAGCCACCAGATTGCCGCCTGGCTCGACTACCGGGGGCAGGAGCGCTCCATTACGTGGGTAGCGCTGCTGGTGGCCATCGATGCCAGCATGGCCATTCCGTTTGCCCGGCTTCGGGTCGAAAACAAAGCCCGCGAATTTGTCACGGCCAAGATCGTGAACGTGGTGGTGATGGTTGGCCTCAACTTTTTCTTTCTGCTGTTCTGCCGCGACATCGACGCAGGTAAGTACCTGACCGGCCTGCGCCCGCTGATCGACCTGGTCTACGACCCCACCATTGGCCCCGGCTATATTTTTCTGGCCAACCTGCTGGCCAACCTGCTGTACGTTATCCAGCTCCGGAAAACGCTGTTCCATTTCCGGTTCCAGCTGAAAGCGGCCGACGTTCGGGCGTTGCTGGTCTATTCGTTTCCGCTCATGCTGACGGCGCTGGCGGGGCTGCTCAATACCCTGACCGACCGAATCGTGCTGGCCCACTGGCTGCCCGAAGGCTTCTATCCCGGCCTGACCACCGACGATGCCGTGGGTATCTATGGCAACTGCTACAAGCTATCGGTGTTTATGGCGCTGGCCATTCAGTCGTTCAAGTTCGCGGCCGATCCGTTTTTCTTTGCCCAGGCCGACGACAAGGGGGCACCCGAGCTACTGGGCCGCGTAACCAAGTGGTTCGTGATCGTATGTGTGGTGCTGTGGGTAGGGGTCAGCCTGAACCTCGACGCGGTAGGCCTGCTCATGCTGCGGTCGCCCCTCTACCGAACGGGGCTTTCTGTGGTGCCGATTCTGCTGCTGGCCAATCTGTTTCTGGGCGTTTATTACAACATTGCCTTCTGGTTCAAGCTAAGCGACAAAACCCGCTTCGGCACCATTATCACGGTCATCGGACTGGCCGTTACCATCGTCGGCAACCTGCTGCTCATCCCGACCATGGGCTACATGGGTTGTGCGCTGGCTTTTCTGGCGTCGAGCGTGGTCATGACCGCCGTGTGTTACCTGCTGGGCGAAAAGTACTACCCAGTGCCTTACCACGTTGGGTCGGCGCTGGGGTATATCATCGGAGCAGGCACCCTGATCTGGGCCTCGCTACAGATTCCCATTGCTAATCTCTGGATAGCCATCCCCTTCCACCTGGCCCTGTTTCTGTTGTTTCTGGGTATCGTCGTCGTGGTCGAGCGCGACACGGTGCAGCAGGGGCTGGCCCGTTTTCGCCGGTCGACCACGGCTCCCAAACAGCCGCGTTAAGGCGTCGTCCGGATGTTTTCGGCGGCTACCGTGGCCGTGCGTGTCCGGATGGCCGATGCCATGAAATAGCCCGTTGCCACCGGACCAGCCGAGCGTGTGTTGAGCACGTTGGTAGGCAGGCTGGCGGGGGGCGTAGCAAACAGTCCGCCGTTGGTCAGCTGGGTGCGCACCGCCTGCAGAAACTCGAACCCAGCCGGCGATACCGACCGCAGTTCGACCCGCACGACATCGTTCAGCGCGAACAGACTGTCGGGGTTGATCGATTGCCGGATAGGCCGGATAAACTGTAGCCCATCGGTATCGGCCGTGCCCCGAAACGAACCATCCTGCGATGTAATGAGGTCGGCCGGGCGATTCTGCAGCGTACCGTTGCGATAGTATTTGATGCGGTAATAATCGGGCGCGCCGGCCAGATCGCGGGCATAGAATTCGGCCTGGTAGCCTTCCGTATTCGATAGCGGGTTGAGCCGCTGTTTGCGGAACACCAGCGAGTCGATGGGCGGCACGCGGTTCATCTGCGTACTGGCCCGGTAGGTTTCGCCCTTGTAGGCTATCGAGAGCTGATAGGTACGGCCAACGCGCCCCAGCGTATCGCGGCTGCCGGGCGTCCAGCTGTAGTAGCCATCGTTGTCGGGGTCGGTAAAGGCGTAGGTGCGGCCGGTATTATCGGTAACCGATACGGTGGCGCCGGTAGCCGCCGGCGTAACCTGACTGTCGAAATAAGGGGCCGTCAGACTCAGGCGAATCGTTTGAGGACCGGGCAGATCGGTTAGGGTCGCATCGACCGAGAGCAGTGTGGGGCCCGTATCGAGGTTGGCATCAATCACCGTTTCGCAGCTGCTCAGGAGCAGCCCGGTCAGCATGAGCAGCGATCCGATCCGCAGGACGCGGCCCGGAAAACCAGTTTGTGTACGCATAGTATAACGGGAGCGCAAACTCAGAATTTAAAGTTGTAGGTTACCGATGGGATGGCCGTGGCGAACACCGAGTACCGGATGGCTTCGGTCACGCGGGCGTTGGTTTCGCTCGGCTGAAAGAATACGGAGAACGCGTTTTTGCGGGCGTAGACGTTGTAGACCGAAAACACCCAGTTGTCGTCTTTGCGCTTGCCCTGCCGTTTGCGGCCCTGCAGCGTGGCCGCCAGATCGAGCCGGTGGTAGGCCGGAATGCGGTAGTTATTGCGGCCATTGACCGTGTAGGGCACTACCCCGTCGTACTCGAACCGGCTCGTTGGGAACGTTGCCGGTGTTCCGCTCGCCAGCGTGAAGGTGGCTGAGAAATTCCACCGTTTGGCATTGGGTGGGTCGACCAGCAGTACCGTGGTAAGCGTGTGGCGCTTGTCGAAGCGCGTAGCATACCAGTTGTTGTTATTGATGCCATCGACCTGCCGTTCGGTTTTGGCCAGAGTATAACTCACCCAGCCATTTACCGTGCCGCGGTTGCGTTTCAGGTAGAATTCGGCCCCGTAGGCCCGGCCCCGGCCGCTGAGCAGATCACCTTCGAGGTATTTGTTCAGAATCAGGCTTGCCCCGTCGATGTAATCGATCTGATTTTGCAGCCATTTGTAATACACTTCTACCGAAGCCTCGAACTCACTGCCCCGCGTGGCCGACAGGCCAAAGTTGCGGAAGTACCCGGCCGCTACCTGATCGGCCAGCTGCGGCCGGATGTTATTGGTCGACGGGGTCCAGATATCGAGGGGCGTCGAGGCCGTTGTGTTGGAAATCAGATGGATATACTGCGCCAGCCGGTTGTAGCTTACCTTGAGCGAGCTGTTGGCATCGAGGTCGAGTTTGGCCGCGAACCGGGGTTCCCAGTTGCCGTAGGTCTGGATGGGTTTCCCCCGTTCGTAGATCTGCGTACCGGTCAGGGCCTTGCGCTGCCCCACCGCCCCGTCGTTGCTGAACGTATAAGCCTCACCGGGACCGATGTAGGTAAACAGTGAATAGCGCAGGCCATACTGCAGTTGCAGCCGGCGTGTCAGCTGCTGCTCGTTGCCGACGTATAGTGAGTTCTCGAGACCGTATTTGCTCTGCAGCCCAAACGTCCGGACACTGCCCGCGCTGGCAGCCGTTGCCGTACCGGGCTGGAAATCGTGCAGGATGCTCTGCCCGCCAAACGACAGCGTACTGCGCCCCAGAAACAGCGTGAAATCGGGTTTGATGCTGTAATCGACAATGCGCGAGTTGGTGCGGAAATAGTCCTGCGTTTCTTTCCGCTTCAGGTCCGAGTCGAGCGAGTAATCGTAGTTGCTGTAGTAGGCGGTGGTGTTCAGGAACAGCTTGTCGCTGAAGACGTGGTTCCAGCGGGCCGACAGCGTGGTGCTGCCCCAGTTGAAGCCAAAGTCAGCCCCGAACACATCGCGGCCCAGGTAGCCCGACAGAAAGACCGTGTTGCGGTCGTTGATGCGGTAATTAGCCTTAGCCGTCAGATCGTAGAAATAGAATTTGGAGCCTTTGAGGTCGTTTTTCAGGAACGGCTGCGCCAGAATATCGGCATACGACCGGCGGGCCGCCACGATAAACGAGCCCTTGCCGTTGAACAGCGGCCGCTCGTACGACAGCCGACTGAAAATCAAGCCAATACCGCCGTTCAGTTCGGGCTTCTTGGCGTTACCTTCTTTCAGCCGTACATCCAGAATCGAGGCAATCCGGCCGCCGTAGTTCGACGGGATGCCGCCCTTGATGAGTTTCACATCTTTTACGGCGTCGGGGTTGAACACCGAGAAAAATCCGAACAGGTGCGACGAGTTGTAAACGGGTGCTTCGTCGAGCAGCACCAGGTTCTGATCGATACTGCCACCCCGCACGTTGAAACCAGTGGCGCCTTCACCGACCGTGCTCACACCCGGCAGCAGCTGAATGCTCCGGATCACGTCGACCTCGCCCAGCAGTGCCGGAATGCGCTGCAGCGTTTTGACGTCGATGCGGTTGACGCTCATCTCGATGTTCTTGACGTTGTCGTCCTCGCGTTTTGTCGACACCACCACTTCCTGCAGCTGTTTGCCTTCTTCACTCAACTCCAGATCGAGCTTTACGTTCTGCCCGCCCAGTGTTACGGTTCGGGTTTGTTTCTGGTAGCCTACGTAGGTAATAATCAGGTTGTAGGTGCCCGGTGGTACGGTGACGGCGTAGAATCCATAGTTGTTGGTGACGGCTCCCGATCCGGTTTCCTTTACATAAACCGAAACCCCAATCAGCCCCTCGCCATTAGCGGCATCTTTCACATAGCCGCTGATCGTTAATTTATCCTGAGCCTGCGCGCCAGACACACCCAGCAGCGCCCCCAACACCCAGAAGCAGAAGAGTAATCGTCTGATAGTCATACGTATGTAGTATTCGTTACGGTACAGGGGGCCAGCAATGTGCCCCGGGTCGATACCAACACAAAAGTAGGTCGACCGGCGTTACCCCTGGTTTAAATTAGACAAAGGCCTGATTTCGGCGGTTAAACGGTAAACGGCCTGTGCCGTAAAAACGGTTTCTTTACAAACGCTTTTCTCCCCTGCTCATGCGTCATCTGCTGCTGTTTTTACTCCTTCTGTCGGGCCGCCTTGGGGCTCAGTCGCTGCTTTGGGAAGTCTCGGGCAACGGCCTCACCCGACCATCGTATCTGTTTGGTACCTATCACATTCTGAAAGACAGCTACCTGCAACAGGCGCCCCTTGTTCGGGGTGCCTTCGAGCGGGCTGAGGGCGTCGTCGTCGAAACCACTGTCGACTCGAGCGCTATGCTCAACATGGCCGTTCGGGCCCTGATGCCCGGCAAAACGCTGCAGCAACTGATCAGCACTGACGACTATAGTCTGGTAGCCAACGAGTTCAAGAAAACCACGGGGTATGATCTGGCCATGTTCAGCCTGATGAAACCCATCATGGCGGCCACTACGCTGAGTCTGGCCTATGCCGAGCAGGAGTCTGACACACTTCACCGTTTCAGCGGCCAGCCACTCGACCTGTTTTTTGCCGCCGAAGCGACCCGGCGCCACAAAACCCTGGTACCTCTCGAAACGATGGAGCAGCAGATGGCTTTTCTGTTCGACCACGATCCGGTTGAAAAGCAGGCAACCGATCTGGTTACGATGGTGAAAGAGAAGGATACGATGCGCGGAACCGGCCGGCAACTCACCGATCTGTATCTGGCCGGCAACCTCGACGGACTGGTAACGCTGAGCCGGCAATACGAAGATAAATATGGGGATATGGCTTACCTGGTCAACGACCGCAACCGAACCTGGATGCAACGCCTGCCGGGGCTGATGACCGTGCGGCCCACCTTCGTGGCCGTGGGGGCGCTCCACCTGCCCGGACCCGACGGCCTCATCAGTCTGCTGCGCCAGCAGGGCTACACCCTCAAGCCAGTCAGGTAAAAAAAGCCCCATCGTTTATCCGATGCAGCAGGCTGAACCGGGTAAGCGATGCCAGCTTTTACTGTTTATCCTGATCGCGGACTGTTTTCTTCTGTTTAGCCGCCGTTTTGGCATCCGTCAGCGGAAAAGCGGTGGGCAGGGCTTCGAGTCGCTGCGTCAGGATGTGGGCGATAAGGAGTTGCTGCGTGGGCCGGTCATCGCTCGGAATCACATACCACGGGTTCTGCTCCGTCGCCGTGGCATTGATCATGTCTTCGTAGGCCTGCATATACTGCGGCCAGAACATCCGCTCTTTCAAATCATTTTCGCTTAGTTTCCACTGCTTTTCGGGATCGTCGAGCCGGGCCAGCAGGCGTTTCCCCTGCTCCTGCCGATCGACGTGCAGGTAAAACTTGATGATCGGAAAGCCGTTGCGGAACAGATAATCTTCAAAATGGATGATGTCGCCGAACCGTTGCTTCCAGAGCAGTTTCTCGTTTTTGGGCAGCAGTGAGTCCGGTATGTACTGATCCTGCAATTTCTCGGGATGCACACGCAGGGTCAGTACTTCTTCGTAGTACGACCGGTTGAAAACACCGATATACCCGCGGGCGGGTAATTCCTGCCAGAAACGCCACAGAAAATCGTGCTTCAGATCGCCCTCCTCGGGTTTGCTGAAAGCCGACATCTTGAACCGCGATGGGTTCACCCCTTTGAACACCCGCCGGATACTACTGTCTTTGCCGGCAGCATCCATTGCCTGAAACACCGAAATAAGCCCAAATTTCTCATCGGCATGCATGCGGTTCTGCGCCTGATCCATCCGGACACCCAGCGCATCGAGCTGCTCGTTGCAGTCGTCGGGCGTGGTGTAGAGCGGGTCGATACGGGTCGGGGTTTTCCCGATCGAGAACGGGCGTTTTCCGTCGATACGGTAGGGGGTTATGTCGAAAGCCATAAAACCAGTCCGAAGACCGTTGCTAAAAGGTTACTGCGCCCGGATAATCGGAATCAGCTTTTTAAGTTGGGCAAACCGCTTGTCATCGCCTTCGGGTTCTTCAATGGGCAGTTTCTGGAGTTCTTCCACCAGAATATGGCCAATCAGAAGCCGCATATTTTTCTTGTCGTCGGCCGGAATCACGT
Organism: Spirosoma luteolum; assembly: GCF_054778875.1. Classification (NCBI taxonomy): domain Bacteria; kingdom Pseudomonadati; phylum Bacteroidota; class Cytophagia; order Cytophagales; family Cytophagaceae; genus Spirosoma; species Spirosoma luteolum. The sequence continues at coordinate 1,096,420 of NZ_BAAGZE010000003.1, forward strand.
ACCAGGGCGCCTTGTCGGTTGCCGTCTCGTTGATGCACGCTTCGTAGGCGTCCTGATACTCGTCCCAAAATTCCCGCTCCTTCACATCGCCTTCTTCGAACTTCCAGTTTTTGTCTTTCGATTCGATACGGGCAATCAGTCGGTCGGCCTGCTCTTTCTTGGAGACATTCAGGAAGAACTTTATCGTTGGGAAGCCGTTGTGGAGCAGAAACTTTTCCATATCGCGGATGGCTTCGTAACGATGTTTGAAGAGTTTGTCGAGGTCGTCGGTTTGTTTCTCCGGCAGGCGCTGGCTCTCGGTCAGAATTTCGGGGTGCACTTTAGTTACCAGCACCTCTTCGTAGTAAGACCGATTGAAGATCCCGATACGGCCCCGTTCGGGCAGTTCGCGCCAGCTGCGCCACAGGAAATCGTGATCGAGCTCCTGATCGGTGGGACGCTTGAACGAATACACCTGCACGCCGGCGGGGTTGGTGCCGGTAAACACGTTTTTAATCGTTCCATCTTTCCCGGCCGCATCGAGGGCCTGAAAAACAACCAGAAACCCATATCGGTTGTGGGCAAACATGCGGCTCTGCCATTTGTCGATCTCGGCCGCATGACTCCGCAGCAGGGCTTCGTAATGGGCGTCGTCTTCGTACAGATCGTCGACTTTTGTGGGTGCTTTTTTGAGTTTGAGTGGCTTATCGCCGTCGTAGCGAAAGCGCTTGGTATCGAAATCAGTCACGGGCAGTGGGCGTAAACTTTACGCGATTAGGTGGTGTTTAGTCTGTAGCTAACAACTACAATCGGCGGCAATAGTTACGGGCGGCAGACGCAACGACCACGCCCGTACCAGCGCCGGCCAGACAAGCTTACAAACATTCGATGAACACAACCAGCAATACGGCGAAAGCCACATTCGGAACGGGCTGCTTCTGGTGTACGGAAGCCATGTTCAATACCCTCGACGGTGTTATTTCGGCGGTGTCGGGCTACGAAGGCGGCCAGACGGTCGACCCGACCTACAAAGAAGTATGCACCGGTACCACCGGCCACGCCGAATGCGTGGAGGTCACCTACGACCCAACCCGGATTTCGTATCAGGATTTGTTGCAGGCCTTTTTCCGCAGCCACGACCCAACCACGCTCAACCGGCAGGGTGCCGACGTCGGTACGCAGTACCGCTCGGTGATTTTCTACCATTCCGACGAGCAGAAGCAACTGGCCGAGACCGCCAAAGCCGAGCTCGATAAAGCCGGCGCTTACGCCGACCCGATCGTCACTGAAATCAGCCCGGCCGAAACGTTCTACCGGGCCGAAGATTACCACCAGGATTACTTTCTGAAAAACCCGAACCAGGGTTATTGTGCGTTTGTAGTTGCCCCCAAGCTCGACAAGTTTCGGAAAGTGTTCAAAGAGAAACTCAAACCTCAGGCGGTTTAGTCAACGGTTCTGGACAAAAAAAAGGCTACCGAACAGTAGCCTTTTTTTTGTCCAGAAAATAGAAATATATCTTTCCCATAGAATTAGTATAGATCATAGGCTATTATTTTCATATTTTCGTGGCAATACATGGTTGCGCAGTAGAGACTGGCATTTGATTTGCGGCCTTACCCACCATTCATCATCCAAAGTAGCTCTTTCGCATACGTTTCCCTGACCCTTTACATACAATTTAGTCCGCTACGCATGGCTGTCGTTTACATTTACCGACAACATTGCACGGACTCTATTTTTCATACTGATGACCCAGCTGTTACCTACCGCCGACGCGCGGAACTGGCAGACACTCCTTCAGATTGTCCGGATTTTGCCACAGGACAATCAAGCCGACGTGGTATCCTTCACCAATTCGGCCGACGCCATCCGCTATATCGAGCAAAACGACTCGTCGGAGTGTCAGCTGCGGCTGCTCACCAAGGATGCGCTGCAGTTCTGGATAGTACCGGCCACCTCAGTCGACAAACTGATTGCCACGGGTTTTTACACCGTACAAACAACAAAATACTGATTTTCAGTAAAGTTTTGAATAGGCTTTTCGTTTTTATCAGTTTGCGAAACTTAACATCCGGGCGGCATTGACCATATTCCGGTAATTGCCGGGTTTGCGGATCAGGCCGTTGCAGCCGAGCTCGAAGCAGCGCCGTTCGGCCTTCTCTTGGCTCGAATTTACCAGCATCAGTACCGGGATATGCCGAAAGTTATTGTCTTTTTTAAGCAGCTGCAGCGTTTCGTACCCATTCAGGATTGGATTGTTGGTAGCCATCAGAATCAGATCGGGCAACCGTCCGTCCAGGCAATGCGTCAGCCGGATCAGTAAGTCAGCCCCATTATCGAGATGGCAGAAAACGGGATCGGTATAGCTGTCTACCAGATCGCGCTGAGCATAGTCGGATAACGTTCCACCGTGATCAACGACATAAACCAGCGGTGCATTTACAGTAATCATGTTGGATGAATGGGTCAAATGTTTGTCCGAGACCACTTTAACAACAATTGCACCAACTTCACATTTTGGACCGGGCCTAGGCTCATTTTTCGATTCGATTCGTCGTTGCCCCGGCGGCTTTGTCTGCATTGGTGCCGACGCCGATGCCCTGGCAGAATGCCCTGCTCCGGTTGCCCCACCACTGACCAATCTTGTTTCTGGCAGGCCCCTGCCCGACGGGACGGCCGCGCAGGATGCTACCGATAAATAAGACCTATGTATGTAAAGTTGACGCCTTTCCGCTGGGGTGCTTACCTTGCCATCAGTTTCACGTCAATTTCACTACTTATGAAAAAATTTCATTACGCTTTTCTGCTACTGGTGGCCCTGTTGATGGGCACGCAATCATTCGCTCAGATGAAGATCGACAAGAGTAGCAAGTTTCTGAATGCTGGTATTGGTGTAGGCGGTTACGGCTACTTTTCGGGTAGTGGTATAGCGCTCAACGCTTCATACGATCAAGGCGTCTACGAAAACATTACGGCAGGTGTACTGGGCGGATTTCGTAGCTATGGCAGTGGCGTTTCATCGTTCGATGTTGGTGTTCGTGGATCATATCACTTCAACGAACTGCTGAATATCTCGCAGGATAACCTCGATGTTTACGCCGGTATCGGCGTGTCCTTTTACCGGTTGTCTTACGGTAGTACGTATCTGCGCTCAGTCGGGATCTCAGATTCATACACAACAGCTTACGTACCCATTCACGTAGGTGCCCGTTATTTCTTCAGTAACAATGTTGGCGCTTTTGGTGAACTAGGCTCCAGCCTAGCAACCCTTAAACTAGGCGTGACATTCAAGTTCTAATAGAGCTCCGATACCTGTCAACGAGAAAGCCCCGTCCACTTATTGGACGGGGCTTTCTCGTTGACAGAGAGCTGGATACATGCACCAGGCTCACTACCGCAGCGTTTTGATACCCATATTCCAGAGTATAAAGGCGTAGGTCTCAGCCGAATCTTCGATGTTTTTGCGGGTATTGCTGGCCCCGTGGCCCGAGTTGGTTTCTATCCGAATCAGCACGGGGTTGCTGCCTTTATAAACCTCCTGCAGCCTGGCGGCATACTTAAACGAGTGAGCCGGCACAACCCGATCGTCGTGGTCGGCGGTCGAGATCAGCGTAGCCGGATAGGCTACGCCCGGCTTCAGGTTGTGCAGGGGCGAATAAGCATACAGCGCCTTGAACTCATCGGGGTTGTCGCTGCTGCCATAGTCGGCAATCCAGTTCCAGCCGATGGTGAAGCGGTGGAAACGCAGCATGTCCATGACACCGACCTGCGGAATGGCCACCCGAAACAGGTCGGGGCGCTGGTTCATCACGGCACCCACCAGCAGCCCTCCATTGGAGCCCCCCATTATGGCCAGCCGTGCAGGACTCGTGTATTTCTCCCGAATCAGGTATTCGGCAGCCGCAATGAAATCGTCGAATACGTTCTGCTTTTTCAGCTTCATGCCCTGCTCGTGCCACGCGTCGCCGTACTCACTGCCCCCGCGCAGGTTGGCCTGCACGTAGATTCCCCCCTGCTCGAGAAACGGAATCCGGAGCGGGTTGAAACCCGGGGGCAGGCTCACGTTGAAGCCCCCGTAGCCGTAGAGCAGCGTAGGATTGGTGCCATCGAGTTTGAGGCCCTTGCGGTGGGTCAGAAACATGGGCACCTTCGTGCCGTCTTTGCTCGTGAAAAATACCTGCCGGGTTTCGTATTCGGCGGGGTTGAACCGCACCTCGGGCGCCCGAAACACCGTGCTTTTGTTCGTAGCAATATCGTAGCGGTAGATCGTCGGCGGGCTGGTAAACGAGGTGTAGGAGTAAAACACGAAGGTATCCGAGGCTTCGCCATTGAAGCCGCCAACTGAGCCCAGACCCGGCAGCGCGACGGTATGCTCATGGACACCGGCGTAGCTGAACACCTCTACCTGCGACACCACGTCTTTGGTGTATTCGATAAACAGCCTGCGCCCACCCGTGCTGACACCGCCTTCGGCAATAGGTTCCCGGCGCTCGGGTACCAGCGTCTTGACGGCACTGGTTCGCGTATCGAAGCGCACCACCCGATTGTTGGGGGCCTCGGCATTGGTCAGCAGCAGCAGCGCGTCGCCGTCGTTATCGATCAAACTGTACTTGTCGTTCGTAATTGTCGATACCACCGGCCGGAAGGTTTTGTCGCCTGCCTGCGCGTCCAGAAAAAAAAGTGCGTTGCCGTCTTTCCCCTGGCCCCGATCACTCACGGTCAGCAGGGCAAATCGCTCGTCGTCGGTGGTCGACAGGGTGTGAAACCGCTGCTTGTTGGCGGCATCTTCGTACACCAGCCGGTCGGCCGACTGGGGGGTGTTGAGCGTGTGGTAAAAAACCTGGTGGTTTTCGTTTTTGGCCGCCAGCGCACTGCCCGATGGCTTGGGGTACCGACTATAGTAGAAGCCATTACCCTGCCAGGCCGCCCCCGACACCTTGACCCATTCGATGGTTTCGGTCAGGTACTGCCGGGTGGTCAGATCCAGGATACGATACTGCAGCCAGTCGGAACCGCCTTTCGACAGCCCAACTACGGCATGCTGCCCACTGCGCGACAGGGCAAACACGGCCAGTTTGGTGGTCCCATCGGGCGAGAGCTGGTTGGGGTCGATAACGACTTCCGGTTTGCCCGCCAGGCCCTCCTGCCGGTACAGCACCGACTGATTTTGCAGACCATCGTTCTTGTAGAAATAGTACCACCTGGCCTGGTCGCCCGTGCCCTGATGAAACGGAGCCGAGTACTTGGGGTAGTTGTAAATGGCCTCCATCCGCTCCTGCAACTGTTTGCGGTACGGAATCTGGGCCATGTAGCTATCGGTTACGTTGTTTTCGGCGGCTACCCAGGCCGCTGTTTCGGCCGAGCGATCATCTTCGAGCCAGCGGTAAGGGTCGGCGACTACCGTGCCGTGGTAGGTGTCGGTCTGCGTGGTTTTGCGGGCAGCCGGGTAGCGAAGGGGGGCGTTGGCCTGAGCCGCGGCCGACTGAGAATCGAGCATGAGTGCAATGCCAAAAAGCGTAAGGGTACAGATGCGCATGGGAGCCAGCAGTACAGGGTGTAAGGATCAGAAAGGCAGAGAAATCAGTCGCGGGTGGCCGCCAGGTCGGGGCGCGGAATCAGGCCGTTGGCATCGCTGCGCAGTAACAGCTCGAACAGTCGAACCGTAGCGGCAGCATCGCCCTGTGCCCGGTGCCTCCCGTTGAGCGGAATCGACAGCGACTGACACAGCTTGCCCAGACTGTATGACGGATAACCGGGCAGCAGTTTGCGGCTGGTGCGCACGGTACAGAGGGTCCGGCGCAGAAAATCGTAGCCAAGCCAGTTAAGTTCTTTCTGAATAAAGCCGAAATCGAAGCTTACGTTGTGGGCCACAAAAACGGCCCCTTCGGTAATCCGGAGCACCTCCTGCGCTACATCGGCAAACAGGGGCGCATCGGCCACCATCTCATCCGAAATGCCGGTCAGGTGCCGGATGAAGGGCGGAATGGGACATTCCGGATTCAGCAAGGTGTGAAATGAATCGACAACCTGCTGGCCGTCGTGGCGAAAGATTGCTATTTCAGTAAGCCGGGAGGGGCCTTTGATACCCCCGGTTGTTTCAACGTCGACGATACAATACACAAAAAACCGGTTTTACGGAAACGCTCGTTTAGGGCTGCTCTGTGCGTGGGCTACACCCGGGGGCGCAACCGCGAACCGGTCCATCCGGCTACCACCCAACCAAGATACGCGATCAGCGCGACGCCTGCAACGGACGAGCCCGCATCGGCTGCCGGGCCACCACGCCCTGCCGGATCAGCTGCAGGGTGTAGTCGAGTACGTAATCCCGATTGGTAAGCAGGTCACTATACGAACGCGTAACGGTAAAGTCAGGTTCAACCGTGAATCCATTGCCGCGGTTGGGGTCGACGGCATGGGTAAGCTTTTTAAGCGGAATCCGGACCTGAAGCCGCGAGTTGGGGAGCACTACGGTTTTGAAATGACCAGCAAAATCGCCCCAGTAGGCACTGCCACTGGCTTCGCCGATGAAGGTGCCCATGCCGGCGTCGAGCGTTTTGGCCAGCACCGACGTAGTGGCCGAAAACGACGCGCCGTTCATCAGAAAATACAGATTGCCGCGGAAGGCCAGGTGCCGGCGGGGCCGGAAGCGCCACCGCCCGGCCCGGCTCGCAAAGCCGCCCCCCGTGGTTCGGCGGTACTGCCGGCTGAAGTTGAGCGCCGACAACGGATTCCAGCGCGCTACCAGTTCGGTGCGGGCGGCTGGTTTCATTTCTTCCTGCTCGAATACCGAGAACCGGCCGGGCATCCAGTAGCGCAGCAGGCGGGCCGAGTTGACAACCGTACCGCCCCCGTTGCCCTGCACATCCACGATCAGATTCTGAACCCCGGCATCGTGCAGCGTCCGAAACGCCCGCTTGAGCCGGCGGTTAAAGCCCCACTGCAGCAGCCCCTTCCGCCCCGGATCGGCAAAGGAGGCCACCCGCAGTACAGCCGTTCGGGTCAGCGTGTCAACAACCCGTACTGAGAGGTTGGGCCGGCGGTCGATCTCGGCCCCGTAGCGCTGCTGCATGGTCTGCCGAAAGTCGGACAGCAGCAGACAGGCCACCGTGGCTGTGCGGGTAATCGAATCGGCAGGGGTCCGGTAGGTAATCCGAATCGAATCGGTCGACCCATACCAGGCGGCATAGTAGTCGGCAAACTGCACCAGACTCCACTGCCGGCGCCCCGTCAGGTTGTCGCCGTCGGAGCCCGAATGGTCGGCATTCATCAGCTCGTGGTGCAGCCCGGCCACGGTACGGCCGTTGATGGTAAGCAGTTCTACCCCGCGCTGGAGGCTGCTATCGGCCGATACGTTATGACTGATAAAATACTGATCGCCCACCGGCCGAATGTAGAACGGAATAAAGCGGGTGTTTTTGCCCATGTAATTCCGGCGGTGGCTCAGGCTGGTGTGCCCGTCTTTCAGAGCCGTTATGAGCGGACTGACGTGGTGGTAAAACTGCTCGTACGGCATGGGCGCGGTCAGCCGGTTATAGAGCGAGTCGTAGAGCTGCTCCATGCGGGGGCGGGGTGTGTAGTAGCCCATACCCGGGTGGAGCAGGTCGAGTTTGCGCTTCAGAAAGCGGAGGTCGGCCCGGGTTTGGTCGGGAGACAGCGCCGGCGACTGCGCCCGCAGCGACATGCTCACCAGACCCATCCATACCAACAACATCAGGCGCACAGCAGAGGAAGTATTCATCGGCAATCAACACGGCAAGCCAGCCAGACCCTGACGGCAGGTTTGTGAAGATAACGGCAGCAACTCAAACAAATGCATTTTGTTTAAAAACCTTATTAAAATCTCATCATCCCATCAACAAGCCAAAGAAAAGAAGGCCAGGCAGGCACCTAACACCTCACCCAGGACAGTGACCATACCGCTGCCAACGACCCGAAAACGTACCAACCCGCCACACGTTACGCCGGCTGCCAACACGCCAAAAAAAGCCAGTTTATCATATAAATCACTGATAAGCAGATACATATAAACTAATTATCACATACACCGATCAATAAAGATAAAGCTACATTTTACCTGGCGTCAGGCTGCTCCTACCCGGTAAGGCTGTAGGTTTGAGCGTTTCCCAATTATCCACACCAACTCAATTATCACATGAAAAAAGTACTATTTGACAGATCGACAGACGGCCTGAAAGCGGCCTTACAGAAGCTGTCCCGGAGGCTTGTCATGCCGGCCTTGTGGCTAATAGCCCTGGCTACGGGTATGGCGCAAACGCCCGCCAACTGGAACCCGTCTGACAATGACCCCGGCTATGACGCCCGCAAGCAGCAAGCCCAAACCACAGCAGGCAGTCCGGTGGCGCCCCGCTCGCAGGCACGGGTGGCGCTGCCCGCTTGCTTCGAGCCCTACGATACCACGGCGGGAGGAGGCTGGACCCGGCTGCCCCGGCAGGATGACAACTCGATTGGGCCCATTGCACTAGGCTGGGATTTTTCGCTTTTCGGCTCGGTCTACAACAGCGTTTACATCAATACCAACGGGAATATCACCTTCTCGGCCCCGCTCAGTCAGTACACGGCCACGGGTTTTCCTATCTCAACCCCGATGGTCGCCCCTTTCTGGTCTGATGTCGACACGCGTAACCCCAGCAGTGGCAGTGTGTGGTACAAAGTGTATCCGGACCGCCTGGTGGTTACCTGGAGTTTTGTCGGTTACTACCCCAGTCAGGCCGACAAGAAAAATACGTTTCAGCTGGTTATCAAAGCCAACACCGATCCGGGTTTTTCGGGCAACGACGTGTTTTTCTCGTATGGCGATATGCAATGGACTACGGGTAGTGCATCGGGCGGATCGGGTGGTTTCGGCGGAGCCCCGGCCACTGTTGGCATTAACCGCGGCAACGGAATCGACTATATTCAGACGGGCCGTTTCAACATCAATGGCAACCAGCCCCCCAACGTCCCTTCGCTTGGATCGCCGGGGGGCATCGACTGGCTCGACGGGCAGTGCTTTGCTTACCGGCTGTCGGGTTCGGCCGGAAACCTCGCCCCGACCCTCTCCGGCTTACCGGCCAACAACGCGCTCAGCCTGAATCAGGGCCAAACAGCAACCCTGCCGTTGCAGGCGACTGGGCCCGAAACCAATCAAAACGTACATGTGTCGGTCGATCTGGGTGCGCTCTGCAATTCGTCGTTTATCATCAACGGCAACGACACCCCCAATCCAACCATCACCGTTGCCACAACCGGCAGCCCCTGCAATGTGGGCACCTCGCCCATTGTGTTTACCCTGACCGACAATGGGACACCGGCCGCCACGCAAACCTATACCCTGTCGGTAACGGTGAACCCACCGCCACCGACCAACCAGGCCCCGGTATTCAACGGGCCGCTACCCAACCAGACTGGCACAACGGGAGTCTCCTTAAGCTACTCGCTCCCGCCAGGCACCTTTACCGATGCCAACGGCGACGCGCTGACCTACTCGGCCAGTGGGCTCCCACCGGGCCTGACGTTCGATGGAGCCACCTTCGGCGGTATACCAACGGCCAGCGGTAGTTTCAACGTCACAATCACGGCTACTGATCCCGGCCAGCTGAGCACCACCGGCACGCTGCTTTTCGTGATCGGCACTACCCCACCCGCCAACCAGCCCCCGGCCTTCAACGGGCCGCTACCCACCCAAAATGGTACAACGGGTATTTCCTTCAGCTACACGTTGCCCCCCGGTGCCTTTACCGATCCGAACGGGGATATGCTTACGTATGCAGCAACCGACCTCCCCCCCGGCCTGACGTTCAGCGGCACTACCCTTAGTGGGCTGCCCACCACGCCGGGCACCTACAACGTATTGCTGACCGCTACCGATCCGGGTACACTGGTCGCCAATGGGTCAATCACAATCATCATTAGCAGCACGCCCCCCACGCCCGGCGGCTTTGGCTTTGCCAGTATTGAAACGGTCAGTTGTCAGGTATTCTCCAACTCCGAACGGCAGCTTACGCTCCTACCCAAATACACCGGCCTGAACGGCCAGCCGATTTCGTTTTCGATTGTGAACGAGATGCTGCCCACTACCCAGGCCGGCCCCTACACCCTGCGCCTGTATACCGACAACCCGGTTATTACCCTCAGCGCTACCCAGACGGGCTCGCCTGGCCCCATCACGTTTGCCTTCAACTGGCTGGCTACCTGTGGTGGTCCGGTACTACCGCCCACGCCTGTACCCGGCTCGTTTACCATCACCAGCGTCAACACGATTGCCTGCGCATCTGTCACTGCTTCCGAACGGATGCTCACGTTCACGCCCGTTTATACCGGCCTGACCGGGCAACCCGTAACGTTCTCGGTGGTCAACGAGCTTTCGCCAACAACGGCTCCCGGCCCCTACACTCTCCGGGTGTACACCGACAATCCGACCATTACATTGAAAGCGGCACAGGCCGGCACACCGGGCGACGTTACGTTCAGCTACAACTGGCTGAGTTTGTGCAACAGCAACAGCCGGCTGAGCGCCGAGGCAACGTCCCGCCTGGCCGCATCGGTCTATCCTAATCCGGTTGGCAGCGAGCTGGTGGTGCAGATACAAGGCGCCCGGGGCCAGGCTGTACGACTGCGGCTCACCAACCTGGCCGGCCAGCCCGTTGGCGAACGTATGGTAACGGTTGATCAGAACGATCAGCGCGAAACGCTGCCCATGGGCCAGCAGCCACCGGGCCTCTACCTGCTGCGGGTAAGTACCGCCACCCAAACCGTTAGCCTGAAGGTGATCAAGCAGTAGCCACTGGTGTCGCCCGCCCGCAATCGGGGGTGGGCGCCCCGGTTACAGCCGCAGAAACAACCCGCCAATCTGATCCTGAACGGATCGGGTCGGCGGGCTTTTTCGTTACTTTGATCCATGAACTATGTAGAAGTGCAACTAACGGTTTCGCCCGACTTTGCCGACATCCTGACGGCCGAGCTGGCCGAGCTCGCGTATGAATCCTTCGTTGAGACCGACGAAGGGCTGAACGCCTACGTTACCGAAGCCCAGTTTGATGCCGACGCGCTGGCCGAACTGGTGGCTAAATACCAGCCAATGACCGCAATAGCCTATCAGGTCAGTTCGTTAGAAAAACGGAACTGGAACGCCGAATGGGAGCGCGATTACGAACCCATCGAAGTGGCCGGTACGGTGCGGGTGCGGGCGTCGTTTCATGCGGTCGACCCAACGTTTCGCTACGATCTGGTCATCAATCCCAAGATGTCGTTTGGAACGGGCCACCACGAAACCACGGCCATGATGATGGAGCAGCAGCTGGCGCTCGATTTTACGGGCAAATCCGTACTCGACGTGGGCAGCGGCACCGGCATTCTGGCCATTCTGGCGGCCCGCATGGGGGCATCGGCCGCGCTGGCTTTCGACATTGAAGAATGGGCCGTGGAGAACGCCCGCGAAAACGCCGGCCTGAACGATTGCCCGCAGGTGACGGTCTTTCTGGGCACCATTGCCGATGTCGACCCCGCCAGTCGCTACGACGTGGTGCTGGCCAATATTAACCGCAACGTACTGCTGGCCGAAATACCGACCTACGTATCGCTGCTTCGACCCGGTGGTACGCTGCTGGTGAGCGGGTTCTACGAGCATGATGCGCCCGATATCCGGCAGAAAGCCGTCGACGCGGGTCTGATGCCGGGCACCGCCCTCAGCCTGCGCGACTGGAGTTCACTGGCCTTTACCCGGTAGGTACCGCCTGGTTCCGACACGCTTGTTTTTCAAAGCATACCGCTTTTTCCCCGCTCTATGAGACGCGCTTTATCGCTCTGTTTTTTTCTGACGTTGGCGCTGTCTGGCTTCGGCCAGGCGGTTCGGCTTTCCGATAAGCCCGAGCAGTTCGTGGCCGATGTACAGAAGCTGATGGCCACGGGTGGCCCCGCCGGTGTCAGGGCCGGCACCAACCTCCAGTCGCTCTGGTCCGAGAACCGCCTGTCGGCCGCCCAGCAGGAGCGGGTGATGGCCCTGAGCCGGAAGATGAACCAGAAGCGCCTGCCCGCTGCCTCGCACTTCGTACCGTTTTTCGAAGCGCTCTACCACGGTATCAATACCCAGTCGATGCCCGCGGCCAGTATCGACGGGCTGCTGACGGTGCAGGAAAAGCTTTTTGAAACCACCGACACCCGCACGCTCGGCCAGAGCCTGCAAACGATCCGGCGCTTTCTGGAACGGCGTGAACTCTACGCCAGCAACTACAATAAACTCTATGCCCAGGGAGGCTCGTTTGCCTTTCGCTTTGCCGACGCGGCCCCCTCGCCGACTGCCAGCCTGACCGCTGTGCAAACACCGGCCGACTCGGCCGCTGCCGCCAAAGCAGCCGCCGAACGGTCACGCTTCGATGGCTGGGATGAGCCGGCCCCGGGCGACTCGGGCGCTGTTCGAACGCTGGGCGTGCAGTTTGTTCCGCAGCGTCGGGCCTTACCGGGCGTATCGGGCGCCTTGCTGACCCTAACCGGCACTACGCTGGCCCTGGTTGCTAATGGCGACTCAGCACTGCTGGCCAATACCTCGGCTGAGGTGATGCTCACCAACGGCACCCTCCTCGGCAAAGGCGGCACGTTTACGTGGGAAACAGCAGGACGCCCCGACATTTTTGTGACCCTGAGCGAGTATGCCTTTAACACGGCCAATCCACGCCTGCAGGCCGACGATGTAACGCTGACCTACGACGGCATGAAACCCGTGAAGGGCGTTTTCGAGTACGTCAGCCGCCGGAAAGGGGGCGGGCAGTATCCCCGCTTCATGTCGTGGCAGAACGACGCCCGGATACCAAACCTTGGCCCCGACGTCGACTACCGGGGTGGCCTGGCACTGGCCGGCACCCAGCTGGTGGGCTCATCGGCCAGTGGCAACCCGGCCGTGCTGATCGTAAAAGCCAATGGCAAGCCGGCCTTCAAGGCCAGCAGCCGCCGGTTCGACTTCCGCGACTCGACCATCACGGCCGGGTCGGCCGCGTTTGTCGGCTACGTAGCCACCGACTCCATCACGCACCCCGCCACACAGTTCCGGTTCGACAAGGCGCAACGCGTGGCCTGGCTCAACCGCGAAACCCGCACGAGTTATGCCCGTGTCCCCTACGCCGACTCGTACCACATGTTTTTTATTCTGCCCGAAGTGATGCGCTGGGATGTGGGCCGGCAGAAAGTCGATTTCTACCAGGTAGGTGCCAAACGCGAAGTACCGGTGCAGTTTGAGTCGTTCGATTACTTCCAGCCCCAGCGCTATGCCGACCTGACCGTCGACTACGGGTTTCACCCGCTGCAGATCGTTGCCAATTACGTGGCCACCAAAAAGGTACAGCAGTTTTTACCCGAGGATGTGATTGCCTCGGTAAAAGTAAACCCGATGGCGCTGCGGGGGTCGCTCAACCGCATGGTGCTCGAAGGTTATCTGGATCAGAACCCGGCCACGGGGCTCATGCGCCTGAGCCGCAAGGGCGTGCTTTACGTGCTGGCCTACGCCCAGAAACACGACTACGACAATTTTCGGGTCCAGTCGTTTTTCCCTTCCAACGATAGCCTCAAAAACGCTACCATCGATCTGACCGATAAGATTCTGACCATCCGGGGCGTCAGCCAGTTCACACTGTCTGATTCACTGAAAGTATTCGGCTTTCCGTCCGACAAGACCCTGCGCGTGGGCAAAGGCCGGTCGTTCATGCTCAACGGACAGGTAAAAGCCGGTACGCTGCGCTACGCCGGCCGCGACCTGAAGTTCGACTACGACAAGTTTGCCATCAACCTCAACAAGATCGACTCCATCACCTTCTCGTCGCAGAAACTGGCGGCTCAGGGCAAGACGGGCGAAGTGGGTGGCGATATCAAGTACGACAAGGCCGGTACCGTATACCTGGCCAGTGCCGATAACAAGTCGGGGCTGGTGAAAGGTAAGAAAACCACCCAGCGGCTGGTGATGCCCGAGGGTATGACCGTTTATTTCAACCAGCCGGTACGGGGCGACCTGATCTACAACCAGAAGGTGTATTTCAAGATCCCGGCCATCGACAACGACAGCCTGGGCAAGGGCGACATCTCGTTTATGGGTACGTTTTATTCCGATGGGCTGTTTCCGCCCTTTAAGGCCGAGCTGAAAACCATGCCCGACAATACGCTGGGATTTGTGCATAAGGCGCCCCCGGGTGGTTATCCGCTCTACGGCAGCAAAACGTCGAACGTAAAACTCACGAGCGATCTGGTCATGGATAAGAACGGACTGCGGGCCGAGGGGATGCTGAACCACCTCACGGCAAGCCTTACCGCCCAGTCGATCCTCTTCATGCCCGACTCGCTGGTAGCCACCGGCGCCAAAGGTGAGATTCGCGAGGGTCTGGTGGCGGGCAAACCGGGTACGGCACAAGCTTATTTTCCGCAGGTGCAGCTCAACAACTACGCCCTCAAGTGGTGGCCAAAGGCCGACAGCATGGTTATCACCACCCAGAAAAACAATTTCAGCTTCTACAACGCAACCACCAACCTGGAGGGTGGGCTGGTGTTGCGCTCGAAAGGCCTCTTTGGCAACGGTACCCTCCGCCGGAAAGACTCCGAAGCGATTTCGAACAGCATCAAATTCAACAAGGAGGGTTTTCTGGCCGACAACGCCCAGTTCAAGATCCTGTCGGATAAGGAAGGCAACAAACCCATTTTGCTGGGCGATGCCATCGATGTCGATTTCAACCAGGTGAAAGGCATGGTCGGACTGGCCATCAACCGGCAGCAGAATCTGGCCGATACGGTTCAGTCGAGTATGGCGTTTCCGTTCGCAGCCTACAAAACAAGCATCAACCGGGCGCAATGGAACATCAACGCCAAAACCATCGCCATGAAGGGCGATGTCAAAACATCGACGTTTACGGCCACCGCCGACGAGCAGGAAAACCTGACCTTCAACGGATCGGCAGCCCTGTACGATGTGGAGAAAATGATGCTCAACATCAGCGGGGTGCCCTACGTGACGGCAGCCGATGCGCGTATCTACCCCGACAAAGGCGTGGTTACGATCCGGCGGAACGGCGAGATGCTGGCCCTGAAAAATGCCCGGCTCGAACTCGATACCGTTAGTCTGTTTCACCGGCTCAAGAATGGCAACATCCAGGTGCAGTCGCGCACGCGCTTCTCGGGCGATGCCACCTACCAGTTTGCCACGGCCCGGGGCGACACGGCCAGTATCAAGATGGGTAGTTTCGAGCTGACCGAAGCGCCGGTGGCTGTGGCCAGTACCGACAACCGACGGCCCGGCCGAACGACCCGCCGGGCTGCCGGACCGCTCAAGACGTTTTACACCGTGGCCCGGGCCGAAGTCGACGAGGGCGACAACCTGCAGCTGGCCCCCAGTATCCTCTACAAAGGTGTGATTACGATGAAAGCCCCCGACAAGGATCTGGCCCTCGACGGGTATATCAAACCAGCCCTCAAGAAACGCCGGGACCTGATCAGCGGCTGGATTCCGTTCAGGGAAAAAGTGGCGGAGCGGCTGGCGATCCGGGTCGACAAAAACCTCAAAAACGAGGGCGATCAGCCGCTCGTGGCGGGTATCCACTTCCGGGGGGGCGGGGCCGGGCTCTACCCTACTTTCCTGTCGCCGAAGGAAGACACGAAAGACGAAGACCTCTTTACGGCCACGGGCATCATGCAGTACGACGAGAAGGACAAGCTATACCGGATTAGTTCGAAAGATACCGACCCGGGTGGCGTGGTGGCCGACAGCGCCAGCGACGAGGTCGAAAACGCCTTTACCTTCAACGACCCAAAAGGTCAGGTCACGTTTAAGGGACAGCTGAACCTGCTCAACGCAGCCCCGCAGACGTACCTGCTCTCGGCAGGTTCGGCCCGTATCAACATCGATAGTGCCCAGTACCGGTTCAACACCCTGCTGGCCTTTACATTCCCCATTCCGGAGGGCATCAACACGGCCATTGCGAGCAAGCTGGTCAGTGCCAACCAGGAGGAGAAAAACGACGAAGCCGCCGACGATGACCTGAACCGGCTGTCGGATAAGCTGCTGCCCCTCATTGGTCAGAAAGCCGTCGATGCGTACCGGACCAAAGCCCAGAATCAGCATGTGCCGCTGCATCAGGCATCGCCCCGTCTGCTGACCTCGCTGGTACTGGCCAACGCCAACCTGCGCTGGTCCGACAAGTTCAATGCCTTTTACAGCACCGGTAAACTGGGCGTGTCGAACATCATGGGCACCGACGTGAACGCGCAGATGGATGGCTTCGTCGAAATCCGGAAATCGGCCAATGGCGACGAAGCCAGTATTTACCTCGAGTCGTCGCCCGAGGTGTGGGTATTCTACGATTTCAAGCCGGGCAACGGGCCGGGGGCGCTGGCCCAGCTGGCCATCATCACCTCCGAACAGGAGATCAACGACCGGCTGCTGGCCGGATCGAAAAACAGTGCTAAAGCCACGCTGGAAGTCGTGCCGGCCACGATCGATGAGAAAACCCAGTTTGTCGATCACTACCTGGACCAGTACAAAACGAAGGTCAAACCAGCGCCGAAGCCGAAACCCAAGCCCGGCGAAAAAGTGGTGAAGGAAGCGCCGAAGGAAAAGGAGAAGAAGAAAGACAAGGAAGCCGAAAAAGAAGGCTTTTAAGCCAGCGCCTGACCGATCACGGTGTCGGCACCAGGTGATACCAAACGAGGCAGGCCGGGACTATCTGAGTTCCGGCCTGCCTCGTTTTTTAAGGCGAATGTCGCTCGCTGGGTTATGCGTTTGGGCAAAACAGCAGCTACGTATCGGCGATGCCTACAGCCCGAACGATGACAGGTTCACAAACTGATCGACCCGGCTCTGAATCTCGGCGTCGGTGAGGTTCATGATGCGCTCGGCGCCGAACTTCTCTACGCAGAACGACGCCATGGCCGACCCGTAGATAATGGCCCGCTTCATATTGTCGAACGAGGTATCGTCGGTTTTGGCGAGGTGCCCGATAAAGCCACCCGCGAAGGTATCACCGGCACCGGTGGGGTCGAACACTTCTTCGAGCGGCAGCGCCGGCGCAAAAAACACCTGATCGCCCTGAAACAGCAGCGCACCGTGTTCGCCTTTTTTGATGATAACCGTCTGTGGTCCCATGGTCCGGATTTTGGCAGCCGCTTTCACCAGCGAACTCTCGCGCGACAGCTGCCGGGCTTCCTCGTCATTCACCACCAGCACATCGACCAGCTTGAGCAGGTTGACCAGATCGGTATGGGCAATCTCGATCCAGAGGTTCATGGTATCGAGTACGATCAGCCTGGGCCGGTTGTGCAGCCGCTCGATCACCTTCTGCTGGATGGCCGGGGCGGTATTGCCGAGCATCAGATACTGACAATCCTGGTACGCATCCGGAATAATCGGATCGAAGTGCTCCATTACGTTGAGTTGCACCTCCACCGTATCGCGGGTATTCATGTCGTCATGATACTTACCCGACCAGAAAAACGTTTTTTCGCCCTGGCGAATCTCCAGCCCATCGGTATTGACGCCGTGGCGGTTGAGATCATCGATCATGCTCTGCGGAAAATCGTCGCCCACGACCGCCACGAGATTATTGGGGCGGGTGAAATACGACGCCGACAGGGTGATGTAGGTGGCAGCCCCGCCGATAATTTTATCCGTTTTGCCGAACGGGGTTTCGAGCGCATCGAACGCTACAGATCCAATAGTTAGCAGACTCATGGTTATTCGTTTGTGGTTTGTCGTTCGTCTTCTGTGGTTTCCGGGTGCAGTTAACTACGAACTACCGACCATAAACCACAAACCGATCACTGTTTTTTGCGCCCGATGGGTGGGCACCGTTTGAAGGGTTTGGTTCGGTCGAAGAGGTAGCGATAGGTAATGTGGGTTTTCACGATCGTCGACCCCAGCTGACTGACGAACCGCACCATAATCGGATTGAAATCGCCGACCCAGTTCATTTCCAGTTCATCGTACTGAAAACCGGGGTTGTTGGCGGCTTCGTGGGGCATGCGCAGGGCAATGGCGGCTTCGAGGCCTTTTCCCTGATGGGCCGGCGCCACGCCAAACACAACCCCAAACGCTTTGTGGTTGGTCTTGCGGATCATGTGCCACAAGAACTTGATTTTGCCAATCAGGTCGAGCTTGCCGTTGACGTGCTTAAACACCTGGTTCAGTTCGGGCAGGCAGACGAAAAAAGCGACCGGCTCATCGCCGTGGTAGGCGAAATAAATAATCTTCTCGTCGATTACTGGCTTCAGCTTCTGCATCAGCAGCTGCGCCTGTTCGGCCGACATCTCTTTCACGCCACTGTGGCCACCCCAGGCGGCATTGTAGATATGCCGAAACTGTTCGGCAGCCGCGGGCAGGTGCCGTTTGTCGATCGTCCGGAAACTGTACTCGGGATTTTCGTAGATGCGCTGCGCCCGGTCTTTGACCGCCTGCGACATATTGACGAGCTTATCCCAGGTAGTCGGAATCCCAAACGTGAACTGCCTGAAATAATCCTGAAACCCGTATGCTTCCAGAAAGCCAATGTAGTAGGGCTTGGTATAGGGCATGCAGTAGTTGGGTTCGCGGTCGAACCCATCGACCAGCAGGCCCCACCAGCGGTCGCGGTCGCCGAAGTTGACGGGGCCATCCATGGCCTCCATACCCCGCGCCTGCAACCAGGCTTTGGCCGTATCGAACAGCCGGAAAGCCGCGTCCCGATCGTCGATACACTCGAAAAAGCCCATTCCGCCGGTGGGTTGCTCATTGTCGAGGGTGGCAATGGCCCGGTCGACAAAAGCGGCAATCCGGCCAATGGTTTCCTGTTTGTCGTTGAGCAGCAGAAACCGGGTGCACTCGCCCTGCTCAAACCGCTTGTTACGGGTTGGGTCGAATACTTCTTCTACATCGGTATCGAGGGGTCTGATCCAGCACGGGTCCGTGCGGTAGAGCCGAACGGGCAACTGAAGAAATTCGTTCTGATACCGGGCATTGTTGCCCACCTCCACTACCTGCATAGATGACCCCAACGGGTGGTTCTGAAAACAAAACGCGAATATAGCCAAAAGCGGGCGGGCCCACCGAATGGCCCACCGTTTTCCGGTCGACAATGCGTAGTTTTGCCCAGGCCCACGGCCCCCAATTTTGGCAGTATGACTGAATCTGGCACACAACCGCTTCACCTCTATAACACGCTTTCCCGCCGGAAAGAACGCTTCGAACCGCTTGCGCCACCCTACGTTGGCATGTACGTCTGCGGACCAACGGTCTACAATTACGTGCACCTGGGCAACGTCCGTACCTTCCTGACATTCGACACACTGTACCGCTACCTTACGTTCATTGGATACAAGGTGCGCTATGTGCGCAACCTGACCGATGTGGGCCACCTGGTGGGCGACGGCGACGAGGGCGAAGACAAGATCGGGCGGATGGCGAAGCTCGAAAAGGTAGAGCCCATGGAAATCGTGCAGCGTTTCACCAATGATTTTCACACGGTGATGGCGCAATTCAACACCATTCCGCCCAGCATCGAACCCACGGCAACGGGCCACATGGTCGAGCAGATCGAAGCCGTGCAGCAGCTACTGGCCAACGGACTGGCGTATGAAGCGAACGGATCGGTGTATTTCGATATCGAGACCTATAACAAGCGGGGTGGTCAGTACGGAAAGCTGTCGGGCCGCATTCTCGACGACCTGCTCAACGAAACCCGCGAACTCGACGGGCAGTCGGAAAAGCGTAACCCGCTCGACTTTGCCATCTGGAAACGGGCTGCACCGGAGCACCTTATGCGCTGGAACTCGCCCTGGGGCGCTGGCTTTCCGGGCTGGCACCTCGAGTGCACCTGCATGAGCACCAAATACCTCGGTAAGCAGTTCGACATCCATGGGGGCGGTATGGACCTTAAGTTTCCGCACCACGAATGCGAAATTGCGCAGGGCGATGGCCTGACCGGTCATGACCCGGTGCGCTACTGGATGCACTCGAACATGCTCACCGTGAATGGCCAGAAAATGTCGAAATCGCTGGGCAACTCGTTTCTGCCGGCCGAGTTGTTTGCGGGCAGTCACCGCCTGCTCGAGCAGCCCTACAGCCCCATGACGGTGCGGTTCTTTATGCTTCAGTCGCACTACCGCAGCACGCTCGACTTCTCGAACGATGCCCTGAAGGCGGCCCAGAAAGGCTACCGCCGACTGGCCAATGGGCTGCGTGTGGTGAAAACGCTGACGTATCGTTCGGATGAGACCGTGGCCATCGATACCGCCAAGCAGGCCGACATTCAGAAAGCCGTACAGCAGTTCTACGACGCCCTCAACGACGATCTCAACACCGCCGTCGGTATCGCCCAGCTCTTTACGCTGCTCAAGTATATCAACATGCTGTATATGGGGCAGCTGGCCCCGGCTGCGCTGGGCGAAGCGGTATTCGATCAACTGCGGACCTCGTACCAGACCTTCCTGAACGATGTGCTGGGCCTGACCGAAGAAGGTACCGACAACCAGCCCGTGCTGAGCGGGTTGCTCACGCTTTACCGCGAATACAAGGAGCAGAAGCAATACGATAAAGTCGACCAGATCCGTTCGTACTTCAAAGCGCAGGGCCTGGCCATCAAAGACATGAAACACCAGATCGACTGGGCTTACGAAGAGTAACCGGTTTATCCCAACCAACAGCCCCTTTTATTCCATGACCAAATCCATTCTGGCCGCTTCGTTGCTGCTGACGCTGGCCACTGGCGCCTGCCGTACCAACGAATCGAAGACCGAAACCACGGCCACCACGGCAGCCCAGCCCGCAATGACGCCCGCCCCGGCGTTCAACGCCGACTCGGCCTATACCTTTATCGATCAGCAGGTAGCTTTTGGCCCCCGCGTGCCCAACACAGCAGCGCACACCAAAGCCGGCGATTACCTGGTGGCTAAACTCCGGCAATACGGCTGTGAGGTAACTGAGCAAAAATTCGTCGCCACCACCTGGGACGGTCAGAAGCTGAACGCCCGCAACATCATCGGCAGCATCAACCCCAAAGCGACCAAGCGGATCATTCTGGCGTCGCACTGGGATTCGCGCCCACACGCCGATCAGGATGCCGATGCGGCCGACCAGAGCAAACCAGTGCCCGCGGCCAACGACGGCGCCAGTGGCGTTGGCATTATGCTCGAAGTGGCCCGCACCATTCAGCAGGCGAAAGACAAACCCGACGTAGGTATCGATCTGATCCTGTTCGATGCCGAAGACTGGGGCAACGGCGAAAAAGCCGCCAACGACGTGAAAGACGGCCTTACCGTGAATGGGCAACCTGTCGATTTCGTGGGCTTCTGCCTGGGGTCACGCTACTGGGCCAAAACCCCGCATAAACCGGGCTATTCGGCCTATTATGGCATTCTGCTCGACATGGTTGGCGCGAAGGGGGCTACGTTTACCCGCGAAGGCTATTCGCAGCAGCTGGCTCCCAGTGTGGTCGACACGGTTTGGCAAACGGCCAGCCGGGCGGGCTACAGTCAGTTTTTCATCGATACGCCCGGTGGGGCCATTACCGACGATCATCTGGCGCCTAATCTGATTGCCAAAATCCCGATGATCGACATCATTCACACCAACGTAACGATGGGCGGCTTCTTCCCGGCCTGGCATACCGCCGACGACACGATGGCCAATATCGATAAAACTACGCTGAAGGCCGTTGGCCAGACGCTCACGCAGGTCCTTTACAATGAGCGCTAACGCAACCCATCCAATGCGTCGGCCCATCCACGCCCAGCTCAAGCGGCTGGGTGCCTTTGTGCTTCTGCTGTCTGCCGGGCTGGTCAGCTGCGACCCGCCACCTGATACCTTTGGCCGGCTCGACCTGAAAAAATGGCGGGGCGACCGGGGAGGCTGCAACGGCGTTCGGGCCACGCTCCTGCCCGATTTCCGGGCCGAAATAAAAAATCTGAAGGGTAAGCGGGCCAACACGATTGGCGATCTGCTCGGCCGCCCCGACATCAACGAGATTGCCGATCGGAACCAGAAGTTTTACATCTACTTCCTCGAACGCGGTGTCCATTGCGATAAGCCGGGCGCGAAGTCGAACAGTCGATCGGTAGCTATTCGCATGAGTGCCATCGGGTTAGCCACTGAAGTAACCTTTCAAAATGGCCTTCCCTGAGTCATCACAGACGGATTACTGACTCCAAAAAGCCATATTGTAAATTATTTTCATAAATAGTCGAGCATTTTGGCTGTTATTTAAAAACGTATAGTACCTTTAGCCCCATAATCACGGTTTCGCAGATTAGTGTCTGAGAATACGTAGTCTTATCATAGGTTAAGGTAGTTTTAAAGAGGATGAGCCCTTACTCGTCCTCTTTATTGTTTTCAGGCCATTCTTGTCAGTTTAGGGCTCATCGACTAGCAGAACGAACTGACTAAAACCAATAAAAAAGCGGCTCACCCGATCGATGGGTGAGCCGCTTTTTTTATGGGCCTCGATTATGCGGAGTCTGCTTACAGGCTTTGCGTGGTGAACAGCCGCAGCCGTACCCGATCGCCGGAACGTTGCGCATCGCCGATCGATACCCGCTGCGCCAGCGTAGCCAGACTGTACGAACCAGTCGGAACGGTCAGGATAAGTGGGCGGTTGGGCGTTTTACGCGTAATCAGATTCCCAATGTACTGGGTCAGATCAAACGTGTAGGTATCGGTCAGGTCCACGGCGTTGGCATCATAGAAATACGAAACGATAGCCTGCGAACCGCCCGAAGCGGTGGCTGGTACCGCCGACAGAAGCTCGTTCTGATTGTTGGTTTCGTACAGGGCCAGCTGATTGGGGGGCGTCGTATTGTCACGCAGGGTTCTCCGGATGGGTTGTAGCACCAGCAAGGCACTGTTGACACCGGCAAACGATCCGGGCTGGTAGAACTGATCGATGTACGGAAACTCGATTCGTGTCCGCAACCCTGCACCAAGCGCTACCGTTGTTGACCGATCAGTCTGATCACTCGACACGGCATCTGACCGGCTCTGTAGTTTGTTGAGTACCGTCTTGCTCCGATCATTCAGCAGCTGCGTGAAATGCGTAGACCGGAGTGGGAATCGAATCGAACTGGCCGTACGCTCAAGGTTTGTATTGTGATAATACAGGCGCAGACTAGAGAAGTTGTTGACCCCAAACCCAGCCAGTATATTGCCTGCTGAAGAGCTGGTAAACGCAAACCCTTTCCAATAATCGACCATGGTTGTTGCATCGGAGATGCTGCCGTCGATCAGCCTGGCGAAGAACGCACTGGCCATGGCATCGGTGAGCCGAAACCGGATGAGTCGGTTATTGGTACGAGGCCGTGGAACAACCGTTCTGGTCATCAGCGGTGTCGGATTGTAGGACACCGAACTCGTATTATAATACACCGTATTGGCACTCAGGGCATTGCTCAGCTGGTGTACGTTGAGCGTATAGGCCGAGGTGGTATCCCCGTAGGCAAACGAGTAGCCCATCTCCAGTACCAGCGAGTCGAGCCGCAGGTTGGATTGCGACACCAGGTCGTTGCTGACGTAGTCGACCGTGGTGAAGCCTCTGGCGGTAAGTACCCCCGTAGTGGCGTCGTTCCAGCGCCCCACCATGATGTTCGTATCGGCATAGGTTACGAACGAATCGGGCGCCAGCACGGTCGACATCTTCACCGTTACGGTGTCGATCGACTGAATCAGTAGCTCCTGCGGATTGATGACCGCCTGCCCCACATCGAGGGTTCCCGACTGACAGGCAAACAACCCCATGGCTACCAGAAAAACGCTGGCACAGCGGTGAATAAAATGCATGAGGTAAATGCTAAATAGTTATGGAACAGACACCCCCAGTTGGCGGAGTTCGTCGTGAGTAAGCGTGGGCAGCCCGTCGTTGTCGTTCAGCTTTTGAATAACCCGTTCGCCAACCTGGCGGGCCTGGGCTTCACTGCTGAATCCGACGTTACCGGCTACGCCAGGAATGCCGGGCTGATGAATCAATACCCGTTCGTCCTGCCGGATATCGTAGCCCCAGCCAGAGGGTGTCTGAAAAGGGTCGACGCGATACGACTGACGAACGGGAAAGAATCGGTAGGCCGTGAACACCGCCAGCCCCAGCAATACAACCACCAGCAGTGGTCGCAGGTAAGCCGGAGACGGCGCTACGTCCTGTTTAGTTGGCACTGGTATCCTGTTCTTTGGTTGGGTCGAACTCCCACAGGTCGTCGAACCGGTTGGTACCAGAGTTACCTGTGGTGATATAGCCTTTACCCGACAGAGCAAAGCCCTGCGCGTACTGCCGGGTTACCCCTTCAAACACACCCAGCGTAGCCCAGGTATCGCTGGCCGGCGTGTACTGCCACACCGTCGTGTTGCCATCGCCACCCACAATATACCCTTTGCCATCGATGGCGAAGGCAGCTGCATAGCTACGGGCAATCGTCGACTGATCGGAGGTGAACTGTGCTTTCTCGATCCAGAGATCCTGCGTAGCATCGTATGCCCACCAGTCTTTCTCGGGCGAGCCATTGTTGTTACCCGTACCTACGTAGGCCAGGTTGTCGATCACGAAGCTAACTGCCCCAATTCGTTTGGCACCGCTGTAGCTGGCCGTCTTGGTCCAGACATTCGTAGCCGGATCGTACGCCCAGAAATCTTTCAGGTAATTACCATCGAAACCCGTTCCTACGTAGCCACGGTTGCCAATGGTAAACGATACCGCATTCCGGCGGGCCGTGCCGCCGAAGTCAGCAACTTTTTTCCAGGTATTGCTGGTCTGGTCGTAGCACCAGAAGTCTTTCAGCCGGTCGCTGTTGACGTCGGTACCCGTGCCTACATAGCCTTTGGTGCCTACGGCAAAACCGATGGCCGCGGCCCGGGGTGCACCCCCAAAGTTGGCAATCTGTGTCCAGGCGTTGCGGGCCGGATCATAGCTCCAGAAGTCGTTCAGCCGCTCGTTGTCGGAGTTGGTTCCCGTACCGATATAAGCCTTATTGCCGATCACAAAGCTAGCCGCCTGCGTACGGGCGGGTCCTTCGAAATCAGACCGGTGCCGCCAGTCGCCCAGCGTGCTGGTGGTGCTGGATTTGGAGCAGCTGAACAGCGCGGCCGACCAGCCAACACAAAGCAACAGCAGCGCGCTGTTGACCCGCTGCTGACGAAGACGCGAAAGCAATGTAGTGTGGTTACCGGTCGTTGCCGGACGATTTTCAGTCAACAAATTGTACTTCATAAAGGGGGACTAACGAATAAAAAATTAAATCTAACCATGGCCAACCCATCTTGCTGACCAGCAGGGTCCGGCGTTTTTTCTTATAACGAAGCAATTGGCACCGCTAAGGTATTAATTTCATAGCTTTTATCAGCTGACTTCCTGCCATCTTCCGCTGAACCGACGACCGCACGAACGGCAATACATTGCCAACGCGCTGACTCGATAACCGACCCGAGGGCGTTGTACCGGCAATTTCGTAAAGGGCCTGGTTGAGCAGTGCTTCCCGCGTGTCGCCCAGTGGAAGCAGATTAATGGGCTCCTCCACGTCGGTGGTCGGCGTAAAACCAGCTGCATAATCCGATTGCCCGAGGCTGTTGTACGACCGGAATACGATCGGCTGCATTCCCCAGTTTATTTTGCCCGTATCGTCGGTTATTGTAATAGACCCTACATTCTTGCCAACGGTTGTAGTGCCAATGGTATTTACGGTCATGTAGGGTCGAAGGCCGTTGATGATCAGTTCGGAGGCCGAAGCAGTGCGCTCGCTCGTCAGCACGTACAGGCGCGTCAGGTTGCCGCCAATGTTCTGCGCTTTGGTGCTGAACTTCTGCAGGAAAAAGTCGCTGCCGTATTCCTTCTGAAGCAGGGGTGTCAGCGTGCTGTTCCAGTGCTCGCTGAAATAAAGTTTGCTGGCATCGACTCCCCTGCCGATCAAACTGGCCAGATTGGCCGACGACGATGTGTAGCCGCCGGGGTTGTAGCGCAGGTCGAGTACCAGTTCGTTTACACCGTTTGCCTTGAACTGGCCGAAGACGGCATCTACCTGCGCGTCGTAGCTGGCCGTAGCACTACCATTGGGGCCGGGCACAAACTGATTGTACACCAGATAGCCCACCTTCCTGCTGCCAATGGTGTATATCGAGTCGAGAAAGACGGGATTTTCCTGAAACACCGTGGGCGTCACACTACGCGTTACGTCGGTATCGACAATGCTTTGGTTGCTGACCTGCGCCAACCCAAATGTGTAGGTGGCTACGTTGCTGTCGAATAGCAGCGACTGGTAGTTGGTAGTGGTGATGGCCTGTCCGTTTACCTTGCTGATAATGTCACCCCGTTTCAGGCCGGCCTTTTCGGCGGGCGAACCAGGCAGCACATACAGCACCTGGGCAATCACGGCCGTCGAACCCGATGCCCGAAGGTACAGGTTGAACTCCATTCCGGTTGTTTTGTCTCACCACTCAAGCTGGCAGTCAGGTCGGCCGCACTTTCTTCGATCCACGAGAATCGGTCGCCATCGGGGCGCAGCGTAGCGTCGTAGTCGTAAAGAATCGAATCGAAAAAGGCATCGGGTGCCAGTGTCGTATCGGGTGCGGCCGGAATCTTGTCGTTCCAGTAGTAATACGTCCGCATATTCTCCAGAATCCAGCGATTCACCGTTAGGTTGCTGGTGGTGGTGCTCGTAGCCGGCTGGGGGGTTACGGCATCGCCCGAGGGTTTGCAGCCAATACCGATCAGAATCAGGCTCAGGCCTGTTATGAAACCGGCTAGTTGCAGGGATGAAAAACGGCTGGTCGCCTTCATTCTATTTGTCCGTTAGAGATACAAGAGTACATGACTACCCTTTCTCAGTACGCACCTAACGCAGTTGCTGTTGCACCCAGTCTGCCCGCACCAATTACCCACCAGCAAAAACGGCAGCCACCGCTGGGTGACTGCCGCCTGTCTGAAAAAGTGTGACCGCCGTTCAGCGGTAGAATTTCTTCCGTCGGATTTTTTCTTCGACCACGTCGGGCACCATGTAGCGGATCGATCGGTCGGCACGGATGCAATTGCGAATAAATGTTGCCGAGATGGCGAGCAACGGCGCTTCTACCAGCCGCACCTGCGGGTCGGTCTTGAACGGGCTTTCGGGCACACCAGCCGCCAGCGGACGCGGGTACACATACACCCCGTAGAGATCCAGAATTTGCCGGTAATTTTTCCAGTTGGCAAACTGCTCCAGATTGTCCTCGCCCATAATCAGCCGAAACGTATGCTGCGGATATTTCTCGGCGAGCCGGGCCAGCGTGTCGATGGTATAGCTCGGGCGGGGCATCGAAAACTCGATATCGGTAGCCCGCAGGCGGCTATTGTCGGCAATGGCCTGCTCGACCAGATCCAGCCGGTCGAACTCATGCAACAGGCTGGTTGCTTTCTTGAACGGATTGTGGGGCGACACCACAAACCACACCTGATCGAGATCGGTTGTGGTGGCCATGGTGTTGGCAATGATCAGGTGACCGATATGAATCGGGTTGAAGGAGCCAAAAAACAAGCCGATCCGCATGGCCTACAGGATGGTTGATTTGGGCGGAACGATGTTGCGCAGCACAAAATCGTCGGCGAGCTGCTGGGCTTTCCGGAGCGACGTTTCCAGGTCGTCGTTGACCAGTACGACATCGAACTGATCCTGAAAGCTCATCTCGAAATGAACTTTGAACAGCCGTTTCGACAGACTTTCTTCTGTCTCAGAGCCCCGGCCAATCAGCCGCTCGCGCAGCGTTTCTTCGTTGGGCACTTTCACAAATACGGCCAGTGCCTTGTCGCCGTAATACTCCTTGAGTTTAAGACCACCCTGCACGTCTACATCAAAAAGAACGTGTTTGCCACTGTCCCAGAGTCGCTGAATTTCTGATTTCAGGGTGCCGTAGAACGCCCCCGTATATACTTCTTCCCATTCAACAAACTCGTCGGCGTCTATTTTGTGCTTGAACTCATCGGGGGTCAGAAAGTAGTAGTCTTTCCCGTTTTCTTCAGAGCGCCCCCGCCGGTCACGCGTACAGGCCGAGATCGAGAAGCCGAAATGATCATTTTCGGTCAGCAGGTGTTTAACGATGGTTGTTTTTCCGGAGCCCGAAGGCGCCGAGAAGATAATCAGTTTGCCGTCCAAGGTGCAATGACTTTGAGGTGGTTATAAAATTAATTGGGGTAAACAGGCTCGTTTGAAAAACGCTCACTGTTTACCCCAATCGGTATATTCGACGCACTAGCTAAATGTCAGTATCCGGGATTTGATCGTTGCTATCAATTGTTCCGGGCAGCATTTTTTCTCCATCCGTTTAGTCAACAGTTCCTTGACTTCCCGTTCGAGATGATACATTTCAATACAGGGTTTGCAGGACTCCAGGTTGACCTGTAGTCTGGCGAGCTGCTGTTCGGTAGCTTCACCATCCAGAATCAGCTGGATCATCTTCAAGCAGTCAGCCTGATGACCGCACTCGTGTTTCATCTCAGGCTTATCGCTGGAAGAAGATGACGATGGCAACGACGTTTGCATTGGAAAAGTTTAATTTATTCCAAAAATAATAATACGTTAAGTTATCAGCACAACTAGTTTATCGATAGAAAAAGTTCGGTTTATTCATCTATTTCTTCATCATAACCCATGGAAGAAGCATAATCACGCAATTTTTCTTTCAGCAGGTTACGAGCCCGGTGCAGCCGGGATCGAACGGTACCAATTGGAATGTCCAGAATCTTGGCCATTTCCTCATAAGTGAACCCTTCGATGTCGCACAGGATGATTACCGTGCGGAAGTCGACCGGCAACGAGTTGAGTGCCGTTGCCACTTCATCACCGATCAGGTCAGACACCGACTCGGCCCGCAGGTCGACGGTATGTTCGGTTTCGGCATCTTCTGAATTATAGGTCGTTTCCACGTCCTGGTAATCCACTTTAGCCGGCTCCTTACTTTTCTTCCGATAATCGTTGATGAAGCTGTTCTTCAGAATCCGAAACAGCCACGCTTTTGCGTTAGTTCCTTGCTCAAACGACGATATAAACCGGAATGCCTTCAGATACGTGTCCTGTACCAGATCGTTGGCATCATCCTCGTCCATGGTCAACCGAAACGCGAAGTTGTACATGGAGTCGATGTGGGGCATAAACTCCTTGTTGAAAATCCGGTACTTCTGCTCATCGGAATATCCCCGGGCCGGCGTTTCGGCTGCGGGTTGTGGCGTGAGTGAGCTGTCAAGCGGTTGCGTTTGGTCGTCGTCGCGAGTTGGCGTATCTGACATAACTTCGGGCATGGTCGCTATAAAAGTAAGAGTTAATTGCCGTTAACCATCGGCTCCGCTCAACAGTGCAGGCGCGGCCAGAAGCCTAACCCGTTGATACGTATCAGGTTGAGACTGCAAAAATCAATCCTTTGTTTAAAAAAAAAGCCTAAACAACCCCCATCTGCCGATTTGGCAGTGAACGTTTCGGGCACCCCCAATGTTTGAGCCGGCCTGCCTGAGCCCAAATACGGGCAAAAGCAGACCGGCTCTTCTCTAGACCAGTTCGTTAGGCGCCTACCGAACGAAAATAGCGCTTCAGCCAGGAAGCCTCGGCCGGTATCTGCCACCCTGTCCGAAAATCAGACACGGTTTGCACCAGGGTGTTGAACACAACGGTGTCGGGGCGAAGCTGCCCGCTGGCAACGGCCGCCTTGATGGCCGGGAGCGCCACAGCCGTTACGCCACCGCTTTCCGTCTGCACCATGGCCGATCGATCAAAAAAATCGACGGCTCCACTCTGAGCGGTCAGCTGCTCACTAAGGCTTTGCAACATACCCACCGATGCGTCGATCGAACAACCGCTGGGCAGCGCAAATCCTTCGTCGACGGCAATCAGAATGAACCGATTTGCCACGACCCGGGCCGACGCCATCAGGGGCTGCCCGTGGGCAGTCCATCCCTGCAGCGCAGGTTCGAGCTGCTGCTCAATCAGCGTAACATCGGCATCGGACAGAGGCCGGCTGGCCGGATATACCCAGAGCCGGGCTGTATCAGGCAGCGTATCGAATGGAATGAACATAGTTGTCTGGAAGCTGAGCGGACCCACCCCGACGGGCGATCCGGTTTACGCCGTTACAACCCCTGCCCCTGGGCAATCAGTTCCGACACGTCGTAGACCCGAACGGTATCCTCACGGTTCTGGTTTTTCACCCCATCCGACATCATGGTCATGCAGAACGGACAGGCCACAGCAATGGTATCGGCACCGGTAGCCAGGGCTTCCTGTACCCGTTCGACGTTGACATCTTTGGTTCCGGGCTCCGGCTCTTTAAAATACTGTCCGCCCCCGGCACCGCAGCAGAGCCCATTGGCCCGCACGCGCTTCATCTCAACCAGATCGGCATCGAGCGCGGCCAGCACCTCGCGCGGGGCTTCGTAGACTTTGTTGGCCCGACCCAGGTAACAGGAGTCGTGGAAGGTGATCCGGCGCCCTTTAAACGACTCGCCGTCTTTCACCGTCACGCGCCCTTCGTTGATAAGCCCCTGCAGAAACTGCGAGTGGTGAATGACTTCGTAGTTACCACCCAGTTCGGGATACTCGTTTTTAAGCGTGTTGAAGCAGTGGGGGCAGGCCGTCACAATTTTCTTCACGTTGTAACCATTCAGCACCTGAATGTTGGACATGGCCTGCATCTGAAACAGAAACTCGTTGCCGGCCCGACGGGCCGGATCGCCGGTGCAGCCTTCTTCGGGCCCCAGCACCGCGAATTTAATGCCCACGTGGTTCAGGATGCGCACGAACGCAATCGTTACGCGCTTGTACCGGTCGTCGAACGAGCCGGCACAGCCAACCCAGAACAGGATTTCCGGTTCGTCACCGGCAGCCGCCATGTCGGCCATGGTCGGCACTGTGTATGTTTTTTCGTTAGCAATCATTGTTGGTATTCGGTTTACGGTCTACGGTTTACATTGTCGTTCATCAGTGGAACACCTTTCTTACGCTAGCTATCGACCCGTCGGATCTCCGAGTGACGGGCCACCGTGTGACGGGCCACCGTGTGACGGGCCACCGTGTGACGGGCCACCGTAAACTGAATATTGTAAACCGTAAACGCTTACTTTGTCAAAGGCTCATTCACCTGGTCGGCCCAGTTGAACCGATCGCTGGGCGAGAATTTCCAGGGGGCCATGTTGTTCTCAATATTGCTGAACATCGCATTCCACGACGCCGGTGCCTGCGACTCTTCCATAACGCGGTAGCGCCGAAGTTGCAGAATGATGTCGAGCGGGTTGATGTTGATCGGGCAGGCGTTCACGCAGGCCTGGCAGGTCGTGCAGGCGTTCAGTTCCTCGGCCGTGATATAATCGCCCAGCAGCGACTTGTCGTCCTTGTAGTCGGGCCCATTCGCTTTCCAGCCTTTCTGAATATCCTCCAGCCGATCACGGGTATCCATCATGATCTTGCGGGGCGACAGTTTCTTGCCGGTGATGTTGGCCGGACAGGCAGCCGTGCAGCGGCCACATTCCGTGCAGCTATAGGCGTTCATGAGGTTTATCCACTTCAGGTCCTCGACATCTTTGGCGCCAAACCGGCCTACCTCGGCCACCTGCTCGCCGTTGTCATTGGCCTGTTCGCCGTTAGGGCCGGTTGTAACGGGCAGGCCCAGGGCCAGCTGCACTTCGCGGGTTACTTCGGGCATGTTCTGCATTTCGCCCTTTGGCTGCAGATCGGAGAAATACACGTTCGGGAAACCCAGTGCAATGTGCAGGTGCTTGGAGTAGGTTACGTAGACACCAAAGGCCAGAATGCCCAGGATGTGCAGCCACCACGATACGCGCTCGTAGGCTACCAGCGCCCCGTCGCTTAATCCTGCGAAAAGCGGCTTCAGAAACTGGCTGATTATAAAATCGGGAACAATGCCCTTCAGCTCGCCATAGTGGCCAATACCCCGGTCGCGCAGTACGCTGTCCGACGCGTTCCAGGTCAGGAAAGCAATCATCAGCACGATCTCGGCGGTCAGGATTATAGTCGCGTCAGAAACAGGCCAGCCTGTCAGTTCCCGATGCTGGCTCGCCTGCAGGCGACTCACGCGGGCAATGAACCGGCGGCACAGAAACACCACACAAACAGCCAGTACGCCAAAGGCCAGCACCTCGAACACATCGATCAGTACCGAGTAGACGGGTGTGATGTAGGGCGCAAACAGACGGTGTGTACCCAGCACACCGTCCAGAATGATTTCCAGAATTTCGAGGTTGATGATGATAAAGCCGGCGTAGATCACGAAGTGCATACTGCCCACCAGCAGGTTGGTGAACATTTTTTTCTGCCCAAAGGCAACCAGCAGCATGGTCTTCAGCCGCTCATCGGGGTGGTCGAATCGGTTTTCGGGACGGCCCAGTTTGATAGCGCGACTAATCAGCCCGACGCGTTGAGCGATGAACCAGCCAGCCCCTGCCAGGGCCGCTACGAACAGAATCTGTTGAACAATTTCCATTTATTTTACTGAATTAGGCACTGACAATCAGTCACCTGTCTTTTTTACGTATTTTTTCTTCTACTTTTTTGGGCCGTAGGCTTGCAGGAAGTCATTCCCTCGCCTACTTTTGCACCCACGTTTCGGTGATGTAGCTCAGTTGGTAGAGCAAAGGACTGAAAATCCTTGTGTCGGCGGTTCGATTCCGTCCATCACCACCACCTTAACGTAAGCCTTCCCACCGGGAAGGCTTTTTTTATGTCGTTTCGGGTCGGTTATGTCGATCATGGTTTGACGATTACAGGGGCTAAAGCGCAAAAAACAGTATGCGTGCATACCATTTTTTGCGTGAGCAAATATAAGGGCTTCTCCGAAGACAACAAGTATCTGGAGGGCTTGTTTTGGATGAATCGTAGAGAAAAAAGCACCCTGCGGGGCTACCGCATTTACTCCAGCCTTGGGGACGTGGTGCTACTCGTCAAACCAGTCCCATGTTAATGCCGATAGCCTGCATCAGCTGACTGGCGTTGAAACTGGTGCAGACGCCCGGTCGCAGTGTGTAGTCGAACAGCAGCTGCCCATCGCGTAAATCCGACTGGAAGTGGTAATTGCGCACAAACCCTTCGGCATCGGAGAGTTGGCCGAGCGCCAGGTCGTGCGTCGATACGAAGCCTGTGGCGGTGGTTTGGTGTAACTGCCGGATCAGGGCTTCAGCACCCCGGTGCCGATCGGCTGAGTTGGTGCCCTTCAGAATTTCGTCGAGAAAATACAGAACCGGCACGGCGTGGCCGGGGGCCGTCATCCCGATCAGCGTTTGCAGGCGCTTTAACTCTGCATAGAACGAAGACGTACTTTCCTCAAGGGAGTCCTGCGTGCGCATGCTGGTAAACACCTGCATGACCGAACAGCTGAACCGATCGGCTCCTACAACAGCTCCCGCCAAGGCCAGCACCACGTTGGCACCTACCGTGCGCAGGAACGTGCTCTTGCCCGACATGTTTGAACCAGTGATCAGAATGGTCTGGCCCGACCCGTTCAGATCGATCGAATTGGCTATGCTTTTGTCGGCAGGCAATAGTGGATGCACACCCGCCTGCAGCTGCAACGTCGGGCCCTCATCGGCAATATCGGGCGTAGCGTAGTGCGGATGCGCATAGGCGAAGCCCGCCAGGCTGTTGAGGGCTTCCAGTTCACCCAGCGCATCGAACCATCGCGCCAGATCGGCACCGT
Organism: Spirosoma luteolum; assembly: GCF_054778875.1. Lineage (NCBI taxonomy): Bacteria > Pseudomonadati > Bacteroidota > Cytophagia > Cytophagales > Cytophagaceae > Spirosoma > Spirosoma luteolum. The sequence continues at coordinate 1,130,030 of NZ_BAAGZE010000003.1, forward strand.
GCTGCGCCCGCCAGCGTTCGAGCCGGAGCAGGTAGTGCCAGTCCCAAAGCGTAGCCACCCCAATTAGCAGGTAGAAGTATGGATTCCGGCGGTAATTGAGTCCCTGGGTCAACTCGGCCAGCTGCCCGATCGCGGCCTCGGCCGATTGGTTTCGGCTGGTAAGGGCCTGCCGGATAGCCTGTAGGCGCGTGGCATCACCGGTTACCTGACCGGCCTGCCCAAACAGCCGCCGAAAAGCACCCAGCGCCGTCGAGAGCGCCACGGTTTGTTCGCTGAGCTGAGCGGCCAGGGCCGTGGTTTGCCGCAGGGCCAGCCCCGATAGCCCCAACGCGCCCAGAACCGCCAGACCGGGCCCATAGCCCGTCAGCCAGGCCGTGAATGCGGCCAGTGTCAGCAAGGGCAGCAACCAGCGTCCCAGGCTCACATAGGCGGGTAAGGCCGGAGCGGGGGCCGTGGCCCAGCTGATGAGTGCATCGGGCGAGGCTCCGATGGTTTCTTCGGCATAGGCACTGGCTTCCAGTTCCTGCCGCCAGTTGAGTTGGGGTATCAGGTCGCGGGTGGCCTGCTGCCGCAGCCGAATCGCATCGGCCGGGGCGGGCTGCAGCAACCAGGAGGCCAGGATAATCTGGCCGGTGCGGGTGTGGGTGCGGTTGAGCAGTCGAAATAAGGAGTGGGACCCGAATACGTCGAGGTCGGCGGCATAGGCGTGGGTGGGCGTGGCGTATGACTCACCGGTTTCGGGCCGTCGGTACTGCCGCCGGAGCCGGGCCCCTTCATCTTCATTGACAAAGGCCAGGTGCCGCGCCCGTTCGCGTTCGGCCCGAATACGCTGATGTCTTGTCAGCAACACCATAAAGCCAGCTATCCCCACCAGCAGCACGGCAATGGCCGCCAGCGCCTGACCGGCCTGTGCCAGCCCCCATACGGCAACCGCACTACCGGCAAACCAGACCAGCCGTACCATAGCCAGCCGGTCGTGCCGGCGCTGTGCAGCTTCCTGCTGCTGTAAAAACGTTTGTTGCCGCTGCTGAAAAGCGGATTCTACATCAATATCAATTGGCATTAGGGTTTAACGCTTTTGCGAACGCGTCAACCGCTTCATCTTTCTTAAAAGACCGAGCTGATGGATGCGTCCAGTAACAGAAATTAGCTGTGCCGGGGTAGTTCTTTTCAAACGTTCTTACATGCCAGCCCAGTTCTTTACCCATCACAATGACAATGTCGGGTGTCAGTTGTTTCATTACGTACTCGAAAGCATCCTCTGCGTCCGTCCACATCGCGGGAGTGGGGCGCATCCGGGGCCCCACCCCAACGAACTCTTGCACATAATTGTAGAATGCCACCCGGTGCCATAAATCATGCTTTTCTTCAAGGCTGATCCATTCGTGAGGTTTCCCTAACAGAATCTTGGCAATCTTTGTAAAGAAGGACCTAGTCCCCTTCTGACACAGGGCCCAGTCCTTGATTACCCCTTGAGTAAACTCAGGTGTGTACCATTCGTCTTTACCATAATGTGATTCGCCTAACACCAGGATTTTCGGCGATTGTGTGCTGTAGTTCTCCCCTACCCAAGGTTGAAAAAAGGGTGTTTTCATAGGAGTTGATCGTTGCGTGTGTTTTTAGAAGCAGTTACATAAAACAAAAAAGGTGTCAGGCCTAAAAACCTGACACCGTGGCAAGGAGCGAAAATTGTAGCAGGAAAACCAGTCACTTATTACATCCCTGGCAAACGCCCTGGATCAGGAGGTTCATTTCGCGCCGTTCGTAACCATCAGGTAGGGCCAGACCGGGTATCCGAACCTCGTTGAGGCAGGTCGTCTGACCGCAGTTTTCGCACTTGAAATGAACGTGTTCGTGCTGGTGATTCCCGTGTGCGCAGGTGTCCTGACACAGGGCATACTTCGTACCACCCTCATCGTCGAGCACCTTGTGCAGCAGCCCTTTATCGAGAAAGGTCCGCAGCGTGCGGTAAATCGTTACGCGGTCATGGTCGGGTCCGAGACCGTTTTCTACGTCATTGTGGGCCAGCGCGTGCCCAGCCTTCAGAAACAGCGCCAGCACTTCCTCGCGCCCACTGGTGTGGCGCAGACTAAACTTTTTGAGGGTTTGAGCGGCAGGGGTCATATCGGTAATCGGAACGACGGATGAAACAAAAACAACCGCGGGTTAGTCGATGGTCTCGAACTGGAGCCGTACCAGGTTGGCATACATGCCATCTTCGATCAGGGCCAGTTCATCGTGCGTACCCGACTCAGCAATCTGCCCTTCGCGCAGTACGTAAATCGTATCGACCTTGCGGATGGTGGCCAGCCGGTGGGCAATAATAATGGTGGTGCGATTCTGCATCAGTTCATCGAGGGCATCCTGCACCAGTCGTTCCGATTCGGCGTCGAGCGAACTGGTTGCTTCGTCGAGAATCAGAATGGCGGGATCTTTCAGGATAGCCCGGGCAATGGCGATACGCTGCCGCTGCCCACCCGATAGCTTAACGCCCCGTTCGCCCACAATGGTTTGGAATCCTTCGGGAAATGAATCGATAAACTGCAGGGCGTTTGCTTTGCGGGCCGCTTCCCGTACGTCAGCTTCGGTAGCACCGGGCCGGCCATACTGGATATTTTCGAGAATGGTACCGCCAAACAGCATCACCTCCTGCGGCACTACGGCAATGTTTCGGCGCAGTTCAGTTACGTTGATTCCCGACAGATCGCGCCCGTCGATGGTCACCTGCCCGCTGCCAATTTCGTAATACCGCATCAGCAGCTGCACGATGGTCGATTTACCGGCACCGCTCTGGCCTACCAGCGCAATTTTACGACCGGCCGCTACGTCGAGCGATACGCCTTTGAGCACGGGTACATCGGGCCGCGACGGATAGGCAAACCGCACGTTGCTGAACTGCACGTGGCCCTGTACCGGCACAAACAGCGGGAGTTCGGCACTGGCGTCGACTTCGGAAGGCTCGCCCAGAATTTCGAGAATCCGCTCCGACGAGCCAACCGTTTTCTGAAGCTGTGCGTACAGATCGCCCATGCCCGCTACCGAGCCGCCGATAAAGGTGGTGTAGACGATAAACGTAAGCAGGTCTGAGAAAGGCATCTCGTTGTTCAGCACGAGCGAACCGCCGTACCAGACCACGCCAATAATACCTCCAAACAGGGCGAAGATGATAAACGACACAAATACCCCCCGATACTTGGCCGCGTGCAGGGCGGTAGCCACCACGCGCTGCAGAGCCGTGGCATAGCGGTTGATTTCGAGCCGCTCGTTGGTAAACGCCTTCACGATATTGACCGACTGCAGCGTTTCTTCGACCACCACGTTGGCCTGCGCAAGCTGATCCTGCGCCTGTTTCGACAGCTTACGGATAAACTTGCCGAAGAAAATAGCGGCAATGATGATGACCGGGAAGGTACCCAGCATAAACAGGGTCAGTTTCCACGATACATACAGAATAATGCTGGTACCAATCAGGAGCGTGGCGACTTGCCGAAACAACTCGGCTACGGTCAGGGTCAGCACATCCTGCAACTGCGACACGTCGGCCGAGATGCGGCTAGTCAGTTCACCCACCCGGCGCTGCTCGAAAAACGGGATGGGCAGTGTAATGATCTTGCTGTAGGTAGCCCGGCGCACATCGGCCATGGCCCGCTCGCTGACCTGCGAGAAAAAGTAAATCCGGAAGAACGAGAACACGGCCTGCGCCACCAGCACGCCCACAAAAAAGAGCGTAACCTGATTGAGCGTAAAGGCCGATTTTCCCTGAATAACACTCGTGATCTGGCCAATGAGCAGTCCGAAGCTCATGGTTGTTCCCGTCGACAGAATCAGGAACAGAAAGCCAGCCGCATATTGCCAGCGATAGGGGTGCACAAACCGGAAGATGCTGAGCGTTTTCCGAAACCCGTCGCGGGTGATTTTCTTTTTGTCGGCGTCACTGACCTCGGAGTCAGCGTTTCCTCGTTTTGCCATGGTTGTCAGTTAGGCGGGCGGAGCCGCTGCTCCCCCCGAATCAAAGCGCCGGGCTACTGGGTTTGTCCTTTGTAGCCCGACTGTTCAAAAATCTGCCGGGCGTCTGCGTTACGCATCAGTTCGGCAATACCCACGTTGCTTTGTTCATCGTGGTAATGCCCCACGATGCGCCACCCTACCCACCGGCCAATGGCCCCCGGGCAGGCTTGCCCGATCTCGGCTGTGAACGGGCGTTCGTTCATATACCGCTGCTTGATAACCGGACTGGTCTGGTACAAGAGCTGGTTGTCGATAAAATGCCCCCAGATAATATCCTGGGCATTAAACGTTTCGGTCAGCTGCTTGTCTGAATAGCCGATGATCAGGCTATCGGCTGTGTTGGGCAGCATTGTTTTCGTAAATACGTATCCCTTTCCGTAGTACACCATGTCGGCCAGCATCGACTGATCGGCCCGGTTGGTGGCATTGTAGCGGTCTGAGATGGCGAAGATAACAGCCGGAACGATGTAGTCTTTCTGATACCGGCGCAGAATGTACTGCGGAAACGAGGGGCCCTTGGGCCGGTAGCGGGCTTTGGGACCGGCGAAGTAGTCGAGCGCGATAATAACCAGGCTGTCGTTGACGACCAGGTCGGGGCCCAGAAACCCACTGACTACGGTTTCGACGCGGGGGGGGCGGAAGTCCGGAAAGTCGCTCTTAATAGCAGCGAAGGCGTCGGCCAGCTGGGTGCGCAGGTCAGTCAGATTGCCGAATTCGGTTTGAACCTGCCGGTTGAAGTCCTGCAGCGATGGATTGCTGACCCGCTCGGTCAATTCCCGCACCAGGGCCGTATCATTCCCGGCTCCGTTCGCGTTAAAGTACAATTGAGCAACGTCGGGGTGGCGGTTCAGAAACGACCGTACACTGTCGGCCGAAGTCGCCCCGAAAAGCTGCTGGTCGAGTCGAACAACCGCTACTTCACCAGGTTTGGTACACGACGTAGCCCACAAAGCGCAAAAAAGCCCAAGCAGGGCAACTCGTATTCGCATGAAAATCACCGGTTTTCTGTATTGAAAACGTACAAAATTATGAAAAAAGTTGCAGGGTTGGGTTTCATTTCCGCGCTCCTTCTGAGCCTGACGGCCTGGGCACAGACCACCTCGCCGGCGCTCTATCGGCTCAAGACCCGGGAATCGAGCGTGACAGACAAGCGCTTCCGGAAAATTCTGGGCGACAACTACGACGGGCAGGATCAGAACAAACGGGATTATGACGATGACCGGAAACGTCGGCGCCGGCGGCAGGCTACGGGCACTAACTCGACCGACGAAACGGGACCCGATTACGCCCGCCCCAACCACCTCATCGAAATGGGCATCCGGTTTGCGCCTTCGCTCAACCTCAACACGGCCGAAGGTTCGGGCACCTACGCCGGCTTCCGACCAAATGGCGCCGGGGTGCGTTTAAGTGTGGGCCCCACCCTCGATTACTATTTCTTCAAAGATCGCTACGCGTTCAGCACCGGACTTTGGTACACCATCAAACGATCGGGGTTTCAGATGCCGGGTACGTTTGGGCAGACGCGCTTCATTCCCGGCGCACCCGAAAAAGAATCGACTTATAACCTGCAATACCTGCAGGTGCCCCTCACGGCCAAACTGTTTGCCAACGACATTGCGCCGGGCATGCGTCTGTACGTACAGACGGGCGGGCTGCTGAGCCTGAAGCTGGCCGAAAAAGCCCTCGATCAGGCCCGTAACGCCCTCTACCTGGCCGAAACGGGCGGCAGCCGCCGGCAGTATGGTTTCGGCGACGTCGAGCTGCTGCTGGGCACCGGTGTGCAGTACAAGTTGAACCGCAACAACGCCGTCAACATCGGCCTGAGCTACCAGCGGGGCCTGATCAATATTGCCCGGGGCAGCGCCCTGGTATCAAAAAGCCGGATCGTTGGCCTCGACCTTGGATTCCAGTTCTGAGCCTCCAATACCGCAGCCTCAGAGCCGCATCTCGATTCCCTGATCGCGCAGGTAACCCTTCAGTTCGGGAATGTCGATTTCTTTGAAGTGGAAAATACTGGCAGCCAGTCCGGCATCGGCTTTGCCCGTTGTGAACACATCGACGAAGTGGTCCATTGTGCCGGCTCCGCCCGACGCAATCACCGGAATGTTGGCCGCGCCCGAAATCTGGGCCGTCAGCTCCAGCGCAAAACCGGCCTTGGTTCCATCGCAGTCCATCGAAGTCAGCAGCAGTTCGCCCGCGCCCCGCTCCTCTACCGCCCGGGCCCAGGCCAGTGTACGTAGCTCGGTAGGCTTGCGGCCGCCGTGCGTATGCACAATATGCTCGCCATCGACGAAGCGCGTGTCGATGGCTACCACGACGCATTGACTCCCGAACTCCAGCGCCAGTTGGTTGACCAGGTCGGGGTTGCGCACCGCCGATGAATTAATGGATATTTTGTCGGCCCCGGCGTTGAGCAGTGCCGACACATCGGCCACCGACGAGATGCCGCCCCCCACCGTGAACGGAATGTTGATTGTATGGGCCACATTGCGCACCAGCTCGATCAGCGTTTTACGCCCGTCGACGGTGGCGGTTATGTCGAGAAAAACCAGTTCGTCGGCGCCCTGTTCGGCGTAGATAGCCGCCAGCGCTACGGGGTCGCCGGCGTCGCGCAGATTGACGAAGTTGGTTCCTTTTACGGTGCGCCCGTCTTTGATATCGAGGCAGGGAATAATACGTTTGGTCAGCATGGGATTAGTATCGTTCGATCAGCTTGCGCTGCATAAATAAATCGGGCTTGTCGATCGCCGTAAACCCGAATTGGGCGTACAGGCTGTGGGCGTCGCGGGTGGCCAGCATAAACCGGCGCAGCCCCTGCAGATCCGGATGGGCTGCTATGGCAGCGACCAGGCGTTTCGACAGCCCCTGCCCCCGATGGTCGGGCAGGATAAACACGTCGGCGAGGTAGGCAAACGTGGCAAAGTCGCTGATGACGCGGGCAAAGCCAACCTGCTGCTCGTGCCAGTACACGCCGAAGCAGAGCGAGTGCTCGATCGACCGTTCAACCAGTGCTCGCGGTATGTTCTGCGCCCAGTACGATTCCTGACTCAGGTACTGGTGAATCAGGTCAACGTTCAGTCTGCTTTTGTCAGTACTGATGATGTAGCCAACTTCTTTTGAACCAATCATTTCAGGCTATGGCTTGTACGTGTCGTGCTGGCAAAGTGAGCTTAACTCGTTTAAAATGTCGACTGCGTTGCGTAGCTCTGGAATTGTGGGTAGCTCCCGACAATACAAATCGGGATCACTGTATACGTAGAACCGGGATCCCTCATGACTGAAAATAGAAAATCCATATTCTACACTACCATCACCAAAAAGTAGCCTTTTGCGACTCTTATTCGCTTTTACAGTGATCGTTCCATCGGGGGCTATCTCAGTCCAGGTAGAATCTCTCGGGAGTCCGGCGTAATATCTGGTCAGAATATCCGACAAGGTTGGCAACGTCAGCAGGTGTCGTTCAAGCAATTTATCCCATACAGCCAGGGGCAGTTTGTGTTTCGGTCGATAGCGGCTGACTACGGGGCTTCCCTGCTCAGTGTATTGAATCCGGTACTTGTTCAGGAAGACCTTCCGATTAATTTTCCGGATGATATATATACCGTGTGCAGCACCTTTCACCAGACCATGCTTATACCATATCCGTACTTCGTAGTCGCCCACTTTTGGAGTCGGAGTCGACCAGCCAAGTCGCTTTGTGAGTTGCTGCAATTGCTGCTGCCATCGTTCATCAAATTCATGATTGACTGCAACTCCCTGACCGCTGGCGGATAGCACAACCAACCAAGTGACAAACAGCAGACCGTATTTCATCATTGACTGATAGCAGACAGTTCTTTCAGGGTAACCCGCCCTTCGTAGATCGCCTTGCCGACGATGACGCCATAGAGTCCCATGTCGGCCAGGGTTTCGATATCGCTCATGTTGCTGACACCCCCGCTGGCAATGACGTTCAGATCCGGCAACTGATCCTGCAGGTTGCGATACAGTTCGAACGAGGGGCCTTCGAGTAGCCCGTCTTTGGCAACGTCGGTACTGATGACGTACCGGATTCCCTTGTCGACCCAGTTCTGCACGAAGTCGTAGATCCAGACATCGGTTCCTTCTTCCCAGCCACTGACAGCGATTTTTTCATTTTTGGCGTCGGCGCCCAGAATGATCCGGTCGGCACCCTGTTGCGACAGCCAGCGTTCCATCACGTCGGGTTGTTTCACGGCAATGCTGCCGCCCGTGATCTGCCGTGCCCCGCACTCAAACGCGATGCGCAGATCGTCGTCCGACTGAATGCCTCCGCCAAAATCGACTTGCAGACCGGTCTGAGACGCAATCAGTTCGAGCACTTTCCAGTTCACGACCTGCTTTGCCTTTGCGCCATCCAGATCGACCAGGTGCAGCCGGGTCAGGCCGGCATCTTCAAACGCCTTGGCTACTTCAAGCGGACGGGCATTATACTCTTTTTTCTGACTGTAGTCGCCCTGCGTCAGCCGGACAGCCTTTCCGTCGATCAGGTCGATAGCGGGAATGATATGCATTCTAGTAGAGGAAAGAAATGAGATGAAAGAAGAAAGATGTGGCGTACCTGACGCACTACTTTCTAACTAATAGCTTGACTAACAGTGGAACGGGAATGAGAAAGACAGACAGAAAATTCTTATTGATTCGTCGCTGAAGTCCGTAAATCATTCGCTGAATTTCCTGTACTGTTTGACTAAGAGAGGCCAGTTTGCTCTCGGTTATAAAACCAAGATCACAGGCAAGAAGTAGCTGCGTTTCTACTTCGTAAGCAGATGACAAACTCATGCCCAGAAACCGGGCGAAGTCTTTATCGGATCGACCCGACCCTTCGGCTATGTTTAAGGGAACGGATATGACGGCCCTTCTCAATTGAGACGTCAAGCCAAAGCGTTCCTCCGCCGGAAACGTCGACGACGCAACGTATACATCTCTGACAAATAGTCGCGCCATCTGCCATACTTTGCGTTCTCTAAAGTTGTGCGCTTCCATATACGGTGGGGCTTTATCGTTCTTCTTCTGTCTATCGTCTATCGTCTAATCGCAGAAAATTCTCCAGAATCCTTTGCCCGGCGTTGCCGCTGATTTCGGCGTGGAACTGGGCCGCGTAAAAATTGGCGCGGTGGAGCATCGCGCTGAACGGGCGCACGTAGTCGCAGACAGCCGTGGTGGCCGGGCATACATCGGCGGCATAGCTGTGCACGAAGTACACGTACTCGTTCTCGCGCAATCCCTCGGTTAGCGGTCCCTGCAGCGAGTGGATGTTGTTCCAGCCCGTGTGGGGCACTTTTAGCCCGGCATCGCCCGGAAACCGACGCACGTCGATATCGAAAATGCCCATGCAGGTCGTGTTATTTTCTTCGGAGTAGCGGCACATGAGCTGCATACCCACGCAGGTGCCCAGCACGGGCTGGGTCAGCGACGGAATCAGCCGGTCGAGGCCACGCTCCCGCAGGTAGGCCATGGCCGTACTGGCTTCGCCGACGCCCGGGAAGATCACCTTGTCGGCCGAGCGGATTTCGGCCTCATCGTCGGTGAGCAGGTAGCTGGCGCCAAGCCGGTCGAGGGCATACATGACCGACTGTACATTGCCTGCGTTGTACTTGATTATTACCGTTTTCATAAAGCAAAAGCCCGGCTGATAAACCGGGCTTTGGTAAGGCTGTGAGAAGAAATCCCAAAAACAAACGCACCAACCCGGCTTTACCGCTGGTGATGCTGATGACGACCGATTTGGGGGGTGTTGCTCATGCAGCAAAAGTAAACGGCCTGCCGCTCAAATCAAAACAAACTTCCCTGCACCACTTTGGGTTGCAGCACCGGCTCGCGCAGGTCGAAGCCGCAGTGCTGGTTGAGCTGCTGAATCCAGTACCGGATCAGTTCGGGAGCGGTGTCGTTGTCGCCACCGCCGTGCACAAACAGGTAAGCCGTCTGCAGGCCCTTGTCGAACCAGCTTTTCAGGCGCTGCACCCAGGCATCGGTACGGCTGTAGTCGCTCGGGTGCCCTTCGTTGGCAATAAACCGCAGCGTCAGTACGGGGCTGCTGAGGCCCATGTGCAGCACGTCGCGCCGACCCGCCACATCGGTAATCACCACGTGCCGACGCAGCGCGTAGAGCCGTTCGAGCGTCTGCTGCCAGACCGGCGCCTTGCTGAACCAGTCGGGGTGCCGAAACTCGACAGCCACGTTCAGTTCGTCGGGCAGGTTTTTCAGGTACGCTTCCAGCACCGGCCACTTATCGGGGCCAAAGGTGGGCGGCAACTGCAAAAACGTCATGCCCAGAAACTCCTCCAGCCCCAGCACCGCATTGACAAACTCTTCGGTAAGGGCCTCGGTCGCTACCAGCTGCCGTTCGTGGCTGATGAGTTGCGGAAACTTGGGGCAGTAGGTGAAGCCCGGCGTGGCTTCGGCTTTCCACTTCTCGATCATGCCCGGCGTCGGAATCTGGTAGTGCGTCAGATTAAGCTCGATGGTATTGAACTGCCGGGTATAGTAATGCAAAAAGTCCTTGTCTTTGGCCGTAGCGGGGTACACTTTACCCACGTACTGTTTGTTGGCCCAGACCGGACCGCCAATGGCTACCTGCGGCCGCGTGGTGGGTTCGACGTGGCTCCAGATCCGGGCGTTGAAGGCCGCGCCGGGCGGCAGCGCGAAGTTTACCGTGTCGAGATTAGGCGTTTTTCCGAATTCCATGTTGGTTGACTGAAGGTAGCTTAGCAAGTAAAAATACGATTGTTTTGTTTGCCAGAACAATCGCCCGCGCCCCGGCCAGACCGGCCTGCAGCCGAACCGATTGGCCCCCGGCGGGGGTTTACCAAACAGATGCCGTGGCTGCAACCGGTATTTCGGCCGACGGGCTTATTTTTGCAGCTTAACCGGGTTTGGCCCGCCGACTACGAATGATCGCCAAGACATATACGCCCCAGGAGATTGAAGCAAAATGGTATCAGTACTGGCTTGATAACCAATTTTTCAAATCGACCCCCGACGACCGCGAGCCCTATACCGTCGTGATTCCGCCCCCCAACGTAACGGGGGTGCTGCACATGGGCCACATGCTCAACAACACCATTCAGGATGTGCTGGTACGGAAGGCCCGGATGGAAGGCAAAAACGCGTGCTGGGTGCCCGGCACCGACCACGCCAGTATTGCTACCGAAGCCAAAGTGGTGGCCATGCTGGCCGAACGCGGCATTAAGAAGCAGGACCTGACACGCGACGAGTTTCTGGCCTATGCCTGGGAGTGGAAAGAAAAATACGGCGGTATCATTCTGAGCCAGCTGCGCAAGCTCGGCGCTTCGTGCGACTGGGATCGGACGCGCTTCACCATGGAGCCCGACCTCTACCAGTCGGTGATCGACGTGTTTGTGGATCTGTACGAGAAAGGCCAGATCTACCGTGGTATCCGCATGGTAAACTGGGACCCGCAGGGGCGCACGGCCGTATCCGATGAGGAAGTGATTACCAAGGAGGTACAGCAGAAGCTGGTGTATATCCGCTACCAGATCAAAGGCGAACCCGCCGGCGAAGACGGGTCGTATATCACGATTGCTACCGTTCGGCCCGAGACAATCATGGCCGATGCCGCCATCGCCGTGAACCCCAACGATGAGCGCTACACGCACCTGCACGGCAAAACCGCCATCATCCCGCTCATCAACCGCGAAATCCCCATCATCACCGATGAGTATGTCGCCATGGATTTCGGGACGGGTGGCCTTAAGGTAACGCCTGCCCACGACCCCAACGACTATGCCCTGGGGGTAACGCATAACCTGCCCGTTATCGATATTCTGAACGACGACGGCACGCTGAACGAAAAAGCCCAGATTCTAATCGGGCAGGATCGCTTTGCCGCCCGCAAAGCGATTATCAAACAGCTCGACGAAGCGGGTCATCTGGTCAAGACCGAAGACAACAAGTCGAACGTGGGCACCTCGGAGCGGACCGGTGCCGTGATTGAGCCGCGGCTGTCGCTGCAGTGGTTCCTGAAGATGGACGAGCTGGCCAAACCGGCGCTCGAAAACGTCATGAACGACACCATCCAGCTCTATCCGCCCAAGTTCAAGAACATGTACCGGGCCTGGATGGAAAACGTCCATGACTGGTGCATTAGCCGGCAGCTGTGGTGGGGGCAGCGCATTCCGGCCTACTACATGCAGGACGGCACCGTGATTGTGGCCCGCAGTAAACACGAAGCGCTGGAGAAAGTGCAGCACGAAAAACTGCTGTTTGCCATGACCGAAGCCGACCTGACCCAGGACGAAGACGTGCTGGATACGTGGTTCTCGTCGTGGCTCTGGCCCATGTCGGTATTCAACGGGATTCTGGAGCCCGACAACGCCGACATCAACTACTACTACCCCACCAACGACCTCGTTACGGCGCCCGAAATTCTGTTTTTCTGGGTGGCCCGCATGATCATTGCCGGGTACGAATACAAGGGCGAAGCGCCGTTCAAAAACGTGTACCTGACGGGTATCGTCCGCGACAAGCTGGGCCGCAAAATGTCGAAGTCGCTGGGCAACTCGCCCGATCCGCTCGACCTGATCGATCAGTACGGGGCCGATGGGGTGCGCGTAGGGATGCTCTTCAGCTCGCCTGCCGGCAACGACCTGCCCTTCGATGAGAAGCTGGTGGAACAGGGCCGCAACTTCAGCAACAAAATCTGGAATGCCTTCCGGCTCGTAAAGGGCTGGCATACGACCCCGACTACGGCCGATACAGCGCAGAATGAGCTGGCCATCCGCTGGTTCGAATCGAAGCTCAACGCCACGCTGATCGAAATCGACGACCTGTTCGGCAAATTCCGGATTTCGGAAGCCCTGCAGGCCATCTACAAGCTGATCTGGGATGACTTCTGCGCCCAGTACCTCGAGCTGATCAAGCCCGGCTACGAGCAACCCATCGATCAGCCCACGTTCGACGCCACCATCGACTTCTTCGAGCGGCTGATGTGCCTGGCGCATCCGTTCATGCCGTTTATCACCGAAGAAATCTGGCAGGATATTCGGGAGCGGGCCACCGGTGACAGCATCTGCGTGGCGGCCTTCCCCAAACCGGGTACTGTCGATCAGACCATGCTCACCGATTTCGACACCCTGTTCGAGATCATCAGCAACGTTCGGAACATCCGCAACGCCAGGCAGGTATCGCCCAAAACCGAACTGCCCCTGGCCATCCGCACGGCCGATTCGGCGCGCTTTCAGACACTTGAGCCCCTGCTGCGCAAAATGGCCAACCTCTCGGCCATCAGTTACGTAAGCGAGCAAGTCGACGGCACGGCGTTCCTGATCAAGTCCGATGAATTCTTCGTAAACCTGGCCGGCGAAGTCGATACCGAGCAGGAAGCCGCCAACGCCCGCAAGGAACTCGACTACCTGATCGGTTTCCGGGAGTCGATCCTGAAAAAGCTGTCGAACGAGAAATTCGTGGCCAACGCCAAAGCCGACATTGTTGACCGGGAGCGCCAGAAGCTGGCCGATGCCGACGCCAAGATTCAGGCCCTCGAAGACCGGCTGGCAACGCTGTAGGCGGCTATACCACCAAGAACAGGTTCACCGATGGGCTGGGTTTCCGGCCGGATCGGTGAACCTGTTTTTTGCAGGCTTAACCGAAAAGCCACCCCGTAGAGCAGCAGGGTCAGGTAACTGATCACGCTAAAGCCCTGAGCGTAGTCGTACAGGGTAGCGCCCAGCGTATCGTAGATCATCAGGCCCGTTACAACGGCCAGGCCTACCACCCACCGGCGCAGCCGCAGAAAACCGGCCTGAGTGAGCAGCTGATAAGTGCCGGGCAGGAGCAGCGCCATCGTCACGAAATGCCCTTCCCAGCTTACGCCCGCCACGAGCAGCATGGTCAGGTACACAAGCATCAGCACGGGGAGCGGTACCCGATCGGCCCGGCGCGTGGCCCAGATACGCCAGCAGGTCAGTCCCAGCAGCAGCACCTGCACCAGCAAACTCAGCTGCCGCACCAGTGCCATCGGCCAGGCAACCAGGTTATAGCGGTGGTTTTCAAAATTGGTACCGGCCGCCGTCAGCAGCTTGGCCAGCATCGATGGCATGCTGAAACTAATGGCATCGGTGTACACTTTACCGGCCTGCAGAAACGGCCGCAGGGCCAGCTGCCAGAAATCGATATAATCCTGCACGCCCTGCCCAATACCCCGAAACAGCAGCACACACCCGGCCAGCAGTGCACTGAACCCAATGGCGCGCACCAATGTGGGTAGTGGCCGCCGGATAAACAGCATCAGCAACAGCAGGGCGGGCATCACTTTCATCCAGGTGGCCAGCGTCAGCAGCAGCAGCGCCGTATTGTGCCGGCCACGGCTGTAGAGGTACACGCCCCCCAGGCTCAGCAGGGCTACCACTTCATTGATATTGACCCAGATGATGTTGTGCCAGAAATAGCGGATAGCGGCCAGAAAACCAAAGGTAAAGGCAGGGCCCAGATCGACCGTCGGGAAATACTGCCGCAGGATCAGGTACGTGATTCGGAAAACAGCAATCCAGGCCAATACGTTGAAAAACGTAAAAACGCCCACCGCCACCGGAAACGGCATCAGCGCCAGTAACTGAAAAACCAGGGGCGCTACCGGCGGATACAGAAACTCCTCGGCCCCACCAATCCGGTTGTAAAGGGGCAGCCCATTCATGAAATTGACCCCTGCCGACCAGAATATATAGATGTCGCCGTGAGTATCCTGATTATGAGCCTCCTGAACCGCTTTTAACACGGCTATGAGCAGGATCAGCCCGATCAAACAGGCCAACCGAACCGGATTTGTGCGCCAGTATTGCCACGTTCTGATCTCTTTCATCGTGCTTTGTACTAATGTGTGGATTGTACAAAGCTAACCGGATCAGCCAGTTGGCATTCCTGATCTGAAATCTGTTCAGTTAATAGTCCTAATAGTGCTATTTTTGTTTAAACCGCTACCGCACTAGCTGATTGTTATAGTTCCTGCTTATGAAAAAGTGCATCTTTCTGGACCGCGATGGTGTCTTGAACGAAGACCGACCCGACTACGTGTACCGAGTTGAAGATTTTATTATTCCGGCGGGCGTACCCGAAGCGCTGCGGCTGCTGAAAGACGCCGGTTATATGCTGATTATCATCACCAATCAGGCCGGCATTGCCCGTGGTCTTTACACCCGCGCCGATGTGATGGCCTGCTACGATTACCTGCAGGCGTCGTGCGGTAATCTGATCGACGACATCTACTACTGCCCTCATCACCCCCAGTTCGATACGGAGTCGCTGACGCGCAAGCCCGGCTCGCTGATGATCGAGAAAGCTATGGCCAAGTATAACATCCGGCCCGATCAGTCGTGGATGATCGGCGATGCGGCCCGCGATATACAGGCGGGTCGGCGGGCCGGCGTACGCACCGTGCGGATTGCCCATCAACCCGTGTCCGACGCGTCGGAGAGCGATGGCTGCGTTACCAGTCTGCTCGAAGCCTCGCACCTGGTGCTGCAATCGGCCTGACCGCGTACCCCCATAAAGCCATAAGCCCCGCCAGTCTGGAAAGACGAGCGGGGCTTATGCGTTAACAGCCGATTCGATTTATACCCGTACCGACTGCGGTGCGGTTTTCTGTACACTGCCGTAGGCAGGGCAGGTTGCCCGGCGTGAGCAGGCTCCCAGTGACAACGTTGTCAGAACAACGCCCAGAATCAGTAGTTTTTTCATGAATAATACGTTGCGTTCAGTATCAGACCGATAACGAATATAATGCCAAAACCAGTATTCGATTCCAGGCTGCCCCGAATTCCACCGGCAATTTACCAAATGGCGTTCGGGGCAGTCGGTCTGTCTATTCGTCTTCTTTGATCAGCTCGGCTTCTTCGCGTTCTTCGGCGGCTTCGGTCGCTTCCAGCTCGGTCATGCCGGGTTCGGCATCACCGTAGCCCAGAATCTTGAGCATCACTTCGCTGTTCTGCTCGGGGGCAAACAACCGCGAGCGCAGATTGCCCTCCTCGTCCTTATCCACAATCACGTGCTGCGGAGCCGGAATGAGGCAGTGCTGGATACCGCCATAGCCGCCCAGCGACTCCTGATAGGCGCCCGTGTGGAACAAACCCACGTACTGGTCTTCGGCCTCCTGGTCGAAGATCGGCAGGTACAGGTCGGCGCTGTGGGTTTCGGTGTTGTAGAAATCGTGTGAGTCGCAGGTCAGGCCACCGAGATTGACCTTCTGGTACGGATTGTCCCAGTTGTTGACCGAGAGCATGATGTACTTCTGCCCTAAGCCCCACGAGTCGGGCAGCTGGGTGATAAACGAGCCGTCGATCATATACCACAGTTCCTTGTCGTTCTGCAGTTTCTGATCGATTACTTTGTAGATCACCGCGCCACTTTCGCCCACCGTGTACGAGCCGAACTCGGTAAAGATGTGCGGCACCGGCACGTTGCTCTTGTTGCAGATCCACTGAATACTCTCCACGATCTGATCGACCATGGCCTGATAGTCGTAGGTAAACTGGAACGACGTCTGGATGGGCATGCCCCCCCCGATGTCGACCGAGTCGAGGTCCGGGCAAATCTTGCGCAGTTCGCAGTATTTGTACATAAACCGGCTCAGTTCGCTCCAGTAGTACGCACTGTCTTTAATCCCGGTATTGATAAAGAAGTGCAGCATCTTGAGCTTGAACCGCTCGTTGGTTGCAATCTTGTTCCGGTACAACTCATTGACGTCGCTGTAGCGAATACCCAGCCGCGAGGTGTAGAACTCGAAGTTGGGCTCTTCGTCGGTGGCGATCCGGATACCGAAGTTGACGGTGTCGGCCGTAACGGCATTTTCGTAGGCTTCGATTTCCTTGAGGTTATCGAGCACGGGCAGCACATTGAAGCCTTCGTTGATCATCTCGCTCAGGTACTGCGTATAGAGCGGACGCTTGTAGCCATTGGCAATAATGTACGTCTGCTTGTTGATCTTCTTCATCTTGTACAGCTCGCGTACAATCTGAATATCATAGGCCGACGAAGTTTCGAGATGGACGTTGTTTTTCAGAACTTCTTCCAGCACGAATCGAAAGTGGGATGACTTGGTACAATAGCAATACGTGTAGTTGCCCTTGTAGTTGTATCGCTTCATCGCATTCTTGAACAGCAGTTTGGCGTGTTCAATGTGCTCCGTAATTTTTGGCAGATACGTCAGTTTCAGGGGAGTACCGTATTGCTTAACAATGTCCATCAGCGGTACATTGTTGAACATCAGTTCGTTGTTCTCGACATTGAACTCCCGGGTAGGAAATTCGAACGTCTGGTCAATCAGGTCATAGTATGTCTTCATCCCTACGATCGGCGCATAAAAAGGAGTTTGTATTTTAAAAAAACAGGCGCGAAAATGGCCTAAAAAACCGGGCTTTGCAAACCCCGCCTATCCGCATGATAGACAACGCGATCGCCGGAGATTTTGATTCATCGGCGCATTAAGATTTTGCTAAATTTCAACGGGCCGGACCCGCTCAGACGGCCTGGCCCGCCCCCCGCCGGGGCCTCAGATCGGCCTCACCACCAGCCGGTATCCATCGGTTTTACCGGCGCTGACAGGGTAGCTTTCCATGGTGATAAAATTACCAGCCACCAGCCGATCGTCCGGCGCTTCGCTGACCGTTACCGACAGGGTCAGGTCGGGCAGGTCGGGAACCGACGTCAGCCGAAAGGGCACCTCACTGCCGGGCTGGAGTTGGGACCAGTTGGGGTGCAGTACGGTTTCGGCCACCACAGCAGCCGGCGCATCGGCCGGGTCGGTGCGCCGTACCGACACCCGGATCGTCGTTTGGCTCGACAGGTGACCGGCCGGAGCCGCAAAGCAGACCGTGCCGGTAAGGGTTTGGGATGTAGCCATCTGATTTGGAATGAAAAGGCCTCCACCGCCGGTGAGCGGTGGAGGCCGTGAATGAAAACCGATTGTTGGCTACCAGTTGAACAGCAGCGTGTTCAGGTGGTGAGCGGCATCGGTGCCGGTCCAGCTCCACACCATGCGGTTGTAATTGGGCAGGTTGGCAATCACCGGTCCATCGATGCAGGTTTCGTTGGAAATGAATTTGTTTCCCCAGCTGCTGCCGTTGGTACTCACCAGTATGTTCAGCAGGGCATTGCTGACGCCCTGCCAGGTCAGGTAAACCTGGCCACCCCGCGTGAAGAGGAATGGCTTCGACAGGGTGGTTTCGTTGAGCGTCACTTTGTTCGTCCAGTTAGCGCCGTCGGCGCTGCGCATTACATTGAGCTGGTTGTTGCCCACGCCCCGCCAGCCCAGCAGCAACTGCCCGTTAAACACGGTCAGCGTGGGGCCCGAAGGCGTGGTGTCGTTCAGCGTTACCTTGTTGCCCCAGTGAACCCCGTCGGCGCTGCGCATTATGTTGAGTTTATTGTTGCCTACGCCCCGCCAGGCAAGATGAAGCTGGCCATTCAGCACCGCCAGTTCGGGGGCCGACTGCGACGTATCGCCAAGGGTCACTTTCTGAACCCATTGCTGCCCATTGGCCGACTGCATGATGTTGAGCCTGTTATTGCCCACCCCGATCCAGGCCACTACAAACCGATTGTTAAACACCGCCAGTGCCAGAGCCGCCGGCGATATCTCGTTCAGCGTTACTTTATTGCCGAACGTCAGCCCATCGACCGACGACATAAAGTTCAGTTTAAGATTACCGACGCCCGTCCAGCCCATCAGCAGCGTATTCCCCCGGTCAATCAGGGCAGGGCCGTTGGAGCTGGTATCGGCCAGAATGGCTTTGCGCGGATACAGCATGTTGATAGCCCGAATGTCGCCGGCGCTCAATCCCGTCCGCTGCCCGATGGGTTGCCCATTGTTAGGGATGGGGGTCAGCGTATCCTGATTGGGATTAATGGCAAAGGCATTGCGCGGGTAGTGCATGATGGAATCATAATCATAGCGGCCAACATCGTCGCCGTCGGTGATGTGCTGATCGAAGTTATGACGCAGCGCCGGCACAATGTTGGCCCAGTTGACGCGTACGAACGAGTCGCGGTCTTCGCGGCTCTGCTCGTGCCACAGCCCGGCCGCGTGGCAGATCTCGTGGATGGCGTTGCCCGTGCTGCAACCGGGCCCCAGGTTGATAAACTGCTCTCCGCCTTTCATGCCCACGGCCGAGCTGCATGAGTCGCTATTCCGGAACGTGATAAAATTGGCTTCGTTGGTCCGTACTTTAAATGTCAGGTTCGTGTTGTTCTGAATGGCCTGAATGGCATCGGTTACCCGGTTCTGGTTAGGCAGTCCGGGATCGATCCGGTAGGCCAGTGTGCCGCCCGGCCAGCGATTTCCCTGGCCGCTGACGGCTACGGCAGCCTCGACCTGCTGATCTTCAATATTTTTCCGGACACGCTGCATTTCCTCATCGGTGCCCAGCAGAATGTCGCCCTCAAACAAGGCGTTGCCCTCCCGGGCAATGTACGTAACCTCGCGGAGCCCGAAGGTGGCACCGGCAACATAGGTGGTTTTGGCTTCGCCCGTGTTCTCGGCACTAAACGGATCGATTGTGTGGGGTTGGTTATCCATGTGTGTGATTGGTTTAGCAAGAAGCCAAAAGTAGCGCGTCCCGAAACCATCAAAAAGGGGACAAATACCTGAAAATCAATACATAAATACAGCTTTGAGCGAACGGTAAGCCGACTGCTGGATCGCGCTTTTTTCGCCCGTTTTCGGCCATTTCACGCTCATTCAGGCAGACCTGGAAGCCATTACCAGCCGAAAAAGCAGGGGGCGTAAAAACCCCTGCCCCGCTGGTTGGTTATCGTTCAAACTTCCGACTGATCAAAACCACTATGGATTACGTTCGATTTGGCAATACGGGCCTGATGGTCTCTAAACTGTGTCTGGGCTGTATGACCTACGGTCGGCCAACCGATCGCTGGCCCTGGGCCCTGACCGAAGACCAGAGTCAGCCCTTTTTCAGAAAAGCGATTGAGCTGGGTATCAACTTTTTCGACACGGCCGATGTCTACTCCAGCGGGGCGAGCGAAGAAGTAACCGGCCGCGCGCTGTGGCAGTATAGCAGCCGCGATCAGATTGTACTGGCCACCAAGGTATTTAACCCGATGGGCCCCGGCCCCAACGACCGTGGCCTGTCGCGCAAGCACATCATGAGTGCCATCGACGCGAGTCTGAAACGGCTCGGCACCGATTATGTCGATCTCTACCAGATTCACCGCTGGGATAACAACACCCCCATCGAAGAAACCATGGAAGCCCTGCACGATGTGGTAAAAGCCGGCAAGGCCCGCTACATTGGTGCCTCATCAATGTACAGCTGGCAGTTTGCCAAAGCCCAGTATACAGCCGAGCGAAACGGCTGGACCCGCTTCGTATCGATGCAGCCGCAGTACAACCTGGTGTATCGCGAAGAAGAGCGGGAGATGCTGCCCCTCTGTCAGGATCAGGGCGTGGCCGTTATTCCGTGGTCGCCCCTGGCGCGGGGGCTGCTGACGGGAAAACGCACCCGCGAACGCAACGAAACCGAGCGGGCCAGAACCGATGCGTTCGGCAAATCGCTCTACACCCGCGACGACGACTTCGCCATCGCCGACCGGCTGACCCAGCTGGCCGAAGCCCGTGGCCTGCCGGCCTCCCAGCTGGCTCTGGCCTGGCTCCTGTCGAAACCCGCTGTTACGGCCCCTATCGTCGGGGCCAGCAAGCCGGGGCACCTCGAAGATGCCGTCGGTGCGCTGTCGGTGCGGCTTTCTGACGATGAAGTCGATCAGCTCGAAGCGCTGTATCAGCCCCACCCGGTAGCCGGCATCTAGGCTGTTCGTTCAGCCCATCGGCCCGATCGGTGCTTTTTTTTTGTTCGCATTGACTATTGCCGGGCGCAGATGGTTATCCATGTAACGACAACGTTTTTGTCAACTTACACAAAACCTGTATGACTGTAGCTAAAGGATATGCCGCTCAGGACGCCCATTCGTCGCTGGCGCCGTTTCAGTTCGAACGACGGGATCTTCGTCCGCACGATGTGCAGTTCGATATCATGTACTGTGGCGTGTGCCACTCCGACCTGCACCAGATTCGTGACGAATGGGGTGGGTCGATTTTCCCGATGGTACCGGGCCACGAAATCGTGGGTCGGGTGACGGCCGTGGGCGAGCAGGTGACCAAGTTTAAAGCTGGCGACCTGGCCGCGGTGGGCTGCATTGTCGATTCGTGCCGGCACTGCGACAACTGCCAGGAAGGCCTCGAGCAGTATTGCCTAAATGGCAACTCGCAGACTTACAATGGCCTGGAGCAGGACAAGAAAACGCCTACCTACGGCGGCTATTCGAATATGATGGTGGCTCACGAAGATTTCGTGATGACTGTTTCCGACAAGCTGGATCTGGCGGCTGTAGCCCCCCTGCTCTGCGCCGGTATCACCACTTACTCGCCCCTCAAACACTGGAACGTAGGCCCCGGCCATAAGGTGGCTGTGCTGGGTCTGGGCGGGCTGGGCCATATGGCCGTTAAGTTTGCCGTTGCATTTGGTGCCGAAGTAACCATGCTCAGCACCTCGCCCTCGAAAGAAGAAGATGCCAAACGGCTGGGCGCCCACAAGTTTGTGCTCACCAAAGACGAGGAGCAGGTTAACAGCGTTAAGAATTACTTCGATTTCATTATCGACACGGTTTCGGCTCCGCACGACTATAACATGTACATGAGCCTGCTGAAAACCAACGGCGTTCATATCTGCGTGGGTGCCCCCCCAACCCCAGCCGATATTGCCGTGTTTGGTTTGCTCATGGGCCGCAAAAGTCTGGTCGGCTCCAACACGGGCGGCATGCCCGAAACGCAGGAAATGCTCGACTTCTGTGCCGAACACAACATCGTTTCAGACATTGAACTGATCGACATCAAGGACATCGATACGGCCTACGAACGTATGCTTAAAGGTGATGTCCGGTATCGGTTCGTTATCGATCTGAAAACGCTTTGACAATTTAACACCAGCAGCGCCGGGCGCTTCCTGCGCTGGCGACCCAGATTCGTTTCAGATGTTTCCTTCTGCAAGCCCCGCCGGACCACTGAGTCGCCCGGCGGGGCTTTTGCATAGCAGATGCCCGTTGGATAATACTCGTTTCGCGACCCAAACAAAGCCGTCAGGTGACGGCTTTTTCAGAAACGTATACACGCTAAACTGGCCTGACGTTATGGAATCGACCGCTGACAACCCAACTAAACCCATGAAAGTAAAAGCTTACGGTGCCAAAGGCGCGCTGATTGATCGTTTCAGCAGCCTGTCGCGCATGGACATCGACCGCAACCCACCCCAGGCCGACGAAGTACAAATCGACGTGCTGTATTGCGGAGTCTGCCACTCCGACCTGCACCAGGTCAGAAACGACTGGAACAACACGCTGTACCCCTGTGTGCCGGGCCACGAAGTAGTCGGACGCGTAACGCAGGTCGGCTCGGCCGTGACCAATTATCAGGTCGGCGATCTGGTGGGCGTGGGCTGTATGATCGACTCCTGCGGCCACTGCGCGTCGTGCCAGGAAGGCGACGAGCAGTACTGCGACGGGCCTGTTAGCTGGACGGCTACCTACAACGGCTACATGAAGCCCGACGGCAGCGGCTACAATACCTTCGGTGGCTACTCGACGACGCTGGTCGTCAAAGAATCGTTTGTGCTCAGCATTCCCGACAAGCTCGACATCAAGGCCGCGGCCCCGATCCTGTGTGCTGGCATCACTACCTATTCACCCCTCAAACACTGGGGGGTTAAAGAAGGCAGCCGGGTCGGTATCGTGGGGCTGGGCGGGCTGGGCCACATGGCCGTTCAGCTGGCGAAAGCCATGGGCGCCCGCGTTACGGTGCTGACCACCAAAGAAGAGAAGCGGAGCGACGCGCTGAAGCTGGGTGCCCACAGCGTCATCATCTCCGACGACAAGGAGGCCATGGCCGAACACGAAAAAACGCTGGACTTTATCCTGATTACCATTCCGGACAAGTTTAAGATCGACCCGTATGTGACACTGCTCAAACGCGATGGGGCACTGGTGACGGTTGGGCTGCTGGGTCCCTACGACGGCCCGCTCAACAACCAGGAAATCGCTTTTCAGCGCCGGACCGTGTCGGGCTCACTTATCGGTAGTATCGCCGAAACCCAGGAGGTGCTCAACTTCTGCGCCGAGCACAACATTCTACCCGAAGTACAGCTGATTGCTATGAAAGACATCAACGAGGCCTACGAAAAAATGATGGACGAAGGGGTACGGTTCCGGTACGTTATCGATATGCAGTCCCTGAAAGACGAAAAATAAGGCATCGGAAAGCACCGGGGCACTGCCGATGGCGCCTAATGGCCGCAAGCCGCTGACCGTAAGTTTGTTTCATCCCTATCCCGCACCTGACTGGCTTCCCGGCCAGTTCGGTGCGGGATCTTTGTTACCGGTAACTCCGGGTCGAACGTGGGCTACCCGGGCCGGTGGTCGGCCGGACGCATAGCCCATTATCCGGTCGGATGCCCCATTTTTGGGCCATGAAACCTTTCCTCATCCAGGCCTACGGCACGCCCGGTTCGGCCACCAATGCAACCAATACGCTTGCCCCCATGCAGATTGAACGGCAGCCACCGGCGGCCGATCAGGTGCTGATCGAGGTGCTCTACTGTGGCGTTTGCCACTCCGATCTGCACCAGGTTCGCAACGACTGGCAGAACACGATTTACCCCTGCGTGCCCGGCCACGAGGTGGTGGGCCGGGTAATCGAAACGGGCGCCGACGTTACCCAGGTTGCCGCCGGCGATCTGGTGGGCGTGGGTTGTATGATCGACTCCTGCGGTCACTGCGCGTCCTGCCGGGAAGGCGACGAGCAGTACTGCGAAGGGCCCGTTGGCTGGACTGGTACCTACAACGGCTACCTGATGCCCGACGGCAGTGGGTTCAACACCTACGGCGGCTACTCCACCCACCTGGTTGTTCGCGATGCGTTCGTAGTGCCCATCCCAGCCGGGCTTTCTCCGCAGGAGGCAGCCCCGATCCTGTGCGCCGGCGTTACGGTCTGGTCGCCCCTGAAACACTGGCAGATCGGCACCGGCCACCACATCGCCGTAGTCGGGCTGGGCGGGCTGGGCCACATGGCCGTTCAGCTGGCCCGGGCCCGTGGCGCCCAAGTAACGGTGCTGACGACCTCGGCCGACAAGGAAGCTGATGCCTTGGCCCTCGGTGCCGACGCCGTTGTGCTGTCGACCGATCGGGCAGCCATGCGGCTCCATACACGCGCTTTCGACTTTATCCTGACCACCATCCCCGATCCGTTCAATGTGGCGCCGTACCTCAATCTGCTGAAACGCAACGGCGTACTGATCACCGTTGGCCTATTGGTCGATTACGAGCGAGCGCTGAGCAATCAGAAGCTGGCCTTTCATCGGCGTTCGGTGGCGGGTTCGCTTATTGGCAGCATCGCCGAAACCCGCGAGGTACTGCAGTTCTGCGCCGATCACGGTATTCGGCCCAAAATCGAGGTAATTCCGATGCAGCAGATCAACGAAGCCTTCGATACGCTGAAAGCCGGCGATGTTCGGTTTCGCTACGTTATCGACATGCAGTCGCTGAAAGCCTGATCAAACCGGCCCCGCGAAAAGCGCCTGCTCCGATGGGGGCAGGCGCTTTATTTGCGTTCTTACAGCCCCAACCCCTAAACCAGCCGCCCGATGCGCTTTTGTCTGTATACGCTGATTACCAACGCATTTCTGCTGGTGCTGCCCCGCCTGAGCCACGCACAGGCCACCAACCGCGTACTGTCGATTTTTCCGACCGGCACCCGCCTGATCGCTAACCTGCCCTACGCCGGCGATACCCTGCAGAAACACCAGCTCGATCTGTATCTGCCGGCCACGATGCACCCCAACACGCCCCTGATCGTGTGGGTACACGGGGGGGCCTGGATGCTCAACGACAAGTATGCCGACATGAGTTATATGAAGCAGACCATCCGGATGCTACTCGACAAGGGCTATGCCTTTGCCTCAATCGATTACCGGCATAGCACCACGGCCCCGTTTCCGGCCCAGATTCAGGATTGCAATCAGGCGCTGACGTTTCTGTACCGGCAGGCAGCCCGCTACCAGTACAACCCCGGCCGCATTGCGCTGATCGGGTTCTCGGCCGGAGGGCACCTGGCATCGCTGCTGGGCCTGTCGACCAACAATGCCGTGCGTGATTTTCTGCCCGGCGGCAAGCCCGTTCCCTTCCGGATCAAAACCGTGATCGACTTCTAGGGCCCGGCCGATCTGCTGGCCATGGTGCCCCGCAATGGTTCGCTGAGCGATAGTCTGATTACGTCGGAGAGCCGCCTGTTGGGGGCCACCCCCATTCACCGGCCCGATCTGGCCCGGCGCGCCAGCCCGGTTACCTACGTCGACAGGAACGATCCACCCTTCCTGATCATCCACGGCCAGCGCGACGAGTCGGTCCCCCCTGCGCAGTCGGTATTGCTCAGTTCCTGGCTGACGCTGTCGGGCGTTGCCAACCGGGTTATCATCGTGCCCAATGCCCCCCACTACGGCGACCTGTTCGACAGTGAAACAAACCGACAGGCCATTGCAACCTGGCTTCAACAATACCTGTAAGGCTTTTCAGAAGAGTCTATTTCTTATAAAAATACCAATAAATCATCCTCAAAAATCTATTTAGGCACTACTCCCTAAAAAAAACACATTAAATTTCGTTTAAACGAAATTCGTTTAAACGAATGTTGGTTATACCTTTGCAACTCCCTGAGGGCACCGCATGAAAACGTATCAGAATCCTTACCAACAGCTCATCAAGAACCTGCATCAGACCGATGCCTACATATTCAACCACTTCGCCCAGAAGCTGGCTCCGTTCGATTTGTCGGTTCAACAGTACATCGTGTTACGACGGCTCTCCGAAGTCTTTCCCGATAGCCTGACGGCTGGTGAGTTGAAAGAACGGCTGAGCGATATCAACTCCGACGTGACGCGCCTGATTGATCGGCTGGTGGCCAAAAACCTGGTCGTACGCGAAGTAGACCTGCAGAATCGCCGGCGCGTAAACCTGCGCCTGACCAGCGACTCGCAGGCCTTCGTGGAGAAGGCAGCCATCGAGTTTCGGGATTTTGAATCAATTGTGAGTCACCTCACGCCCGATGAGGTGGCGCTTATGAATACCCTCCTGGATAAAATCAGACTTCACTGACTTATGAAAACGTACATGACCAGCATCGGTCTGGGACTGCTGAGTGTCGGCTGCGCGCTGGCCCAACCGGCACCGGCGGTGCTGCCCCTCGACAGAGCCATTCAGCTGGCGCTGCAGAACAACAAAACCATTAAACTGGCCGACAGCCGCACGCTGGCCGCCGAAGCCCGGTCGCAGGAAGCCAAAGACCGTAGTTTACCGCAGGCCACTGCCTCGCTGGCTTATTCGCGCTACAGCCTCACCGGCCCATTCTCGCTGGGACAGGGTAGCGATGGCAAACCCCTGCTGGGTATTCCGGCCGGGGCCTTCAACGCCACCATCGGGGGCGTAACGGTAGCCAAGGAAGTGTTTGGCGGGTTTGCCGAGAAGTCGGCCGAACGATCGGCCGATCTGCTGGCCAAAGCCAGTCGGCTCGATGCCCAGCGCAACCGCTCCGAGCTGGTGTATACCGTTACCGACGCCTACTACAACATCATCAAGCTTATCAAGTCGACAAGCGTGATCGATCAGAGCATCCGCCAGTTCGACGAGAAAGAGCGCGACGCCCGCAATCTGGAGAAAGAAGGCATCGTAACGGCCAATGAAGTGCTGAAGATTCAGTTGCAGAAAAACAACCTGCAACTGAGCCGGCTGCAGGTTGACAAGGCCCGCCAGACGGCTCTGTACAATTTCAACCTGCTGGTAGGCCTGCCGCAGGACCAGACCATATCGGTCGACACGACGCTGGCCAACCCGGTTGTGGCGGCCGAGCCACTGGGCAATCTGCTGAATCAGGCCATTCAGGCCCGCACCGACCTGCAGGCCAATAACCTGCGCGTACAGGCGGCTCAGGCGCAGCTGCAGAACACCCGCAGCAGCCTTTACCCGCACCTGGGTGTGCAGGCTGGTTACAACTACATCAACCCCACGGCCCGGGTGATTCCCGAAGCCAACTCGTTTATCAGTGCCTGGAACGTGGGTGCCGGTATAACCTACAACATTGGCTCGCTCTACAACATGAAGGGTAAGCTGCACAGCGCCCAGGCGGCCATCGACCAGGCCAGCCTGCAGACACAGCAGCAGACCGATCAGATTCAGTCGGATGTGGTAACGGCCTACAACAACTACCAGCTGGCCCTCGAGCAGCAGAACGTGATCCGGACCGCTGTCGACCAGGCCCGCGAAAACTACCGCCTGACCGAGTCGCGGTTCCGCAACGGGCTGGTGGGCTCGACTGATCTGCTCGAAGCCAACAGCTTTCTGCTCCAGGCGCAACTCAACGTAATCAACGCTACTGTCGATGCCCAGCTTGCCTATCAGCGGCTGCTGCGGGCCACGGGTGGCAATCTTAACTAATACCAGTCGCACACACAGACGACATACAACCAACCATGAACAAGCAAACACTCATTCGCGTCGGGGGCGTTCTGATCCTGGCCATTGCGCTCTTCTTTGGGTACAGCGAATTCCGTTACCTCCAGCGCCACGAAACCACCGACGATGCCCAGATCGACGGCGATGTGAACCCGGTTATTCCGAAGGCGGGGGGCTACGTGAAAGCCATCCGGTTTAAAGACAATCAGTTTGTGAAAGAAGGCGATACGCTGGTGGTGCTCGACGATGCAGACTACCGCATTCGGGTGGCCCAGGCCGAAGCGGCTCTGCAAAGCGCTATGGCCGGCGCGGGCGTGACCCGCTCGAACGTCGGTGTGGCCTCGGCCACGGTCCAAAGTTCGCAGGCCGGGGTGCAAACGGCCCGCAATCAGGTCGCTACGGCCCAGGCCAACGTAACGGCTGCGCAGGCCCGCGCCCGCAAAACCAGCCAGGACTTTGATCGCTACAGCCGGCTGCTGGCCGAAAAAACCGTTCCGCAGCAGCAGTTCGACGCCGTACAGGCCGAACGCGATGCCGCGCTGGCACAACTTCAGGCCGCACAGGCCCAGCTCCAGACCGCACAGGCGCAGGTAGCTGCAGCCGGCACGCAAACGGGCGTGACCAACTCGCAGCGCCGGGCCACCCAGGATCAGATCTCGGTCGCTCAGGCCACCATCAAGCAGCGCCAGGCCGAACTCGACATGGCCAACCTGCAACTGTCGTACACGGTGGTTCGGGCGCCGGCTTCGGGGGTTGTCTCGAAACGGTCGGTACAGATTGGCCAGCTGGTACAACCCGGTCAGGCACTATGCTCGATCGTGGGCAACACCGACCTGTGGGTAACGGCTAACTTCAAGGAAACGCAGTTGAAACAGATGCAGCCGGGCCAGACGGTATCGATCGATGTCGATGCCTTCGAGGGCGATAAGCTGGTGGGCCACGTGGGTTCGTTTGCCGGCGCTACCGGGGCCAAGTTTACCCTGCTGCCCCCCGACAACGCAACGGGTAACTACGTGAAAGTAGTACAACGTGTTCCGGTTCGGATCGACCTGGATAAAAACAGCGCGCTCTACGCCCGTCTGCGCCCCGGTATGAGCGCAACGGTAGCGGTTGATTTGCAGAAGTAGCCCACGGGGTGAGAGTGCGGTTTAGGGTTTAGGGTTTACGGTTTTCAGTAGTCGCGGCCCGGCGGGTCACTGCCCGAGCCTGGTATAAGCCAGCTACTGAAAACTGTATGCCGAAACCATACCGGCTGCCCCCGACACGGCATAGTTAAAACTGAGTTACTGACATGAAATTAGGGTTTGACAAATGGATTGTGGTGCTGACCGTTACGACGGCGGCCCTGCTCCAGACCATCGACTCGTCGATCGTCAACGTGACGCTCAACCAGATGATGGGTAACCTCGGCGCATCGCTGGGCGATATTAGCTGGGTCGTTACGGGCTACGCAGCCGCCAGCGCGGTTATGATCACGATGTCGGGCTGGCTAACCGCCAAGCTGGGCCGGCGCAACTACTTCGCGGCCTCCATTATTTTATTTACGATTGCTTCCGTTTTCTGCGGCACCTCCACCAACGTGTGGGAGCTGGTGTTTTTCCGGGTGGTGCAGGGCATTGGCGGGGGCGGCCTGCTCACCACGGCGCAATCCATTCTGATCCAGACCTTTCCGAAAGAAGACCTTGGTATTGCCAACGCCATCTTCGGCATGGGGGTTATCATTGGCCCATCCATTGGCCCCACCCTTGGCGGCTACATCACCGACAACCTGTCGTGGAACTGGGTGTTCTACATCAATATTCCATTCGGCATTCTGGCTACCTGGCTCACCTACCAGTACATCAAGGAGCCGGCCGAGAAAATGGTGGCGGGCAAGATGGACTGGCTGGCACTCATTCTGCTCATTATGGGCATCGGCGGTCTGCAGATCATTCTGGAGAAAGGCGAAGAAAAAGACTGGTTCGACTCGACCTTTATTGTCGGCATGTCGGTGGCAGCGGGTGTGGGCCTGATCGGCTTTATCTGGCGGCAGCTGGCCGTTAGCCTGCCCATTCTGGATCTACGGCTGCTGCGGCAGCGCCGGTTTGCGGTCGGTACGCTGTTCAACTTTATTCTGGGCTTTGGCTTGTTTGCTTCGGTCTTTATCATTCCGGTGTTCTGCCAGACCATTCTGGGCTTCACCGCCAGTCAGACGGGGCTGCTGCTGATGCCGGGGTCGATCATGACGGGCCTGATGATGCCGGTTGTGGGTGGCTTGCTGAGCAAAAACTACATCTCCCCGGTCTGGTACGCGGCCATCGGCTTCCTGCTGTTTTTCGGCTTCTGTTTCGACCTGTCGGCCATCAGCCTGGCCGCCGGCCCCGATTATTTCTTCTGGCCGCTGATCGTGCGGGGCATTGGCATGGGGATGATCTTTATCCCGCTGACCACCATTACGCTCTCCGACCTGAAAACGGTGGAGATACCGCAGGGTTCGGCCCTGACGGGTATGATCCGGCAACTGGGCGGTACGTTTGGCACCGCCATCATGACCACCTACATCTCGACCCGCACCATGTTCCATGCCGCACGGCTGGGCGACAATGTGTCGGTCTACAACCCGCTGTCGGCCGAACGGATCCGGCAGTATACGAATCTCTTTCTGTCGAAAGGCGATGCCCTGATGGCAGCCACCAGCAAAGCCTACGGGGTGATGCACGGGGCCGTGCTGAAACAGGCACTGGTGATGACCTATGCCGATGCCTTTCTGGTTATCGGAGGCTTCTTCCTGATCTGTGTGCCGCTGTTGCTGCTGTTTATCGGCAAGAAAATCGAAGCACCGGCTCACATGGATATGGCCATGGAGTAGCCGCTTTCTGTACTCGTTTGTTCGGGTTTTCGTTTGTGCAAAAAGGCCGTCGGTACTGTTACCGGCGGCCTTTTTTTAGGGGTCAGACGCTACGTGAGGACCCATGCACACCTAGGGGCCCGGTAAGAACTTGGCGACAGGCTGCGGGTCGAGCCAGCCCGATTGAACAGTGGTTTCCCCAAACCAACGGAAAGCCGTACTTTTGCCCATAGTCGCAACAAATACCCACCCATGCCCCAAACCATCCACTTCATTTCCATCGGGGGGAGTGCCATGCACAATCTGGCCCTGGCGCTGCAGCATCAGGGAAACACCATTACCGGCTCAGACGATGAGATTTACGAACCGTCGCTGACGCGTCTGCAACACCACGGCCTTTTGCCGGCCCAGATGGGCTGGTTTCCGGAAAAAATTACGCCACAGCTCGACGCGGTCATTCTTGGTATGCACGCCCGCGCCGACAACCCGGAATTGCTCCGGGCGCAGGAGCTTGGCCTGCCGATCTTCTCCTACCCCGAATTCATCTATCAGCACAGCCGGCAGAAACAGCGCGTTGTCATTGCCGGCAGCCACGGCAAAACCACCATTACCGCGCTGATTCTGCACGTACTGCGCTACCACAAGCGCACATTCGATTACCTGGTGGGCGCGCAGATCGATGGGTTCGATACCATGGTTAGCCTGACCGAATCGGCTCCGCTGATTGTCATCGAAGGCGACGAATACGCGTCGTCGCCCATCGACCCGCGGCCCAAATTCCTGCATTACCAACCCCACATTGCCCTCATCAGCGGCATTGCCTGGGATCATGTCAACATCTACCCTACCTGGGATCTGTACGTCGATCAGTTCGAATCGCTGGCCGAAGCCATGCCCAAGGCGGGTATTCTGGTGTTCGACGACTCCGACAATATGCTCGACGTGATTGGGCAGAAAGACCGTCCCGACATCACCAAAATACCGTACCAGGCGCATCCCAACGAGATTGTAGAGGGTAAAACCTACCTGCTGCCCAAAAAGGGGGGCCGGGTGCCGGTACTAATCTTTGGCGAGCATAACATGAAAAACGTAGCCGGAGCCATGACCGTCTGCGACCGGATCGGGATCACCGACGATCAGTTCTACGAAGCCGTGAGCAGCTTTCGGGGAGCAGCCCGGCGGCTCGAAACGGTAGCGCAGCGCGACGGTCGGATTCTGTTCCGCGATTTTGCCCACGCCCCCTCGAAGGTCGAAGCCACCACCGAAGCCGTTCGGACCCAGTTTCCCGGTAAGTCGCTGGTGGCTGTGGTTGAACTGCACACGTTCAGCAGCCTCAACAAAGACTTTCTGGGTCAGTATAAAGGCACGCTCGATGCGGCCGATAAAGCTGCCGTGTATATAAACCGGCATACGCTGGAAAGCCGCGGCCAGGGTGCTTTCAGCCGCGACGACATCCGGGCCGCCTTCGGCCGCGATGATCTGGAGTTGTTTTTCGAGCCAGCCGACCTGCAGCAGTACCTGCTGGGCCAGCGTACCACGGCCGACCTGTTTCTGCTCATGAGTTCGGGCAACTTCAGCGGCCTCGACCTGCAGCAACTGGCCACTACACTGCTTTAACCGACTTTATATCCGCTTTTCCGGACACCCGTAACCTACGTTCCTATGCAAAGTATTGTTGTTTACTGCGGATCGAGCCCCGGCACGAATCCGCTTTATACCCAGCTGGCCATTGAGCTGGGCGAGAAGATGGCCGCGCAGCAGATCCGGCTTATTTACGGTGGCGGTGGCTTTGGCCTGATGGGTACCGTAGCCGATGCGGTACTGCAGCAGGGGGGCGAAGTAACGGGCGTTATTCCCAACTTTCTGGCCCAGCTGGAAGTCGCCCACCAGACGCTCACCGAAATTCACTTCGTGGAAACCATGCACGAACGGAAATACAAGATGGTGCAGCTGGCCCGGGGCGTTGTGGCCCTGCCGGGTGGGTACGGCACCTTCGATGAGCTGTTCGAGATACTGGCGTGGCGGCAGCTCAAACTCTACGATGGGCCCATTGTGGTGGTGAACGCCAATGGCTACTACGATCTGATGCTGCAACAGCTCGACCGTTGCGTAGCCGATGGTTTCCTTAAACCCGAAAACCGGGCCTTACTGCTCGTGGCCGATACCATCGACGAAACGCTCGCGCTTATTCGGGATTTCTGGACGCAGGCCGGCTAAGCCAAACGCTCCGACATAAAAAAATCCCCCGCTCTGCTGTGACGATGCCACAGTAGAGCGGGGGATTTTTTGGATTTCGATACGCTAGTTGGGGGCGGGCGCCGAGAACGAATAGGGCGCATCGGCTACCCGGGTACCGCGCTGCCGGTCGGGCTGATCGGTCATTTGCAGCTTCAGCGTGGCTCCCTTCAGCAGCTCGGTATGACTGAGCCAGGTCGGGCTGTAGGGCTTCCCATTCACCTGAACGGATTTTACGTAACGATTCTGCTCGCTGTTGGCGGGTGCGTCGATCGTCAGGGTTTTACCGTTTTCGAGCTGCACCTGTGCGTGCCTGAATAGCGGAGCGCCCATTACGTACTGATCGGTACCCGGGCAAACGGGGTAGAAACCCAGGGCTGAGAACACATACCAGGCCGAGGTCTGGCCATTATCCTCATCGCCACAGTAGCCATCGGGCGTGGGCTGATACATCCGGTTCATTACCTCGCGCAGCCAGTACTGCGACTTCCAGGGCTGGCCTGCGTAGTTATAGAGGTAAATCATGTGCTGGATGGGCTGGTTGCCGTGTGCGTAGTTGCCCATGTTCATGATCTGCATTTCCCGGATTTCGTGAATCACCGAACCGTAGTACGAATCGTCGAATACGGGGGGTACTACAAAGACCGAATCCAGCATGCGGGCAAACTCCCGGCGTCCGCCCATCAGGCCCGCCAGCCCCTGTACGTCGTGAAAAACCGACCAGGTGTAGTGCCAGCTGTTCCCCTCCGTAAAGGCATCGCCCCATTTGAAGGGGTTAAACAGCGACTGAAACGTGCCGTTCTCATTTTTGCCCCGCATGAGTTTAGTGCTGGGGTCGAACAGGTTGCGGTAGTTCTGGCTCCGGCGTGCAAACAGATCGATTTCGGCCTGCGGGCGTTTCAGGGCTTTGGCCAGCTGATAGATCGTAAAGTCGTCGTAGGCGTACTCGAGTGTGCGGGCCGCATTTTCATTGATCTTGACATCGTAGGGTACGTAGCCCAGCTTGTTATAATAAGCCGCTCCTTTGCGCCCTACCGAGCTTAGGGGCCCCTCGGTCTGGGTATTCTTCAGAATGGCCTCGTAGAGCGTATTGATGTTGTAGCCCTGCCGGTTGCCTTTCAGGTAAGCATCGGCAATGATCGACGCCGAGTTCGACCCCACCATGCAGTCGCGGTGGCCGGGGCTGGCCCACTCGGGCAGGAAACCGCTTTCTTTATACGCATTTTCGAGCCCGGCCATGATGTGGCTGTTCAGCGTAGGCTGCATCAGGTTGAACAGCGGAAAGACGGCCCTGAAGGTGTCCCAGAAGCCATTGTCGGTAAACATATAACCAGGCAGCACCTGCCCGTTGTAGGGGCTGTAATGCACAATCTGCTGGCTGGCATCCAGCTCATAGAACTTGCGCGGAAACAACATGGTGCGGTACAGGCACGAGTAAAACGTGCGGGTCTGATCGGCTGTACCACCGGTTACGGCTACCCGTTTCAGCTCGTTGTTCCAGACGGCTTTAGCTTTCTGCTTGACCGTATCGAACCCATCGCTACCGATTTCGGCCAGGTTACGCTCGGCCTGCTCAGGACTGATAAACGACGAGGCTACCCGGGCGTAGACCTGCTCGCCCTTGCGCGTACGGAAC
This sequence comes from Spirosoma luteolum, assembly GCF_054778875.1. Lineage (NCBI taxonomy): Bacteria > Pseudomonadati > Bacteroidota > Cytophagia > Cytophagales > Cytophagaceae > Spirosoma > Spirosoma luteolum. The sequence continues at coordinate 1,164,268 of NZ_BAAGZE010000003.1, forward strand.
CCTACTACGGCCCCTACGTGATTGGCTTTCTGCTCCAGTTCGTTTGTCGACAGCACATCGCCATGCCAGACTGCCGTGTTGGCGAATGGCCGGTCGAACTGAATGACGAAGTAGTTTTTAAAATTGGCCGGCACCCCTCCGCTGTTTTTAGTGGTGTAGCCCACGATTCGGTTCTGGGCCGGAATAATCCGCACATACGACCCTTTGTCGAGCGCATCGATTACGACGTAGGCAGAGTCGGTCTGCGGAAACGTAAACCGCAGTGCAGCGGCTCGGTCGGTCGGGCTGATTTCTGTCGTGACGTTGTGATCGGCCAGGTAAACGCTGTAGTAGTACGGCTTGGCTACCTCCGATTTATGCGAAAACCAGCTGGCCCGATCGTCTTCCTTAAACCGACGAGCGCCGGTGATGGGCATGATGGCAAACTGCCCGTAGTCGTTGATCCAGGGGCTGGGCTGGTGCGTTTGCTTGAATCCCCGCAGCTTGTCGGCATTATAGGTATAGGCCCAGCCATCGCCCATTTTACCGGTTTGAGGCATCCAGCAATTCATGCCCCAGGGCAGCGTAATGGCCGGATAGGTGTTGCCCGTCGACAGGCTGGGTTTTGAATCGGTCCCCATCAGCGGGTTGACCCACTCGACCGGATCATCGACCCGGTCGACCGTCTGGGCATGAGCCGGCACCGACAGTGTAGCTGTCAGGGCGGCCAGTAAAATAAAACGCATACGTTGAGTTACTAAGGTTGGCATTAAGGGATTAGCTCCTGATCGAGCAGGTTTTGCAGCACATAGGCCTGCGCACCATACAGTTTAGCCATACCATCCAGTGTCGACTGTTCGATGGTCAGGTTATCGCGGTAGTTGGGCAGGCAGTATTTGGCAATGGCCTGTTCGATAGGCCGGATAATGGCCTTCTCGGCTTTGGCCAGTACGCCGTTTACGATGATGCGTTCGGGATTGAAGAGGTGTACAGCGGTGGCTAACCCCCGACCCAGCTCCTGCCCCACATCGCTCAGCAAATCGAGCGAAAACGCGTCGCCCAGACTGGCTTTGGTAATGATAGTCTCGATGGTCAGTTCATCCGGGTTTTCTTCGGAAAGCACCGAGATAGCCCCCTCCTGCAGGCCCAGCCGGGCTTTCCGGATCAGGGCCGACGCCGACGCCAGCGTGTCGAGGCAGCCCACCTTGCCGCAGTGGCAAAGTTCGCCCCCTTCCGTTTTCATCTGAATGTGGCCCAGCTCACCGGCAAAGCCGGCACTGCCCTGAAAAATCTCCCCCCCGATGATCACGCCCAGGCCAACGCCCCAGTCGATGTTTACCGACATCACGTGGCTTTTGCCGCGGGCCAGCCCAAAGCGGTGTTCGCCCAGAATGGTGGCCTGCGTATCGTTGATGAAGTAAGTCGGTGCACCAAAGACATCCTGAAACAGCTGCCCAAGCGACGGGCCCGGCCCATTGAGGTTGGCGTACGTATGGTTGATGTTATGGCGCGGGTCGACCAGGCCGGGCAGCGAAATACCCGTACCGATGACCTGCACCGAAAACGGCGATAACTGCTGAGCCAGCTGTTCGAGAGGCTCCCGCAGGATCGACAGAAAATTAGCGGAATGATCGAGCCCCAGTTCAATATCGAGCCGGCTCACTACCTGATTGGCCAGGTTAAACGCTACGAGTTTGGTATCGTGTATGGTGATATCGGCCACGATGGTTACGAAGCGGGTAGGGTCGAGCGCGAACAGGGATGGTTTCCGGCCAAACTGGGCATTGCCCGTACCGATGCCACGAACCCAGCCATCGGCACTGAGTTCATCGATGAGGTTGGTGGTCGACGGTACGCTGGTGTGGAGAATGCCCGCCAGTTGAGAGATGGTGCGGGAGTCGGATCGATAGAGTTCAGCAATCAGCTTACGCTTGAGTTTGCTTTTCTTCGTATCAATGACGGAAAGAACGGGGTTGTCCTGCATGATATCACGCGAATTTGGCTGGTGATGACTAACCGGCCAACGGTTGTGGAGTGAATATTTGGTTTGGTTTAAGGAAGTTTAGGTTAACGTAGTTTTTAAGCTGCCGGGTGGCCTGCAACCGAATGCAAATGTACGGCGCTCTACCTGAATGTATATGCGCCGGGCCAGCCGGCAGTCAAATAAGCGACCTGAATACCCTACCTACTTACTTCCATAGCAATGCATTTATCGTACCGGTTAAGACGCTGATTATCAATCAGCGTTTCTTCGTTGCCACGTTTGGGTGCGCCAGCATGGGCACAACGCCAGCCCGTCGGATACGATCAATCACAAACTGACCCAGGGCCCGGCCCTGCTCCTGCCCGTTCTCAATCGCATCGCGGTAATGAATGCCGCCGTAGAGCCTCGATATGGCAGCCTCAGCCGCTGCCTGCCGAAACGACGTGAACCGGCGTTCGGGCAGTTCAAAGAGCGTTTCGGTTGTGTCGGTAAACCCAAACGAATCGCCCAGCAGGTAAGTCAGCAATTCGGCTACCGCCGTCGAAATCACGCTGTGTCCGCTTGTATATTCCGGAAACGGCGGTGTTTGCAACAGCGGCTGCCAGCGCGGATTGATATAGCGGTTGATCACGGTTTCGGGCCGAATCCGATTGCTGCGGTACTTCTCATCCCAACAGCTGATAAAGGCGTCCATCAGCGTCATCGCCACCAGCGAGTGTATAGCAATTGCCCGGCCAAACGAAACATTGGCTTTGGCCGTAACCTGACTGGTGATGTTGATCCAGTGGCCCCCCGGACTGATTTTCTTGAAACCGATGGACATGTGGCCTGCTGTATTGACGGCGAAGGGATTACAGTCCCAGTAAGCGGCAATGGCCCGCTGTTCGGGTGTGAGTGACTGGCCCACACGGTAGACTTCATTGACCAGTTTATGGAAAGCGCTGCTACTGTCGCGGCTAAACGGTACGGGCGGAGCCGGCCTGAACTGGCTGCACGAATCAAGCAGCATCGGTGAGATGGTTCGCCAGTTTGGCTCGACTGCTTCGAGGTAGGCCGGGGGGGTCGGATACCAGTGAGCCTCGTCTTTGACGGGTCGGTAGCGCAGCCGCGTACTTAACCGGCTATACTGATCGCCAGCAGCCCGGCGCTGTATCTGTCTGGCCACCTGCTGCGCTACCGCTACCGACTGCTCGATCAGTGACGGTGCATAGCCCGCCTGCCTGGCTGCGGTAAGTAGCTTGGCCTGCTCGCTCTCCAGCAGGGAGCCCGATGGAAGTAGCAGGCGTCCTGTTTCCAGTATGCAGTAAAGCGCCGTCAGCTGTTCATCGCCGGGACGGGTTGTGTCGATCTGGATGGGCGTAAAATTGCGCACAAACCGACCGGGCGATACAACCTCGGCCGGGTGTCGCTGAGCCACAATCTCGTGAGCGCCCAGGAGACAATACGTGTAAAATCGGCTGGCTGCCGGCGGATTCACCACGTCGTGAATCATCACCATTGTCAGGGCAAAAACCGTTGGTTGCAGCCGGCTCTTCAGGTCGGGGCGGCTGGCCGTAACCCGAAGGCTACTGACCAGGCTTAACAGAAGCAGTAGAAACCGTACTCGTTTCATGGACGATTGGGTTTATAGAGTTGCAGCGGCTGGTTCATCGCTCCGATCAGCAGATAAGTGGCAGAACCCACCGGCAGTTCAAGCGCCGACTTCACATCGCCCGATACCGACAGGCCAGACTGGGGCTGGGGTATATACCGGAAACCACCCTTACCATCGCCCGCCAGCAGGCAGCCATAGTTGGCATCCATGCTGCCCAGTTTGAGCCGGTTGTCTGACTTATTACCCAGCAACAACAGATCGATTGTGCCATTTTTATCGAAATCTCCGGTCAGTGTTCGGGTGACGGGGGCAAACTGCGCTTCCAGCGGTAGCGACACCGGCGCAAATCGGCCATTGGTTTGCAGAAAGCAGGTCGTATGCAGGTCATTGACCACGAGCCGACGAGCGTTGCTCAACTGCTCCGGCGTGAAAATTTCGGTGGCCGTTGCGTCGGCGTAGTCTTTGTAATAAGCAAACTTCCGGCGCATGGCGTAAATCTGATCATTCAATTCATCACGGCTCACAAACGGATAGGTCTTACCCTGTACGTAAAAACAGAAAAAGGGGTCAACCGAGCCGTTCTCGTCGAAATCGGCATACAGCAGTTCGGCGGGCTCTGCGGCCGACGCCTTGATCTGTGTGTTCAGCCCCAGGTTGCCCGCCACGATGTCGCGCTGACCGTCGCCGTTGAGGTCGGCTACCGTCAGCGACAGCCAGAAGCCGTTTTGCCCATCGGGGAAATACGTTTTGGTAGCATCGACGAACCCCTCTTTTGTATTGCGATACACTTTGATGGGCATAAACTCACCGCATAGAATCAGATCGGGTCGGTTGTCGGCATCCAGGTCGGCCCACTGCGCATCGGTCACCATACCCACCATCGCAAATGGCATTGGCACCCGGCTGAACTGCCCCGCGCCGTTGTTTTTGAGCAGGTAGGACACCGGCGTTTCGGGGTACCGGCCCGGCACTACCCGCCCCCCCACAAATAGGTCCAGATCCCCGTCGCCGTCGTAATCGGCTGGTCGCACACACGATTTGCTGCTTCCGCTCAGATCCGGCAGAGCCGTTTTGGCCAGCACGAGTTGCCCGTGACCATCGTTCAGGTACAGTTCGTCCTGCAGGGCGGGCGTATTGGGCTCAAACAGCGAGTAGCCGCCGTGGGCCAGATACAGATCGTCGAACCCATCGTTGTTGGCGTCGAAGAACTGGGCCGCCGAAACAGCCGAGCCGGTTTCATCGCTCAGCGTAAGGCCCGGTAATTTGGCAAAACGGCCCGCCGGCTGCTGCAGCCAGACTGCCCCCGGCTGTTTCTGATCGCCACTTACAAACACATCGGTCAGGCCATCGTGGTTTACATCGCCCCGGGCCAGCACTGGGCCCGTGTTCGAGTACATCCAGAGCATAAGGGGTTGCCGCTTAAAATCGTTTTCGGCAAAGCCCTCGTGCGTGTACGGCAGCACCGACGACACAGCCAAGAACACGGCCGGCCAGCTCGGTGTCACCCACTGGCTACGGTCGTTGCCCACCTGCTCGATCGTCAATAACTGATTGATGGGTTGTTGCCGCAATACCTGCCGGGTCTGATCGGGCCACTCCACCACGATCGAGTCGATCTGCGTAGCCGTGCCTAGTCCAAGGTGCAGAGTAGCCGGCTGCGCCGAGAGGTAACCACGCGTCTGCTGCAATTCCTGATACTGCTGCTGTCCGGCGGCAAATACGGTTACTTTAGTGCCAATCGCGCTTCTATCGCCCCGAACTGCCCGTAGCTTCAGCTGTACGAAGGCATTCCGGTTCTGCTCCCGGGCCATGTTCTGGTAAATGGTGGCGGGTTCGTTGATGTTATTTACGATCAATTCCAGATCACCGTCGTTGTCGAGGTCGGCATAGGCTGCCCCACTCGATATGGTGGGTGTGTTGATGCCCCAGGCCTGCTGCCGGTTGGCAAAGGTCAGGTTGTGCTGATTCTGAAAGATGTAGTTGGCGACTTTGGTAGCGGGCATGGCCTTCACCAGATCCATCAGTTGCACCGGCTCCCGATCGATCGCCTTCTTCACCTTGTAGTCGCCCCAGTATTTCAGAAAATCTTTGTTCGTGTAGTCGCGCAGGTAGCCGTTTGTGATGAACAGGTCTTTGTAGCCATCGTTGTCGAAATCAGCCAATAGCGGAGCCCAGCTCCAGTCGGTATTCGACACGCCCGCCACCTGGGCAATCTCGCTGAACGAAGGCAGCCCGTCGGGACCGTTTCCATTATTCAGCTGGAGCGTGTTGCGCATAAACTGCCGATGCAGGTTCTGCTGCACCATCAGCTCAAACGATTCGTAGTTCTCCTGCAATTGCAACAGCTTTTGCCGGCGGTTGTCTTCGGGCAGCATATCCAGCGACATGATATCGGGCAACCCGTCGTTGTTGTAATCGGCAATGTCGACGCCCATCGAAAACTGCGACAGGTGGCGCAGCTGCTGCTGGGTCGATTCCCGAAACGTCCCGTTTTTCTGGTTGATGTACAGGTAGTCGGGCTCATTGTAATCGTTGGTGACGTAGAGATCGGGCCAGCCATCGCGGTTGATATCGGCGATAGCCACCCCCAGCCCAAACGTGAGCGGATACTGGTAGATGCCCGCTTTCTGGCTTACATCCACAAACCGATTTCCCTGATTCTCGAACAGTTTGTTGCCGGCCAGCGCATCGGTTTCGCCGTGGAGCCGCGCCAATTCGAGGTTGTCGTATTTCTTGACGTTGTGATTCAGCAGAAACAGGTCGAGGTCGCCATCCCGGTCGTAATCGAAAAAGGCAGCCTGGGTGCTGTAGCCGGGGTCGTCGAGGCCGTATAGTTTGGCCTGCTCCTTGAAATGCACCTTACCGTCCTTACCAAATCCCTCATTGATGAAGAGTTGATTCCGCCGGGTAGCCTCATCGCCTTTGCCGGAGTAGCATACGTACAGATCGACCCAGCCATCGTTGTTGACATCGCCTACCGTGACCCCCGTTTTCCAGCCCCGTGGCCGACCCGCCAGTTCGGTACCCGCTTCACGGGTCTGGTCCTTAAACGTTAGTCCGCCTGCGTTTATGTAGAGTTTGTTTGGCTTGAGATTGGCCGTAAAGAACAGATCGATCAGGCCGTCGTTGTTGAAGTCGGCAGCCGCTACGCCGGCACCGTTATAAAAATACTCGTATGACAATACATTCAGCTGCTCGTTTTCGTCGATGTCGTTGCGAAACGCGATGGCTGTCTGGCTGGCGGGCAGGGGTCGAAACAGAGTCGACTGCGCCATCAATTCCGATCCGGCCAGGGTGATAAGAAGAAAAATTAATACTATAGAGGATCGACTAATAAGCCGTACAAGTAGCTCGTTCACAGCACATAATAAGGTTTTTCTACCGATAAACGAAATAAAATCCCGGATTTATACCACTTAAACAAAAAAGGTAAGGGGCGCATTGCCACCTTACCTTTCCTGTGTCAGTTCGTGCTTACTTATCCCACCATACGCGCGACGACCAGGTGTCGCCACCCGTTAGTTTGCCGATGGCCGTTGAGTAGCTCGCCGTGTTGAGCGTAGCCTCGTTGGTTGGATACGGCTGCCGGCGCGGAATAACACCGCCCGAGAAGTTACCCACGTAGTTGACTGGTGTCAGTTCGGGGTAGCCCGAGCGCTTCCAGTTGTTCCAGGCCTCCATGAAGTTCATCAGCGTACCGGTGGTAGCCCAGTACTGTTCGTTGATTTGTTTCAGGGCGTTGGTCGTCGTCAGCGGCTTTGCATCGGCGTAAGCAGCTGCTGCCGTTGCGCTGATCGCAGCCGAGCCGCCAAAGCGCGACAGCGCCTGGATACCGGCAATAACTCCGTTACGATAGTGCTGGGCAGCTGTACCACCCACGGCAAACCCACGCGTAACGGCTTCGGCCAGCAGCAGTTCGGTTTCAGCATACGTCAGTACAAACAGGGGAGCGTTCCGGTTGCGGTAGAACGCCGTTGGCCGCGAGTACTTGCCGATCGGCGTTACATCGTCGCCCGACCCCGTTGGGCCCGGATAGCCAGCCGATTTGCTGATATCCGTGGCACCGCCGTTCAGGTCGAATCCGTTGGGCAGACCAAGCTGCGAAGCCGGAGCCGACGTACCCGAGGTAGCCGCATCCTGGTTGGCTTTCAGGCCAGCCGCCGGCACCTCGGCAATAACGCCCAGGCGGGGATCGCCGTTGGTTTTCAGGTAGTCGATCAGCGACTTGCTCCAGCGCACCTGGTAGATGTCGTCGAGCGTCGTCAGCGCCTGGCCGTTGCTGTTACCGTACCCATTTGCGTTGTCGGGCATTACGTAGGCATCATCGTCGATGCTGGCAAAAACGCCACCGGCCACTGCTTTCTCGGCGTAGGTTTTCGCCGTTGCCGGATCAACCTTCGTCAGCCGCATCGCCAGTTTAAGCATGAGCGAGTAACCATACTTTTTCCACTTCGAGATGTCCCCTTTGTAGGGAAAGGCATCGTTGGTCGGCACATCGCCCGACGTGCTCAGAGCCGCGGTGGCTTTGTCGAGCCGGCTCAGCATCGAACTGTAGATGGCCTGCTGCGAATCGTAGGCGGGCAGCGTCGTGCCGGCCTTACCCATCAGCGCCTGCGTGTAAGGAATGTCGCCATAGGTATCGGTGATGGTAGCCAGCGACTGTACCTGCATGATTACGGCAATGTTGTTCAGGTTAGCCCGGGCCGCATTGCCATTGGTCAGCTGCTCCATTTCGTAGGCGTAGCTGGCGGCATTGTAATCGATGCTCCACGTCCGCTGCAGGTAATCGTTGGTGTTACCCGAGATCACATATTTGTCGGCATTGGTATAGTAGTTGGCACCACCCGAACTGGTCGACGCCAGCACCTGCACCCACATGCTCTGGAACAGAATTGGCCCGTTGTAGCCGGCATTGGCGTTCACGTGGTTGAACTGAATGCTGGGTAGCAGCAGGTTGGCGTCGAATGTACCCGACGAAGCCCGCGTTGGGTCGATATTGAGCGCGTCGAACGAATCGTTACACGAAAACTGCAGCGCTCCGATGAGGAAGGTTGTTGCGATTAATCTCTTCTTCATTGTCTTCTTATTTAAACTTAATGTTCAGGTTGACACCGTAGTTACGTGTAGCCGGCAGGTTGCCGCCTTCAATACCCGAATAAGTCAGGTTTGACCCGAACGAAGCTTCAGGATCGATGTTGGTGGTTTTCTTCATGATGTAGAAGAGGTTCCGCGCAACAAACGAAACGTTTACCGTACGAATGAGGGGCAGTTTCTCCAGCAGGCGAACGGGCAGGCTGTAGCCCAGCGTCAGCTGACGCAGTTTGATGAAGTCGCCGTCGACAACGCTCGTCTTGGTTACGTTGTTAGCCAGCGCCGTGTAGTAATCCTGTGCGGCAGCCGTTACGGTGTTGGTTTTGCCATCGCTCGTAACCCCCGTCAGGATGCCCGTTTCGCGGCCAGGCAGCGTCAGCTTATTCAGACCCCGGCGGATCGAGTAGTTCTCGGTAGCCGACAGAATTTTGTTGCCATAGTTGTAGTCGACCAGGAACGACAGGTTGACCGGACCCAGCACGAATTCGTTGTTCAGACCACCATACAGGGTTGGCAGTACAGTACCCATGTCGATCAGATCGCCCCGCACCGGCAGGCCCGAAGCATCGACCACAATCTGACCGTTGGCACCGTACTTGTAGTCATACGCCCGAATCTGCGGACCAGCCATGCCTGGTTTAAACGCCGTGATGGCGTTGCCCAGCGTGGCCCGGTTCTGACCCAGCGAGATTGGGTTGTTGTTCAGGTCGGTTTGCAGAATCTTGTTGTGTACCGACGTCAGGTTCAGCGACACGTTCCAGGTCAGTTTCGACGACCGGATCGGTGTGCCGTTGATCTGTACTTCCAGACCATTGTTCTGCACTGAACCCGTCGCTACTACCCCACTCGTGTAGCCCGTTGCCCAGCTGTAGTTGGCCGGCATGATTTCATTACGCGTTTTCTGGGTGTAGTACGCCACATCAAAGCCCAGACGGTTGCCGAAGAAACGCATCTCCAGACCGACTTCCAGTTCTGATTTCGAGAAGGGCTTCAGAAATAGGTTAGGCAGCGCCGAACTGAAATTACCCGTTGGGATGGTGTTGATCGCATTACCTACACCGTAGTACACATCGGTCAGATACGGATCGATGGCCTCACCACTGGTTACGGCATACGAAGCCCGCAGCTTACCGAAGCTTAGATTGGGTACGTTCACCAGATCCGAGAAGACAAGTGCCGTCGATACCGAAGGCGTAAACAAACTACGGTTGCCAGCAGATAGCGTCGAATAAGTGTCGTAACGGCCCGTGGTGCTCAGGGTCAGGAAGGTTTTATAAGCCAGATCAAGACTATAGAAACCCGAGTTGATTTGCTTTCTGGCAAATTCGTACGAGCGGTTGAAGTTAACTACGTTGTTGTAGCTGTACAGGTACGGCAGCACAAAAGGACTTCCGCTCACGCCAATCTTCTCGTAGTAGTTTTTCCGGATGTTACCGCCCAGAATTGCATTCAGCGTCAGGTCCGACGTAATGTTACGGTTGATCCCAAGCAAACCATCGATATTCAGTTCGGTCCGCTGTGCGTTCGACAGTTCGTTCAGTGCACCCTGGCCTTTGGGGCTCGAGCTGATCGAGTACGACGTACCCCAGGGCGTAACGTTCATGATACGGTCGTTAGCATTATCATACCCGACCCGAGCCTGCGCGTAGATCCAGTCGGCAAACTGGTACTTGGTCGAGGCCATCGAGATAATCCGCTTCCGCTGAACGTTGTTCACGTACTGGTTGACCACGAAATACGGGTTCGTTACGTAGTTATCGTCACTGAAAACAACTTCCTGACCTGTCGTTGGATTGAAACCGGGCGCCAGAATGCGCTCATCGATGTTCGTAGCCAGCAGCAGACCGTTGTTGGCATTAAGTGGACCATCGCTCAGCTGGGGTTTGTTCTTCACCTGCTCATCGATGTAGTTGGCCAGAATGCTGAAGCTCAGTTTCGACGTTATGTTTTGATCGGCCGTCAGGTTAACCGTTTTCCGGGTCAGGCCCGTGTTCGGAATGATACCTTTGTTGGCCAGGTTCGACAGCGACAGCCGGAACGAACCATTATCGCCCCCTTTCGTTACCGACACCGTATTGGTGAAGTTCGAACCGATGTTGTAAAAGTTCTTGATGTTGTCGCGCTGTGCCGTGTAGGGATACTGCTTGCCATCGAACTGAATTACGTTCGATCCATCCAGTTTAGCGCCCCAGCTCATCCGGCCCGTAGCCTGTGCCGCGGCAACCGTAGTTGGCTTCTGGCCGTTCATACCCTGACCATACTCGTATTGAAAGTCGGTCAGGTTGAGCGGCTGATCGGCCGTCAGGTTCATATTGTACTCAACGGCATAGTCGCCTTTTTTACCGCGCTTGGTCGTTACGAGGATAACGCCATTCGACGCCCGCGACCCATACAGGGCCGAGGCCGACTGCCCTTTCAGAACGGTCATCGTTTCAATATCATCCGGGTTCAGGTTACCCAGTCCATCGCCACCGTCGGCACCACCCCACTGACCAGCGCTACCACGCTGCGTGTTGTCCATAGGTACGCCATTGATAACGATCAGAGGAGCGCCGGCCGAGTTCATGCTGGGCATACCCCGCATCAGAATTTTAGAGGTACCGCCGGGCCCACTGTTGGTTCCCCGCACGCTCAGACCCGCTACTTTACCCACCAGTGCGTTACCGATGTTGTTTTCGCGGGCTTTAGTCAACGAGGTTCCATCAACAGTCGTTACGGCGTAACCCAGCTTACGAGCTTCTTTCGAAATTCCCAGGGCCGTTACAACAACCTCATTCAGCGTTGCATCGCCTGGCTGTAGCTTTACGGTGATCACCGACTGATTGCCGACCGCTACTTCCTGCTTTAGATAGCCGATATACGAGAATACAAGTACTGCGTTGGCGGCCGGTACACTGATCCGGTAGTTACCGTCGCCATCCGTGTTGGTTCCTTTGGTGCTTCCCTTAATGGTTACCGATGCACCAGCCAGGCTATTCCCTTTCTCATCCTGTACTTTTCCTGAGACTTCCTGGGCAACGGCCAGAGATGGCGCGAATGCAAACAGCAGCCATGCACCCAGCAGGAGTAAAGCCTGCGCTGAGGCTTTCCGTAGCTTTGGTTTCATAAACGATTAATTTGATTGGTTGACAACACTTACTGAACTGAAGTACTGGACTGTTAAAAACTTAGTCGATACGTAGGTATTAATAGGGGCATAGTACTACCCGACCGGGTGAAATACTCGACTGACTCTCAGGATAATTACTCAAGACGTGTCTTTAAATGGCTAACTAATCCCTTGTAAACAAAGTTAGTCTAGTCGGTTAGATGACTTTTAAGCCCTATTAAATTCTGAACTACTAAATTTTAGAGCAAATATATTCTTACTTTCTAAATAATTTTAGAATTAAATCGATCAAAGCAAAAAAAACAAGTATGTACACCAATTACTTTTCAAATATCCTAATAATGCAAATTTTACTCATTTTTGTTTTAGGTAGTTAAGCTTTGCTAACATCAGCCCTAAGCCAAATTTTCTTAACCTGTTCGTCCTATGCAACCAATGCATCCCATTGATTCGTCTGCCTGCGCTTCAACCCCCGCTTCAGAATCGACCAATAGTGTTTTAACTGTATAAATTGAGCTCCTGATCATCCTGTTTTTGATCTCACTCACAAAGCCTGTATTCCTTTTTGGCGGGTATGCTACTTACAAGCCCCCTCTTGACTATATCACAACGACACGAGCGTGTGCTAATACAGGTTAATCCTTATTTACACCGGCTTTTAAGCTGATTAAGTTCGTATTTAGTCAATCTATATTGGCCGTTTTGTGGGGTAGCCCTAAACGAAAAAAGTCTGCCGACCTTCGTCAGCAGACTCTCCCCGCTCTCAAATAACACAGGTGGCACCTTCCTACTCTCCCGCTTGTGACAGCAGTACCATCGGCAGTGCGGGGCTTAACGGCTCTGTTCGAAATGGAAGAGGTGTTCACCCGCCTTAACTGCACCAACCTGTATATACCTTCGGTAACCCTTCAGCTACCTAATTCCTGCAGTCTTTTTCCCCACAGAGAGAAACGCACCACACAACCAGACTACTCCACCCTAAGCTCTTATCTCGTAAAACACTTTCCTAATCACGCGTCCGGGGCCATTAGTACGGCTCGGCTCCATGCATCTCTGCACCTCCACCTGCCGCCTATCAACGTCGTCGTCTCCAACGC
>NZ_BAAGZE010000004.1:0-1802 GCF_054778875.1 Spirosoma luteolum
TGACCCGTCCTGAAATAGGTTGACACTACCCCCAACTTATTTTATGGATAAGCCAATCAATCAACGACGTAAGCGCACTCAGGGCGACTACACCTTGGCCTTTAAGCGCAGTGTCGTCCAGGAAGTCGAACAAGGCAGCTTGACCTATAAACAAGCCCAGGCCAAGTATGGGATCCAGGGCCGCTCAACGGTTTTGGTCTGGTTGCGGAAATTAGGTAGCTTAGACTGGCAGTTTCCCCCTCGATCCGCTATGAAAGCCAACCCTAACCCCGCTAAAGCCCCCACCCCCGAGCAGCGGATCAAAGAACTAGAAGCCGATTTGCAACGAGAGAAAGATCGGGTTCTGGCTTACCAAACATTAATTGAGGTGGCCGAGAAAGAGCATGGCCTCAACATTCGAAAAAAGGCTTCCCCCGCGCAGTCCACCGGCTCCAGACGGAGCGGCAAATGAGCCTGGTCTACATTTGTCAACTGTTCGGGGTCAGTCGCCAGAGTTATTACCAGGCTCAACAACGTCGACAACGCGACCAAACTACCAGGAATCGAGTGATTGAGTTAGTGCGGCAACAGCGTCGACTCATGCCCCGGCTTGGTACGCGTAAACTTCATTACTTACTGAAGCAGAAACTACAAGAGCAGCGAATCAAACTAGGGCGGGATGGCTTATTTAGCTGTTTGCGCCATGCAGGCTTGCTGGTGGGAGCGGCCCGTAGCTATCGCAAAACGACCGACTCCAGCCATTGGATGCGTAAATACCCCAATGCCACGAACGATCTGGTGGTTGAGCGGCCCAATCAACTCTGGGTAGCTGATATTACCTACTTAGAGGTAGCTCAGGGAGAAGCGTATCTGAGCCTGGTGACCGACGCCTACTCACGCAAGATCGTGGGTTATCACGTGCATGAGCAATTAACCGCAGCCGCGGTACGAGTCGCCTTCGAAGGGGCACTGAAGGCCAACAAACTCACCCAGCCCCTGATCCATCATTCGGATCGGGGGAGTCAGTATTGTGCCGACTACTATCAGCGTTTGCACCGCCAGTATGGTGTCACTTGTTCAATGACGGATGGCTCTGACTGCTACCAGAATGCACTGGCAGAGCGGATGAATGGCATTATAAAATACGAATTCCTAGTGGTGCGTCCGGCTGATTTGACTGAAGCGCGTCAGATGGTAGCTGAATCAGTAGCCATTTACAATCAACACCGGCCCCATCTGTCGTTAGCTTATCAAACCCCCGATCAAGTACACAAGCAACAAAAAGCAGCACCCACTTGAAAGGGGTGCTGCTTCAAGACAACATAATCAATAAACCTGTCAACCTATTTTAGGACGGGTCATCTGTCTATCTGACTCAATCGGGATGTTTATAAATAAACAAATCAATAGCTGAAGCCAGACCAAATCACATCGGTGCTTATCGGTTCACTCACACCACTTTTGATCGCATGAGTTGGATAGAGCAGTCATAAGATAAGTCTATCTGATAACCCTATTCCACTGACCATAAATTGCCTATCGGCTTTAAGGATACTAGTTTCTATCATACCAGATGTATGCGCAACGAATAAACCATACGCACCTTGATTGTAACAAGCTGACTGCTCTCCTTTCACTCTGGTCAGTCAGCCAATAGGTGGGCATTATAACCAGCCGGTTGGTGGGGTAGCCCTAAACGAAAAAAGTCTGCCGACTTCCGTCAGCAGACTCTCCCCGCTCTCAAATAACACAGGTGGCACCTTCCTACTCTCCCGCTTGTGACAGCAGTACCATCGGCAGTGCGGGGCTTAACGGCTCTGTTC
>NZ_BAAGZE010000005.1:0-694374 GCF_054778875.1 Spirosoma luteolum
CCCCATCTCAACGGCACGTGCCATATCGTAGTCGATTTATAAAAGCCATGAAAGTAGCTAACTTGCTGACGTTACTGATACCCAACTTTACGACGCACAGCAAATCTTACAACTCTACAACTTCCCTTACCCCACCGGCGGGATGCCTACGCTGGTCCAGCCGCCATCGATCACCAGGCTTTGCCCCGTGATATGCCCGGCGGCCGGAGACAGCAGGAAGAGGGCCGCTTCGGCGATGTCGGTAACGGTGGCGGGCCGGCCCATGGGGGTGATGCGCGACCAGACGGGGATATAGTCGGGATCGTCGAGGGTTCGTTCGGTCAGGGTAGCCCCCGGCGCAATGGCGTTGACGGTAATGCCCAGGGGCGACAGGTCGATAACGAGTTGTTTGGCCAGCATTTCGAGCCCCGCTTTGGTCATGCTGTAGACGGGCAGGCCCGGATGACCGATGTGCCCCACCACCGACGACATAAACAGAATACGCCCACCGCGCCCCTGCAGCCGCATCTGACTGGCTGCCCGCTGCGCCAAAAAATAGCTCCCTCGCAAATTGAGGTTGACAATCTGCTCGAAGGCCGCCGGCGTGGTGCTGAACACATCCCCGAATACCGTAATGCCGGCGTTGGCAATGGCCAGATCGACCGACCCAAACCGATCGACCGCCGTATCGACGAACTGCTGGATAAAGGCGACATCGGCCGCATCGCCGGGGCAGGCTTCGCATACTCCGCCCGATTGCCGGATACGACCGGCAGCCGCGTCGGCCGCGGCCGCGTCGAAGTCATTGAGCAGCACCTGCACCCCGCGCCGGGCAAGCCCGTCGGCAATGGCAAAACCAATACCGGTGGCTGCTCCCGTAATCAGGGCCGTCGGGCGCGGTGTCGAATCAAAATCAGTTGTTGGCATAGCAGCGCGTAAATCGGGTCAGGGTCGTTCGCCGGTCGACCCTGACCCGGTCGTTACAGATCGATTAATGTGAATCGCGTCGAACCTCGCTGCCCGACCCGCCTTTCAGGAAGTCGAAGTCGGCACCTTCGTGGGCCTGCGTGACGTGGCGAATATACAGATTTACGTAGCCCCGGTCGTAACCAAGGTCGGGCGCCACGTACTGCGACCGCCGTTCGGCCAGTTCATCGTCCGACACGTGGAGGTGCAGCCGCCGGGCTTCCACGTCGAGGGTAATCAGGTCGCCGTTCTTGACCAGCGCCAGCGGCCCACCCACCGCCGATTCGGGCGAAACGTGCAGCACCACCGTGCCAAAGCCGGTACCGCTCATGCGGCCGTCGGAGATGCGCACCATGTCGTGTACGCCCAGGGCCAGAATTTTGGCAGGTAGCTGCATGTTGCCCACTTCGGGCATGCCCGGATAGCCCCGGGGTCCTACCTGTTTCAGCACCAGCACACAGTCGGGGTCTACATCGAGGGCCGGATCGTCGATGCGCGTCTTGTAGTCGTCAATATTTTCGAACACCACCGCCCGCCCCGTATGCTGCATCAGCGCGGGCGTAGCGGCCGAGGGCTTCAGCACGGCCCCATTCGGGCAGAGATTACCCCGCAGCACGGCAATACCTGATTCGGGCTTGAACGGCTTCTCGACTGTTGCAATCACGGCCGGGTCGTAGCACTGGGCTTCGGCGCAGTTTTCGCCAATCGAACGGCCATTGACGGTCAGGGCGTCGTTGTTGAGGTACGGACGCAGTTCATTGATGATGGCCGGCAGTCCACCCGCATAAAACAGGTCTTCCACGAAATGCTCGCCCGAGGGCTGGAGGTTGGCCAGTAGCGGAATGCGGGCCGACAGCCGGTCGAAATCATCGAGCGACAGCTCCACCCCCACCCGCCCGGCAATGGCGGTCAGGTGCAGAATGAAGTTGGTCGACCCGCCCAGGGCTGCGTTGACCATGATGGCGTTTTCGAAGGCTTCGCGCGTCAGCACCTGCGACGGTCGGGTGCCTTCCCGCACCAGCTCGACCATGCGCATACCGGTCAGGTGGGCAAGCACTTTTCGGCGCGAGTCGGCCGCGGGGATAGTGGCGTTGTCGGGTAGGCTCAGGCCCAGCGACTCGACCATGGCCGCCATGGTACTAGCCGTTCCCATCACGGCGCAGTGGCCTTGGCTACGCGCCATACCGGCTTCGGCGGCTACAAATTCAGCCTGACTCATCTCGCCCATCTTATACGCTTCGGCAAACCGCCACAGGTCGCTCGTTCCGATTTTTCGGCCCTGAAACCGGCCCGCCAGCATGGGCCCGCCCGACACCACCATGGTCGGGATATCGACGCTGCAGGCCCCCATGACCAGCGACGGCGTGGTTTTGTCGCAGCCGCACATCAGAATGACCCCGTCGAGCGAGTTACCCCGGATGCTTTCTTCGACATCCATACTGGCCAGGTTCCGGAACAGCATGGCCGTGGGCTTGATCTGACACTCGCCCAGCGACATCACCGGGAACTCGAGCGGGAAACCGCCGGCTTCCCAGACCCCCCGTTTGATGGCTTCGGCCAGTTCGCGGAAATGGGCGTTGCAGGGCGTCAGTTCAGACCAGGTGTTGCAGATCCCGATCACGGGTTTGCCTTCGAATTCGTGATGCGGGAAGCCCTGGTTTTTCATCCAGGCCCGGTAAATAAAGCCGTCTTTTCCGGTGCGGCCAAACCAGTCTTGGGAGCGTAAAGGCATAGCGATGTTGAAGGGGCAGCAGTACAACCGAGTGGGTATCGGCCCGACGGACGCCCGCCGGGCTACTGCCTGCGGTAGAGAGCCACCGGGCCGGCTTCTTTACCCATCGGCCGGGCAAAAAGAAGCGACGGGGGCGCCCACTTTTATACATTTTAATGTGGCTCCGCCGGAACCTCGCCCCATTGGCCAGAATCGCCCCTCCCGGCCCGGAATCCCACAAAATAAGAATTTGAACAGTTAACCTGTCTGGCCATTAGCCCGGGCCGACCCCCTTCCGATTCGTTACCCGATTGGCTATCAGCAAACTAATCGACACGCCCCTGGCGTTACCTTTCCAGTACCATCAAAATGTTGCCTTGCTTAAACGAGTTGGATTCTCTGTGTTGATGGCCGCCCTGCGCCCGTCAGTAACCGTAGCGGCCCGGCTGACAGCCGCCCCTCTGATTCCCTCCGGTTTGATTCCCGTCAGTCAGGTTGTGCACCCCGATGCCACCGTGACACCCCTCAAACCCATCATCAACAAACCCGAGTTACCCCTGCTGGATGTCGACTTCTGTGGCGAGTGTATGCCCTTCCACCAGGATGAAGTGGTTAGCCGCTGGAAACACGTGTTTACCCTGTTTCGGCCCCACGCCAGCACCCTGACGGCGCTGCGTGCCCGCGCCGACAAGTTTTTTCCGCTGATCGACCCCATTCTGGCCAAGTACGACATTCCCGACGATTTTCGGTATATCCCCCTGGCCGAGAGCGATTTGCAGCCGCACGCTGTTTCGCGGGCGGGCGCTGCCGGCTACTGGCAGCTGATGCCGGGTACGGCCCGTGCGCTGGGTCTCAAGGTAGGCCGCGGTGTCGATGAGCGGTTCAACGCCCGCAAGGCCACCGAGGCCGCCTGCAAATACCTGCGCGAGCTATATACCCAGCTGGGTTCCTGGTCGCTGGTGGCCGCAGCCTACAATGCCGGCCCCGGTCACCTCAAAAGCCAGCTTCGCCAGAACAAACAGCGCGACTATTACAGCATGGCCCTGCCCCGCGAAACGCGTTACTACCTGTTTCGGGTGCTGCTCTATAAAGAAGTCATGTCCAGGCCCGACGACTATTCGGCCTTTCTGACCCCGGCCCTGCAAACGGCCTGAGCCACCAGCGCTACCACCCAGACGGCCCGACCGGCGACCCATCAATCGCTGGCCGGGCCGTCTCGCTTTCGGGAAATCCCTCGTTATATTTGCCGAGTTAAACCTGTAGCGACTAATTTGAGTTAATAGGCAATAGCTGCCCCACCATGCTACAGGGTCGCTTTTTCCAGTCTGAATGCAGCCCGATCCCAAGTCCGCTACGCCCCCTCCTGCCGATAAGCCGGCCCGCTCCGGTGGGTTTGCCCGCTTTTTTATCAATCTGGCCGATGTTGCGGCCTTCGTGGGGCGCTTTTTTCGGGAAGTACTGGCTCCTCCCTATGAGTTCAGGGAAATTGTCCGGCAGTGCTACGAAGTAGGCGTTCGGTCACTGCTGCTCATTTCCATGACCGGTTTCATCACCGGCATCGTCTTCACCAACCAGTCGCGCCCGTCGCTGTCGGAGTTTGGCGCTACCTCGTGGCTGCCCTCGCTGATTGCCATTGCCATCGTGCGCGCCCTTGGTCCGCTCGTGACGGCGCTGATCGCTTCGGGCAAGGTGGGGTCGAGCATCGGCGCCGAGCTGGGGTCGATGAACGTAACCGAGCAGATCGACGCCATGGAGGTATCGGGCACCGACCCGTTCAAGTTTCTGGTTGTGAGCCGGGTGCTGGCCACCTCGTTTACCATACCGCTGCTAACCATGTACACGATTTTCGTGGCCCTGCTGGGCGCGTTTATCAATGTCAACGCCAACGAACAAACCAGTTTCTCGTCGTATATACAGGAAGTATTCGGGGCCATCACATACCTCGATATTTTCGCTTCCCTGCTGAAATCCATCGTGTTTGGCTTTACCATCGGTATGGTGGGCTGTTACAAAGGCTTCCATTCATCGAAAGGTACCGAAGGGGTTGGCAAAGCAGCCAACGCATCGGTGGTTACGTCGATGTTTCTGGTTTTTATCGAAGAGCTGCTGTCCCTTCAGATTGTCAGCGCGCTGCGTGGGTAAGCCGGTGCGCAGCCTGAGCCCGGCCGCCACCCGCACCCGGGCCGGTCGTTGCGGCTCTACCCGTTTATACATTCACTCATTGAGCCTATGACACCTGAACCTGTCATTCTTATCAAAGACCTGCGCAAGTCGTTTGGCGACCTGCACGTGCTGCGTGGCGTTACCCTGACGGTCAACCGGGAAGAAAACGTAGTGGTGCTGGGTCGGTCCGGAACGGGTAAATCCGTGCTGATCAAGATTCTGGTGGGTCTGCTCAAAGCCGACTCGGGTTCGGTGTCGGTACTGGGTCAGGATATCAACGCGCTGAAAGGCCGCGAACTCGATCTATTCCGGCAGAAGGTTGGTTTCTCCTTCCAGAACAGTGCCCTTTACGATAGTATGAGCATCCGCGAGAATCTGGAGTTTCCGCTGGTACGCAATGTTCGGAACCTGAGCCGGGCCGAGATCGACCGGGCGGTGGAAGAAGCCCTCGACGATGTGGGTTTGCTGCAAACCATCAACCAGATGCCGTCCGAACTATCGGGGGGGCAGCGTAAGCGGATCGGTATTGCCCGCACGCTGATCCTGAAACCCGAAATCATGCTCTACGATGAGCCCACGGCGGGTCTCGACCCCATCACCTGCATCGAGATCAATAACCTGATCAACGAGGTAAAAGTCCGCTACAAAGCCACGTCCATTATCATTACCCACGACCTCACCTGCGCCAAAACCACCGGCGACCGTGTGGCCATGTTGCTCGACGGTACCTTCGAACGTGTCGGTACGTTCGAGGAAGTGTTTGCCGATCCAGACGAACGGGTACAGCAGTTTTACCATTACAACTTTGTGAATTAAACAGTGACCACGCTTCAGGCGTTTGTGAGTTAACCCACGAACCTCTTTTCCAGCTGGCCATCATTACACGACTACACGACCATCCGAATGAGTGCAGAATCTAATAAACGATCCGTTACTGTTGGCATTTTCGTGCTGATCGGGATCATCATCTTCGTCGCCGGCGTTTTTGTGCTGGGCGGACAGCAGAAGCGATTTACGAAGAGCATCCGGCTCATGGCCGTTTTCGGCGACATTGCCGGCCTCAAGGCGGGGAATAACGTCTGGTTTTCGGGCGTCAAGATCGGCACGGTCAAGAAGATCAGTTTCTACGGCCAGTCGCAGGTAGAAGTCGACATGGACGTGGAGCAAAGCTCACAGCAGTATATCCGGAAAGATGCCAAAGCAAGCATCAGCAGCGACGGCCTGATCGGCAACAAGATCGTGGTGATTATGGGCGGCACCGTGAGCCACCCCGAAGTGGAAGATGGCGACCGGCTGCAGACCGTGGCCGCCCTCAGCTCCGATCAGGTACTCGAAACGCTGCAGGAAAACAACCGCAATCTGCTGCGCGTTACACAGGATTTCAAAGCGCTGGTTGGCAACATCCGCCGGGGCAAAGGCACGGTTGGCGCCGTGCTGACCGACTCGCTGGTGGCCAATAACTTCAAGAAAGCAATGGAAAACCTCGAAAAGGCGTCCAGCAACACCGTTACGCTGACCGGCTCGGTGTCGAAGTTTGCCGCCAAACTCAACACCAAAGGCAGTCTGGCCAATGAGCTGGTTACCGATACAACCATTTTCCGGCGCCTGAGCCGCACGGCCGCCCGCCTGGAAAGCACCGCCAACAACGCCGATAAAACGGTGGGCACGCTGAGCCAGACGACGCAGAACCTCAACAAGGCGTCGGAAAAGCTGAATAACAACAACAGCCCGCTGGGTGTTCTGCTGACCGACCAGGAAACGGCCTCGAACCTGCGCATCACGCTGCGTAACCTCAACAAAGGCACCGAGCTGCTGAACGAAGACCTGAAAGCCGCCCAGAACAACTTCCTGCTGCGAGGCTACTTCAAGAAAAAGGCTAAAAACGAAGCCAAGCAGAAAGCCGACAGTACGGCCAACATCAAATAGGCAGCCTCACTGCCAGACGCATCGTATAACGGGCGTAGTTCAGGCCAGCCGGCATGGGCTACGCCCGTTCGCTTACAATCACGTAGTAACAACAGCAGGGCACCGCCGGGCTACCGGTTTCGGTTCGGAAGATCCGGATGCGGCCGGGCTCGCCGGGTTGCCAGCTGAGCCCCACCGGCCGCGCGGCTTCCGAACTGCCCGGTTCATCGATGGGCAGCAGCATCACGTCCGGATCAGACGTGAGGGCCGGGTCGAGGGTGATGTCGGCTACCCAGCCGGGGCCGTTGTCGCTCGGGTGTGCGAGCGTTACTATCCCCGTCAGAATCACTGTATTGCGAAAGGATACCGTTGTCATAATCAGCGAGGTAAGGTTGCTCAAATGTAGGCATCTGTCTCGCCAGATACTATCCCACAAAAGGGTGACAATCAGCTGTTTTTCAACCGAGCAGCTGCTGCCACGACAGCAGCCCGATGGCGATGACAGACAGCCCCAGCCCGACCTTGTTGGCCATCGACAGGCGCTCCTGAAAAAACAGCCCTGCCACGAGGGCCGCTACCAGAATAACACCGATGTTATAAATCGGATAAACGAAAGCCCCATTGCCGCCGTAGGCCGAGAGTGCCAGCAGCAGCGTGTAGAAACTCAGGAAATTGGGAATGCCCAGCGTGACGGCTCCCGGCAGGCTCCGCCACGACAGCTGCTCCTGCCCCCGCACCAGCCGAACCACCAGCATCAGTGTCCCGGCCACAATGGCACCCAGCACCATCGTCAGCGTTACCTGCACCGTTTTGTCGGGCGAGGGGATGTAGCGGATGTTCATGTAATTGATGGTGGTGTTGGTGGCTCCGTAGAACAGAAAGACGGCTACCGGCAGCAAAGCCGCGGCTCCCCACCGACGGCCCGGCTCAGGATCGGCAGCGGGTGCGGGCTCGTCGGGAGCGGGTTTGCGGTAGGTACTCAGCCCCACCGCCACAATAGCCAGCAGCAGGCCAGCGTAGTTGAGGGCGTCGAAAGCCGTCGACCGGCCACCCTCGAACACAAACAGGCTGAAGCAGACCGGAATGACCAGCGAGAGGTTGTTGGCCAGCGACGTTACGGTGATACCCATGCGCTGGGTCGACGCCCCCGCCAGCAGAAACGTCAGGATGAAGCCAACGCCCAGCGCCAGAGCCATCCAGGTCCAGGGCTGCGCCAGATCGACCGAAAATGTCTGCCCGGCCGGCAGCAGCAGCCAGCCCGTCAGAAAGCAGACCGGATAGTTTAAAACGATAGCCTGAAAGGTGTTTACGCCAAAGCGCGGAAACAGGCGAAAGTTGAGCAGCAGGACAACCGACAGCAGCACACTCAGAACTAGAAACGTCATACGGCAGGTACAAAAAGGCAATGGGGCCAACGCCGACCCGTACCCCAAAATAACTCATGCCGGCTCCGGCAAACAATACACAGCCCACAGGGTTCGGTTACTACATTGTTTATCAAGTCATTTTGACCCCGAACGTTATGAAAAAGATCATTTTGTTAGCCTTTCTGGTCGC
Source organism: Spirosoma luteolum (assembly GCF_054778875.1). Lineage (NCBI taxonomy): Bacteria > Pseudomonadati > Bacteroidota > Cytophagia > Cytophagales > Cytophagaceae > Spirosoma > Spirosoma luteolum. The sequence goes on from NZ_BAAGZE010000005.1 coordinate 8,282, forward strand.
CGGTGGCCTCACGGTTCAGTCGTGCGGCAGTGAGAAAAAAGACAGCACCGAACAAGCCGAAGACATGAACGAAGCCAAGGCTACGGCCGTGGCCGACGACGACGCGGAGTTTGCCGTGAAAGCAGCCAATGGCGGCATGATGGAAATCGAAGCCGGGCGACTGGCGCAGGAGAAAGGCATGAGCCCCGCCGTGAAGGAGTTTGGTGCCATGATGGTGAAAGATCACTCGGCCGCCAGCGATGAACTGAAGTCCATTGCCATGAGCAAAAACATCACGCTGCCCGCCACCCTGGGTGAGGACATGCAGAAACACATCGACGAACTCGCCAAACTGTCGGGCAAGGAGTTCGATAAGAAATACGTGGATATGATGGTCGATGACCACGAAGACGACGTGAAGGAATTTGAGAAGGCCGGCGAAAACGCCAAAGATCCCGAACTGAAAGCCTTCGCGGCCAAAACGGCCGGGGTAGTCAAAGGGCATCTGGAACGGATCACCACGATCAAGGTCGACATGAAGTAAACGGGTTGACAACAGCCTTAAAAAAGGGACACGGCTTCGGCCAGCGTCCCTTTTTTGGTTTATTTGGCGTATGGTACTTCGCATCCTGTCGCTGGCCCTCCTGCTTACGGCCCCGCTTGTCGGCGCACGGGCCCAGTCAGCTTCGCGCTGGCAGGCTGCGCTGCCACAGCAACGGCTGCGAAGCCTGTCGCTGGCCATTGGCATGGCACCGTCATTGACCAGTACCGGCTATCGTCGGCAGACGCTGTATCCGGAGAGTAATGGCCAGCTGGTCGAACCGGTCTGGCTGGACAGCCGGCGAACGGGGATCGGGTTTGGCGCGGGTGCCACAGTCTACTATACCTACGCCCCCGGCTGGTCGGTGGGCGCCGGGCTGTGGTACCACCAGCAAACGATCCGGCAGCTGCGCCGGCCTGTAGCGGGGCCGGGCACCACCCTGATCCGAAGCAGGGCGCTGCGGCTGCCCCTGTCCATCACGTTTCAGCCCGGCACCCAGCGGCTCAGCCCGCTTTTTACCCTGGGGCTCCTTACCGATTTTGGATTGCCGACACAGCTGGTGGCCAGGCGGGGCAGCGAACCCACGCAGTATCTGCGCGTTGCCCAGTCCATCAATCCCACGTTTCAGGCGTCGGTGGGCGCCGGGGCAGCCTATCGGCTGGGAAGACAGCTAACGGTGCAGCTACAGCCCACACTGATCTACGGGGTGGGGCAGTTTGGCGGGGCCACCACTTTCCACCCCACGCTCGAACTGGCCCTGCAAACCCAGGCCCTGTGGCGGTTCTAGCCACTGGTCAGGGGCGGTAAATGCCCTCGTCGAGCCAGCGCATGCGGTAGGCGTTCATGGCCGTCTGCCCCAGCTGGTCGATCAGCTGGTAATTGGCCACCAGCCCCACAGCCGCCCCGATACCGGGAATGAACTGAGCCAGTTTGACCAGGTCGATATAATCGCGGTATTCCTGCTGGAACGTCAGCCAGTCGAACTGATGAATATCGGCGGGCAGCTGCCGGCTGTGTTCGGGCCAGTTGGCCAGTTGGGTATAGACCTGCTGCCGGCGCTCCTGACTCGAAAAGGCAAGCTGAAAAACAGAAAGCATGTACACCCGTTCGCGGTAGTCGCTGGTGGTGTAGCCGTAGATGGCCGCCAGTTCGAACAGCAGCTTCATCTTGATACCCATCAGCAGCGGGAAGTCGGCCAGCCCGAGCAGCAGCCCGCCGGCTCCGGTAGCGCCCCCTTCTACGGCTCCCGCCCGCTTGTAGAAATCGATTCGGGCAATGGCTTTGGTTTCGCGCTGGGGCAGCGTCAGGCCCACCGCGGGCGGCCGGTTCAGCGCTTCGGCCCCAAACAGCATGGCCCGGGTCATCTGCTTGATGGCCGCGGTGATGAGCTGGTGAATCCGGGCCGGAATAAGTTTGTTGATCCGGCGCTGCAACAGCGCCGACGTCCGGCCGAGCCGCGTGGGGGGTTGCTGCATGCGCTGCTGCCAGCGCATCAGTTCGGTCCGAACCGATTCTTCGTAGGATGACATAGCAAATAGCTGCCCGAAAAGCTGTAGTTTCGTTACCCTAAACCGGGACTGCCGCCGTTTGGTGCGCCCAGTTTCGGTTTATTCGTCTGGTTCACGTTGCTGACCTCTATGAAACCACTGGTACTCGTTTTCCTGCTGGCCCTGACCTGCGGCTGCAGCAGCTCCTCGGCCCCGGCCACCAGCGAGCCGTTGCAGACAGCCTCCCTGGCAGCGGCTACCCGGCCCGCCAACCCGCTCTACGACACCCTTAAACTGGCCGATGCCGGTCTGGCCCAGCCCATATTCGAATACGCGCTGCAGGGCCGCACTAACCTGCACAACACGCACCCCGTACTGACCATTGCCGACATGAGCCAGCCGTCGAGTCAGAAACGACTCTACGTGATCGACCTGGTGAAGAAGCAGCTGCTGTTCAATACCTACGTGGCCCACGGCAAAAACTCGGGCGATCTGGTGCCGCAGCAGTTTTCCAACACCCCGTCATCGCTCCAGACCAGTCTGGGCTTCTATCGCACGCTGAACACCTACATGGGCAAGCACGGGCTATCGCTGCAGCTGAAAGGGCTCGAAAAAGGCATCAACAACAACGTGCAGGACCGCAACATCGTGCTGCATGGCGCTAATTACGTCTGCGACGATACGGTTCGGATCACGGGCCGGCTCGGCCGGAGCGAGGGCTGCCCCGCCGTGCCCTACGCGCTCTCCAAACCCATTATTCAGGCGGTGAAGGGCGGTTCGTGCCTGTTTGTCTACGCGCCCAACACCGACTATCTCGCCAAATCGACGCTGCTCGCCACCCGGCGCGATACCCTCTGATTACCCGCCCTGGCCCTCCTGCTCGGGCAACGACCCCGTTCCTGTGGATATTTACCTGATTCGACATACCGAAGTAGCCGTAGGCCAGGGCATTGCCTACGGGCAATCGGATGTGGCGCTGACCGACAACTACCCCGAGCAGCGCGACCGCCTGCTGACTCACCTGCCCGTCGCCCCGTCCGTTATTTTTACCTCGCCCCTGAGCCGCTGCCGCCGACTGGCCGATGATCTGGCGGAAGCCCTGACCACGGGCAGCCCCATCGAAACGGCACCCGGCCAGACCGCACTGGCCGACGCTCACCGCCCCCCGGTGCAGGCCGACGACCGGCTGCGCGAGTTTCATTTCGGCGACTGGGAGCTAAAAGCCTGGAGCGCTATCGGGCGCGATGCCCTCGATGCCTGGATGGCCGATTTCGTGCGCAACCGAACACCCAACGGCGAGAATTTCGACGATCTGTCGACCCGGGTGCAGGCTTTCTGGCAAGACGCTGTTGTGCCGCTGCTGGCCACCGGCGAGGGCGGCCCCGTGCTGGTTGTTTCGCACGGGGGTGTGATTCGGGCTTTGCTCTGTTTGTTTCTGGATTTATCTTTGCAAAATGCCTATCGTATCCACCTCGACTATGGCGCTGTCAGCCGCGTCAGCCTGATCCGGACCGACCCGACAACCGCCAGTCCGCAGGGACTGGCCTACACGATTCAATACATCAACCGCTGATTTACCTCATGAAACCCCTTCAGTTAAAACTGGTTACCCTTATCCTGATTGTACTGGTGGCTGCCCTGTTCCGCCTGCTGCCCCACTGGCCCAACATGACCCCGATTGCGGCCCTGGCGCTGTTCGGAGCCGCCCATTTCGACCGCAAATGGCAGGGACTGATCGTGCCGCTGGCCGCCATGCTGCTGAGCGACGCCATCATTGGCTTTCACAGCGCAATGGGTGCCGTGTACATCAGCTTCGCACTGACCTGGCTGCTGGGTCTGTTGGCCCTGCAGCGCCCCACGGCTCTGCGCATTGCCGCCACGTCGATTGCGTCGTCGGTGCTGTTTTTTCTAATCACCAATTTTGCCGTCTGGTACGGTAGCTCGTTCTATCCCCAAACGTCGGCCGGGCTTATGGCCTGTTACGCAGCCGGGCTGGCCTTCTATAACGGCACCTCGTTTGCGCTCAACGGCCTGATCGGCGATCTGTTTTTCAGCACGGTGCTCTTTGGTGGCTACTACCTGCTCCAGCAGCGCTTCACGGTGCTGCGTCCGGTGCGTCAGTAGTCCAGACACGCCTAGATAAACGGCCCGACCTGTTGCAAACAGGTCGGGCCGTTTCGTTTCGTACGGGTTGGGTCAGGGCTGTACCGAGCCGGGTGCTGGCAGCCAGGACTCGTCGGGATGAGGGCGCAGGGCCCGCTGCAGCCAGCAGGTGCTGTGCCACGTTCCGAATTTATAACCGACGCGGTCGAATACGCCAACCGGCCGAAACCCCATCGACCGATGTAATTGTTCGCTGGCCGGATTTGGTAGTGTAATCACGGCGTAGGCGTTTACGAAACCCTGCCCGGCCAGCCGCTCGAGCAGCTGGGTGTAGAGCTGGCGGGCCAGCCCCTGCCGCTGCCCATCGGGATGTACGTAGACCGACACTTCGACCGACCACGCGTAGGCGGCCCGTTCGCGGTGCCGGCTGGCGTAGGCATATCCCAGCACCCGCCCGGCCACCTCGGCAACCAGATACGGATACTGTGTCTGAATAGCCGCTACCCGCGCGGCAAAGGCTTCGTGGGTGGGCACATCGTATTCAAACGTAGCCGCGGTATCACGTACGTACGGCGCGTAGATTGCCAGCAGCGCCGGCACGTCGGCAGGGGTAGCCAAACGGATAACCATAAGCAGCAAAAACCCCGGCCGTTGGCGGGTCGGGTTTAGTTGTTGAGCCGAATGAAACCGCCATCGAGCGGGTAATCGGTGCCGGTTACGAAGCCGGCCTCGTCGGAACACAGGTAGAGCGCCAAGGCACCCACCTCGCGGGGTTCGGCCATCCGGCCAATGGGTTGCGACTGGGATAGTTTCTCGAACATTTCGGCCTCGCGACCGGGGTAGCTTTTAGCCAAAAATCCGTCTACAAAAGGCGTATGAACCCGGGCCGGCGAAATGCAGTTGCAGCGGATGTTGTCGGCCAGGTAATCTTTGGCCACCGACAGAGTCATGGTGAGCACGGCCCCCTTCGACATCGAATAGGCAAACCGATCGGCTATGCCCACCGACGAGGCCACCGATGCCATGTTCAGGATTACCCCGCCCCCGTTGGCTTTAAAGTGCGGAATAGTCGCGAAGAGGCAGTTGTAAACGCCCTTGACGTTGATCCGAAACAGCCGGTCGAAGTCAGCTTCGCTCGTGGTATCGGCCCGGCCTACGTGGGCTACCCCCGCGTTGTTGACCAGTATATGAATGGGCCCCTGTGCCGCAATGGCGCCGATTACGGCTACGACCTGTTCCTGATTCGATACATCGACCGAGTGGGCTTCGGCCTGACCGCCAGCAGCCCGGATGTCGGCCACCACCTGCCGGGCCTGCGTATCGTTGAGTTCGAGGATGTGCACCAGCGCCCCCGCCTGCGCAAACGCCTGCGAAATGGCCAGCCCAATGCCACTGGCCCCACCCGTTACCAGCGCGGTTTTGTTTTGTAGAGAAAACATAAAATTGAGTGAAAGAGCGAAAGCGTGAAAGAGCGAAAGTGTGATCGGATAAACTGACACACTTTCGCTCTTTCACGCTTTCGCCAGTTACAAAGATACCCCCCGCTTCCAGGGGATGAAGTCGTCCTGGCCAAGGCGTTCGGCCTGGGTTATTTCCTGACCCGACGCGAGCCGGATAATGTAGTCGAGCAGGTTTTCGGCGCTCTGCTCGATGGTCTGCTCACCCTCAATAATGGGGCCGCAGTCGAAGTCGATCACATCGGGCATGCGGTCGCGCAGTCTGGTGTTGGTCGAGATCTTAACCACCGGACACACAGGGTTGCCGGTAGGCGTGCCGAGACCGGTTGTGAACAGAATCACGTTGGTACCCGAACCCGCCATACCCGTGGTTGCTTCCACATCGTTGCCGGGCGTGCAGAGCAGGTTCAGCCCCGGCGTAACCACAGGCTCGGCATAATCGAGTACATCGACCACGGGCGAGTTACCCCCCTTTTTGGCAGCTCCTGCCGATTTGATGGCGTCGGTAATGAGCCCGTCTTTGATATTACCGGGCGATGGGTTCATATCGAAGCCCGACCCGGCGGCCTGCGCCTGCGCCGAATACGCGCCCATGAGGTCGATAAACTTCTGCGCGTCGACATCATCCACGGTCCGGTTTATGAGTTCCTGTTCCACCCCGTTCAGTTCGGGAAATTCGGCCAGGACGGTTTTGCCCCCCAGCCCGACGATCAGGTCGGACAGATGCCCGACGGCCGGGTTGGCCGAAATACCCGAGAACCCGTCCGAGCCCCCGCACTTGAGACCAACGGTCAGTTTGCTCAGGGGCGCGGGCTGCCGCTCGATTTTATCTATCTCGACAAGCCCCATAAACGTCTGCTTCACCGCCTGTGCCATCAGCGCATACTCGGTACCCGCCTGCTGCTCGAAGATGTAGAGCGGCTTGTGAAAGTTGGGGTTTTGCTGCCGAATGGCGTGTTCGATCATGTCGGCCTGCAGGTGCTGGCAGCCCAGACTCAGAATGGTAGCCCCGGCCACGTTGGGGTTGTTGATAAAACCCGCCAGCAGCGACCCCAGATACGCCGAATCCTGCCGGGTGCCGCCACAGCCCATTTCGTGGGTCAGGAACTTGATACCGTCGACGTTTTTAAACGGTCGCCGGGCCACGTCAGGTCGGGCCTGGCGTGGTTCCGCATCGGGAAACGGCTGTAATTTTTCAATCGTGCTCAGGTCACCGGCTTTATACAGGCTCAGCAGTTCGTGAACCTGTTCGCGGTAGGTATCGGGCTGGGCATAGCCCAGTTCGCGCTCAAACGCGTCTTTCAGAATCAGTACATTGCGATTCTCGCAGAACACGAGCGGCACCACCAGCCAGTAATTGCGGGTACCGACCGATCCATCGGCCCGGTGGTAGCCCATAAACGTCCGGCCCTGCCAGGCCGACACATCGGGCCCCTCATAGGTGTAGGGTTGCTTGCGGTCGAGGCCGTAGCCGTCGGCATCGTGTTTCAGATTGAACGTGGTAATGGGCTCGCCCCGCCGGATGGGTTGCATGGCCTTTCCCACCAGTACCCCGTACATCGTGATGGGCTCGCCGATCTGACGATCTTCGGTAACAAACTTATGCTTGGCACTAACGGGGTAAGGCAATTCGTAGCGTTCCTGATCGAACGTAATAACGTCGCCGGCCGCCAGGTCGCGCAGGGCAACGATGACGTTATCGGCGGGGTGAACTTTAAGTACGCGGGCTGGCATTCGACAACTGGGTTTTATGGAAAAGAGTCCATTAAGCCCGAAATATACCAGCCTTTCCTAAAAAACATTCGGACGGGCGGTTGCTATTGTGGCCGGCAATCCCAAGTTTTGGCGCCGACTCCCCTGACCCGACCCGCTATGCTGACTCAATCGCCCCCCGCCGGCTCGGCGGCACTGCCCGGCCGACTGGTGTCGATGGATGCCTACCGGGGTTTTGTCATGACGCTCATGGCGGCCGAGCTGCTGCAGTTCGAAGCCCTACACCGCGCCCGGCCCGAAAACCCTGTCTGGGCCTTTCTGGCCCACCAGCAGACGCATGTGGCCTGGGTGGGCTGTAGCCTGCACGATCTAATTCAGCCGTCGTTTTCGTTTCTGGTGGGGGTGGCCCTACCCTACTCCGTAGCCAGCCGCCAGACCCTCGGCCAGTCGGACCGGGCGCAGTGGGGGCGGGCGCTGCGCCGATCGCTGCTGCTGATACTACTGGGCATTTTTCTGCGCTCGATTCACAGCGACCAAACCAATTTTACCTTCGAAGACACCTTGACCCAGATCGGCCTGGGCTACCCGTTTCTTTTCCTGCTGGGGCGCACCTCGGCTCGAACTACCTGGCTGGCGGTAGCCGGGCTGCTCATCGGCTACTGGCTGGCCTTTATCCTGTATCCGGCACCTGGCCCCGGTTTCGATTACGCGGCCGTAGGCGTTCCGGCCGACTGGCCGCACCACCAGGCAGGGCTGCTGGCGCATTTCAACAAAAACAGCAACCTGGCCTGGGCCTTCGACACCTGGTTTCTGAACGGCTTTCCACGACCGACTCCGTTTCTGTATAACGGCGGGGGCTACGCGACGCTTAGCTTCATACCCACGCTGGCAACCATGCTGCTGGGACTACAGGCCGGCCGCTGGCTGCGGTCGAGACCCGACCCGGCCCATCTGCTGCGCCGGTTGCTGGTGGCGGGCGCCATCGGCATAGCGGGCGGACTGGTGCTGCAGCTAACCGGGCTGTGCCCTATTGTCAAACGCATCTGGACGCCGGCCTGGGTACTCTTCAGCGGGGGCTGGTGCTACTGGCTGCTGGCCCTGTTTTATGGGTTGATCGACCGGGCGGGTTACCGCAGCTGGGCAAAGCCATTCGTTGTTGTCGGTATGAACTCCATCGCGATCTACTGCCTGGTACACCTCATCGACCAGTTCATCATCCAGTCGTTTCATATCCACCTGGGCCGTGCGCCCTTCCAGGTGTTTGGTACGGCCTATGAGCCCCTGCTGACTGGCCTGGCTACCCTGACTGTTTTTTACCTTATACTGCGGTGGATGTATCACCGCCAGCTCTTTATCCGACTGTAAATCACTTCCTGTCAACGCATGATCACTGCTAACCTTATCAACCTCTTCGATCAGACCATTGCCTACGGTCACCTGCATGTCGAACACGGCCGCATCAGCAAAATTGAGCTAACCGGACCCGAGCGCCCCGATGAACCCTACGTGCTGCCGGGCTTCGTCGATGCCCATGTTCACGTCGAAAGTTCGCTGCTGACGCCCCCGCAGTTTGCCCGCCTGGCCGTGGTTCACGGTACCGTGGCTACCGTATCGGACCCCCACGAGATTGGTAACGTCCTCGGCGTGGCCGGCGTCGAATACATGATTCGCGAGGGCAAACGGGTGCCCTTTAAATTTATGTTCGGGGCACCCTCCTGCGTACCCGCCACCCCGTTCGAAACGGCCGGCGCCACCATCGACCTGGCCGATATCCGGTACCTGCTCGGTCTCAAAGACATCGGCTATCTGGCCGAAGTAATGAACTTCCCCGCCGTGCTGCATCAGGACCCCGATATGATGGCCCGGCTGGCGTTGGCCAAAGCCTTCAACAAACCCATCGACGGGCATGCCCCCGCCCTTACCGGCGACGACGCCCAGCGCTACATCGACGCGGGCATCACCACCGACCACGAATGTTTTACCTACGCGGAAGGGCTCGACAAAGCCCGGCGGGGCATGCAGATTCTGATTCGGGAAGGTAGTGCCGCCCGTAATTTCGAGGCACTTATTCCGCTGCTGGCCGAGTATCCCGGACAGATCATGTTCTGCTCCGACGACAAGCACCCCGATACACTGGCCGTTGGCCATATCGACCAGCTGGTTCGGCGGGCGATTGGCCTGGGCCATTCGGTCTGGCACGTACTGCGGGCTGCCTGCCTGAACCCTGTGCTGCATTACCGGCTACCCGTTGGCCTGCTGCGCGAAGGCGATCCGGCCGATTTTATCCAGATCGACTCGCTGCGTTCGTTCCGGGTGCTGCAAACAGTTATCAATGGCGAAACGGTTGCCCGCGACGGTGTATCGGCCATTCCCGATCTACGCTCCGAGACCATCAACAAGTTTAACTGCACGGCCAAGACGCCCGAACAGTTTGCCGTACCGGCCGAACCTGGCGCGACCCACATCCGGGTAATCGAAGCCCTCGACGGCCAGCTGATTACCAATGAGCTGATCGAAGAAGCGCCCATCCGCGACGGGCAGCTCGTGGCCGATCCCAATCGGGATTTGTTGAAACTGGTGGTCGTGAACCGGTATGAAGACGCGCCCCCCGCCGTGGCGTTTATCCGGAACGTAGGGCTCAAACACGGCGCCATTGCCTCGTCGGTCGGTCACGACTCGCACAATATCACCGCCGTAGGCTGCGACGACGCGAGTATCTGCCGGGCCATCAACCTGGTTATCGAAGCGCGGGGGGGGCTATCGGCCGTGTCGGGGCTGAAACCCCACGCCCACGACGACGAGGTAATGAGCCGGCGGGCTTTCCTGCACATAACCACTACGCCCGACGAGCAGGTGCTAGCTCTGCCGGTAGCTGGTCTGATGAGCGACAGCGATGGCTATGATGTGGCAGTGCAGTACGCCAGCCTCGACCGTTTTGCCCGGCAGGATCTGGGCAGCCCCCTCGGTGCGCCGTTTATGACGCTGAGCTTTATGGCGCTGCTGGTTATACCGATGCTAAAGCTTAGCGACAAGGGCCTGTTCGACGGAAATCGGTTTTCGTTTACGCCCCTGCAAATTGTGCGATAAGTTTACCAGGTCGCCTTTTCGACCGGGGCGCCGGGTGCGGCAGCTGTGTAATACGGATTGCCGCACCCGGGCTACCAGGCCAACAACCGGCTACCCCTATCTACGAAATTTATAACACCATCAGGGAATCAGTCTGAAACGACCTCTTTATAGCCTTATTTGACTCAAACCGGCTCTTATTTAACCAACTGCAAAATTTGCAGTGATTTCTGGAAAAAATTTACCTGAGCCCTGCCTTAAATCTAATTTATTATTAATATGTTTACAGACGCCAACCTATTTCTAAACACTTTCCCTCTCTTAACTCCTACATGGCTCGCTCTTGCAATCAATCAGGCCCGGACGACGAAACGCTCTGGAATATGTTTCGGAATGGGGATGAAAACGCGTTTGCCCGACTGTATCAGAATTACGTACAGACCCTTTACCACTACTGTGCGCACTTTGCCACAGATCGCGCGCTGATTAAAGACTGCATCCACGACTTGTTTGTCGAGCTCTGGAAACACCGTACCACCATTGGCCCCACCACCTCGGTTCGGTTCTACCTGATGGCTTCCATCAAACGCAAGCTGGTACGCCACCTGACGGCTGAGCAAAAGCTGGTCAGCCAGGACGAAATCACCAATGGCCGCCGGCTGGGCGATACGCTCCCCGGCGCCGACCCCTCACACGAACACCTGCTGATCTCACACGAAGAAGATTCGTTCATGACCTCGTGTCTGCATCAGGCACTCGACAAGCTGCCCCGGCGGCAGCGGGAAGCCGTGCACCTGCGCTACTTCCAGAACATGAGCAACGAAGAAATTTCGACCATGATGCAGATAAACATCCAGTCGGTTTATAACCTGATCTTTGGCGCCATGAGTAACCTGAAGCGCTACGTTACGCCCGAAAACGTATCGCTGTAGACAGCATTCGTTTTTACCGCCAGTTCCCACAGCCCGGTCGACCCAGTAAGGTCGGCCGGGCTTTTATCTGGGTTGCACACGCCGGTTTGCGGGGGTAACTTCGCCCTATGAATACAGACGCAACGCCCCTGCCCGAACGGGTTCGGCCCCGCACACTCGACGACGTAATTGGCCAGCGCAAACTAATCGGCCCCGGCGGTTCGCTGCGCCGGGCGGTCGAAGCGGGCCGCCTGCCGTCGATGATTTTGTGGGGACCGCCGGGCGTGGGCAAAACCACCCTGGCCCTGCTGCTGGCCGAAGCCGTTAAACGCCCTTTTATCGCGCTGAGCGCCATCAATTCAGGTGTCAAAGAGATTCGGGATGTGCTGAGCCGCCCCTCGGGTATGTTTCCGCCGGTGGTTTTTATCGACGAGATCCACCGGTTCAACAAAGGCCAGCAGGATGCCCTGCTGGGCGCTGTGGAGAAGGGACAGATTACCCTGATCGGAGCCACTACCGAAAACCCATCCTTCGAGGTCAACTCGGCCCTGCTGTCGCGGTCACAGGTGTACATCCTCGAAGCCCTGAGCCGCGACGAGTTGATTCAGCTCGTCGACCGGGCCATTGCGCAGGATGCACAGTTGCGCAGCAAACAGATTACGGTGGCCTCGTACGATGCCCTGCTGCGTCTGTCGGGGGGCGATGGCCGGAAGCTGCTGAATTTGCTCGACCTGGTCGCATCGGGCCATGTGAGTGCCGAGCCGCTGGTTATCACCGACGCGCTCGTAACCTCGGTTGCCCAGCAGAACATTGCGCGCTACGACAAGTCGGGCGAGCAGCACTATGACATTATTTCGGCGTTTATCAAGTCACTGCGGGGCTCCGATCCCAACGCGGCTCTCTACTGGATGGCGCGGATGATCGTGGCCGGCGAAGACCCTATTTTCATTGCCCGTCGAATGCTCATCATGGCGTCGGAAGATATCGGCAATGCCAACCCCACGGCCATGATTATGGCTTCGGAAGCGGTGCAGGCCATCAAGGCGATCGGGATGCCTGAGGGGCGCATCATTCTGTCGCAGGTAGCCGTTTATCTGGCTACCTCGCCCAAGAGCAACGCCAGTTACGTAGCCATCGACGCGGCCATTGCCCTGGCCGAACAAACGGCGCACCTGCCGGTACCGCTTCACCTGCGGAACGCACCCACCAAACTGATGAAGGCCATTGGCTATGGGCAGGACTATCAGTACGCCCATGCCTACGAGGGTAACTTTGCCCAGCAGAATTTTCTGCCCGACGACCTGCAGGGCCGTAAGCTCTACGAACCAGGCCATAACGCCCGCGAAGCCGAAATCCGGCGCAGCCTGCAAAAATGGTGGGGCGACTGGTACGGGTATTAGGCAGGCTGCGCATGCACCACGTATAGCGACTACCGATAGCGTCGCCTGGCTATTGTGCCGGCTCCCCAGCCAGCGAACGGCCATACTGCCGGATTATGCGCCCGCTGGTCAGATACGGGCCCTCATAGCGCAGGCCCAGCTTTTCGATCAGCCCGATGGAAGGCGCATTATCAGGATTGACAATGGCCAGCAGCCGCGGTAGCCCGAGGGTCTGCCGCGCGTACGTCAGCAGGGCGCTGGCAGCTTCGTAGCCATAGCCCTGCCCCTCGAAGCCGGTTAGAAACGCAAAGCCAATATCGGGGTGATCGAGGGTATCGCGTTTGAACAGGCCACACATCCCCACCGACACCCCATCGGCTACGCGCCTGACCCGGTAGCCGCCATAGCCATGCCGGCGGTAACTGGCCTGGTAGTTGTCGCGGATGTAGGCCCGGGCATCCCCGAGCGTCCGGACGCCCCGGTCGCCGATAAAGCGCAGCCAGCCGGGGCTGTTCAGTAAATCGAGCACAAAGGGCGCATCGGCAGCCGTTACCCGGACCAGTTGCAGCCGGGGCGTTGTGAGTACTACCTCAGCGGGTAGTTCGGCGGGTTCCTCTCGGTCGATCATCGGCAGGGGGTCAGTTCGTTTTGTGGGGGCGACCGTTCAGCAGGGCCACCATCATCAGCCCGAAACCGGCGCCCTTAAGCAGGCCATCCACGACATCGGGCATGGGAAACAGGTGCTTAAGCCAGAAACCGCTGACCAGCAGCAGAAGCCCGACAGCGACAAAACGGAGGTTTGACTTTTGGCGATTCATTGGCGCAGGTAGTTTGGTCTCCTATCGGTCAGCCGACAAACGGGGGCCAGCCGCACTAAACAGGGGGTTGGCCCGAAAGTAAGGATTCCCGTCGAACTGTACCGAATACGTCGAGGCAACATGCGTACTGGGCTGGTAGGAATCGGTGGTGATGATCTGCGCGCCCGACGCACAGGCTGCTAAAAAATCGCGCCGGCCGTTGGCCCGGGCCTGACGCAGCAGCCTTCGAAACGATGGCATACGCGTAACGGAACTAAAAAAAGCCCGACTGTCGGAGACAAGTCGGGCAATACAATCCAATCAGAACGCGGTGGCTTTCAGGCGCAGGCCGCAGTCTTCGGGCAACCCAAAGACGAGGTTGAAGTTCTGCACGGCGTGCCCCGATGCGCCTTTGGTCAGGTTGTCGATTACGCTCGTAATCAGCAACTGCCCATCGTGTACCTCCAGGTGCAGCAGGCATTTGTTGGTGCCCACCACCTGCTTGATATCGACCGGTGCCTCGCTCAGGTGTGTAAACGGGTGTTCGGCGTAGTACGTCCGGTACAGCGCCCTGGCCTCCTCAATCGTCCCGTCGTAGGCCGTGTACACGTTGGCCATGATCCCCCGGGTGAAGTCGCCCCGGTACGGAATAAACTGGATGGGGGCGTTGAAATCGGGGTCGAGCTGGGTCAGGCTCTGCCGGATTTCGGCCAGGTGCTGGTGCGTAAAGGCCTTATAGATCGACACGTTGTTGTTGCGCCAGGTAAAGCCCGTGGTCGGTACGAGGGCCTGACCGGCCCCGGTGCTGCCCGTGATGGCGCTCACGTGCACCTCGCCGGTCAGTCGTTCAGCTTTTGCCAGCGGCAGCAACGCCAGCTGAATGCTGCTGGCAAAACAGCCAGGGTTGGCAATGCGGTTAGTTTCGGCAATGCGGTCGCGCTGCAGTTCGGGCAGGCCATACACGAAGTCGTCGTGTTCATCCCGAAAATCAGCGCTCAGGTCGATGATAGCGATATCGTCCGACACCTCGTATTGCGCCAGAAACGCGGCCGACGCGCCGTGGCCCGAGCACAGAAACAGGGCGTCGAGGTCATCCTGCGTCAGCAGGCCGGCGATATCATCGCCCGAAAAGAACAGATCAGTGTCGCCCAGCAGATCGGTATGGGTAGTCCAGACGGGTTTGCCGGCCTGACTCTGGCTGTGTACAAAAGCAATATTGGCAAAGGGATGGTTGAGCAGAATGCGCAGCAGTTCGCCCCCGGTGTAGCCGGCTCCGCCAATGATACCTACGTTTATTTTATCGGTCATGCTATTTTCCGGTATAGATCAATGTGCTCCTGCAGAAACTTATCCCAGGAGAATTTACCCGCCTGCACCAGCGATCGGGCGGCCAGATCGGCCCGCACCGTGCTGTTGTTGACCAGCGTCAGCATGGCCTGACACAGGGCGTCGACATCGGTGGGCGGCACCAGCAGGGCCGCGTCGCCCACCACCTCGGGCAGCGACGATACGTTGGACGTAATCACGGGCAGGCCGCACTGCATGGCTTCGAGCGGGGGCAGGCCAAACCCTTCGTAGAGCGACGGATACGCAAACGCAAGGGCACCCGCGTACAGAGCCGCCAGATCGCCGTCGGGCATAAAGCCTGTAAACACCAGCCGCGACCGAATGCGGTCGTTTTTGGCCACTTCGGCCAGCAGCGCGTCGATTTTCCAGCCCTTCGTGCCCACCAGCACCAGGTTCAGCTCGTCGGGCAGTTCGCCGGCTTCGATGAGCCGCACGAAGCACCGGATCAGGTGATCGATGTTTTTGCGGGGCTCCAGCGTGGCCAGACTGAGCAGATACGGATTGTCGCCCAGACCGAATTTCTGCCGAACGGCCTGCTTACGGGCCACATCGGTCACGGGATAAAACAAATCGGGCGATGCCGCCAGCAGGATGGGCGTTACCCGCGCCGGGTCGATGCCGGTGTAGGCGCAGAGATCGGCTTTGGTAGCGGCCGAAATGGTGGTCACATGGGCATCGGGCGGCAGCGTTTCGATGGCGTGCCGCACCGACGATTCGCCGTCGGGGAACCACTCGGGATGCAGCAGCGGAATCAGGTCGCTCACCGTGAGCAGCTTCGCCACCCGTTTGCTCGTACCAATCTCGGGCGGGATGGCGTAGAACGGCGCGTGATAGACCGAACCGGCCGCCAGCCGGCCGGCATCGAGCCGGGCCTGCTCGGCACCGAGTTGTTTGCGACCCAGGTAAAAGCCCTGCCGGATCACCTTCGAGGGGAGACTCCCCACCGCAAACGGATTGAGCAGGGTATTCTCGACACGCGCCCAGCGCTGCTCGCCCGGCGGGTTGACGAACGCCGGTGCCGACGTGCCGAACGTGGCCGTGGCATAGCGCATGGTTTCGGGCAGGTGCGTGGTAGCCGCCAGCGTCAGCCGGATGTCGGGCGCCTGTTGCAGCCCCGACACCAGCTTTTCGACGATGCGGCTAATGCCCGTTTTGGCCTGCCGGTGATAAAATCCCAGTCCGAGCGGACTGGCATCAATTGTTACGTCCACTGATCTTTTCGTAAATCATGACCTGATTGGAAGCTACTTTCGAGAAGCCCCGGACATCGTCGCCGGTCCAGGCATTGTTCATCTCGCCGTACGAGCCAAAGGCCGACGACATCAGGTCGTAATCCGATTCGATGCCGAGCACCTGGAACCGGTAGGGCGACAGCTGCACGTGCACCTTGCCCGTAACATGGCCCTGCGTATCGGCCAGGAAGGTTTCGATGTTGCGCATCACGGGGTCCATAAACTGGCCTTCGTGGAGCATGGTGCCATACCAGTTGGCCAGCTGCTCTTTCCAGTAGAGCTGCCATTTGGCCAGTACGTGCTTTTCGAGCGTGTGGTGCGCCTTGAGCAGGATCAGGGGTGCGGGGGCTTCGAAGCCCACGCGGCCTTTGATGCCGATGATGGTATCGCCCACGTGAATGTCGCGGCCAATGCCGTAGGGGCCCGCCAGTTCGGTTAGTTTCCGGATGGCATCGACCGGGTTATCGTAGGTCTGATCGCCGACCGACGGGCCCGAAATGCCTTTGATTTCGCCGTGTACAAAGGAGAGCGTAATGGTTTCGGGCTCCGATTTGGTTACCTGCGTAGGCCAGGCCGATTCGGGCAGAAACTGATCGGAGGTAAGGGTTTCTTTGCCCCCTACCGAGGTGCCCCACAGTCCTTTGTTGATCGAGTAAGCGGCCTTGTGCCACTCCTGCACCACCCCTTTCGCTTTCAGGTAATCGATTTCGGCTTCGCGCGACAGCCGCAGGTCACGGATGGGTGTAATGATCTCGGCTTCGGGAATGATAATCCGGAAGGCCATGTCGAACCGCACCTGGTCGTTGCCGGCGCCGGTGCTGCCGTGGGCAATGGCCGATGCGCCGATCTGCCGGGCGTATTCGGCGGCTGCAATGGCCTGAAAAATCCGTTCGGCGCTGACACAGAGCGGGTAGGTATTGTTCTTAAGCACATTGCCGAAAACCAGAAACTTCAGGCAGTGCTGGTAGTAATCGTCGGTTTTGGCAATGGTCGCGTGCGATTTCACGCCCAGCGAATAGGCCCGCTCCTCAATGGCTTTGATCTCCTCGTCGGAGAAACCACCGGTATCGACCAGCACGGAGTGAACTTCCATGTCCCGATCCTCGGACAGGTATTTAACGCAGAAGGAGGTATCGAGACCCCCGCTAAAGGCAAGAACTACTTTTTTCTGAGACATGGTACGAAAGACGCCGGGCAACTGCCTACCCATCGTCGGGATAGTGTTGGCGCGCAAATATCGGGCATCTCAACGGAAAATCGGCCTGCCCGGCCCACTACTTCCGTTGGCTTTCGCCCAAATTGCCCCTACCCGAGGCCCTTAGTTGGTCACTACGTTCTGCTCGTCGAGGGTAACGGGGGTGCCGTTTACCACAATCGCCCCGCCCTGCATGGAGAACGTACCAATCACTTCCAGGTTCAGACAGCTGGCCCCGGGCATGGTGGCATCGAGCGTGACGACATACCCCGCCCCGATCGTCACGTTGTTGCTCGCCGATGGCACGCACCCGCACGACCAGACCGTCGGGTCGTTCCAGTTGCCCGACTTAACGGCGTAGACAGCATTCGACACAGGCCCCACTTTGACGAGCCATGTTTCTGCATCTGTGTTCGTTTTGCCCTGTACGTTGCCATCGGTCGATGTAGTCGTTCCGATTACTAAAAGGCCGCCATCGGAACCCGCAACGACTCCCGTAACGGTTTCGGCCCCGGAGCCGCCCAGCATTTGCAGGTAACTCAACTCCTTACCGACAACCGTCTGCAGTCGAATATCACCCTGCCGTTCGTTGACGACATCGGCGATGGTATGACTATTCGGATTTTCACCAGTAGCCAGAAATGAGGTAGTGAAATTAGCCCGGTTCGTCAGGGGACTGTCCTCAGTCAAATCGCCGTTGGTATTGACTCTGACCGTCCGGGTTTCAGCTCCCGTAATTGAGCCAACGGCAAGCGTAGCCGTGTTGTCGTATGGGCTTACAACAACATTGTCCAGTCCGCGGCCACCCTTATTTTTCTGCCAGATCACGGCTAGTTGGGCATCCAGTTTAACCACCCAATCGGCAGGTGAAGCGGATGCGCCATTGGCCCTGCCGACCAGTGTGTATGTACCATCTGGCATCTTGACAATCTGCCTTACAGTGGAATAGGTCCATGGCTCGTTTCCAGCGGGTATGTTGACCGAACTTTTCATTGTATTGGTCCCAGCCTCGTCAAACTTATACAACTCCGTTCCGAACGAGCCTCGTGAATAGCCCATGGTAGCCGCTGCCAGAAACCCACCATCAGCCGTATAGATCAGCCCTGCGAACTCACGTGTCGCCGAACTCGATGTTTCTGTACTCTCAACAAACACTTTATTCCAGCGAATACTGCCGTCTGCGTTTAGCCGGAACAATGACCACTTAAACCGATTATAGGCCAATACCCCAAACCCGCCATCGAGCGCGGCAGCAATATGAGTCGTGATAGTATAATAACCAGGATATTCAGGCGGGTCGGGAAGGGTAGTCTCCCAGATCATGCTACCTGACTCGGTCAGACGAATCACCTTCCGGTGCAGAACCGCAAACCCATCGCTACTAGCGCGAACGACCCGTGCCTGATACGGGCTTGATCCGCGTGATGGGCCCAGCAGCCGCTGCCACTGTATTGCAGGCGGGCGATTCGTCTGGGCGAGCGCGGTGCCGGTGACCAGCAGGCAAATCAGCCATAAACTCCCCGTAATTGTGCGTTTGTATAGGTTTGCCATAGGCAGTTGATGTGGAAAAATAATGGGAGAACAGGTATGGGCCTGCTGCCTCGTTTACAGCAGCACCAGCAGACTACCCGGCAAAATGCGGATGTCAGCGCGGCCGGTGGGCAGCGTCAGGGGTTCGCCGTCGGCATGGATCAGCAGCGGCCCGTCGGTCTCGACGGTGGCCTGCGTAATCGAACGCCCCTGCCAGTAGGCCGACCGGTCGATGCTTTTGTTAAACAGCTGCCAGGCCAGCAGCCCCCCCGCCCGCATCGGAAACGGGCGCAGTTCGCACTGCTCCAGTCGCCCGTCGGCGATGTTGGCCGTGGGTGCCATCCAGGCATTGTTACCAAACTGGCCGGCATTGGCAAACGTCAGCGAATACAGTTCTTTCTCCTGCCCGTCGAGCCGGTAACGACCCGGCTGGTAGGCCCGAAAGGCATCGAGGGTGGTGCGCACATACGTCGACAGCCCCCGCGTGGCCTGCCGGGCAAAGGCGTGGGCCACGTAGGCCTCGAAGCCCAGCCCGGCCGTGCAGAAAAACGGATGTTCGTTGATCTGGGCGCTGTCGATGACCACGGGCCTGCCATCGAGGGCCCGGCGCACGGCCAGCTGCGGGTTGAGCGGAACGCCCAGGTGCCGCGCCAGCCCATTGCCCGACCCGATGGGCACAATACCCAGCGCCGTGTTGGACTGCCGCAGGGCCCGGGCCGTTTCGTTGATGGTGCCGTCGCCCCCAATGGCCAGCACGCGCGTAACGCCCCGCCGAACGGCGTCGGTCGCCAGTTCGGTGGCGTGGCCGGGGCCTTCGGTTACGACCAGTTCGGGGGCGTAGCTACCGGCCTGAGCCGTCTGGGCCACAAAGTCGCGCAGGCGGGCTTTGGCAGCGGCCGAGGTCGTCCCCGACAGTGGATTGATAATGGCCAGTAGGGCCGGTAATGCAGCCATTCAGGCAAAGAAGATAAAGAGCACCAGAATAAACACGACGATGAACACGTAGTACCAACCATCCGAAAAGATGTAGGGTTTGTACTCATCGTAGAACTTTCGAATGGGGTTCATAAGTGGGGATTCGGTTTTCAGTTTACTGTTTACTGTTTACTGGTTTTCAGTTTTCCGGGTACGCTGTCGGCTGACGAAGGGAACGGTACACTATAAATCGTATACCGAAAACTGTAAACCCAACACTAGATCGCCTGCCCGCCGTTGACGGCCAGTACGTGACCGTTGACGAACGACGCTTCGGTCGATGCCAGAAACAGGTAAGCGTTGGCGATATCCTGGGGTTCGCCGATGCGCCGGACCGGAATGGCGGCCACCGCTTTGGCTTTTACGTCGTCGGGCATGGCGTCGGTCATGGGCGTCCGGATATAGCCCGGGGCCACAGCATTGACGGTGATGCCCTTCGGCCCCAGTTCCTTGGCCCAGGTTCTGACCATGCCAATAATACCGGCTTTGGCTGCCGCATAGTTGGTTTGCCCGAACGCCCCGTGCACCCCGTTGATCGACGACGTGCAGATGATCCGCCCGTACTGCTGATCGACCATGTAGGGCGCAATCACTTTGGTGCAGTTGAACACGCCCGACAGGTTGACGTCGATCACCTGCTGCCATTCGGCATATGACATCTTGAGCAGACTTTTATCGCGGGTGATGCCGGCATTGTTGATCAGAATATCGATACGCCCGTAGGTGTCGATAACCGACTGGGCTGCCTGCTCGATGGCTGGCACATCGGTCGTGCTGACCGTCATGAAATCGCAGCGATACCCGGCCTCGCGCAGCGAGCGGGCGGTTTCTTCGCCCGCGTCGAGCACATCCCAGATCACGACGGTGGCGCCTTCGCGGCAGAACAGTTCGGCCGCAGCCTGGCCAATACCCCGGGCTGCGCCGGTAATGATGGCTACTTTATCGGTTAGTTTCATGGCTTATTGATGACAACGATGGCCTTGCCGATCACGTTCCGGTCGAGCAGATCGCGGAGGGCATCGGGGGCCGCCGATAACGGATAGTGTTTGTAGATGTGCTGCTTCAGCTCGCCAGTGCTGATCCAGCGCAGCAGCTGGTTGAAATTCTGCCGACTGGTAGCGGGTTCGCGCTGCGCGAAGGCTCCCCAGAACACTCCCACAATCGACGCGCCTTTCAGCAGCGCCAGATTGAGCGGAATGCTCGGGATGGCCCCGGCCGCGAAACCCACCACGAGGTAGCGCCCCCGCCACGCCAGCGACCGGATGGCCGGTTCGGCAAAGCGGTCGCCCACGGGGTCGTAGACAACATCGACCCCCTTGCCGCCGGTGATCGCTTTCAGGCGTTCGCGGAGGTCTTCGGTGGTGTAGTTGATGGTTTCGGTGGCTCCCAGGGCGCGGCATACGGTCAGTTTCTCATCAGTCGAGGCCGCTGCAATCACGCGGGCGCCCATCAGCACCCCCAGCTGCACGGCAGCCAGCCCGACCCCGCCGGCGGCCCCCATCACCAGCAGCGTTTCGCCGGGCTGCAGCGCTGCCCGGTCTTTCAGGGCGTGGTACGAGGTGCCGTAGGTGTACATACTCGATGCCGCCGTCACGAAATCCATTCCCTCGGGCATGGGCAGGGTGGTAGCGGCACTGGCCACGACCGCTTCGGCGAAGCCCCCGAAGCCCGTCAGCGCAAAAACCCGGTCGCCGGGTTTGAACTGGCTTACCCCCTCGCCTACCGAGCGAACGGTGCCGGCCACTTCGCCCCCCGGTGCAAACGGCAGGGGCGGTTTGATCTGGTACTTGCCTTCGATGATCAGCGTATCAGGAAAATTGACGCCACAGGCTTCGACCTGAATAACCACCTGACCGGCCCCGGCTTCGGGTTCCGGCACCTCGGTCAGCACCAGCTGTTCGGGCGGGCCATAGTGTTCACACAGTATAACATTCATTGGTAAGGCGGGTGGTTTTGTCGGAACGATGCCCCTAAACTACGCGAAAATAAAGTCCGGCGGGTCAACGGCGGCCAAACTACCGGCTTCCACTGCGGGTTATCTGGAGCAGGATGCCTTTCCCCCTGCTCTGGCCTATGCGCTTTCTTTGCCTGTCTCTTTGGTTGCTGGCTACCGGCCCCGCCGTGTATGCCCAGCAGCAACCCGAATCGCCGATCGACAAAGACCGGAGGGCCATTATCCAAACCCTTAAACGCCAGTCGTCGGACTGGAACGAGGGCCGGGTCGATCGCTTTATGGATGCCTACTGGCGCTCCGACTCACTCACGTTTGTGGGGAAGGCCGGCATCACGTACGGTTACAAAGCCACGCTGGCCAGCTATAAAAAGCGCTACCCCGACCGGGCGTCAATGGGTCGACTGGACTTTGACCTGCTGCAACTCGATTTTCCCGCTCCCGATGTGGCCTATGTGATTGGGCGCTGGCAACTGACCCGCCCCAGCATCGGAAACGCCACGGGCCATTTTACGCTGCTCTGGCGCCGGATCAGAGGCCGCTGGCTGATTGTCAGCGACCACAGTAACTAGGCTGCTGACGGCGTCGGCCCCTGGCCAGCGGCTGCTTCGGTGACGGGATAGCCCCCCCCTGGCTGGCGGAGCCCACCGGCCTGTTATCTTTGCGGCCTTACCCCCCACCGGCATGCCCGTTCTCCTGATCAAAGTTAGTCTGATGCCCGTTGTGATTGGGCTGGTTACGCTGGCTACCCGCCGGTGGGGCCATACCATTGGCGGCCTCATCGGCAGTATGCCCTGGATGGCCGGGCCCATTCTGCTGTTTTTCATACTCGAACAGGGCAAAGCGTTTGGCATCGCGTCGATACCGGGGGTGCTGACCGGTATTCTGTCGCTGATTGGCTTCTGCCTGACCTACGCAGCGCTGTCGCGCCGACTGCCGCCGGCACCTACCCTGCTGCTGGCCTACCTCGTTTACGTAGGGGTGGCGCTGGTGTTCAATCAGCTCGCCATGCCGCTGGTGCCCAGCTATGGCCTCGTTATCGGCTGCGTTCTGCTGGCGCTCCGTTTTTTTCCGAAAGCCCGCGACACAGCCCGCCCCGCCCGCCGACTCCCCTACGACATTCCCCTGCGTATGGGCGTTGCCACGGGGTTTGTGCTGGCCATTACCGGTCTGGCGCAGGTGCTGGGCCCTGCCTGGAGCGGTATTCTGACCCCCTTTCCGATACTGACTACCATTCTGTCGGTTTTTGCGCACTACCTGCAGGGCAGCGCGGCCGCCATTGCTACCCTGCGCGGCCTGATGATCGGTTTGCTGGGCTTTACTACTTTTTTGTTTCTGCAGGCGTTTCTGCTTCCCCACTTCCCGGTAGCTATAGCGTTTGGGCTGGCACTTGTTGTCAACGGCAGCATCAATGCGGTGGCCGGCCGGATCTGGCGCTAGTCAGCCCGACACGACCACTAGCCACCTTAATCACCTATCTTACAGTCAACTACCCAAAGAATCCTAACTAATTCCGGGTAGTTCAAACTTTTCGGCAGGCGCATGGGTTATTATATTGTACACAATTTAATTGTAGACTATATGTCGGCGCAACGGCTCAGTAATCAGGTTTGTTTTCCGCTCTACGCGCTTTCGCGGCAGGTGACGGCCCTCTACCGCCCCCTGCTCGACCAAATTGATCTGACCTATCCGCAGTACCTGACGCTGATGCTGCTCTGGGAAACGGATAACCTCACGGTCGGGGCCATTGGCGAGCGACTGCTGCTCGACTCGGGCACGCTGACCCCGCTCCTGAAACGACTGGAGCAGAAAGGTCTGGTGAGTCGGCATCGTAACCCCGCCGACGAACGGCAGGTGACCATCCAGCTCACCGAGGCCGGGCGGGCGCTCAGCGAACGGGCCGAATCGATACCGACCCAGCTGCTGCAGCAACTTAACCTGAGTGACACCGACGCAATCCGCCTGCGCGATCAGCTGCTGGCCCTCCTGTCTCCATTAACCACGCAAAAACCATAAGTTAACACCCCGATGATCACTCCACTGTACACAGCCCAGGCAACAGCCACGGGCGGCCGCAACGGCCACGTTACCTCGTCCGATCAGGTACTCGACCTCGACGTTCGTATGCCCAAAGAACTAGGCGGGTCGGGCGGGGCCTACACCAACCCCGAGCAGCTGTTTGCCGCCGGCTACGCAGCCTGTTTCGATAGTGCCCTGAACCGGGTCATCCGAATGAGCAAGGTACAGACAGGCACTACCACGGTCGAAGCCAGCGTTGGCATCGGCCAGAATGGAGACGGAGGCTTTGGCCTGACCGTGAGCCTGGTCGTAACCATTCCGGGTGTCGATCAGGCGGTGGCCGAGGAGCTGGTGGCTAAGGCCCACCAGGTTTGCCCCTACTCCAACGCCACCCGCAATAACATCGACGTAACCCTGACGGTAAGCACCCATTAATCGACACGAACCATGAACACCCAACAGATTGTGCTGGCAGCCCGCCCCAAGGGTATGCCCGATACCAGTACCTTCCGCACCGAAGCCGTTACCCTGCCCGCGCTGGCCGACGGTGAACTGCTGGTGCAGCCCACGTTTTTCTCGGTCGACCCATACATGCGGGGCCGGATGAACGCGGGCAAATCCTACATCGCCCCCTTCAGCGTCGACCAGCCGCTGGAAGGCGGAGCCGTTGCTACGGTACTCGAGAGTAAAGCCGACGGGTTTGCGGCCGGCGACACCGTAACGGGGATGCTGCCCTGGGCCACCCAATCGGTTGTACCCGCCAAAAGCCTGAAGAAAGTAGACGCGAGCCAGGTTCCGGCCAGCTATTACCTCGGCATTCTGGGTATGCCCGGCCTGACGGCTTATTTCGGCCTGCTCGACATTGGCAAGCCCAAAGCCGGCGAAACCGTGGTGGTATCGGGCGCAGCCGGTGCCGTGGGTATTCTGGTGGGGCAGATTGCCAAAATTCAGGGATGCCGGGTGGTTGGACTCGCCGGCTCCGATGATAAAGTGGCGCTGCTGACCAACGAGTTTGGTTTCGACGCCGTAATCAACTACAAAACGGCAACCGACCTGACCAAAGCCGTAGCCGATGCCTGCCCCGATGGCGTCGACGTCTATTTCGACAACGTGGGGGGTGACGTCTCCGATGCCGTTGTCGCCAACCTTAACTTCCACGCCCGCATACCACTCTGTGGCCAGATTGCGCTCTACAACACCACCGAAAAGCCCGTTGGTCCCCGGATTCAGCCCATGCTACTCACGCGCAGTGTGCTGATGCAGGGCTTCACCATCGGTAACTACCAGGCCCGTTTCGGCGAAGGCATCCGGCAACTGGCGGCCTGGGTAAAAGAAGGTAAACTACACTATACCGAAACCACCATACAGGGCTTCGACAAGTTGCCCGAAGCCATGCTGGGTTTGTTCTCGGGTCAGAACACCGGCAAAATGATCGTGGCCGTTTAGGCTCACCTACCGTCACTACACAGCCAGGCCGCCCGACGATACACTGTCGGGCGGCCTGGCGTCTTTACCGGGCAGTGCCGGCGTCAGTGCGTCCAGCTGCCGAACTTACCCTGCCGAAAGTCGGCATAGGCCTGCTGAATTTCGGCCTCGGTGTTCATCACGAAGGGGCCCTGCGCCACCATAGGTTCGTTGAATGGTTTGGCCAGTCCGAAAAGCAGCAGACTATCACCGGCGCTGGCGACTTCGATGGCATCGCCGTCGGCGTTGAATTCGGCCAGCTGGCGGGCTTTCACCGGCGTATCGCCCACGGTGAGCTCGCCCTGAATGACATAGAAAAAAACCGTGTGATCAGCCGGTGTCGGCACCGTCAGGCGGCTGCCCGGCCGAAAACGGATGGTATTGAGCTGGACACCCGTCTGGGAATCGAATGCGCCGGTATGGCCATCCCAGTTGCCCGACACCAGATCGACCGTTACGCGGCCTTCGTCGAGGGTCAGGGCGGGAATGTCCTGATGCTGGAGACCCCGGTAAAACGGATCGGACAGTTTGAGCCGGGCCGGCAGGTTAAGCCACAGCTGCAGAATTTCGAGAGGGCCACCCGTTTGCTTAAAGGCGTCCGACGAGGTTTCGGCGTGAATCAACCCCCGGCCGGCGGTCATCCACTGCACGCCACCCGCCGTCATTACGCTGTTGTGACCACTGCTGTCTTTGTGCGCAATGTCGCCCTCGACGATAAACGTGACGGTTTCCATGCCCCGATGCGGGTGCGGGCCAAACGGCAGCCCCTGGTTGCGGGGCGGGTAAACCTGCGGACCGTGGTGGTTGAGAAACAGAAATGGATCGAGGTAGTCGATAGAACGGGTAGGAATGGCGCGGTAGGTGACCAGATCACCAATCGGCGACGATTCGGCCCGGTGCAGTTGCTTGATAGTTCGCATGGACGCTAATTCGTGTTTATACACATAACGACCAAAACCGGCAAAAAGGTCATTCCGCTACCCGCCCGGGTAACGCCAATCCGACTATCAGCGGGCCCTTATTTCATCAGCAGCCACTTGTCGGCAAACCAGTCGGGCGTCAGCTCGCAGTGCTGGAAAATCCAGATCGTCACCAGAATAAGGGCCAGATTAACCAGACCGGCAATCCACATAAGTTCGCGCTTATCGTCATTCAGCCGCATAATGAGCAGCACCATCAACGTGTTTGTAAGCAGTATCCAACCAATAAGTGCAGCAAAATGAATGATGATGTAGAGAAGCTCCAAGGTGTGATAGACAGCTAATGGTTATGCATACCGATCTGGCCGTTTATGGGCAATCGAATTACTAAACTATGGGTTACCGATAGTCGTCATTTGTTTATTTACCAAACGGTAAGCGAATGACCGTTCACGAAAAAGCCGTTGCTGTGCCAACAACTGTTGTTGACACAGCAACGGCTTTTACAAGTATCCGGACGGGCTGTCTAGCGCGTCGAGAACGAATAGACCGTTGTGGTCTGATAGGTCTGTCCGGGGCGCAGCGTCGTCGTCGGGAAGGCCGGCTGGTTGGGCGAATCGGGATAATGTTCAGTTTCGAGGCAGAGGGCGTAGCGCTTCTTAAACGTTGTTCCCCGGCCCGAAATCGTACCGTCGAGGAAATTACCGGTGTAGAACTGAATGGCGGGCTCCGTGGTGCGTACTTCCATTACCCGGCCGCTGGTGGGTTCGTAAACGGTGGCAGCCAGCTTCAGGCTCTTGCTGCTGTCGCTCAGCACCCAGGCATGGTCGTAGCCTCCGCCGTACTGGATCTGTGTATCGGTCGAGTCGTTGATGCCTTTGCCGATCACCGTTGGTTTGGTGAAATCGAACACGGTACCGGCCACGGGTTTCAGCTCGCCGGTCGGGATCAGCGTTTTATCGACGGGCACAAACCGGTCGGCGTTCAGCGTCAGTTCATGATCGAGAATATCGCGCTTGACGCCACCCGTCAGGTTGAAGTAGGTGTGGTTGGTCAGGTTCACCACGGTTGGTTTGTCGGTGGTGGCTTTGTAATCGATTTTCAGCGCATTGTCTTTCTGCAGCGTGTAGGTCACTTCCACGTTCAGGGTGCCGGGATACCCCTCCTCACCGTCTTTGGCGGTGTAGGTCAGTTTCAGGGCGGGTTCGTCGCCTTCTACGGGCGTGGCGGTCCAGAGCACTTTGTCGAAGCCTTTGAGGCCCCCATGCAGGTGGTTACCCATGTTGTTGGTAGCCAGTGTATAGGCCTTGCCGTCGAGGGTAAATTTGCCTTTGGCGATGCGGTTGCCGTAGCGACCGATCAGCGCTCCGAAATAAGGTACCCCTTTCTGGTAGGTCGCCAGCGAATCGTCGCCCAGGGTTACTTCCTCGAAAGTGCCGGCCTTGTCGGGCGCCGTCAGCGAAACGATTGTTCCGCCGTAGTTGGAAATTTTAACGGTCATGCCGGCCGCGTTGCGCAGCGTGTAGAGATCAGCGGTCTGACCATCGGTGAGGGTACCAAACGGCGCTTTTTCGATACCGGCTTTCTGGTCGTTGTCGGTCTTGGAGGTACAGGCGTTCATCATGAGTAAACCGCCCCAAAGGGCGAATAGAGCAAAACGGTTCCGTAGATTCATCAGGCGATTGCAATTGACGGTTGACGGTTGGCGGGGTTTCCGGCGACCACCCCGCGCAGTGCCGACCCGGCCGAATAAAGCCGGCGGAAGGGTTTATGTACTCAGCCCGTTGCCTGTTTTTTTCGCAGGAAACGCCTTATTCGGTCGATTTTCGCCCATCTTCGCCTTACAATCCGGCCTACCAAGGGGTCTATCCCGGTCCGCTGACTCGTAAAACCAACGACGGTAGCGTAGAACCGGGCTTCCTTTTTGTTTTATCCCGGTAATCCTACATCCTGTATGCAACGACGCAGTTTTCTAAAACAGACCGGCCTGCTGACCGCCGGTGCCCTTACCCTAAGCCAGCATTCGCTGCTGGCCGGCGCTCCCGCCAAAACCATTAACCCCTTTGGCGTACAGCTCTATAGCGTACGCGACGTGATTCCGGCCGACCCCAAAGGCGTAATGACCAAACTGGCTCAGATGGGCTATAAACAGTTTGAAAGCTACGGTGGGGCCAAAGGCTTTTTGTGGGGCATGGAACCCCGCGAGATCAAATCGTTTCTCGATGGCCTGGGCGTAACCATGATTAGCACGCACTTCGATTACCGGGGGGCCGTCAGCAAACCCGATGAACTGAAAAAAAGTATCGAGATGGCCCACGACGCCGGCCTGAAATACCTGCTGTGCCCCTACATAGGCCCCCAGAAAACCTGGGACGACTGGAAGCGTATTGCCGAACAGTTCAACACGGTGGGCGAACAGGTCAACAAGGCGGGGCTGAAGTTTGGCTACCACAACCACGACTACTCGTTCCGACCCCTCGAGGGAAAACTGCCGCAGGAATACCTGCTGGCCAATACCGATCCCAAAAACGTGATGTTCGAGCTGGATTTGTGCTGGATCGACGTGGCTGGCCAGGATACCGAAGCGCACCTGAAAAAGTACGGCAAACGCTACGAACTCTGCCACATCAAAGATTACAGGAAAGTGGATGGGAAACCCGTTCAGAACGATCTGGGCAAAGGGGCCGTCGACTTCAAAAAAACGCTGCGCGTAGCCATGGATAACGGCATGAAGTATTTTATCGTCGAGCAGGAAGAATACCCCGGCGAGGTGCTGGTGAGTATGAAAAACGACGCGGACTACATGAAAAAACTGACGGTCTAGGTCAGAACCGGTATAGCCCAAAACCCGAACAGGGCCGGTCTGTGTGACCGGCCCTGTTCGGGTTTTAGACCTGTTTGCGACTGACTACAGTTCGACACCAGCCTGCGGAGACCCCGACCGGGCGGCCCGCTGCCGGGCCGCCTTGGCGTCGACCTTACGCTGGGTGGCCCAGGGCTGCTCACTGTCGCTGGGCATCACAATGGGCACCTGCAGGCAAACACTGTGGGCGGGCAGCACCTGCTGCCAGTCGCTGATGAGTTGTTTATAGGCCTGCCCCACCGGCCGAATCTGCCGGTTCAGGTCGTAGAGCCCCAGTGGGTTGACGTTACCATTGTTTTCGCGCAGGGCCGAATCCCAGTCGACCTGGTCGGTCAGCGAATACCAGGTAAAGCCCACCATCGGCACCCCATCGTTGCGCACGCGCAGCACGTTGGCCCACTCTTTCCAGAGCCAGTTGACGGCCTCATCGCCCCGGGGCCCCTGCCACAGGTTGGTTTCGGTGTGCATCACCGGCAGCTGGTAGCGATCGTGGTACTGGGTCGTAATCACGTGATAGCCAAACACTTCGCCCGACGCCCGGGTACTGCCATCGGCCGACACCCGGTGTTCGTTGGTGTAGTAATAATCATTGCCCATGATGCAGTACTGCTTCAGGCTCTGATTCAGAAAAAAGTGGTACTCCTCGCGGGTCATGCCGTTGTCCATCAGGTACTCGTACATCTCCGAGTCGACCCGGCGGCCGTAGTTCAGATCGAGTGACAGAAACCGCTTGGCGTTGAGCAGTTCGGCGGGGCGGATGGCGGCCGGATTTTCGGCGTGAAAATACTCCGACGATTCGCTCTGGATAAAGATCGCGTCGGGCCGCACCGACAGGATGGCGTTCATGGCCATGACGTTGGCTTTGACGATGTGTTTAAGCGCCGTTACGAACGCCTGATCGGAGCGCAGCTGCTCGTTCCACCAGCCATACAGAGCCGAAAACTGGGCGCAGATATACATCTCGTTGACGGGCGTGTAGAGCTGCACCCACGGAAAGCGCCGGGCAAAATCGCGGGCGTAGTCGGCGAAAAGGACCGGAAAGTCGGGGTTCTGAAAATTGCCGATCCAGTCGGGCACGCCGAAGTGACACAGATCGACGATGGGCACGATATCACGCCGGCGTAACTCCCGAAACGTTTCATCGGCAAACGACCAGTCGTAGCGCCCCGCCCCGATCAGCGTCGTATGCAGCGGGGGGCCATAGCGCAGAAACCGGATACCCAGTTCGCTCACCAGTTGAAAGTCGGTGCGCCAGTGGGTATAATGGCCGCATTTTTCCAGTTCGTCCTGCCGGACGGTGCCCCCCCGGATGGTGGGGTTACTATTCTCGATGCCAGTGGCAAACAAAAACTGTGGTGTCATAGGTGGTTACGTAATCAGTACGGTTCAGGAGCTACTACAGAACCCGGACGGGTCCGATCAGGTATCGATACAATTCTCGATCCAGCGTCCGGGAAATGTAACCAAAACGCAGACATATATCGGATTAATCTGTCGGCGACCCGGTAAAATAAGTTTTTGCTGACCGGGCCTCGCCTGGCCGGGCCTCGCCTGGCCGGACCTATCCAGGGCGGACCAGTTACCCAAAAAAAGACCCGGCCAACTGCTGACCGGGTCTTATACCTGAGTAGATTATGGCAATTAGGGCCGTATAAGCTTCACCTGCTGCTGCTGGGCAGGGGTCTGCACCCGGAGCAGCAGCATGCCTTTACTCCGCCCTACCGGCACGGTGATCCGCTGGACAGCAGCCGCTTCGCCGATGCGCTGCTGGTGCACCGGATGGCCCAGCAGATCAACAAGCCCTATCGTCAGAGGCTGCCCTTCGGCCCCCGTCACCTCAACCTCAGCCGACTCGCCCGTTACGGGGTTGCCCAGCACCGTTACCTGCAGCGTACGCGTACCTTCCGCCACGCCCAGCCGTCCCTGTTTCTGGCAGCCGGTGAGCCAGTCGTATTTGAAACTGGCCGACTTACCGTCCTGATCGGCAATCAGCGTCACGGTCGGGTTGTCGGTATAGAGTTGCACGGTGTAGGGACCCGGCGCCGTTGTTGGCACCGTTTCATTGACCACGTAGAACTGGATCGGTGTCCCCGACGCACCGCTATACTGGGGCGTAAAGACCAGCTGACGGCTGGTCTGGCTCAGCACATCGCACTGGACTGTAGTGACCCCCGTGATGGCAAAACCCGGAGCGGGCGGTGGTGGGGTGGCCGGGGTAGTCAGGCAGGCGGCAAGCCAGTTGTACTGAAAGCGGGCCGTTGTGCCGCCCTGACTGGCCACCAGTGTAACCACCGCGTTGTCGGTATAGAGCAGCAGCGTGTAGGGGCCGGGCTGCGTAGTGGGTACCATTTCGTTGACCACCGAAAAGCTGATGGGCGATTCGGTAGCCAGCGCGTACTGGGGCGTAAAGATCAGCCGGTGCCGGTTGCCGGGCAGGCTCTCGCAGCTGAGGGTTGTTGCACCACTGATGCCAAACGTGGTCTGGGCTTTGTCTTTAATCGTCACCGACGTAGTCGACGCAGTGGGGTCAGGGTCGTAGGCATCGCCGTCAAGGAGCGTAATCACAATCGACTCATCCCCCTCGACCAGCTCATCGTCGATCGGGTCGATTTCTTCCGTGACCACCGCCTGGCCGTCGGCAAACACCACCGAGGTGGGCAGTGAGACGAAGTCCGTTCCGTTAGTGGCTGTACCACCAATCTGGTAATTAACGGTCAGGGCTCCCTGCGTATTCGACCGTTCGAACCGGATAAAGCCCGGATCGGCCGCCGTACCACTGCTCAGCCGGGCCCCACTGGGGGTACTGACCCGGGCACTTCTTGGCGCAGCTCCCTCGCTCGACGTCGGATCTGTACTGCTCACCTTCACCACCGGCCCACCCGAGGCTACACTGCTGACAAACAGCGAAAACTCCTGTGGCCCTTCTTTGATGGTGCCTTTGTGACTCACCTGAATTTCGTACTGACCGGCGGGCAGGTTTTCGATGAAAATCTGCTCCACGTTGTCGACTACGTTGTCGCCCCGTGTAGCGGCCGCTGCGGGCTGATCGGGATTCAGTTTCCAGGGCAGCTCCTGTACCGGCTGCCCCGTCGTCACATTAATCAGGCGCACATCCAGGTCATTGATCAGCATAGCCGTGCGGTTGTTCAGCGTCGGATTGGCAAGGGGTACTCCCGGCACATCGCTCCAGCAGATGGTGGTTTTAAACGGACCACCGCCCGTGGTCACCTGCTTTTTGTAGACGTCTTTGTCGGCCAGCTGGGTCTGCTCCATGAGCTGAAGACCCCCTTTCTGATCCATCAGGTTAATGGCTTTCTCCAGATTGAGCAAGCCCCAGCCAAACGAATAGTCGGGGCCGGGCGCCGTACCGGCTTCATCGGCCGTATGAATAGCCAGTCCCTTCAAGGTCGCGGCCCGCATGAATCCGCCCGTTTTGTTGCGGTAGTGTTGCTGAAGCAGAAACAGCGAGCCTGCTGCTCCCGGCGACGCCATAGACGTGCCATTGAAGGATTTATATTTATCATCGCCATCGGAAGCAGGCGACTCGATACCCACCCCGGGTGCTACAAAGTCAGGCTTGATCCGGCCATCATCCGTCGGGCCGTAGCTACTGAAGTCACTCATTACGACACTGGACGGATCTTTATACCCTTCCGCCAGAATCCGCACGGCCCCAATAGTAGCCACGTTTTTGGCTACCGCCCCGCCAATCAGCAGGTCATACTTTAAGCCATCGCCCTCATCGCGGTCATTACCGGCCGCGTGAAACTGCAGGTAGTTCTTCTGCCGAAAGGTAATCTCGTCGTATTTCCGGGCGCCATCGTCGTAGAGCCCCTGTGGAAGAGGATTCGTTTTCTTCAATGATGGCCCATACGAGTGATTCGAAACGAGCATACCCTGCGTGGCAGCCTGCTCCATCTCGTCGAGTTCACCCAGCTGAATCTCATAGCAGTCCAGTTGGGCCTGATTGGCCATGCCGCGCGCCGTGGCCTTGATACCGGCGGCAATCATGGTACCTGCCACGTGGGTAGCATGGTCGGCGTTACCCTTGCCAGCACTGTCGGCAATGAAGGCCGGCGTGTCGCGGGTGATGGCGCGACCCCCAAATTCGGCGTGTGTGGTGCGGGTTGCACCCGGCTCCCACATACCCAGCCGCGACCGGGTAGGGCTTACGACCATATCCTGCCCCTGCAGGTTAAGCCCCAGATTGCCCCCCGACCATAGCTTGCTGGTCCCGATCGACGTGGCCAGCCCCAGGTTGCTGCGGGTCTGGTAGTAAACGGGCTGCCCCTGGGCGTCGATGTGGTGCAGAAAATGGTAGGCTCCATTTGCGTCTGTGAAGGCCCGGCGAACGGTTTTGTTACGGGCCAGAAAAGCGGCTACGGCCGCCTGCCGATTGGCTTCGTACTGTTTCAGCTCCTGCCGGAAAGCGATCACGTCGGGGCGCTCCGTTGTCTTTACCTGACTACTGCTGGCCGTTGTGCCGGCTCCCGGTTTAGTGCTCGGCGGGGTCTGCGCCTTCAGGCTGGGGCTGCTCAGGGCGAGCAGAGCAACCAGCCCGATACCGCGCCAGTTGGTGAATCGATACACGTGTTTCATTGGGTGTTAATAAGGTTGACGGTTACGTTATCACTGTGTCTGCGTGCACACGGGCCAATTCCCGCTTGGGGCCGGTTTCAGCCAGCGTCAGGCAGCAGCAGGCTCGCCGGTAAGGCTTCGGTGGCCGCATGCTGGGCGCAGACACCCCCAATCAACCGATTATGCAGATCGTTACCAACATCCGCCCGGACTTTGGGTGCGAATCACCCTTTTTATGAGTGCGAAACCGCCATCAGGCCCCTCATCGACCAGCCAACTCGCTGACACATAGACCGTATCGACCTCGTCAGCCCGGCAACTGCGTCGATTCTATCTGGATATGGCGTACCTTCACCGGCAGACTTAAACGCTATAGCCGATGTCCGTATCCCGGTTGGCCAGCCTGTTGCTGGCCGGTAGTGGTTTCGCGGCAGCAACCCTGCTGCCCCCCCGAACACCCCCGGCCGATGAAGCAGTCAGCTGGTGGCGCCCCCCGGCCGACTCACTGATCCCGGCCGGTGCCGCCGGCGTGTCGATTCGCTACGGCCGCGAACTGATTGCCCATACGGCCCGCTACCTCGGCCCCCGGGGCACCGTGGCCCGGCTTTCCAACGGCATGAACTGCCAGAACTGCCACCTCGACGCGGGCACCCGCGTGTGGGGCAACAACTACGGGGGCGTTCGGGCTACCTACCCGCGCTACCGCGACCGGTCGGGCACGGTCGAGACCATACGTCGGCGTATAACCGACTGTTTCGAACGCAGCCTGGCCGGCCGAGCGCCCGACAGCAGCAGCCGCGAGATGCAGGCCATGGTTGCTTACATCGACTGGCTGGGCACGGCCGTACCGGCTGGCCGGAAACCGGCCGGAGCGGGCCTGACCCGCCTGCCCTATCCCGACCGCGCGGCCGACCCGATTCGGGGTAAGGCCGTATACCGCACCCGGTGTCAGAGCTGCCACGGGGCGCAGGGGGCCGGGCTGCGGGTGGCCGGCGCCCGCGAGTATACCTACCCACCGCTCTGGGGACCGGCCAGCTACAACGATGCAGCCGGCCTGTATCGCCTGTCGAACTTTGCCGGCTACATAAAAAGCAACATGCCGTTCGGCGCCACGTTCGACACGCCCCAGCTGAGCGATGCCGACGCCTGGGACGTAGCGGCCTTTGTCAATTCCATGCCCCGACCCCACAAAGACCAGCAACGCGACTGGCCCGACCGGCGCACGAAACCCGTCGATTTCCCGACCGGGCCCTACAGCGACAGCTTCAGCGAACAGCAACACAAATTTGGTCCGTGGGCGCCCATCGTAGCGGCCCGTAATGCCCAGTCTACCCTACAAAAGTAAATGCTACTCATGCGCAGACTCCCGATTATCGCCCTGACCCTCGGGCTGGCGGCTACGGCCCCTACCCTGGCACAAACCACCCCCAACCCCGCCGACTTTCACGGGGCCGAAGCCACCAAAGCCCGCTACCGGGCCGCTTACCAGCTCAACACCGACGATTCGACGCACATTATCAGTACCCTCAAAAACATTCAGAATGCGCTGAGCGACCCACGACTGAAGGGTAAGCTCGACATCGAACTGGTGGTGCATGGCTCCGGACTGGCCGTGTATCGCCGAACGAACCCCTACGAAAAGCAACTGGCCAGCCTACAAAAGCAAGGTGTGATTCTGGCCATGTGCGAGAACACCATGCGGGCGTATAAGGTGGGTCGGGAGGAACTGTTTCCGTTTGTGAGCTATGTACCGAGCGGCAATGGCGAGCTGATAATCCGGGCGCAGGAAGGCTGGGCCGTTATTCACCCCTGAGCGCACGGCGCGGCTCATAACCGCCATCCGGCTACCGATAACAACCGGTTATCAGGCATGAGCAATACTGATTGGCCCCGCCCCCACCGCACCGGTACCTTTGGACTACCAAACCGGTTACGCCCATGCAAACGCCCCTTCGTCCATCCCGCCCGGCCTACCTGCCAGCCAGTCCTGTCACGGCCTTCGCCTGGCGTCGGTGGGTGTTCGTTATGGCCGCCCTGGCTTGCCTGGGCCCCTGGCTATCGCCTGCGCTGGCGCTGGCCCTTGGCGTGCTGGTAACCCGGTGGGTGGGCGTACCGCACGCGCTGCTCGACCGGATGGGGGGACAGTCGCGGCTTACCCACGGGTTGCTGCAGGCATCGGTGGTAGGGCTGGGCTTCGGCATGAACGCCCACAGCGCCCTGGCCGCCGGCCGTACCGGCCTTGCCCTGACCGTGGCGTCGATTGCCGGTACCCTCACGGCGGGGATTGTGCTGGGCCGGCTACTCCGGCTCGACCGGGTTACGGGCTTTCTGATCGCGGCTGGCACCGCCATCTGCGGGGGCAGTGCCATTGCCGCCCTCACGCCCGTTACGCGGGCTACCCCGGCCCAAAGTTCAGTGGCCCTCGGCACGGTGTTTTCGCTCAACGCCCTCGCCCTGATCCTATTCCCGCTGCTCGGGCAATGGCTGCACCTGACCCCGCAGCAGTTTGGTCTGTGGTGTGCGCTGGCCATTCACGACACCAGTTCGGTGGT
The DNA here is from genome assembly GCF_054778875.1 of Spirosoma luteolum. Taxonomy (NCBI): domain Bacteria; kingdom Pseudomonadati; phylum Bacteroidota; class Cytophagia; order Cytophagales; family Cytophagaceae; genus Spirosoma; species Spirosoma luteolum. Next base: position 44,341 of record NZ_BAAGZE010000005.1, read on the forward strand.
GGGGGCAGCCGCCCGCTTCGGACCCGAGGCCCTGCAGCTGGCCACCACGGTTAAGCTGGCCCGCGCGCTCTGGATTATTCCCATTGCCCTCGGCACCGCCACCGCGTTTGGCAGTGGCCGGTCGGGGGTTCACATGCCGTGGTTTATCGGGTTGTTTATACTGGCCATGCTGCTGCACACGTATGTGCCGGCGCTGGCACCCCTGGCGCAGGGGGGCGTGGTGCTGGCGAAGGCTGGTCTTACCCTGACCCTGTTTCTGATTGGCACCACCCTCACCGCCGACCGGCTTCGGGCAGTGGGCTGGCGGCCTCTGGCGCAGGGCATCGGGCTCTGGGCACTTATTTCTGCCGGGTCGCTGTATGCCATCCTGCGCGTTTCGGTGTAACTTCGCTGACCGCCTGAACCCTGTTCCGACTCAACTCCTCCGTATATGGAAAACTCCCCTGCCCCCCTGTTCGACCGACGGGGCTTCCTCAAAGCCGGTTCGCTGACCACCCTCACGACCCTGCTGGGTACCAGCATTGTGTTTGCCGACCGGCTGCCACGCCATTACCTGCCGCTGGTATTCGACACCAACCCCTTGACTGACAAGCACAAAGACATGGTGGTACTGAACGACAAGCCCTGGAACGTAGAAGCTACGCCCACGCTGCTCGACGATGCCGTGACGCCCGCCAGCAAGATGTTTATCCGTAACAACGGCCTGATTCCCGAACACATCGATGCGGCCAACTGGACGCTGACGATCAAGGGCGAATCCGTTAAAGCCAGCAAGACCTACACGCTGGCCGACCTTAAGAAAAAATTCAGGCCCTACACCTACCAGCTTGTGCTCGAGTGTGGAGGCAACGGCCGGGCCGGTTATTTTCCCAAAACGGCCGGCAACCAATGGACCGAAGGGGGCGTCAGCTGCGCCGAATGGACGGGCGTGCGGCTGAAAGATGTGCTGGCCGACGTGGGGCTGACCGATTCGGCGGTGTACATCGGTTATTACGGGAGCGACCTGCACCTAAGCCAGGACCCTAACAAGCCGGTTATTTCGCGCGGGGTGCCGATGGCCAAGGCGCTGGAAGACGAAACGCTGCTGGCCTGGGCCATGAACGGTCAGCCCATTCCGTTGGTCCACGGCTATCCGCTCCGGCTGGTGATCGGGGGCTGGCCGGCGTCGGTGTCGGGTAAGTGGCTGCACACCATCGCTGTGCGCAACAAAGTGCACGACGGGGCCAAAATGACCGGCAAAAGTTACCGGGTGCCCATGCACCCCGTCGAACCCGGGGTCGATCCGCCCGAAAGCGAGTTTAAGATTATCGAATCGATGCCGGTGAAGTCGCTCATCACGTTTCCGAAAACGGGGCTCGAATTGCCGGTGGGTCAGGCGCTGTCGCTACGCGGCCACGCCTGGGCCGGCGACCGGGTGGTGAAAAGCGTGCAGGTGTCGACCGATTTTGGCGCGACCTGGCAGTCCGCCGACCTGAAAGCGCCTAAAAACCGGCTGGCCTGGCAACACTGGACAGCCCAGATCAAACTGCCGACGCAGGGCTACTACGAGGTGTGGGCCCGCGCCACCGACGACAGGGGCGTGTCGCAGCCGATGGTGATGCCGCAGTGGAACCCCGAGGGCTACTGCAACAACGCCTGCCACCGTATTGCCGTCAAAGCCATCTAACTCCTTGCCTATGCCGTTCCGACACACCCCTTACCGCTGGCTGCTGGCCAGCCTGTGCCTGTGGCTTTGCTGCGCCTGGGTAGCCCGGCAACCCACTCCCGGTGCCGAGGTAGCGACCGTCGAAACCGGGCTTCGGCCGGTCGTGACCGACAGCCTTCGGAAAGACCCTGAAACCGGACTAGCCCTCGACCCCAGCCTGCCGCTGGTGAAGGGGCAGTGCACAGCCTGCCACTCCAGCAAGCTGATCCTGCAAAGTCATTTCGACCGAGACAAGTGGATCGAGCGCATCCGCTGGATGCAGCGCACCCAGAAACTATGGGATCTGGGCGAATCGGAGCCCGCCATTCTAACGTATCTGACCACCTACTACGGCCCGCAGAAAATTCCATTCGACGGCCGGCGACTGCCGCTGACCACACCACGCTGGTACCGGGCAGCCCGACGCTGACCGAACAGTGGAGTGCGTTTGCGGGTTTATCCGGTAAATGCACCCCACAACCTGACTGACGCATGGAATCGATATATGACTGGCTGTTGCACAACATCGGCAACGAAGGCAACTACCTCACCATCCTGAACACACACCGCTCCGGCGATACGCTGACCCAGCTCGACGTGATGGCCCGTACGAAGGCTTTTCAGCCGGTCGACCTGCTGATCACACCCGCCGATGCCCCCGCGCCGGCGACCGAAAAAACCGAACTGGCTCACTATACCTTCGCCGGCCCCGATGATCTGATCGAGTGGCTGGCCACGGGTAGCACTCCCCAGACCGAAGCCACACCAGCCCTTACGGTCTCGGTGCTGCAACCTGCCGACGGCGCCGACAGCATTACCTTTCCCTGATCCGGCCGATGGCTGGCTTAGAGGATCAGCACGAGGGTGCCGCCAATGATGAGGGCGGCACCCAGTGCGGCTTTCCACGTAAGCACCTCTCCCAGAAACACCACCGACAGCAGTATGGCAATGGCCACGCTCAGCTTATCGACGGGTGCCACCTGCGATACCTTGCCCAGTTGCAGCGCTTTGAAGTAAAAAATCCACGAGAGCCCCGTCGCGATTCCAGACAGTACCAGAAACAGCCAGTTCTGCCGCGTCAGCGCGGGCAGCGTTTCCAGCCCACCGCGCCAGGCGACCAGCCCCCAGGCCACCAGCAGAATTACTACCGCCCGGATGGCCGTAGCCAGATCGGTATTCACGTTTTTGATGCCGATTTTAGCCAGTACGGCCGTCAGGGCCGCGAACAGAGCCGACAGAAGCGCGTAGATCCACCACATACGTATCGCAGGTTAGCCAGCCCCGGGTTGGGTCAGCGCCGATGTAACACGGCTACGGACCCGAACGTTTGGCGTACCTGCCCAAACCGTCATGGGTGCGGCCTAATCGATCAGACGGTTTGTCGCGGCTCAATCGGTAGCCCGCTGCCCCCGGTTGCTTTACCAGCGCAAAGACCGCTCTGCCATGCCCCGCCCGCTGCGTCCGTTCCTCTGGTTGCTGTTACTCGTTGCTTCGATCGTTCATGCTCAGAAAATCGACCGTCGGGCACTGGTTCGCCGACACCGGGTAGTGCTAACCCGCATCGATACGCTGGGGGCGCTGACGGTGGGCAATGGCGGCTTTGCTTTCACCGTCGACGCCACGGGCCTGCAGTCATTCCCGGACGCCCACGCCCACGGCATCCCGCTCGGCACCCAGTCCGACTGGGGCTGGCACCGCTTTCCCAATCCGGCCGGTTATAAGCCGGCCGAAAGCCACCGAAGCCTGGTCGTGGCGGGTCGACGGGGGGCCTACGCCGTGCAGCCTAAGGAGCCGGGCCGGGCGCAGGCAGCCGCCAATTATTACCGCGAAAATCCGCACCGGCTGCAGCTGGGCAACGTGGGCCTCGACATCATCCGGCGCGACGGCACCCCCGCCACACCAGCCGACCTTACCCAGATCCACCAGGAACTCGACCCCTGGACGGGCCTGATCACCAGCCGTTTCGCCATCGAGGGCCAGCCCGTCAGCCTGACCACCGCGGCCGATCCGCAGCACGACCGAATCGCCGTTCGCATCGAATCGCCCCTGCTGGCCACGCATCAGCTGCGCCTGCGTTTCCGTTTTCCCTATCCGACCAATACCTTCACCGACGCCGGCACCAACCACGCCCACCCCGACCGGCACACCACTACCTACACGCCACTGCCGGGACAACGGGGGCAGTTCAGCCGACAGCTCGACCAGGATCGGTACACCGTCACGGCGCAGTGGCAACAGCCGGCTGCCATGCAGGCGGGCGCCCCCCACACCTATCAGCTGATTCCGCAGGGCGGCACCACCTTTGAGGCTACGGTTACCTTCAGCCCCACGAAAGCGACCCAACCTGCGCCCCGGGTAGCCACCGTGCTGAGCCGTAGTGCAGCCGGCTGGCGGGCTTTCTGGCTGTCGGGGGGAGCGGTCGAACTGGCGGGCAGCACCGACCCGCGGGCGGCCGAACTCGAACGGCGCATTGTGCTGTCGCAGTACCTGACCCGGGTGCAGTGTGCCGGTACGCAGCCCCCCCAGGAAACCGGTCTGACCTATAACAGCTGGTATGGCCGGCCCCACATGGAAATGTACTGGTGGCACAGTGCGCACGTTGCGCTCTGGGGTCGCCCCGAACTCCTCAGGCGTAGCCTGGGCTGGTACGCGCGGGCCTTCGACCCGGCCCGCGCCCTGGCCCGGCGGCAGGGCTTCGCGGGGGTACGCTGGCAGAAAATGACCGACCCGGCCGGGGGCGAAGGCCCCTCCTCGGTAGGGTCGTTTCTGATCTGGCAGCAGCCCCACCCCATCTACCTGGCCAACCTGCTATACCGCCAGCAACCCAGCCGGGCGGTGCTCGATCGGTATAAATCCCTTGTTTTTGCCACCGCCGATTTTATGGCGTCGTTTGCCCGCTACGACTCGGTCACGCAGCGCTATGTGCTGGGCTATGGCCTTATTCCGGCGCAGGAGTGCTTCGACCCGGCCACCACGCTGAACCCACCCTTCGAGCTGGCGTACTGGCACTGGGGGCTGCAAACGGCCCAGCAGTGGCGCCGGCGGCTGGGTCTCCCGCTCGATCCGCGCTGGCAGGCCGTTATCGACAGGCTGCCGCCCCTGGCGCAACGCGACGGCGTGTATCAGGCCGCCGAATCGGTGCAGGATTCGTATTCGCCCGCCAGCCGCTACACCATCGATCACCCGGCCGTGCTCGGTGCGCTGGGTATGTTGCCGGCCTCCCGACTGGTCGACACGACGATTATGCGCCGGACGCTGGCCGTTGTCGATACGGCCTGGCAGTGGAGCCATACGTGGGGCTGGGATTTTCCGATGGTGGCCATGACCGCCACACGCCTGCACCAGCCCGAGCAGGCCATCGACGCCCTGTTTCGCGCTGTAACCACAAACACCTACCTGGTGAATGGCCATAATTACCAGGACAAACGCCTGACCTTGTACCTGCCCGGCAATGGCGGATTGCTGGCAGCCGTGGCGCTGATGTGCGCCGGCTTCGACGGCAACCACACCCCTAACCCGGGCTTCCCTGCCAACGGCCAATGGCAGGTTCGGTGGGAAGGGCTGCGGCCCATGCCGTAAGTTGTTGCCAAACAAAAGCAGGCCGCTGAACCCTTCCCCGTAGGGATGGTTCAGCGGCCTGCCATACCTGAGCCGACTGTTCTGGCCTTAATCCGGACTACTGCCGGATGATCGTAGCCGTACGGGCTTTACCCTGGTGAATAGCCCGAATGATAAACAAGCCCCCCGTAGCCGGCTGGCTGCTGAACCGGTAATCGGTTGCCGGATCAATCTGATCGATCGGCAGTCGTTCGACCAGCCGGCCATTGGCTTCGTACAGCTCCAGCAGGGCCGGGCCGTTCACGCCACTCAGGCGCACCCGCACCTGCGTCGTCACCGGATTTTCCAGTACGGTCAGGGTAAACGAATCCTTCTCCGTACCGACAGCGGCTACGCGGGCCTGCCGCCGGCCACAGGCCGCTTTCAGATCCCAGACGTACGTCACCGTCACACCATCCTGACGAGCCATCAGCGTGAAGGGCTGCACATCGTTTGCCGTTCGCGACTCGGTATCGACCTGCTGATTGGGGTTGGCGGTCCAGCCCGTAATGCCGGCAGCGGCATACTCAATTGCCGATCCGTTACCACCCGTCGCCTGAAACTGGAACGCGCCGGTGGCACAGTCGTACACGGGCGCCAGCAGCCGCAGCGCAGTCGAAACGGGGGGCTGCGCCGTGCGGCAGTAGGCGCTAAAATCGAACGTGTAACTGGCCTGTTGCCCCGCCTGCAGGGCGGTGATCAGGATGGGTTTAGGGTCGCGACGCAGTTCAGCTTCGATGGTTCCCGACAGACTTTGCGCCGAGGGGCGGTTGATACCCGGAGCCGAGAACGTGATGGGCGAGCCATTGCCGCCGGTGGTCACCAGCGTAATGGCTCCCGTCTGGCAATCGTAGACCGGTGGCAGCACGGCCAGGCCCGACGGGGCCGGTGGGGGTGGCGGTGGTGTCGTCTGACCGCAGAAACGGCCAAAATCGAAAATAAACGTAGCCCGTTGTCCACCCTGTTCGGCGGTGATCAAGATAGGCTTGGGATCATTGCGGAGACCGGCTTCGACCCGGCCCGTGGGGCTATCAGGCGTGAAGCGCGTAACGCCGGGGGCCGTAAACGTGATGGGTGCACCGGTGCCGCCCGCCGTTCTGAACGTGATGCTCCCCGTATCGCAGTTGTAGATGGGCGTCAGTAAGGTAAGTGGCGTAACGCCCTGCCTGCGCACCCACACCACCGGCTGGTTACCATCGGGTTGCAGCCCAAACAGCCCCGGCGAGTTGGTTGTACCGGCTACAAAAAACGACCCATCGGCAGCGACCGACACGGCCCGCGCGTCGTCGTCGCCCGAAAAACCGCCCGACTCCTGCCAGTCGACGGCCAGCTGGCTGTTGTATTTGGTGATCCGGTAATCGCGGTTGGTCGTGTAGGTCCGGTCGACCACGATACACCCCCCGTCGGGTGTTGGCTGCAGGGCAATCTGATCCTGCGCATCGTTTTCGTAGGAGCCCGGCAGCGACTGTACCACAATGGGCTCGAACGTACGGTTCAGCTTCAGCACCGTCAACCCGGTATACCCGGCTCCGTAATAGTAGCCAAGGGCTACATAGCCATCGCGTGTGGGTACAATATCACGCAGCGTTGCCTGAAACGTTTTCTGTTCCCAGACGATGGTTCCATTGTCATCGACCCGGAAATTGTAGGTAAGGCTTCCATTCTGCGCATCGGGGTTACCGGTAATGGCTGGTACGTTGGTAAAGGCATGGACCAGGTAACCTCCGTCGACGGCGGGTGCGGTTTTGAAGGGAACGGTCGCGTTGGTACCCACGTAGGTTTTCGACCAGATCACCCGCCCGTTCCGGTCGACGCGGGTCAGCAGTACGTCGGCTCGTACGACCGATGTATTGATAGCCGAGGCCAGGCCCGCCACCAGAAAGCCACCGTTGGGTGCCACGATAAGATCATCGACCGTGCGCTGGAGTGTGCTGGTGGCCGGCAGATCGAGCAACTGCACGAAGACAACCGACCCGGTTCCACTTATTTTGACCAGCTGGATGGTAGCCGGTCCGGCGGGCGAGTAGCTGTTGCCAGCCACGAGGTAGCCCCCATCGTCGGTGAGCTTCACCGCTACCGGAATAAACGTATTGCCCGTCAGGCTCAGATTGGCCGTCCAGGCCAACTGCCCCGAGGCCGTTAACTTCGTTAGAAACGGCAATCCGGTGAAAAACGATTGTGACAGCACCGCACAGCCCTGATCGGGTGTGGCTTCCAGCGCCAGCGCAATTACTTTTTCGGACCGAAAACTACCCGACAGCGCCGTTTTGTCGAGCGCCCGCGACCAGAGCACGGGCGGGAGTGGTGTCTGGGCCAGTGCACCGCCCCAGCAGAAAAGCAGACAGGCTACCAGCAGTTGCCGGAATAGTCGCCCTGACCGGTTGTATTGATTATTCATGCGTATAAGGATTAGCAACGGGCCATGCATCGGCTCGCTGGTTCCTTTATCGCCGACCTTATCGAAAGTTGACTTTTTATTTATTAAACGATGCAACAAACTGACTGTGACCACAAAAAAAAGCCAGTCAGCAATAAACTGACTGGCTTCCTGATGTGATCCCGAAGCGATTCGAACGCTTGACCGTCTGCTTAGAAGGCAGATGCTCTATCCAACTGAGCTACAGGACCATCAATAAACGGTTTTTGACAACCGACCGGGTAAGCGCTTGGGCCTGACCTGCTTTAAGCAGCAGCCGGCCCGCGTGCCCCTTGAGCGCGCAAAGGTACACGCCCGCCGGTTCTTTTGCAAAAAGCCACACGCAATCCGGGGTAACCCATCCTGTCTGCCTGGCCCCGCCAGCCCGTAATGCACCGTTTACCGCACCTATTCCCGCATTCACCGCGCAACCAACCCCCACCTGCAACAGGCTGACAGCCAAAAACGTATCCAACAGAAACCGCTAACCCTAAACCCGTGCTGTATTATGCCCAACGGCTACCTGTTTGTTATGCGTTCGATTGGCTGGCTGGGCGTGCTGCTCCTGCTGGGCCGGGCTCACCCGGCGAATGCCCAGGTCGACTGTCAGAATATCGGTTTTGACGAAGGGACCACCCGCGGCTGGCGGCTGACCAATGGCTCCGTAACAGACATCGGTACAACAACGGTGTACCAGAACGAGACCGATGGTATCTTCGAAAACGGCCACCGCGTCACGAGCCTGTCCGACGGCAACGACCCGAACGTAACGGTCGAGGCCATACCGATGGTAGCGCCCGGCAGCACCCACTCGATCCGCATTGGCAACGTCACGCGCGGCTCGCGCTTCGACCGGCTGCGGGGCTCTTTTCTGGTCAGTGCCGACAACACCCTGTTTCAATACCAGTTTGCCGTTGTGCTGCAAAACCCCACCCACCAGCCCCACCAGCAGCCCGGCTTCAGCATTCGCATTACCAATCAGGCCGGGCAGTCGCTGTCGTGCAGCGAGTACGACGTGACGGCAGCCGCCAGTATTACTGGTTTCAAGGCGCAGGGGGATATTCGCTACCGCAACTGGACCACTGGCGCCATCGATCTGCGCGCCTACATAGGCCAGACGGTCTATATTGAAGTAACGGCCCATGGCTGTACCGAACGGCGTCACTATGGCTACGCGTACTTCGACGCCAAATGCCTCCGGAGCGAGATTACGCAGGCGCTATACTGCCCCGGCGTCGATAAAACCATGACGCTGAAAGCACCCGACGGCTTTGCCGGCTACCGCTGGAACACGGGCGCTACTACCCCCACCATTCAGATCACCCCCCAAACCGGCGACCTATATCAGGTGAAGCTGACGCCCTACTCGAGTCTCAATACCGACTGCCTGCTGGGTCTCGACTACCGGGTAGTGATTGGCAAACCCGTTGAACCAACCCGACAAACCGTTAGCCGCTGCGAAGGCGAGGCCTACCGCATCGGCGACTCGACCTATACCCGGGCCGGCACGTACCTCACGCCTATCCGCCGGGGTGCGCAGCAGTGCGACAGTCTGGTGCAGACCACCCTTACCATCCGGCCGCTCGCCCGCAGTACGCAGTCGCTCACGATCTGCGCCGGCGACAGTGTGTGGGTGGGTGCCAGTGTCTACAAAACGAGCGGCACGTTTCAGACCCGGCTAAGCCGCCCCGCCCCGCGCTGCGATAGTATCGTAACGACCCAGCTGACCGTGCAGCCCTTTCAGCTGACCATGCCGCCCGGTATGCTGCTGCGCCCCGGCGACGTGGCCAATCTGCGGGCGGTGGTTACGGCGGGCCCGGCCCCCATTCAGTACACATGGTCGCCGGGCAGCTGGCTCAGCTGCGCCACCTGCCCGACTACGGTGGCAAACCCGCCCGAAACCACGCTATTTACCCTGCGGGTGCAGGATACGGGCCTGGGATGCCAGCGCACCGGCACGGTGCTCGTGACGGTCAGCAACTGCCTTTTTTACGCACCCGATGCCTTTTCGCCCAATGCCGACGGCGTCAACGATGTGTTTATGGTGCCCGCCAACAGCTGCGTGCGGCAGGTGCTGGCACTCACCGTGTTTAATCGGTGGGGCGAAATCATGTATCAGGGACAGGCCGGAGCAGCCGGGCAGCCGGGACTTGCCTGGGATGGCACGTACCGGGGCCTCGCGGCCGAAGCGGGTATCTACGCCTTTCAGGCCGAGGTCGACTTTATCGACGGGGGCACGGCGCAATACCGGGGTCAGGTGCTGCTCATGCGCTAGCCTGCGCCTGCCCTTCGGGCCAACACGGCGTTTCTTACAGATTAAACAGATTCTTGAGTTTTTCGTAGAACCCGGTATTGCGGAAGGTAAACTGCTTGTGGAGAATGTAATTGCTCATGAAGCTCAAGCCCATGCCGACAATCTGCGCCACCAGTTTGTTGATGTTTACTTCCTTCACTGAAAACGGAATCACGACCGTCATTTCGAACCGGTCGACCGACAGTTCGTAGATCAGTGATGACCCGTAGACCGTGATCAGGCAGGAAATAATGGAGACGAGGGTAAACTTGGCGGCTTCGCGCTTGGTCTGGGCCGAATTCTTGGCGTTGAACGCGAAGAGCTTTGTCAGGAAAAACCCGACCACAAAAGCAACCAGGTAGCCTACCAGCAGGGCCTGCTGATAGGTGACCTGAAACCATTCCTGCAACAGACTGCCGGCCAGCAACTGGATGGATGCGCCAATGGCGGCCACCACAAAATAAGCCAGGAGATCCCGTCGGTTAAAAAGCGTACTTGCCATAGACTCGATAGATGGGCTGCCCGATCGCACCGCAGACTGGCAGCAAATGCCGCATGGGTGACCCGTGCCGTATCGCATCCGGCTGACGTTAGCCGGGGATACGTCGCGCAAAAGTAGGCCTATTCTGGCTGATTAACGAGCGCCCCTTTGTCCTCCGGCCGACCCGGCACCGGTCGGGGCCGCCCGGCTCGCTTTGCCCAACCGTATAACGAGCGGCTGTTGACCCGACCCAGCCAACAGGTAATCAGCCGGTTACTGTCTGGGCCGGAAGGTAGTGTATAGCTGAACGTCCCTGACCGGGATTGCCATTAATCGAGCATATGGTTGAACCAATAAGCAACAAAGAGCGTCCACGAAACGCCGATAGCCATAGCGACGATAGCCAGTATTCTTTTTTGTGGGATCGGTGCGTAGATAGACACGAACATACTATAAAGTACCAACAAGGGTCCCGAAAAACCCACGCCCAGCAAGCCTGTTACGAGTCCAACTTTGTGCGGGGCGAGCACCAACCCGAAGATGGGCAGTGTAAGCAGCACAAGAAGGACGATCAGGCGGTACAGTAATCGGGGCATGCGGTAAACAGATGCGGCTAAACAGTCTGCTCTCGGAACAAGTCAGGTCGCTACCAGCCCTACACGATATCGCTGTCGTCCGGATCGGGGTCGGGAGGCAGCTGCACCGTCTCGAACCAGTATTGCCGGATCAGGGTCATGTAGTTTTTCCACTGCTCATAGCTAAACGGCTTGATGGTAAACGACGATGCGCCGGTTGAGTAGGCCTGCCGGGCCCGGCGCCCCAGTTCGTCGCCCGTAAACACGATCACGGGAACGGTATACGTCCGCCGACGAGCCCGCAGACTCGACAGAATTTCGATTCCGTTGACCTGCTCATTCAGGTTAACGTCCAGCAGCACCAGTTTGGGCAACTGGTTGTCCGGGTTTTCAAAATAAGCTTTTACCTCCCTCGAACTCGACAGAAACACAAGCGTGGCTGCCGGAAAGCTGGACCTGGCGGCTCGCTCGGCAATTTGCTGGATTGATTGATCGTCGTCGACAAAGAGAATGACAAACTTCCGGGGCATACGGACATCTTTTTTTTGGGAGAGCCCGCCCAGCTAAACAGGCAGGTTGATCGAACCAGGATGGGTGTATTAGACCTTACCCGGCAAGATCGAAATGCGGAACCAGTAGTCTCTAAGCAGCGTCACATAGGTAACCCACTCTTTCAGCGCTTCCGGCTTCCGGGTGTAAGCAACCGCGCCGGCAGCATACGCGCGGGCTACATCCGGTTTCTTGTCCGACATGGTAAACATCACAACCGGGGTCAGGCCCTGGGTCTTGCTGCGTATGGTTGGCAGCAACTCCAACCCGTCGACCGAACTGTGCAGGTCGATATCGAGCAGAATCAAATGGGGCAACTCGTGGTTGGGGGTATCCAGATACGTAAGGGCTTCCTGGGGCGAATTGGCACTAATAAAGCGGGCCTCCGGAAAATGTTCCCGACCAACACGCTGTAACAGTTCGATGATGGGTGGTTCGTCATCGACAACCAGCACGAGGGGAGAATCCTGATCCATGTTCTGTAAACAACTCTAGTACAGCTATAAAACGATTTGATAAACCTTTGTTCGATTTGATCCAACGTTTTTTTTGATCTGAATACACGGTACTACGTTGTTTCTGCAGCCAATATAAGCCTTTTTGCGTTGCTCGGCCCACCAGGTGATGCTACGGTCATGCTCACCCTGCCATGGGTTAACGGTATGCCGGTCTGCCCACTATACCTGCCATCCGGGCATAATCGGCCCGTCGGACCGATGTCGCTTACCGTTTTTTCCGACTCAGTCGGCGCAACAGGTAGGTATACAGCAAACCGCCCAGCACAGCGCCGACCAGATAGAAGCCAATGATTCGCTCATCGAACCGGGTACCCGTCAGCCCGATACCGAAGCCCCGGGAATAGGCCTGGGGTAACAGACCCAGCACGATGGCATGGGCACTGATGCCGGCCAGTACGTTGACCGGGTAGGCCGCCCAGGTCCGGGGCCCGGCAACCCGGCTGCCCGCCCAGACGAGGGCCGCAAAAACAACGATGATGGCAATTTTCACGAGGGGTCCAACCTCGTCGGCAATGGCCCAGGTCGACTGGAGAAAATTCAGCAGCCTGTTCGGACTATAGACCGCAAAGGCGAGCGGCCTGACCAGCGCCATGAGGGCACTGGTTCCGAACACCATTGTTACCCAGGCATACAGGAGTGCCTGGAACTGGATACGGGGTGTTGTTGTGGGTAGGTTCATACGGGCAGACAGCTGGCGACAGCCGATCGGCGGGGTCGGCGACGAGCGGAAGCGGAGTCTAAAAGTGAGCAACCCGAAGCCAACCCGGCTGACATTCTTGATGAGCGGCTCCTGATGCCTGTGGTCGTGCGTTAACCCGATGTGGCGGTTGGTGCAGCATGCCAGAGCGATGCGCAACCCGCCGGTATGCAGTCAGGGCTGCGCAACGCCCTGGCGTTTTTCTTTAATAACGAATCCATCAAACGCCCGGACAGCTTTATAGGCTTACCCAGTCGGTTTACTCATCAGACGAAAGGCATGGCTGCCAACCGGTGGGCAGTTGTAGGCCGGGACAGCCGGTTAATCGTTTTTGTCGGTGCCGGCTGCGGCTTGGTGGGGTGCTGGCAGCAACGGCCGGCGCATCAGCACATCGGTCTGCTCATCCGTACCCAGTCGAAACAGGTGCGTTCCGAAAGCCGTAAACCCCTGTTTCCCGTAAAACCGGATGGCCCGCGCGTTCTTTTCCCATACGCCCAGCCAGATCGACGTTTTACCCAGCCCCCGCGCAGTGGCTACGGCCTGGTTGTACAGCAATGGTCCAACCTGCTGACCGTGGTAAGCGCGTTTGACATAGATACGCTCGATTTCGACCGAATCGGCCTCCTGTAGTTCGGTCTGGGCACGGCCAACGTTCAGTTTGAGGTAGCCGATTACCGCGTCGGCGGCCCGGGCCAGAAAAAACAGCGAGTCGGGATTGCCCAGCTCGGCGGCCACCCGTTCGGCCGACAGGTTCTGGGCGAGGTACTGCTGCATATCGGCCTCGGTGTTGATGGCGGCAAAAGTCTCGATAAAAGTGTCCCGGGCGATGGCTCGCACCGCATCCAGGTCTTTCGGGGTGGCACGAACCAGTTCGATGTCGCTCATAAACTGTTGGTTATTCAGGCAGCAATAGTACGACGTTTATGCGCTGCTTACCAGTCCGCTTACTTAGAACAGCTAGTCGGCTCAGACGGGGTTTACCGGCATCAGTTGGCTAGCCGTGCAGAGGCAGTCCGTAGCCCGGCTATTCTTTGCCAGTCCGGCTGCCCGGCCCCATTCAGCAAGGTCGTAAATAGCTACTGGAGAAGGGATAATGCGCACGTTTCAACCATTTAATTAATAAACCAACCATTGGTACTCACCTTTTCCAATGTTGGCCGATCTATGCAAAAAACTATTGTTATGAAATACTTTCACTTTCTGGGCATTGCCCTCACACTGTTTGTCAGTTTGTTCCTCTCGGGTTGCGAGGACCACCGACTAACTTCTCCCACACCGGCTCGCTTTCGACTGGCCAGTTACAGCTTCCGCCAAAACAGGTTTTTCTCCAATGCTGCATTTACGTACGGACCCACTGGCCAAGTGACCAGCTATACTGAAAACGTCTACAACACTAAGTACAATTCGACGCTTACTTATAATGAGAAGGGTCAATTGATACGCATCGATCGATTACCTGCTGAGGTCTCCCTTTCCATAGCTAGTAGTTACTTTGTTTATGAGTATAACCAAGCTGGCAACCTGATTAAACGAACAAAGTACCAAACCAAAGATATTTCCAACTCACCCAATACCCCCTACTCGGTCAATCAGGTTGTCACCTTTAATTATGACGGTACAGCACCGTATCCCAGCCGAATTAGCCAAACGCAATATCAAGAAATCGGTACCGTGGTTGACCTTGCCCAGACAGACCTCACCTACCAAGATGGTAATGTGGTTCGATCGGTGACTACCTATCCCACTAGCAGTAATTTAACACCGTCGGTGAACACCTATCAGTTCGACGATAAGCCGAATCCTTTCTATAACTTCATAGTACTTCCCGATGGTTTAGGAGCTTATCCTTACAACCGCAATAACATCACATCCAGCGTATCTATTCTGACTTACAACAGCAATGGGCTCATCACCAGGTCGATAGACAACAAGAACACAGATCCAGCTTTTCAGGCTGTCAGTGACTACACCTACGAGCAGTACTAGCGCTGAGCCAAGTCAGTCAAAAGGGCCCCTGCCGACTGGCAGGGGCCCTTTTTTCGTTCTACTCTACCCCCTGTCCAGCGACTTTCTTCGCTACTGGTAAACCACCTGTCGTATGCAGTTCAAGTGGGGAGCAGTTTTTACGCTAAAATTCAACGGTAAGCCGGAAGTCAACCAGCTGGGCGAACTGGGGCAGCGACTGGTAATTCACTTTTCACTTCGTCTTCTATGGCTACACCAGCTCAGTCATCATACAATAAATGATTATTGGTCAATTTGTTATTGTTATTAAAAAGGGTTGAACAACAGGAAAGAGGTTAGGTTTTACTAGGCAAATCGCTACACACTTATTTACCAGTACCCCGTTATGGACAAGACCATTATCCTGGTTGACCCTGATGATGACGATTACTACCTCCTTGAACAAGTTGTCAGGCAGACCGATGATTCACTGAACATAAACCACTTCACCACGGCCGATGCGGTCATCTCTCACCTGCAAAACAACACCGATCCGGTTTTCATGATTATTTGTGAAATTAATCTGCCAGGCATGAGTGGTGTGGAATTACGGGCTCAGCTCGATAATGACCCGACGCTTCGCGCCCGGTCGATACCATTCCTGTTTATGTCCGACCCTGTTCCGGCCGAAATCACCAACAAAGCGTATGACATGACGGTACAGGGCGTTTTTCAGAAGCCTAGTAATATGCCCGACTATATCCGGTTGATGAAAACAATTGTCGATTACTGGACTCACTGCCTACATCCGAATCGATAACCCCTCTCTGCCTGAGCCGTATTGTGCAAGCTGGCCCTTTCATCGACGGGTCTTGTTTTGATCGGTACCGGTTCATTGTCAGTATAAACCAGTCCCCGCCTTTGCCAGAACTTGTTACCGGTAGACAAGCGAACGAGGAACAAGCGTTTATTCATCGCGAGCCCCGTCGGATGCCGGCAATTAACCGCCTGACCGCAGCCACGCCCCAGGTTGCTATTCTGGAATGGGTGGACAGTCTGCCCAGCGCGCTGATTAAAGTACTGTCCTTTTCGCTGGTTGACTTAGTCCTGTTTTCCCACCGGAAGAAAGTTCACAGCAAGGGGGTAAACTACGTGGTAGGATCGTTGAAGGCACAGCTAACCAACCAGAGCCGGGTGATCCCGACCGAACGGCAACTCTGCCGGGCCTAGGTCCCTATCTTTAAAAAGTACAAAACACAAACGCCCCTCGAAATCGACCGATCATAGGACGATTCTGAGGGGCGCTGTGTAACTAATCTTATGTAAAGGCAATTAACTCACAATCAGCGAGTTTATCAATTAGGACAGTGATCTTGGAAACGTCTTATTACTTCTTCGAAATTGAGGCCAATTCTATCGACCAGAAATAGGCCACACCATTGGTAACACATGGTGGTCTAAGATTTCCACTAACCACATATTCGTACTCTCCTTCTTTTGACGTAGGGAGACCCAATAGCTTAGATGTATCGCAAGGTTTCAGCTCGCGATAGACAACTTTGCTATAGTCGATATCTTTCAAGAGCAGGGTTCTATTCTCAGTAATTCGGGCGGTCATATCCTTTACCACTGCCAACACTTTACCCTTACACTCGTCGCAGTTGTCGGTGGAGATAAATGGTTCTTCTATAGTCTCTTTGGTGCAACTGACCCAAACAAGTAGACTCGCGACAGCTATTATTCTTCTCATTTTATTAGCTTTTATAACAAGGTCTATTCCAGTCTGTAATGGTTCTAAAAGCTTGTTATATAAGTGACCTTACGTAATGTTAATCTCCTACAAACCCAGATCGCAAAAAAATTACTCATGTCCTGACCGTCAAAAACCAGGCCCGCTTTACGCAGATAGGTGTAGGTCTGATCGGGCGTACTGTGCCGGCAGTGCCGTTGCACTGGTAATATATCTCTAGTCGACCGATACAGTACAACTCGTTTTCTGACTCGCTTCTTCTTCTGGACGTGCCAGATATAGTACACCACATACGGCTCCGAATCTGACTCGACAAGCCGCGCTGGGGTACAGGAGAACTCGCTCTTGGTACCCTGCTTCACTTGCTTTTTTGCTGCCAATAATTGCCAATAAACCGGGTAGCAAAAGAAAAACCCGCAAATCAGGCAGATTTGCGGGTTTTTTCAAGTCGGGGTGGCAGGATTCGAACCTACGACCTCCTGCTCCCAAAGCAGGCGCGATACCGGGCTACGCTACACCCCGAGAGCTACTCGGATTCCGGCGGAGAGAGAGGGATTCGAACCCTCGGTACCGTTACCAGTACGACAGTTTAGCAAACTGTTCCTTTCGGCCTCTCAGGCATCTCTCCGTGACCAACCAACCGTTTCCGATTGATTAGGGCACAAAGATAGGGGTATTTCTCGTTCACACCAAGCGGCAGTCACGAAAATCTTTGTGCTTTCACTACTTTCGTTCTCCCGAAAACCGGGCCAAATCCGCTAAAACCGGTCAGGCTCAGTTACATTACCGCCCCGCATGAACTGGCTGTACGACCTCACAAAAACCGATTTTTTTTTCATTGGCGCCTTTATCGCCCTCTACGGGCTGTATATTTTTCGCACATTTTGGCTCGCACGGCATCTGAACACCTCCGCCTGGGGGGTCATTCCAAAGTTTTTTCTGCGCGGTTGGTATTTTGCCTTGCTCATGATTGCCCTGATGGGCCCCTCGTTCGGCGATCTCGAACGTGATCTGGCGGCCACCGGCCACGATGTGTACCTGGTGGTCGATGTGTCGCGGTCGATGGGGGCAGCCGATGTGATACCCACCCGGCTCGAACGGGTCAAGTTCGATATCCAGCACCTGGCCGATACGCTCCGGGCCGACCGGTTTGGGCTCATTCTGGCTGCGTCGCGCTCGCTCGTGCTGTCGCCCCTGACCACCGATCACGATGCCTTTAACCAACTCGTGCGCACCATCCGGCCCAACTCTTCGGCGGGGGGCGGCACCGACCTCTGCGCAGCCCTCGAACTGGCCCGCCAGAAATTCCTGACCGACTCCTCTACCCGGCAGAGTGCCCGGGCGCTCGTTCTGTTCAGCGATGGCGAGAACTTCAGCACCTGCGAAACGGCCACCATGGCCCGGCTGCGGGCGGCTGGTCTGTCGCTGACCACCGTGGGGGTCGGCACCGAGGCCGGCTCGTCGATTCGGGAAGGCACCGATTTCGTGCGCGACGAAGGGCGGCAGATTGTGCGTAGTCAGCTGAACCGGTCGTTTATGCAAACGCTCGCCCGCGACGGCCGGGGGCAATACATCGAAGTCGACCGGACGGGCCAATACGTTAATGTGCTGGCCGACTGGCTGCGGTCGCAGCGGGGGCGCACCATCGATCAGAACCGCATTGCCGTGTCGGCCAACAAGTACACCTATTTCCTGCTGGCTGCCCTGGGCCTCATTGCCCTCGACCTGCTCATCACGTTCCGAACGTTTCGGCTGTAAGCGCTTCTCAAACTTTCGCCTTACTTTTGGCAGTCGGTACGTTGTTTAAGTATGCTCTATCTGTTGCTGACAGCCTGGCTCTGGTGGACCAGCCTGCCAACGCTGAACCAGATTTCACGGAACAATCAGATTCGGCGGGAGGCTGAGTCGGCCTACCGGCTGCGGCAGTATGCGCAGGCGGCCCGGCTCTACGCCGAACTGACACGTGTGGCGGGAACCACCGATCCAGCCGTGCGGCTTAACCTGGGGCACGCGTATTTCCAACTCGGGCAATACCGGCGGGCCCGGCCCCAGTATCAGGCCCTGTTACAGGCCGATCAGGCCAGTTTGCGCACCCAGGCCGCCACCCAGCTCGGCATCATGGCCTGCGCCAGCCGCGATAGTGCCCAGGCCCTGGCCCTGTTTGAACGGGCCCTGCGCGAAGACCCCGCCAACGAGTCGGCCCGGTATGATTACGAGATGATCCGAACCACCTACTCGGGCAAACCACCGGTGCAGCCGCCCCGCGCGCGGGCGCCCAAACCGATGCCTAAACCGAAACCGGCCGGTGGCCAGGAGGTTGAGCGATCGTCGCGGCAGGATGAACTCCTGCGTCGGTTCGAGCGGCTCAACCTGAGCGAAGAGCAGGCCCGGCAGCTGCTCGACGCCCTGCAGGCCGACGACCTGCCCTACGCGCTGACCCAGTCGGCGCGCAAACCCGAAACAAATGCATCAACAACCAGTCGCTGGTAACTAAAAACCCTATGAACGAAGTCGTAATTATCTCCGCCGTCCGCACGCCCATTGGTAGTTTTGGGGGTGCCCTGTCGCCTTTGTCGGCCACCGAACTGGGCGCTGCTGCCATCCGGGGTGCCCTTGCCCGGGCCGGTGTAGCACCCGAGCTGGTGCAGGAAGTCTATATGGGCAACGTGGTGTCGGCCAATCTGGGCCAGGCACCTGCCCGGCAGGCTGCCCTCAAAGCGGGTCTGCCCGCTACCGTGCCCTGTACCACCATCAATAAAGTGTGTGCGTCGGGCACCAAAGCCATTATGCTGGCGGCTCAGGCTATTCAGCTGGGGCAGGCCGACGTGATTGTGGCGGGTGGCATGGAAAGCATGTCCAACGCGCCTTACTACGTACCCAAAGCCCGGTTTGGGTACAAATACGGCAATGCCGAACTCGTCGACGGACTGGCTAAAGACGGCCTGGTCGATGTCTACGATCAGTGCGCGATGGGCGTATTTGCCGATAAAACCGCCGAGCAGTACACCATCAGCCGGGCGGCTCAGGACGATTTTACGGTACAGTCGTACCGGCGCTCCGAAGCCAGTACCCAGTCGGGCGCGTTTGCCGGCGAGATTATCCCGGTCGAGGTACCCGGCCGGAAGGGCAGCGTTCTGGTGAGCGAAGACGAGGAGTACAAAAATGTTATGTACGACAAGATTCCGACCCTGAAAGCGGCCTTCACCCCCACCGGCACCGTGACACCC
This sequence comes from Spirosoma luteolum, assembly GCF_054778875.1. Classification (NCBI taxonomy): domain Bacteria; kingdom Pseudomonadati; phylum Bacteroidota; class Cytophagia; order Cytophagales; family Cytophagaceae; genus Spirosoma; species Spirosoma luteolum. Next base: position 64,072 of record NZ_BAAGZE010000005.1, read on the forward strand.
GCCAGTTCGTCGCCCATCAGCGATGGTGCGTCGGCGCTGGTGGTGATGAGCCGCCGGAAAGCCGATGAGCTGGGCCTCAAACCTCTGGCCCGCCTTGTGGCCTACGCCGATGCCGAGCAGGAGCCGCAGTGGTTCACCACCGCCCCCACCAAAGCCGTGCCGCTGGCGCTCGAACGGGCCGGGCTCACCATTGCCGATATCGACTACTTCGAAATCAACGAAGCCTTTGCCGTGGTGCCACTCGTTTTCAGTCAGGTGCTGGGCGTTCCGCAGGATAAACTCAACGTACTGGGTGGTGCCGTTTCCATCGGGCATCCGCTGGGAGCGTCGGGCGCCCGCATCGTAACCACCCTCACCAGCGTGCTGCAGCAGCATAACGGCCGCTATGGCGTGGCCGGCATCTGCAACGGCGGAGGGGGCGCATCGGCCCTTATTCTCGAAAAACTTTAATCCTTCTTAGTCGTGCCCATTCAAGAGACCACCTACCAGTTTCCGGATCAGACCGGCTTTTACCGCGGTAAAGTGCGGGATGTGTATTCGTTTCCGGATCAGCTCGTGATGATCGCGTCGGACCGCATTTCGGCCTTCGATGTGGTGCTGCCCCGCCCCATTCCCTACAAAGGGCAGGTGTTGAACCAGACGGCGGCTTACTTTCTGCGGGCCACCGCCGATCTGGTGCCGAACTGGCTGCTGTCGGTGCCCGATCCCAATGTCAGCATTGGCCTGCGGTGCGAACCCTACGCGGTAGAAATGGTGGTACGCGGCTACCTGGCCGGCCACGCCTGGCGGCAGTATCGCGATGGGCACCGGACGCTCTGCGGGGTAGCCCTGCCCGACGGGCTCCGCGAAAACGACCGCTTGCCCGAGCCCATCATTACGCCCAGCACCAAGGCCCATGAGGGGCACGACGAAGACATCAGCCGGGAGCAGATTCTGGCGCAGGGCATTGTTCCCGAAGCCGAATACGTGCAGCTGGAACAGTATGCGCTGGCGCTTTTTGCCCGCGGCACCGAAATGGCCGCCGGCCGTGGCCTGATTCTTGTCGACACCAAATACGAGTTTGGCAAACACGATGGCCGGGTTATTCTGATCGACGAAGTGCACACGCCCGATTCGTCGCGCTACTTCTACGCCGATACGTACGCGGAGAACCAGCGCCTTGGTCAGGCCCAGAAACAATTGTCGAAAGAATTCGTTAGAGAATGGCTTATCGCCAATGGATTTCAGGGAAAAACGGGCCAGACCGTACCGGATATGTCGGACGAGTGGGTAAGCCAGATTTCCCGGCGCTACATCGAACTGTTCGAAACCGTAACGGGTCAGGCCTTCGTGCCAGCCGACGATACCGACACGGCAACCCGCATCGAAACCGCCATTCGCCAGGCCCTGCAGGGCTGAGGCAGGCAACGGGGCCTCTGACGGGCCCCGTTCTTATCCATTGATCGATTAACCTGCGCGTTATGACTTATTCCATCGAAAAAAACGAACAGTACGCCCTGATCCGGCTGGCCGAAAGCGAGTTGAGCGAGACCATGGCCCCCGATTTCGAAACGCTGAACAAAGGCTTCTTCCGGGAAGGCTATACCAACGTTATTGCCGACTTATCAACGGTCCAGACCATTTCGCCCGAAGGGATGATGGCCATCCGTAAGATCAACCGGCACTGCACCAACGAAGAAGGGCTGCTGGTGCTCGTTACGAAAAATGAACCGCTGATCGAGTTTCTCGATAAGGCCGGGGGCAACGACCTGACGATTCTGCCCACCGTAGAGGAAGCCGTCGACGCGGTGTTTATGAATGAATTGGAGAACGATTTTCGGAGCGAGGACGACGATGAGTATAACGCAGGAGGGGGTTTCGGGATCAGCGCCGAATGACGAACAGGAACATCAGGACGGTCCGGCCGGGCGAACCGGATCGCCAGCCTTTACGCTGACGGTGCTGGGTGCCGGGTCGGCAACACCCACGCTGCGGCTACACCCAACGGCGCAGTTGCTCGCCATTGGCAGCGACTACATGCTCATCGATTGTGGCGAAGGCACCCAGCTGCGCCTGATCGAGCAGAAAATCAGGCCCGGCCGGCTGCGTTACATTTTTATCAGTCACCTCCACGGCGACCATTATTTTGGCCTGCCCCCCCTCCTGTCGACACTCAACCTGGGCGGCCGTACGGAAGAGCTGTTTCTGTTTGGCCCGCGCGGGCTCGACGATGTGCTGACCACCATGTTCCGGGTGTCGAACACGCGGCTTGGCTACCCACTCCACTTCGAGGCTGTCGACCCCGACGTTCCGACGCTGGTGCTCGACCATCCGCTGCTCACCGTTACGTCGATTCCGCTGCAACACCGCATCGACTGCACCGGCTACCTCTTTCGGGAGAAGCCACACAAGCCGCACCTGCTGCGCGACCGGCTGCCGGCCGACATACCGGTAGCGTATCTGAAGCAGCTGAAAGACGGACAGGATGTGCGCGACGAAACCGGTGCGGTGCTGTATGCCGCAGCCGATGTAACCGAGCCGGGTCCGGCGCCCCGCGCCTACGCTTTCTGCTCCGACACCCGCTACGTGCCCGAGCTGGTTCCGCAGCTGCAGGGTGTCGATCTGCTTTATCACGAGGCTACCTTCCTCGACGACAATGCCCAGCGGGCGGCCGAGGTCTATCATTCAACCGCCAGTCAGGCGGCCACAATTGCGGCCTCGGCGGGCGTAGGGCGGCTGCTGATCGGCCATTTCTCGTCCCGCTACAAGCAGTTCGAGCCCTTTCTGGACGAAGCCCGACTTGTTTTTCCTGAAACCTACCTGGCCACCGAAGGCCAGACCCTGCCCATCTGATATCCCTCAAAAAGGCGTCGGCCAGCCAGCAGAAACCTGCCAGCTGACCGACGGTAAGGTTGATTGTGTGGATATTGGCAGAAAGCCCTTTTTAGAGCGGCTACCTGTATATCCCTGAATCCGCGTAAAGGTGACTCCCTTTACGCGGATTTTTTTCATAGGACTACCTGACCCTACTACGGAGCGTCCGTAATCTTTTGCGTATCAGCCTAAAAAGTGGGGATAATCGAGCGGGGTAGCAGACAGAATCTTTATTTTTGACACTGTTCACACCCATACGATTATTGCCCGCTCATGAAACGACTCGTTCAGGAAATCCAGGGCTACTTCCGGGACTGGTCGAAAGCCAGTACGCCAGAGCTGTTCCGGGCCATACAGCGGGGCGATCAGAAAGCCATCGACTGGCTGTACTGCCACAACTACGGCCCGGTCATACGTCAGCTTGGGAGCCGGGGCGCTACCCCCGAACAGGCGCAGGACGTGTATCAGGATGCCTTTACCGACTGCTGGCTCAACGTGACCAACAACCGGTTTACCCCCCAGGAAAACGCAACCATCCACGCTTACCTGCGCGCCATTGCCCTGCGCCACTGGCTGAAGGCGCTTCGCCAGACACAGCCGGTCACTTTTTCGGAAACTGGGTATATGGATGCAGACCTGTCGGACGACGACTATGCGGGCGATGTCTTCGAACTGCGGATGCAGGAACTGGATGCCGCCCTGACCCACCTCAGCCCCAGACAGCGACAGCTGCTCGATCTGTTTTATATCCGGCAGCTGAGCATGGATGCCATTGCCCGTGAGCTGGGCCTGTTGAACGCCGGCATGGCAAAAAAAACAAAATATCAGGCCATGCAGACCCTGCGGGATCTGATGAACCGCACGCCTGACGACCTTTAGCCTTTTTCTCCCTATGGACGGTTCGACCGACCCGTTTGACCAACTCGACGAGTACCTCGACGGACAGCTTGACCGGCCCAGCCGGGAGCGGTTCGACGCGCAGCTCGGTACCGACCCGGCACTGGCCCGGGCGCTGGCCCAGCAGCAGGAACTTCGACTCTTGCTGCAGCGCCCCGCCACCCGCGATGCAGTCAGCGCCATGCACAGCCGCCTGCGGGCCGCCGGCCGGCTCGACAAACCGGCGCGCCTGCCCGGCTGGCGCTACCCGGCGGGGGGCATGCTGCTGGTGCTGCTGGCGTTGTTCGGCTGGTGGTGGTATCAGGCGCCGGCAACCGGCGACGAAGCCCTGTACCACGCCTTTTATGCGCCTGAACGGGTATCGATGGGTGCATCGGATTGTCCGGCTACCTTCGACCCGGGCGTGGCACAGTACCGCGCCGGCCACTACGCCGACGCCCTCAAAACGCTCCCCAGCGATACCAGTGGCTGCTCGGCCTATTACCGGGGCCTTACGCTGCTGGCGCTCGACAAGGCCGACGAGGCCGAACCGCTGTTGCGCCGGGCGCGGCAGTTGGCCCCGCCCCTACTGCGCCCCCGCGCCGACTGGTACGAGGCTCTGGCCCTGACCCGGCTGGGACAGCACAGTGCCGCCCAGGCCCTGCTTCGGCCCATGGCCAGCCAGTACGAACACCCGCACCAGGCCGATGCCCAACGGCTCCTGCAGCGGTTCGACACCTTACCCTAGTCGCTTCCCGGCCATGATGCTTCCCCGCTTTCCTTCACCAGACACCCGCTTTGCGCTGCCGCCACCGGGCTGGCGGGCGGGCCTATGGGCTGGTTTGCTGGGAGTGGGGCTGCTGGCCTGCGGACGAACCGGGCCGGCAGGCCGCGCCGAAGAACCCGCGCTGACACCCCGGTTTGCGGACGATAGCCGGCTCCTGACCGGTACGCCGGTGTATACAGACCGGCATGCGCTGCTCATTGGCATCGCGCACTACCGCGACCCGGGCTGGGAGCCCCTCCACGCGTATCGTAACCTTGAACTGATGCGGGCTACGCTGCTGCGCCAGGGCTTTCGGCCCGATCACATCCATACACTGCGCGATGAACAGGCCACCCATGCGGGCATTCGGCAGGCTTTCGAAAACCTGCGCGGGCAACTGCAGCCGGGCCAGAAAGCGCTGGTTTATTTTACCGGTCACGGCGATCAGCTACCCGACGACAACGGCGACGAACTGGACGGGCAGGATGAGGCCCTGGTCCCCTACGACGCCCCCGTACGCCACCGGCAACCCGGCTACGCCGGCGCACAACACCTGCGCGACGACGAACTCAACGCACTGGTGGGCGGCCTGCGCAATCGCACCGGCACGACTGGCCACGTGCTGCTGCTGTTCGAATCGTGCCACGCCGGCACCGCCGTTCGGGGTATGTGGGGGCGGGCCCAGCGCAGCCGCGGCACGGTCGGTCGGCCCCGGCGGGCAGGCCAACCGCATGATGGCTATGACGTGGTGGCCGGTACGGGCAGCTACGTGCTGCTGGCCTCTACCACTGCCGATCAGACGGGTGAGGAAATACTCGACGAGGAGGGTCTGCCGATCGGCCCCCTGACGCAGGCCTTCTGCCGTACCCTGGCCGGTCTCCGGCCCGCCGAATCGTACCAGTCTTTTTTTGAACGAATCTACGCCATCATGGCCCGCACGGCCCCACGGCAAAAACCCGCCATGGAAGGCCAGACCCAGCAGGCCGTGCTGGGCGGAACAACCGCGCCGGCCATGCCCAGCTTCCGGGTGTTCGACGAAGGAGCGCTGGTACTGAACGGCGGGCTCCTGCATGGGCTTACCCCCGGTAGCCGGGTCGGGTTCTACCCCGACACGACGCAACAACCGCGGCCGGCCGCCCGGCTCGCAAGCGGGATGCTGAGCGACGTCGGCACACTCCGCTCACTGGTTACCGTGCCAGCGGGCACCAGTCGGGCGGCCCTGCTGTCGGCGCGGGTGTTTGTCGAGGCCCTGCAACCCGGCGCGACCACCACCCGGCTGCTGGTCGGCCAGCTCGATCCGACCCATCGGGCGCAGGTGGCCCAGTGGCCCGCCGTGGTGCTGACGGACGCCCTGAACGCAGCCGAACGCGGCCCGACCGATCCACGTTTGGGCGAACTACGGCTCGATCAGCGGGGGGGCTTTCTGGAGCTGCGCACCCAGCCCGACGGGAGGTTGCTCTGCCGGAGTCGCGACCTGGATGCCTGTCGGGTGGCCCTGCGGCAGTACCGGCACCGTCAGCAACTGCTGAACCTCGACCTGTCTGACCCCGACTATGCCGTGGCGCTATCGATGCAGCGGGTGGCGGTGCGGCAGCGCCGGGGTCAGACCCTGGTAACCGATACGCTGCCATCCCCGCTGCCGGGCCGGGTACCAGTACTGCGGGCATCGGCCCGCGAACGGGCCCTGCTGACGCTCCGTAACACCGGCCAGCGCGTATTCTACCTAACCGTGGTTGACCTGCAGCCCGACGGCCAGCTGCGCGTATTGCTGCCCGAAGCCGACCAGTCGGCGGTAGAATACAGACTGCGACCGGGTCAGCAGCTCACTCGTCGGCTGCGCGTGTCGGCCCCCTACGGTACCGAACTGTACAAGGTTTTTCTGACCCCTGAGCCCATCGACCTGCGGCCGTACCTGCTGGCCTACCGAAGCCAGCCGCCGGCCGGCCACCGCCATCCGTTCGAACAACTGGTCAGTCAGCTAACCGACAGCAACCGGGGCGTAACCGACAGCCGGCCGCCCCTGGTACCCCTCCGCAGCGGAGCTACGCTTACCTACGCGTTCACCATCAGTCCCTGACCCATGATCGATGCGTTTGTGTTGCGATGCTGGCTGCTGCCTGTACTCCTGCTGGTTGGCGGCTACGGGGCCAGCGGCCAGCCGGGCGGGGCGCTGGTCTATCTTCCGATCCTCTACCAGCACCCCGCCGAGAGCAACGCAACCGTGACTGCCCTGCAGCAGGCCCGGCAGCAATCCGGCAGCGACTCCGTTCGTCACCGGGTACTAACCGCATTGCTGGCCAGCGCGCACGATCTGCGCGGGCAGCCCCACCGGGCCGACAGTCTGCTGTGGGTATTCGGCGAAACAGCCGCGCCGGCCAGCGGACAGGCACGCGCGCTGGTGGCCCTGTGCCGGGGTAATTACTGGCAACGGCGCGATCAGTATCGGCGCGCCGACACGGCCTACCAGCAGGCGAGTCTGGCGCTTACCGATGCGCCCGCCGATCGGGCCCTGCGGGCGTTGCTGCTGAGTCGTCAGGCAGCCCTCACCAGCCGGCTCCAGACCACCGCTCTGGCCCGTCGGCGTTACCACGAATCGGTCGTGCTGGCCCGCCGGGCATCGGCCGACAGTGCCCTGCCAGCCGCCATCGTCTACCAGTGGGCCGAGTTTGAACGGCGACAGCAGCAGCCTGCCCGCGCCGATTCGCTGTTCACGATTGCCCTGCGGCTGAAACAGCGGGCGGTGGGAAGCGACCACCCGGCAACGGCCCTCTACCACAATCGACTGGGGCTGGCCTGCGAACGGCGGGGACAGCTGGACCGGGCCCTGCGGCATTACCGACTGGGGCTGGCGCTGCTGACTCCGCAGCGCCCGGCCTCGCCCGATACCCCTACCGATACAACCGGCAACATTTTTTACCTGCCCGATCTGATCAGCACGCAGGAGCGGCTCAACAGCCAGCTGGGCACGCCCATCGCTTACGAGGAAGCCATTGCCGGCTGGCAGCGCCGGGCCGATTCGGAGAACCTGAACCTGCTTACGCTGCTGCAGGGAGCGGCTTTCTGGTACCGGTCGCACACCCGCTACGGCCGCGCCGAGCAGCTCTACCGCGATTTGCTGACCCGCCAGACCCGCCTGCTTGGCCCCATGCACTCCGATCTGGTGTCGACCCTGAACGGACTGGCCATTACCTGCGAGGGTATGGGCCAGTTTGCCGAGGTTGAAGCGCTCTACCGACGCTGTATTTTCCTTGACACCGCCAACGAACGGGCCGGGGGCAATACGTTCTGGCTGTCGACCTACGAAAACAACCTGATCCAGTTTTACATCCGCACCGGCAACTGGCTCCAGGCCGAACGGCAACTCACCGACCTACGCCATCGCTTTGAGCGACAGGCCGATACCGGATCGCTTCCCTATGCCCGCACCCTGCAGTCGCTGGCCCAGCTGCAGCTCCAGACCGGCCAGTACACCCGGGCCATTGCCGGGCTGACGGAGGCCGTCCGGATTCAGGAACAGGTACGGGGACCGGCTCATTTCGACGTGCTGATGCAGCAGCAACAGCTCGGTACGGCGTATGCCCGGGCGGGACGGGTGGCTGCGGCCGAGCAGCTGCTGCTCCACACGATCCGGCCCGACTACCAGACCCCCTTGCCCGAATACCTGTTGCGACTCGATCCGGTGGCCCGCTTTTTTGTGAGCCGGGGTGCCTATGCCCAGGCCGACTCACTGTTTGAGCGATCGCTGCGGCTGCGCCGGCAGCTTACCGATACGCTGGGGCTCGAAGCGGCCAGCACGCTCAGCCTGTGGGCCGACGCCCTGGCCCGGCGCGGCCAGTACGACCGGGCCGACTCGCTGGCCAGCCGGGCCCTTACCATTCGCCGGCAACGCTTGCCGCCTACCCATCCCGACCTTGCCCAGTCGCTTATCCTGACAACCCGCATCCGGGTAGCGAACCGACGGCCCGACGCGGCTCTCCGCCCCGCCCTGGAAGCCCACACGCTGACACAGCGGGCCACCCGCGAGCGGCTACTGGTTCTCAATGAACCCGAGAAAGAATCGTTTGTGGCGCAGCAGACATCGCTCCTGCCCGTTTATCTGGCCCTGTTACAGCAAACCGGCGGGTCGGGCCAGGCCGACCTGCTGGGGCGGGCCTTCGAGTCGGTGGCTTTTGCCAAGCAGCTGCTGGTGTCGGACGTACGCAGTCGACAGCAGGCGATATACCAGCGTAGCGATACGCTGCTGCGTGCCCGCTACGATCTGTTCCGGGCCGAACGCGAACAGCTCACGGCCGAACGCAGCCGGGCCATACCCGACCCCGCCCAGCTCGCCCGCCTGACCCACCGCACCGATTCGCTCGAGCAGCTGATCAGCCTGGCATCGGCCGATTTCCGGTTGCTGCAAACCCGCCAGCAGGCCCCCGGCTGGCAACAGATTCAGGCCGCGCTGGGCCCCGGCGAAGCTGCCGTCGAATTTGTCCGGTACCCGTATCTGGACGGATATCAGCCCACCGACAGCCTGCTCTACGGCGCCTTTGTGCTGCGTCCGGGCGCGGCATCTCCGCGCTTTGTGTTTCTCGGTGCCGAAGCCGACCTGCTGCCGCTTCTGCCTGTTCCGCGCCGGGCGGCACCGTCCGACCGGCTGGTGTACCGGGGCACCGATGTCGATGAACTACCCAACGGGGCGCGGCAGGCGCTTTACCGGCGGCTCTGGCAACCCCTCGACGCGCTGCTGACGGGGATTCAGCGCATCTACACCGCGCCCGATGGCCTGCTTCATCAGTTCTCTCTGGCGACCGTGAGCCCGCCGGGGCGGGGCCGCCGGCCGACCTACCTGATCGACCGCTATGACCTGCGCTTGCTGGGCAGCACCGCCCAGCTGATTGGCAGGGCCAACGCCCCTGTTTCGTTTCGACAGGCAACCCGAACGGCGGTGCTGTTTGGGGGTATCGACTATGGCCCGGTGCAGCCCGACACGGGACAGACGATTCTGACCAACTGGCCCTACCTGATCGGTACCCGCGATGAGGTGGTACGCATTGGCCGGCTGCTGGGTTCGGCTACGGAGATCAGGCAGGGCGCTCAGGCGACCGAAACCTCGTTCAAGGCCCTGTCGGGGCGGGCGCCCGGCCTGCTGCATGTGGCCACGCATGGCTTCTTCACCCCGCTGACGGCCGACAGTGCCACCCCCGACCATCCGCTGCTGCGGTCGGGCCTCATTCTGGCCAACCGCAACCGCCTGGCACAGGCCCCGGATTCAATCCGCCCGGCCGACGATGGCGTGCTGACGGCCCTCGAAGTAAGCAGCCTGCAGCTCGATCAGACCCAGCTGGTAGTCCTGTCGGCCTGCGAAACCGGGCTGGGCGATGTGCAGGGTACCGAGGGGGTGTATGGCCTGCAGCGCTCCTTCCGCATGGCGGGTGTCCGCGCCCTGCTGATTACGCTGCGCGCCGTTCCTGACCGGCAAACGCGGCAGCTCATGACGGCCTTTTATCGCCACTGGAAACGGGGTGCCCCGCTGCCCACCGCGTTCCGACGGGCGCAGCTGCAGATGAAACGGCGGTGGCGCAGCCTGTGGTGGGATGCTTTTGTCCTGACCGAGTAAGGCGGCATGTCCATTCTGCCTATATTTATCCCCAACCTTGTTTTGTGCGTATGCTTGCTTTTCGTCTGGGCTTTCTGGATGTCGGCTGGCTCGATTTGCTCGATGTCCTGCTGGTAGCCCTGCTGATCTATCAGATTTATAACCTGGTGCGCGGCTCGGTAGCCAGCCGGGTGTTTGTTGGCTATCTGCTGGTCTACCTGGCTTACCTGCTCGTCAAGGCCTTGGGGCTCAACCTGCTGACCACCATCCTTGAGTACTTCATCAGTGTAGGAGCCCTGGCGCTGATCATTATTTTTCAGCACGAAATCCGGCGGTTTCTGCTGCTGATCGGCAAGTCGACCAACGTGGCCAACAGTCGGCTCTTTCGGCGCTGGTTCATGCGGCAGCACGACGATACCGATGCCGAAACGCCCCTCAAGCCCATCATGGAAGCCTGCAAAAGCCTGAGTGCCGAGTTTTCGGGGGGGCTGATAGCGATCCGCAAAAATGACGATCTGACCAAGTTTGCCCAGTCGGGCGAATATATCGATGCAACGGTATCGAAGGTGCTGCTGCTGGCTATCTTCAGCCAGTATAGCCCTTTGCACGATGGAGCGGTGCTGATCGGTGATGGCCGTATTATGGCAGCCCGCTGCATACTGCCCGTTTCCGACGACGATGAACTGCCGCCGTCGCTGGGCTTTCGGCACCGGGCCGCGCTGGGGATGAGCGAGGCTACCGATGCGGCTGTCATTGCCGTTTCGGAAGAGAGCGGCCGGCTGGCCCTGGCCCTCAACGGCGAGCTGCATACCAACCTGAGCCTGGCCGAACTGACCGAGCGACTCGAAAAATACCTCGCCGAACCGGCCCTGCTGCACCGCCCGCACTAACGCGCTCAACGCAGAAACCGCCCTGGCGCCACCCTGTATTCGGGTAGCGCCAGGGCGGTTTTCCTGTATACGTATCGATTAATACTCCAGGCCGGCGGGCAAACCTTTGGCCTGCTCCACAAAATCGGCAACCTGCTCGGCCGAGGGCGGCCGCTGGGTGAGCTGTTTGGTACTGTTTATTTCCATCAGTTTGGCATGCAGGTTTTCGGGCGACCGCCGGGCCAGTTCTTTGACCGTGTCGACACCGGCTTCTTCCAGCAGATCGCTGTAAACGCGGCCGATACCTTTCACGCGGGCCAGATCGGCGCGGTTGGCCAGTTCAAGAATAACCCCCGTGTCAACGCCGGCTGCCTGGGCCAGTTCTTTGCGACCTTTGGGCGTTTTCGCTTTTTCGAGCAGCGCATCGCTGTCGGCTAACCCCTGCCCTTTCAATGCTGCGGCTACAGCCTCGGTAATTCCTTTCAGTTCTGCCAGCGTCACGCTCATGGCTCAGTCGATTAAGGTTCGGACCAACGAGCTGACCATCAGCCCGTTTTTTAGTTACTTAGACGAACAAGGTACCGTCTTCGTATCGCGTTTATGAGAAATTTTTTCTGAGCGGTAAAGCTGTCGGGGTGCATCTGAGCGAACAGGGCCGCCCACTCCCTGTACAGGTCGGGTTCGGCCTGCCGAAACTGGTCGGCATCGATCTTTTTGGTAGTCAGGTACGCGTCGAATTCCATGGCAAAAAGGGGTAATGGCGGGCGCTGCCGGCCTGCAAACCTACGAATCTAAACGGGATTGGCGGGTTCGTTATCCAAAAGCAGCCCGGCCGGGCGTTAGTAGAGCAGCAGGCCGGCCGGGCTGCTCCATTCACAACCGGATTGTACCGTATGAAACACCTTATTGCCGCCGGCTGCTGCCTGCTTGCCCTGACTGCCCACGCGCAGGACGATCGCCTGTTCAAACCCGTAAAGGTCAACACCGCCATCGGTTACGCCACGCCCCTGACGCCCGGCGCCATTGCCGGCGTTGGTCTCAGTCTGGAGCCCAAATACGCTTTTTCTGATCAGATCGACCTGGGCCTACGGCTCGAACTGGCGCTTACAGCCGGTGCCGTCACCAACAATGGCCAGACCAGTTCGGTCAGTGTCAAAGGCCTCACCTCCTACCTGCTGACGGGCAATTACCTATTCACTACCAACCGTTTCCGGGCCTTTGCGGGGGGCGGTGTCGGGCTGTTCAACGTGGCGGGGGGTACCGTGCCGTTTGGCTCCAGCCAGAACCGTACCGACTTCACGGTGGTGGGCGGCACCAAATTCGGGGGTATGCTCCGGACCGGTTTTGCCTATGGGCATCTTACCCTGGCGGCCGAGTACAACCTTATCCCGTCGTCGACGGCTATTTTCTCGACGACCTCCCTTCGCAGTACGAACCGGTACCTGGCTATCAAACTGGGTTTCGACATCGGTGGTGGGCGTTACGAATAGGCCACCCATCGACCAAACAGCAAGGGGGCCCCAGCCACATTGGCTGGAGCCCCCTTACGTTGACTGGCCTGCCCGGTTTGTTTACCGGCCCGCGGGAGCGGGTGCCGGGGCACCGGCTTTGGCTACGGCAGCGGGCTGAAACAGCACGTAGTCGAGCGAGATCAGGTGCGCGCCGGGCGCATCGGGCTTACGAAACACGAAATACAGATCATGCTGCCCGGCCGTGCGCTGCAACGGTGCCCGCTGATCGGCAAACGTTTTCCAGTCGCCGGTAGCTGCGTAGGCGACCGAGCTGATCACCGGCCCCGTGGGCGAGTCGAGCCGGACTTCGATGGTAGCACCCTGGTCTTTGGCCGAGTAGTGATAGGTAAGCTGATCGATACCCGTCAGGTCGATTCCTTTGAGTACGAAATACGAGTTATCGTGTACGTTGCCGAGCCGTTTGCCCTGCCGATCCATGTTGTGGATCTCGGCGGCTTCGGCCCCCATTACGCGGGCGGGCCGCAGCACCAGCAGGTCGGAACGGGTAAGCGGTGTGCTGCTCCCCCCGCCGTCGGTATAGGCCGCCGACAGCATGTAGCGCCCCTGCTGATCGGCCCCTGTGTGCTGCGTCAGCGTCAGTTTGCCTTGCTGGGGCAGGCGCACGGGTTTGGTTTCGGTGCCCAGCGACAGAATGTATTTCACCATCTCGGTGGCTTCTTCGCGGGCCAGCTGCGGGTGGGCACTCATGGCGTGTTCGCCCCAGACGCCCCCCCCGCCAATAATGATTTTGTTGGCTAGTTTAGCCGGCGCGGTCTTATCGTCGCGGTAGCGTTTGGCCACCTCCGTAAACGCCGGCCCAACCGATTTGGCGGCCAGCTGGTGACAGGCTTTGCAGTCGCTGCCGGCAATGAGCGTTTTGCCCAGGCTGGTGGTCAGTTGCTGGTGTCCCTGCTGCGGGCCACTGTCGGCCACTTTCGGAATGTAGTTGAGCTGAACCGTGAGTTTCTTCCTGTCGATCAGCCGGTCTTCCCGGTCTTTCACCGACACCGTATAGGGCAGCGTCTGCTGGTTGGGGAAAAAGAACGTGCGGTTACCCGTGGTGGCAATGGCGACCTGCGGGGGCGTGTTGCCCACTTTGATCGTCATGGTATCCGAGTGGCTGCGGCCGGCGGGGTCGGTCACGGTCAGGATGGTTTTGTACACGCCATTTTTGCGAAACGTGTGCGTCGGTGTGGCTTCGGTCGAGCCGGGGGTACCGGTTTCGAAGCGCCAGCGGTAGCTCAGCTTGTCGTCCTTGTCGTAATCGGAACTGGCGTTGCCGAACCGAACCGTCAGCGGAGCCAGCCCCACGGTGTCGGCTGCGGTGATGCGGGCGATGGGAGCGCGGTTGCCGGGGTTGTAGTCGATCCGCACCAGCCGGGCATCTTCGTTGTCGATACCGTAGACCGAGCCGTATTCGAGCATGTAGAACGAGCCATCGGGCCCAACTTCCAGATCAACGGGCCGCCGGAAATCGCCTGAGGTGGGCATAAACGGTTCCATCGATTCGTAGCTTCCCTGTGCGTCGAGCCGCACGGCGTAGACCCAGTTGCGCATCCAGTCGTACACAAACAGCGCCTTGTCGTAGTAGGCCGGCAGTTTGGTGGTCGAGGCCAGACTGGCCTGGTAGTGGTACACGGGCCCGCCCATGGCGCACCGCCCCCCTACGCCCAGCGCCGGAAACTCGGTCGACTTGTTGTAGGGATACCAGATCATGGCTTTCTGTACGGGTGGCAGCTGCCGGATACCGGTATTATTGGGCGAGTTATTGACGGGACCGGCCGTATCGAACAGGGGCCCAACCCCCTTCGTCGCGAAATCATACTGGTGGTAGGGTTTGCTGTCGCCCACGAAATAAGGCCAGCCGTAGTTACCAGCCTGCCGGGCCTGGTTGAACTCGTCGTAGCCCCGGGGGCCCTGCGGCCCGTCGGTGCCCGAGTCGGGACCGATTTCGCCCCAGTATACGGTCGAGGTGGCCGGATCGACCGAAATGCGGTAGGGGTTGCGGCACCCCATTACGAAAATTTCGGGCCGGGTGTTGGGGGTTCCTTTCGGAAACAGGTTGCCGTCGGGCACGGTATAGGTCCCATCGGGGTTCGGGTGAATTCGCAGAATCTTACCCCGCAGATCATTGGCGTTACCGGCCGACCGCTGCGCATCGTAGACCAGCCGGTTGGGGCGGGCATCGATCGGTGCGAAACCTTCCGACTCAAACGGCACGGTGTTGTCGCCGGTCGAAATAAACAGATTGCCGTGGGCATCCCAGGCCATCGATCCGCCCGTGTGGGCACTTACCTCCAGATCGATCGGAAACTCGATAATGGCCTTTTCGCTGGCTACGTCGAGCGTATTGTCGTCGTTCATAACGAAGCGACCAATCCGCTGCCGGGTCTGCCCACCTACCTCAACGGTGTAGAAAAAATAAAGGAAGTGGTTCTGACTGAAGTTCGGGTCGATGGTCATCCCGAGCAGCCCGTTGAGGTATTTATCGACCGCTTTGACGGGAAAATCGTAGAGCAGACGGGTTTTGCGGGCTTTCGGATCGTAGAGATAGAACTTCCCGGCCCGTTCGCAGAAAAAAACCCGCCCATCGGGAGCAACGGCCAGTTCCATCGGCTCGTTGAGGTCGTTAGACAGCACGGTTTTGGTAAACCGGTTTTCGTCGGGGCGCTGTGTGGTGTCGATACGCGGAGCGAGGGCCGCCTGGGCCGCCGGATGCACCGGTGCCGGCTGCACCACGGTCAGCAGCCCCACCAGCCCGCCCAGCAGCGTGGCATAATTGAGTACAGGATTGAGCATATATTGGCTTAACTGAGGAATAGAATCCGCAAGTACGGCAAAAAGCCGCCTAGTTGGATTCGGCGCGAACCGATTCGTCGCGGGGCAACAGCAGCGGGAAGAATCGGACACCACGGGGCCGGCTGATTTCCAGTTTGGGGGCGGGCACCTTGAAAAACTGCGCCGTTCCGACAAAACGCTGAAGCGCCGGACTGAACGTACCAATGCGCGAGAGGTCGGCCCCGGGCGAAAGGTAGAACTGCCGAAAGCGGGCAAACCGGATTTCGCGCCCGTCGGCGTCGTAGGCTTTGGGGTTGTCGTGCCCGCCCGTCATGCCGCTGGCACTGTAGCCCAGATCGAGGTTGAGCCAGCGCGGAAACGACGGCCCGACCGGCAGCACCGACGCCAGATTGACCGATAGCCAGTACTGCTGACCGTTGTAATCTTTCAGCAGCTGCTGTCCCGGGGTCTTACCGAGCAGGTTGGGCCGGAAAGGCGGAAAGATGGTCTGACGGTAGCCGTACTTGAGCGACACGACCTGCTGGCCCGCCCCAAACTGCTGGCCCATAAACAGAGCCGTGCCGGCTACGTTGGCCACCATATCGCCCCGGGAAAAGCCCCAGCCTTCGGCGTGCCCGTCGTAGACTTCGAGGGTAGTCTGGAACAGCAGCGCCAGCAGGCCACCCGTAAGAATACTGGCCCGCTCGTCGACACCGCTCCAGCGCATCAGCTCGTAACCGCCCCGGCTCATGCAGTAAGCCGTGGCCGCGTGGCCCACCTTGTCCATCTGGAGCCACTCGCGGTTGTCGTTGAAGGTATGGAACGGTACTTTTTTCTTGTACCACTGCTTGCGGAGCATCAGCAGCGTCAGGGTGTAAAAAGCGGCTGTACCGGCCACCACGCCGATAAACCGCCCGGTCCGGATGCCGGCCGGATCGGTGGGCGAAGCGGGCGCCAACGTCAGGGGTGGCCCCTGCGCCTGCACCGACTGATTCAGCCAACAAACGCATACCCACATGCCCAACCACCGCCACACTGCCTGTTTCATGGGCCAAAAGTACCGAAAAACCCGCACGCGACCGGCCTGCGCTACCGCAGCAGCTGCGCCAGCTCGACCGGCGACACCGTCAGCAGGCCTACTTTGGGCAGGCGCCGGGTCAGCTCGCGCCAGTTGGCGTCTTTGGCGTAAATCCGCTGGAGCATGGGAGTGGCTTTGGCCATCTGGTGGCTGTTGGCCAGGGCAATGGCTGTCCAGTACTGCATTTCGAGGTTCTGGGGAAAGAGTTTCATGGCCGCCCCGTATTCGCGCATGGCACCGGCCATATCGTTTTTCTCGGTGGCCAGATCACCCTGATTCATGTGTTCATAGGCCCGGTGTGTTTTGAGCAGCCGGCTCAGTTCGGTCAGCGGCTGAGCGGCATCGTCGACCCGCAGATCGACTACGTGGTTATCGTCCCAGGGTGCCCCGGTTGCTTTGCCCCGCACCACCAGCAGCGCGGCCGACTGACGGCCCCGGATGTCGCCCCCGGCGGCCTGCCCCGCCTGCAGCGCCGACAGGACCCGCTCGGCGAGCGGCAGGCGGGCGTGGGCGGCATAATCGGCAGCCATGGCTGCCGGTACCTTGTCGTTGAGCATCATGTTGGCCTGCACCGATACCATCTTACCAGTGCGGTGACCGGCAAAGTCGATGCACTTTTTACCCGTATGAACGGCTACATTGCCTTTGGCGTCGGCAATGGCCACCTGCCGCACGTCGCGTCCGGCATCGGTACGGAGCAGTTCGTCGAGGGCCTGCTGCGCTGTTTTGCCGCTTCGAAGCAGCGCCAGGCCCCGCATACCAAACGATTTGTTGGTAAACGACTGCGTAGCCACAACGCCCACCCCTGCTTCGCCCCACGACACCGAGGTGCCTACCGAAAACCAGTGGCTTTGTACACCCACGGCCAGCTCGCCGGTTTTCTCGTCGCGGGCCACAATCGAGAAGGTATGGGCAAAGGGATCGCCAGCCTGGGTGTGCTGGGCGGTGGCAGCCAGTGGCAGTAGCAGCAGGCCCAACAGGGAGCGCGACCGCATCAGTCGGGTCAGTAGCGGTTGTTTCATGCCTAAATATGCCCCCCAACAGCGGTATCTACAACTAATCGGTGGGTGAGTACAAGTTCGGGCGGGCCAATGAAACAAGGAGGGCCTTAATTTTGTCTTTTCTGCGGGAGGTAATCTCCTATCATTCTCGACATGGCAAAACGCAACCAACCTGAACAGAAAGGACCGGACGTACTTCTTATCGGCGCCGGTATCATGAGTGCTACCCTCGGGGTGATGCTCAAAGAAATGCAACCCGACATTACGATTGCCATTTACGAGCGGCTCGACAGTGCAGCCGCCGAAAGCTCCGATGCCTGGAACAATGCCGGTACCGGCCACTCGGCCTTCTGCGAACTGAACTACACGCCCGAGCAACCCGACGGCAGCATCAACCCCGGCAAGGCCATCAAGATTGCCGAATCGTTCGAACAATCGAAGCAGTTCTGGGCCTACCTCGTTCAGAAAGGGTTTCTGAACGATGCCCCCGGCTTTATCCGGTCGATTCCGCACATGAGTTTCGTGTGGGGTACCGACAATGTGCAGTACCTCCACAAACGGTACGACGCGCTGCAGCAGAACTACCTGTTCCACGGCATGCAGTATTCGGAAGACCCGGTACAGCTGGCCGAGTGGATGCCGCTGGTGATGGAAGGCCGCGACCCGGCCCAGCCCGTAGCCGCCACCCGCATGGATATCGGCACCGACGTAAACTTCGGCGCGCTGACCCGGGCCATGTTTAAACGGCTTCAGGAAATGGAGGGCGTGGAGCTTCACTTTGGTTACGATGTACGTGATCTGTGGCGGTCGAAAAGCCTGGGTGGCTGGAAGGTACGCGTTGAAAACCTGAGCACCGGCGACACGACCGACGTGCAGAGTGATTTTGTCTTTATCGGCGCCGGGGGCGGTTCGCTGCGCCTGCTCGAAAAATCGGATATTCCCGAAAGCCGGGGCTACGGCGGCTTTCCCGTAAGCGGCCAGTGGCTCAAATGCACCAACCGCGCCATCATTGAGCAGCATCACGCCAAAGTGTATGGCAAAGCATCGGTGGGTGCCCCCCCCATGTCGGTACCGCATCTCGATACGCGCATGATCGACGGCAAGCAGGAGCTGCTGTTTGGCCCTTATGCCGGCTTCTCAACCAAATTCCTCAAAAGCGGGTCGTATCTCGATCTGCCCAAGTCGATCCAGCTGAGCAACATGGCCCCCATGCTGATGGCGGGGCTGCACAACATTCCGCTCACCAAATACCTGATTCAGCAGGTGCTGCAATCGCCCGAAGATCGGCTCGCAGCGCTGCGGGAATACTTTCCCGACGCCCAGATGGACGACTGGGAACTTGAAATTGCCGGGCAGCGGGTACAGGTGATCAAGAAAGACGAAGAAGAAGGGGGAGTACTCGAATTCGGAACCGAGGTTGTCAGTGCGGCCGATGGCAGCATTTCGGCGCTGCTGGGTGCCTCGCCGGGTGCCTCCACGGCTGTGTCGATCATGCTCGACCTGCTGCAGCGCTGTTTTCCCGGGCAGCTGCAGTCAGATGCCTGGCAGTCTAAACTCAAAGCCATGATTCCATCGTACGGCACCGTACTGGCCAACGACCCCGAGCTGGGGCACAAGCTGCGGCAGCACACGAGTGAGGTGCTGGGCCTGACCACCGACGAGCAGACACCAGAGGTGACACGCTAGGGATCCGTTCAGCCAGGATAGCATCGCAGGGGGGAGTCGGCCGCAGGCGGGCTCCCCCCTGCTGTTGTGCGCCCTGCTCATTGCCTGTCGGTACGCCAGGGAATCCTGTCCGGGCTTCGGTAACGCCACGCCTGCTTACCGCTCCCAGCCGGTTTATACCCCGCCCACGGCATCCAAGGCCGCTTCTGGCTGCTACCGGCAGGGGTCGTGCAGATTTTTTTACCAAAATTCTACCGCTAAAAATCAATCACTTACGAGCATTCGCCGGGCGCTACCTACCGAATAATAAAACAACTCGAAAGCAGCCCCGGTTATGTTTCCATTTTGTCACCAATTCATTTATCCATTCAATCACTCACAGTTATGAAAAAATTCCTTGCAGCCGGAATGCTTATGCTGGGCGCCCTGTCGGCCAGCGCTCAGGAGTACAAGCCTTTCAAAGTAAACGTATCGGTTGGTTACGCCCAGCCTATCAACGCCGGTAACTCAGGCGGTGTCCTGTTTGCCGTTGAGCCTAAATATGGCCTCTCGGATCGCGTCGACGTTGGTCTGCGTCTGGAAGCCGCTTCGGTAGCCCGGGGCATTCAGTACAACGGCAACACCACAACGGGTGATGTGGGCACGTTCGGTTCGTATCTCGTAACGGCCAATTACCTCTTTGGCAACAATAAAGTTCGGCCTTTCCTGGGCGCCGGTCTGGGTGCCTACACCATCGGTGCCGGTGGTACGGTAGTTATTGCTAGTAACGGTCAGCCTAACCAGAACATCAACTTGGTACAGGACACCAAATTTGGTGGCATGCTGCGGGGCGGTGTTAAAGTGGGTCACTTCGTAGCGGCCGTTGAATACAACGCCGTTCCGACAACCAATAACCAGTTCACCAACACGACCATCACCAGCGAAAACCAGTACATCGGTTTCAAAGTGGGTGCTGATATCGGCGGTGGCCGTCGGTAGTCTGGTATATGAACCATGCAGCACGCCTGCTCAGCCAACGCTGGGCAGGCGTGCTGCGTTATGCGCCACTGACACCATGCTGTTCCGCTATATATACCCTGCGTCGGATCGTACCTGTCATGTACGTCGATAGTACAGCAGGGTCCACCCTGGCGGAGTCGACGGCCGCTGGCATGGCGGTCCCTGTACGGCTATAGGTATAGAATTAATAAGGGTCTCCCGCCACAGCAGGAGACCCTTGTTGGTTCTGTAAGCAGACCGGGTATTTATGGCCGACGCAGCTGCAACACCCGCCGTTTGCCGTCGCGGACCACTTCGAGGAAATAGGCCCCGGCCTGCAGGGTGCTGACGCCAATCTGGCGCTGGGTTTCGCCGGCAGGCAGCACATCCTGACGCTGGGTGCGGCCCATCAGGTCGATCAGGCGCAGGCTGGCATCCTGGTCGGCGGGCGCCAGTTCAACGGTCAGGGTATGCTCCATCGGGTTTGGATACGCCAGCACCGACAGGGCTTCGGGTGTTTCGTCGATAAACTCGGCCACCGCCTGGCGAGCACCCGACGCCCCGGTGCAGGGGCTGCTGACGGCCGCTCCCGTTCCCGAGGGCGTATAGCTGGCACTCGTCGTCAGTATAAACTTGTCGACAATGGTACCATCTTCGCGCATCCAGAGATTAAAGGTGTGCTCACCCACCGTGTTGACAACGACTTTGAACGCCGTACTGCCGGCGGCTTTGATCCACGAGTACGTACGGCTGCCGTTGTTGTAATTGCTCGTGGCCGGGTTGAGCGTCGTGGCAGTTCCGTCGAGCCCGATGTGGAACGAATCGTCATTGGTAGTGCTGCTGCCAGCCGCCATGCGTACCCACACGTAATACGTCCCCGTCGTGGCAAAATTAATTGTGTAGTCGAGTCGGGGGCCGGTCAGGCTGTTGGCCAGGTTCAGGCCCGTACCGCTGACAGTCATGGCCGTACCCGACGAGGCCGAAGTAGTTACCACTGGCGACCAGACGCGCCCGGCCGCCGTGCTGGTACCAGCCGTACTGGTCTTGAACTGTTCGGCTTCGAAGATCACCAGGCCACCCGTTTCGCGGAAGCAGGTCTGGGTTTTGGTTTTGAAGGTGCCGGTGGCAAACGATCCGCAGGTTGGTTTTACCCGCCAGTCGTAACTGGTATTGGGCGTCAGCCCCGTCTGCACGAAGCTTGTAGCGCTCACCGCAACCTCCGCCGACCAGGCGGTGCTGCTGCTGGGTTTAGTCGACAGGGCGTAGGTGGTGGCACCCGCCACGGCGCCCCAGTTCAGCGTGCTGCTGGTCTGGCCGGTAACGGCGGCCAGACCAGCGGGCGTGCCACAGTTCTGCGTGTAGGTCAGCGTAAGGGTATCTTTGATGGGCGACAGGCCATTGTCGACTGTAACCTCAAACGCAATCGGCGTACCCACAGGTGTAGAGTCGGCTACGGAAAAGACCAGCGAGTCGGGAACGGTCTGCAACAGTCCCAGGTTGGCGTAGGTTTTAGGACCACCCATGCCGGTCACGTACGGGCTCAGGGGCCGGGCCGACAGGGTCAGGGTGCCGGGCTTGATGCCGAAATTCTGGAAATTGTAGCGCAGGGCGCTTGTTTTTGTCGAGAACGACGACGATCCGCTGGCCGTTGCCCGCCCGTAGATGGTCGACATGCGGAGGTTTTTCCGGTTCAGTTCGAGCGTGAGCTGGCTAAGGGGCTGTATGCGCGACGATGCGGGCCAGAACCCGTCGGCCGATGTGCCGATTTCGACGATGTAGGCATAGGTTTTGGGTTTAGCGGTTTGCTCCCCGTAATGCCAGTCTTCAGCACCACCATTAGTCATATAACCCAATGTTTCATACGCGTTTCCAATCTTGAAGCCGCTCTCAGCGTTCATGTACGTGGCAGCCGCTCTAAACGTGCTCATCTCCGGATTAACGTTCGGGTTCAGCGAGCCGAACGGATAAAGACATGCGTTGCTGTAGGTGTGGAAATTAATAACCGTCGAGAACGAATACTGAAGCGACAGATCGCGCATTGCCTGCGTTTCCTTTTCTGAAAAAGCGCCCGTTCCGCGGTAGGTATCTGAAGAAGGTGTCGGCGACGAACCGGTATTGTCTTTGGCGTAGTTATAACTGTAGTTCCGGTTTGGGTCGACACCGTAAGTGCCGTCTGTATTGAGCTGGCGGTTTTTGCGCCACATTCCCCCCCCGTTCGGATTGGTCGTCTGGTTGTAAACGTATCCGTCGGGATTCACGCAGGGCACAATGTACATTTCGGTACTGTTGACGAGCGTCCGGATTTCTTTATCCGTCGCGTAGTTTTCCAGTACGTGCCACATAAAATAGATCAGCTGGGTCATGCTCAGCGGTTCGCGGGCGTGATGAACCGCGTTGAGAAACATCTTGGGCTCGTTCTCGAGGGCGTCAGGATTGTCGCTGATCTTTACCAGAAACAGTGGTCTTCCTTCACGGCTCGTACCGATCGACGACTTGGCCGAAATCAGGTTGGGATAGAGCGCCCGCATCCGGTCGAGAATCGCCTGCATCTCGGCAAACGTGTAATAACCAGCATACGACCCCAGGCTGAAATTGGTGGGCGTTGTGGCGGCAGCCGCCCGGGCTCCGCGGTTGGTGCGGGCAGCTTCGCGATCGATGGCGTCGTTGATCAGGTGATAGTTCTTCTCCAGGTCTTTGATCAGATACGTTACCTTGACCCCGTTGCGCTTCATGACAGCCACATCGGCATCCGATACTTCAGCGGTGAAGTTCTGTTTGTTTTCGTAGCTGAAGTGATCGACCGACAGGCCATGGTTGAACAGATATTCCAGTCGCTCGGGACTAACGTTGGCGCTGATCCGGTGGTAGACAACGCGCTGCGCCCACACGTTTCCTCCCGGTAGCAGGCTCAGGTATAGCAGTGTAAAGAGGGTAGCGTATAATTTTTTCATAGTTCTTGGAGTCCTTATGTTACTTTTTGTAATTATAGTAAACTTAAAGTAAATTATACCTAGGCATCATAAAATATTTTTACTTACTGCTCCCTGCAGAAATGGCTATATACTCGCTTGAGTAGCTATTTTTTGCCAGGACCAGCTACAGCAACAGGGCTGATTCGGCCGAAACTGCTACTCGAAATATACTTATTGTACCATACTGTAAATCAATAAGTTATCATATAAATTTTAGTAACAAAAGCATCGAAAATTAATCCGCTGCGGAGGAAAGGAACCTGCCTATAAATGGTATTTTTGACCATCAACCCGGCGTAATCACGTCGCTTCCCCAACCCATTATGGCGCTCAACTCCACACCCCTGCTGGTCGGTTATCAGACCGATACAGCCTCTTCGTTGCTTCAGCCCGTAGAAATTCAGGGGTTTCACCGCAGCAACCAGTCAACCGTAGCGTCGTCCGGCAACCTGACATCCCTGCATTACGACGGGTCGGCGCACCTGATGACGGTGGCCCCAACCGGCACAGGCAAAGGCCGCAGTGTAGTTATCCCAACGCTCCTCACCTACCCGGGCGCGGTTGTGGTGCTCGATCCGAAGGGCGAAAACTACCAGGTCACGGCCCGCGCCCGGCGCGAAATGGGTCAGCAGGTCATCCGGCTCGATCCGTTCAGCACCTGTGGCCCGGGGGGCGATTCGCTCAATCTGATGGACGTGTTCGATCTGCCCAATGTGAACCTCGAAACCGAGGCTCAACTAATGGCCGAACTGTTTTCGCAGGGTAACAAAGGATTTAAGGAGCCATTCTGGGACCTGATGGCGCAGATGCTGCTGGCCGGCGTTATCGGAACGGTGGCCGCCACCCGCCCTGCCCACGAACGTACACTGGCCACCGTACGCGATCTGCTGTTCGACCACGACACGGTCTATAACATGGCGGTCATTCTCGACACAGTTGGCAAACAAATACCGAAAGCCAGCTACCACCAGATTGCCGCCTTTCTGTCGATGCCCGACCAGAACACGCGACCCAGTGTGCTGGCTACGGCCAACGCCTATCTGGCTCCCCTGCTGAGCGAAGATGTAAACCGGGCCACCAGCCAGTCGTCGTTTGCGCTCAGCGATTTTCGAGACGGCAAACCGCTGTCGATCTACATCATTATCCCCCCCGACAAGCTTATCTCGCACCGTGCCCTGATCAAGCTCTGGACGGGAGTACTCCTGAAAACCATTACCAGCCGCGATACCATTCCCGACTGCCCAACGCTGTTCATGCTCGACGAAGCCGGTCAGCTGGGCCATTTTCAATATCTCTACAGCATTATAACCCTCTGCCGGGGCTACGGGCTCAAATGCTGGACTATCTGGCAGGATTTTCAGCAGCTCGAATCGAACTACCCCGGCGACTGGCAAACCCTGATGAATAACTGCGGGGCGCTTCAGTTCTTTGGCTGCAAAAACATACAGATGGCTCGCCGGATCGAGACAATAACGGGTATACCACTGGCGCAGATCCAGAAGCTGCGCCCCGACCAGCAGGTGCTTGTGCTGGACGGAGAACCGATGTTTTCGCGCAAGGTCGATTACCTCTCCGATCCGGCCTATGAGTCCCGGTTCGATCCGAATCCGTTTTACCGACGGCAGGGCAACGCGCCAACCGGACCGGGGCTGGGCTAGGTTCGACCTGCCCACCAATAGCGGGCACTACCCAATTCGCTATCAGCTCATTAAGCAATTATTAATTTACCCATCCGATCCCAAACGGCTTGATTTTCTGCAACTATTCAAACACCTTTGTTCACCATCCCGATTCTATTCAGTCGATGGAGAAAAGGGATATGGTACAGGCTGCCCAACCGTATATACTTCATCTTTAATCAGGCTACCAGTTATGGGTACCTTCCATCAAGCCAGCCAGCACCAGCCGGGCAATCCGCCGGTCTGGATTGTCGACGACGACGATGATGACCAGGTCTTTATCCAGTCGGCATTCGAAGAAAACACCCCGTCGATACAGGTACTGCCGCTGACCGACGGTTACCAGTTGCTGACCCGGCTGCAAAAAACCGACCGGCTGCCCCGACTGATCATTCTGGACGTAAACATGCCCGGTCTGAGCGGCTTCGAGACGCTTTTAAAACTGCGCAGCACGCCGGCCTATGCCGACCTGCCTGTTGTGCTGATGACGACCTCGTCGGACCCCGCCGATCAGGCGCGCGGGCTGGCGCTGGGTGCCAACCAGTTTCTGACCAAGCCCAACACCTACCAGCAGTTGTCATCGATAACCCAGCTATTGACCCGACAATGGGTCGCCACCGATTAACTTGTAGCAACGGCCCGTGGCGGGCCGTTTTTTTTGGCCGATGGTTTCCCCAATTGCCCATCAGCCACTGGGCCTGTAAACGGGCCAGTCAGCGGCTGGAATCGGGCATTCGGCCGGTTTTTATTGGCCATAAATCCCGCTCCCTGCAGTTTTACGATTAGATCGCCGGTAGAGGCCGCCCCGACGGATTGATTGCAGAACGGTGTGGCGGCTGCGCCGGTGCCTGCTCACCCAACTGTATAGCACCATGAACACGTCACTGCTAGGCCTGGCCGGCTACACCCTACTGGCGCCCGGCCTTTCGGCCCCATCGCTCGCCCCCTCGGTGGGTTTGTACATCAGTCAGTTCGACGCCGTACTCGGCACGTCGCTGACGCTTAAAGCCGTCGCCCGATCGCTGGCGGCCGCCCGACAGGCCGAACAGGCCGCCCTGGCCGAAATCGATCGGCTCAAAGCCAGCCTGAACAGCTACGATTCGAACAGTGAGTTTAGCCGCTGGCTGACGACCCAGGGCGAAGCCACGCCTGTATCGGCCGATCTTTTCGCGGTACTGGCCCATTTCGACCACTGGTCGGCGCAGACTCAGGGCGTACTTAATGCCGGCACCGAACTACTGAGTCAGCTCTGGCAGCAGGCCGCCCACCGGCAAGGCCTTCCCGACGCGGCTGCGCTGGAGCATGCCCAGCGGGCGGTAAGCCAGCCCCACTGGCAACTGAACGCCACCGACCAGACGGCCACCCGCCTGACGGCCACCCCACTACGACTGCACTCGTTTGCCAAAAACTATGTGCTGCAGCGCGCGGCCGAGGCCGCCCTGGCGGTAACCGGTGTCGATGGCATTGTGCTCAACGGCGGGGGCGACCTGGTGGTGCGCGGCCACTGGACGGAGCCTGTTGGCATTGCCCGGCCCGACGCGGCCGCCGACAATGCCGCCCCACTCGCTCAGCTGGCCGTACGAGACCGGGCCGTCGCGACCAGTGGTACCTACCGCCGGGGCATCTGGATCGGCGACCAGTGGTTTTCGCACCTGATCGACCCCCGTACGGGCCAGCCTGCCCAGGCCATCGCCAGTGCGACCGTGGTTCACCCCGATGCCGTTACGGCCGGCGCCCTGGCCACAGCGTTCACGCTGCTGTCGCCCGCCGACAGCCGGCAGCTGGCCAGCCACCTGCCCGGTACCGATTACCTGCTCATCACCGCAGCGGGCGAACAGCACACCAGTGCCGGCTGGAACGAGCTGACACGGGAAACAGCCTCGGCTGAGCCCGTCATGGTCGAATCCACGGGGGCCGAATCCACGGTGGCCCGGCTGACCAGTCTGGCTACGGCTAAAGACAAATACTGGAACCCGAATCAGGAACTGCTGATCAACTTCCGCCTGCCTCAGTTCGAGGGACGCTCACACCGGCCGTTTGTATCGGTCTGGATCGAAGACGAGAAAGGCGTTCCGGTCCGGAATCTGGCCCTCTGGTACAACAAACCCCGCTGGCTGCCCGAACTCAGCGACTGGTATGCCTCGCAGCGGCAATCGGATTTCGACGCCCGGTCGATCAGCAGCGCCACCCGGTCGGCGGGCGATTACGCGCTGCAGTGGGACGGAAAAGATAATGCCGGGCAGTTGGTGAAACAGGGCAAATACACGATCTGCCTCGAAGCAGCCCGCGAACATGGCACCCATCAGCTCATCCGGCAGGTGATGGATTTTAACGGAAAAACCAAACAGCTAACCGTACCCGGCAATGTCGAAATCGCAACCGCAGCCCTGGATTACCGCCAGAAACCCGGCGTCCGCTAGTCCGGCCGGCAGCCGGTCGGGTCAGCCCCCGGCCTGGCGCCGGCAGCTGGCCGCCACCAGCCGCTGGCTGCACATCTACCTGTCGATGGTGAGTTTCGTGATTGTCCTGTTTTTCGCGCTTACGGGGCTTACCCTCAACCATGCCGACTGGTTCGACGATCAGTTTGTCACCACCGACCAGACGGGCACGGTGCCGGCTGCGTGGGTCAACCCGACCGACACCGCTGCCATCAACAAGCTGGCACTGGTGGAGCAGCTGCGAACCGCCCATGGCGTCCGGGGGGCGGTGCAGGAATTTCGCATCGACCCCGACCAGTGTGCTGTTTCGTTTCAGGGCCCGGGCTACACGGCCGACGCCATCGTTAATCGCCAGACCGGCGGCTACCAGCTGACCGAGACCCGGATGGGGCTGGTGGCAGTATTGAACGATCTGCACAAAGGCCGCGACACCGGTAAAGCCTGGGGCTGGGTTATCGACGGCTCGGCCTTGTTTATGACCCTGATTTCGGTGACGGGGCTGGTGCTGCTGCTGTTTCTGCGCAAACGGCGGGTAGCAGGACTGGTGCTGCTCGGCATCGGACTGGCGGTGGTGTATGCCCTCTACCGGCTTAGTGTATAGTCAGGCCCGGTGCTGCCCGTCTGGTTGGCACCGGGTTTATTGTTACCCGTTCAGCCGCTGGGTTACGGCGGTTACGATCTGGGCAAAATCGGCCGGGTTGTGTACGTAGTCGAGTCCATCGACCTCGATCACCAGCATGGGCCCCACGCGGTAATTGGCCGCAAAGGCAT
This sequence comes from Spirosoma luteolum, assembly GCF_054778875.1. NCBI lineage: Bacteria > Pseudomonadati > Bacteroidota > Cytophagia > Cytophagales > Cytophagaceae > Spirosoma > Spirosoma luteolum. The sequence goes on from NZ_BAAGZE010000005.1 coordinate 91,888, forward strand.
CGTAGAGGTCGTTCAGGCTGGCCAGGTAGTCTTCGCTGATCGACTGTTCGAAGGCACGCCCCCGCTTCCGGATCTGCTGCTGCAGCCGGGGCATGCTGGCTTTCAGGTAAATCATCAGGTCGGGCGGCCGAACGTCCTGCATCATCTCGTCGAAGAGCGCCTGATAGGTCTGGTAGTCGCGTTCGCTGAGCGTGCCATCCAGAAACAGGTTGCGGGCAAAAATGGCCGAATCCTCATAGATCGTACGGTCCTGAATGAGCAGCGGGGCCGGCTGGCTGGTCTGGTGAAGGCTGTTGATCCGGCGCATCTGTCCGAACCGGCTGGTCAGAAAATAAACCTGCAGGCTGAAGGCCCAGCGCGGCATATCGGCGTAGAAATCGGCCAGGTAAGGATTCTCGGCGACCGATTCGTAGAGTACTTCGCCCCCCAGTTGAGCCGCCAGTTTTTCGGCCAGCGTTGTTTTGCCGGCGCCAATGTTTCCCGTAATCGCAAGGTGCATAGTCCATTCGACGCGGGACTCCTGCCCGCCTGCCTCAGCCGGCGGCCGGGCAGACGCGTCTGTATCAGGAACGATCTTTGGCTAAATGGGTTTATTTTTGTGCTATGAAATCGTACCGCGTTCTTCTCTACTACATCTACTCGCCCATCGAAAACCCCGAACAGTACCGCGATGAGCACCATCGGCTCTGTCTGGAGCTTAACCTGTTGGGGCGGGTAATCGTAGCGGCAGAAGGCCTCAATGGCACCGTATCGGGCCTGACCGCCGATTGCGACGCCTATATGGCCGCGCTGCACGCCGACCCCCGCTTTGCCGCCATCGACTTCAAGGTCGACGAATCTGACCGGCATACGTTCCAGAAGCTGCACGTCCGGACCAAGAAGGAAATTGTTCACTCCGACCTGCCCGTCGACCCGCGCCGGCAGACCGGTATTCACCTCGAACCAGCCGACTTTCAGCGCATGAAAAACGATCCCGATGTGGTGCTGGTCGATATGCGCTCGAACTACGAGCATGCGGTGGGCAAGTTCAGCGGGGCCGTAACGTTCGATATGGAAAACCTGCGCGACCTGCCCGACCATATCCACGAGATCGAGCACCTGCGCGACAAAAAGATCATTACCTACTGCACGGGGGGTATCAAATGCGAGAAAGCATCGGCTTATCTGCTGGCGCAGGGTTTCGAAAACGTATACCAGCTCCACGGCGGCATCATTAAATACGGTATGGAAGCCGGGGGCGAAGGCTTCGACGGGGAGTGCTACGTGTTCGACAACCGTCTGGCGGTACCCGTCAACCAGGTCGACCCAACCATTATCTCGACCTGCTACCGCTGCGGTACGCCTACCACCCGGCTCATCAACTGCGCCAGCCCGGCCTGCAACAACCACGTTACGCTGTGCGAAGGCTGTGGCGATGCCCACGAAGGCACCTGCACCGACGCCTGCAAAGCCGATCCGCAGCGCCGACCCTACGACGGCACCGGCTACTACGGCAAGAAAACGCAGAGTTATTCGCCCCTGCAGGGCTACAAGAGCCGGCAGGGTCAGGGCATTACGCTTTCGATCGCCTAGCGCCCCAACAGCCGGGCGGCAAACTCGGCCTTCAGGGCTGTCAGGCAGGCCAGGCACAGACACTGATCGCCGTAGTCGATAGTCGTCTGCTCGCGGATATACTGGGTTTCGTCGCGCGACAGCTGGATGTACTGACACTGGCACTGCCCGATGGCATTGGCCTTACAGGTAAACAGCGCGCCACACCGGGGGCAACTGTCGAGGGCATGTTTTGACATGGCTTATTGGTCGGCTACGTGCTGCCTGATACCCACGCCCGGCGCCCGGGTTTCCGGGGCGGCAAAACCGGACGCTGATGATACGGAACCGCTGGTGCCCCAGCCATTTCCGACCGGATCGGCCGGCTCATGGACCGATTGGTGGTTTACTGCCGGGCCGGTCTCTACCGAACGGAGTCGATAGGGCGGCTGCGGAGCCGGTTCGTGAGCCTGCCGCATCTGCATTTCGGCCAGCATGCCCATGCCCAGCAGGTTGAGTCCGCCCACACTCAGGGCTACGGCGGCTGCCCCCAGCCAGCCCAGTCCGGCCGCGAGCGCCCAGACACCACTGCCCAGTCCCGCCAGCAGCAGCCCCGCCCCCACCGGACCAAACAGCCGCATGGGCCGGTGCGCGTAGCGGAGCAGGTACAGCACCGTGGTCAGGTCGGTAAGTACGGGGCCGATGCGCCCCAGCCCATAGTTCGACTGCCCGTGCAGCCGGGGGTGGTGCCGCACATCGACCTGGGTCATGCGGGCTCCCTGCCGGTGGGCCAGGGGCGGAATAAAGCGGTGCAGCTGCCCGTAAAGCCCCAGGTGCGGGACCAGTTCGCGCCGAAAAACTTTCAGCGTACAGCCATAATCATCGAGGTAAACGCCCGTCAGCCGCCGAATCAGGGCATTGGCCGCGCGGCTCGGCACCTTGCGCAGCAGCAGCCCATCCTGGCGGTTGGCCCGCCGGCCCGCCACCACGTCCCACCCTTCCCGTTCGGCCCGTTCGACCATAGCCGGAATATCGGCGGGGTCATTCTGCAAATCGCCGTCGAGCGTAGCCACGAAGTTGCCGGTTGCGGCCGCCATGCCGGCAGCCATGGCGCTGGTCTGCCCGTAGTTACGGGCCAGCACCAGCAAGGTCGTGCGGTCGTCGAGCAGTTGCCGCGCGGTCGCGACGGTAGCATCGCGGGAGCCATCGTCGACCAGAATCAGTTCGTACGACCAGCCCGTCAGGGCCGCCCGGATGCGGGTCAGCAGGGGCGGCAGATTGGCGGCTTCGTTGTACAGCGGCACCACCACCGACAGGCGGGGCTGGGGCCTCAGGGGCGTTTCGGGGGCCGATTGCCCGTGGGGATTCAGTGAAGTTTGGACCACACGTTCGGACGCATTTGCGTAGGTTTGCACCAGCGAAAGTACACATCAACCGCCAATTCATGACCGATACCAAACCGCTTATTCTGGTAACAAACGACGATGGCATTACGGCCGATGGAATCCGTACCCTGGTCGAACTGATGCAGCAGCTGGGCACCGTGGTCGTAGTAGCCCCCAACAGCCCGCAGTCGGGCATGGGTCATGCCATCACCATTGCCAACCCCATTCGACTTTATCCGTCCGAAATTTTCGATGGCGTGGCCGCCTACGAATGCTCGGGCACCCCGGCCGACTGCGTGAAACTGGCCAAACACCACGTATTGAAAGACCGCGCCCCCGATCTGGTGGTGAGCGGAATCAACCACGGCAGCAATACATCCATCAGCGTATTGTATTCGGGCACCATGTCGGCGGCCATCGAAGCCGCCCTCGAAGGCATCCCGGCCATTGGGTTCTCGCTGGCCGATTACACCCGCAAGGCTGATTTTTCGCATACCCATGAGCATATCCTGACCCTGGCCCGTACGGTGCTCGAGCGGGGCCTGAGAAAAGGTACGGCCCTGAACGTCAACTTCCCGGCCCGGTCGGCCGAGCCGCTCAAAGGCATCCGGATTTGCCGGCAGGCCAACGCCAAGTGGCAGGAAACCTTCGACGAGCGCCGGGATCCGCAGGGTCGGCGCTACTTCTGGCTGGCCGGCGAGTTTGTCAACTTCGACCCGCACGCCGAAGATACCGATGAATATGCCGTGGCCCACAATTACACCTCGGTAGTGCCCTGTCAGTACGATCTGACGGCTTACCCCATGCTCGACGAACTCACCAACTGGCAACTCTAGGCCCGGCGCCCGTGTTGTCTGTTACACACGTACACTTCAACCCATTATCTCTGTGGCACTACTAGGCAGTATGCTCAAAAACGGAATCCGGCTGACAAACGCAGTGCGTCGACGTCGGATCAACACGTTCCGGCAGCAGCGGAAAGTCTTTCGGAAGCTCATGGGCAAAGCCCGATACACCGAATTTGGTCAGCAATACGGGTTCGATGCATTGCTCAATGCGGTCGAATTCGGGTCGGGGCGCGATTTTTACGAGCAGTTCAAAGCCCGGGTGCCGATCCACGACTACAACCGGATGTTCGAGGGGTGGTGGAAACGGGCTCTCGCTGGCGAGCGCGACATCGCGTGGCCGGGCCGGGTCAAGTATTTTGCGCTTAGCTCGGGCACCTCCGAAGCTGCGTCGAAATACATCCCCGTCACGAAAGCCATGTCGAAGGCCATCCAGCGAACCAGCATCCGGCAGATTCTGACGCTGGGCCGCTACCAGAACCTACCCTCGACGCTCTACGAAAAAGGGTATCTGATGCTGGGGGGCAGCACCGACCTCAACGCCCGCGAGGGCCATTTCGAAGGCGACCTGAGCGGCATTACGGCCAGCCAGATTCCGTTCTGGTTTCAGCGGTTCTACAAGCCGGGCCGGGAGATTGCGCAGGAGCGCGACTGGGCCCACAAGCTTGATGAGATCACCGAGCAGGCCGGCAGCTGGGATATTGGCTATGTGGTGGGGGTGCCTGCCTGGATTCAGCTCCTGATGGAAAAGATCATTGCCCGCTACAATGTCAAAACCATCCACGACGTATGGCCTAACCTGATGGTCTTTTGCCACGGCGGGGTTTCGTTTGAGCCGTATAAGGCTGGTTTCGAGAAGCTGCTGGCCCACCCGATTACCTATATCGAAACCTACCTGGCTTCGGAGGGCTTCATTGCCTACCAGACCCACCCCAACGCCGAGGGGATGCAGCTGGTGCTCAACAACGGACTGTTCTTCGAGTTTATCCCCTTCAACGACGCCAACTTCACCGCCGACGGCGATCTGGTCGACCAGCCCGAAACGCTGATGATCGACGAAGTTGAGGAAGGCAAGGAGTATGCGCTGCTGCTGTCGACCTGCTCGGGTGCCTGGCGCTACCTCATCGGCGATACGATTCGGTTTGTGAACCGCCACCGCGCCGAAATCGTGATTACGGGCCGCACCAAGCATTTTCTGAGTTTGTGTGGCGAACACCTCTCGGTCGACAACATGAATAAAGCGATTGAGATGGTCGCCGATGAACTGGGCATTTCGGTGCGGGAATTCACGGTAGCGGGCGTCAGGCACGATACGCTGTTTGCCCACCACTGGTACATCGGCACCGACGACGCCGTCGACGCCGTTGACCTGAGCCACCGCATCGACGAGAAACTCAAGCAACTCAACGACGACTACGCCGTGGAGCGCCGGCACGCCCTTAAAGACGTGACGGTAACGGTATTGCCCGCCAGCACCTTCTATAACTGGATGGAATCGCGCGGCAAGATGGGGGGGCAGCACAAATTTCCCCGCGTACTGAAAAAAGGGCTGATTACCGAGTGGGAAGGCTTTTTAGAAACTCGTTGAGTGAATGTGTGATTTGCGATTGAGTGCCTGATGGACAGCATCACTCAATCGCAAACCACGCATTCACTCAATAACTTACCAATGCAACAGCCGGGCGGCTGGTTCGAACAGGCGGTTGTAGGCGATGTTGGCCGCGCCGATCAGAAAGACAACCCCCGTAACGCGGTTGAAAATGGTGACGACCCGGGGTGTGAAAAAACGCTTCAGGCGGTTGGCGTAGTAGGCCAGCGCCGTTTCGGTAGCAAAAACACCCACCAGACTCGACGCCATGAACAGGTATTGCTGCCCGACGCTGTAGTGCATGTGGGCCCGGATGTAGGCCACGATAGCCACCCACGATACGAAATTGACCGGGTTCAGCGCATTCAGGAAAAAGCCCGTGGTGAAATAATAGACAAAATTACCAAGCCGGGTCTGGGGATACGCCAGCCGGGGCGTTCCCTTGAAGATATTGACCAGCCCCATGGCCAGCAGAAACACCACGCCAACCAGTGCCATCATTGTTTCGAAGCCGTCGATTTTAGGGATAAATGCGGTGCCGAACAGAGCCGCCAGCACAAACAGCGTATCGCCCACGATCACGCCAAAGACAATTTTCATTCCCGACCGGAAGCCGTTGTCGACGCTGTTCTGGATGAGGGCAAAAAAGACGGTTCCGAAGGTCAGGCACAGGGCTGCGCCCAACAGTAAACCATAAAGTACAGGTAGCAAATTCGTTTTGTTTTGTGGTGTGCGGTTCGACCATGGCTCACCGGGCTTCGTCCGGAGACCCCTGCCTCCTAGAAACCCAAACCTCCGGCCAATGTTAGATTCCCCGCAGCCGGGCCACCATCAGCAGACCGCTCATGCTGATCGCATCGGTAATTTCGCTGCGCATCACCATGGCCACGGCCTCGGCCAGCGGCAGCCGGCGCACGTGGAGCTGCTCGGTTTCTTCTGGCTCGTAATCGCCCTGTTCGAGCTCTTCGGCAATGTACAGAAAGCCTTCTTCGTCGGTGGCCGAGTTAGACGTATGAATGCGGCCCAGGGGTGTCCAGCGGTGCGCCGTCAGCCCCGTTTCTTCTTTCAGTTCGCGCCGGGCCGATTCGAGCGGGTCTGTCCCGACGGGGCTGCCGCCTTCGGGAATCTCCCACGAATATTCGTTGAGTGGATACCGATACTGACCGACCAGGTACGTGTAGCCTTCGGCATCGATCGGAATGACGCCGATCGCCTTGTTTTTGAAACTGACAACACCATAAATGCCCGGCGTTCCGGCCGGGGTAAGCACCTCTTCGTGGCGGATCGTCAGCCAGGGATTATCGTAGGTAACCGTCGAGTTAAGCGTCTGCCAGGGGTTTTCGGTCGTGTTCATGCCGGCGAAAGTACGAACTTTTACCGCCCAAATGGCTACCTTTACCAATTGGTATCCCAACGCATGCTTGCTTCACAACGACTAAAATACCGGTGGATGGGCATTTCGCTCGCCCTCAGTATTGTGCTGCTGGGAGTCAAATTCACCGCCTATTTCCTGACTTATTCGACCGCTATCCTGAGCGATGCCGTTGAATCGATCGTCAACGTCATAGCCAGCGGATTTGCCTTCTACAGCATTTATCTGGCGGGTCTGCCGCGCGACAAAAACCACCCTTACGGGCACGGAAAGGTTGAATTCCTATCGTCGGGCTTCGAGGGCGCCATGATTCTGTCGGCCGGGCTGGTCATTATCTGGCAGGCTATTCTAAGCTTTTTCGAGCCCCGCCCCCTCAGCAACCTCGACTGGGGGGTAGCCCTGGTGGGCCTGACGGCGCTGGCCAATGGCTTTGTCGGCTGGCGCCTGATCGAATCGGGCCGACAAACCGATTCACTGGCCCTCACGGCCGACGGCCGACACCTGCTGACCGACACCTTCAGCAGTATTGTGGTTATGATTGGCGTGGCCCTGGTGTGGGCTACGGGCCTGACCTGGCTCGACAGTGTGCTGTCGCTCGGTCTTTCGCTTATTATTATCTACAATGGCTTTCTGCTGGCCAGACAGTCGGTGGCCCGGCTTATGGATGAAACCGACGCGCCCACCCTCGACCGCGTGGTCACGCTGCTCAACGTGCACAAAGACGATAACTGGATCGATGTGCACAACCTGCGGGTGCAGAAATACGGTGCCGACCTCCACGTCGACTGTCACCTGACCCTGCCTTATTACTGGTCGCTCAGCCGTGTTCACGACGAAGTGCACCATTTCGAAGATACCATCAAGGCGGGTTTCCAGGTCGAGGTAGAGATTTTTGTGCATACCGATCCCTGCATCAAACCCTGCTGCACGTACTGCCGCGTGGCCGACTGTCCGGTACGGGCACATGCCTTTGCGGGCGACGTGGCCTGGACGGCGGCCAACCTGCCGCTCAATCAGAAACACTTTACGCCGGTCGGTTAGGCATCGCCACGAACGGCCCGGTAACGCTGCTCCACAAGCTCCTGTTCGTAGGGACTGGCCAGTGTCTGGGCGGCCGCCTGCCGCACGGCGCTGAGCTGACTCAGCAGTTCGGCCCGCCGGCCTGTATCCTGCGTCTGATTGGCTGCCGATGCCAGCACATCGAGGAGCCGCATGTACAGCGCGTGATTCCCCTGGCTGTTGATCCGGACCAGGTCGAACGCCTGCCGGGCCAAGGTCTCGAACGAAGCCGATCGGGTAATTACCCGCAGCTGCTCACCGTCGCTGCGCCAGGGCTCAGGAAAGGGCCGTCTCGTCAGTTCGCCCATCACAACGCCCAAGTAGTCGAGCGCCATTATGGCCGTGGTTGTATCGTTGGTGCTGGGCGACAGTGCCCGTAGTATAATATCGACCAGTTGTTGAATACCGAAACCCACGTCCTGTTTGATAGTTCGGTAGCGCCCGATGGCCACACATCCCTGCAACGCATCGGTCAGTGACTCCCGGTCGGCCCTATCCGGACTGGACTCGTGACTGCTCCGAAAGGCCAGCATGGGTACGTTCTGCCCGACGAAATCGCCGATGTTGTAATCGAGCCGGACAAGCAGCTGGTGTTCGGTAGCCAGCTTCAGGAGCCGGTCCGTATCGATATGCTGCAGATAGCCCGACGCATTGATCCGCACGAATGTCCAGCCCGCTGGCTCACGCAGCCAGTCGTCGATTTGCTGCTGTTGCCGGGCCCGATGCGGTACTGGCTCGCCCAGCTTCGCCGGAAAAAGCCGGTCGATGGTTTTCAGCGTGTCCTGCGTCAGGTCATGCACAATCGTACCTACCTGCATCGACTGGGCAATGTGGTGGATGAAAAAGATCAGCGCCATAACGCCACCCAGGGCCAGCAGCAGGCCGACAACCACTGCGATCGACGGCACAAACCGGATTTCATCGGAACCCCGAATGGTGCGCAGCACAATCAGGCAGTAGGCAAACGCCCCCATGAAATACCCCATTACCACCTGATTGACCCGGTCGCTCATGTAGTTGCGCAGCAAGCGGGGCGAATACTGACTGCTGACCTGCGAGATGGCCGAGAGGGTCAGGGTGAATGTCAGCCCCGCCACCGTCAGCATGGAGCCGGCAATGGCCGACAGCATACCGCGCGAGCCATCGGCCCCGGCCCCGAATATGAGCGGGTAGTCCTGCTCGCCCTGCCACGGGTAATAGACTTCCAGTTCAACCAGCAGCAGGCCCAGCCCCATGGCGCTGAAGATGAGCAGCCCGGGAATAAACCAGAGCGAATCGAGGAGAACTTGCCAGAACTGGCGGATACGGGCAGGTAACAGCATTGCCAGAGACGGGGTTGAACGTTAGGGATAAAGTCGCCGGATAAGCCGCTCCATGGTCAGGCCCTGCCCGATAACCGAAAACAGCACCACGGCGTAGGTGATGGTCACGATCAGGTCTTTGTAAGGTACCTGACTGTCGATCGACAGGGCCATGGCTATCGACAGTCCCCCGCGCAGCCCACCCCAAGTAAGCATCATGGGCGCTTCGGGGCCCAGATCGAGCCAGCGCCGGGCCAGCGAAAACGGAATCAGGATCGACAGGTAACGGGCCAGTAGTACAATCAGTACCGCCAGCAGACACAGTGTCAGGTAGGCCCGTTCGAACGGAATGACCAGCAGTTCGAGCCCGATCAGGACAAACAGCAGGGCGTTCAGAATACCGTCGACAAGCTCCCAGAACTTGTCCAGGTAATCTTCGGTGGTTTGGCTCATGGCATGCTCGCGGGCGCGGTAGCCGACCAGCAGCCCCGCCACCACCATGGCCAGTGGGCCCGACACGTGCAGCCAGCGGGCCAGCAGATACCCGCCCATTACGCCGGCGATGGTAATGAGCACCTCGGTCTGGTACTGATTGACAGTACGCAGCAGACCATACATGCCATAGCCCAGGGCCAGGCCCAGCAGCACCCCACCCCCGGCTTCTTCCAGAAAAAACAGCGCCGTCTGTCCCGGATCGACCGTGGTGGCCCCCGTTTCGACGAGTTGGTAGATGGTGGCAAACACTACCACCCCAACACCATCGTTGAACAGCGATTCGCCCACAATGTTGGTTTTGATTTGTTCGGGCAGGTCGAAACGCGCCAGAATGCCGAGCACGGCAATCGGGTCGGTGGGTGAGATCAGCGCGCCAAACAACAGGCAGAGTGTATAGGGCAATGCGTAGCCCAGTCCACCCGCTGCGTAATACAGGCCCGTACCGACCAGCACCGTGCTGATGAGCACCCCCACAAACGCAAACAGCATGACCGACCGCCGTTCGACCTTCAGGTTGGCCGCATCGGTATGGAACGCGCCGGCAAACAGGAGCAGACTGAGCATTACGTTGAACAGCAGCTTGTAGAAATCGATACCGGCCACGGCCGTCCGAACCCGCTCGAACGGGGCCGGAAACACAGAGTTAAAACCGATCAGCAGCAGCGAAAACACCAGCGACACCACCATAATGCCGATGGCGTCGGGTAGCTTTAAAAACCGGGTATTCAGATACGCAAAAGCCGCTGACATAACCAGAAGCACCGTGAACAGGTCGAAAAAATCCATAGACAGGCAGTGTTGAGTGGTTAGCGATTCACAAGTATAACCCCCTAACCGACCAAAACAGTTTAGGCTCCGCCCGTTGTGCTACCCTGGCCAGCCGATCCGGCGACCCTGTCCGCTACGCCTTGGGGTAGCCGCCAGAGCATGCGGGTCGCAATTACTCTAGTTAATTAGTCGGTTTAGTGTCAGCTTGACCAGCCTGGGCCACTCACAAGTAATTTATGCGAATAGTTGTATAATTTCTTTTTTTTCAACAATTTTGACCCGTTAGCCATCGGTTGCCAGACAACCGTCGGAAACGAGATTTTTCAATTCAGGTTGTATTCATATCGGAAAAGCTGGTCGCCCTACGACCAGCTTTTTTTATGCCCTGCCCGGCGGCTCCTGACCGACTGCCTGGTCAGGTAATACAAACGTCAGGTCCTGGCCAGGGCTGAGACGGTATAGACGATCCATCTGACACGATCAGCAGCCTGTTTTCCGTTAGCGTATAGGTTTAGTTGCCAGCCATCGGTATCGTTTGGCTGGCGCGCGGTCTATCCATGCTCAGACCTACCTGTTATGCGCTTCCCCAATGCCCTGCTCGGCTATCTGGCCATTCTATTCTGTATCGTTTTCTTCATGACCTGGGGCATGGGGTCGATTATCGACCCGGCCGACCTTGTGCACCAGCCCGATTACTGCACCCTGTATTGTGAATACTATGGCTGCACGCACCCCCGCCATTTGACCGGTTTGTTTCAGGGCACCCAGCTACAGGTAAAAGGCCTGAAGGCCCTGCCAATCGACTACGAACTGGTTAACGTACTGGTTTATGTGGTGGGCTATTCCATGCTGGCGTTTTGGTTGTTCATCCGGCTTTTCGACAAACCAAACGAACAACCAAAACGCCAGACCTGGCTTGGCTTTATCTGGCGAGCCATCATGGCGCTGCTGCTGCTGGCGCTTGTGTTGCTGCACATCGTCGGCAAAATGTACCAGTCGTTGTTCCAGGGCTGTGCTAAGTTCTGCGTTATCTGGGCCAATGGGTTGGGTATGTCCCTCTACGACTTTTATTCGCTGACTTTTGTCGTACTCATGCCGGGGTTGCTGCTGTTGCTGATACTGGCCAACGCAGTCCGGTACACCTACAAAGCCCTGCGCGCGGCTCCGCTTCGTTCCTGAAATGGGTTTTCAATCGCCCGGCTCAGCACACAGGTACGGTTCTCTAAGCGAATTCTAATATTTTTTTAAGCCCATCCTTAGTCGCTACAGGCTATTTGCCGAGGCTACCCACCCCTGCCACCCGGCCGGGGTGCCGCAAACGCCTTTGTACAGGTAGTATTTCGCAACGCTATGGATAATGCAACGGGTTTTATGACGCTGGCCCTGGTGGCCATGCTGGCTGGCTGCTCGCCAAAACAGGACGACAAGCAGGACGAGGTGGTCGATGCGCCGGCCATTCCCGTACTCAAGCTCCAGAATCAGGACGCTACCCTCGATCACGACTACGCCAGCAATCTGGAGGCCGTGCAGAACGTCGAGATCCGGGCGCGGGTATCGGGTTATCTCGACCGGATTCTGGTCGATGAGGGTAAACCCGTCCGGAAAGGCCAGCTCCTGTTTCAGCTCAACGCAGCGGAGTACCAGGTCGAGGTAGCGCAGGCGCAGGCCAGTCTGCAAAGCGCAATCGCCCAGTCCAAATCGGCACAGGTCGAGATGGAGCGGGTCGCGTTGCTGGTCAATAAAAACATTGTTTCCAAATCAGAACTGCAGCTGGCCAAAGCCAAGATGGATGCTGCCAGGGCCGCTATCGATGTCGCTAAAGCCAGTTTGCAGCGCGCTCAGCTGCAGGTATCGCTGGCCAGCATCCGGGCGCCGTTCGACGGTGTTATCAACCGAATCCCGTTCAAGCGGGGCAGTCTGATCGAAGAGGGAGCCCTGCTCACAACCGTATCAGATCTGGGTCAGATCTACGCCTACTTCAACGTGTCGGAAAAAGAGTACCTGTCTTTTATCAAGAAACGGCGCAACCCGAGCGAAACCACCGTACAGGAAGTCGACCTGCTGCTGGCCGACGACACGCCCTACCCCTACCCGGGTAAGATCGAAACCAACGAAACGGTATTTGAGGGCAATTCGGGAACGCTGGCGTTCCGGGCCCGCTTTCCGAACCCCAAGGGCCTGCTGCGCCACGGGGCTACGGGCAAGGTCCGGCTGTCGACCGACGTAGCCGACGCGCTGCTGGTGCCCCAGAAATCGGTATTCGAAGTGCAGGATAAAAACTTTGTCTATGTCGTCGATGCCAGCAATCAGATTCGTACCCGCAGCTTCGTGCCCGGCAGCCGCTTCGACCAGTTCTACATCGTTAAATCGGGCCTCAAACCTGGCGAACGCATTGTTTACGAAGGCGTTCAGAACCTCAAAGATGGCATGACCATCAGTCCCCGGGCCCTGCCCGGCAATCAGCTGCGCGCCCTCTTTACCGCAGCTCAGTAACCGAAACCCCGCTTACCGTATGTTTACAACCTTCATTAAACGCCCGTTACTGTCGGCCGTTATTTCGGTGCTGATCGTACTGCTGGGTGTGCTGGCGCTGACCGGACTCCCCGTCACCCAGTTTCCCGAAATTGTTCCACCGTCGGTTACCGTCACTACCAAATACACCGGCGCTAACGCCGAGGTCTGCGCCAACGCCGTGGCTACTCCCCTCGAACGGGCCATCAACGGGGTGCCGGGCATGACGTACATGAACTCCATCTCAGGCAACGATGGCACCACGCTGATCCAGGTCTTTTTCGAGGTCGGCACCGATCCCGAACTGGCGGCTGTGAACGTGCAGAACCGCGTCAACACGGTTGTCGATGAATTGCCGGAGGAAGTTATCAAAGCCGGGGTCATGACCGAGAAAGAGGTGAACAGTATGCTGCTCTACCTCAACATCATGAGCGACGACCCCACGGTCGACGAAAAGTTTATCTACAACTTCGCCGATATCAATATCCTGGCCGAGCTCAAACGCATCGACGGCGTGGGCCTGGCCGTGATCATGGGCTCGCGCGATTACTCGATGCGGGTCTGGCTCAAACCCGACCGCATGACGGTCTACGAAATTTCGGCCGACGATGTCATTGCCGGTATCCGGAAACAGAACGTGGAAGCCGCCCCCGGTAAAGCGGGCGAAAGCGCCAACCGCGATCCGCAGGTGCTGCAGTACGTGCTGCGCTACACGGGCAAACTGTTTGAGCCGGCCCAGTACGAGAATATCGTGCTGCGGGTGAACCCCGATGGGTCGCTGCTGCGGCTCAAAGACGTGGCCGACGTCGAATTTGGCTCTCTCGACTACGGCGTTCTGTCGAAAACCGACGGTAAACCCTCGGCGGCTATCATGCTCAAACAGCGGCCGGGCTCCAACGCCAGCGACGTTATTGCCAACGTGAAAAAGCGCATGGCCGAACTAAAGAAAACATCGTTTCCGGCCGGTATTACCTACAACTACGCCTACGATGTATCGCGTTTTCTCGATGCCTCGATTCATGAGGTGATCAAGACCCTGATCGAAGCCTTCGTACTGGTGTTTCTGATCGTGTTCCTGTTTCTGCAGGACTGGCGGTCGACCCTGATCTGCGCCCTGGCGGTGCCGGTGGCGCTGGTCGGTACGTTTGCGTTTATGAGCATGATCGGTTTCTCGATTAACCTGCTCACGCTGTTCGCACTGGTGCTGGCTATCGGTATCGTCGTCGACAACGCCATTGTCGTTGTAGAGGCCGTACACGCCAAAATGGCCGAGGAACACCTCTCGGCCCGGGCGGCTACCTTTGGGGCCCTCAGCGACATTGCCGGTGCCATTGTGGCCATCACCCTCGTTATGTCGGCTGTGTTTATTCCGGTGGCGTTCATGTCGGGCCCGGTTGGCATTTTCTACCGGCAGTTCTCGCTGACACTGGCCATTGCCATTGTGATTTCGGGGGTCAACGCCCTCACGCTCACGCCCGCCCTCTGCGCCATTCTGCTGCGCCCTGCCCACGGCGATCAGCCCGGACCGCTGGGCCGGTTCTTTGCCGCTTTCAACCGGAACTACGAACGCCTGGCGCGCTGGTACGGCCGGCTGCTCGAGCGCATCCTGCGCCGGGGCGTCGTAACGGTAGGGCTGCTACTGCTGTTTATACTGGGCGCCTGGGGCGTCAACACCATACTGCCGGCCGGCTTTATCCCGACCGAAGATCAGGGTATGATCTACGTCAACGTGACCATGCCCGTAGGCGCCACCGTCGATCGTACCGAGAAAGCACTCGACGAAATTCAGGCCATTGCGGCCAAACTCCCCGGCGTCGAAAACATTTCGACCCTGGCCGGCTTCAGCCTGCTCACCGATGGCGCCGGTGCTTCGTTTGGCATGGGCATGATCAACCTGGCTCCCTGGGAAGAACGCTCCGAATCGATGCAGGAACTGATTCGGATGCTGGAAGACAAAACTAAAGGCGTTACGGATGCCAGTATTCAGTTTTTTCCGCCCCCTACGGTACCTGGCTTCGGTAACTCCAGCGGGTTTGAGCTGCGGCTGCTCGACCGCGGCCGCAGTGGCGACCTGCAGCAAACGGCCACCGTGGCCGACCAGTTTATTGCGGCCCTGAAAAAACGCCCCGAAATCGGTAGTGCCTTCACAAGCTTCGACGCCAGTTTCCCGCAGTACCTGCTGCATGTCGATCAGGAGAAAGCCGCCCAGAAAGGCGTTTCGGTTGATAATGCCATGAGTACCCTGCAAACGCTGATGGGCAGTTTCTACGCGTCGAACTTTATCCGGTTCGGGCAGATGTACAAGGTAATGGTGCAGGCAGCTCCGCAGTACCGCACTAAGCCCGAAGATGTGCTGAACATGCGGGTCAAAAATGACCAGGGCGAAATGGTGCCCTACAGCAACTTTGTGCGGCTGGAACGCGTGTACGGCCCCGAGCAGCTGACCCGCTACAACATGTACACATCGGCGATGGTCAATGGCGATGCGGCCCCGGGCTACAGCAGTGGCGATGCTATTCGGGCCGTGCAGGAGGTAGCCGCCAAAACGCTTCCCAAAGGATATAGCTACGAATGGTCGGGTATGACGCGCGAAGAAATCCTGTCGGGCGATCAGGCGCTGTATATCTTCGGTATCTGTCTGATCTTCGTATACCTGCTGCTGGTGGCCCAGTACGAAAGTCTGGTGCTGCCCCTGCCGGTACTGCTCTCGCTGCCGCCCGGCATTTTCGGATCGTTTGCCTTTCTGCAACTGGCCGGTCTGCAGAACAATATTTACGCCCAGGTGGCGCTGGTTATGCTGATCGGACTGCTCGGCAAAAACGCCATTCTGATTGTAGAGTTTGCCAGCCTGCGGCAACGGCAGGGGCTGTCGATTGTAGCGGCAGCCATCGAGGCTTCGGTGTCCCGGCTGCGCCCCATCCTGATGACTTCGTTTGCCTTCATTGCCGGCCTGATTCCGCTCTGTGTGGCCTCGGGCGCCGGGGCGCTCGGCAACCGCTCCATCGGGACGGCGGCCGCCGGGGGTATGTTTACCGGTACGGTGTTTGGCTTGTTGCTCGTGCCGGGCCTCTACGTACTCTTCGCTACCCTCGCCAGCCGGTTTGGCGCGGGCAACACGCCCCCCAGCGATTCCGATCATAAACCGGCATCGACCGACGCTGTTTCGGCCGACGCCAACGACGCCATTCTTCATGCCTGATTCACGCATTCCATACCGCTGGCTACCCTTGCTCGTATTGGGCCTGAGTAGCTGCCAGAAGACATACCAGCCCATCCGGCAGGTCGACACCCGGCCTACCCCGGCTACCTTTGCCAGGACTACCGACTCGGCCAGCATTGGTGCCCAGCCCTGGCAAACCTTTTTTGCCGACTCCAGCCTGGTAGCCCTGATCGACACCGCCCTGGCGCAGAACCTCGATCTGCAGGTGGCTACGCAGCGCATCGAGCAGGCCCGGGCCGCCTACGCCTACAGCCGGGGGTTTCTGGCTCCGCAGGTAAACCTGGCCGCATCGGCCGGTGTCGACCGCTACGGCGCCAATACGCTCAACGGTGTCGGAAACTTCGACACCAACCTGTCGCCCAACATCGATGGCAATCAGCGCATTCCAAACCCTACCCCCGATTATTTTCTGGGTGCCCGAAGCAGCTGGGAAGTCGACATCTGGGGCAAGCTGAAGAACCGGCGCCGGGCGGCCTATACGCGGCTGCTGGCGTCGGAAGAAGGGCGGCATGCGCTGCAAACATCGCTGGTAGCCGAAGTAGCCCGCTACTATTACACGCTGCTGGCCCTCGATGGTGAGCTGGCCATTCTGCGCCGAAACATTGCCCTGCAACAGAATGCGCTCGAATTGGTGAAGGTGCAGAAAGAAGCCGGCCGGGTAACCCAGCTGGCCGTGCAGCAGTTTGCGGCCCAGTTGCTGAACACCCAGGGCCGCCGGAATCTGATCCGCCAGCAGATTGTCGAAGCCGAAATAAACCTGAACCGGCTGCTGGGGCGGTATCCGCAACCGGTGGTGCGGGGACGTTCGCTCGAAGAGCGCAACCTGCCAACCACGGTACAGGTGGGCCTGCCCGCCCGTATGCTGGTACGCCGGCCCGACATTCGCCAGGCCGAGCGCGAACTCGAAGCCGCCAATGTTGATATCGAGGTGGCCCGGGCCGAGTTTCTGCCCAGCCTCAACCTGACTGCTTATGTGGGCCTCAACGCTTTCCGGACAGCAACGCTGTTCAATCCGGCGTCGATTGCCGCCGGACTCCTGGGCGGGCTGACAGGGCCTGTCTTTAACCGCCGGTTTCTGAAAGCCAACCTGCAGCTTTCCGAAGCACAGAGCCGCGAAGCGTTTCTGCGCTACCGGCAAACCGTGCTGACGGGGTTTGGCGAAGTGATGACCAATCTACAGGGTGTGAGTAACTACCGGGGTATAGCCGATTTGCAGGCGCAGGAAGTCGATGTACTCAATCAGGCCGTGGCTACCTCCAACGATCTTTTTGCGAGTGGCTACGCTACCTACCTCGAGGTCATTACTGCCCAGCGCAGTGTGCTCGAAGCCGAGCTGGCACTTATCAATACCAAACGGGCGCAGTATCTGGCCATGACTGATCTGTATCGTGCGCTTGGGGGCGGCTGGGACTAGTCCTAGCCCGGTTCCACTTCGCCCTTGACATGCAAAAACCCGGTCTGATCAGACCGGGTTTTTGCATGTATGCTGGTACAGTAGGGGCTGAACCGACCTAGTCGAGCCGGATCAGTTCGACAATGATCTGGTTTTCCTGGGCTACATCACGGGCAAACTGGAAATGGCCTTTGGGTGCCATCAGGTACAGCTTGCCACCCCGCCGGGCGGCCAGCACACTGATTAGCTTGAGCTTCGAGATGAGGTGATTCATGGGGTCGGTTTTCATAACGACCTCGAAGTAAGACATGCCGTGCACCGATTCACCCGTTACGTCTGGCACAAAGGCTTCCTCGCCGTCTTTACGACCGTAGGCAATCGGCGGTACGCAGGTTTCGTCTTCCGGAATGTTCGCTTTTATGTCGTCGAAGCCGTGGGCTCTTGCCCAGGCCATAGTTTTGCGGATGTGCGCTTGCTTACTCATTGGTGATTGTGTCTGGTTTGTGGGGTACTCCGCCAGGCGATCCATCTGAGACATACAGATGGGTCAGCGCGGTAATGACCGATCGACCGGGGAAGCTAAGTCGTGAAAACGCAACCTGACAAGTGGGTCAGCAGGCGCCGTCCGTTTAGAAATTCAGCGGCAAACAGGATACTATTGGGTAGGTACGGACCAACTGGCTGGTTGAAGCAACGAACGCTTCGTCCGGTTAAAACCGCCTGGTCGGTATAAACCGCCGACCGTACGACTGGCACATTGGGGTATCAGCCTGCAAGTTCTCCTTTTTTTCGCGCTAAACCGAAATCTTCCCGCGATCTGTACCGTCTATTTCGGTTTCCGGCTAATTATCCATCCCGGGCGGCACCCACTTGCGGTAGGGCAATTCGATTAAAAAGAGGCCCTGGCAGTGTTTCAGCCCCGATAATCATTCATCCACCCCAGCTCCGCTGGCGCATTTTTCGTTTCAATACGCACAAAAAAAACCCCGGCGTCACCACCGGGGTTTTGCAATCATACGAGGGCTGGCTTACTCAACCACCGCTTCGGGCTTGCGCACCGTAATGGTCAGCGCGTCGCCTTCGCCACTGTAGTCGGCCGCAATTACATCGCCTTCTTTAAGCTCCCCTTTCAGAATCTCTTCGGCAACGGGATCTTCCAGATAGCGCTGGATGGCGCGGCTTAGCGGGCGGGTAGCGTACGGCGGTACGCTTCACGCTGTAAACTGTCTCTTAAAGCCGGATTAGGCACGTACTGACGATAGGGTAATTTGTAGCGTGGATGAAATAAATAATCATACCAATGCCAGAACGCTAGGGGATTCATTTTGAAAGCACGGTAAAGCACTGTATCATGTCGATTTGGGAATAAACGCTTGTGTTCTTCAAAACCACGCTCAACGGCCTCATAATGACCGCCAAATCCCGGCATTTCTTCAAGGACAGTTCCACCATCTTGAGTAAAATAGATGTTGTCCATCTGGAATTTAACCAGCCATCGAAATGGTGGGCAGTTTGTTACAATAACAAGTAACAACAACCCACTTACCCATTTCACCAGTTGTCGGCGATCATTCATGTTTTTAGTTGCATTCTCGCCTTTACTTGGTGTCGTATACTGAGTGATTGAATTGAAAGTTATTCCATTTTCTCAAATCGCAAATTGACCGGGTGAATAAATCACGCTTACATCTTTTTGTTCACAGGCACAGAACAAAACAGTCAGTATCAGACAGCGTACTACCTGGGTCAGGGTAACTTTCATGCGTTTGGAATTGGTGTGATTTACACGCCAAAAGTATGTTGACATGTCGGGAATCTTCTTGACATTTATCAAGAAATACTTATCTATCGTTTTGCCCGCATTCGACTTAGCGTTTCGGGGGTTATACCAAGGTACGAAGCGATTTGTTTAAGCGACGCCCGTTGAAAAATCGTTGGGTGCTTACTCAACAGGGTGTCATAACGATTCTGTGCGGTATTCATACGTAGTTGAAATAAGCGTTCTTCACTTTGGGTGTAATACTGCTCGGTCAGTATGCGGCCTACACGGTTGAATTCTGGATATGTATTATATAGTTGCTGTAAACAAATGTAGTCGATTGACAATAGCTCTGACGGCTCCAGCACTTCAATGTATTCATAACTGGGTTGCCGTCCGAAAAAGCTTCGCACCGAAATAATGAAGTCGTTTTCCATCATAAACCATGACGTCACTTCCTTATCTTCCTTGAAGTAATAGGCCCTTGCAGAACCATTGCCGATAAACCACACTCGGTTACAAACCTGTCCTGGCTGAAGTAGATGTGCTTTTTTAGCGTACGTTCGACTCAAAACTGACGCGTAGAGCGCCTGGCGTAAATTTTCTGACACCGGCTGGATAAACGATATTGCCTGAATCAAATTTTCCATGTTATTGGCTGAAGCCTGTGTTTCTTGCATAAAATTATATTGTGTTCTCAGGCATTTGTACATTGACTCCAGAATATACTTCAATGCATTTTATGTTATATGTGCACTAAAAATCATAAACGAAAAAAGACCGAACGTTGCCGCTCGGTCTTTTTTCGTTTTACGTCTTGTTATCTTACTCAACCACGGCTTCGGGCTTGCGCACCGTGATGGTCAGCGCGTCGCCTTCGCCACTGTAGTCGGCCGCAATTACATCGCCTTCTTTGAGCTCCCCTTTCAGAATCTCTTCGGCAACGGGATCTTCCAGATAGCGCTGGATCGCGCGGCTTAGCGGACGGGCACCATACTGCGGATCGTACCCTTTGTCAGACAGGAAGTCTTTCGCCTTCTCGGTCAGCTCAACGGTGTAACCCAGGTTGGTAACCCGGCCGAGCAGTTTGCCCAGCATCAGGTCGATGATCTTATGGATGTCTTCGCGTTGCAGCGAGTTGAACACAATCACGTCGTCGAGACGGTTGAGGAACTCCGGCGAGAACGCTTTCCGCAGCGCACTCTGAATAGTGTTCTTCATCAGCTCGTCCTGCGTTTCGGCCGATTTCTTGGTAGCGAAACCAATACCGGCACCGAAATCTTTCAGGTCACGCACCCCGATGTTGGAGGTCATGATGATGATCGTGTTCCGGAAGTCGACCCGGCGACCCAGACCGTCGGTCAGGATACCATCGTCGAGCACCTGCAGCAGGATGTTGAACACATCCGGGTGGGCTTTCTCGATTTCGTCGAGCAGCACGACGCTATAGGGTTTCCGACGAATTTTCTCGGTCAGCTGACCGCCTTCTTCATAACCAACGTAGCCCGGAGGGGCGCCAACCAGCCGGCTAACGCTGAACTTCTCCATGTACTCCGACATATCGATCCGCACCAGCGCATCGTCTTTGTCGAACAGGTAGCTTGCCAGCACTTTCGCCAGCTCCGTTTTACCAACACCGGTTGGGCCGAGGAAGATAAACGAACCGATTGGCTTCTTCGGATCTTTCAGACCAACGCGGGTCCGCTGAATGGCTTTCACCAGTTTGTCGATGGCCGACTGCTGACCAATGACGCGGCCTTTCAGCTCTTCGCCCATGTTCACCAGTTTCTTGCCTTCGTCGTTCGACACGCTCGTGACAGGAATACCGGTCATCATCGCCACCACTTCGGCAACGTTTTCTTCCGATACTGTATACCGACGCTTCTTGGTGTCTTCTTCCCACGCCTGTTTGGCGCGGTCGAGCTGATCGATCAGGCGCTTCTCCTTGTCGCGGAGCTGGGCAGCCTCTTCGTATTTCTGGCTCTTGACAACCTGGTTCTTCTCCTTCTTGATGTTCTCGATCTGCTCTTCGAGCTTTAGAATATCTTCGGGAACCGTGATGTTCGAGATGTGCACGCGGGCGCCCACTTCGTCGAGTACGTCGATGGCTTTGTCCGGCAGGAACCGGTCCGAGATGTACCGCTCCGACAGCTTCACAGCAGCCTCAATAGCTTCCTGTGTGTAGTTGACGTGGTGGTGTTCTTCGTACTTGTCCTTGATGTTGTTCAGGATCTCGATGGTTTCATCGATCGACGTAGCATCGACCATCACCATCTGGAACCGGCGGGCCAGGGCACCATCTTTCTCGATGTACTGACGGTACTCATCGAGCGTGGTGGCGCCAATGCATTGAATGTCGCCACGGGCCAGGGCGGGCTTGAACATGTTGGAGGCATCGAGCGAACCCGAGGCACCGCCCGCACCCACGATCGTGTGCAGCTCATCGATGAACAGAATCACTTCGGGCGATTTTTCCAGCTCGTTCATCACGGCCTTCATGCGCTCTTCAAACTGACCCCGGTATTTGGTACCCGCCACGAGCGAAGCCAGGTCGAGCGTAACGACGCGTTTGCCAAACAGCACCCGCGACACTTTTTTCTGCACGATCCGCAGGGCCAGTCCTTCGGCAATAGCCGTTTTACCAACGCCCGGCTCACCAATCAGAATCGGGTTGTTTTTCTTCCGGCGGCTCAGAATCTGGGCCACGCGCTCAATTTCTTTTTCCCGACCAACGATGGGATCGAGTTTACCGACTTCGGCCAACTTGGTCAGGTCACGACCGAAATTATCGAGAACGGGTGTCCGCGATTTTTCCGAGCCTTTGGGATCTTTGCCTGAGCCAGCGCTACCGCCCCCGCTAAACATGCCTCGATCATTATCATCGTCGTCGGTTTCAGGGCCCATCACTGGACGGCTTCCCGACGATTGATATTCGAGCATTTCCTTGATGACTTCGTAGTTGACGTTAAACTTGTTCAAAATCTGCGTAGCAACGTGATCTTCGTCGCGCAGAATTGACAGCAACAGGTGCTCGGTTCCGATGAGCGGACTCTTGAAAATTTTAGCTTCCAGATACGTGATCTTGAGCGTTTTTTCCGACTGACGGGTCAGCGGAATATTCGCCAGATTTTTTACGTTGTTGGTGGCCGTTCCTTTCGTTGCCTGTTCGATCGTTACCCGGAGTTCGTCGAGCGAGATGCCGAGTTTCTTCAGCAGTCCCACTGCCACACCTTCGCCTTCACGGATCATACCCAGCAACAGGTGCTCTGTGCCGATATAATCGTGGCCTAAACGCAAGGCTTCTTCCCGACTTAGCGAGATAACTTCCTTAACGCGGTTTGAGAATTTTGCTTCCATTCGCTTTGCGGGTCTCCTTAGGTAAGCGTAATACTGGCTTAACGTAGAGTTTTAAGGATTTGTTCACTCTTTTGCAGGGCTCGGCCTGCGGTACCGGCGGGGTCAGCTGGCCACGGCAATGACCTTGCTTTCCTTAGACTGCTCACGCCCGTTGGGGTTACCAGCCAAATAATCTACTGCCCCCGGCCCCTGACAAAACAGAAGATCCAGTATGCTCAGATTAGGTGCAAAATCAGGACCAAAATTTTGCGGGTATGCGTTTGGCACTCCGAATACATACGTTTGCCCCCGCTGAACCGGATTCAGCAGCGACCGGGCGTCAAACTGGCCCGCCGGGGCGGCTTTTTGGTACCATTCTGTCAGACTCACCGGTGTTTTGATACCCGTCAGACCCAGACAAATTGTCAGCAGTTCCAGATTCAGGTCGAACAGAAAGGCCCAGCTTCGGTGGTAAACAGGGGCCAGCCGGGGGGCATATTCGTCGAAGAAAGGAGCCCGGCCGTAAGCCGCCGTGAGGGTCCGCCAGTGCTGCTGCTGCCACGCCTGCCCGTTGTCGATACGTAACTCCCGAATGGGCTGGTGATGTGTGCCGCGCAACACCGGCACGGTCAGTGCCTCAATCTTGTTGGCTGTCCGAACGTAGCACCGATTTCGGTAACTTTGCTTCTGGTAGTGTTCATGGGCCTCGATCCAGACACGCTGGTGTTGCCGTATGCCCGCTATATAGTCCAGACAGGGCAGGTAATGCAAGTCAATGAGCAGGGCAGCCGATGTTGACTGTAATTGGTATTTTTCCAATACGAATGACGGTATCAGCTGACAAATAAAGTAAAAATTCGATACGACCAGTCTTATTCACCCAATTTTAATTTCCGGCTGCTTTCCACCCAAATCCATGGTCTGGCGGACAACAGCAGCTGGGTTTGCCGATGTTTTTTTTTCGCTTTCTGGCCTGGCTTCCCCTGTGGGCGCTCTATGGTCTTGCCGACTTTCTGTACGTGGTTCTGTTCTACCTGGTTCGCTACCGGCGGGCCGTGGTGGAGGAGAACATTCGACTCTCCTTTCCTGAGAAAAGCCCGGCTGAACGCCAGGCTATTACCCGTGGTTTCTACCGCAACCTGACCGATCTGCTCGTCGAGACGCTGAAGCTGCCGGGCCTGTCGGCCGATGAACTGCGCCGTCGGGTCGAATTTACCGGTATGGATATGGTGCGGCAACTGATTGCCGACGGCCACGTTATCATTGCCATGACCTCGCACTCCAGCAACTGGGAGTGGATACCCTCGGCCATTGTGCTGGCGGGTGTGCCGATCGATAGTGTGTACAAAACGTTGACGAGTCCGTTTTCGGAAGAACTGGTGCGGGGCATTCGGGGCCATTTTGGAGCGGTGCCGGTACCCATGAATACGCTGCCCCGCCGGATGGTGCAGGCCAAGAACATACCCCGCCTGATTGGTATGGTGGCCGACCAGGTGCCCGACGTGCCCGAACACGCGCACTGGATGCCTTTCCTGCACCGCGATACCCCGTTTTACCCCGGTTCAGAACGCCTGGCCCGAAGCCGGAACCTGCCCGTTGTGTATGTCGACGTGGTGCGGGTCCGACGCGGGCATTACCACGTTACGTTCAGCAAGCTGGCCGAACCGCCTTACACGGAACTGCCCCACGCGGCCATTCTGGAACGCTACCGCGACCGTATCGAACAAACCATTCGCGAACACCCTTCGGACTGGCTCTGGTCGCACAAGCGCTGGAAACACTGGCGCGGCAAATACGCTAAGGTGGGGGCCAAATTTGATTGATTCCCCGCCGGAACGGCTCATGCCGCCCGGCAACATAAACGAAGGCCGGCTCCAGAACTGGGGCCGGCCTTTGCTGTATAGAACTACCGAAAGGGGGATCGCCTACAGCGAATCGCGACGGGCTTTTTCGGCCCGGGTCGAATCGCGCTTGGCCTTCAGCTTGTCGGCTTCACTCTGAATGGCATTACCCGCCTTATCGACGCCTTTATCGATGGCTTCACCCGTTTTGTCGACGCCGGTGGCCACTGCTTCAGCCGCTACTTTGGCTTTGCGCTTGGCTCCTTTGCCGGCTTCCTTAGCCGCATCACCCAGGTTCTGGCCGGCTTCTTTCATGTCTGCTTTCAGACGGGCTTTACGTTCGGCTTTAGCCGCTTTACGCTCCGCCTTGGTCATGGTCGAGTCCTGCGCGTAGGCACCGATGGTCAGGCCCATCACGAGGAGCATTGTGTTGATTACGTTGAGTTTCATAGCGTTGTTGGGGAACAACCGATCATTTTACAAACAGCCATCAGACTGTACTGATCAGGTTCATAATCTATAAACATCCGTAGTTACAGATTGTTTGTCCGGTCGGATTCTACCTAGTAAAGACACCGTTACCAGTTCGGCCGACGAACCATCGTGCCAACTGCAATGTTTTCGAAACAGGTACCCGGCCCAACGCCAATACTCTTTTGCGTACCTTTGCTGGCCTAAAACCGGCTCCTACAGGACTCTGTATGTCTGACACGCTTATTGCCCTCACCAACGATTCGCCAACGGCCCGTCCGGCGGTTCTCTACACCCCCTCGCTAACGCAATACGTTCGGCGAAAAACCACGACCGTTACCATTGGAGAGGTGCCGATGGGCTCTGATTATCCGATCCGGGTGCAGTCGATGACCACCATCGACACCATGGATACAGCCGGTTCCATCGAACAGACCATCCGAATGATCGAAGCTGGCTGTGAATACGTGCGGATCACGGCGCCCAGCGTGAAGGAAGCGCAGAATCTCGAAAATATCCGCAACGGCCTGCGCGCCCGGGGCTACACCACCCCCCTCGTGGCCGACATTCACTTCACGCCCAATGCGGCCGAACTGGCCGCCCGCATCGTGGAGAAAGTGCGGATCAACCCCGGCAACTACGCCGACCGCAAGCGCTTCGAATTCATCGACTACACCGATGCCGCCTATGCCGCCGAGCTCGAGCGAATTCGGGCCAAATTTCTGCCGTTGGTGCGTATCTGTAAGGAATACGGCACCGCCATGCGCATCGGCACCAACCACGGCTCGCTGTCGGACCGGATTCTGAGCCGCTACGGCGACACCCCGGCCGGTATGGTGGAGTCGGCGCTGGAGTTTCTGCGCATCTGCGAAGACGAGCAGTATTTCAATATTGTGCTGTCGATGAAGTCGAGCAACCCGCAGGTAATGGTACAGGCCTACCGGCTGCTGGTGCAGCGGCTCGACGAAGAGGGTCTGAAACCTTACCCCCTTCACCTGGGTGTTACAGAAGCCGGGGAGGCCGAAGACGGGCGTATCAAATCGGCGCTCGGTATCGGCACCCTGCTCGAAGATGGTATTGGCGATACTGTTCGGGTATCCCTGACCGAAGAGCCCGAGCGCGAAGCCCCCGTAGCAAAAGCCCTCATCGACCGCTACACCAACCGCGCCACGGCCAGTCAGCCTATTCCGGCTATCGAACAGTACCCCATCAACCCCTTCCAGTACACCCGCCGGGCCACGCAGGAAACCGGCCCGTTTGGCGGGCAGAACGTACCCCGCGTCATCGCCGACTTTAGCCACGTACCCGTCGATCAGACCGAGGTGCTGCAGGCGGTGGGCCATTTCTACCTGCCCCTTCCCGACAAGTGGCGAATGAATGACCTGGGGGCCGACTTTATCTACACCGGTCAGACACCGGCGGGCTTCATGCTGCCCAACGGCCTGAAGGAACTCGTCGATTACCCGGTCTGGCAGACGATAACCGACCCTATCAACGCGCATCCGCTGTTGACTGTGGCCGAGTACCTGACCGCCCGGCAGACCGGCACGGCCCTGCACAGCCGGCTGTCGATGGTTCGGGTGCAGCTCGCCGACCTGTCGGCCGATCTGCTGGCCCAGCTCCGCACCGATCCGACGGTGGTGCTGCTGGCCTCCACCCAGAATGCCCACGCCATGCCCGAGCTTCGGCGGCTGTTTGTAACGCTGATGAACGAGGGCCTGACCACCCCGGTGGTAATTCAGCGGCAGTACACCGATGTGCCCGACAGCGATGTATCGCTGTTTGCGGCTACCGATGTGGGCGGTTTGCTGATAGACGGGCTGGGCGATGGCCTCATACTCTCACCCGGTACCACCAGTACGGCCGCCGATCGGAAACGCCTGAACGAGCTGGCCTTTGGCATTCTGCAGGCCGCCCGCACCCGCATCACCAAAACCGAATACATCTCCTGCCCATCCTGCGGCCGTACGCTGTTCGACCTGCAGGAAACCACGGCTATGATTCGCCAGCGTACCGACCACCTCAAAGGCGTCAAGATCGGCATTATGGGCTGCATCGTGA
Organism: Spirosoma luteolum; assembly: GCF_054778875.1. Classification (NCBI taxonomy): domain Bacteria; kingdom Pseudomonadati; phylum Bacteroidota; class Cytophagia; order Cytophagales; family Cytophagaceae; genus Spirosoma; species Spirosoma luteolum. The sequence continues at coordinate 118,823 of NZ_BAAGZE010000005.1, forward strand.
ACGGACCGGGCGAAATGGCCGATGCCGATTATGGCTATGTGGGCATCGGACGCGATAAGATTGCGCTCTACCGGGGGCAGGAAGTAATCAAAAAATCGGTGCCGGCCGACCGGGCTGTCGATGAACTGATCGAACTGATCCGCGAAGACAGCCGCTGGATTGAGCCCGATCTGGCCACGACGGGACAATAAGCCGGAACAATTTGCTTCAACCTTTTTTTAGTGGGGTATCGGAGGCCGCTGCCCCCACCCCATCAGCTCGGCTGTCGGTAGCATATGGCTGCTGACAGCCGCAAACATCAACCTACTGTGAACAGACTAGCCGATTACTTCAAGCTTGGACCCGTATTTCAGTACTTTCTGCGGGTATTCCGGAAGCCGGACCCGTCCAGACCAACGAGTGTCAACCTGCGCATGATGCACGGCATCAACCGCATCTCGATTCTGATGTTCCTGTTTGCACTGATTGTTTACACGGTCCGGCACTGCGTACGATGAATACCGAAGCCATTCGGCAGCATTGCATTGCCAAGCCCGGTGTAACGGAGTCGTTTCCGTTTGATGAGGCCACGCTGGTGTTTAAGGTGGGTGGAAAAATCTTTGCCCTCCTCGATACCGAAAGTCGTCCCACCACGATCAACCTGAAATGTGACCCCGAACGAGCTGTTCAGTTGCGGGAAGAACACGAAGCGGTGGCACCCGGCTATCACATGAACAAGACCCACTGGAACACCATCACGATCAGTGGCGCCCTGCGCTCCAGCGACCTCGTCGACTGGATCGACCACTCCTATGAGCTGGTGTTTCGGGCACTTCCCAAGTCGGTCCGGCAGTCGCTCGAAGGCCATTAAAATTACCGTTTCGGCTTGTTGTCGGGCCAGACCGGCCGTAAATTCGCATACTACAACCTATTCTTATTGTTGCGTCATGGAAGTTGCTCTGATTGGTGTGTTCTTCGTGCTGTACCTGATCATCCGGTATTACCTGATGGATCATGACACGCCGGCGGACAAAGACCGGTTGCGCTTTCAGAAGGGTATTCAGCTGTTGCAGGAACGGGATGTTGTGGCCGCTCACCGCTACTTCGACGAAGCGATTCGCCAGCACCCCAAGTCAGCCCTAGCCTACGCCTGCCGGGGTCGGTGCCAGTTGCTGCAGGGAAACCTGCACTCGGCTATTTATGACCTCACCCAGGCCCTGAGCCGCGACAATACGCTGGCCGACTGTTACCTCGACCGGGGTATTGCCCATTACCAGCTCGAGCAGTACACGGAAGCGTTCCGCGAGTTCGACAAAGCGGTCTGGCATTTCCGCGACGACAAGCCCGATGCCTATCGCTGGCGGGCGCTGGCCCGTATTCAGGTGCGGCAGCTGCCCCAGGCCGAAAACGACCTGCGCCGGGCCGTTGCGCTGGGCGACGAAAATTCGGTTCATCTGCTGCTGCAGCCTCCCTTCACCCGCCCGCTGTACCAGCGCAGGTAAGGGCTCAGTATCCCGATTTCGGTTTTCGGGTTGTACCAGCCACCGCCCTGCTGCCGGGACGAAAGAGCCTGACTACGGGCCGTTTCCATCCCGTTCAGATAGCTTATTGACTGTCGACACCTTACAGCAGGTCTACGCACATAAAAAAACGGGGTTAGTCCGATCTATATCCGGCTAACCCCGTTTCTGTCTGACTCTGTAAGACCGGTTATTTCAGCCGGCCCAGCTGCTGCGTGTTGCGGCTGGTGCTGAGGCCGGCACTCCGGGCCGTATCCATCGATTTCTGGGCCGCTGCGCGCGCATCGGCCACTTTACCCGCCCGGCGGTAGGCGTCGGCCAGTTCGAAGTACAGATCGGCCTGCTCGCCGGCACCGGGTTTCAGGGCAAGTCCTTTATTCACCCATTTCACCACCGTCGGTACGTCGCTGGCGTCGGGGCTGGCCCGGTTGAACAACCGGCTGATGTAGATATATTCCGGCACGGTCAGCTGATTGCTGGCCACCTGATTATCCATCCGCTCGGTGGCTTTACCCGTCTGTCGGGCCCGGAAATACGCATTTACCTCGGGCAGCAGCGTCCGGTTGGCCGCCACCTTGGGGTCGATACCGATTTTGACCAGATCCTGCCGAATCTGCAGAATCTTGGCAATCGGATACTGTGCCCCGCGCCCGCTGAACAGCGACGACATCAGAATATTTTCGGCCACGTCGCGCGCCCGTACATTTTCGTTGTCGAACTGCCGATACTTGTCGAGGTGGTTAACCATGTACTGCGCCATCGGATTCTCAAAGTCGAGTACGAGCTTCTGCAGCGCCAGGAAGTTCGTCTGGTTCGCATAAGTGGCCGGCGACTGCTGTTTGGCATAATCGCTCATGGCGGCAATGCCCGCCAGGGTATCTTTCGTCACCCGGCTCAGCATGGCGTAGTCGATCAGGAAGTTATTGGCCCGTTCGCCCTGCTGGTACCGCGATTTCATGGTCTGGCTGCGGGTCTGGGGGTTCAGTGCCAGCGTTCCCTGCCGGATCACCTCATCGACCGAGTTGTTGCTCATGGCGAAGTGAATCAGGTTCTGCTGCGGATCGAAGTATAGAAACAACGGCAGTGAGGGCACAAACAGCCGGCGGCTGTCGAGAAATTTGCGCGTCGACGGCAGGGCAATGTCGAGTTTGGTGCTCAGGTACTTGTCGTTGTAGAAACGACCCACGCGGCTGTCGGCCAGGGTGGGCATGAAGCTTTGGCAGACATGACAGGTGGGCGAATAAATCTCGACAAACACCGGCTTGTTCGTGCGTCGGGCTTCGGCGAAGAGCGCGTCGACCGAACCGGCCCGAAACTGGATACCGCCTGATTTAGACGCTGTTTTCTGCCCAAAGGCCAGTTGGGTTAGCAGCAGCAACAAGGCAATTTTTCTCATGGAAAGGGCTTTGCGTTAAAAAAGAAGTCGTTGGTGAATCAGCCTACGGCAAAAACCGTACTGCCCTCACCAACGACCCATGGCGTACACTTATTTTTTATTCAGTTGCTTGATCTCTTCGTCGAGCCGCTTGCTCAACACCCGGCAGGTGTTCTCAATGTCGGTGGCCATCTGTTTATCGTTGGTGGCGTTGACGGCTGTGTCGGCCAGCCCGCTCATGATCTCGATCAGGAACCGCTTCATGTCGATCACCTCCATGTCTTTGGTCCAGAGGTCGATTTTCAGCGTACCCGTCTTGTAGTGATCCCACAGCGAAATGGCAATGGCCCGGGTATCGCTCAGCCCCTCGTTCGGGTTATCGGTAGCATCCCAATAAATTTTATCAGGAATATTCTGGTTGTCGAGTTCGACGGTGAAATGAATATCAGACTTTTTCATACCCACAAATTTACAAAGCGCCCCCGGAAACCGGCACGGAAGTTTTTGATCCTGCCGGTTTCCTGCCTATTTCGCAACCGGATTCACCAACGTTTTTGTCTGTTTATGTACACGCTGTACGCCATTCCCAACTGCGACACGGTCAAAAAAGCCCGCACCTGGCTCGCCCAGCACGGTATCGACTATACCTTCTACGACTATAAAAAACAGGGCATCGACCGGCTCACGCTGGAGCGGTGGCTGACCCAGCAACCGTGGGACAAACTGGTAAACCGCGCCGGGCAGACCTGGAAGAAGCTCCCCGAAGCCGAGCGCCCCACCGATGCTGAGGGAGCCATTGCGCTGATGCTGGCAAAGCCCTCGGTGATTCGACGGCCCCTGATCGAACAAAACGGGTCGATTGTGGCGTTGGGCTATTCAGACGATCTGTATGCCGGCACCTTTGCCCGCTAACCGATTGCTCGTTTCAACCCCTATGGCAATGACCCGGATAGCGCTCGATTCGCCGGCAGCGATCCGTTTGCTGGTCGACTCGTTTTACGAGAAAGTACAGGAAGACCCCCTGCTGGGGCCCATTTTTACCGATGTGGCTCAGGTCGACTGGTCGCATCACCTGCCCAAAATGTACGCATTCTGGGAAAACATTATTCTGGGCAACAACGCCTACCAGGGGCACCCGTTTCGGCCCCACCTGCTCATCAATCAGCAGCACACGCTCACGATCGATCATTTCGAGCGCTGGCTCCAGCTCTTTACGCTGACACTGGCCGAACGTTTCGAAGGGCAAACCGCCGAGGATGTTCGGATGCGCGCAACCCAGATCGCCCTCGTCTGGAACAACAAGCTGACGTATCTGAACAGTTAAGTGGTTCGTAGTTTGTGCCGGGCCGCCGGGCGGTTCCTTTGGCGATGGTGAACGACAAACCGCCTAACGACCCGGCACGAACCGCAAACCATGAACCCAGGCTTACTTCCCGCCCCCGAAAACGCGCTTGAGCAGGTCAGTGACCCGGGCGGCCGGGTTTTCGCGAATCTTCTGCTCTTCCTGCGCCACCAGCACGAACAGGCCATCGACAGCTTTATTGGTCGCGTATTCGGTCAGATTGGGGTTTACCTTCTGCACAAACGGCAGCTTGTTATAGCGCGTAACGAGATCGCCGTAGTAACGGGTAGCGTTGTTTGTCTTCAGGGTGCTGTCGATGATGGGCGTAAATTCCGTGACGAGCTGTTGCCCCGATGTCCGGCGGAGGTACTGGGTAGCCGCATCGTTGGAACCCCGCAGAATACCGACGGCATCCTGAATAGTCATGGAGGTGATGGCTTTAAAAAAAACGGGTTTCGCTTTCTTCGACGCATCTTCGGCCGCCCGGTTAAGCGACAGTTCAAACTTATCGACCTGAGCGCCCAGCCCAATCTGCCGCAGGGTCGACGCTACTTTCTGAGCCTCGGGCGGAAACGCAATTTTGATTAATGAGTTCTTAAAAAATCCGTCCGTCAGCGAGGCTTTGTCGGCGCCGTTGCTGATCCCGATCCGCAGCGCTTCTTTTAGCCCGGCGGCAATATCGCCACTGGTCAGCGCACTTCCCCCGGCGCCGGTAGCTGCGCCCAGCACCTGCTCCAGAAACTTCCCAACTTTGTTTTGTTTTGGCGGTTGTGTCTGCGCCGAGTCGGTGGTTTGGGCCAGGGCCGGCTGCATCAGAAATGGGGCGACACACATCGCCAGTATAAGCTTACGTTTCATGCCATTGCGTTTAATTCCGTACTTTTGACCACGCTCAGGGCCGAATGTAAAAAGGCGTAGCGCGTTTTTTTCGCAGGCTGCGGAACAAGCTGCAGTACCCACACTAAACGGTACGCTCCTTACAGGACCCGCGTTTCATTCTTATGACCAACACCATACGGGCCGAAGTGGTTACGATCGGCGACGAAATACTGTTCGGACAAATCACCGATACCAATACCCAGTGGATTAGCACCGAGCTGACCAATATCGGCATTCGCACCGTCCGCAAATCCTCCGTGGGCGATCAGGCCGATGCCATTCTGGACATCCTGCACGAAGCCCATCAGCGGGCCGATGTCATTATCATCACGGGCGGACTGGGCCCCACCAAAGATGATATCACCAAGAAAACCCTCTGCACCTACTTTGGCGTGGGCATGGTCCGCAACGAAACGGCCCTGGCCCTGGTGACGGGTTTCTTCGAGAAGCGGGGTCGCGAAATGACCGACCTCAATCGCGGCCAGGCCGATTTGCCCGCCAATGCCGTGTATATGCAGAACGACTGGGGCACCGCGCCGGGCATGTGGTTTGAGCACGAAGGTCGGGTCTACGTGTCGCTGCCGGGCGTACCGTTCGAGATGAAGCACCTGATGACCAATCGGATTCTGCCCAAGCTGGCGGGTCATTTCCAGACGCCCATTATCCGGCATAAAATGATCCGGACGATTGGCATCGGCGAGTCGTTTCTGGCCGAGCGTATCGAAGCCTGGGAAGATGCCTTGCCGGCTCACATCAAGCTGGCCTACCTCCCCCACTTCGGGCAGGTTCGGCTCCGGCTGACGGCCACCGGCACCGACAACGAACTGCTGGGCCGCCAACTCGACGAGCAGGTACAGGCCGTGCTGCCACTGATCCAGCACCATGTGTTTGGTTTCGACGACGATGAACTCGAAACGGTGATTGGGAAGCTGCTGCTGGATCGGGGGCTGACGCTGAGCGCTGCCGAAAGCTGCACGGGGGGCTACGTATCGGCCCAGCTCACCAAAGTACCCGGCGCATCGGCTTATTTCCAGGGCAGTGTAGTCAGCTACAGCAATGCGCTCAAAACCGATTTGCTGGGTGTATCGCCCGACACGCTGGCCACCCACGGAGCCGTCAGCGAAGAAACCATCCGGCAGATGGCCGAGGGGGTTCGGCAGCGGCTCAAAACCGATGTAGGCATTGCCACGAGCGGCATTGCCGGCCCCGGCGGTGGTACACCCGACAAACCCGTCGGTACGGTCTGGATCGCCGTGGCAACGGCCAACCAAACCAAAACCCGGCGGCTTACCCTGGGGCAATACCGCGACCAGAACATCCAGCTTACGACAACCTACGTACTGAACCTGCTCCGCGAGCAGTTGCTGGCCGACGCCTGAATTCTAATGCACTTCATGAACAAATCCTGATAAACCTTCACCACCGAATTCATCATGCTTACCGACATGGTTATGCCCAAAATGGGCGAAAGTATCATGGAATGCACGGTTATCTCGTGGCTCAAACAGCCCGGCGACCGAATCGATATCGACGAGTCGGTACTGGAAGTAGCGACTGACAAGGTCGATACCGAAGTGCCCTCGCTCTATAACGGCATCCTGCGCGAACGCCTGGTCAACGATGGCGACGTTGTGGCCGTGGGCGCCCCCATTGCCCGCATCGAAGTCGATACACCCGCCGATGGCAGTACCGCCCCCGCGGGAGAGCTAACCCCGGCCGCGCAAACGCCGGTGGGTATTGGCGACGTTGCCAACGTGCCGGCCGAACCCGAACAGACCGAGATACTGGAATCGGCGCGGGAACTGGAAACGAGTATTGCCGCCATGAGCACCCGATCGGCTACCCCCCTGCCCGACAAAGCGGTGGCCGTATCGCCCACGGCCCTGGCCGGCGATAAACCCGTTTTTGCCGACCGGTTCTACTCGCCCCTGGTGTTGAACATTGCCCGGGAAGAAAACGTATCGCGCGATGAACTCGACCGCATTCCGGGGTCGGGCGCTGAAAACCGGGTAACCAAGAAAGATATTCTGGCCTACGTCCTCGAACGTGCCGAAGGACCCCAATCGGCTGCTCCCGCAGCCGTATCGGCCCCCGCCCAGCCGACGGCTCCCAAAGCAGCACCGGCAGCACCCAGCTCCGCACCGGCAGCCGTTATGCCAGTTACGGGCTCGCTCAACGGCGAGTCGGATCTGGTGCAGATGGACCGGATGCGCAAGATGATTGCGCAGCGCATGGTCGAATCGAAGCAGACCTCGCCCCACGTCAGTTCGTTTGTGGAGGCCGATATGACCCCGGTGGTCGAGTGGCGAACCCGCGTCAAAGACTTGTTTAAGAAACAGACCGGCGAAAACCTGACCTACACGCCCATTCTGATCGAAGCGGTGGCCAAGGCCATCCGCGACTTCCCGATGATCAACGTATCGGTAGAAGGCGACAGCATCCGGGTCCGGAAGTCGATCAACATCGGTATGGCCGTAGCGCTGCCCTCAGGCAACCTGATCGTACCGGTCATTCACAATGCCGATCAGTACAACCTGGTAGGCCTGACCAAAAAAGTCAACGACCTGACCAAACGGGCGCGCGAGAACAAGCTGACGGCCGACGATCTGGCCGGTGGCACCTACACCATCTCGAACATCGGCACGTTTGGTAACCTCATGGGCACGCCCATCATCATGCAGCCGCAGGTGGCCATTATGGCGTTTGGCGCCATCGTGAAGAAACCCGCCGTGATCGAAACCCCCCAGGGCGACTTTATCGGCATCCGGCAGCTGATGTTCCTCTCCCACTCCTACGATCACCGCGTGGTCGATGGATCGCTGGGGGGTCAGTTTGTCCGGCGCGTGGCCGATTACCTGGAGAAGTTCGACGGCTCAACCACCCTCTAATTCGCTTTTTTACAACCTGAAACCGCAGTACCTGCATGAAACAACGCATTGCCATCGACATGGACGATGTCATGGCCGACACCCACGCCAAGTTTATCCGGCTTTACCTGGAGGGCGAAACGCCCCGCTATACGCTGGACGAGCTGAAGGAGAAGTCGTTTCATGAACTCTTCGATGAGCACGAATACAAGGCCATTTCGGATCGCGTTTACGAGCCGGGCTTTTTCCGCGACATCCCCGTGATGGAAGGCGCCCAGGAGGTCATTGCCAGCCTGATGGATCGTTACGAGGTGTTTGTAGCCACAGCCGCGCAGGAATTCCCGAACTCGCTCCGCGAAAAGTGGGACTGGCTGCAGGAGCATTTTCCGGCCATCACCTGGCACCACTACGTGTTTCTGGGCGACAAAAGCGTGCTGAATACCGATTTTCTGATCGACGATCTGCCCCGCAACCTGCGCACCTTTCAGGGCGAGGGGCTACTGTTCGACGCGCTGCACAACCGCCACGACACCGAGTTCCGGCGGGTTCGCTCGTGGGACGACGTAGCCCGCGCGCTACTGTAGCCACGGGTCTTATTATGAACCGAGGGGGGGCTGATTGGTGTCGACGATGATACCATTTAGCCCCCCCTCGTTTTGGCAGGCCATAGTAAGCATCGCACCCTGAGATCAGTACCGATACATAAACTGATCGGGGCGGGGGCGCTACGTGGTCTTACTATTGCCTTATTCAATCGTCCGGACACAAAAAAAGTGGTGCCTGCCGAAGCAAACACCACCTTCTAATTGGGAGAATCAGTCTGTCGACTAGGCCTCAACTTCTTTGTCGACCAGCCGGTCGTGACCCACTTCCAACTGTGCTTTTTTGGCTTCTGCCGAGGGCCGCAACCGCACGATATGCAGCTTGTGGAGCAGGGTAATAACGGGATAGGTCGGGTCGAATTCAAACCACTTGGCACCGAAGTTGGCCGAGTTAGGCCGCTTGTGGTGGTTGTTCTGGAACAGCTCGCCCATCATAACCACATCCAGAATAAGCGAGTTTTTCGACTGATCCTGGTTATCAAAGTTGGCATAGCCGTATTTGTGGCCACTCCAGTTGACGATAGCACCGTGTACGGGTCCCATCACGAAGTGTACGGGCAGTAGGAAGAAGAACGCCCAGTGCATATCGAGGTACAGGAACGCGAAGATGTAAAACACGCTGTAGAGAATGGCCCAACCCGCGCGCGAAATCCAGGAGTCGCCTACTTTCTCGATAAAATTCCACTCGGGATAGTTGCGATCGAACTGCCGCTCAACGGTTTGTTTGCGGTGCAAAACGGCGTTATAAATATCTTTCGTCTTCCACATCATCGTAAATACGTTTTTGGTGTGGTGGGGCGAGTGAGGATCTTTAGGCGTATCGCTGAAGGCGTGGTGCATCCGGTGCAGCACAGCGTAGGCGCGTGGACTCAGGTACGACGACCCCTGCGAGATATAGGTCAGGGCGTAGAAAAAGCGCTCCCAGAATTTGTTCATCGAGAACATTTTATGCGCCGAATAGCGGTGCAGGAAAAACGTTTGGCAGAACAGAGACAGGTACCAGTGGCCCAGAAAGGCGATAATGACAACGATCACAGTAACGGTTGGTTATAAGTAATGACAGGCGCAGGGGGCGACTTTAAATACTCCTACAAAACTAACGTAATTCTTAGCTGTTTGGGTTGCATTCTTGAAATAATACCGTCACTTAATTTACGGTTGTGGCATACTGCAGCAGATTGGCGCCCATGCGCAGCGCCTGCTGCCGCACGGGTTCGGGGTCGTTGTACACGCTCTGATCTTCCCAGCCGTTGCCCAGATCGCACTCATAGCTGTAGAAACAAACCAGTCGGCCCTGGTAGATCAGGCCGAAGCCCTGCGGAGCCTTGCCATCGTGTTCGTGCACTTTGGGCAGGCCCGTCGCGAATTTGAAGCGCTGCTGGTAGATGGGGTGGTTAAAGGGCAGCTCCACGAAATTCAGTTCGGGAAATACTTTCTTCATCTCGCGCCGGATAAACTTGTCCATCCCGTAGTTATCGTCGACGTGCAGAAAGCCGCCCGACATCAGATACCGACGCATGTTCTGCACGTCGGCCTCGGTAAATGTTACGTTGCCGTGGCCGGTCATGTGCACAAACGGATAGCCAAACAGGTCGGGGCTGCCGGGCTCCACAATGTCTTCTTCGGGGAAGATGTTCATGCGGAGGTTGGCGTTGGCAAATTTGATCAGGTTGGGCAACGACGTTTTATTGGCGTACCAGTCGCCCCCGCCACCGTATTTCAGCTTGGCAATCTTATAAGCATATTGCCCCATCGACACAGTCAGAGTCGCCTGGCACAGAAACAGCGTGAGCAGGATTTTTTTCATCCGTTTATAAACGTTAAGAGCTGACAGGCCGTCAGGGCGGCCGTTTCGGTACGAAGCCGGGTATGCCCCAGCGTTACCTGTTGAAAGCCAGCGGCCATCGCCTGCTGCAGTTCAGCCGCACTGAAATCGCCCTCCGGCCCAATCAATACGGCGTAAGAGAGGCCCGGCGTTGCCCGCTGCTGCAAGCCCACGGGGGGCGCATCGTCGGGTAGATGGGCAATGAAGCGTTCCGACGCGTCGATGCCGGCAATCAGGTCACTAAACGAGACGGCTTCGTCGAGCTGCGGCAGGTGATCCTGCAGCGACTGCTTCATGGCCGCCACCGCAATTTTCGTGAGCCGGTCGAGCTTCAGGTGCCGCCGTTCGGAGTGCTGGCCAAAAAAGAAACTGATCCGCTCGATGCCAATCTCCACTGCCTTTTCCACAAACCATTCGATACGATCCGGACTTTTGGTGGGCGCCACGCAGATCCGCACCGAAAACGGACGCGGAGGAGTGGCTTGCACGCCTGAAATCCGGAACGCACACCGACGCGGATCAGTCGACGTTATAACGGCAGCGTAGCGGTTTCCGTGTCCGTCAGTCACGGCAATTGCGTCGCCGGTACCCAGCCGGAGCGTTTTCACGGCATGGCGCGATTCATCCTCAGGCAAGTAAAGGGCAGTAGGTAGCCCAGGCTGGTAAAACAGATGCATAGATAGCAAAGATAACACCCAGCCCCATTTCTAGCGCCGGCGACTGCGGTTGGTCAGTACGACCAGCAGGCCGCCTTTCAGGCTATCGAGCAGCAGGTTGTCGGGTTTGCCGAAAGCCAGATAGATGCCAATGCCGATGCCTACCCACCAGATACCCAGCCCGTAACAGAGGGTAGCGTAGTCGGGCGTGTTGTGCCACACCTGGTAGAGCGCCAGCGCACACACCAGCGATACAAACAGCAACAGCCAGGCCACAATATACCCCAGGAAGGAGGTGTCGGAGGAGAGCGCTACGCCGAATTGCTGGAGTGTAGCCTCACGGGCGAAAAAAGCGCCCCCGGTCAGGGCCAGTTCCAGCAGCAGGGCCAGGCCCAGCAGCCCCAGCAGAAGTGTACGCGCCATACCAATCGGTGGGTTTAGGAGTAATGCAGCAACCTACGCTTTATCCGGTAAAAACCACCTTGGGGTTCACCAAACTTTTCATGGCCTGCTCGAGCCCGCTGAGCGTGAGCGGAAACATGCGGTTGCCCGACCAGTCGCGCACGAGCTGAATACTGGGCGTGTACTGCCAGTAGCCCGCCGTAAACGGATTCAGCCAGACCAGCCGGGGAAAATGCTGCCGGAACCGGTCGAGCCAGACCAGCCCGGCCTCTTCGTTGTAATGCTCAACGCTTCCCTGCGGCATGGTCAGTTCGTAGGGCGACATGCTGGCATCGCCCACAAAAATCACGTTGTAATCGCGGCCGTACTTATGCAGCACCTCGAATGTCGATACCTGCTCGCGCCGACGGCTGTTGTCGCGCCAGAGCCGGTCATACACGCAGTTATGGAAATACAGAAAGTCAAGCTGTTTGAACTGGTAGCGGGCCGCCGAAAATAACTGCGCGCACAGGTCGATGTGATCGTCCATAGACCCCCCCACGTCGAACAGCATCAGCACCTTGACGCGGTTGTGGCGGGGCGGGCGCATCCGGATATCGAGCAGGCCGGCGTTGCGGGTTGTCTGTTCGATGGTACTGGCCAGATCGAGTTCGGTAGCGGGGCCTTCACGGGTCAGCATCCGGAGCCGGCGCAGGGCCATCTTCAGGTTGCGGGTGTTCAGTTCCAGCGTGTCGTCATAATTGCGGTAGGCCCGGCTCTCCCAGAGCTTACCCTCCTGCTGCCGCCCCCCCGTCGAATCGACCGGCTCAGCGGTGTCGCCCCGCATCGCATCCAGTAACGACGTACCGGCTCCGGGACGATTGCCTTCTCCAGCCGACTCCGGCCCTGATTCGTCGAGCAACTGCCGAAGATCGGCCCACAGTCGGTCTAGGCCGCCCTGAGCCGCAATGTCGGTCCACTCGGGCGTGCCGGCTTCCTGCTCGAAGGCCGCGCGCAGCCAGTTGGGCGGCAATTCGGGCAGCAGGCTCAGAGGGGTCGTTGGCTGCTCACGCACAAACTGCTCGAACAAACGGTCGAACAGGTCGAGGTGCTGTTCGTGTTTGATCAGAATGGTTTTGCTGAGGGCGTAGAAATCATCGATGCGGCTAACCGTTACCCGGCTGCGCAGCGCAGCCAGCATGGTAAGGTATTCCGGAATGGATACAGGGAGCGCATGCTGCCGGAGCAGCAGGAAAAAAGAAAGAAACATTACCGGTTCAGGTTAGCCAATGATCAGCCACGGGGTATGGCTGTCAGGGCAAAAACCCGCAAAACACTTGCCAGAATTTGGTCAGTAAGGCCGGTTCCCTTTTTGGCGGAGCGCGGTGATCAGATTCGTATCCTGCTCATTCTTAAGGAGTGCCCCCAGGTAGGGCGGCATTTCGTTCAGCGCTTCCAGATCGGTCAGATCTTCGTCGGTAACGCCCGCAGCCAGCAGCAGTCGCAACCAGTCGATAAACTCGCTGGTCGATGGCTTTTTACGCAGTGCCTTGGCATCGCGGATGCTGTAAAAGACAGCCATCGCCTTCACCATCAGTTCGTGGGGCAAGGCCGGAAAATGCACCATCACAATCTGCTGCATGGTGGCCCGGTCGGGGAAACGAATAAAATGAAAGAAGCACCGGCGCAGAAACGCGTCGGGCAGCTCTTTTTCGTTGTTAGACGTGATGATGACAATGGGCCGGTGCCGCGCCCGAATGGTCTGTTGCAGCTCATAGCAGTAGAACTCCATCCGGTCGAGTTCCTGCAGGAGGTCGTTGGGAAACTCGATATCGGCCTTATCGATTTCATCGATCAGCAACACCGCCGGCTCATCGGCGGCAAAAGCTTCCCATATCTTTCCCTTGCGGAGGTAATGGCTGAGGTCGCTGATACGGCTATTGCCATCGGGGCCGGCCAGCAGCTGGGAGTCGCGCAGCCGGGCCACGGCGTCGAACTCATAGAGGCCCTGCTGGGCCGTCGTCGTCGATTTGATATGCCAGGTGTAGAGGGGCTTCTGAAGGGCCTGGGCAATCTCGTAAGCCAGGAGCGTTTTGCCGGTGCCGGGCTCGCCTTTGATCAGGAGTGGTTTTTCTAATTCGATCGCTGCGTTTACCGCAATGCTCAATTCGTGTGTGGCAACGTACGTATCAGTCCCCGAAAACGTCGGCATGGCGGTTAAACGCTTATAGTTTGTAGTTTTTGAGATAGCCCCGAAAACTACAAACTATAAACCAAAAACAATAAACTGCACAGGCTATTCGTCGTCCTCTTCGCTCGTAAACGAATACAACGTGTTGTCGAGCGACAGTGAATTGGCTTTGAACTGCCGGATAAAGTTCTCGATAACCTCGTCGGTTATTTCTTCGGCGTTCAGGCAGGCGTCGAGCGCAATACCATAATCCGACTCGGTATCGATTTCGATGTGCTCCTGTACCTTGATGGTTTCCGATTCTTCGATTTCCTCGATGATCTCGGTCAGCGCCGTTTCGGCTTCTTCTTCACGCTCGGCCGAGATGGTATAACCAGCCTCGCGCTCTTCGGGTGGCGTGTAGTCGGGATAGGTTTTCTGCACCTGCTCAACCGCCATCTCGTATACCAGGCTGCTGTGGTGCAACCGAAGCGTGTAGACCAGCGCGTCGTAAATCACTTCCTCACCCATGTAGGCGCCCGGAAACTGAATATGAACGCATTCGCCCGTTTCGAGCACGTCCAGATCATCGTCTTCTACATAGATAAACGACTTGCCGGCTGCGCGACACTCTTCTTTCAGGGCGTTGATTTCCTCGGGGTCGAACCCTTCGTTTTTGTAGTTTGCCATAGCGCAAAAGTAATGAAAAGGGTGGTCTCCACGAATGAATCCGAAAAAGTCGCCCGGCATTCGCTACAGCGGGCAGCCGAAGCTACCGACCCGCCAGCCACTGCCAGACTACGGCTTCGGCCAGGTCGACCGCATCCTGCGCCGGGGTCAGGTCGACGGCATCGGCCCGATCGTTGGGCCGGTGGATGCGCGGCATTCGCCCGGCGGGATCGAGCGCGCACAGCGCCAGTATCGGAATACCCGCCCGCACAAACCACACACTGTCGAAGTCGGCGGTATGCCAGCGGCCCACCTGCGCCCGGCTTTTGAAAGCCGCCGTATCGACCAGGGCGCGGGCCAGCCGGGTTGGTTCGTTATTGTACCGGATCACCTCCACGGTACCGGTCTGCTCCACGACGGTCAGCTTGCCGGCACCCAGCGTATCGAAATTGATCGCCATCGTCTGGCCAGCGGGCCACGTCGCTTTGTGGGCCTTTACGTAGTGCTGAGCACCAATCATGCCGGCTTCTTCGGCACTGGTCAGGGCCACCTCCACTGTCACGCCCGACAGCGCCCGCAGCCGCTCGGCCGTTGCCAGGGCGGCTGCCACCCCCGTCGCATTGTCGCTCGCGCCGTTGGTGTAGCCGTGCTGCCAGTACCCGGCCGTTCCCAGCATGGCCTGCCCCAGAAAATAGGCGATGAGGCCGTAGCGCACCCACGGCAGCCACGGCAGCCCTGCCCCCATGATGGCTTCGACCGTGACCGCTATACCCGCCAGTAGCATGAGCGACAGCGACAGAATCAGCGAGGCCCGGAACGAAGTCTGTTGCCTGGGCCCGTACAGCAGCGACACGGGGGCCGTATCGTAGTGCGCCATCAGCACGATGTGCGGAGCCGGCGCATCGCCCGTGGCTGCCCACCGGCCAATCACGTTGTGCCCCGTGCTGAGGGGCGGAAAGGTCGTAACCGGTGAACTGCGCCAGTTGAAATAAAGCCATGCCAGCACCACATAAATCCAGACGAACAGGGCCACCCAGAGCGACGGCCTGGAAAACGACAGCCCAAATACGATACCACCCAGCAGCCAGTACACCAGCGACACGTAGGTTTTGGGCGTCCGGAAAGGCTCGATCCGCACATCGGCTCCCATCTCGGTCAGGTAGGTCTCGAGCAGGCGCGCGGCTTCGGCTTCGTTGGGCGTAGCCGCTCCCCGGTGCGGCAGGCGGCTTAATTCGGCAACAATGGTTCTGAGCATGGCAATGCGTACGGAAAAGAGGGAGGGGCTGCCGATGGGTGCAGCCCACCGCTACACGCCCTCGACAGCCCCCGTCTGGCCAGGGTATCTTCTACTTCACGAACAGCAACTCCCGGTATTTCACCAGCGGCCAGTCTTCGTCGTCGACGATCTGCTCCAGCTTGTCGACCTCGTAGCGGATGGGGTCGAAATGGTCTTTCACGTCGGTGGCGTAGAGCCGGGCGCGCTCCACGGTGTCGCCCACGTTGTTGGCCCGTTTGCGGGCTTCTACCATCGACTCCACATTGCGTTTGATGGCCGTTACGCGCGCCGAAATATCGCGCAGCAGGTCTTTGATAGGCTGTGCTTCCTCCGTCATGCCCAGTTCAACCAGGTTACGGGCAGTTTCGGCCAGTTTATTCTGGTACTTGAACGCCGTCGAAACTACGTGATTCATGGCCAGATCACCCATTACCCGCGACTCGATCTGCACGTTTTTAACGTACTTCTCCAGCTCGATTTCGTAGCGCGACTCCACTTCGGCGTGGTTCATGACCCCCGTGCGTTCGAAAAGTGACAGCGACTCGGGCGATACAAATACGCTCAGCGCTTCGGGCGACGACTTGATGTTCGACAGCCCCCGCTCGGCCGCTTCGGCTACCCATTCCTCCGAATAGCCATTGCCTTCGAACAGAATCCGTTTGCTGTTGGCATAATACTCTTTCAGAATATCGACAATGGCCAGCTCTTTCTTTTCGCCCCGGGCCAGCCGCCCGTCGAGGTCCGACTTGAATTTGTTGAGCTGATCGGCCACGATGGCGTTGAGCACGGTCATGGTCGAGGCCGAGTTGGCTGAGCTGCCCACCGCCCTGAACTCGAACTTATTGCCGGTGAAGGCAAACGGTGAAGTGCGGTTGCGGTCAGTATTGTCGCGCATCAGACTCGGTATCCGATTCAGGCCCAGCTTATAATACACGTTGTCGCCTTTATTGACCGTGACTTCCGACTTGGTTTCGAGGTCGTTGAGTGCCTGCGTCAGCGACTCACCCAGAAACACCGACACGATAGCCGGTGGCGCTTCGTTGGCCCCCAGCCGGTGCTCGTTGCCCGCCGACGCGATGCTGGCCCGCAGCAGATCGGCGTTGTCGTGCACGGCTTTTACCACGTTGACCAGGAAAGTCAGAAACCGCAGGCTTTCTTTCGGCCTGGTACTGGGCGCCAGCAGGTTGACACCCGTATTGGTACCCAGCGACCAGTTATTGTGTTTACCGCTGCCGTTGATGCCCGCAAAGGGCTTCTCATGAAACAGCACTTTCAGGTTATGCTTCTCGGCAATGCGCTGCATCAGATCCATGAGCAGGGCATTGTGATCGACGGCCAGGTTGACCTCCTCAAAGGTGGGGGCCACTTCGAACTGGCCCGGTGCCACTTCGTTATGGCGCGTCCGGACGGGCATGCCGAGCTTCATCGACTCAAACTCGAAGTCGACCATAAACGCATTGATGCGGGGGGGGATGGAGCCAAAGTAATGATCGTCGAGTTGCTGACCGCGGGCGGGCTGGTGGCCAAACACCGTGCGCCCGGTCAGTACCAGATCGGGCCGGGCATAAAACAACGCCCGGTCGACCACGAAATACTCCTGTTCCGGGCCGAGGGTGGGCGTTACTTTGGCGATATTCCGGTCGAAATACTGGCAAACGGCCGTGGCGGCTTTGTCGATGGCGTTGAGCGCCTTGAGGAGGGGGGTTTTATAGTCGAGGGCTTCGCCGGTATAGGCAATGAAGACCGACGGAATGCAGAGCGTTTTGCCCCCGGCTCCGTTTTCCATCAGAAACGCCGGCGACGAAGGGTCCCAGCCGGTATAGCCGCGGGCTTCGAAGGTATTGCGCAGGCCCCCGTTCGGAAACGATGACGCATCGGGCTCCTGCTGCACCAGTGCCCCGCCCTTAAACTTCTCGATGGCTTTACCGTCGACGGTGATGTCGAAAAAAGCGTCGTGCTTCTCGGCCGTCTCGCCCGTCAGCGGCTGAAACCAGTGGGTATAGTGGGTAGCGCCCCGCGCCGTGGCCCAGGCCTTCATGGCGCCGGCTACCTCGTCGGCGATGGCCCGGTCTATCTGTCCGTTGGTCTGGATGGCTTCGGTTACTTTCAGGTACGCTTCGGGCGAGAGCAGGCTGCGCATCACCTCGTTGTTGAAGGTGTTGCTGCCGAAAAAATCAGCGACCCGCTCGGCGGGAGCTGCTACGGCCATGGCCTGCCGGTTCTGGGCTATTTCGAGGGCTTTAAAGCGAAAATTTGACATAGGTCCGGCACACGGGGTGGTTAAGGAAACATTCTTGTTTCCAAACATACACGGCGTCCGGCCCCTATGCAACGACGCCCAAAAAAAAGCCCGGCTCCTTACGGAACCGGGCTTTGAAAAGTGTGTTGGCTGATCAGCTTAGGCCGTCTGCAGCACGTCAACGGTAATGCGCTTTACAATACGTCATATTTGCGTTAATTTGGCGAATAGATTAGCCAAATTAACGCAAATGCGATGATAGTCTTTCCACGCTTACTCACTGATACCATTCGGCAGCGCCTTCTGAAGTGATCGAAAATTATTATTCTCTATGGTCCCCGGCAGGTCGGCAAAACAACGCTTATCCGGTCACTGCTGCGCGATTTACCGTATAAGTCATTGCTGATCAACGCCGATGAACTGGTTTGTCAAACCATATTGGCGAGTCGGGATCTGACGCAGATGAAGCTGCTGACCGAAGGTTACGACCTGCTGTTTATCGATGAGGCTCAACGAATTGCCGACATCGGTATCAACCTGAAGATACTGCATGATGGATTGCCCAACCTGAAAATTATTGCAACCGGTTCCTCGTCATTCGAACTGGCCAACCGGACCCGAGAGCCATTGACTGGGCGAACCTGGACGTATGAGTTGTGGCCGGTTGCCGTATGCGAGCTACGGCAGCAGCACAATGCCTTCGAACTGCAACAACGCCTGCCCGAACTCCTTCGGTTTGGGTCTTATCCCGATACCCTGCAACTCCCCAACGTAGCCGACAAGCGACACTATCTGCACGAGCTGGCGTCGGCTTACCTCTATAAAGACATTCTGGAAATGGGCTCGATCCGTTATGCAGATAAGTTGCGCCGACTATTGCAACTACTGGCGTTTCAGATAGGGAGTGAAGTATCGACCAACGAATTGGGTAACGCACTGGGAATGAGCAAAGATACAGTCAACACCTACATTGATCTTCTGGAAAAAGCGTTCGTCGTATTTCGTCTGTCGGGCTTCAGCCGAAACCTGCGCAAAGAAGTGACCAAGATGGATAAGATTTACTTTGTCGACCTGGGTATCCGCAATATGTTGATCGATAATTTTCAGCCACTCGATCTGCGCAATGACGTAGGCGCCCTCTGGGAGAACTTTCTGGTGGCCGAACGGCACAAACGAAACGCCTACACAGGTCACTTGGCCACGAGTTATTTCTGGCGAACGTACACCGGTGCCGAACTGGATTATGTCGAAGATGCGCATGGGCAGTTGAGTGGCTTCGAGTTTAAATTCGGCAATAAGCAGGCAGGCCCACCCGCTTCCTGGCAGACGAACTACCCGGAAGCCAGCTTCAACCTAATTAATCAGACAAATTTTCAGTCATTTGTGGTTTAGACAGACGCGTATACAACGCCAAAGCCCGGCTCCTTGCGGAACCGGGCTTTGAAAAGTGTGTTGGCTGATCAGCTTAGGCCGTCTGCAGCACGTCGGCCGACTTAACGGTCTTGATGATCACCGCGGCTACTTTGTATGGATCGGCAGCCGAGTTGGGCCGGCGATCTTCGAGCCAGCCTTTCCAGCCGCGCTCTACCGTAGCGATGGGGATACGGATCGACGCACCGCGGTCCGATACACCATACGAGAACTGATCGATCGACTGCGTTTCGTGCTTGCCGGTCAGACGCATGTGGTTGTCGGCGCCGTATACGTCGATGTGCTCCTTGATCACCTCGGGCGTACGACCGAACGCCTGGCAGATCGTGTCGTAGGTGGCTTTGTTGCCAGCCGTACGGAGTGCCGTGTTCGAGAAGTTGGCGTGCATACCCGAGCCGTTCCAGTCGGTGTCGCCCAGGGGCTTGCAATGCCAGTTGATCGAAACATTATATTTTTCGCCGATGCGCTCCAGGAGGTAGCGGGCCACCCAGATTTCGTCGCCGGCAGCCTGCGCGCCTTTGGCAAAGATCTGGAACTCCCACTGACCCGTCGCTACTTCGGCATTGATGCCTTCTACGTTCAGACCTGCTTCGAGGCAGGCATCAAGGTGCTCTTCAACAATGTACCGGCCGTAGGCGTTCTGAGCGCCAACCGAGCAGTAGTACGGGCCCTGCCCCCGGGTTGGGAACCCTTCGGCGGGAAAGCCCAGCGGCTTGTTGATCGACATATCCCACAGGAAGTACTCCTGCTCGAAGCCAAACCAGAAATCATTGTCGTCATCCTGAATGGTAGCCCGGCCGTTCGTCTCGTGGGGGGTGCCATCGGCGTTCAGCACTTCGCACATGACGAGGTAACCATTCTTACGCTGTGGATCAGGGCAGATGAAAACCGGCTTCAGCAGACAGTCGGACGAGCCGCCCGGTGCCTGTTCGGTCGACGAGCCGTCGAACGACCACATGGGGCAATCTTCGAGTTTACCGGAGAAATCACCTTCGATTTTCGTCTTCGAACGCAGGCTTTGGGTTGGCTTGTAACCGTCCAGCCAAATGTATTCTAACTTCGACTTTACCATGAGTACAGGTGGATTTAATCAGATTTGGGCTTCGTTGCAATACGTTCGGCAAATATACACGCCAATCACAAAATTAATAAAGGGCGATTTTGAAAAAGACCCTATTTAATACTGATTTTGTAGAAAAATTATACTTTTAATTCGTAATATGCACAAAAAGACCGTATTTACTACTAAATTCTCATAACATTCACTCAACACGGCAGTTACCCAATTGGCGCCGTTTCTCGGCCCGCACGGCCTTATTTTCAAACTGTTGACTGCATTGACGGTACTTTTCTAACCACTTAGGCCGTCGCTTCCAGCTGGTTACCGCCGATCTGGAGATTTGTGGGTGATACGACCAGGCCGACTTTCTGTTCTGCCACCTGCCCGGAACCCACCCCGGCTATTTTTTGTACTTTTGCTGGATAGATAACCGATCGTGAAAAAAGTAGCTTTCTATACGCTTGGCTGCAAGCTTAACTTCTCCGAAACATCGACCCTGGCCCGCCTGATGGAGCAGGAAGGATACCAGCGGGTGGAGTTCAATCAGCAGCCCGACATTTTTATTATCAATACGTGCTCCGTTACCGACCACGCCGACCGCAAGTGCCGGAAAATCGTGCGGGAAGCACAAAAGATAAACCCCGATGGCTACGTGGCTATTGTGGGTTGCTACGCTCAGCTGAAGCCGAAAGAAATTTCGGAAATCCCGGGTGTCGATGCCGTGCTGGGCGCTGCCGAAAAGTTCCGGCTCCACGAACTGATGCCAACCTTCACGAAAGTTGGCGCGGGCCAGCCCGGTCAGGTGTTTAACTCCCCCATCGAGCACGCCATCGACTATCACGCCAGTTATTCGCTCAACGACCGCACCCGTACTTTCCTAAAGGTGCAGGATGGCTGCGACTACCCCTGCGCCTACTGCACCATTCCGCTGGCCCGGGGCAAAAGCCGCTCCGATACGGTTGCCAACGTGGTAAAAGCCGCCGGGGAAATTGCCGGCCGCGACCGGGCCACGGGCACCGTCCGGGAGATTGTGCTGACGGGGGTTAACATCGGCGATTTTGGACTGATCGACGGGGAGCGGCAGGCCACCTTCCTCGATCTGATCAACGCGCTCGATGCGGTCGAGGGTATCGACCGGTTCCGGATTTCGAGCATCGAGCCCAACCTCCTCACCGACGAGATCATCCAGTTTGTGGCCGGCTCGAAACGGTTTGTTCCCCACTTTCATATTCCCTTGCAGTCGGGCTCCAATACCGTACTGGGTCTGATGCGCCGGCGCTACAAACGCGAGCTTTACGCCGACCGCGTGGCCCGCATCAAAGCCCTGATGCCCGATGCCTGCATTGGCGTCGATGTGATTGTGGGGCACCCCGGCGAAACCGAAGCCGCTTTCCGCGAGACGTACGAATTTCTGACCGAACTGCCCATTTCGTACCTCCACGTCTTTACCTACTCGGAGCGCCCCAACACCACCGCGCTGGGTATCAAGCCCGTGGTGCCGGGCCATGTGCGGGCCGAGCGGTCTAAAATGCTGCACATCCTGTCGGATAAAAAACGGCGGGCGTTCTACGAATCGCAACTGGGCAAAACGGCCACCGTGCTGTTTGAGGAAGACATTGCCGATGGGCAGATGCAGGGCTTTACTGAGAACTACGTGCGCGTAGTGGCCACCTACGACCCGCTGCTGATTAACGAACTCAAAACCGTACAACTCGTTGACATTACGCCCGAGGGGCCCGTTTCCGTCGCAGAGGTCGATTCACTAGTGCTGACGCACTAGGCCCCGCCCCTACTGCCCGACTCAGGCGGGTTCGGGCTGTAGCGGTTGGGCAGCGGCACCGACCCGGACATACTCCTGCGGGTCGATCCGACGGGTTTCGCGCCGGAAGCGGACGGTCAGGCCCGGATACAGCGTGGTGTTGCGCCCCCGAGCGTTCTGATACCAGCTCTGGCAACCCGATGTCCAGACGGTTTTTTCCAGCGCTTTGTGCAGGTCGGCGTTGTAGGCCTGCTGAACGGCCGGCTTCAGATCCAGGTAGGCCGGGGCGGGTGCCTGCTGCAGCAAGTTCAGGTATCCGTTGATGTAGTTCATCTGCGACTCCATCATGTGTACGACCGACGTGTGGCCCAGCCCTGTATTGGGGCCCAGCACCAGACACAGGTTTGGAAAACCGGCCACTGTTGTGCCACGGTAAGCCTCGGCCCCCGTCTCGCGCCACTCGTCGACCAGACTCTGGCCTTCATGCCCGATAATGCGGGTGTAAAAATCGATATCGGCCGCCACGAAGCCGGTGCTCAGAATCAGCACGTCGGTGGGGTGTTCCTGCCCATCGGCCGTAACGATTCCGGTTGGCGTGATGCGCGTGATCGACCCGGTTTCGAGGTGCACGTTGGGCCGGTTAAACGTGGGCAGGTACTCGTCGGAAACCAGAATCCGTTTGCAGCCCAGCTTGTAATCAGGCGTCAGTTTTCGGCGTGTTTCGGGGTCGTGCACTTCCTGATCGAGTTTCTGCAACGCCTGCCGGGTGGCCAGCCGGTGAATGGTATCGTTGCCCAGAAACGACAGCCCGATCAGTTCACGCAGCCAGTAGATTCCTTCCCGCCACAACCGCTGCGCCAGCGGCACGCGCCGGAAAAGCTGCCGCTCGAGGCTGGTGATGGCCCGGCTGTTGCGGGGCGTCACCCAGGCCGCCGAGCGCTGATAAACCGTCAGCTGGCCCACTACGGATGCGATGCTCGGAACGATCTGAATGGCACTGGCGCCCGTGCCGACTACGGCTACCCGCTTGCCGCTCAGATCGTAAGTCGTATCCCAGCGCGACGAGTGAAACACCTTGCCGGCAAACGAATCGAGGCCCGGAAAGGTCGGGATATTGGGTCGGTTGAGTGGCCCCATGGCCAGCAGCAGCAGCCGTACCGTGGTTTGTCGGCCGTTGCGGTCGGTTACGCGCCAGCAACCGGCCGCCGGCAGAAAAACGGCCTCAACGATATCGCTGTTGTAACGAATGTGTTCGGCCAGGCCGCGCTGCTGCACCAGCTTTTCCAGATACGCCAGAATCTCGGGCTGCCGGGCATACGAGTGGTTCCAGTTGGGGTTGGGTACGGCCGCTACCGAGTACAGGTGCGACGGCACATCGCAGGCGCAGCCGGGGTACACGTTTTCGCGCCAGGTACCGCCCACGCCGGCCGCCCGTTCGAACAGTATAAACGAGCGCTGCCCGGCCTCCTGCAGGTGAACAGCGGCTACCAGCCCGCCGAAACCGGCGCCCACAATCCCTACTTCCGCATCTACGGTCATAACTGCTGTGTTGATCTGAATGAACAGGGGAATGTAGCAAAAAAAACACCCCGTTGCGCTGCCGGCTTTCCTACCGGTCAGGATCGGTATTTGCGACTGATCAGTTCGGCGACCAGGCCCGTCCAGCCGGTCTGGTGACTGGCGCCCACACCCCGGCCCGTGTCGCCGTCGAAGTACTCGTAGAACAGCACATAGTCGCGAAAATGCGGGTCCTGAAACTTGGGATGGGTATGCAGCACCGGCCGGTTGCCGGCTGCATCGGCGGTGAAGAGACTGATGAGCCGCTCCGTCAGCTCGCGGGCAATGGTGCGCAGGGTCTGCTGCTGCCCCGACCCAACGGGGTATTCTACCGTAAAATCATCGCCGAAATACTGGTAGAATTTCTCCAGGCTCAGCACCATCAGGTAGTTAGTCGGCATCCAGACCGGGCCACGCCAGTTACTGTTGCCGCCAAACAGCGCACTGTCGCTTTCGGCCGGGGTGTAGCGCAGTTCGAAGGTCGTGTTTTCGAGTGTGAAGGTGTAGGGCGTATCGCGGTACACTTTCGACACGGCCCGCACGCCATGAGGACTCAGAAACTCGGTTTCGTCGAGCATCCGGCAGAGCAGCGATTTAAGCCGAAAGCCCCGCAGCAGACTCAGCAGGCGCGTTTCGTCGGCCCCTTTTTCGCTGTAGCGCGACACCTGGTTATACAGGTCCGGGCGGTGCGACCGGAACCACTCCATCCGCTCCAGAAAGGCCGGTTCGGCCCGGAGCAGGTCGTTTTCGAGCACTTCTACGGCAAAAATCGGAATCAGGCCGACCAGTGTCCGGACCCGCATTTTCTCGACACTCCCGTCCGACAGCCGGAGCTGATCGTAGAAGAACCCTTCGGCTTCGTCCCACAGCCCAATGTTGTCGTGCCCGATGCGCGTCATGGCATCGGCGATGTACAGGAAATGATCGAAGAACTTGGTCGCCAGCTCGCCATACACCGCATCGTGGCGGTTGAGTTCGAGGGCAATCCGCATCATATTCAACGCATACATGGCCATCCAGCTGGTGCCGTCGGCCTGTTCGAGGTGGCTGCCGTTGGGCAGTACGGCGTTGCGATCGAACACCCCAATGTTGTCGAGCCCCAGAAAGCCGCCTTCAAAGATGTTGTTGCCGGTATCGTCCTTGCGGTTTACCCACCACGTGAAGTTGAGCAGCAGCTTATGAAAGATGGCCCGCAGAAACGCCAGATCGGCGGGTTTGCCCACGCTTTCGGCCCGGGCCTTGTCAGTCAGGTAAACCTGCCAGGCCGCCCAGGCCTGCACGGGCGGATTCACATCCGAGAAATTCCACTCGTAGGCAGGCAACTGCCCATTGGGGTGCATGTACCACTCATTGGTCAGGAGCATCAGCTGCTGCTTGGCCAGACCGGGGTCGACCATCGCCAGCGTAACGCAGTGAAACGACCAGTCCCAGGCAGCATACCAGGGGTACTCCCACTTGTCTGGCATCGAGATAACCCCCGCGTTGATGAGCTGTGGCCAGGTGTGGTTGCGCCCCCGGGCTCGCTCGGGGGGCGGAGGTGGCTGATTGGGGTCGCCGGCCAGCCAGCGCGACACATCGTAGTAATAATACTGCTTGCTCCAGAGCATGCCCGCCAGCGCCTGCCGCTGCACCCGTTTTTCATCGTCGGTAGCCAGCGCCGGCTGAATGGTGGCGTAAAACAGGTCGGCCTCGGCCTGCCGCTCCGCTCGGATCGTGTCGAAGTCGGCGAACGGATCGGCTGGCGCCAGCCCCGCCGACAGTCGCAGGCGGATGGTGGCTTGCCCGCCCGCGTCGATCGTGAGCATATAGTGGGCAGCCGCCCGGGTGCCGCGCTGGGCCGGGTTCACGGTGGGGCGTCCGGCCACCACGTAGTCGTTGATACCATCCTTGGGGTAGCGTGCCCCCAGGTGCGTATCGTAGAGCCGGGCCAGATTGGTTTCGTTATCGCAGAACAGCCAGGCCGGATTTCCCTCGGCCCGGATCGAATAGGTTCCCAGCTGAGTATGCTGAATCAGCACCGATCCATCGGCCTGGTGCGCCAGCGCGGGCTCTGTACTCGGTACCCCGTCGGAGTCGTCGCCCCAGCGCCACGTATTCCGAAACCAGACTGTAGGCAGCAGCTGGAGCGTAGCCGCTTCGGGACCCCGGTTATGGGCCGTAATGGTCATCAGGATATCCTGCGGCCCGGCTTTGGCGTAGTCGATAAACACGTCGAAGTATCGATCGTCGTCGAACAAACCCGTATCGAGGAGTTCAAACTCCGGGTCCTGCCGGGTCCGGCGCCGGTTTTCGTCGAGCAGCCGTTCGTACGGATAACGACCCTGGGGGTATTTATAGAGCATTCGTTGCCAGGCGTGGCTTGGCACGTTATCGAGGTAGTAATACAGCTCCTTAACATCCTCGCCGTGGTTACCCTCGCCGTTGGACAAACCGAAATAACGCTCTTTCAGGATGGGATCGTTGCCGTTCCAGAGCGCCAGACTCAGGCACAACTGCTGTTTATCGTCGCAGAAGCCACCGATTCCTTCTTCGCCCCAGCGGTAGGTGTAGCTGCGAGCCATGTCGTGGGTGGTGTAGTGCCAGGCATCGCCGTTGGCACTGTAGTCTTCCCGCACGGTGCCCCACTGCCGGTCGGCGACAAACGGCCCCCACTGGCGCCAGGCCGGGTCTTCCAGTCGTTGTTGTTCTACGGTCATTGCTTAATCGAAACGCAGGTTTTAGAAGCGGGTAGCCCCCACCTGGCTACCCGACTACGGTGACATGGCCGGCGGACCTGGCTCAGCCGCCCGTTGCAAACCCTTCGAAAACGGTCATGCCGCCGTCGATGAACAGGCTGGCCCCGGTAATGTAATCAGACAGGTCGGAGGCCAGAAAAACGGCGAGGTTGCCGATATCGGCGGGCTGCCCGATCCGGTTGTACGGAATCAGGGTCATCAGACTGTTCAGCGCCTGTGGCGTTTCCCAGGCCCCCCGGTTGATGGGCGTCTGAATGGCCCCGGGACAGATGCTGTTGACCCGAATTTTGCGATCACCATACTCCTGCGCCAGCGATTGCATCAGCATTTTGATTGCCCCCTTCGACGACGCGTAGTTGACGTGGCCGGCCCAGGGAATCAGCTCGTGTACCGAACTCATGCAGATAATTTTGCCCGTTGCTGCCGACACCTCAGGACGCGGGCCCCGGCGCAGAAACTCACGGATAGCCGACCGGGCGCACAGAAACTGCCCCGTCAGGTTGACGTTGATAACCGTGTTCCACTGTTCGAGGGTCATCTCGTCGAATTTGGCGTCGCGCTGCAAACCGGCGTTGTTGACCAGAATATCGACGGTTCCGTAGGCATCGACGATCTGCGCGAACATACTGACCACGTCATCTTCCTGGCTGACATCAGCCTGCACAACCATGCCTTTGCCACCGGCCGCCGTGATGTCGGCCAGTACAGCGTCGGCCGCAGCCTGCGTAGCGGCAACGGGGTGGTTGATGATCACCGTGGCTCCGGCTTCGGCCATCGATTTGGCTACGCCGGCCCCAATGCCACTGCTGGATCCGGTAATGAGGGCAATCTGCCCGTCGAGTACGTTCGTCATGTGTTGCAAATGGTTTATTATTCCTAAAGCCATTTCCGGGCGCTTTGTTCAGGCGGGCCGACCGCTGAACGGCCGGCCCGCAAACAGCCGGTAACCGGTTTTAACCAATGCTTAATTCCGTTATTTACTAAGTGGCAGGTTACGCTATCGGGCAGGAGTTTATTTTTCTGATTAATTCCTTAGTTATGAAAACGCTGCTGATTGGTCTGCTGGCCTGCCCCCTGTTCTGCCTTGCGCAATCCGAATCCCTCATTCCGGGGCTCCGCCTGCCCCCACCCGCCAGCGACACGTTGAAGCCGATCGCGTTCCGGGAGATACCGTACACCTACACAACCAGTTCGACTACTACGGATCGAGGGCGTAGCCATACCTACTACACAACTCATGAAGGTATCCGCCGAATCTACAGCTACGACGGGATCGATGTCGACAACCCCCAGCAGGCGTTGTGGCGTTACATGCTGGCCCTCAATGATCCAGACGTAAACCAGCAACACAGGCAGTTTAACGCCATTGTGGCACAACGGCAAAGCCGGGCTACCATAGGGGCTGTGCTGTTTATACCGGGGCTACTGATGTTTATCGCTGGTGCTGTGCAGGCCGGTGACTACAAAAAAGCAGTGGAACGACAACGATCTTCGACCACCCCGACCTATACGCTCCCAACCGTTCCTACCCCAGCGCCGGCCACCGGTCCTACTCTGTTCAACTGCGGCAGCTGGATTGGATACAACGGCTCCTGGACCTGCTACAGTGGCCCGTATAGCGGACAGACCGTTCATACCGATCCATTCGCCCCCACTACCACCACCCAGCCGGCCACACCCGCCACCCCGGTACCCGTTAGTCAGTCCGCCACAATTACCCAGTCTAACGGCGTGGCACTGGGCGTCACTGGTTGCGTGGCCATGCTGACCGGATTACTGGTTGGCATGAGTGGGCCGGGAAACCAGGATGGAACGTTTCTGCGGGCTGTTCAATATTACAACCGCGCTCTGAAGCGGACCGTATCGTGGGAGATGGCCCCCTACTCTAGCTATAGCCATGCAGGCCTATCGGTAATCGGCCGGTTTTGATCTCGCCTATACGGCTGTCAGACTCATTCGATGCGCTATCCTGACAGCCGTACAGCCGGGCTAGTAACTGCCTGTTAATATAACTTTTTCGGGCAAATTGGACTTTACCGTGGTTAACTAGGCGTACCATTTGGTTCCGTCCTAAAAGTTAAGAATATTAGAAAAATACAATACATGCGCTATTCTAAGGGACTTATTGACTTTTTTTAATAAATGCCCTATTTTCTCAATATCGAATAGTACGAAAGAATGAATATTTCCTAAAAGCCTGACTTACAGCACCAAGGCTATTGCATTGATCCTCGGCTACCGCACACCTTTGTCACGGTAAAACAAAATTCTCAGACCAATGAAAACTATCCGAGTTTCAATCGCAGTATTACTTTCTGTATGGGGTCTGGCTGGCATGGGAGATGCTAAAGCCGACAATGGTTCGGTCGTAGGTGGGGTGAAAATCACGAAGGCGGACCAGAAAAAAGTCCGTGTATATACAGAGCCAGGCGTGCCCGTTGACGTAGCCATCATCGATGCCGACGGTAACGTGCTGTACCAGGGAGCCATTGCTAAAGGAAAAGCCCGGTCGACTTCGTTCGATCTGAACAGCCTGCCCGACGGTCAGTACACAATGACTGCCGGCAACAGCAACTGGTGGATGTCGCAGCCGATCAACATCCAGAACAACGCGCTGGTTGTCAACGGCACCAACGCCATGCAACTGGTACACCCTACGGTAACGGCCTACGAAAAAGGTAAAGTGGAAGTGGTAATGCCCGCCACCAACGTGACCGACGCCAGTGTGTCGATCTACGATATGCAGAATGTGCTGGTGCACAACGGTACCCTGCAGGGTTCGGTTGGCCGCTTCGATCTGTCGGCGCTGCCAAGTGGTGCCTACACCTTCGTGGTCGGTCCTAACCAGAAGCAGTTCACCACCCGGGTCGACGTTCGGAACTAGATTTCAGTCCGATCCTGCACACATTGCCCCATCGGGGCTATTCACTACGCACGTAATCAGGCCAGCATCGACTGGCCCAGCCCGCAGGCCCACGCACTCCCGGTGCGCTGGGCCTGCGGGCGTTCAGGCGGGTTCGGTAGCCAGACGCTCACGCAACCGCAATACAGACAGTTCTTTCATCTTCGACTCAAACACGATATCGACCGGCCGGCCATAGGTGTTGACCAGTTCGTATATCCAGTCGGCGTGGGCTTCACGCCGGGCAGTGGGATCTTCGTACTGCTGCCGGGAGTTAGAGTAATGAAACACGGGACGTACATCCCAGGTAGCATAGGCAGCCAGGAACGCTTCTTCTTCGGTCTGACTGCCCGGGTTGAGCTGGTGATGGAAATAGTCGAACACGATCGGAATACCCGTTTGTTCATGCAGGGGTACCAGATCGGCTACGGTGTAGAGGGTGGCCCGATCATCGTTTTCAACGGTCAGGCGGGCGCGTAGCCCGGCCGACAGGCGCGTATTGAAGCGTTCGGCAAAACGAGCCAGCGTAGCCGGCTTGTCGCCGTAGGCGGCTCCCACGTGGATATTTATTTTGTTCCAATGCGACGGCACCAGCCCCATCAGATCAAACAGTTCCGACTGGTATTCCAGATCGTTGATGGTATTAAGCAGCACATGCTCCTGCCCGGCCAGCTGATTGAACGGGCCGGGGTGAACCGTGAGCCGGATGGGTCGGCGGCCGATATCTTCGAGCGTCGCCCGGATTTCGGGGTAGTCGGGCAGTTCGCGCAATCGGTACTCCGACGCCCACGGAAAAATCTCGGACGAAAGCCGGAACAGCCCGAAGCCGTGCGCTACGTTCCAGTCGACAACCCGCAACAGATCGTGTACATTCTGCAGGGCTAAGGCCGATGCGTAGGCAACCCCGCGCTCAGTAAACGTTTTCCGGATCATGCCCCGGTTGGTGGTGATCTTGTCGGCCTGCAAACTCAGGTTTATACAGGCATAACCAAACTGATTGGGAGTACTGTCCATACACAATCAACCGGTTGTCTACACGGTTGGTTTGCCCATGTCTACCGTTCCGTCAAAAGTGAAGCCTTCGCAGCACCAATTTTTCAGGAAACGGTCTATATTACCTACTCCACTCCCCTCCTGGCGTTTCGATGAATGATTTAACCAACGATCAGGCTAACTGCATTGCCGATACATACCGGCAAATGGCGCGGACCTTGACGGAATTCCAGCTCCGTCGTTGGTCGGAGTTTACGCATGAGCAACAGCTGGACCTCAACGCGTACCAGAGTAGTTTGCTCAACCGGGCCCACGACATGCAGTCGCGGGCGGTCAACCCGTCGGTCGACCAGCCACGCGTGCTCACCCTGACTGTTCAGGAAGCCGTGCGGGACGCCTGTGCGGGCCTGCCCGAGTTACACAACCTGACCCTGGCCCTTAATGTAGGGGCACTGATCGTGGCGTTGGCCTCGTACGTAGCCCGCGCCAACAAACGTGGTATCCAGACCGCCGTCGACGAACTGCACCACCTGCTGGCGCACAACATCGGCCACTAAAAAAAAGCCTGCAGGCCAGCGCGCCGGTATCACCGACTGCACTGTACCTACAGGCTTTTTTTAACAAGGTTGACTACCGGTCTATTGCACCAGACCAGCCGTTGGCTTTACGCCAACCAGTTCTACTTCGAACACCAGATCCTGGCCCGCCAGGGGATGGTTGGCATCGAGCGTCACGTTGGTATCGGTCAAATCCCGAACGATCACCGGAATGGCGCGGGGGTTGCCATCTTCGTGCATATTGAGCGTCATCCCTTTTTCGAGCGGAATATCGTCGGGAATATCGCTCCGGTTAAGGGTAAAAATCATTTCTTCATTGGCCGGGCCGTAGGCATCTTCCACCGGAATGTTGATGGTTTTTTTCTCGCCTTCGCTCATGCCTTCGACGCCATCATCGAACCCTTTGATGACCTGGCCGCTGCCGACGATAAATTCGAGTGGGGTGCGGCCCGCCGACGAATCGAACACGGTGCCGTCGGTCAGGGTGCCGGTATAATGCACCTGAACGGTGTCGCCGGATTTTGCTTGTGCCATACGCGTATGTTGGTTTGATGAACGCTGTTCCGCCCGGCCCGGTTGCCCGGCTCCTGTTTTTTCCGACGGCGCGCTAACCCTACACCAACTCACTACCCGGGTCAAAAGTTCACAAAAACAGCCAAACCACTACCCCTACGCTACCGTCCGATAACTAAACACCCGGGTACTTGCATATATCGGAAAACTATATATGTTTGCTGTCAGCTATTTATATTCAGATCTGTATGGATGCCACAGGCAACGAATTTTTGCGGGGAACGCTGAAAACCATCGTGCTGAATCTGCTGGCCGATACCGGCGCCGATGGTCCCCGCCGGATGTATGGCTACGAAATTACCCAGGCCGTTTCGGAGCGCACGCAGGGCCAGATTACCCTGACATTCGGGGCGCTTTACCCCGTGCTGCACAAACTGGAGCAGGATGGCCTGCTCACCACCGAATCGGAAGCCGTCGACGGGCGGCTCCGCAAATACTACCGCCTGACCCCCCAGGGCAGTCGGGCAGCCATTCAGAAAACAACGGAGTTTGAACGGTTCGTCGAATCCGTCCGGTTGCTGCTGCAGCCACCCGCCCACCGCCTTAGTCACTCCTGATCGTGCATGTCCTAAAACCGATACATACTCATGGAACCACTCAGCGCTGCGCAGGTACAACTGCTTCGGCATCACCTGCTGACAAAGGGCTCATCGGATGCCCTGATCGACGAACTAATCGACCACCTGGCCTGCGAAACGGAACGGTACATGTGGCTGGGGCTCCCCTTCGACAAAGCCCTCGAGGCCGTGGTCGAACAAGCCAACACCACGGCTGTCCGGCACCTGCAGACGGTTTATCAGGTTGAGTTAACGCTGAGCGATGAACAACTGCAGCGCGCCAGCCTCGACGACATTGTGTTTCAGTTCCGCAATAAAGCCTACGGGGCCTATGATCTGCGCCAGTCGTACCGCCTGACCATGCGTAACGCCTTTGTTATGGCCATTAGCCTGTGTCTGATGCTGGTGGCCATGCTCGACGGCTTTAACCGCGGGCAGTGGTCGTACCTGAGCTTGACCGGACTGGTCTGGATTGTGGGCGTAGCCGGGCTTACCTTCGGGGGACTGAGCTGGTACCTCGAACACGTTCGGCATCAGCCCACCGCTATCCCAGGCGCCTAGCCAACAGCCCGCTCTCAAACCGCATCGGCGCTGTCGATTCAGCCAGGAGCTAAACCGGCAGCGCCGATGCGGTTACGTATAGGGGTAGCGGTCAGTCTGAGGCTGGCCTAGTAAGCCCGGGCAAACAGCACCCGCCCTTTTGACGGCTTGCCCGAGAACGGATCAACGCCTTCTTCGGCCTCCTGATCGAATGGAATACAGCGGATCGTGGCCTTGGTAGCTTCCTTGATGGCTTCTTCAGTTTCGGCTGTACCGTCCCAGTGCGCCAGCAGAAAACCACCGGTTTCGAGTTTGGCTTCAAACTCGGCCCGCGTGTCGACGGTAAACGTGTTGGCCGTCCGAAAATCACGCGCCCGTTCGTAGATCGTCCGCTGAATATCGTCGAGCAGGGCCTTGATCCGCTCGGTCAGGCCATCGAACGATACCGTTTCCTTGGTTTTGAGATCGCGTCGGGCAATCTCGACGGTGTTGTTTTCGAGGTCGCGCCCGCCCATGGCCAGCCGAACCGGTACGCCCCGCAGTTCATACTCGGCAAACTTCCAGCCGGGCTTATTGGCGTCCGAATCATCGAATTTCACCGAAATGCCGGCTTTGCGCAACTCCTGCACGAGCGGCTTGATTTTGTCGGACAGGGCCGCCAGCTGCTCTTCCGACCGGTAGATCGGCACGATAACCACCTGAATGGGCGCCAGTTTGGGCGGCAGCACCAGCCCGTCGTCGTCGGAGTGGGCCATGATGAGAGCGCCCATCAGCCGGGTCGATACGCCCCACGAGGTACCCCAGACGTGCTCGAGCTGGTTTTGCTTGTTGAGAAACTGCACGTCGAACGCTTTGGCAAAATTCTGCCCCAGGAAGTGCGACGTACCGGCCTGCAGGGCTTTGCCGTCCTGCATCATGGCTTCGATACACAATGTATCGTCGGCGCCGGCAAACCGCTCCGACGGCGTTTTGGCGCCCCGTACCACGGGCATGGCCATCCACTCCTCGGCAAAGGTGGCATAGATCTCGAGCATCTGCCGGGTTTCAGCGTAGGCTTCGTCGGCGGTGGCGTGGGCCGTGTGGCCCTCCTGCCAGAGAAATTCGGCCGTGCGCAGAAAAATCCGGGTACGCATTTCCCAGCGCACCACGTTGGCCCACTGGTTGATCAGCAGCGGCAGGTCGCGGTACGACTGAATCCAGTTTTTGTAGGTGCTCCAGATAACTGTTTCAGACGTTGGCCGAACGATCAGTTCTTCTTCCAGCTTGGCGTCGGGATCGACAATGACGCCCGAGCCATCTTCGGCGTTCTTAAGCCGGTAGTGCGTTACAACGGCACACTCCTTGGCAAAGCCCTCTACGTGTGAGGCTTCTTTGCTGAGGTATGATTTGGGAATAAAGAGCGGAAAGTAAGCGTTCTGGTGGCCGGTTTCCTTGAACATATCGTCGAGGGCCCGCTGCATTTTTTCCCAGATCGAGAAGCCATAGGGTTTGATGACCATGCAGCCCCGGACGGCTGAATTTTCGGCCAGGTCGGCCCGCTTGATTAACTCATTGTACCATTCGGAGTAGTTCTCGCTCCGCGACGGAATTGCTTTTGCCATGCGCACGTATGCCGACACAGCCGGACACGAATTTTCCGGGTGTGACCAACTTTATTTTAAACTGGATTAAACCCTGCCACCTGAATCGGAATCTAACAAGCAGGGAACTTGCAAAGATAGGTTTTAATCCTATTTTTGTAATCAATCTCGCGGTTCCTGTGTTATCTATCAACAGGCGTTTAGTGACCATTTTCAATGAGTTCACCGCATCTTTTAAAATCCCTTGCCAAATGAAAACGCAACCTTTATATCGCTACCTGACGATGGCTGCGCTGCTGGGTATCTGGAGTTGTAGCTCCACCCGGCAAACAGCTCAGAACGTCGGAGAAGTCGACGACCTGTACGGCACGTCGGGCAACGCGCAGGTCTATGCCAGCACGACCAACGACGCGTCGGCGGTGCAGCGGCCGGCCCGGCAGCGGAACCAGCAGGGTCGTAATGCCAACCCCGACTATAACGACGAACAGCAGGGCTACAGCACCAACGCCGACGAGTACTATTCGGAGCTGAGCACCCGCAAGCTCAACCGGGGCATCTCGCCCGATCCGGGCTGGGGCGACAACGCAACGAATGCCTATAATTCGGGCTTTGTCAACGGCTACAATGCCGCGTCGACATCGGCCTACAGCTGGAACCGCTGGGGCTTCAACAACCTGGGCTTCTACTCCGGACTGGGCATCGGCCTGGGCTATGGTGGTTTCGGTGGCTTCAACCGATTTGGCTACGGCGGTTTCGGCGGCTACCCCTACTACGATACGTTTGCCTACAGCCCCTACGGCTATGGATTCGGCGGTGGCTTCAGTCCGTTTTACTCGCCTTTCTATTCGCCATTTGGCTACAGTACGTTCGCCTACAGTCCGTTTGGCTATCCCTATGGCGGTGGGTATGGAGGGTACTATGGTGGTGGTTACTACGGAGGCTACACGAACAATGTGGTTGTCGTGGGTGCCGATCCGTACCGGAACCGTACCTACATCCGCAGTAACAATGGCTCGGCCCGTACGTACGGCAGTGACTTCGAAAATTCGCCCCGGGCCTATACCAATTCGGGCGGCCGTCGCGGGAGCAGCAGCACCTATAACAACGGTTATTCGAACAGCGGCTCGACCAACAGTGGTTATTATTCGCGGCCTGCCACAAGCAGCCGGGGCTCGTACTACTACGATAACAGCGCCAGCAGCAATGGCCGCACGAGCGGGTCGGCACCGGCCTACAGCAGTGGCAGCAGCTCGTCGAACAGCCAGTATTATGCCCGGCCCCGCGAAAGCAGCCGCGGTAGCTACACCCCCTCCGACTACAACAGTGGCGGCCGGAGCAGCTATCAGCAGCAGCCTGCCTACCAGCAGCAGCAGCGCACCTATCAGCAGCAACCGGCTTACCAGAGCCAGAGCCGCGGTAGCTACAGTGCCCCCAGCTACAGCGCACCCAGTGGTGGTGGTTCCTCAGGCGGTGGTGCTCCCGCCGGTGGTGGTGGCCGTGGCCCACGCTAGGCACTACTGATTAGATTTTCATAAAAAATCCCCGCCCGTTAGGACAATTGGCGGGGATTTTCGTTTTCTCTTTGCTGGGGAAGCATCCCGATTCGGGAAGTCGATTAAACGATCTGATTCGTTCCGACTCTAACCGCAAACAGTCGCTACTTCCTCCACGAATCACTGCCTACGACTATGACAAAATCACTGCTTTTAACGACTGGACTGCTCCTGTCGACAACGCTGCTGTTCGGACAGGGGGCAGCCTCCGATTATGCCGACGATGCGTTTCGCTTCTCCGACGCCAGCCTGAATGGCACCGCCCGCTTTCGGGGCCTGGGCGGAAACCACGCGGCATTGGGGGGCGACGCCAGCAATCTGTTTGGCAATCCGGCCGGGCTGGGTTTCTACAACCGCTCGGAACTAAGCATCAGCCCCTCGCTCAACCTGGTCAGCAACCAGAACAATTTTCTGGGTGCGCAGACCGTAGGAAGTAACAGTAAAGCCAGTATCGGCCAGTTCAGCCTGGTGCTGGCCGGGGGCGATAAGAACAATAACCAGCGCTGGCGCCGGAGTTCGTTCGGCATCTCGTATGCCCAGACGGCCAATTTTTACGATTACATTGATGCGCGGGGTACTAACAACAACCAGAACTCGTCGATTGTCCAGAGCTACATCAACGCGGCCAATGACGCCAAGTACAGTGAGGCTCAGCTGAGCGATGGCTTCATACCTGGCGAACGGCGAGCCGACTTCCGCGAAGCTGCCGCGTATGGCCTGTTTCTGATCAACCCGACTGTATACAACGCCAACAGTGCCGGGCCGCCTTATACCCGCTTCGATGCCAATACGCCTAAAGATCAGCGTGCCACGCTGACCCGTTCGGGGGCCCAATCGCAGTGGTCGCTGGCCTACGCCGGTAACCTCGACGACAAGCTTTACATTGGGGGCTCGGTATCGTTTACGCGGCTCCGCTACGCGTCGGAATTTAACTTTGTGGAAACCCCGCTGGGTGGCCGAACCTTCAACAATTACGGCCAGATCAACCGCTTCAACGTGGCGGGCAACGGTATCAGCGCGTCGCTGGGTATCATCTACAAACTGAGTCCCGAACTGCAGGTAGGCGCCACCATTATTTCGCCCACCATCAGCAGCGCCCGCGAAACGTTTACGCAGACGCTGACAGCTTCGGCCAAAGACCCCAATCTGCAGCTGAAAGCCAATGCGGTGGATGTGATTACCCCGTACGACAACTTCGATTACACGCTGCAGACACCCCTGCGCGCATCGGGTGGCGCTACGTTCTTTATCGGGAAAGCGGGTTTCCTGACCGCTACGGCCGAGTATGTAGGCTATAGCGGCATGCGCGTCCGGACGAGTTATTTTAACACCACGCAGGACAATACCGACTTTAAAAACGACGTGAAGCAGTCGGTTATGTCGAGCTATCAGAACGTGGTTAACCTGCGGCTTGGTGGCGAAGTACGGGCCGGTCTGCTGCGCCTGCGCGCCGGCGTAGGCTACCTGCCCAGCGCTTATAAACTCGACCTCGATCGGGTGGCCAAAGCTGATCGCGACAAGCTGCTGCTGTCGGCTGGTGTCGGTGTGCGTAACCAGCGATTCTTCGCCGATCTGTCGGGGTCGTACCTGACTACCAAATCGGGTATCTCGCCCTATCAGCTCCCCAACGATGCCGATACGCCAACCGTGCTGACCAACAACCGCAATACGAATCTGACGCTGTCTATCGGTACGTTCTTTTAAGGGTTTTCAACGGTCAGTAGATAAACAAGGCGGGCCCGGATCGATCCGGGCCCGCCTTGTTTATTATCGCTATGCGTTACAGCCACTGACCCAGCAGCCGCAGAATGTCATCGACCTGCGTTTCGCCCGATACCACCACATGGGCCTGGGTGTAGAACGGGGCGCGGTCGGTGCAGCGTTGGCGCAGGTTGGCGGTCAGCGCCGGATCGTCGGTGCTGTAGTGCGGCCGATCGGCCTGTCCGTGGGCCTGTATGCGTTTGGCCAGCACGTCTACCGGTACATCCAGAAACACCGATACGCCCGTAGCGTTGATGTAAGCCATGTTATCGTAGAAGCAGGGCATGCCGCCCCCCGTCGATACCACCAGGCTACGGCCAGGCTGAATGGTGCGCAGCACGCGCCGTTCGGCTTCCCGAAAATAAGCTTCCCCCGACTCGGCAAAGATTTCCGGAATCGACCGGTTCTCCTCGCGGGTAATCATCCGATCGGTATCGACAAAATGGTAATGAAGGGCATCGGCAAGACGCTTGCCCAGGGTACTCTTCCCGGACGAGGGCATTCCGATCAGGAATATATTCTTCATGGAGTAGTAGGTAACCAAAAAAACGGCAGCAGAACGCGGTTCCGTCGGTTACGCCGTCAGTCAGTAACCAGTTTCTGTACGTCGGCCGCGTCGGGTGTGGTATTGTAGTGCCACTTCCCCCGTACCACGCCGTCTTTAAGCAGCCATGTGCCGGGATTCGACCGCATGATGGTTTTCAGCACCGTTGCATCGACCTTGTAGTAGGGCACTTCGGTTAGCTGGAATTCTTTCTGGAACGCCCGAATCTGCTCATCGCTTACCGACGTCAGAATGTAAGGCTTTACCGTCGAGTCCTTCAGGCCTTCGACCAGTGCCCGAATGGCGGGCAGGCTTCCGGCGTCGATATCCGAAACCGATTTCACAATCACGAACAGCTTGTTGCCCTCGAAGGTCTGCTGCGTGAAATTGCCCGAATCGTCCCAGACGCGGTAGTCCGTGATTTTGGGCTTGGCATTTTCGTTCACCAGCGTCATCTCTTTAAACTTGTAGGTGGTATCGCTGGGGTACTGGCTGAACGTTTCGGTCTTGCCGTTTTTCTCCATCACATAGCTGTAGCGCAGCGGCTCGGAGGGTTTCATCTGCGCCGGGATGCTTTTGCCAACTGCGTAAGGCAGCAGATCGAGCGGGGGTAGAAAGGCAATGGCGTAGATGCCCAGGCCGAGTGTCAGCACCGTGGTCAGCGCCACCAGCCAACCCGTTTTGCGGGGGGTAATGCGGTTGCGGTGACCGATAATGAACAGAATAAGCATGGTCAGCACCACGTCTTTGCCGAACGAAGTCCAGGGCTTCAGTTTAATAGCATCGCCAAAACAGCCGCAGTCGGTTACGCGGTTGAAATAAGCCGAATAAAACGTGAGGAACGTAAAAAACGCGATCAGGAAGAAGAGCAGCCAGGTGGTCACCTTGGGCTTGTAAGACACGAGCAGCGCTACGCCCAGCACAATCTCAGCCGCACAGAACAACACCGACATAGCCAGTGTGAAGGGCACCAGCGCCAAAAAAAAGCCGCTGAACACCGGCAGATCGTGGGCGAAAACCTCGAAGTATTCTTCAAACTTGATCTGGGTGCCAACGGGGTCGTTGAGTTTGATCAGACCGGAGAAGATGAAGACGAAACCCACCAGAAAGCGGGCAATGCGGGCTGCCCACAGCATGGGGGGCGTGCCGGTCTTTAGTTTAGGCTGAGAAATAGCAGGGTTCATGTAGCTCGTCGATAAGCAAAAGGACAGGACTGCAGATTTTCTGGATTGATTTTTTCAGTTCATCCGGTAATCCTGTCAAACGCGAATAAGAAAACAATGACTGGACAGGATTACCGGATTATTTGGATTACGATCTAAGCTGGATTATCTAAAACCCTGTCCATCCGGAAATCCTGTCAAACACAGGTACGCAACCGATACCTGGACAGGATTACAGGATTGGTGCGTCAACCGGGTCGATAGAAATCCTGTCCAACACTAATTAATCCTGTTAAACACCCGTCAGTTTGATCAAACAGAAAACGGCGTAATTGATCATATCCATATAATTGGCATCGACGCCCTCCGACACCAGCGTACTGCCCTGGTTATCTTCAATCTGTTTGGTACGCAGTAGCTTCATCAGGATAATATCCGTCATCGAACTGACGCGCATATCGCGCCAGGCTTCGCCATAATCGTGATTCTTGGCAAACAGCAAATGCATCACCTGATTGATCTGCGCGTCGTAGAGCGACTCCAGCACGTCGGAGGGAATATCCAGGGGGGCCGGCTGATCGGCTGGGCGCTGCTGAACGTCGAGTTGGATAAGCGCCATCACGCAGTAATTGATGATACCCACAAACTCGGGTTCGATGCCCTCCCCTACTTTGCTGACCCCCGTTTCCTGCAGCGTCCGGATGCGCTGGGCCTTGATATACAGTTGATCGGTAATGCTGGGCAGTCGCAGAATGCGCCAGGCAGTACCATAGTCTTTATTCTTTTTCAGGAACAGGCTTTTGCACCGCTCGATTACCTGCCGATATTCGGCTTCCGTTTTTGTCATAGTGTACCCGTCGGGACGGTGTGGTTCGCAGTTCATCGTTTACCAGCCTGGCTATGCTCAAAACCGCAACCGTCAGACCACAAACTACCACCTGATTGATGCCCAAAGGTACGAAAAAAACCCTGAACTGCCGGGGACGACTGGTGTCGCTCGACACCCCCGCGGTGATGGGTATCCTCAACGTAACCCCCGATTCGTTTTATGCCGGCAGCCGCGTTTCGGGGCAGCCCGATAGCCTGAGCGCGGTGATCGACCGCGCGGGGCAGATGCTGACCGACGGCGCCACCTTCATCGATCTGGGTGGGTATTCGACCCGGCCCGGTGCTACCGACATTAGCCCGGCCGACGAAGCCGACCGCATCCTGCCGGTGATCGAAGCGCTCCTGAGCGCTTTCCCGGATGCCCTGCTATCAATCGATACCTTTCGGGCGTCGGTCGCGCGGCAGGCCGTATCCGCCGGAGCGGCCCTCATCAACGACATCGGGGGCGGCACCCTCGATCCAGCCATGTTTGAAACCGTGGCCCGGCTGGGTGTGCCTTACGTGCTCATGCACCTGCGGGGCACCCCACAGACCATGCAGCAGCATACCCACTATACCGACCTGATCACGGAGGTCATCGATGAACTCAGCACGCAACTGGCCAGCCTGCGGGCGCTG
Organism: Spirosoma luteolum; assembly: GCF_054778875.1. NCBI lineage: Bacteria > Pseudomonadati > Bacteroidota > Cytophagia > Cytophagales > Cytophagaceae > Spirosoma > Spirosoma luteolum. The sequence goes on from NZ_BAAGZE010000005.1 coordinate 159,374, forward strand.
GGGGCCACCGACGTCATACTGGACCCCGGATTCGGGTTTGCGAAGACCCCCGCGCAAAATTTTTTACTGATGCGCCACCTCGATGCCTTCGGGCTGTTTGAGGAGCCCCTGCTGGTGGGCATTTCGCGCAAGTCGACGATCTGGAAAACCCTGAATGTCACGGCCGATCAGGCGCTCAATGGCACCACCGTGCTGAACACGGCCGCGCTGCTCAAAGGAGCCTCGATTCTGCGGGTACATGACGTCAGGGAGGCTGTAGAGGCCGTTTTGCTCACGCAGCAGCTAACTTTTTTTTAAGTCAGGTATTGCGTTAAATCATTTCAACGCCTACTTTTGCAGTCCCAAATCGGGGAAACGATCTGGTAGCTCAGCTGGTAGAGCAATACACTTTTAATGTATGGGTCCTGGGTTCGAATCCCAGCCGGATCACACCGAAGCCGCTCAATTGAGCGGCTTTTTTGTTTTATCCCCCTCGCTGGTCAGCCCTGCAAACGGGCGGCTCCGTTCCCACAGCCTCTCCCTCCAGATGGGCTCCAGGCCCAAATCACGCTATTCCGACCGGCCAAAACGCCTGCGTAAACTGTCAGAGCCCCCATCATCTATTCACTTTCCAAGAACAAGTAGTATCAAAATGATAATTGGTATGGGTTGCCAGTATATTCTGGTTTGGGTCGTTTTTGCCAAATTTTTTTATTAGTATATTGCATGACTTTATCGCAAACGTTCGCCGGTCCGGCCTGAAAACGCTGATTTGACTCCCTGACCAATCAGCCAATAATTTCGAATTTCCTAATAAAAGCGCCGTAATAGTACCAATTCCGTAACTGGACTACCTTTCGACGCCCAAACCCAACACTGTTACGACCATGTCCGATCAGGTTGACCAAGTGACCGCGCAGTCCCTCAGCGGAGCGCAGAACCCCTCCGGCACCGGCCTTTACCGCCCGGAATTTGAACACGATAACTGCGGTATTGGCTTTGTCGCCCACATCAGGGGCCGCAAGTCGCACCAGATCGTTTCCGACGCCCTTCAGATGCTCCGCCGGATGGAACACCGCGGTGCCGTGGGTGCCGAAGCCAACTCCGGCGACGGCGCCGGGCTGCTGATTCAGATTCCGCACGAATTCTTCGTCGATGAAACCCGCAAGCTGGGCGTTCACCTGCCCCCCGCCTTCGAATACGGCGTCGGGATGGTGTATTTCCCCAAAGATGTGTGGCTGCGCGAAGAGTGCCGGGCCATTCTGAACCGGAACATGAAAAAGCTGGGCCTCGAACTGCTCTGCTACCGCGTGGTGCCGGTCAACAACAGCGATCTCGGACAGGGCTCCCGCTCGGCCGAACCACAAATGGAACAGGTGTTTATCAAACGCCCGTCCGACATTACCAACCCCGAGGACTTTGAACGGAAGCTTTACATTCTGCGGAACTACAGCACCCGCATTATCAACGAAACGGTAAACGGCGTCGATCACTTTTACTTCTCGTCGCTGTCGTGCCGTACCATTACTTACAAAGGCCAGCTGACCACGCTGCAGCTGGAGCCGTACTTCCCCGACCTGATGCACGACGATGTGGTATCGGCGCTGGGCGTGGTGCACTCCCGCTTCTCGACCAATACCTTCCCGTCGTGGAAACTGGCCCAGCCGTTCCGCTACATTGCCCACAACGGCGAAATCAACACCGTGCGCGGCAACGTCAACTGGATGAAAGCCGCCGAAGGGCTGCTGCAGTCGTCGAAGTTCACGCAGGATGAGATGGACATGCTGCTGCCCATCTGCGACCCCAAGCAGTCGGACTCGGCCAACCTCGACAACGCCATCGAACTGCTCGTGATGAGCGGCCGCTCGCTACCCCACGTGATGATGATGCTGATCCCGGAAGCCTGGGATGGTAACGAGCACATGGACCCCGTCCGGAAAGCGTTCTACGAATTCCACGCCGGTCTGATCGAACCCTGGGACGGCCCGGCTTCGATTTCGTTTACCGATGGCCGCATGGTCGGCGCCACCCTCGACCGTAACGGCCTGCGTCCGTCGCGTTTCTGGGTGACCAATGAAGACATTGTCATTATGGCCTCCGAGGTGGGCGTGCTGGATATCGACCCCGCCAAGGTGGTGTCGAAAGGCCGTCTGCAGCCGGGCAAAATGTTCCTGGTCGATATGGAGCAGGGACGCATCGTGGCCGACGAGGAAATCAAGCAGCAGATCAGCACCCGCCAGCCCTACGGCGACTGGCTCGCGCAGAACAAGATCAAGATTCAGGACCTCGAAGCCCCCATCCGCTCGTATAATCCCTACGATCCGGCCAAACTGCTGCGCATGCAGCAGGCGTTCGGCTTCACGTCGGAAGACCTGCGGATGATTCTGGCGCCGATGGTCGAGACGGGTAAGGAAGCCCTGGGCTCGATGGGTACCGACGTGCCCCTGGCCGTGCTCTCCGAGCAGAGCCAGCACATGAGCCACTACTTCAAGCAGCTTTTCGCGCAGGTGACCAACCCCCCTATCGACTCGATTCGGGAACGGTCGATCATGTCGCTCATTTCGTTTGTGGGCGCTACCTATAACCTGCTCAGCGAATCGCCCGAACACTGCCGGCAGGTCGAGCTCGACCAGCCCGTGCTGACGACGCAGGAGTTCGACAAGCTGCGGTTTATCGACAAGCCCAAGTTCCAGGCCAAAACCATCAACTGCCTGTTTACGGCCGATGGCGACGGCAAATCGCTGGAGCGCGCCCTCGACCGGATCTGCCGCTACGCGGCCGATGCCATTCAGGATGGCTACTCGATTCTGGTGCTGTCGGACCGGGCTATCGACTCGAGCCATGCGCCCATTCCGTCGCTGCTGTCGACTTCGGCTATTCACCACTACCTCATCCGGCAGGGCCTGCGGGGCAAAGTCGGTATCGTGGTCGAAGCGGGCGATGTCTGGGAAACCCACCACGTGGCTACCCTCATCGGCTACGGCGCATCGGGGGTGAACCCCTACATGGCGTTCGAGACCATTGCCAGCATGAAAGAAAAAGGGCTTCTGCAGGTCGATTATGACCTCGACAAGCTCTACAAGAATTACATCAAAGCCGTGAACGGCGAGCTGCTGAAGATTTTCTCGAAAATGGGAATCTCGACGCTACAGTCGTATCAGGGTGCCATGATTTTCGAATGTCTGGGCCTGAACGAAGATGTAGTGAGCCGCTACTTCACCGGCACGGTCTCACGCATTGGCGGCATGGGGCTCAACGAAATCGCCCGCGAAATTCTGATTCGCCACTGCATTGCCTTCCCCGAGGGGCCGGTTATGCCGGCGCGGCTTGAAGTGGGCGGTATTTACCAATGGAAACAGCGGGGCGAAAAACATATTTTCAACCCCGACACCATCCACCTGCTCCAGCAGTCGACCCAGAAAAACGATTACTCGATTTTCAAGAAATACTCGAAACTGATCGACGATCAGACCCAGAAAGCCATTACGCTGCGGGGGCTGCTGCGCTTCAAGAAGGGCGCTTCGGTTCCCATCGATGAAGTCGAACCCATCGAAGCCATCTTCAAGCGGTTCGCAACGGGTGCCATGTCGTTCGGCTCGATCTCGTGGGAAGCGCACACCACCCTGGCTATTGCCATGAACCGCATCGGCGGCAAGAGCAACTCAGGCGAAGGCGGTGAAGATGAACTGCGCTACACCCCGATGGCCAACGGCGACAGCATGAACTCGGGTATCAAGCAGGTGGCATCGGGCCGTTTCGGCGTCACGAGCTACTACCTGACCAACGCCCGTGAGCTGCAGATCAAAATGGCCCAGGGCGCCAAACCCGGCGAAGGCGGTCAGCTGCCCGGCTTTAAAGTCGACGACTGGATTGGCCGGACGCGCCACTCGACGCCCGGCGTGGGGCTGATTTCGCCCCCGCCCCACCACGACATTTACTCGATCGAGGATCTGGCCCAGCTGATCTCCGACCTGAAAAACGCCAACCGGGCCGCCCGGATCAGCGTGAAGCTGGTATCGGAAGCCGGCGTCGGCACCATTGCCGCCGGGGTAGCCAAAGCCCACGCCGATCACATACTGATTTCGGGTCACGATGGCGGTACGGGTGCCTCGCCCCTCTCGTCGATCCGCCACGCGGGTCTGCCGTGGGAGCTGGGTCTGGCCGAAGCGCACCAGACCCTGGTGCGCAACAAACTGCGCGGCCGGGTTACGGTACAGGCCGACGGGCAGATGCGGACGGGGCGCGACCTGGCCATTGCTGCCCTGCTCGGTGCCGAAGAATTTGGCGTGGCCACGGCCGCGCTGGTCGCTACGGGTTGTATCATGATGCGCAAGTGTCATCTGAACACTTGCCCGGTGGGGGTGGCTACGCAGAACAAAGAGCTGCGCGCCCTCTTTACCGGCAAGCCCGAGCACGTGGTAAACATGTTTACCTTCCTGGCCATGGAACTGCGCGAGATCATGGCTGAGCTGGGCTTCCGTACCATCAACGAGATGGTGGGTCAGGCCCAGATGCTGGAACTGCGGCAGAACCTGCCCCACTGGAAATACAAGAACGTGAACCTCGATGCACTGCTTTACAAAGAGCCCACCAACCTCGACGTGGCCCTATACAAGCAGGAAGAACAGAATCACTACCTCGACGATGTGCTCGACCGGAAACTGATGGAACTGGCGCAGCCTGCGCTGACTTCGGCCGAAACCGTTTACGGGGAGTTTACGGTGCAGAACATCGACCGGAGCATCGGTACCATGCTGTCGAACGAGATTTCGAAAGCGTACGGTGGCCCCGGCCTGCCCGAGGGTACGATCCACATTAAACTGCGCGGTACGGCCGGCCAGAGCTTTGGTGCCTTTGCTACCAACGGTATCAAACTGGAGCTCGAAGGCGACGCTAACGACTACTTCGGCAAGGGCCTTTGCGGCACGCAGCTGATTGTTTACCCCGACCGGACGGCGCAGTTCAAACCCGAAGAAAACAGCATTGTCGGTAACGTGTCGTTCTACGGCGCTACCTCGGGCGAAGCCTTTATCCGGGGTATGGCCGGCGAGCGGTTCTGCGTACGGAATTCAGGCGCCAAGGTTGTAGTCGAAGGGATCGGCGACCACGGACTCGAATACATGACCGGTGGTCTGGCCATCATTCTGGGCCGCACCGGCCGCAACTTTGCCGCCGGTATGTCGGGCGGGGTGGCGTATGTGTTCGATCAGGACGGTACGTTTGCCTCGAAGGTCAACCGCGAAATGGTCAGCCTCGAACCCCTCAACGACGAAGACCAGGCCATTCTGCGGGAGTACGTGGAGAAGCACTTCCAGTACACCACCAGCAACGTGGCGCTCAACCTGCTCCAGCACTGGGAGCAGCAGATTGGTCAGTTCGTGAAGGTGATGCCCGATGATTTCCGCAAAGCCCTGGCGGGTCGCAACATTGCGCTGGCCGAGCAGATTCGCGACAAGAACGTTGTGTATCAGGACATCACCGTCGACGTGACGCACGGGTAACCGGCGAAGCCTGCGCTTCCTGTTACGCGGATGGCCGCCAGGCTACTGAATAGTTGTTAGCTGTATTAAGCAGACCACGCCGGCAACGGCGTCCTCAGCCTACCATGGGAAAACCTACCGGATTTTTAGAATTTACGCGCGAACTGCCTAAAAAGCGCGACCCGCAGCAGCGGATCAACGATTACAAAGAAATCGAGATGCCGTTTTCGGAGCAGGACTCCCAACGGCAGGCGGCCCGCTGCATGGACTGTGGCACCCCGTTTTGCCACAGTGGCTGTCCGCTGGGCAACATCATCCCCGAGTTCAACGACGCGGTGTATGAGCAGAACTGGGCCTACGCCTACGATATTCTGGCGACGACCAACAATTTCCCGGAGTTTACGGGCCGCATCTGCCCCGCTCCCTGCGAAGCGTCGTGTGTACTGGGTATCAACAAGCCGCCCGTTGCCATAGAGTTTATCGAAAAATCGATTGCCGAGGTAGCCTTCGAACGTGGTTACGTAGTGCCCAGGCCACCCAAAGTCCGGACTGGCAAACAGATTGCCGTGGTAGGCTCGGGGCCGGCCGGTCTGGCCGCTGCGGCTCAGCTCAACAAAGCGGGCCATACAGTCACGGTTTTCGAACGGGCCGATCAGATTGGCGGGCTGCTGCGCTATGGTATCCCCGACTTCAAACTCGAGAAGTGGACCATCGACCGCCGGCTGGCCGTGATGGAAGCAGAAGGCATCCAGTTTAAAACCGGCGTCAATGTCGGTGTCGATGTAAAGGCCAACGATCTGCTCGAGCAGTTCGACCTGGTGATGCTGACGGGTGGATCGACCGTACCGCGGGATCTGCCCATTCCGGGCCGCGACCTGAAGGGTGTTTATCCGGCTATGGAGTTCCTGAGTCAGCAAAACAAGCGCAATGCTGAGCGGCCCGTCGAGGTCGACCACCGGGGTATGCCTTATGCCGATGGCGAACTGCTGGCTACGGGTAAAAACGTGGTGGTGATTGGCGGGGGCGATACCGGCTCCGACTGCGTTGGTACATCGAACCGGCACGGTGCCACCAGCATCACCCAGATCGAGCTGATGCCGATGCCGCCTAAAGAGCGGGCTACCAACACCCCCTGGCCCAACTGGCCCATGATGCTCCGTACATCGACCTCACACGAGGAAGGCTGCGAGCGCCACTGGTCGATCAACACCAAAGCCTTTATCGGCGACGAAAACGGCAACCTGAAGGCCCTCCGACTCGTTGATCTGGCCTGGAAAAACGAGAACGGCCGCATGCAGATGGTGGAGATGCCGGGTACCGAGCGTGATGTGCCCTGCGAACTGGCGCTGCTGGCGGCTGGCTTCCTGCACCCGCAGCACGAAGGCCTGCTCGACGAGCTGGGCGTTGAATACGATGAACGCGGCAACGTGAAAGCCACCAACTACCAGGCTACCACCAATCCGCGCGTTTTTGTAGCAGGCGATATGCGCCGGGGCCAGTCGCTGGTGGTGTGGGCCATCTCGGAAGGCCGTGAGGCTGCCCGCGCTGCCGACTGCTACCTGATGGGCGAAACGATGCTCGAAGCCAAAGCCGTTTCGATGATCGAAGTAGCCTGATAGCCGGCATGGTGCGGCACCCTGTATACCCTTAGAACGAAATCGGCCCCGGTAGCGCTACCGGGGCCGATTTCGTTGCGTGCCGTGTGGGTTGCTCTACTTGGCGGCAATCACTTCGACCTCGATGAGCACGTCGTTGCTGATGATTTGCGGAATTACTTTGGTGGCTTCGATACGCGCGGTTGACCGGGGCAGATACAAGCCGCTGACGTTGCTGACCCGCTGCTCCGCGACGGCATCACGCTGCCCGGTTACGCCTTTAAGGTGGTACGTGACCTGCTTGATGTTGCTGAATGTCATACCAAACTCGGCCAGCGCCGTTTGCAGGTTCTGAAACACCTGCTGGGTCTGGGCTACAATATCGCCGGGTCCGACCAGATTGCCGTTGGCATCGAACGGGCGCTGCCCGCTCACGTAGACCTCCGTGTTGGGAATGGCCGTTTCGACCTTGTAGGTATAGCCGGGCCGGTACGGCACAGGGGTCTGCGCCTGGGTGGTCAGGGCCATCAACAGGGCCGGTGCGAGCAGTAGGAGGTGGCGGTTGCGCATCATGGGAGGATAAAGAAACAGAGTCAGCTTATAAACGCACAGGTTCTTCTTTTTCGTCGAAGAACAGGTAATTCAGCAGGTCGCAGTAAGGCTTCAGAATAAGCGCCCCCCGAACCAGTTCGTCGGCGAAGCCCGGCTTCACCACCTCGCGGTCGGTGAAGCGGTGGATAAAAAACAGTTCTTTCCGGCGAAGCAAGTCGATGTCGGGATGATCGGCGGAGTAGCCTTTGGGTGTGGTCTTCATCACCTCGCCCGACACCTCGGGGTAATAGGCCCGGAAGGCCTCGGCTTCGATTATGTCTTTCAGCTCCTGGGCGTTGTAATCGACTTCCTGCCGGTAGATAGCCAGCTGGGCCGGTGTTGGCTGCCACATGCCACCCCCGATAAACGACTGGTTGCCGGGCTGAATGTGCACGTAGTAGTCGATGCGGCCCGAATGTCGTCCACCCGGCCCGATGGCAAACGCCAGATTTGATTTATACGGAGCCTTGTCTTTCGAAAATCGGATGTCGCGGTTAATGCGGAAAATACACTCTTTAGCCGTGGTGTTGGCCAGCGGCTCGAACGCACTCATCTTGACCAGAACCTGCTCGACCAGCCCGATCAACTCCTGCTTGGCAGCATCATAACGGGCCCGGTTCACCTGAAACCACTCGCGGTTGTTATTTTTCACGAGGTCGCTCATAAACGTGAGCGTGGCGGTCGTCAGCACCGCTTTAGGTTCTTTTTTTGTTGGCATAGCAATCAAAGTTACATAAAATCCCCCGGTGGTTGGCGAGCCGGCGGGCCCCTTCACCGGTTTTTCGCGAGAGCGGTCCCGATCCAACCGGGGCGGGGTTTAGAAGCAGTAGCGCACCGTGCACCACGGAATCTCGTCGGCCAGTAGTTTACTGAAGATAGCCACCATCTTACTTTTCAGCTGGTGCTGATAGCGGATATTCCAGCCCCCAAACTGACTTACTTTACTCTCCTGCCACTCCGGTACCCACAGCAGTTCTTCGGCCTTCGGGTTGATGGCCAGGTTGGCCTGGTGCTGCTGCTGGTTGTGCGTCAGAAAAATTACTTCGCTCTGGAGCTGGGCTTTCACGGCGGGCAACAGCGCCCCGTCGAGCTGGCGGAACAGCGCCCGGTAGTCGTCGCGCCACTGCTGCGGATTGCCGGTTTTGCTGCCGTAGACGATGACGGGCGAAAAATTGACGTGTACCTCATAGCCCGCTTCGTAAAACTGGTTGATAGCCGCAATCCGCTTCTCGATGCTATCGGTCCGCACATCGACCAGGCGGCTGATCTCGGGCGGCATCAGACTGAACCGAATCCGGACCTTGCGCTGCGGGTCGAACGCCAGCATGTCGGGGTTTACAAACTTGGTAGCGAAGGTGGCCTTGGCGCGGGGATGATCGCGATAGAACGAAAAGGCCTGCTGCACACCATCGCTCAACCCGTAGTCGATCGAGATATCGGAGTTACAGCCAATATCGTAGGTGTAAACGTGCGGGTCGGTCTGGTTGGCGGGGCGGGGCCACGGCTGACTCATCACATGCTCGTCGACCGCCTGCAGCAGGGCGTCGGTATTGGTGTAGAGCGTGATGGGGTTGACGGTCTTATGCCGGTCGACGTAACAGTAAGCGCAGGCTCCGAAACAGCCATTGGCCAGGCTGGGCGCAATGAAATCGGCGCTGCGGCCACTCCAGCGAATGGTCTGCGACTTCAGCGTACCCAGCACCAGCAGATCGGATTTAGCCTTGTAGTGGCTGAGCCCCAGATCGGGCAGGCGGTTATGCTGCCGCACCTGCATCGTCTGCGCGTCGGGAAAACGGTCGAGAATGGCCGTTCCCTGCGCATTGAGCGCATCGGCCGTATACAGGATCAGACTGGGTTTGAAATCGGGCATTCAGACGTGGGTAAGGTGCTGTTTACTAAACAGAAATACAGCAGCAAGGGTTCAGATCGAGATAATACTAACTAGCTGACTGTCTGATTATTACAAACAAAAAACCGACAATTTAGCCTACTGTCGGGTCGCAGAAACAACCGCACGGCCGGGTCGTTGTGTCATTTTTTTAGAACCCCGGGCAAACAGGCGGTTTAGGTAGGTATAGACTTACGTATTCTCATGGCGCAACACGAAAAGTACCTCATCGACGGGGCCGGACGCCGGTGGTTTCTGAAGCAGTCGTCAGCCCTGGCCGGCCTAGTTATGCTACCGCCCCTGGCCACTCAGGCCGAATCTGTTCCGACCGCTATGCCCGACACTACCGCAACCACGCAGCCCATCAGCCTGCGCATCAACAAAAAAACCTACAAACTAGCCGTTGAACCCCGCGAAACGCTGCTCGATCTGATGCGTGAGCGGCTGAACCTCACCGGCAGCAAAAAAGGCTGCGACCACGGCCAGTGTGGGGCCTGTACGGTACACATCGACGGGCGACGGGCCAATGCCTGCCTGACGCTGGCCATTATGCAGCAGGGCCGCGACATCACCACCATCGAAGGCCTCGGCACCCCCGATAAGCTCCATCCGCTGCAGGCCGCCTTCATCGAGCACGACGGCTTCCAGTGCGGTTTCTGCACACCGGGCCAGCTTATGTCGGGCGCAGCGCTGTTGCGCGAAGGCCACGCCGGTTCGCCCGACGAGATTCGGGAATGGATGAGCGGAAACATTTGCCGCTGCGGGGCCTATCCGGGCATCGTGGCCGCCATACAATCGGTACAGAAAGGAGGAACCACCAAATGAAAAACTTCGGGTATGCCGAGGCCAGCCAGCCGGCACAGGCCATTCAGTTGCTGGGGGCACAGCCCAACAGCCAGTTTATTGCGGGCGGCACCAACCTGGTCGATCTGATCAAGTACGACGTGATGCAGCCCGATCGCGTGGTCGACATCAGCCGACTGCCCCTCACCACCATCGAAAAAACCGCCACGGGCCTTCGCATCGGCGCCCTCGCCCGCAACAGCGACATGGCCGAGCACCCGCTGGTGAAACAGCACGCGCCCCTGCTGGCCGAGGCCCTGCTGGCCGGTGCCTCGCCCCAGCTGCGCAACATGGCCACGCTGGGCGGCAACCTCATGCAGCGCACCCGGTGCTATTATTTCTACGACCCCAGCCAGCCCTGCAACAAACGCAATCCCGGCAGCGGCTGCGGAGCACTGGAAGGGTACAACCGCATTCATGCCATTCTGGGTCTCGACACGGGCGACCTCAACAAATCGTGTATAGCCACCAACCCCAGCGATATGAACGTGGCTCTGGCTGCGCTCGAAGCGGTGGTAAACGTGAGCGGGCCGGCCGGTGAGCGCAGCATCCCCATCGCCGAGTTTCACCGGCTGGCGGGCACCACGCCCCAGCAGGATACGAACCTCAAACCGGATGAGTTGATTCTGTCGGTCGATATCCCGACGGCTAAACAGGCGGGCAAAAGCCATTACCTGAAAGTGCGCGACCGGGCCTCCTATGCCTTTGCACTGGTATCGGTAGCGGCCCGGCTTTCGGTTGAGAACGGCACCATCCGCGAGGCCCGGCTGGCGCTGGGTGGGGTGGCCCATAAACCCTGGCGGGTGACGGCCGTGGAGCAGACGCTCGTGGGTAAGCCCGCAACCGAAGCGACCTTCCGCCAGGCGGCCACCACCCTGCTGACCGGCGCCCGGGGCTTTGCCCACAACGCATTCAAGGTAAGTCTGGCCCAGTCGGCCATTGTTCAGGCGCTGCAGGAAGCAGCCGTATAAATCCATCGGCACCGATCGGCGTCGGGATGGCTTCGGCCCGCCCGCCTGATTGGCGCTATTGATCCTTTTTTCCCATGGCGACGAAACCCATTGGCGACCCGATCGACCGGATCGACGGCAAGCAGAAAGTAACCGGCCAGGCCCGGTACTCGGCCGATATGCACCAGCCCAACATGGCCTATGCCGTGCTGGTCATGAGTACCATTGCCAACGGCAGCATCAGCGATATCGACACAACAGCTGCTTCGAAACTACCGGGCGTACTGGGCATCATGACCCACAAAAACACGCCGAAACCCGCCGGCATTGCCAACAACACCCCTGGCGAAACGGCGCTCGAGCGGGTGCTGCATCTGCTCGACAGCCCCACCATCTATTACAACAACCAGCCCATTGCGGTAGCCATTGCCGATACGTTCGAGCACGCGACCGAAGCCGCCCGGCTGGTGAAGGTGACCTACACCGAAAAGAAACCCATACCCGAACTGCCGGCCAACAAAACCACGCCCTTTACCCCCAAGCGGCTCCCCCGCCCCGACGACCCGGTCGATACGAAGCGGGGCGATCTGGCCGGTGCCATGGCCAAAGCCGAGGTCACCCTGCGCCCCAAATACACCACCCCGACTCAGACCCACAACGCCATGGAGCCCCACGCGACGCTGGCCATGTGGGAAGGCGACAAGTTAACGCTCTACACCGCCACGCAGGGCATTTTTCCGACCCGCGAGCGTGTCGCCAAATACTTTGCCCTGCCGCCCGAGCAGGTGCGCGTGGTGGCCCAGTACGTAGGGGGTGGGTTTGGCAGTAAAGGGGCCGTCTGGTCGAACGTAATGCTGGCCGCCATGGCCGCGCGTTTCGTCAAGCGGCCCGTGAAACTCGAGCTTCGGCGTAGCGACATGTTCGGTATGGTGGGCGCGCGATCGGCCACGGTGCAGGAGCTGGAGGTGGGCGCATCCCGCGATGGACAGCTGTCGGCACTGGCGCACCGTTCGCTGGTACAAACCTCCGTGTTCGACGATTTTGCCGAGCCGGTGGGCACGCTGAGCCGCATGCTCTACACCAGCCCCAACCAGGAGGTAACCCACCGGTCGGTGCGGGCCAACATCGGCACCACGGCCCCCATGCGCGCACCGGGCGAAGCACCGGGCATGTTCGGGCTCGAGTGCACGATGGACGAACTGGCCTATGCCCTCAACATGGACCCGGTGGCCCTGCGGATCAGGAATTACACCGATATGGATCAGCAGAAAGAGCTGCCCTACTCCAGCAAGTCGCTCAAGGCGTGTTACGAGCAGGCAGCCGAACGCTTTGGCTGGTCGAAACGAAACCCCGCGCCCCGCTCAAACCGCCAGGGCAAGTGGCTCGTGGGCAGCGGGATGGCCACGGCAATCTACCCCATGAACCGCGATGAAGCCACGGCCAAAGTCACGCTCAACGCCGACGGAACCCTGGTGGTCAGCACCGGTACGCAGGACATCGGCACCGGCTCGTTTACGATCATGACCCAGCTGGCGGGCGATGTGTTTGGCATTCACCCCGACCAGGTGACGCTGCAGGCCGGCGACACGACTCAGCCCAAAACGCCCGTGTCGGGGGGCTCGCGCACCACAGCCTCGACCGGATCGGCCGTCGTACAGGCCGCCGAAGCCGTCTTGCTGAAAGCCAAACAGCTGGCCCTCAACGACACCAAATCGCCCCTCCACGGCGCGAAGGAAAAAGAAATCGAGATCGGGAAAGGCAAGCTGTTTCTGAAAGACAAGCCCGCCAAAGGCGAAACGCTGGTGGCCCTGCTCAAGCGCAACGGCGGCAAGCCCCTCACCGCCACAACCAGTTCGAAACCGGGCGAAGAAAAGGAGAAATACTCGATGTATGCCCACGGCGCGCAGTTTGCCGAAGTAAAAGTCAACGAAGGCACGGGCGAGATACGCGTCACGAAGCTAACGGGTGCTTATGCCGCCGGTCGGATCGTGAATGCCAAAACGGCCCGCAGTCAGGTTATTGGCGGTATCGTGTGGGGGGTCAGTATGGCCCTGCTCGAAGACACCGTGTTCGACGATCGTACCAACCGCATCATGAACGCCAGCCTGGGCGAATACCATGTACCGGTCAATGCCGACATACCCGACATCGACGTGATTTTTGTGGAAGAAACCGACGAGCATGTGAACCCGGCCGGCGCCAAAGGCATAGGCGAAATTGGTATTACGGGGTCGGTAGCCGCCATTGCCAACGCCATCTACCACGCCACCGGCCGGCGCGTGCGGTCGCTGCCCATCACGGTCGACAAAGTGCTGTCGCTGGAAGCCTGATCCGTAACAACTGGTGACAACCGAACCGATCAACCGGCAACGGCGATCGGTTCGGTTGTTTATGCCGGTTAGGGCCGGGGCCATTCAATCACCTAATTGGTGCCACAACGCCACAGATCGTATCTTCACGGCATTTCCCGAGCCTGTACCGGGGGGTGTAACCGGATCGGACACCCCGTTGGCAGCAGCGTCGGCTCAGCGATCGGAGCCAACGGCGGGACCTCCCTATTCAGCGTTACAACTTATTCTGCATGATCCTCCTCGTCGACGACAGGCCCGAGAACCTGCTTCCGTTAAAGAAAATCCTCACCCTCCACCACTTTAACGTCGACACGGCCGGATCGGGCGAAGAAGCCCTGAGGAAGGTTCTGAAAACCGATTACTCGGTGATAATTCTGGACGTGCAGATGCCCGACATGGATGGCTTCGAGGTAGCCAGCGCCATCGCCGGATTCAGCCGCGCCAAGTACACCTCGATCGTTTTCCTGTCGGCCGTCAACACCGAGAAGCGGTTCATTACCAAAGGGTATACCTCGGGCGGCATCGACTACATGACCAAACCCGTCGACCCCGATATTCTGGTGCTGAAAGTGAAAACCCTGCATCGGCTCTACGAACAGCAGCAGGCACTCATCGCTACCCAGGAATCGCTGCGGCAGGAGGTCGAGGTGCGCAAGCAGGCCCAGGAAGCGCTGGCCGAACGCATGGGCGAACTACAAACCCTACTGGCCGCTCTGCCCCAGGCGGCTTTCAGCACCACGCCCGATGGCCGCATCGAATACGTAAACGAATACTGGCACCGCTTTGCGGCCAACCCGACCGGGTTTCCAACGGCTCACCCCGACGATGTCTCGTATGAAGACCATTGGGCCACCGCCCGCCGGGAAGGCCATGATTTTCAGAGCGAGGTGCGCCTGCGGCAGCCCGACGGTCAGTACCGGTTCTACCTGCTGCGTATTCAGCCCATCCGGCAGCAGGGTACGGTCGTGCGCTGGATCGGCACCTTCACCGACATCCACGCGCAGAAGGAAGCAGCCGACCTGCTGGAGCAGCAGGTTGAGCTGCGGACCAACGAACTGCTGCTGAAAAATACCGAGCTGGAACGGACCAACCACGAGCTGCAGCAGTTTACGTGGGTGGTGTCGCACGACCTGAAAGAGCCCCTGCGGAAAATCCAGCTGCTCAACGACATCATCAAACAGAAGTACCTGAACGACAATCCCGATGCCATCGGCTACCTCGACCGCTCCATCCGGTCGTCGGCCCGCATGTCGACGCTCATCAGCGACCTGCTGACGTATTCCCAGCTGTCGGCGCCTGAGCCGTTTCAGCCGACGGACCTGAATGCGCTGCTGACCGAGCTGCTGCTCGACTTCGACGATACCATTCAGCGCACGCAGGCGGTGGTGCAGATCCACGCCCTGCCCCTGATTGATACCATTCCGACGCGCATGCGGCAGGTATTCCAGAACCTGATCAGTAATGCCCTGAAATTTGCCCGACCCGGCACCCCGCCCGTGATTACGATCTCGGGCGAACGGGTAGGTACCAAAGCCATTGACGCCCCGGCCCAGGCCGACGGCGACTACTGCCGGATCGAGGTCAGCGACAACGGCATCGGGTTCGACGAGAAATTCCTTACCCGTATCTTTGTGATTTTTCAGCGGCTCCACAGCCGCGAACAGTACGAAGGAACCGGTATCGGCCTGGCCATTGCCCGCAAGAACATCGACAAACACAACGGACTGATCTGGGCCCGCAGCCAGGTCAACGAAGGTACCTGCTTTATCCTGGTGCTGCCGGTGCACCAGTCGTTTGCCATCAGCGCCAGTGAGCCCTCGGCCGAACCCGAAACCACGGTCGATCAGGCGCTGTAAACGCCCGGTCTCCGCTCCTTCCCGATCCGTCATTCCGCCAAGCTATGCCCAAACAGTCTACCCAATCGGTCATTACGCAGCTCCGAACCGTTTTTACGGTATCGACCGCCCTGCTGGTGATCAGCCTGATTGCTTCATTCTACAGCATTCAGAACCTGATCAGCAGTTCGAAACAAGTTAACCACACCAACGAGGTACTGATCGAGGCCGAGAACATTATCTCGTTTATGAAAGATGCCGAAACCGGGCAGCGCGGGTTTCTGGTAACCCTCGACCCCACGTTTCTGCAGCCCTTCAACGGCGCATACCAGAAAACCCAGATCAGCTTTCGCCGGATCTCGGAACTTACGCTCGACAATCCGACCCAGCAGCGTAATCTGGCCGAAGTAGAGCGGCTGTACGAGGCCAAGTTTGTGCAGATGCAGCGGGTTATCGACCTGGCTAAACGAACGGGCGAATATTCGGTACCGATTCTGGAGCGTAACGCCGAGATGCGGAAGGGCAAAGTCATCATGGACAGTTTGCGGACGGTTATCAACCATATCAAAGCCGAAGAAACGCACCGGCTCAGAACCCGTGAGGCTGCCCAGCAAACCTACATTACCTACACGCCGTTTCTGCTGCTGCTCGCGGCCCTGATTTCGATTCTGATTACGGCTTTCGCTTATTTCCGCATCAAACGCGACCTCGACGAGCGGCTGGTGCAGCAGCTGGCGGCCGAAGCCCGGTACCGTGAAACCACCGAGCGCATCAGGCAGATGGAAGATACCGCCGGGCACCTCGCCAATGGCGAATATGCCGTGCGGGTAACCGATAGCCGCGACGATGAGCTGGGCCGCATTGCCCGGGCCATCAATCACCTGGCCGAATCGCTCGAACACACCTTTACCGATCTGGCCAACGTCGACTGGATAAAAACCGGCTCGGTGCATATCAGCGATGCCATCCGGGGGCAGCGCAACGCCATGACGCTGGGCGAGCAGCTCATCACGGCCATTGCCGAATACCTGCGTGCGCCACTGGGCACCCTCTACCTCCTCGATATCGACGACCGCTATAAGCTGGCTGGTCAGTATGCCGTCCGGCAGGCGCCACCGGTCGTTTACGCCGGTCAGGGTTTGATTGGCCAGGCCATTGCCCAACAAAACGTGCTGGTTATCGATACCCTGCCGCCCGATTACACCAACCGCATCAGCTCGTCGCTGGGCGAGACAATTCCCACGGCGCTGGTGCTGGTGCCGCTGCTGCACGAAGGGCAATGCCTGGGCGTACTGGAGCTGGGCCTGCTGCGTACGCCCGATGCCCACGCCCTGGAGCTGCTCAACACCAACCGCGAAGCCATGGCAATCGGCATCAACGCAGCCCTCGACTACGTGCGGCTGCAGCACCTGCTCGAAGAAACCCAGGCCCAGTCGGAAGAGCTGCAGTCGCAGCATTCGGAACTGGAGAACCTGAATACCGAACTCGAAATGCAGGCGCAGCGGCTGCAGGCCTCCGAGGAGGAACTGCGGGTGCAGCAGGAAGAACTGCAGCAAACCAACGCCGAGCTGGAAGAGCGGGGCCTGCTGCTCGAAGAGAAAAACGATGAGATTCAGAAAAAGGCCGATGAACTGGAGCTGAGCACGCGCTACAAATCGGAGTTCCTGGCCAACATGTCGCATGAGCTGCGCACCCCCCTCAACTCCATTCTGCTGCTGAGCCGCCTGCTGGCCGAGAACAACGAGGCTAACCTGACCACCGATCAGGTCGAATATGCCACCGTCATTCAGGCCTCGGGCAATGGGCTGCTCGGCCTGATCGACGAGATTCTGGACCTTTCGAAAATCGAAGCCGGGCAAATGACGCTCGAATACCTGTCGGTATCGATTCAGGAGATCACCGCCGAGCTGCAGGGACTGTTTGGGCTGATGGCCAAAGAAAAAGGCCTCGACTTTGTGATCGATGTGCAGCCCGACGTGCCGGCTACCCTCGAAACCGACAAAGTACGGCTGGGCCAGGTCCTCAAAAACCTGATTTCCAACGCCCTGAAATTTACGGTGTCGGGCAGCATCACCCTTACCATCAGCCGGCAGACCATCCCGACCGATATGCTTCGGTTCAGCGTTAAAGACACCGGCATCGGCATTCCGGCCGACAAGCAGGCGCTGGTTTTCGAAGCGTTTCAGCAGGCCGACGGATCGACCAAACGGAAATACGGCGGCACGGGCCTGGGCCTATCGATCAGCCGTGAGCTGGCCCGGATTCTGGGGGGTGAAATCAGCCTGGTCAGTCAGGTGGGTCAGGGCAGCGAATTTACCGTTCACCTGCCCGTGACGGCCAGCCCGGCCGGTCAGCCACAACCCACGCCTACGCCTGCCCCCCCGGTTGTACCGGTTGCGCAAGCGCCCGCACCCGCCCCGGCGATCCGCGATAAATACATCAGCCCGGTTATTCCCGATGCTATTCCCGACGATCGCGATACGATCGTCGCCAATGACCGAACCATTCTGATCGTGGAAGACGACGCCCATTTTGCGAAGGCCCTGCTCGACTATGCCCGCAAGAAAGGCTACAAGGGGCTGGTGGCTGTCCGGGGCGACGAAGGGCTGCGTCTGGCCGAACACTTCCGGCCAACGGGTATCCTGCTCGATGTGCAGCTGCCCGTCATGAGCGGCTGGGAAGTGATGGATGCGCTGAAGGCCAACCCCAAAACACGCCCCATTCCGGTGCACATTATGTCGTCGCTGAAACTTAAAAACGAAAGCATGCTGAAAGGGGCCATCGACTTTGTCGATAAACCGATGGCTTTCGAGCAGATGCAGGACGTTTTCAAGAAGATCGAGTATGTCTTGAACCGGGACACCAAAAAGGTGCTCATCATTGAAGATAACCCGCGCCATGCCAAAGCACTGGCCTATTTCCTGGAGAGCTTCAACATCAACTCGGAGCTGCGCAGCGACATGAGCGAAGGGCTCGACGCGCTGAAACGCGAGGAAGTCGACTGCGTGATTCTGGATATGGGGGTGCCCGACGCCAAGGCCTACGCCATACTCGAAGAGGCCAAGAAAAACCCCGGACTCGAAAACCTGCCCATTATTATCTTCACCGGCAAAAGCCTGTCGATGTCGGAGGAGATGAAGATCAAGAAATACGCCGACTCGATTATCGTTAAAACGGCCCACTCCTACCAGCGCATGCTCGACGAGGTATCGCTGTTTCTGCACCTGGTCGAGGAGAACCGGCAGCAGCCCCTTACGCCCGATGCACCCCGTAAGCTGGGCGAGCTGAGTCAGGTGCTGGCCAATAAGACGGTCCTGGTGGCCGACGACGACGTGCGGAATATTTTCTCGCTCTCCAAAGCCCTGGAGCAGTACGACATGACCATCATTGCGGCCCTCGACGGCAAGGAGGCCATGCAGAAACTCCATGAAAACCCCGCCATCGACGTGGTGCTGCTCGATATGATGATGCCCCAGATGGACGGCTACGAAACCGCCCGCAAAATCAGGGAGCAGCCCCGTTTCCGGCAACTGCCGGTTATTGCCGTAACGGCCAAGGCCATGACTGGCGACCGCGAAAAATGCATTCAGGCCGGCGCGTCGGACTACATCACCAAACCCGTCGACATCGATCAGCTGATTTCGCTGCTGCGGGTCTGGCTCTACGACCGCGCCTGACCGCAGCCACCCCACGCACTCTTCTCTCTCTATACAACCGGAAACCGCTCTTATGGCTGCCAAACACCTGCTGATTGTCGACGATGATCCCCGCAATATTTTCGCTCTGAAAGCCCTGCTCAAGTCGCGGGCCTACAGCTGTGCGTCGTGCCAGAGCGCAGCCGAGGCCCTGGCCCTGCTCCAGACAGGGCCGCAGGCCGATGCCATTCTGCTCGATATGATGATGCCCGACATGGACGGCTACGAGGCCATACCGGTACTGCGCGGGCTGCCCGGCTATGCCGACACGCCTATCTTTGCCGTAACGGCGCAGGCCATGGTGGGCGACCGCGAACGCTGCCTGCAGGCCGGCGCCACCGATTATATTGCTAAACCAATCGACGTCGACAGGCTGTTTCAACTCCTGTCGACTATCTGAGTACACCCGTATGATCAATGAACAGGAGCTGGCGTTGCTGCTGACCGACTTGCTGGATGTTCATGGCTATGATTTCACGCATTATTCGCGGGCCTCGCTGACCCGGCGCGTCAACCGGCTGTGGAGTCTCGACAAGTTTCCGAGTTTTGCCGAGCTGCGCTACCGGGTTCGGACCGATACCGATTACCTGAAACGGTTTGTGGAGGGGATCACGGTCAATGTAACCGAGATGTTCCGCGACCCGCTTTTTTACCGGATGCTGCGCACCGACGTGCTGACCATGCTCCAGGCCAAACCCTTTATCCGAATCTGGCACGCTGGCTGCTCGACCGGCGAAGAGGTATTTTCGATGGCTATTCTGCTCAAAGAAGCGGGCCTGCTGACCAGGGCACTGCTCTATGCCACCGATCTGAACACCGAAGTGCTGGAACAGGCCCGCAAAGGTATTTTTCCACTCGGCCCCATGAAGCAGTACTCCGAAAATTACCTGCTCTCGGGTGGCCGGGCCGATTTTTCGGGCTATTACACCGCTCAGTACGGCCACGTCAAGTTCAGCGACGACCTGAGCGAGCGCATGGTCTTTTCGACCCACAACCTCGTTTCCGATCGCTCCTTCAACGAGTTCGACCTGATCCTGTGCCGTAACGTCCTGATTTACTTCGACAAGGAACTGCAGGAGCGGGTACTCAACCTGTTCGACAGCAGCCTGGGTCCCCTGGGCTATCTGGCGCTGGGTTCTAAGGAAACCCTGAAGTTCTCGTCGCTGCAGCTAACCTATAAACAACTCGCTACCGAAAAGATATGGCGGAAAATCGGCTAAGCTCGCCCCGCCGGGTGGTGGTCATTGGCGGCTCAACGGGTAGTATCGAAGTGCTGCTACAGGTGTTACCCGCCCTGCCGGCCCCACTCCCCTGCACCCTGATCATTGTGGTACACCGGCGCAACACGGCCGACTCGACGCTGGCCAGCCTGTTCACGATGCGCTCGGCCGTACCGGTCAACGAAGTCGACGACAAGGATCCCGTCGAAGCGGGTCATATCTACCTCGCCCCCGCCGACTATCACCTCCTGGTTGAAACCGATCATACGTTCTCGCTCGACGATTCGGAAAAAGTCAATTACAGCCGGCCTTCCATCGACGTCACCTTTGAATCGGCCGCAGCCGTCTACGGGCCGGCCCTGACGGGCATTCTGCTCTCGGGCGCCAACGCCGACGGCACCAGAGGACTGGCCATGATTCGGCAGCGGGGTGGCCTCACCCTGGCGCAGCAGCCCGAATCGGCTCAGGTGGGCTTCATGCCGCAACAGGCCATCCGGCAGCAGGTAGTCGACCGGGTGGTGAGCATCGACGAGATCATTGCCGAGCTGATCCGCCCGGTTTAGTCGGCGCCGGACCGCCCGACGGCCCAGACACCCAGTATTGGCCCCGGTAGCAGGGCGTAGAACACCCAGGCCGACGGACCTGTCTGCGCTACCAGCCACGCCATGCCCTGAATAGACAGAACGGTGAGCAGAAAACCAACGCTCGTCACGTAAGTCAGCGTACTGCCCCGGCTGGCCAATGGGGCATGCTGGGCCACCAGTGTCGAAAACTGGGGGGAATCGCCGGCGGCTGCCGCGCCCCATACCAGCAGAAACAGCCCGAATACCGGCGGGGAAACATCCAGCAGCCAGGGCACCAGCACGAGGCAGGCCCCCGACGTCAGCAGCAGCCCCCGCGCCACCCGCCGGCTGCCCACGCGCAGCGCCCCGAACCCGCCCAGCACACACCCCACAGCCCCCGCCCCAATGGTCATAAAGGCCCAGAGCGACACGTTGATGGACTGATCGGGATGCCGGCTGGCGTAGCGGGTCAGCAGCATCGGCAGAAAGGCCCAAAACGTGTACAGCTCCCACATGTGCCCGAAATAGCCGAGCATGGCGGGCCGAAACCCCGATGGCTGCCAGAGCGTACGCAGGGCGTGCGCCTGAAAGCGGGCGCGGGTGTCGGGCACCGGTTTCGACGGCACCAGCAGGACCAGCAGCACCCCACCCGCCAGCGCCAGCCCGCTTACCGACAGCATCAGCGAACGGTAAGGCAGACTGGTGCCGAGGCCGCGCAGCAGATGCGGAAACGCCGTTCCCAGCACCAGCGCCCCCACCAGAAACCCCATAGCCCGCCCCAGCACCGGCCGAAACCAGTCGGCCGCCAGCTTCATGCCGACGGGATACACCCCCGCCAGAAAGAAGCCCGTCAGGAACCGACTCAACAGCACCGGGCCGGCCTGCACCGGTCCCCACAGCCACAGACAGTTGGCCAGAGCCGCCAGCGCGACCGACACCAGAAAAACCCGCGTAGCCGGAAAGCGGTCGGGAATGGTCAGCAGAGCATACACGAGGGTGCCGGCAATGAAGCCGGCCTGCACGGCCGAGGTAATCCAGCTCTGCAGGCCGGGCGCGTGGAGTAGCGGCTGCAGGTCGGGCAGGATGGCGTTGCCGGCAAACCAGAGCGAAGTGCCGGCAAACTGCGCCAGCACGATGATGGGCAAACGCAGTGACGGTTGAAGCGAGGTGGGCATGGCCAAAGATACAGCGCCCCGCCCCAACCGCCCCCACAAAAAATAACCCCCGCCGATCGCCAGATCGACGGGGGGATGCCTAGAAACGACAGGGCGACAGCCTAGCGTTGATCGGCACCAGCGTGGGCCGGCCGGTTTTTGCCGCGGCCGTGGCGCATCTCGCTGCGCATCGACTCAAATTTGGCGAACTGGTCGGGCGTCAGGATGGTCTTTAGCTTCGCCTGAAACTGGTCGGCATTGGCTTTGAGCTGTTTGGCCTGTGCCCGCCGGTCGGTCGCGTTCGCCTGTAGCCCGTCGATCGCCTGTGCCCGTTCGAGGGCTGCGGCATACACTTTCTGCGCGGTAGCCTGATCGAGACTCAGTTCCTTCGTCAGCCGGTCGGTCATCCGGCGGGCGCGGGTGGCCGGGTCAGCGGCCTTATAATCGCCCCGGCGGCCCATGCGGCCGGTCTGAGCCGTGGGGTTCTGGGTTTGCGTGGCCGGCTGCTGCGCCAGAGCCGGAACGGCGAAGAGAGCAAGCATCAGCCCGCCCAAAACAAATGACTTGTTCATAATTCGGGGTTGTTTCAGTTGGGTATAAGACGGTAGTAGCCCCCGAAGGTTTAACCCTTAACCACAACTTAATCCCGACCGTTGGCGGCTCTCTGCAGGCCCTAGCCGATCGTCAGCGTGTGGGCGAAGGGCGTCAGGCCGGTGCTGTAGACGTGGATGCCCTCGGTGCGGAGGCTGCCGAAGTGGGAGCTGTAGGCCTCCCCTTCCAGTCCGCTGATTTTCGCATGCTGCACCACACCTGGTCCCAGCCGAATGGTATCGCTGCCGGCCTGGTAGGTGCCGCCGTCGGCTTCCAGCCAGTAGGTATCGGCCTGCCCCTCTACCGGGCGCAGCCCCGACACGGTACCGCCCCGCCCGAAACAAAACTCCAGCGTAATCCGCACACCTTTTGCCCCATCGACCCGAATGGTGAGCTGATTGCCCGTGTCGAGCGGCTGAACCACTACCTGAACGACCATCCGTTTCAGGTTGCTGACGGGCCGGTGACTGAAATCCATTTTGTTCCAGAACCGGCCGTCGGTGCTGGGCGACAGGCGGTAGTCGCCATCGGCCCGGCGGTAGGCTTTCGGCAGCGGCTGGTAATAAGGCGCTTCGATGACCTGTTCCAGCTGATAGCCCGATCCCACCGCCCGGATGCCCTGGCTGTGGAAATAGCCCGTGCTGAAAAAATCGGTCGAGAGCCGCAGGTAGTGCAGTACAGCCGCGCCGTTGCGGTAGCCCAAAAAGTTGGGGCTGTTCGACCGGCCCGACGCGATGATGATCGGAAAGTCGGCCCCACCAAACAGGGTTGTGGTGCGGGCGTCGCGCCGGATCCGGACGAGATTGGTCTGGGCAAACAGTTTGGTAAACCGCACCGGGGGAGCTTTAGGGGCCGGCGCCGGTTGCCGAAACAGGGGCTCTTCGGCACACACGCTGAGCAGATCGCGCCCAATCAGCGTATCGAATCCATCGATCCCTTCGGCAAATCGGGCAATGGCCGCGTAAGTCGGGTTAGTGTCCCGAATGGCGAGGTACAGAAAAACGTGGTAAAACGCCAGCAGGTTCTGGCTGCTGTAGAGATCCTGCGGCCGGGCTGTGGCAGGGGCTTTGGGAGCCAGTCCCGTTACGTCCCTGTACTGATCCTGCCGGCGCGAGCCCGTCGATACCAGTTCGCCGTTGGGCTCCGAAAGGTAGTACACCAGATCGAGGTTTTTGCGGACGTAGGTCAGCAGCGACGGCATGGGCAACAGCCGGGCCAGGGTCAGCAGCGAGTGGTCGATCACGGCGGAGTAGGTCATACTCCGTTCCAGGTAAGCCCCATCGCGATCCTGATAGATCACTTCATCCAGCCACTCCCGAATCCGGGCTACGTAGCCCGGCCGGGGATACAGCGCGTTGACCCGCGCCAGGGCCGCCGATACTACCCAGCGGTGGTTGGGTGTGTGTACCCCGCCCGTACGGAGCCCCTCGCCCGCCCGCTCGATAAACCGCTTCAGATCGGCCTTGAGGGGCGCCAGCGCGGGCGTCGACAGCCGGCCGAGTATGGTGGCCCCGCTGCACAGGGGTTCCAGAATAAAGGCCGTATCGGGCGGAGAAGCCAGATTGCCGATGTCGAGTGTACCGTCGGGGTGTTGATTGCTGAGCAGCAGGGCCACAATGGCCTGCATGGGTGGCAGCAGGGCCGCCTGCCCCGCGTAGGGCGATTCGGGGGTAGCGTAGGCGGCCGCCAGATTGGCCAGATCGTAGCCCAGCCGGCGCCGGACAACCCCCTGCGCAGCCGGCGGATTTTTCAGCAGTTCGGCCACCTCGGCGGTATTGGCGGCTACCACGGCCGGCCAGTCGAGTGTGGCGGCCGGCCGGCCCGGATGGCTGGCGTGACTCACCAGCGGAGACAGATAGCCCAGGGCCCCCAGGGCCAGGCATTGGTGCAGAAACGTTTTTCGCGAACAGGTATGCATACGTGTAACTATAAACAAGCCCCCGGCCCGGCCGAGTCGACAAGGCCGGGCCGGGGGCGCCGTGTAATGCAGGTCAGGCTAGTAACCCGGGTTCTGCGTCAGCGCCGGGTTGACCGTGAACGCCGACGTCGGAATCGGGAAGATGCGGTGGTTTACATCGGCATCCGTTTTGAAGCCCCATTTCCCTTCGTACTTGCCGAACCGGATCATGTCGTTGCGGTGCCAGGTTTCGGACGCGAACTCCCGGCAGCGCTCGGCATACAGGTCTTCGAGCGTAACGCTGCCCAGAGCAGCCGCCGTGGTGCGGTTGGCCCGCAGCTGATTCACCAGCGACAGGGCCGTGTGTCCGAGCGTGGGTGTAGCCCCCCGCAGTAAAGCCTCGGCTTTCATCAGAATGATGTCGGCATAGCGAAACACCGGCACGTCGTTGTTCTGGTTTCGCGAGGTCGAGCTGTTGTCGGGGTAGAACTTGATGTTGCGATAGCCCATGTTCCAGGCGATCTCATCGTTGCCCACGTCAAAAGTAGCCACATCCTGCCGCAGTTTGATGTCGGGCGTCAGCGTAACCTGGTAGGTATAGGGCGTCGACCCGTCGCTGCCGGTATAAAACTGGTCATACCCTTTCTTGGTCGTCGTTACGGTCAGGGGCGTAGTGCCATCGCTCATAAACTGGGGCCCTGTAAGCCACTGCCCGTTGCGGATATCGCCGGCGTCTTTGGTGAAGTTGGCGTAGAACTCGGGCAGGGTGCTGCGGGGCGCGCTGGGCGTGAAGGGCAGCCCGAATTTCTTGGTAGCCGACCGGGGCACGTCGTAGCGGGCGTGGTACATAAACCCGTTGGTGCCGGGCAGTCCGCCAGCCGCCGGATCGTAGGGGATGGCGAAGATAAACTCCCGCATCTGCGGCCCGTTGTTGGGGTAGAACTGCTGCAGGTAGGTGCTGCGGGGTTCCAGCGCATACTTACCGGAGTTGATCACACTGTCGCAGGCCACCACGGCTTCGTTATAGCGTGGGGTGCCGGTGTAGTACTCGGCATTCAGGTACATCTTGGCCAGCAGCGAATAGGCCAGGTATTTGGTGGCCCGGCCGTAGGTCAGCTGCCCCGTGGTACGGGTCAGACTAGGCAGCACCGTTTTCACTTCCGTCTCGATAAACTTGAACACCTGCGCCCGGGGCAGATTCGGGTGGGGTGTAAAATCGCCGTAGGTCGTGTCGATGGGGATGTTTCCGTACAGGTCCATCATCATGAAATACGCCAGGGCGCGCACCATCCGAAGCTCGGCCAGATTACCCGGCTTGTCGGGCGAGGTGGCCGGAATGGTCTGCCCCAGAATTGAAATGGCCTGGTTGGTGGTGCCGATCACGGTAGAGAGCCAGTACCAGGCCCCGTTGGTATTGCCGTGGTCTTTGGTCCAGTCGTGGTAGTGCAGCATCCGGTAGTTCTGGTTGTCGTACCAGTTGCCTCCGCGCGCCGGCATGATGGCTTCGTCGGTTGAAAGCGACTGCATGAACCAGTAGTCGAGCGAGAAGTTGCCCCGCAGTGCCGCGTAGGGTGGCCCCGACGCCTGAATGAACTGGGCGCTCGTTTGCGGAAACACGTCGGGCGTCAGCGAGGTAGTGATCGGCACGTCGATATCGTGACAGGCCGTGGTGAGGTACATAATCAGCAGCAGAAACGCGCTGGGAATGGCTAGATGTTTCATAGTTATCGGCTCGTAGGCTGGATTCGCGGGTTGGGCAGGTGCTCCCGTTCGGTTGTCGGCCCGACACGGTCGGACAGGACAACCGAATCCCGGAAACCAGCAACTGATTTAGAATGACACGTTTACACCCAACAGAATGGTCCGGGTTTTGGGGTAGAAGTTGTTGGCATCTACGCCCGGCGCAATACCCCCCTGGTTGATCTCGGGGTCGATGCCTTTGTAGTTGGTGATCACGAAGGCATTGTTGACGGAAGCATATACCCGCACCGCCTTCACGTAATCGCCCAGCTTCCTGAAGTTATACCCCAGCGTAGCGTTGTCGAGCCGGACGTAGCTGCCGTCTTCGATGAATCGGCTCGAATACTTGTACGAGTTGACATCGGCCGACGACTCGTTCCCCGCTTCGACCAGAATGTTGGTAAACTGGGCGGTACTCGGCCGGAACAGGTCGGCCCGGGTGGCGTTGAAAATCTTGTTGCCGAACACACCCCGGAAAAACACGTTCAGATCGAGATTGCCGTACCGCAGCGTGTTGGTCCAGCCAACCAGCAGCTTGGGCTGCGGGCTGCCCAGGTACTTGTAATCGGCACCGATCACGGGCGTGGTGGTCAGCTTCCCGCTCCGGTCGTAATACTGCGACACACCTTTCTCGTTTTTGCCGGCATACTCGAGCGTGAAGAACTGGCCCAGGGGTTTGCCGGCTTTCAGAATCTGCAGGGTGCTACCGGTCTGGCCGCCCCCCTCGGGCTGCGTGATCCGCACCGAGTCGCCCCCAACGAAGAGCGGGTTGGTCAGGCTGTTGATCACGTTGACGTTGTGGGCCAGGTTCAGCCCCGTCGACCAGCTGAAATTACCCCGCTGTACGGGCGTAGCACTCAGACTCAGCTCGATACCCCGGTTGCTCATGTCGCCCCCGTTGGCAATGATGCTGCCGACCGGCACCAGCACCGGGTTGACCCGGTACGAATAGATCATGCCGGTGGTTTTCTTGTCATACACCTCGAGGGTACCGCTCAGCCGGCCTTTCAGCAGCGCAAAGTCAATACCGACGTTGGCCGTGGCTGTGCGTTCCCAGCGCAGGTCGGGGTTGGCCGCCTGCGTGGGGCCGAGGGCCGCTATCTGCGTACCGTTGTAGTAATAGGTACCGCGGCTACCCGAAATAAACTGCGCCGTGTAGGCATTGAAGCCGGACGAGTTGCCGGTGACGCCATAGCTGGCCCGCAGTTTCAGGTCGTTGAACACCGACTGTTTCTCCATGAAGCCTTCCTGGCTCACGCGCCAGGCCACCCCGACGGCCGGAAAATAGCCCCACTGGTTGTTGGTGCCGAATACCGAGCTGCCATCGCGCCGGATCGACCCCTGTACCAGGTAGCGGTCTTTGTAGTTGTAGTTCAGACGGGCAAAATCGGAGATCAGCTTCGTTTCCTGATAGATACCGTCGGCGCCGAAGTTGACCCGGTACGACGAAATCGAATAGGGGTTGCTGAGGGCAAAGTTGCTGTAGCCGATGTTGTCGACGGGGAAGTTGGTCGTCGACGACTGGAAGCCATCGCCCGAAACCGACCCCTGGTACGAATACCCCAGTACGGCGTTGAGGCCGTGGTCGCCAAACTGCCGGTTCCAGGTCATGAACGTTTCGAGTACTTTGCGGGTGCTCTGGTAGGTGTTCCGCAGGGCCGATCCGTTCACGCCGAAGTTCAGAATGCTGTGTACGGCCGGTGGATCGGGGTTGTTGTAGAAGTTGGCGCTGTTGTACTGGGTGTAGTAGCTACCGTAAAACTCGCCGTGCAGCGACGTGTTGTTCTGGTACGACAGATTGAGATCGTAGGTCAGGTCGAAAGGAAGCGTTACGTGGGTATTGAATGAACCAACCAGGTTGTTGTAGCGCGTGTTGTCCTGCGCGTTGTTGATCATGGCCACGGGGTTGAAATAACCCGTGTTCTGGAAATTCTCGAAGTAACTGCCGTCGGGGTTGGTAACCGGCGATACGGGCAGGTGATTGATCATCTGCATCAACACGTTGTTGCGCAGGGGCGTGTTGTTGGCGTTGCTGTTGGAGTTGGTGACGTTGAGGCTGAACCGAACGCGATCGTTCAGCGCGCTCTGGTCGACCGCCAGCCGGGCAATTACCCGGCTCAGCGAGCTGCCCAGCAGAATACCCTGCTTGTCGAGGTAGTTGATGCTGGCGCTGTAGGTACTGCGCTCGGTGCCGCCGGCAATGCTCAGGTTGTGGTTGTGCGAAAACGCCGACTGTTTCTCAACGGCATCCTGCCAGTTGGTGTTGGCGCCCTTGTCGTCGATAGGCGACAGCGACTGGTTGTTGCGGCTCAGAAAATCGCGCAGCTGGCCGGCATCCATCATCTTCAGCTTGCTCGATACGTTTTCGATACCGACGTAGCCGCTGTAGCTCACCTGCATCTGCCCCGCCTTGCCGCGCTTGGTGGTCACCATAATGACCCCGTTGGCGGCCCGGTTGCCGTAGATGGCCGTAGCCGCGGCATCTTTCAGCACGTCGATCGAGGCAATATCGTCGGGCGCGATAATTGAAATATCGGCGCCGGGCACCCCGTCGATCACGTAGAACGGCCCCTGCGAGGAATTGATGGTCGAGGCTCCGCGCAGCACAATGGCGGCCGGCGCGTTGGGGTCGCCGTTGGCCGAAATGTTCAGGCCCGGCACCTTACCCTGCAGCAGCTGGCCCACGTCGCTGATGGCGCCCCGGTTCAGCTCGTCGGGCTTGATGGTGCTGATGGCGCTCGTCAGGTTCTTCCGCGACTGCGTACCGTAGCCCACCACCACCACTTCATTCAGCGTTTTGTTGTCGACGCCCAGCGCCAGATCGACCGTGCTGCGGTTGCCCACGGCCACTTCCTGGGTGAGGTAACCGATAAACGAGAAAACGAGGGTAGCCGATCCGTTGTCGTACTGCGTCGGAATGGTGAGCCGGTAGCGGCCCTCACCGTCGGTCACGGTTCCCAGGCGGGTGCCTTTCAGCACCACACTCACGCCGGGCAGGCCGGCCGCCGTGGTGCCATCCGTGATGCGCCCCGTCACGGAGCGGTCGGCCGCAGCAACCGTCGATTCGGTAGCCCCTGCCGGGTCGGTGGTTTCATCGGCCAGCGCCCGGTTGCCGGCGGCCTGCCGGAACAGGGCAATCTGTTTCCCCGATACTTCGTAATCGATGCGCAGGGGGGTCAGCAGGTCGCCGAGGGCTTCCTTGAGCGTTTCGGTACGGGGCGTCAGGGTGATGCGCTGGCCCGCCTGAATTTCGCGCGGGTTGTAGACAAAGCGTACATTGACACTTTTCTCAAGCTGGGTCAGTGCCTGCCTGAGGTTGGTCTGGCCGCCCTTGAGCAGCACGCGCTGGTCAAGAATCTCCTGCCCGATGGCCGGGCGGGCCCAGGAAGTGCTCACCAGCAGGCCCGCAAGCAGCAATTGCGTAACGGATAGGGTCATGAGCCGGGTAAGAGAGAGGTACGTTCGGTAGCGTTTATCCATGAGTCAAACGGTTATTTACTCACAGATGGCGGCCGCTTCGAGCCGATACTCAAAAATGTAGACTTATTTTTATAAATAATTAACCCGGCTACCCAACCAGCACCAATTAATTCAACAGATCATCACATCCCAGGCTGTGAATAATAATCTGCCCGTCAACGATCTCGTAGCTGGCCCGCGAAATCCGGCAGATCAGATTGAGCCGGTCGAACAGCGACTCATCGGTAAACCGCGCCGTGATATAGCAGTGCTGAACCGTGGCCGGGTCGTACAGAATGGGCAGCCCATAAGCCGCTTCGAGCTGGTCGAACACGCGGCCAATGGGTACCTCATCGAAGTCGCTGGCCGCGGGGGTCTGGGGCCGCAACAGCACTGGCTGCTGCACCACCGACTTCACCAGCCGCGACTCCCGATCCATCAGCGTTACCTGCTGGTTGGCCGTCAGCACCACCCCGACCGGTTCTTTCTGCTGGTACTGGCGCGCCAGCTGGATGTCGTGGCGGGTATAGACCGACACGCGGCCCGTGCGCACTTCTACCCGGGGTGCTTCGCCCTCGGTGGTAACCCGAAACGAGGTGCCCAGCACCTGCGTCGACAGCCGGTCGGTATGCACCCAGAAGGGCTGGCGCGGGTTGCGCCTGATCTCGAAAAACGCCTGCCCCACCAGATATACTTCGCGCTGGGTGGCCGCAAACTGCTTCGGCGCCCGCAGCCGGCTGCCCGGATCGAGCGTTACCATGCTGCCATCGGGCAGGGTAAGCCGCTGGGGCGTGTCTCCGTCGTTGCGTACGTCGGTACCCTTGCTGAGCAATACCGGACTCACTTCGGCCAGGCGGGCCGTATCGGCCGGGCGGCTCCAGTACAGGGTCAGGCCAAGGCCGAGCCCCAGCACCAGCAGTACCGAAGCCACTTTCAGATACACAGGCCACGGCCAGCGCAGACGGGTCGATGGGGGGGCCGCGCCGACAATCGACGCCGACAGCTGGGCCAGCTCATCGGGCGATACGCGCAGGTCGCGCTCCTCGAGGGCATACAGAAAGGCCCGGGCCAGCTGGATCCGGCCGGCTGCGTCAGGATGATCGAGCAGCCAGGCCGACCAGAACGCTTCGCTCTGGGGGTTCTGGTGCAGCACCCATTGGCGAAACTGCTCGTCCTGCGCAAACTCTTCGACCGTAAATGCCTGGTAATTGGGATTCATTGGGGTGGAGATTGGTCTATACCTAGATAGCCGGAAATAGGGTTACATACTGTATGCGGCTACCCTTTGTGGGAAATGCCGGGCAATACGAGCGACAGCAGCAGCGCCAGCCCGGCCCAATGCTCGCGAAAACGCCGGAACGCCGATTGCAGCAGATTGGACACCGACTGGGGGTTGACGCTCATGATTTCGGCAATTTCGTCGCGCTCCAGGTTCTGGTAATACCGCAGGTAGATCACCTCGCGCTGACGCCGGGGCATTTTGTTCAGCGCATCGGCAATGCGGTGCGTCGTTTCAACCAGACTCTCCTGCTCGATCAGCAGCGACTCGGGCGAAAACTCGACAAAATAGCCTTCGGTTTCGCGCTCGTCGGCCTCGTCATCCTGCCCGATGTGCTGGCGGTAGCTCTCGCGCAGCACCCGCCGGCGCACGCAACTGAGCAGGTACGCCCGCACACTGTCGGGCATGCTGACCCGGTCGCGCCGGTTCCAGATCTCGATGAACACCTCCTGCACGCAGTCTTTCACAAAGTCCTCATCGCGCACAAACTTGTAGCCGTAGTTCAGCAACGGATTGAAATGGCGATTGAGCAGGCCCGACAGTGCCGATTCGCTGCCGTTTTTCAATTGTTGCCAGAGCTGGCTGTCGGTTAGTGCCGGATGAGAGTGGTGGCGGGGCGTCATGACCGAGTGGGTTTATTCCCGTTAGAAGCGACTACCTGAGTGGGTTTACTTCTTTCGACTGCAGCCCGCCCGCAAAACGGCCCGATTTCTACGCACAAAAAAGGCCGGACCAGCCGCGCCCGCAAAAGACTAACACACTGACTGTCAATTATATTGAAAGAAGAACCTGTCCCTTTCATGGGCGCGCTGGTTTTGAGCCCGACGGATTTCTACCGGACGCGCCCCCAGCCGGAGCGCTGGTCGTTGCGCAGCCCGTAGGCCGACTATACCCTATTGAGTCTGTTGGCAAACTAAACAAGTTCATCAACAAGCGGTTATACGCAGTTAGCACTCCTCTCCCAACGCCATGAAGATCCTCGACACCCTCGCCACCGAATACGATCGCCTGACGGGCGACGCCACCCGCGACAAAGTATTCACCAGCCAGTTTACCTACCCCGACGACGCCACGGCCCAGCTTGCTTTCGACCGGGCCGTCCGCCGGCTGCTCGACCTCAACGCCTGGTCGGACCTGCCGGGGCTGACCACCGCGTTTCAGCGCGTCGACCCGACGGGTGAGCCGCTGCCCACCCCTACCCCGGCCGTGGGCGACTTCGTGCGGATTCAGCTTCCCGGCCCGGTGCCCGCCAACTGGGGGCAGATCACCGTTGTGCGGGTGAGCGACCCGATGGCCGAGTTGACCATCCGGCCCAGCCACGCTCCGGGTAATACGGCGGCCGACGCCCCCATCGCGCACTTCTTCGGCCCCGAATCGACCAGCACCATCCGCGTCACCCGCACCGGACCAACCCTTATGGCCCAACAGATCGGCCTCGACGAACGCATCAACAACCAGGGCGAGCAGGCCGGCGACCGCCCGGTGCTGAACACCCTGGTGGCCGAGGTTGGCTGGGCCTTTTTCCAGCACCTGCAGTGGCAAAAAATCATCGACTACCTCATAGCCCCCGAGCCAGCCGCATAAACGCAACGGGGCGGCCCAGAAAGGAACCGCCCCGTTGTATAATTCTTGCTACCTGCTAATTGCGAGGTTGATATATGGACACTCGGTGGGTTGACGCACAACACCCCATTAGGGTTGATGGATGAGGACGCAACTTCAAACCACGAACGAAACCCCAACCTTTACACCCTCATTGGGTTGGGCTGCCCCGCTCTCCCACGGGACGTGCCTCCTGTCGCCCAGCAGGGTGACAGGCTCGAAACGAACTAGCAACGCTATATTCGGAACGCGAAGCCCCGACCACATCCCCAAAGCTCTAATCCTAGCATCAAGCTACGTGTCTGTTCTACTTTTGGAAGCCAACACAGTAACTCAAGAATTTATATCTTGAACGTCATCTAAATTATTCGATGTGCCTTCTTGGTCATATTTAGAGTATTCGGTTAATTGAATTAATTTGATGTTTTTCCTAAATCTAATTTCTATTGATTGATATAAATTTACTAAAACTGATTTATCCAATTCTTCCTTAGTTCTATTTTGGGAATTATCGTCCCTAATCTCTTGACTAGCAGTACGTAAGTCGATGACTGATGCATACAAATTTAGCAAATCACTAATCTTTCGAAGGGTATAAATAGTAATAGTTTCTTCCTTAATCTCTCTAAAAATTATATTTGGCAAATCAATTTTCTTTAAAATAAATAGCGAATTGCCTATATCATTCCCATAAGGAAGCTTTACAATATTTATATCTTTATAACTTGTTTTAGTAAGATTATCTATGTTATACTTACCTATAAATCCTTCTAAATCGAAACCTATTATTACAATTACATAACTACTATCAATTTTCAACTTATCAACCGCTGAAAAAATATTTTCAGGTTCAAGAATATAGTACTTGTATTTATTTCGAGAAAAACTATATGCGATTACATTCTTTATATTCCCTGAAATACTTTCCGCAAGAATAGTATCATAGTTTAAATGGTGAACTTCTGAATTTTCTGAAAAAGTATCCTTGCTTGCTACCATTCTAGTACCATTGACAAGCAAACTATTAAAATTATCCACTATAATGTTTTTATTGTGAATAGGGCCATAATCTGACAATGTACTTTCAATAATTGACTTTGATTTATTAAAAAATTGCATTACTTTATCCTCTGAAATTGGTTGATTGATATCCGCGCTTTCGTAGGCTACTTCTAATCTAGCTTTTAATTGTGTAATAAAGGTCAAGGGGTATATTTTGTGATGTTCTATACACCATGCTTCTGTAATAAATCCATATTGTAGCTCCTTAATTAAATTTTCATTGTCAATTGCTTCTTTAACTATTATTGAGAAGTAATCTAGTGAATTTATCCATTCTTTTTTTAGTGCTTGATTTTGTGGAATTGGGGGAAATTCGAGCGGATTGCTATATGTAAAATAAGATTGTAAAGTGTATTGTCTTAAAAACAACACAGTAAAATATTTACATATCCATGTTTTCACAGCATCATCCGCCCGAATTCCAGACTGTTCAGGAAATGGATACCTTGAAGCAATCCAAACATAGTTATTATCATACTGATCTCTGAATTTGACGTACTGTTCAAATATCTGAATCATATAATCAGGCAACAGTACGTATTCTGGTGGTTGAGATTGAGTGTACTCAAATAGACGATCAAGGCATTTATATCGTTCTTTATATAAAAGTAGACCACCTAAAGCATAAGTAAATTCTAAAAATCTTTCTTTTGCCTGTCTGTTTTTCTGTACCTCTTCTTTATTTAGAACCTGAATCCTATCATCTATAAATTCTCCATATTCTTGATTGATTGTTCCAATGCTGAAACTATAAAATTTATTTGCATTTTCCCAAAATGCAAGAACCATGTCATCTTGTTCGTACTTTACAGCTATCCTTATATTGTTCCAAAGTGCAGAATAAGTCTCTTCAGATACATCATGTACTGAATATTCGCCCAAGAGCCATACACCCCCCACCGTGAAAAGGTTGAGTCGCTTTGAGTTTTTACTTTTAAAAATAGCTATTTCCTCAGAAGCTTTAGCAACTAACGAATAATAGGCTTTAGGATATATTACAGGTTTAGAATCTTGTTTAATTCTTTCGTTATTAAAAGCATCTTCAAAAATTCTAACTAAAGTATCGATTAGATAGAAATTCTGTTTTTGAAGCGCAAGTGTGAATATGTCCGATAAAGCATTAAAATATCTTATATCATCTGTTAAATCATATTTATTTTTTAAAAAATCAACAAACCTTAAAGGGGTGTAGTATACAAGTATTTTTTCCACAAATAAAAAGAAGGTAATAACTAAATTTAATGACGTAATAAACACAATATAGTCAGCTATTACTTGTACACAATACTTAACATCTTCTTGCAGTTCTAATATCGGAATTATGGATCTAATTGCAATAGAAATTAGTGAAACAATAAGAATTCCCCTAAACCACTTTTTGGGCTTTTCAGAATCAAATAATTCGACAATAACAGCTGAGGCATATTTTTCATCTAGCCTTGCAACAACTTGAAGTAGGATAGGATAAGTTATCCCTAAAATAGATGCAGTAACTCTTATATATAAATCAATATCCATCTTTTCTGGCAGCATGCTTTATTAAACTATAGTTTTCTAAAGTTTGTGAAATAGGCTTAGGTGTTTATGAACGAATGGAACGGCTTCCACAAAGAAAAGTCTTGACAGGCTAATTAAGCATCAATAAATCTCCTTTGAATCTATAATTGCAGATCATGTCATTGAAACTATTTTAAGCACACATTCTCCTAAGATACAAATACCGGAGCGTTTCTCATGTCACAAGAAAGCTGCCTAACTTGTCAAAGTCTGACTATCGAGGACTTTCTTGTGTCACTGGAAAGCTGACTAACGATCCAAAAACCGCCCTGCCGCGGGACGCGCAACCTGTCGCACATCAGTCCACCACTCCATTATTGGCTGTTGTGTGCACCCAACAAGTTAATGTACGCAAAACCGCGACATGATTCCTTTCTGCTAAAAAGCCCCTTTCTACCCCGCAATATCACCTATCCAGCCAGGCACTCCATCCACAAAGAAATGATATTGTCATCATATCGACAAGGCAGTATTTGCTGTATTGACTAAGCGGTGTTTTTCATCACCCGTATAAAGCAAAAAGGGGGCGGCTCCTGCTGGAACCACCCCCCTTTTGTCTTCTTACAAACGCTCCCTGGTTTAGGCCTGCTGGGGCTGATCGGGCTTGTCGGCTGCGTTCTGCCGGAGCTTTTCGAGACCTTTCTTACCGTAGGCCAGCCGCGTGATACCCACGTAGAGCACCGGCACTACGAAGATCGCCAGCGAGGTAGCTGCCAGCATACCGCCCAGTACGGTGCGGCCGATGGTAGCCCGCGCTACGCCCCCCGCACCCGTCGCCAGGGCCAGCGGCACCACGCCCAGAATAAAGGCCAGCGAGGTCATCAGAATGGGCCGCAGCCGGAGCCGCACGGCTTCGATGGTCGATTCGAGCAGGTCTTCGCCCTTGTCGACGCGCTCCTTGGCAAATTCCACAATCAGAATGGCGTTTTTGGCGGCCAGACCAATCAGCGTAATGAGCCCGATCTGCGCGTACACGTTGTTGGTCAGGTACGGGAACAGGATCAGGGCGATAATGGCCCCAAGCGCCCCGATGGGCACCGACAGCAGTACCGAGAACGGCACCGACCAGCTTTCGTAGAGGGCCGCCAGAAACAGGAATACAAACCCGATGCTAAGCGCAAAAATGTAGACCGAGCTGTTGCCGGCGTTGATTTCCTCGCGGCTCAGGCCTGAGAAGTCGTAGGCATAGCCGGCGGGCAGCACCTGATCGGCCACTTCGCGCAGGGCGTCGTTGGCCTGGCTGCTGCTGTAGCCGGGAGCCGCCGTACCGTTCAGCTCGACCGACCGGAACAGATTGAAGTGCGAGATGAGGGGCGCGTTTTCGATCACCGATGTTTTCACCACCGTGGTCATGGGCAGCAGCTGCCCCGCCTGGTTACGCACGTAGAACTGGCTTAGATCGCGGATGTCGGTGCGGTAGGCGGTGTCGGCCTGGGCCACCACGCGGAATTTGCGGCCGTAGATGATAAAGTCGTTGACGTACTGGCTACCCAGGTACGTCTGCATGGTTCGGTACACATCGCTGACCTGAATCCCGAGCTTCTTGGCTTTGTCGCGGTCGACCTCGACGCGGTAGGCGGGCGATTTCGCCGTGAAGTACGAGTAGGCGCGCCCGATCTCGGGGCGTTTCTGCGCGGCCGCCAGGAAGTTCTGCACTACCCCGTCGAAGGCCCGCACATCGTCGTTGGTTTCGCGCTGCTGAATCTCGAAGGTAAAACCCGACGACTGCCCCAGCCCCGGAATGGCCGGCGGTTGCAGCACCTGCACCCGGGCATCGTTGAGCCCGGCAAAGGCTTTTTGCAGCTTCACCACCAGCGAGTCGGCCTGCAGCCCCCGCTCCTTCCGTTCTTCCCAGGGCTTCAGCTGCATGAAAATGGTGCCGCTGTTCGACTTCGAGGCAAACGTGATGGCGTTGAGCCCCCCCAGCGCGGCAAAGTGGTTTACATACGGCTGCTGCTTCAGAATGCCCATCATCTTGTTGAGCACCGCCAGACTGCGGGTCGATGAGGCCGCTTCCGGAATCTCGTAGGTCACAATCAGCCGGCCTTCGTCTTCGGTCGGGATAAAGCCCGTTGGTTTGGCCCGGAACAGCAGCCCCGTGCCGATGTACGCCACGATGAGCCCGACAATGACGAGCGGAGTGGCTTTGATGAGCCGCTGAACGGCGTTCGAATACGAGTTCGTTACCCGCTCGAACCACTGGTTGAACTTGTAGAAAAACTTGTCGAGCCCTTTGGCATTCTCGTCGATGGGATGGGGCTTGAGCAGCAGCGTACAGAGCGCCGGCGTCAGCGACAGGGCCACAAAGGCCGAGATCAGTACCGATACCGCGATGGTGATGGCAAACTGCTGGTAGAGTCGGCCCACGATGCCGGGAATAAAGCCCACCGGCACGAATACGGCCGCCAGAATAAGCGCAATGGCGATAACCGGCGCTGAAATCTCGCGCATGGCCTCGATGGTGGCTTCCCTGGGCGTTTTCCCTTTGTCGATGTTAGCCTGTACGGCCTCCACCACCACAATGGCATCATCGACCACGATACCGATGGCCAGTACGAAGGCAAACAGCGTCAGCGTGTTGATGGTGAACCCGAGCGGAATAAAGAGCGCAAACGTACCGATGATGGATACCGGAATGGCCAGCAGCGTAATCAGCGTGGCGCGCCAGCTTTGCAGAAACAGGAACACCACCAGAATAACCAGCACCAGCGCTTCGAGCAGCGTTTGCACTACCTCGCCAATCGACACCTGAATCACCGATACCGACTCAAACGGCACCACGTATTCGACGTCTTTCGGAAAGGTTTTCTTCAGCGTGTTCATGGCTTCGTAGACCCCCTCGGCCGTGGCCAGAGCGTTACTGCCGGGCAGCTGATAGAGCAGCAGGTAGGATGCCCGCTTGCCATCGACAAACGAGTTGCTGGCGTAGGAGAACTTGCCCAGCTGCACCCGCGCCACATCGTCCAGATACACGAGCGAACCCCGGGCCGGATCGCTCCGCACCACAATTTTCCGGAATTCTTCTTCCTTACTGAGCCGGCTGTTGGTAAAGACCGTGTATTCGAAGGCCTGCGAGGTGGGCTGCGGGGGGCCACCCACCGAACCGCCTGCCACCTGCAGGTTCTGCTCCTGCAGGGCCAGCACCACGTCGTTGGGCGTCAGGCCCAGTTGCGCCAGCTTGTCGGGCTTGAGCCAGATTCGCATGCTGAAATCGTCGGCCCGGCTGAAAATATCACCGACCCCTTTCACCCGCAGCAGGGCGTCGCGGATGTAGATGTTGGCGTAGTTGTCGAGAAACGACACGTTGTGGGTGCCTTTGGGCGAGTAAATGGCCACCAGCATAAAAAGCGACGGGTTGCGTTTCCGCACCGTGACACCCAGCCGGGTTACTTCTTCGGGCAGCTGGGGCGAGGCAATGCCCACCCGGTTCTGCACGTCGAGAGCGGCAATGTTCACGTCGGTGCCCACGTCGAAGGTCACGTTCATGCTCATGCGGCCGTCGTTGGTGGCGTTGGTCTGCACATACGACATGCCGGGCGTACCGTTGACCTGCGTTTCGATGGGCGTAGCCACCGTTTGTTCCACCGTCTGCGCGTCGGCGCCGGTGTAGCTGCTGCTGACCTGCACCACGGGGGGCGTAATGTCGGGGTACTGACTGACCGGCAGGGTCATCAGCGCCAGAATACCCAGGGCCACAATCACAATCGAGGTGACAATGGCCGTTACGGGGCGATTAATAAATATCTCTGCAAACATGCGTCAACGGGTGAATGAGCGAAAGAGAGGAAGAATGAGAAAACGCGGTGCCGGATGGACACCCCTTTATTCGTTTGTCTGTCCGCTCGTTGAACTGTTGGTGACCTTTACCACGGCGCCTTCGCGCACTTTCTGCGTACCTTCTGTCACGACCTGTTCGCCCTCGCGGAGCCCCGCTTTCACCACTACCTTATCGTTGATGCGGGCGCCCAAGGTTACTTTCTTCTGCGAGACTTTGCTGCTGTCGCCCACCACGTAGACGAAGTATTCGCTCATCTGCTCGGTCACGGCCTGGTACGGAATCAGCAGCTGGGGCTCGCGGGTGGCGTTGCGCACGCGCACATTGCCGTTTATGCCCACTTTAAGCAAACCGGCGGGATTGGGAAACGCAATCCGGATGCGCAGCGTACCCGTCTGCGGATCGACGGCCCGGTCGACAATCTTTACCGAGCCGGGGTATTTGTAGGTACCGCCCGCCGGCGTCGTAAACAGAAAGGTGGAGTCGCTGGCGCGGTTCTGCTGTTTCTGGATGGTCAGAAACCGGCTTATCTGCGATTCGTCGACCTGGATATCGGCAGCAATGGGATCGTCGGCCGAGACGGTGTTGAGGGGCACGGCCCCCGGCGCAACGGCCGCCCCCAGCCGCACCTGCGAGATACCGATGGTCCCGTCGAGCGGGGCGTAGATGGTGGTGTATTTCAGGTTGGTCGCCACCTGCCGGATATTGGCCTGCGCGGCTGCCACCTGCATGCGGGCGCCTTCGAGCGTGGCGTTGGCGTTGTCGAGCACCTGCCGGGCAATGGCGTCCTGCTGGGCCAGCGTGTTGTAGCGGTCGGCGTCTTTCTGCGCCCGGTTCAGGTTAGCTTTCTGTACGTTGAGGTTAGCTACGGCCTGATCGTAGGTGGCGCGGTACTGCTGCGGGTCGATGGTGTAGAGCTTCTGCCCTTTCCGCACGCGCTGCCCATCCTGAAAAAAGATTCCCGTAATGTTGCCTGCCACCTGCGGCTGAATTTCCACTTCGCGCAGCGCGGTAATGGTAGCCGGAAATTCGTCGTAGTAGGTGGCGTTGCCCTTCTGCACCGTCACGACCGAAACCGCTGTAGGGGGTGGGGCGGGCTGTTTTTTAGAGTCGTCGCTGCCACCACAGGCAGCCAGCAGCGTCAGGCTGCCAAACATAAGCCACTGATTTGTAGGGATATTCATAACGTTGTTTGTCGCTGCGTTGTAAACGTATCGGTTGTGGAAATAAGGGCGTATTGACCTGCCGCCCCGGCTAGAACCGGATTTCGCCGAGGGCGCGCTGCACGTCGATCTTGCTGATCAGCACCTGATAGAGTGCGTTGAACACGTTGAGCCGCGCGGTGCGCAGGTCGGCTTCGGCTACCGTCACGTCGAGGTAAGCCCGTACGCCCGACCGGTACTGCAGG
The DNA here is from genome assembly GCF_054778875.1 of Spirosoma luteolum. NCBI lineage: Bacteria > Pseudomonadati > Bacteroidota > Cytophagia > Cytophagales > Cytophagaceae > Spirosoma > Spirosoma luteolum. The sequence goes on from NZ_BAAGZE010000005.1 coordinate 199,888, forward strand.
TTGATGATGCGGTAGGTATCGCGGGCCAGCTGCTCGTTCTCGAGCAGGGCGCGGTAGTTGGCCAGGTTGCCTTTGTAGGCCGACAGCGCCTGCGCATATTCGGCGTCGATGCCACTGCTCAGAGCCGCAAAGTCCCACTGCAGGCGTTTCACCTGGAGTTCGGCAATCCGCAGCTGCTGGATGCGCCGGCCCCCCTGAAAAATCGGCAACGCCACCGACAGCCCGATCAGCGAGTTGGGAAACACCTGATTGAAGAGCTGCCCGAAGGCGTTGTTCTGGTAGAGAAAATTGTAGTTGGCGAAGGCATTCACCGTGGGCAGGTAGGCCCAGCGGTTGTAGCGCACATTGGCGTCGAGCAGCTGTGCCTGGGTCTGGAGCTGCTGGTATTCGATGCGGTTGGAGGGGCTGACCAGCAGCGTGGTATCGATGTCGATGGCGCGCACCATCTGCAGCGTATCGTAGGCTACGGCCAGCTGGCTGTTGGGCGGATACCCCATCAGCTGCTTGAGCGCCTGAATCTTGGCCCCGACCAGATCGCTGTACTGTTTGCGCTGGGCCACAGCATTGTTGAGCGCGATGCGGGCCCGCTGCGGGTCGGTTTTATCGACAATGCCGCCCTGAAACTGGTTGGTGGCATCCTGCAGACTGCGTTGCAGCCGGACAATATCTTCGCCCAGGATATCGGCCTGCCGCTGGGTCAGAATCACGTCGTAATACGCTTTGCTGACATTGACGGCCACGTCGATTTTGGTACCGGCGGTTACCTGAGCCGCCTGCACGCGGTAGGCGTCGGCCGTACGGTTGGCCAGCAGCAGGTCGCGGCTGAAAATACTCTGCGACAGGGAGAATGAAGCGGTAGAGGTGTTCTGGGCGCCCAGCGTGACGGGTCGTTTTTCGCCGGTAGTCGCGTCGGGAATAAGCGTAACGGGCAGTTTCAGGTAGTGCTGGAGGTTATACCCCGCCCCGATCTGCGGGTACCAGCCCGCCAGTGAGCTGCGCACGGTGCGGTCGGCAATTTCCTGGTCGATAACCGACTGCCGGACCAGGGGCTGATGATCGAGGGCAAAGAGCACGCAGTCGGAGAGGTCGGCCCGCCGGCTGAGAGAGTCCACCGGTTTCTGGGCCATTGCCATCCCGCCGAGCAAGGCCCAGAGGAGGGTAAGTATCGTATGTTTCATAACGTGAGCAGGCTGCTGTACGTACCATTCCGGACAGTAGTCAATCAGGTGTACTATCTGTCAACCACGGAGCCTTGCCATTTTGTTCGCAGAATGCCCAAAAACTGTTGCATTCGCCCCCGGCCCCGATCGGCGCCCATTTGCCAAACCGGCTCAATCGCCGTAAATTTCGCCCTATTTACCAGTAACTAGCACTCATGACGGAAGCCACCCGAGAATCCGACGAACGTACTGAACGCTCACTGAACTTCATCGAACAGTTCGTTGAGGAAGACATCGCTGCCGGCAAAAATGGCGGCCGTATCCACACGCGCTTTCCGCCCGAACCCAATGGCTATCTGCACATTGGCCACGCCAAATCGATCTGCCTCAACTTCGGGCTGGCCGATGCCTATGGCGGGCAAACCAACCTCCGTTTCGACGATACCAACCCCGTTACCGAAGACACCGAATACGTCGACTCCATCAAGAACGACGTTCGCTGGCTGGGTTTCGAGTGGGAAAACGAGTTTTACGCGTCGGATTACTTCGACCAGATCTATGGGTTTGCCGAAACGCTGATTCAGAAAGGACTGGCGTATGTCGATGATTCGACGGCCGAGGAAATTGCCGCCCAGAAAGGCACCCCTACTGAACCGGGCCGACTGAACCAGTACCGCGACCGGAGCGTCGACGAAAACCTCGATCTGTTCCGGCGCATGAAAGCGGGCGAATTTCCGGATGGGGCCAAGGTGTTGCGGGCCAAGGTCGACATGGCCTCGCCCAACATGCAGCTGCGCGACCCTATCATCTACCGGATCAAACACGCCCATCACCACCGCACCGGCGACACCTGGTGCATCTACCCCATGTACGACTTTGCCCACGGGCAGTCGGACGCCATCGAGCACATCACCCACTCGCTCTGCACGCTGGAATTTGAGGTGCACCGCCCCCTCTACGACTGGTTCATTCAAAAGCTGGAGCTGTTCCCCACGCGGCAGATCGAGTTTGCCCGGCTCAACCTGACTTACACTGTCATGAGCAAGCGGAAACTCAAGCAGCTGGTCGAAGAAGGCCACGTGTCGGGCTGGGACGATCCGCGCATGCCGACCATTGCCGGGATTCGCCGGCGCGGCTACACACCCGCCAGTATCCGCGAGTTTGCCGACCGCATCGGCATTGCCAAGCGCGACAACCTGATCGACGTGGGGCTGCTGGAGTTCTGTATCCGCGAGGAGCTGAACAAGACCACGCCCCGCGTGATGGCCGTGCTCGACGAGCAGCCGCTTAAACTCGTCATCACCAACTACGAGGAAGGGCGCGAGGAAATCATGCACATCGAGAACAACCCCGAAGACCCCGCTGCCGGCGACCGCCCTGTGCCGTTCAGCCGGGAGGTGTATATCGAGCGCGATGACTTCCTGGAAAATCCGCCGAAGAAATTCTTCCGGCTTTTTCCGGGTGGCATGGTGCGGCTCAAGGGGGCTTACATCGTGAAGTGCGACGAGGTTGTGAAAGACGAAACCGGCACCATCACCGAACTGCGCTGTTCGTATATCCCCGAAAGCCGCAGTGGCTCCGACACCTCGGGCATCAACGTGAAAGGCACCATCCACTGGGTATCGGTGCCCCACGCCGTGGAAGCCGAGGTGCGGCTCTACGACCGGCTGTTCTCCGTCGAGAACCCGGCCGCCGACGAGCGTGCGTTCCGCGACCTGCTGAACCCCGGCTCGCTGCAGACCGTACGGGCCTTTGTCGAACCCGCACTGGTCGAAGCCGCCCGCAGTGGCTCGCTTACCAACGTGCAGTTCATGCGCAAGGGCTACTTCATTCTCGATCCGGACTCGACCGATGCGCGGCCGGTGTTCAACCGTACCGTTACGCTGAAAGACGGCTGGGCCAAAGAGCAGAAGAAAAACTAGGCACGCTTTATCAAAGCGCTGCCAACCGGGCTGGTTGCTGTCTTCCACGAACAGTAGCCAGCCTTTTTTTGGTCCCGGGCCCGAACATTGCCCGCCCCCGGCCGGTTTGCGAAGAGGCTGCGGCCCTCTCCTGACGGATGTATGACTCGACTACTGCCTCTTTCGATACTGGTGACAGGCTGTCTGGCGGCCGCGCTGGTCAGCTGCGCCCCCCGCTACCGGGGTCCCCGAACCAACCATTTTACGGGCAAAAAATTCATCAACCCCGGTCAGCCCGAACGTTCGGCGGGGAGCGTACTCGAGTGGCTCCTGCACCGCGACAAAGGCCCGTGGCCCGAGCAGCCCGATGCCTACGTGGGCCCCAAACCCCAGACCCGCGTGATGGGCGACAGTCTGGTGCTGACGTTTGTAAACCACTCGACCTTTCTGATTCAGACCAACGGCCTTAACATCCTGACCGATCCGGTCTGGTCGGAACGCGTGGGCCCCACCTCGTGGCTGGGCGTCAAACGCAAACGGCCACCCGGCCTGCGCTTCGAGGAGCTTCCCCCGATCGACGTGGTGCTGCTGAGTCATAACCACTACGACCACCTCGACCTGCCCACCATCAAACGGCTCGTAAAAGCGCATAATCCGCTGTTCGTAACCCCGCTGGGCGTGTCGTACCTGCCCGCCGGCGCGGGCGGACGCGTGAGCCGCGAACTCGACTGGGGCGATACCCTGCGCATCAACGACCGGCTCTCGCTCGCCTGTACGCAGGCGCAGCATTTCAGCAACCGGGGCCTCTTCGACCGCGACCAGACCCTGTGGGCCGGCTACCTGCTCCACACAACGTTCGGCACCATCTATTTCTGTGGCGACAGCGCCTACGGAAGCCATTTTGCCGATATCCGCCGGCAGGCCAACGGCCCCATCAAACTGGCACTGCTGCCCATTGGCTCGTACCGCCCCGAGTGGTTTATGGCCCCCGTACACATGTCGCCCGACGGCGCGGTCAAAACCTTTATCGACCTGAAGGCACAGCAGGCGGTGGGTATCCATTTCGGCACCTTTCAGCAGGGCGACGATGGGCTGGCCGAACCCGCTACCGATCTGCGCCGGGCGCTCACCACCCACGTTGTCGACCCCAGGCGGTTCATTGTGCCGCAGGAAGGCCGGGCGCTGGTGTTTCACTAGGCGGTTCTGTACTTTTGCGGCATGGAACGTACCGACCGGGAAATACGCAAGAGTGAACGACTGACCCACCTGAGATACGATATTCGGGGACCAGTGTATGAAAAAGCCCTCGAACTGGAGAGCCAGGGCTACAAGATCATCAGCCTCAACATCGGCAACCCGGCCCCTTTCGGTTTCGACGCGCCCGACGAGATCGTCCACGATATTATCCTGAACATCCGCAACGCGCAGGGCTACTCCGACTCGCGGGGGCTTTTTGCGGCCCGCAAAGCGGTGATGCACTATACCCAGACCCTGGGGCTGCCGGGCGTTACCATCAACGATGTGTATATCGGCAACGGGGTCAGCGAGCTGATTCTGCTATCGATGCAGGCGCTGATCAATGAAAACGACGAGGTACTGGTTCCCTCGCCCGATTACCCGCTCTGGACCACGTCGGTAGCCCTGTGTGGCGGCCGCCCCATTCACTACCGCTGCGACGAAGAAGCTGGCTGGAACCCCGATCTGGCCGACCTGGAAAGCAAAATCACCGACCGGACCCGGGCCATTGTGGTGATCAACCCCAACAACCCCACCGGGGCCGTCTACGACAAAAGCGTGCTCGAAGGCCTGGCCCGTATTGCCGAGCGGCATCGCCTGATCGTGTTTGCCGACGAGATTTACGACCGGATTCTGTACGATGGAGCTACCCACCACCCTATGGCCCGGTTTGTGACCGATACGCTCTGTATTTCGATGGGGGGCCTTTCCAAAAACTACCGCGCGGCCGGATTCCGGGGGGGCTGGCTCGTGCTGTCGGGTGCGCGGCATCAAGCCAAATCGTATATCGAAGGACTGACCCTGCTGGCCAGTCTGCGGCTCTGCGCCAATGTGCCGACCCAGTATGCCATTCAGACAGCACTGGGCGGTTACCAGAGTATCAATGATCTGGTGATGCCGGCCGGGCGGCTGCACAAACAGATCATGCTCGCCTACGACCGCATGGTGGCCATTCCCGGCATCAGCTGCGTGAAGCCTAAAGGCGCCCTGTACATTTTCCCGAAAATCGACCTGAGTCAGTTCCGCATCGCCAGCGACGATCAGTTCGTGTACGATCTGCTGACCGAACAGAAAGTGCTGGTTGTAGCCGGTACGGGCTTCAACTTTACCAGCAACGATCACTTCCGGATCGTGTGCCTGCCCACGGTCGATGAGCTAACCGTGGCCCTCGACCGGATCGAAGCCTTTCTGGAAAGCCGCCGGATCTGACCGTCGTTCAGCCGGGCCCACCGGCGTAAACAAACCATCGGCCGGTGCCGGGCGGGTGATTCCCAGCCCCGGCACCGGCCGATGGTCATTTAAACAGCAGGCAGCTTTCCGGGCGCCCCCCGTCAGCAGGTCATTTTATCGACCCGGCGCTGGTGGCGGCCGGCAAGGCCAATATGCCCCGGCTGGAAATGGAGCCGCCGGATTGTATTGACCTTACCGGCGGGCGCTCATGGTAGCGGCCGTACTACCATCGGTAGGCGCTGCCAATCGGAAACCGGTTGTGGGGCCGCTATTTTTATCGCCATCGATCCAGATTCGGCCCTGATCCACGCCGATGAGCACATTGTCATTGGGATCGCCCGTTTTTTCTTTCACGACAAACGCATACTGAAAGTTGCGAATGCCGGTGGTCGTTTGTTCGCCACTGATCACAACAACCGTTTTGTTGGCGATGCCACTTGATACCGCGCTCGCTTCAGCAAATATGGTAAACAGGCTACCATTGCCGGCAATAAAAGCGCCCTGCCCTTTACCAGTATCACTACCATTATTGGTGAAGTCGAACTGAATATCGCCAGCATCAGTCTGACCGTAGAACTGGTATTTGTAAGCGGCAATGACGGCTCCTTTCTGGTAGTTATCGTCTGGTCCGGTGGGGCTCAGCAACTCATAGGGAGATACAAGAAAAGCGCCCCGTAACGTTGGTGGTAATTTGCCTTCGTTTATGGTCATTCCCCGTGATCGCAGGCTGCTGATGATCCGATCAGGAACGATCTGCTGTATTTTCGGGGAGAATCCTTTGGTCGGATCGTCTTCTTTTTTTTTGCACGCACCAAACAGGAGCGCACACATGAGCACACAGGCCCAGGTTGATAAGGATAGGTTCATGTTGCGTTGAAAAATTGAGTTGAACGAAAGGGCGATCGGCTCAGCAACAAAGTATAAGCTGCTCGCCGGATGTGCTTGAGTCAATGGTCGCTGCTGACCTCGGTAGGCTTCCTGCATAGTGCATGCGCCCGTCTGTCCTATTCCCGTAACCAGACAGATGGGCGCATACAGCCTCAGCGCTCGCCGAAGAAATAGCTCACAGACAAGCCAACTGTACTATTAGTCATTTTGACCAGTCCGCTGCTAGGGGCAATGTTGGCCAGCCCGGTATTATACACGAGCTGAAAGCTTAGATTCTGCTCGGTCAGCTCATAGCCGCCCAGCAGCCGCAGCCCGGCATCGAAGGCTTTCAGATCCGTTCCCGATTCGATACGCTCGCCATCGCTGTTTCCTCCGATGAACAAGCCTATGTACGGCCCCAGGCCACCAACCAGCTTGCCCAATCCCACCTCGTATTTATACACCCCCTGCACCGGCAGTTCGATATAGGACGTGCGCAAGCGGGCCACATCACTCCCATCCGTAATAGACCCGCCCTTCATCGAAAACAGAAGTTCGGGTCTGACAGACAGATTGTCGTTGAGGCTATACTCGGCCACGGCGCCCAGGTGCACCCCTGCCAGTCCACTTGTCGACAAGCGTAGTCCCCCACCACTAAACCGTAAGGTCGATGACTGCACGCCGGCCGTTAGGCCGTAACGAACCTGCGCATTGGCCAGCCGGTGAAAACCCAAAATAAACGCGGCAATCAGTAGTACTTTTTTCATTGATTTTGTGTGGATTATTATGAATTGATTAGCGGGTGTAACGGGGTTTTACTTTCCAGATGTTGTAGTTTTTATCGGCATTGGAAAAGAAGTAGATCGTACCATCGGGGCCGAAACAGGGGTCACCTTCATCGGTATCACCCTGAGTAAGCTGGATGAGGTTGGTACCATCGGCCTTCATCACGTATAGGTGGTGATTTCTTTTTTTCGGGTTTTCCCGGTTGCTCACGAATGCGATGTACCGGCCATCGGTCGAGAACGCGCCGTCTTTGTTGTTGTAATCCCCGTTGGTGAGCTGCGCTTTTTGCCCCGTTTTGAGGTCCATCGTAAATACCTGCACAACTTTATCTACCCGTGCATTGTAGATGATTTTTGTATTGTCGTTCGGATTCAGGGCCAGGTGGCCGCCTTCGGTCAGTACCGTAAAATTGCCCCCCCGTGCATCCATCGAGCATATCATGCGGGTGTTACCCATGATTGTAGTGAAGTAAATCTTGCTCATGTCGCGCGTTATGACGGGCTCTGCATCATCTTCTCCCATTTCGCCCTGCGACACGTAATGAAGGCCAATACCTGACAGGTTCGACCGCGCAATCACTGGCCGGCTGGGCTTCACGTAGGCAAACAGTATATCCGAATTGTTAGGCATCCAGGTTGGGTAGGCGGCATCCGTGACCAGTGGGTTTGTAACAGGTGAGCCGATTTCCTTTTTAATGATGCGTAACTTTTTATCGGTTTTAGTTGTCAGGGTGCCCGTAGGCGACAGGGTGAAGTAGGTGGTTTTCGACAGACCGTTATACAGCAGATACTTGCCATCGGGGCTTACCCGGGGGTAAAATTCCTGGCCGGCATCGACCGTTTCGCGAACGAGACCATCGGCATTACCGGTGGGTGAAATTACCATCGACGATTTCTGCGCCCATACGGCACCACAGGTGAACCACACAAGGCAGTGGCTCAATAAAAGATTTTTCATAGAGCAGGGTAAGATGAATTGGGATGCGTTAACAACAAGGGAGCTATTTGCGGACGAACTCCTGGCCCGTACCAGGCAGCAAACGGGCAGGTAGGTGACAGCGGGATCAGTTCATTTTCAGACTGGCCTTACCATCTTCAAGACGCACCACCTCGAAGCGGAGCGCAGGATTTTTACCCAGCAGATCGATGAGTTCGTCGGTTTTACCCAGGTGCTCGATGTGCAGGACGCCATCCGTACCTTTAAGGTTTTTCTGAACCGCTTTCACGCTGGGATTCTTTTTCAGGCATTCGGCAACGGCCGTCAGTTTGGCATAAGTAGTATTGACCACATCGATATCTGTCACTGCAGCCGCCGGTACAGCGGTCACCGGTGCCGATGACCGGCCCGTGGCTCTGCTGGTAGTGCCCACACTGGCGAATTGGATATTCATAGCACACAGGCGGTCCAGCAGATACTGCGTCATCGACTCCGATGCGTTCCGGATGGCAACCCGATTGGCAACGGCTTCCGATACGTCGATACCGCCACCCGATACTGCGTTGGTGGCCAGAATAGACCCATCTTCGGTGGCAATGGCGCGAATTTCGAGCCGGGCCCGCGCCGACACCATCCCCCCCTGCCCGTTGGTACGCTCCGACAGGGCCTGCCCCGTTATAATGATGTTGGCTCCCATTTTGAGACCGATCGACGCCAGAGCCGCCAGGTCGGCCGATGAGTCGGCCATATGACGCATTTTGCCGTAGATTTTAGGATCGACAACCCGAAAGCCAGCTTCGACAAACTGGCGGGTCAGCTCGGTCTCGGTGGCGGTCTGCTCCACCACCACCGATTTGAAAACTGCCGAGGAAGCCGCTTGCCGGCTGTTGGGTTCGGCCGTTTTTTTGGCATCGTCGCGTTTGCGGCTGAACAGCCCCTGCACAATGTCGCGGGCAATACCCACGTTGGCTTCCCGCTCGCGCAGGGCCAGCTCGCGCTCGCGCCGGTTCAGGTCTACGGTGTTTTCATCCCGGGCCGTGCCGGCCATGGTTGCCTCCGTAACCAGGATAATTACTTTGGGCGATCCGTTGCGCAACATCTGACAGTTCTGCGCGGTAAACCGTTTGACGTCACGGGGCTTGACTGGCTCGGGTAATTCGATCTGATCGCGGGCATCGGCCATCACTTCAACTGCTTTGATAATGGCTTTCTGCATGGCATCCTGAACGGCCCGATTTTCCGTCGATCCACCAATAGCGATTCCATTTGGGCCACCCAGCCGCATTCCGCGAAACCCCGACGAGTTGCCCTTCATGTTTATGTCGCGGCTAAACAGCAGTTCAGCTGTTTGCGGATTAAGCAATTTAAGCGTGAAACCAACTGTCGCCGTGTTGCCGCCGAAGTTCAAGCCTCCTACCTGCGTCGACTTATTGCCTGCTGTGAAGTCGGTTACTTCACCCGTCACGATCAACTGAGCGCCCGCCATTTTGCCTGTTTGCGGGCCACTTCCATCGGTAAATCCATCCTGTGCAAAGGCCATTTCCCCCGTCGCATCGGCTACATTGCGATTCATCTCCATCACTCGGAAACAGTTGGTCTGTTGAATGGCCGAGGTCAGCATGGTAGCCAGTTCATCGCCAAAGGTTTCATGGGCCTGAGCCGAACGGCTCGAAACGTTAAAGCGGGCTACTTTCACGACAACCCGCTTATCGCGTGCTAACCCTTTGCATTTTTCAGCTACTTTTTCGAGGGTAATTTCAGGCGTTTTCTGTGCCGACAAATCGGCGAACAAACCCAGGGCCAGCCCAATGGTCAGCCAGCCTGTACGTAAACGGATAGACATAACGAGAAATGGTGTGGTTATAAACAGGGGTCCGAACCGAACATCGGCCCGGGGTGGCTGTCTGTTAGTGAATACCCGCGCCTGGCCTGTATGTAACAACCGACCCCACAATTATTTTATGGTACCGGTAGCCGGCCCGGCCTGAGCGACCTGACGCTTACCAGCGTGCCAATGCACTGGTAAGCGTCAGGTCGAGGTTGTGTGAAACTACCGTCGGCCTGGGCGTTGCATCGAACCGAATCCATGTAGGCTCGTAACTCAGCGCCAGACGCACAGCCCGTGGGCGGATTGTTTCTTTCAATAGCGCCACGCCTACCGATACCCGCGGTTGTAGCGACGGCAGAACCTGGGGCAGCGTGGTTGTGAGCGCTCCTGCTGCATAGTTCTGGTACGAAAGCCCCAGTGGCCAGCGTAACATGGGTCCAACGCTCACAAACCCGCTTACCTGGTGCGCCAACAACCGGTTTATGCGGGATGCGCCCGACTGCCAGGTTAGCTTGGGGGCCAGCGTAAGCCAGCGCACCGTGAGAGACTCGAGCAGGCGGGTGACCTTGCCATCCCAAACGGTGGTTCCGTAGCGTTGCGTCGAGTAAGCCAGTTCGGCTTCGTATTGCCAGGGAGTAAACCACCGGAAGCGCCTTACCGAGAGCCCCCCATACCAATTCAGGGCTTGTGGCATGGTGTAGAGCAGCCCGCCCACCGGCATACCATCGACCGAAAAAGCGGGTTTACCCACCACTGTCAGGCCACCCACTACGCCCACATCCCAGAACAGGCGTTCGGGATGCCGCTCGACATAGGCTGCGCTGGCCGCATCTGAAAAGTAACTGGCTTTGGCCAGTGTGGACCGTTCCGTGTGCAGCTTCTGCCAAAATCGCGTCATGGCCCAGATTCTGTCGCTGAAGAACGGATGCGCAGCCGATTCGGCAGGCGCTCGTCGTGCTGTATGCGGGCCGGTGTCTTTCATACCACCCAGATACGGATCGGCCCCGGCCGTTTGGATGTAGGTAGTATCGAAACTGTTGATGAAGGCCGGAAACGAGAATCGCTCGCTGGTCCGGCTTAACAGCCATAATCCAAAAAAATCAGCTTCGAACTCGCGGGCCTGCAGCCCATCGATGGCAGATGACTTCCGGACTTGCTTTTTGCTGTCGGTCTCCTGGCGGTACAGCCTGTCGATAGGCAAAATGGGGCTGCCTCCATCCAGATGCCCCAGCACATGATGACCAATCTCATGAGCCAGTACGTGCCAGTCGATCCAGGTTGCAGGCCCCTTCTGTTTGCTGATCCGCCTAAGGTATGTGTTGTTATAGCTGATGAGTCGCTCCCGGCGCAGGAGCCGTCCGTTCAGGCGAACCCCACAAATCAGCGCACTGGGAACAGCACAACTGGTTTCCCGAACCTGAATGGTTTCGTTGAAGCGGAACCGCCCGTAGCGGCTTATGTCGGCCAGCAACCCATTGACCATCGCCACCGCTTTTTCTTCGCTGTCGAGATAGCCCCTTCCGTCGGCCGACACAATATCAGCACAGTCGCAGCGGCCGCGCAACAACTGCCCCGAAGCCGGGCCGGTCAATAACAGGGTGGCCAGTAACAGGCCTACGGTACGATAGGTTGCGGTTCGTCGGCACATTCGAGGAGCGGAAAAAGGGGTTTGCCTGGCTGAGCCAGGTACAAGCGTTGCTGATTGGGATCAAATCGAAACACGGTGGCGCGCCACGCTACGGTGTCCTGAGCCGCACGCAGGTAGATACGCAGTGTGTCCTGACAGAACCGGTAGGCTGTCTTACCCGCAGGCCGATTGGTCTGCTGCCAGATAAGCCAGATCGAGCCAGCGTAATTATCGTATCCGAGTCGCGTCCGGTCATCGCGGCCAACGAGCAGAAACACATCCTGCTTTTTAACCTTTAGAACCGACGATGCGGGGGTCTGCCGGAGCCACCAGACCAGCCACACACCGGCCAGCAGCAGGGTCAGACACGCAGCCAGAGCATAGGAACGCCAGACCGGCCGGACCGGCTGACGCGACTGCAGAGGGCCATGACCTACTGTTTTCCAGGCTACTCGTCCGGCTTCTTCCCAGGCTGCTTCGGCCAGTGTTTGCTCCAGCATCAGATCGGTGTAAAACGCCGGATCAGACTGTAAGAGATGCTGCACCTGCCGCATCTCGTCGTCGGTCAGCGTTCCCTGCCGATATTTGGCAATTAGTTCCTGTCGTTGTAAAGGGGTCATGCAGGGAAAGCGCTTACCGCACGGTTTAAGCTAATTTACTGGCCATTTCTTTCAATTCTTCCAGGCACGCATTCACTTTCCCCTCGAGCGTTTTCTGATTTTGCTTATAGGCAATACTGAGCGTAAAAAAGGGGACCAGATCACTGTATTCATTGTTATACCGGCTACGGATAAGTTTCTCACAATCGCCTGGCAGTCGAGCCAGTAAGCGGTCGAGCCAGCGCTTCTGCTCATCCAGATAATCATCGCCAGCGTCGTCGGCCGTTTCGGGCAACCCGGTCACAGGGTCAGTCTGAACCATCCATTCGTCAAACTCGGCCGCTGTTTGCGGGCTGCTACTGCTCACCGACTCCAGCAGCTTATCAATGGCGTGGCTTACTTTGACAAATGCATACAGGAACGTTGTTAGCCGGGCGTCGAGCATAAACTCCTCAGGCTGGCTGGCGTATCGATCACACTTACGTATAAAGTCAAACTTCACCTTACTAATCATGTCTTCGATACCGGCACTCAGTCTGTCGGTGAGTGCCCCGACCTGTCGACGTATTTTCTGCCTGACCCAGCCTGAGACAATCAGCGTTGCCGTTTCAATAAAATAGGCCTCCTCTCGGGAATGAAACAGGTAGACCCGCAGGGCGATCTGATCAGTCAGATACTCTTTGAACAGCTGAGGCCGCAGTTCAATGCCATTGTTACGCAGCCAGAATACGGGTGCAGTTTCCAGGGTAGACGACTCTTTGCACCAGCCTGTCAGTAAGGCGCGCATGGTTCGGTAGACCACCGCGTCAACGTCGCTGTCGGTCAGCAGGCTGGCCAGCCGTTTCAGCTGGTTGGCAGGCGGGCCCTGTCGAAGCTGGGTCAGCACCTGCTCGATGGCCACCTGCCAGTGTCGGCTTTGTTGCACCAGGGCGTCGATTGAAAACCGGGCGGCTTTGGGGTCTTGCCGCCGAATCAGCCCCCGCCATCGACAGGCATCCACGAGCTGAGCCACCACCAGTCGGTGCTGATCGGCTGCGAACATGCCTGGGTCAGGCAGCCCTGTGAGCAGACTGAAGAGCTCGACCCGTACCATACCCACCAGCCAGGCATCAGCCTGTTCGGCCTGCGTTAGCCGCTCACGGATAAGTGGATCGAACAGGGCCTGAAACTGCGCACCGAAGGCGGGCGATGTGGTATCAGGCCACCCGGCTAACGCTGTTTCGCGCTGTTCGGCGCCTTGTTTTTCGCCACGATTGCGACGCGGGAACAACCTCATGGTAGCTACAACTAGTTACGGTTTGGGCAGCCATTTTGCCCACTTGATCTGCCACCAAAGCCGGACACGATTGACCGTACCAATGGGGTATTCGCAATCGACGCATTGCGCAAACTGCCTGTAAATACGTTCGGCTTTATCTGGCTGATTGCTTCTGAGATAAGCGATAGCCAGGTGCCACTGGGCTGCCTCCCGAAAAAACGGACGAATGTCGGGTGCCCTGGCTACGCGCTCAAAATTTGGCACCGCCAGTGCGTATTGCCCCTCCAGCAGGTTGGCCTGCCCTTCCAGAAATTGTCGATAAACGGTATCATTCCGAACGCCCGGTACGCTGTCAGAATCGGTGAGACTACGCGTTACCTCGACATCATTCTCCGAACTAGGCAGTACGATGGACGATGTTGACAGATAGACTATCAATACCAGCCCTGTCGCGGCTGCCCAGGCCAGCGTTCGGCGAGCCAGACGCAGGCGCTGCTGCCGCCATCGGTGCTGCTGCTGGCACCGCCGGAGGGTTTCCAGGGCCTGCTGCTGAGCAAAGGCGTCATCCAGCAATGTATGTGCCTGACCAAGCCATTCCACGTCAGCATTTAGCGCCGGGTCGCGTCTTCGCTCGGCATCGACCACTGCCTGCAGGTCGCTATTCTGTGGTTCATGTAGATACTGTTCAAGCCAGTGGTGTTCCTGTTGTTTATCGGATGGTCGTTTCATCACTTGTTCATTAGCTGTTTCAATCTAAGCATACATCGATACTTCCTGGTCTTTGTGTTCTCTTCATTTCGCAGCTGCAGCTCGGCGGCCAGTTGACGCATCGTTTTTTTATCGCGGTAGAATCCTTCGAGTAGTTGCTGACACAGGGGGCACAGCTGACTGAATATGGTCAGTGCCCATCTATCTTCTTCGTGCTGAATGATATCCTGTTCCGGACTGCTATAGTGCGATTGACCGGTAATCGACTGATCGGTGTAGACTATTTCCCGCCTGACGGTTCGATTGCGCTGTCGTAGTTCCTTGAGCCATCGCCGATGGGCAATACCATATATATAAGTCGTCACGCGGACATCTTGCTGGGGCTGATACGTCCCATCCCAGGTGTTCTTTAGAAAATCCAGAATCACCCGCTGAAACAAGTCGTCGGCATCGGCCGAATTTCCGCTATTACTGACAACCATGTGCGTGATGCTACGCTGGCACTGACTGTACAGAAAGCAGGTAATGGTGTCGATCAACCGCACATCTTTCGTACGTAGACCATCATAAATCTGTTGATCTGTAAACGATTTCGGCATGGTGTAGAGGAAAGCAGCTTTGTGTATTGATGCCCGCCAATACCGCGGAGGTAACAGCAGCGAACTCCAAAAAAAAAACGCGCCCTGTCAGGAAACTTAATCCGGTCTGCCATTAAGAGGGGAATTCGGCCGAATTCGTCGTTTCCACTCTCAATCTTTTACGACTATGGCTACCCGTACCAAGTATCTCCTTTCGTTGGTGTTTTTAGCGGTATCGACCACCCTGTTATCATGCCAGCCTGACTCGATTACCCCTCGTACCAAGGCAACTACCCTGACTCGGTCGAGCGAAACGGCCGAACAGCCACCCAAAACAGGATGGCCTAACTAAGTGGTACTACACCTGTTTCGACCCCTGCTAGCGGGCAACCGTGGGCAGGGGTCGATGACGTTTCCAGACCCAGCCGGCCAGAACCGATGTTGCCAGCCCAACAACCCACCAGTCCGATAACCAGGGCGATGGCTGGGCCATCACAGGTCGATAATTCCCCAACAGAATATAGTTGGCCCAGTAATATGGATGGTCGAACTTGGCGGCCAGGGGCGAGGCAAAAAAATCGAGCCGCGCCTGTTGCAAGGCCCGGTCTATGGTGTAACCCTGTTTCAGATATCGATGGAGCCGCAACGTCAGAAAAGATGTCGTTCGGCTGTTGGCCTTCCAGAGTGTCGTTACCACGGCCGGGCAGCCGGCATACAAAAAGGCGCGGGCAATCGATAGTATTCCATCCCCCTTCACGGTCCGGCCTGAGCCGGCCTCGCAGGCGCCCAGCACCGCCAGACCTGTTGCAGCCAGAGGCAGGTTACAAATATCATCGGCATAGAGCCGGTCGGCTGTTTTTCCCGGATACAGCACCAGGTAGGCGTTTGCGGGGTCGCTGTCATCGGCCTGAGCGTGTGTGGCAAAGTACACAACCGGTCGATCAAGTGGTGTCTCCAGCAGAGCCGGCAGACTGGCCCGGGGGCCCAGCAATAACTCACCCCCGATCTGACGGGCTTCGGCTTCACTCGAGGGGAGGGCGCCCCACTCGCCAGCGCTCCCCCCTTCCACGCCGGCCTGTCCAAACGGAGCAACAACCAGCGTAGGGCGGGAACCAGATAGTTGCTCACGGGCGGCAAAAAAAGACTGCGCCGACGATGCGTAAGCAATGGATACCCGGCGCGCCAGATAATCGCGCGCGCGCCACCCGGTTTCAAGCACCTCGAAGGGCAATGCCTGCAAGCTCAGGTCGCGGCTGATGACGAGTCGTGTTTTATCGACCAGGTAGGCCCGAACAGGTTCGATGCAGGCAGCATAGAGAAATGTCGCGTATGGAGCACCTTTATATTGTCTCAGTAGCGGATCTTGGTATAACTCCCCTTTGAGCGCGGTCAGTGCCTGCTCAAATCGACTTGAGTCGATAGGCTGTCGAACCACGGCTACCTGCTGCGCTGTTACTACCAGTATAAACAGCGATGTGGCCTGCCTGACATAAGCCAGGTAGGCAGTCTGCTCGCCCAGTTGTTTTTGTAATGAACGGGTACTGATGACGTTGGGCTGGTAGCTGAGCTGGTAATAAGCCGGAAAATCCTGTCGGAATGTTTCGATCAGACGATGCCGCTGCAGTTCAAGCGCGTTCAGTTCGGCGGCACCAAGACTTTCGGCGGGCATACGTCTTTGCAGCGCCCTAATCTGCTGGTTCAGCCGGTGTTCCTGCTCCAGCAACCGGGTCGGAATGGCTCGTGCCTGGCTCATCTGCTGCTGGAGTGCTTCCCGAAGACTGGCTGCCTGTGATTGTTCGAACAGGCTGAACAACGTTTCGCGAAGACTCGAACTGCGGTGTAGCTCATAGAGTTCCATTGTTGTTGCCAGCGCATCGGGCACCAGTCTGTGCTGCTGCTCGGAAAACACAAGCTGCGCCTGATCAGCATCGATGCCATGCCTGATGCGTTGCTGAAGCTCTACGCAGTACCGATACGTAGCCGCCGAGGCCTGTAAGTGCGCCCGGTTATGCGTAAGGACATACAATTGTTTCAACGCCCGTGCTTTGCGAACTGCCGCCGACAGCAGTATGGTTTCGTCGGTTGCGCTGGCCAAGGGCGGATTGTACGCCAGCACACCGGGCCGGGCTGTATCCTGGCAAACGGCCAGTATAGCGTCCTGGTAGGATTGCAATGCCGGGCTAAGCTGGCGTCGGTATTCGTAGTTCTGCCCTACCTCAAGCAGGGCCTGAGCCAGCCCCCCCCCATGCCGGCCTAAATACCGACGGTGCAGGTCGACGGCCCGGCTGGCATACTGCTCGGCCTTGTCGGGGCGATTGGCCAGCCGGTAGCAGTTACTCATCATGCGCCAAACCATGATCTGATCAGGTACGTGATCGGCCGCTTGCCGGCGGAGCCGTACCAGCTGCCTATCTGCCTGCCGCAGGTACTGTAGCGCTTCGGCAGGGCGGTCGAGGGCGTGCAGTGTCCAGCCAATACCCAGCGTATAGCGCCAGCGTACGCGATCGGTTATGTTTAGTGCGGCCGCCCTGCGCATATGAATGAGCGCTTTCTCATGCTGCCCCATGGTATTGTAGCACCCGGCCACGTTGCTTTCGATATACGCAACTTCGTCGGTCAGCGCAAAACGATTGGCGATGGTCTGAGCCTTCGTTAGCACAACCAGGCTTCGGGTGTAGTTGCCAAGCCGGAAAAACCAGTTTCCCTGATTGTTGAAGTGGTACAGTACATACAGCGGTATTTCCGTTTCGATGCGTGGATTCTGGATTAGTAATGCATCGGCCCGCCGAAAGCAATACTGCGCTGAATCGGGGCGGTAGCGGGCCGAATAGAAGGTTGCCAGACTTGACAACAGCTTGAATATTACCGAGTCGGGCCGAGTTTCTTGAGTGTGGAAAAGGCTTAGCCCCAACCGGCACCGGTCAATTGCACTGTTCAGCCGCTGATCCATATAGTCTAGGCTACTCAGATCAACACAAAGGTTAGCGGCCCGCACCGGATCGGTGCGATAGACCAGCCGGAAAGCCCTGGTATACCAGTGTCGGGCTGCTTGAAACTGGCCTTTGGCATAACTAGCTTCGGCTTGCTGCCGATACTGGTCGGCCAGCACCGATTGTGTCCTGCCCTGTTGCGGACTTATAAGCAAAAGGAAGAGCAGCCCACCAGCAAGTCGGATGGTCATAGGATCAGGCTCTAGTGGGTTACTCCCGATAACTAACTACTACATTGTAGCCACCAGCATTATCAGTCAGATCGCGGTCGTTTACGCCCAGAATCAGGTCGGCATAACTCTGGCCATTACTGGTAAAGCTGCACGCACGGCCGCAAAGTCGCCACTGGGTATCCGTGTTCAGTTTATAGATCAGGGCAGCATGATTCAGAGTCCGATCGATGCTATAGTCGGCCAGCGAAAACCCCAGCACACCAAACTCCCTGCCTTCAGGCCCACTGTTGCCGACCAGTTCACCGACTTTCATCTGGCCCGATGCACTGATCGAAACCACACCATCTTTACTGAAGCGAATTGTTTTAGAAACGGGACCGCCAACCGTCAGTGTAAAAGGTAGATCAACAGCCGTAAGATCTTTGCAGGGCGTCGTATAATACGCATTGATGGCCAGCGAATCGGCTTTAGATGCCCGAACCACTCCCCCACTGGCAACCAGCGACATAAGCGACATCGGATCCGACGATGTCGCCATACCCAGCAACAGACCGGCATGGTAGGCCACGGTTCGCGTTAGTTCCGACCGGGTCCAGTCGTGGCCATTACTCAGCAACAGCATATGCCTGCCACCGGCTTCTGATCGAAGACCGGCCAGCACGGGCACTGTTCCCGGCAACAGGCCAATGCCTACCGGCGTTGTTGGATGAGGAAGCTCGGTCGGGGCAACAAACGAGACGATCAGTGAAGCCTCGGCGCTGAGTTCCAGAAATCCGATCCGGGGATTCAGGCGCTGCCACACGTCGAGCCCGGCCCGAATGGCCTGGCGTTGCCCGTCTGTATCCATTCGGGGAAATGTGTTGGCGATTCGATAGCGAACTGCACATGGCACTGTCGGCGCCCCTGCCTTGTCATTTCGATCAGCGCTGATGTAGAGCAGCCGATCGGCTTCGGGCGGCACAGCTTCGCAACGCCAGCATAGGGCGGCCAGCGTACAAAAGAATGTAATTGTTGGTGTGGAGTAATATCTCATTTTATACCTGATGAGCTGACAGTATTACTGGGTGCCGCGTCTGGCGTATAGACAGTCCGTAGCGTTTCAATGCAGTTTAGCCGCTTGACACAGATAGGTGCAAGTTACAGACCTCGTTCGAAAAACAAACACCTTACCGTCTGGCTAACAGCAACGTTAGCAAACAAACCATCGGCCGGTGCCGGGCGGGTGATTCCCAGCCCCGGCACCGGCCGATGGTCATTTAAACAGCAGGCAGCTTTCCGGGCGCCCCCCGTCAGCAGGTCATTTTATCGACCCGGCGCTGGTGGCGGCCGCCTTCAAATTCGGTGGTCAGAAACGCGTCGACGCAGGCCAGGGCCGTGTCGAGGTCGATGAAGCGCTCGGGCAGGCACAGCACGTTGGCGTTGTTGTGCTGCCGGGTTACCTGCGCCAGTTCGGGTAGCCAGACCAGCGCGGCCCGGATGCCCTGGTGTTTGTTGGCTGTCATCGAGACCCCCTGCCCACTCCCACAGATCAGAATGCCCCGCCCGGCCCGGCCCTCTTCGACAGCCGTGGCTACCGGGTGGGCAAAATCGGCGTAATCGGCCGAATCAGCGCTGTAGGTACCAAAATCCTCAACGGTATACTGGTGATCGATCAGCCACGACTTGATGGCTTCCTTGTAGGCAAAACCGGCGTGGTCGGCACCGAGGGCAATGTGCTGAAGCATAAGCGTAAACACGCAATTAGTGGCGGATATAAAAACGTTTTTGCAAAAATATCCGTTATTGTATTCCGCCCTACGAAAAAGCGGGCCCGTTTGACCCTGCATCAGCCCCGGCCAACGGGCGAATTTCACGATAACCGGTTACGTGCCTACCCGACACGCCCATTACCTTTTTTAGTTAACTAGTTCATGGAATCAACAAAAGAAAACGTTCAACGCTCTGAAACCCAGAGCACCGAACGCATCACCACCGACCTACCGAAACGCGACGAACTGCTACTCACCCCCGACGAGCAACGAATTAAGGAAGCGTTTCAGGATCACAACTGGAACGAAATTAAAACGGCCGACTCCTGGGTTATTTTCAAAGTGATGGCTGAGTTTGTCGAAGGCTTCGACAAGCTGGCCAAGATTGGCCCTTGTGTGTCGATCTTCGGCTCGGCCCGTACCAAGCCCGACAACCCGTACTACAAGATGACCGAGGAGATTGCCGCCAAACTGGTTCGGCATGGCTACGGCGTCATCACCGGCGGTGGACCGGGGATTATGGAAGCCGGCAACAAAGGGGCTTTCGAGCAGGGCGGCAAATCGGTCGGTCTGAATATCAAACTGCCTTTCGAGCAGCACAGCAACATTTACATCGACCCCGACAAGAGCATCAACTTCGACTTCTTCTTCGTACGCAAGGTGATGTTTGTTAAGTATGCACAGGGTTTTGTGGTCATGCCCGGCGGTATGGGCACGCTCGATGAGCTGTTCGAAGCCATTACGCTGATTCAGACCCGCAAGATCGCCCGCTTCCCCATCGTGCTGGTTGGCCGGGATTACTGGAAAGGCCTCATCGACTGGATTACCGAGGTGATGCTGAACCAGGAACACAACATCAACCCCGAAGACATGAAGCTCATTACCATTGTCGACACGCCTACCGAGGCTGTTAAAGCCATCGATGATTTCTACAGCAAATACCTGCTGAAGCCGAACTTCTGAGTCGACACTTACCCTGCCAGACGAGCGCAGCACCCCACCAGCCGGGGGCTTCTGCGCTCGTTTGCTGTTTCAGAAGGTCAGGTACGGGCTGATCTTTTCGAGGGTGGCCGCATCGAGCATCCGGATGGGCCGGAGCGATTCGATCGACGTGTAGGCACCGTGTTGCTCGCGGTAGCGAACAATGAGTTCGGCCTGCCGCCGGCTGATAAACGGATGCCGGTCGAGATCGGCCGCACTGGCCGTGTTGATGGGTATCCGGCGCGGGGCCGACCGCACCTGGGCGTAGTGCGTCAGCTCGCCCAGCGCCAGCGAGTCGAGGCCGTAGATGGTGGCAAACTGCGCCGGACTGACAAAGCCACCCAGCGCATCGCGGTATTTGACGATGCGTCCCGCCAGTGCCGACCCAATGCCTTTGAGCGCCACCAGCTGGGCAGTATCGGCCGTGTTGATGTCGAACGGCTGCAGAACGGGTTTCACGTAGCGGGGGCGGTCGGCCCCGCGCGGCTCACCACTGGGGCCCGGTGTCCGGTCGGGGTAGCGGGTACTGGCACCGGCGTAGCGTTCCTGACCGGGTCGGCGCTCGGGCAGTGTAATGTAGGGGGCCAGTTCGCGGTAGAGATCGGGCGGAAAGGAGTAGATACGCTGCAAATCTTCGGGCCGCCGAAACTGCCCGCCCTTGCTGCGGTACTTGTCGATTCGTTCAGCCAGCCAGCGCGGTAACCCCAGCCGCTGCCAGTCGGCGACACTGATGGTATTGGGATCGAAGGCAAACCGCTCAGCCGACCGGCGGGGCGTTCCGCCCGACCGTTCGGCAGCCACCCGGTCGGCATCGTCGCCCCGCCGGTAGTGGGACTGTCGGGCGGCATCCGTTTTCATGAGGGCCAGCAAACTATCGAGCGTACGCTGGTCTGTAGCCAGGGTGTCGGTGGGCGCCGGGCGGGCCAGGTGTTTGTAAAGCAGCGACCCCAGCAGGGTCAGACTGATCAGTCCGATCAGGACCAGCAAACCACGGCCTTCCGGCTGCGGCAGGCGAAAAAAGTCGCTCAGGAGCGACGTAATACGACGGAACATAGACGGTGGGCAGACGACTTCTTGTCGACGGTCACCAACCTATGCGTTACTTATCAAAAACACAAGCGGGCCACCCCGATGCATGGATCAGGGTGGCCCGTCTTGCCGGTTCAGTGAGCGAGTTTTTAGTTAGCGGTCAGTTTCAGAATCTTACCCGACCCCAGATCGCACAGGTAGAGTTCGTGCCGCTGATCTTCCCCAAAAGCCGATATCGACCCGGCTCTAGGCAACAGCTCGCGGTTGGTGGCCCTTTTGCCGTCGGTGCTGGCGAGGGCCCACACCTTGCCGCTGGCGTAGTCGGCATAGATATACTGGCCTTTCAGCGCCGGCAGCTGACTGCCCCGGTACACCTGCCCGCCCGTTATCGACACGTCGCCGTTCTGGTGGCTGTACTGCCAGATGGGACCAATCAGGTTACTGGCCGGTGGATTGCCTTTGTCGTTGTAAGGGTCGCGGCCTTCGCGGATGCGCCAGCCGTAGTTACCCCCTTTCGTAACGATATCGACTTCTTCCGTTTCGTTCTGCCCCACGTCACCGGCCCACAGTCGTTTCTGATCGTCGAAACTGATTCGCCACGGGTTGCGCAGGCCGTAGGCGAAAATTTCTTCGCGCACACCGTTGCCCTGCCCTCTGAACGGGTTATCGGCCGGGATACCGTACTGACCCTTGTCCGTAGCATTGACGTCGATACGCAGGATTTTTCCGAGCCAGCTTTTGCGATTCTGGGCGTTGTTTTGCGGGTCGCCCCCGCTGCCGCCGTCGCCGGTCGACACATACAGGTAGCCATCGGGGCCAAACAGCACTTTGCCGCCGTTGTGATTGGCGTAAGGCTGGGGAAATGTAAACAGCACGACCTCGGTAGCCGGGTCGATGGTGGGGGCCGTGGCTGAACTGGCCTTGAACCGACTCACCACCGTTTCGCGGGGGCTGTCTTTGGTGTAGTTGACGTAGACGTAGCCGTTTTCACGAAACCTGGGGTGAAACGCCAGCCCGAGCAAACCCATCTCCCCGCCCGATGCGACGCGCTTGTGAATGTCGAGGTAGGTACCGGCCGTGGCTACGTCGGGCCGGTTGTCGAGCACCCGGATACGGCCCGCCTGCTCCACCACAAATACCCGGTTGGTGCCGTCGTTGGCGTAGGTGTATTCGACGGGCGAATCGAAGGTCAGTCTGGGGTACGCGTTTTGCACCCGAACGGCTGCTTTTGGCGCATCGGAACGGGTAAAATCGGGCAGCAGCGATGCTTCCGACACAGGGCTGGTCTGGCCATCGGTTCGGGGCTCGATCGCGGCCGACATGAGCCACGAAACCCCGGCCGTCATGGCCAGCGATATACTGAGTGCAGTTAGTGCTTTATAGAACATGATCCGGAAATCGAAACGATACGGAGCCCCATCCTGCAAATGAGGCACCAAACCCGGGGCCCGAACTTAACAGGGCCGTATGGAGTTGAAATTGGGGGTTCTAACCCAGTCGGACGGGGCTTTTCGGTCATACCGCCCGCCACCGGGTGTTGGCGCCCTTCCTCACACCGAGGTATGTTTTCTACTATCAACCGCCGGTTAGCCGGGTCCTTCGTTCAGTCATGACCGTTGCCAATTCGCCTTTTCTCGACCACCTGCTGGCTCAGCGTAGTCAGTATCGTTACAAGCTGCCGTCGCGGCCCGCAGCCGGTCAGTTTATCGATCAGCTCATGCGGCTGCTGTTTCCCGTTACGCAGGACTGCCAGTCGGTTTCCCAGCATATCGAAGAAACCTACCAGTCGCTTAACGACCAGCTCATCAACCTGCTGTGCCCCCTAGCCGATAACCTGCCCGATACGCCGGAAGTACTGACCGCGCATATGTTCGACCGGCTGCCGGCTATTTACGACAACCTGCTGTTCGATGCCCACGCCATTGCCGACAACGATCCGGCGGCAGTCGGGGTCGAAGAGGTGGTAGCCGTGTATCCGGGCTTCTACGCCATTGCCGTTTACCGCATTGCCCACGAGCTGCTGCTGCTCAACGTGCCCCTGCTGCCCCGGATGCTCACCGAGTATGCCCACGGGCAGACGGGTATCGATATCCACCCCGGCGCCCGCATCGGCCGGTCGTTTTTTATCGACCACGGTACGGGCGTGGTTGTCGGCGAAACAACCGTTATCGGCGACAACGTCAAGATTTACCAGGGCGTGACGCTGGGCGCTACCTACGTGGCCAAGTCGATGGCCCAGAAGAAACGGCACCCGACCATCGAAAACAACGTGGTGATCTACGCCAACGCCACCATTCTGGGCGGGCACACCGTGGTAGGCCACGACTCGATCATTGGCGGTAACGTCTGGCTGACCCAGAGCGTCGAACCCCACTCGCTGGTCTTTCATCAGCATCAGACCGACGTCCGGCTCAAATCGCTGGATGCGCCGGAGCCCATCAATTTCGTTATCTGACCGGCGCCGATTCGGCCGTTGTGCCCGTTTCCGCTGCGAGAATACCTTACCCCAACCACTACACCCTATGAAAGCAAACTCCATACTGGACACCATCGGGCAAACGCCCCACGTTCGACTGAGCCGGCTGTTTCCCGACTACGAAGTCTGGATGAAACTCGAACGCAGCAACCCCGGCGCCAGCATCAAAGACCGGATTGCACTGGCCATGATCGACGATGCCGAAGCGAGTGGCCTGCTCACCCCCGACAGCACCATCATCGAACCAACATCGGGCAATACCGGCATCGGCCTGGCCATGGTGTGCGCCGTGAAAGGCTACAAACTGATTCTGGTCATGCCCGAGTCGATGAGTATCGAACGGCGCCGGATTATGGCGGCCTACGGGGCGCAGTTCGACCTGACGCCCCGCGAGAAAGGCATGCGGGGCGCCATTGAGCGGGCACAGGAGCTGGTAGCGGCCACACCAGGCGCCTGGATGCCGCAGCAGTTCGAGAACCCCGCCAACGTGGCGATCCACCGCGCCACCACGGCTCAGGAAATTCTGGCCGACTTCCCCGAAGGCTTCGACGCCCTCATTACCGGTGTCGGCACGGGCGGACACATCACCGGTGTATCCGAAATCCTGAAAGACCATTTCCCGGCCCTGCGTACGTTCGCGGTCGAACCCGAACTGTCGCCCGTGATCAGCGGGGGCGCGCCGGGCCCCCACCCCATTCAGGGTATCGGTGCGGGTTTTATTCCTAAAAACCTGAACCCCGACGCGATCGACGGCACCATCAGTGTCAGCAAAGACGATGCGTTTGCCTGGGCGCAGCGCGTGGCCCGCGAAGAAGGCATTTTTGTCGGTATTTCGTCGGGGGCTTCGCTGGCCGCGGTCGCGCAGAAGCTGCCGCAGTTCCGGCCCGGGGCCCGCATCCTGACCTTCTGCTACGATACCGGCGAGCGGTATCTCTCGGTCGATGGCCTCTACTAAGGTAGCCGGGTCGGTAGCGGAGGACTGAGCACCCGTCACCGACCCGGTTCTGTTTTCTCACGTTTCACTAAACCCACTCAACGCACTTATGGCAACCCGTTCGTCAACGTCCCGACTTATTAAAGACATCATACTGATCGTGGCCGGCGTGCTGAGCGCCGGTATGGGTCTGAAAGGGTTTTTACTATCCAGTCACTTTATCGACGGGGGCGTAACGGGGGTATCCATGCTGATTGCCAACCTGTCGGGTATTCCGCTGGCTATTCTGCTGCTGGTCATCAACCTGCCCTTTATTGCTTTGGGCTACAGGCAGTTTGGCCGCCGGTTCGCCCTGCGCAGTACGCTGGCTATGGCGGGGCTCTCGCTGGCCCTGACGGTGATCCCCTACCCCGACGTGACGCCCGATCTACTCCTTACCTCGGTATTCGGCGGTTTCTTTATCGGAGCCGGTATTGGGCTGGCCATGCGGGGTGGCGCCGTGCTCGACGGTACCGAGATTGCGGCCCTGCTGATCTCGCGCAGCAAACCCATCCTGAAAGTAAGCGACGTGATTCTGGTGATGAACGTGCTGATTTTCGGCGCGGCCGCCTTCTTCCTCAGCATCGATCTGGCGCTGTATTCGATGATTACGTACTTCGCAGCCTCCAAAACCATCGACTTCGTCCTGCACGGCATCGAGGAATACACGGCCGTACTCATCGTCTCGAAAGAGTATGCAGCGGTGCGGCAGGGCATTATCGACAATGGCTGGGGCGTAACGGTGCTGACCGGCGAACAGGGCTACGGCAAGCAGGGGCTCCGCGAGAAAAACTCGACCGTACTCTACGTGGTGCTGACCCGACTCGAATTGAGCCGGCTACGCTCGCTTATCTACGGTATCGACGAGCACGCCTTCGTGATTCAGCATAGCGTAGATGATGTGGCTGGAGGGAAAATCAAACCGCGCCCGCTTCACTGATCGACCGCCTTAATCGCGAGTTTGTTGTCCATGACCCGGTCGAGCACCAGCTGGTAGGCATCGGCTGGCACGCTCACTTCACCCCAGTACGGGTGGTCGAGAGCCGCAATCAGAAACACCAGCAGCCCGATCATACCGGCCAGAATACCCGTTAGCAGCGCATGGAGCCGCAGGTTTTCGACCTGAAACAGGTAGGAGAAGACGATGGTAGCCAGGGCACCCAGCAACACCACGCTCCAGAGCACACCCGGCACACTCCCCTTGACCGATTCGATGCGCTGCCGGCGGACGTCGACCAGGCGGTTGAACGCCTGAATCGTTTCGCCATGCAGCACCTGCTGTCCCGTTGTCTGCGGCTCGAACGTCAGCAGTCCCTGCTGGAAGCGGGTCAGGTAGTTGTTTTCGTAGATAAAACCCAGCCGCTGCGCGGGCCACGCTTTCCGGATGATGAAGTCGGTATGCGCCCGCAGTTCGCCCTGCAGCCTGGTTTTCAGCGGCTGCGGGTATCCGCCCAGATCCCGATAGAGCACGGCAATCGACGATGCTTCCTGCGAGGCCAGACTGCTGGCCTGCGTGAAACTGCCCCAGGTAGCCACTGTCAGCAGACCCAGCAGCAGCCCGTAGAGCAGCGAAACGCCCGAAAAAAACCAGCCCACCGTACCATTGTCGATTAAACTGGCAATGGCGCTTTTGTGGATCCGGCTGTGGGAGAGCCGCAGCCCCAGCAGCGATACCAGCACAAAAACGCTCACTACCAACAGGCCGAACAGCCAGGTTGGCAGATCATACATCCAACGCATAAACAGAAGATCGTCATCAACCAGACGTGCCGTTTCGTCGGCACCCACTGACTGCATCATGGGCGAGAAAAATAAGCAGCAGCCGGTCAAACCTGCCCGGCTGCTGCTTACTACCGGCTGTACCGGTCAAGTGTTCAAAAAAGTGAGTCAATGCGGGGCTGGGTTTCAGCGCAGCTCCCGAACGAACCGACGCATCGACTCGCGGTAGGTTTGTTCCGACTGATCGATAGGTTGTTCTTCCTGCAGCATCATGCCCAGCGAGATCATACCGTGCGACAGCGCCCACCACTGGTAGTACAGCCGGCGAATGCTTTCTTTCGACTTGGGAATAAACGACGTAATGATCTCGCAGACCGTATCGCTCAGGCTTTGCAGGGCTTCGGACTGGTACACGGGCAGCGCACAGTAGGCCCCTTCCATGTTATACATCACCTGATACACCTCGGGCTCCTGCCGGGCAAAGGCCCACTGAATCAGTGATATCTCGAACAAGCGTTTTTCCGGATCACGGTAGAGCTTCATGATGCGGTGATACTGTTCGTTGAGCTGCGCAAACCCTTCGTCCCGAATCGTACTCAGCAGCACATCGCGGCCGTCGAAGTATTCGTAGACCACGGGGGCGCTGTACTCGATCGCATCGGCAATTTTTCGGATCGATACAGCCTGCCAGCCATCGCGTCGGGCAATGGTTTTAGCCGTTTGTATAATGCCCGAACGAATTTGCTCACGCGATCGCGGCTTACGTTCCAAGGTTTCCATACAAGTCAGAGTGGGGCGTTCAGGGTTGAACACGTTTAAGGTGCCTGAAAACTACGTATTTAGCAGCAGATGAACTACATCTGGTTGCAGATGCCGGGAAAAAGTTAAAAAAAAGACAACTTTTTCTCCTGAAAGACGGATTGACCGCTACTAAGTCACTCTCTTCCGATCAGTAAGTGCCACGTCTACGCCGAATCTATCCCTGTTCCACCTGTTCGTTATCAGCCCGTTCGGCCAGCAGCCAGGCCCCCGCATCGCCAACCGCATAATCGTCGCCCAGTTCAGTGCCATACACGGCCACCACCGGCAATTCGGCTTCGGCCAGCAGGGCTACCAGTTCGGCCAGCGTGTACACATAATGCTGCGCCGTTCGGGTCTGGGTTTCGTGCCGGTGCACATACGTGAGCTGCGACTCGATTCGACCCTCGAGCGGGTGGTAGGTATTGTCGACCATAAACCGGAGGGTAGTTCCATCGGGCAGGTCGATCGGCTGCCAGTTGCGATCCTGATAATCGGGCAGCACCGACTCGGCAATCATTTCTGAATGCACCAGCAGCCGCGCCCCCGGCCGCAGCAAGTCTGCGAGCCGCTTAAGAAACAGCCTCAGGTCGTTACGGGGGAAAAAGCTGAAGCTGTTGCCCAGGCAATAGGCCGCATCGAACCGGTCGCCCGCCGGGTCGATGGCTGCCAGCGGCAGAGTCAATAAATCGCCTTCGACTACCGTAACCGGCAGGTGCCCGGCTTCGGCGGCCGACCGCAGTTCGGCCGCATAATCGGCCGCGATATCGACACCCGTTACCTGAGCCCCCATGCGGGCCAGTGGCAGGGCATGCCGGCCATAGCCACAGAAAATATCCAGCAGCCGATCGTCGGGGCCAAACGAGAGCGTGTCGACCAGTAGTTCGAGTTCAAGCTGGGTCTGCTCGTCCGACTGAGCTGCTTTCCAGGCTACCTGGGGCAGGCCATGAAAAAATTGGGTGTACCACATATAAAAAAAGACGGCCTGCGCCACCGCTGCCTGAGTCGCAGCAGCCGCGCAGGCCTGTTATGCATCATCGATCACCGATAATCAGATGGCTTTGAGCGCGTCGTCCAGCGCCTTGAAATCGGGCATCATACCGGCGTTCTCGAGTACTTCGGCATGGCGGATAATGCCTTCGCCATCGACCACAAACGCAGCCCGCTTGCTAACCCCCTCCATACCCAACACAAAGGTATCGTAAAGACAGTCATAGGCTTTCGACACGCCCTTGTTGAAGTCAGACAGCAGATCAAACGACAGCCCCTGTTCTTCGCGGAAACGCTCGAGCGCAAAGGGTGAATCGACCGAAATGCCCACCACCTTCGCGTTGAGCTTGGTGTACATGTTCATGTTGTCGCGGGCGCGGCAAAGCTGAGCCGTGCAGACACTGGTAAAGGCCAGCGGGAAAAAGAGAATGACCAGGTTCTGCCCGCTGAAGCTGCTGAGCGAAACCGGTTGCTTTTCGGTGTTGAATAGTGTGAAAGCAGGTGCTTTCTGTCCGATCGATAACATAGGTTATAATGTGGTGGCGGTAAAAAATGGATTATTTCCGATCACAAAAGTACGTTCATTGCGCAATAAAATCGTACTTCGTGGTCCGTATAACTCTTTTCCAAACTATGCAATCGTACTGGGGCGTTGATTTGGGAGGCACCAAGATCGAAGGTGTTGTGCTGCAGGCCAGCTCCGGGTCGCTTCCCTCTCCCAAGGATGTGCTGATCCGTCAGCGTATCGATACCGAAGCCAGCAAAGGCTACGACCATATTCTGAGTCAAATTCAGAAACTTATAAACCAGCTGAAGGCCGAAACCGGTCTGACGCCCGAGCGCATCGGGTTTGCCACACCCGGTGCCTTCGACCCGGTGCGGCAGACCATGAAAAACTGCAACACCACGGCCCTCAACGGCAAGCCCATGAAACAGGATCTGGCCCGGCTGCTGGGTGTGCCGGTCGAGGTTGCCAACGACGCCAACTGCTTCGTACTGGCCGAAACCACCCTGGGTATCGTACCCGACGTGGTGCCCAACTACCAGACAGTCTTTGGGGTGATTATGGGAACTGGCGTCGGTGGTGGTGTCGTGGTGAAAGGGCGCGATGGCCAGCCTGTCGTGCTTAACGGCCTGCAGGGCATTGCCGGCGAGTGGGGCCACAACCTGCTCGAAGAAAACGGCTACCCCTGCTACTGCGGCAAACGTGGCTGCGTTGAGCAGGTGATTTCGGGACCAGCGCTCCAGCGCTACTACCACCAGATCAGCGGGGAAGCCCGGACGATGAAGGAAATCATGGAACGCTACCAGGCGGGCGAAGACCTGTTTGCGAGCCAGACTGTCAACCGCATGCTTGAGTACTTCGGCAAAGCCATGTCGGTCATTATCAACATTTTCGACCCCGACGCGATTGTGCTGGGCGGGGGCGTCGGCAACGTCGACCTGCTCTACACCGAGGGCGTGGAGCGGGTCCGGAAATACGTTTTTAACAATGGGGAGCTGAACACCAAATTCCTGAAGCCCAAGCTGGGCGACAGCGCCGGCGTTTTTGGCGGAGCCATGCTGTAACGAGTATGTACCATAACCCAAAAAAAAGGGGAGCCTCCGTTAGGGCTCCCCTTTTTTTTGACTGGTGCGTAACGCTATGACCGGGGCCGGCCCCCGCCTGGGCGACCACCACCGGCCCCGCCGGCCGGAGCTGCGGGCGCTGCCGCGCCACCATTGTCGGAGCCGCCTTCGTCTTTGAGGTCGTCGTTGCCCGATTTGCCGCGCTGCCGCTGGGGCTGATCGAAGCTGAGCTTACCGAACTTGTAGCTGAAGTTGACCCGGACGCCGGCATTGTACAGACTCGTAACGCTCTGTTGCGAGAACAGGGCCGACTCCGATGCCGAGCGGATGGTGAAGGGGTGATTGAAAAAGTTTTCGCCCGCAATGCCGAAGCTGCCGCGCTTGTCTTTCATGTCTTTCTTCACGCCAATGCTGTAAAAGCCGAAGCCGCCCGAATAACCCTGCAGCTGCACCTGCCGGCCGCGCATGAAGCCAAAGCCCTGCACACCCCAGCCGTTTTTAAGCGTCAGGTTGGTAAAAATCCGGCCCGACACGACGAAGCCCGAATTCGACGCCCGGTAGATCAGGTTCGAACTGTTGTTGGTCAGGTCGGCGTAGAACGCGTCGAAGCCGCCCCCGATCTGCCATTTCGAAAACAGCGTGGCATTACCAAACAGGTTGATTCCGTAGGCCGCTTCGCGTCCGATGTTCAGGTAGGTGGTGCGCAGGGCCTGGGCCAGCGCCGGACTCGTTACGGTGCCGGTAGCCGTCGTATCGAAGTCACGCACGCTGGTGATCGAGTTGTTGGTACGCCGGGCAAACAGGGTTGCGTTGATGTACACCGATTTGATGTACGTGCTGCTGCCCAGTTCGAGGTTATCCGTCAGCTCGGGCGACAGCAGGGGGTTACCCTGTACGATATTGAGCGGGTTCGACGAGTTGGGGTTGGGGTTCAGAAACTGGATACCGGGGCGCTGCAGCCGGCGGTTGTAAGCCAGCTTGATGGTTTTGCCGCCCTTCAGCGTTTTGGAGATGTTGATGCTCGGCACCAGATTACCATACGATGGGATACCCAGGTCTTTACCGGCCTGCTCGCCCGACTGCGACTGATCGTAGAAGGCACGGATCGTTGTGTACTCGTAGCGCGTACCGGCCTTGATCGTGTATTTATTTTTGGTCGTCAGTGTGTACGACAGGTACGTGGCGGCAATATTCTGATCGTAGTTGAGCGTATTGGCCGGCCGGTTGGGGTCGATCACGAAGGCGGCATCGGGGCCGTTGGCAAAATTGTACTGGTAGTTGCTTTCGACCTTCCGGAAAATCCCTTTACCCCCAAATTCGAGCAGCTGGTTTTTACCCAGTGGTGTCTGGTAATCGGCCCGGATGGTCGACTCCTGGTTGTAGCTGCGGTTGAGGTTCTGCTGCCGGAACTGGGTTGTTTCGAAGTTGGTGGCCGGGTTCATGATATCGGCCGTGAAATCGTTCGTGCGGTTGTTGCGGCTGTACTGGGCCGATACGCTGAACTCCTGCTGGGGTTTGGCGTAGGTCTTGGTGTAGTCGATATTGGCATCGAGCGTACCCGACAGATCGGTGGTTTTGACGTTGCGGTCGCTCAGGCTGGGGAAGAAGCCCGATGCACTCACCGTCCGGGTCAGAAAATTATCCTGATACTGGTAGTTGTTGCGGGCCCCGTAGCGCAGGCTGGCCGTCAGGGCGCTGGTCTTGCTGATGTCGTAGTCCCAGCCCAGCGTGTATTGCCCAAAGAGTCCGTTATTGCGGTTGTCGGCCGTCTGGCGGGTGGTGCTGCTGTTGGCCCCGAAGGTTTGCTGCGTATTGTCGAAAGCGCCCTTCACGTTGTAGTTTCCCCGTCCGAACCCGCTCAGGCTGAAGCCCATTTTGCCGGTGCGCAGGTTGCCGTTCAGGCCCAGGTTGGCGCCCCGGTTCCCCACCCCCGAATCGAGGTTCAGCGTGAATCCCTGCAAGCTGGTTTTCTTGGTAATGATGTTGATGATCCCGGCCGAGCCTTCGGCATCGTACTTGGCCGAGGGCGAGGTAATGACTTCGACCGTTTTGATCATATCGGCCGGAATCTGCTTCAGGGCGTCGGCCACACTGCTGGCCACGATCGTGCTGGGCTTGTTGTTGATCAGCACGCGCACGTTGCTGCTGCCCCGCAGACTTACGTTACCGTCCAGATCGACCGACAGCAGCGGCACCTTGCGCATCACGTCGCTGGCATCGCCCCCCTTGTTGGTAATATCCTTGTCGGCATTGTACACGATCCGGTCGACTTTCTCCTCAACGATGGCTGCCTGGCCCACTACGTTTACTTCGGAGAGTGTCCGCACATCGGGAATCAGCCGGATGGTACCGATGTTCACGTCGCCCCGCCGGTCGAGTTTCACGCTCGATACGGTTTTGTTGCGGTAGCCCACAAACGAGATGAGCAGCCCAAACTGGCCCGGCGGCAGTTTAGGCAGCGTAAACTGGCCGTTCTCATTGGCTACAGTGCCGTCGATTGGCTTTTTGGTTTGCGGGTCGATGAGGGCAATGCTGGCAAATTCGACGGGTTTGCCGGAGGTCGAGTCGACCACGGTACCGGTTAGTTTCGCGTTGCCCCGGCTGGTAGCGCCATCAGGCAGGGTAGCGGGCGTGGCTGGCTGCGGGGCCGGCGTCGGAAACTGAGCCGATGCCGCCGTTGCCAGCAGCGTGCCTGCCAGTAAAAAAGGTAAAGAATAGTTCATGATAATGGCCCAGCGGGCCCGATAAAGAAAATACAAAAGTCGGTACGTCTCCCGGAAAAAGACAATTGAACCTGAACAATGATTACGTAAACCGAGCCCAAACCCGGAATATTACATAAGCGGCCCGTTGTCTGGACAAGCGGACGGCATTACTCAGGAAAACAATTGAGCGTTATTACTCAGTGCCGGATAATCGACCCGCTCGAGCACGGCCGGTACGTTGGACGGTTCGGTTCTGGATGTAATCTGTTTGCCGACGCTGTAGCTGTGCAGCTGCGCATCGGGGTATGGCGTTGCCAGCAATCGAAGGGCGTCGGCCTCCGTCAGCTCGTCGTGCAGCCAGGCCTGCTCAGCCTCGGCCGTGAGCACGCAGGGCATGCGCTGCTTGGTGTTGTGAATAGCGGCCAGCAGGGCGTTGGCGTCGGTCGTCAGCATCGTGTAGGTCCGAAACGTGCCTCCGGGCTCCGACGGGTCGGCACCGGGTTTGATCCACTCGTCCCACAGACCGGCAATCGACACGATGGGCTGATCACGGGCGCTGATGAAGAAGGGATATTTCTTACCCCCTTCTTCATGCCACTCGAAAAAGCCCGTTACCGGAATCAGACAGCGCTGCCCCGAACGGGCGGCCGACCGGAAGGATGGTTTCTCGAACATCGTTTCGGATCGGGCGTTGATCGTTCGCGACCGAATGTCCGTCGCGTCGCTGCCCGTTTTCACCCAGTACGGAATCAGGCCCCAATGCATCAACTGCAGGGTATCGGGTTGTTGTCGGGTCAGAATCGGCCAGGCCGGAAAGGCGTAAGCATTGGCGTGATAAACGGGCAGCAGCCCCTCGGCACCAGGCAGGGTAGCCTGGTAGCGCACTTCGAGCTCGGGAAGGGGTACGTTGAGTGACGTATGAAAACACATAAGACAGCGGGTCAGAACAGGCACGCTGTGTTCAGCCCGATTGGCTGGTGCAGACAGCGCCGTGGAGACAACTGTGTGTGTACGAAAGGGGTTATGAAATTATAGCTACGCGCCCTTTTTCGATTGTACCGTCCTGCCAACAGCTGGCCGACGAACAAAAACCGGAACTGCCGGTTAGAATCCCTTGATTACCGACCCATATGGCCACTTCAGATACTCCAGTCTCCGACACCAAACCCACTCAGCCCGCCGGCGTCCTGTCGCTATCCGACATACAGGCACAGTGCTGGCAACAGCTCAGCGAGGCCGTCGACGCGCCAGACCACGGCTTCCGAACGCCCGTACTGGCCACTGCCACCCACGGGGGCGCCAACGCCCGCACAGTGGTGCTGCGCAAAGTCGACACCGATCATCGTTACGTGTGGTTTCATACCGACGCCCGCGCCGACAAAGTGCTCGAGCTGGAAGCGACGCCCCATGCGCTACTGCTGTTCTGGGATGCCGAAAAACAGATTCAGATTCGGCTGGGCATCGAAACCCGGCTGCATACCGATGATTACGTTGCCGATGAACATTGGCAGGCCCTGGCGCTCAGCAGCCGTAAAATGTACCTGTCGGAGCACCCGCCCGGCCACAGCATCGACACCCCCTACCCAGGCTTCCCGGTCGAGTTGGGGTCGGAGTTGCCCGATAAGGCGCAGAGCGAAGTGGGGCGGCCTAATTTTGCCGTGATCGAATGCCGGGTGTTGCGGATGGAATACCTGCACCTGAGTCGTGCGGGCCAGGCGCGGGCCTGTTTTCAGTACGAGCCGGTGAGCCAGATGACCTGGCTGGTACCCTGATCGGGCTAGCGCACGCTCCAGACATACAGTCGTTCGACCCGTTCGCGGGCCCAGGGCGTTTTGCGCAGAAACGCCAGACTCGATTTAATACTCGGATTGTTGCGAAAGCAGTTGATGGGAATCTGTTCGCCCAGTTCGTCCCAGCCGTAGCGCGCTACCAGTTCGGTCAGGATAGCTTCCAGTGTTTTACCATGAAGCGGGTTGTTCGGTTGCTCCGTCATATCCGGCAAAGGTACACGACAGGATGACGGGATAAAGCCAGTTTTTAACTATCATCGACAGGATTTCAGGATGAAACAGGGCTATTGATCCAATCAATCCCGTACTCCTGTCCAGAAAAACCATCGACAGGATTAGGGTATGAAACAGGGTTGTTAATCTAATCAATCCCATAATCCTGTCCAGAAAAACCATTGACGGGATTAGGGGATCGAACAAGTTTAAAAACCCACCAAATCCTGTCATCCTGTCTATAAACCAACACACCATGCCAGACCGCGGCTTCAACTATGATCTCGACTTCACATCGGTCGATTTTCGGCAGCAGCCCGAGTTGTACCGGGTGGGCAAGGGTGAGCAGGGCGTACTGCTCGTGCAGCCCTACAAAGGCGAAATACTGCCCCACTGGCGTTTTAAAACGCCCGCTATTGCCCAGGCTTCGGCCGAGGCCATCTACGAGCTGTTTCTCGCGTATAAAACCGACGGCGACTTTGTCGGTATGGACATGGCCCGCAAGTTTCTGCAGATGGGCTACACCCGCGCCCGGCGCTACGCCAATCACCGCAGCGGCCAGAAATACGACGGCCCGGTGCCCGCTGATCAGAAAGGGCGGTCGGGTGCCCATGGCCGCGATCAGCTCCCCCGATCCGAAGACCCGGTCAAAGCCGAGTCGGCCCGGATTTTCTACGGCATGTACCTCAAAGCCCGCGAAGACGCCGACTATCAGCGGCTGAAAAAAGCATGGCAGGCGCAGTACGGCTGATCTTTCCGTAGTTTTGCGGCTGGTTCCGGGGTTGATCTACCCCGCAACCGACAAACTACAACCACAAACTCGTTCCATGCAGCTCCTCGACGGAAAGTATCTCTCCCAGCAGATCAAACAGGAAATTGCGGCCGATGTCGCCCAGATTCGCCAGCAGGGTGGCAAAATCCCCCACCTGGTCGCCATTCTGGTGGGTGCCAATGGCGCGTCGGAAACCTACGTCGCGTCGAAGATGAAAAACTGCGAGGAAGTCGGCATGACCTCCACGCTCATCCGCTTCGAACCAACCGTTACGGAAGATGAACTGCTCGACGCCGTGCGGCAGGTCAACGATAACCCCGACATGGACGGGCTGATTGTACAACTCCCCCTTCCCCCCCACATCAATCCCGACCGGGTTATGGAAACCATTGCGCCCGCCAAAGACGTCGACGGATTTCACCCCATCAATATCGGCCGGATGGCCAAAGGGCTGCCGGCCTACGTATCGGCCACCCCGCAGGGCGTGCTCGAAATGCTCAAACGCTATAACATCGAAACCAGCGGCAAGCACTGCGTGGTAGTCGGGCGCAGCCAGATCGTGGGGCTGCCCATGTCCATTCTGATGCAGCGTAACGACTACCCCGGCAACTGCACCGTTACGCTGACCCATTCGCGTACGCAGAACCTGGCCGAAATCTGCCGCACCGCCGATATTCTGGTAGCCGCGCTGGGCAAGCCCGAATTCGTTACCGGCGACATGGTCAAAGAAGGTGCCGTGGTGATCGACGTGGGTCTGGAGCGCGTACCCGACGCCAGCAAGAAAAGCGGTTTTGCCCTCAAAGGCGACGTGAAATTCGACGAGGTGGCGCCTAGGGCCAGTTACATTACGCCCGTACCGGGTGGCGTTGGCCTGATGACCATCTGCTCGCTTATGCAGAATACACTGAAAGCCGCCCGGGGCGAGGTGTATTAGTTTTTCATCGCCCAGTCTGCCCTTTCTCAGTCGGGCGGTCAGCGCAGTTATCAGCTGCTCCTGACCGCCCGATTTCCATTGATAACCGGTTGGTCCGGTTGGCTGATGACAGCCCCGGACGGGCTTGTCAGGCAAAAAAATATTCGCCCGTAGTTATACCGACCGCTTGTTCCTTCCCGGCCAGGATCGGACTCCCGGCAAAATACAATCAGCTGACGGTTCAGGACACGCGCCTGTACTATAGTCATCGCTTCCACGCCATCCCCCGCCCATACGCAACCAGACGTGTTTCCTGGCTGGGCAGATTTGTAGACGGCGTCGCCGGCACACTACAGTGTTGCCCCCAACGCTCATCCGTTATCGTCTGAAAAGACCGCTCCCAACCTGGTTACCAGGCGCCTTCGATTCCCATCTCTCCATCCCGACAAGTGTTAGCTTACCAACCGTTCGGTTGCCCCGGCCAGGTCGCTGTCACCGGCGCATCGTCCTGACCAGAATCCTGTTTTCGCCTTGTCGGACAGGCCATCGATGGTTGGGTAGATATACCCGGACGGCCCTGACCAGCTCACCGGGTGGCCCGCTTTTTCGCGCTCAAACCATCAGTAGAAACGATTTAGCCGCCTTTTATTAAAAAAATTAAAAAAGGATAAAAAAGCGCCTGATCGTATTCAACGCCATGATATCGTGCCTGCGACCTGTTTGTGCGACCGTGGTCGTCAGGCAGGCTACGGTGCCGATACATATCTGCTAACCGACTATAGCCAGCCTCCTTCAAGTAGCCTTTACTCAATTTTTTTCACTCAATCCATCCTCTGAATGCCACGATCACTGTACAGTTCAGCGGCCCGACAACGGCGAGTTGCCCGCCGGTCGGCCAGCCAGTTTGTACTGGGCTTATGCCTCACTGGCGGTTCACTTACGGCCTTTCTGCCCACGCTGGCCGGGGCTGCGCCAACAACGCCCCCGCCCACCGGCAACCACCCGCTGTCGGCGGCCGGCGCCGTTTATGCGCTGCGGCCCGACCATCACCCGTTGTTGCGAACAGCCCAGGCCCCGCCCCCGGTCACCATCAAAGGCCGGGTGCTGGACGAACTGGGCAAACCCATTCCGGGCTCGACGGTGCTGGTGAAGGGAACCAGTAACACGGGTACCGTTACCGACGCCAACGGCGCCTACACGCTGAGCGTACCCGACGGCGGGGGTATTCTGGTAGTATCATCGATTGGTTTTACCACGCAGGAGGTGCCCATCGACAACCGGGCGGCCATCGACATCACGCTGAAAACCGACGTGAAGTCGCTCAATGAAGTGGTGGTGGTGGGCTATGGGACGCAGCGCCGGGCCGAGGTAACCTCGGCGGTGGCCACCGTAAAAACCGAGGATTTCAACCAGGGCGGCACCCGCAACGCGCTCGATCTGGTGCAGGGTAAGGTAGCCGGCCTCCAGATCACCCGAACGCAGGGCAACAACCCCAACTCCAGCCCGGCGGTGCAGCTCCGCGGTATCGTTTCCATCAACGGTACGCAGTCGCCCCTGATC
This sequence comes from Spirosoma luteolum, assembly GCF_054778875.1. Classification (NCBI taxonomy): domain Bacteria; kingdom Pseudomonadati; phylum Bacteroidota; class Cytophagia; order Cytophagales; family Cytophagaceae; genus Spirosoma; species Spirosoma luteolum. The sequence continues at coordinate 238,001 of NZ_BAAGZE010000005.1, forward strand.
GTGATCGACGGTGTACCGGGCGGCAATCTGGACCTGCTGCAGCAGGACGATATTGCCTCGTTCGACGTGCTGAAAGATGGGTCGGCCGCGGCCATTTACGGCACGCGGGGCAACGCTGGTGTTATTCTGATCACGACCAAGAAAGGCAAGGCTGGCCCGGCGCGCTTCGATTATTCGACCTACGTACAGCACGAATCGGTGGCCAGACGGCCAAATTTCCTCAACGCCGACCAGTGGCGGGCGTATCGGGCCGATCCAGCCAACCAGAAAGCCGGCCAGATGCAGGACCTGAAGGCGACAACGGATTTCTACGACCTGCTGCTGAACAAGCAGAACCTGAGTCAGTACCACAACCTGGCCCTGTCGGGCGGAGGGGAGAAAGGCAGCTACCGGGCGTCGATGTACTACAACGGGGCCGATCCGATTACCATCCAGAACTGGCGGAAGCAGTTTGGCGGACGCCTGAGTTTCAACCAGCGCGGCTTTGGCGACATGCTGACGGCGCAGGTCAACCTAGCCACCAATTTCAACCGGGCCAACCTGCTGGGCGGTAATTCCGGCGATTTCGAAAACGCGCTGGGCCGCAATCCAACCCAGCCCGTGTTCAACCCCGACGGAACCTACTACGAAGAAGGCTCGACCACCAACCCGCTGGGCCGGCTGAATCAGGAGAAAAATGAGCGGGCGCAGCAAACAACGTCGGCCGATGTGCGCTTTACGCTCGAACCCATTCCCGGTTTGCGGGCCTCAGCGTTCGGAGCCATCATCCGCGACAACCAGAACGACAACGAATACCGGTCGACCCAGTCGCGGTTTTCAGATATCGGTACCCTCAACGGCACGCCCGTCAAAAAAACGGGTTACGCCCGCAAGTACAACTACCTGTCGACCAGCCAGACCTTCGAATCGACGCTGGAATACGAGCGTACCGTGGCCCAGGATCACAGCCTGAAAGCCCTGGCCGGCTACTCCTACCAGTATTTCGTCGCCGAAAATTTCTCGGGGGCCAACAGCGGCTTTCTAAACGATATCTTCCAGGAAAACAACCTGGGGGCCGGCAACTTCCTGCAGCTGGGCAAATCGTCGCTTAGCAGCGGCAAGGAAGACAATACGCTGATTGCGTTCTTCGGCCGACTCAACTACGCCTACAAAGACAAGTACATGGCGCAGGCCATTCTCCGGCGCGAAGGCTCGTCGCGCTTTGGGGCCAACAACAAATACGGCTATTTCCCCGCCGTATCGGCCGGTTGGACAATCAGCAAGGAGTCGTTTATGAGCAACCTGGCGTTTGTAAACGAGCTGAAACTGCGCGTGGGCTACGGGGTGACAGGCAACCAGGGCATTCCTAACTACCAATCGGTGGTCCGGCTCAGCACGGGCAACCAGTATCTCAATGACGATGGCATCTGGCGGCAAACCTATGGCCCCAGCAACAACCCGAACCCCAACCTGCGCTGGGAACGCAAACAGGAGGTTAACGTTGGTGTTGACTTTGCTCTGTTCAACGGCCGCCTGACGGGGGCCCTCGACCTGTATCAGCGCCGGACCTCCGACCTGCTGGGGAGTTTCAACACCCAACTGCCGCCCTTTGTGCAGTCGACGCTGTTTACCAACGTGGGTGTTATCCAGAACAAGGGGATCGAGCTGACACTGAGCGGCACAGTGCTGAAAAAAGAGAACTTCAGCTGGAGTATGGACTTCGCCGGCAGCACCCAGACCAACAAGCTGGTGTCGTTCTCCGACGATGTGTTTAAGGTCACGTTCCTCACCTTCGGCGATATCGGGGGCTTCGGCGCCCTGGGGCCCGCCATCCGCACCATCGAAGGCGGACCACTGGGCAGTTTCTACGGCAAGCGGTTTGCCGGCTTTACCCCTGAGGGTCGCTGGCTGTTCTACAAAGCCACCGGCGAAGCCGTAACGGCCGACAAAATTGTGCCTAACGACGATTATGCCTACATCGGCAACGGGATTCCGAAGGTCTATGCATCGTGGACCAACCGATTCCAGTACAAAAACCTCGATCTGTCGCTGTTTTTCCGAGGCAAGTTTGGCTATGATATCCTGAACCTGCAACAGGTCTTTTTCGGCAATAAAATTTACCTGCCCAACAACGTGCTGGTCGACGCCATCACGCGCAACAACCAGATCAACGACGCCCTGCAATTCTCCGATTACTACCTGGAACCGGGCGGTTTCGTCAAACTCGACAACGTGACGCTGGGATATAATGTCAAGCTCAACACGCCCCTGGTCCGCAACCTGCGCCTGTACCTGACGGGGCGCAACCTGCTGACGATTACCAAATACCGGGGCCTCGACCCCGAAGTCGACGATACAGGCCTGGCGCCCGGTATCGATGGCCGCGGCTTCTATCCGCGCACCCGCTCGTTCACCGCTGGTCTAAACATTGGCTTCTAATCCGATACCCATGAAACGATATACTCTCCAGCTGGGCCTGACGGGGCTACTGACCCTGTCGGGGCTTACCAGCTGCACCAACCTCGACGAAACGCTTTACAGCCAGATCAACTCGGCCCAGTTTTACAACAACCGTCAGGAAATTCTGTCGGGAGTGCTGCGCCCCTATACCCACGCCAACGCCTGGATTGCGCCCACCAGCCAGCAAAGCTACTGGCGGCTCAACGAACTCACGGCCGATCAGCTGGCCTGGCCCCAGAAGGGCCGCCATGGCTACGACGACGCGCAGTGGATTCGGCTGCACGGCCACAGCTGGGTGTTCACGGAAAACAACATCTGGAATCCCTGGTCACTGCTCTTCACGGGTGTCGGTTTCTGCAACAGTACCCTGGGCGATTTCAACCGGGTCGATTTTGCCCGCGCCGGCGTTAACGACACCGAAAAGGCGGCTTTCATTGCCGAACTGAAAGTATTCCGGGCGTTTCATTACATGAAACTGATGGACCTCTACGGCAACATACCCATCGTTACCACGGTTGGTACGCCCCTGAGCCCGCCTACGGCCAGCCGGGCCGAGGTATTTGCCTTCATCGAAAAAGAACTGAAGGAAAACGTGGATTTGCTGCCCAACCTGAGCAAACAGCAAATCGGCCGCATTACCAAAGCGGCCGGCTACGCCATGCTGTCGGAGCTGTACCTGAACGCCGAAGTCTGGCTGGGCACCGCCAAATGGGATGAGTGCATTGCAGCCTGCGATAAGATCATTCGGGGCGAAACGGGCGGTCTGAACGGTGCCCCCGCCCTCGACCCGGATCTGGTGTCGACATTCAACAACACCAACGAAAACTCGAAGGAGGCCCTGTTTCAGCTGACCTACGATTACCAGGCCACGCCCACCCGCTGCGGCTGGAACAGCGACTTCTACCACTTTGCCCAGCGCCTGATCTACGACGGCGATGCCAACGGCAACAACGGCGTGGTGGTAATCCCGAGCGCCTACGATGCCTTTAAAGACACCGACCTGCGCAAGTCGACCTGGATGCTGATCGGGCCCCAGTATCAGGCTGCCGACCCGACCAAGCCGGTGCTGGGAACCGAAGAATACCGGGACAAGCCGCTGGTGTTCGTGAAGGAAATTCGCCGGGCGAGCGAAAACAAAACCAGTTCGACGATGATCGACGGAGAGGAAAACAGCGGTGCCCGCTTCAACAAATACCGGCCGGGCCGGCAAACCGAAGCCAAATACTGGAGCAACGACTGGCTGATCTACCGCCTGACCGAAATTTATTTCAACAAAGCCGAAGCCCTGATGCGGAAAAACGGCGGAACGGCCACCACCGAAGCCGTAGAGCTGATCAACAACTGCCGCAAACGGGCCTTCAGCGCAGTCGACTTCACCAAAGAAGCCTACACCCCGGCCACGCTGACCCTGACCGAACTGCTGGCTGAGCGGGGCAGGGAATTTATTTTTGAAGGGAAACGCCGTACCGATATGATCCGTGCCGGCGCCTTCACGCGCGTGTCGTGGTGGGATCATCAGCCCAGCGATCCAAGCAAAAATCTGTTTCCGATACCGCAGCGTCAATTGGCGGCCAACCCCAATTTAGTGCAGAATCCGGGCTATCCGGCCCGTTAAACGGCCATTAGCTTAACAAACTTTAACAGCCCGACCCGCCCGGTCGGGCTTCTTTTGTGTAATTTTGGCTCCGGTCTGGATAGACCCTTTACACAAAAAGCACAGTCACCTTTATGCAATCATTTAAACGCCTGAACACCCTTACCGGCTGGTTCGTGTTCGCCGTGGCGCTCGTTACGTATGCGATGACCGTCGAACGGACCGCCAGTTTCTGGGACTGTGGTGAGTTCATTGCGTGTGCGTTCAAACTCCAGGTGCCCCACCCACCCGGCGCTCCGTTCTTTCTGCTGCTGGGCCGGGTGTTTTCCCTGCTGTCGCTGGGCGACCTGACCAACGTAGCGTACTGGATCAACATGGTATCGGTACTGGCCAGTGCCTTTACCATTGCCTTCCTGTACTGGACCATTTCCATGCTGGCCGAGAAACTGCTGGCGCAGCCCGGCACGCGCCCCGACGACCGTACCTACTCGACGGCCGATACGCTGCTGCTGATTGGTACCTCGGCCGTAGGCGCCCTCGCCTACACCTTTTCCGACACGTTCTGGTTTTCGGCTGTCGAAGCGGAGGTGTACGGGATGTCGTCGTTTTTTACGGCGATCGTGGTCTGGGCCGCGTTTAAATGGGAGCGCATCGACGATGAAGCCGCGGCCAACCGCTGGCTTATTTTCATTGCCTACCTGACGGGTCTGTCGATCGGTGTTCACTTGCTGAACCTGGTTACGCTGCCCGCCCTGGCCCTGATCTATTACTTCAAGAAAACGGCCAAACCAACCTTCTGGGGCGGCACCATGGCGTTTGCCATCGGGATGGTGGTACTCGGTATCATCAACGCCGGCATTATTCCGGGCCTGCCCGGCATGGCGTTTGTAGTCGAGCGGTTTTTCGTCAACACGCTGGGGATGCCGTTCAACTCGGGCACCATTTTCTTCACCGTGGTCTTTATCGGGCTGGTCGTGTTCGGCATCATATGGTCGGCGCGGCAGAAACGGGTGGTGCTCAACACCTCGCTGCTGGCCCTGGCCTTCGTGCTGATTGGCTATGCCTCGTACATGCAGGTGCTGGTGCGGGCCGATTTTAACCCGCCCATCAACGAAAACGATCCGAGCGATGCGCTGAACTTCCTGTCGTACCTGCGTCGGGAGCAGTACGGCAGCCGGTCGCTGCTCTACGGGCCGGTGTTTACTTCGCGCCCCATCGATCAGAAACCCGGTGCCGCCGTCTGGAAAAAAGAAGGCAAGAAATACGTGGTGTTCGATCACCAGCCTGAGTACGTGTATGCGCCGGGCGATGAGATGCTGTTTCCCCGCGTCTACAGCAGCCAGCAGAATCACCCGCAGCTCTACCGCCAGATGCTGGGCCTCGCCGAAGGGCAGAAACCCACCATGGGCGACAACCTGAAATTCCTGTTCGATTACCAGCTGGGCCACATGTGGTGGCGCTACCTGATGTGGAACTTTACGGGCCGCGAGAGCGACGAAGAGGGCGCCGGTTACCTGATGCCCTGGTCGTCGGACGAAGGCGCCCCCGACCTGCTCAAAACCAACAAGGCCCGCGACAATTTCTACATGCTGCCCTTCCTGCTGGGGCTGTTCGGTATCGTGTTTCAGTACTTCCGACGCCGAAACGATTTCCTGATCGTGCTGCTGCTGTTCGTATTTACGGGTATCGCGCTCCAGGTGTTCCTGAACTCGCCCCCCTCGGAGCCCCGCGAACGGGATTACATCTACGTGGGTTCGTTCTACTTCTTTGCCATCTGGGTTGGTCTGGGCGTTATGGCCATTGCCGAAGGGCTCCGCGCCTACCTGAAAGCCGATGGGCTCCGCAACGGGGCTGTGGTGGGCCTGAGCTTGCTGGTGCCGGTGATGATGGGCGCCAAAAGCTGGGACAACCACGACCGCAGCGACCGCTACCAGTCGGTCGACTTTGCCAAGAACCTGCTGAACTCCTGCGCGCCCAACGCCGTGCTCTTTACGGGTGGCGACAACGATACCTTCCCGCTCTGGTATGTGCAGGAGGTCGAAGGGTTCCGGACCGACGTACGGGTGTGTAACCTGAGCCTGCTGGGTACCGAGTGGTACATTCAGCAGATGAAGCGCAAGACGTACCAGTCGGATCCGCTGCCCATTTCGCTTGAGTTCGATAATTTCAACAAAGGCAAGAACGACATCGTACCGTTCTACGAAGTGCCGGGCGTAAAAAACGGCATCGACCTGAAACAGTACATCAGCCTGATCAAAGGCAACAGCAGTGCCATTCAGGTGCCGCTTTCCAACGGCGACATGACGAGTGTACTGCCCTCGTCGGTGCTGTTCCTGCCCATCGACCGGGCGGCCGTAGAGAAAGCCAACTTTGTACCGGCGCTGCTCAAACCCATCATGCGCGACACGCTGCAGTGGACCATCGGCAAGAAGGACCTCTACAAGCCCGACCTGATCATGCTCGACATCATCGCCACCAACAACTGGCAGCGGCCGATCTACTTCTCGAGCACCCTGGCCAACGACAACTACCTGAACCTGAAAGACCACATGCAGCTGGAAGGCTATGCCTACCGCCTGATGCCGGTATCGGTGCAGGGCGCTACGGATGGCTACGTGAACTCGACGATCATGTACGAAAACATGATGAAGAAGTCGGCGTTCCGCGAGTTCGACAACCCGAAGGTGTACTACGATGAGACGTACCGCACGCCCATCGTGTCGGCCCGGATCGCGTTCTTCCGCCTGGCCGATCAGTTGCTGCGCGAAGGCAACAAGGCCCGTGCGCTCGAAGTGCTGAACTACTCGCTGAAGGTGATTCCCGACAAGAGCATCCCCTACGACCAAATTTCGTCGAACTACGTCCGGTTCCTGTTCGAGCTGGGCGAGCCCAAACGGGCGCTCGAAATTGCCGATATCATGGCCACCCGCGCCGATCAGGCACTGAGCTACGACAAAACGGGGCATCAGTACGGCAGTCCCAACTCCGACCTGTATGTGCTCCAGACCATTGTCGAAGCCTGCAAGGACGCCAAACAAACGGCAGCCGCCAGCAAATACGAAGCGATTTTCCAGCGGCACATTAGCACCTTTAACTAGTCGCACCTGCGTTCCGGCGCACCGGAACGCCGGACCGCCGGCGCTTCACGGTCTGTTCCGACGGCCCATTCCTGATCAGGGGTGGGCCGTCGGGCGTTTTGGGCCGATGCGGCACCGATGAAGTCGCGAAAAAGCCGTTTCTTTACGTAGACTATGCCACTTTACATTACCTCTCTCAATTCGGGCAGCAACGGCAACTGCTACTATGTGGGCAACGGGCAGGACGCGGTGCTGATCGACGCCGGCATTTCCCGCAAGCAAACCGAACTGCGCATGGCCCGGCTGGGCCTGTCGCTCGATACGGTTCGGGCTATCTTCGTATCGCACGAACACAGCGACCACGTGCGGGGTATCCATCACCTGGCCAGTGCCTACCGGCTGCCGGTCTACATTACCACCCAGACGCGCCAGTCGGTGCGGCTGCCCGACCAGAAATTTCCGATCAAACCGTTCCGGAGCCACGAGTCGGTCTGGATCGGCGACCTTTGTGTGAAAGCCTTTCCGAAATACCACGATGCCTGCGACCCCCACAGTTTTGTGGTCAGCTACGGCGACATTCGGGTGGGTGTACTGACCGATATTGGCATGGCCTGCGACGAAGTGGTGGCGCATTTCAGTCAGTGCGACGCGGCTTTTCTGGAAGCCAACTACGACGAGCAGATGCTGGCCAGCGGTCCTTATCCCTTCGTACTGAAACGCCGGATTCAGGGTGGTCGCGGCCACCTTTCCAACCAACAGGCGCTGGCCCTCCTGCGAGCCCACAAGCCGGCCCACATGAGCCACGTGCTGCTGGCTCACCTCTCCAAAGACAACAACAACCCCGAGCTGGTGCGCCAGCAGTTTGCGCCCCACATGGATCGGACCGAGCTGGTCATTGCCTCCCGCTACGAAGAAACCCCCGTTTATACCATCGGGGCCTAACGCAGACGGGGTTGCCGGAACCAGTTTCCAGCAACCCCGTTTAGTGTTAGCATCATCACTCCCTTTCAGTTGTCGGCTAAACCCGCTACACCCTGTTCGACAGGCGTCGTGTTTGCTGGCCCGTCGGACGACGCCCGAAAGGTTTTCATCATCCAGTGATTCAGCATAATGCATTTGATCGCCAGGCGGGTCATATCGTCCCGGGTAGGCTCATCGGCAGGCATTGCCTCAGCCGCCTGCAATACCTTTGCTTTCAGGCTTATAAAATCGGCCGGTGCATCCGGGCTGATGAGCTGCCGATAAAGCACGTAGATGTCGGCCCGGATGCGAACCATATCGTGTACTGTTTGCAGGGCCTTATCCGCCGGTACGGCACCAGCCGCTACTTTCCGTAGCAGCTGGCAGCGATAACTCGAACAGATGGCCAGACGGGGCTGATCGTAGATGGTGCAGCATCCGGCGAAGTACGTACACGGCTGCCGAAAGAAGGCCTGATTACCATCCACCACATACGCATCTTTTAGTCGGGGAGGCAGTTGCTCCCCCGGCTCCAACATGGCCTGCTCGAATAAAGTCCCGTCGCAACAGAAGCCACAGTGAAGGCAAATTTGCTGCTCCTGATTCAGGCTAGGCTGCATAGTTTGCGGATTTTGATAGGGTCTATAGTCTGCTGATTAGTCAAATCGCCAGGCTAACTACTTGATTTTATTTGCTTGCTTCAACGCTTCTTCTATGAGACGCTCAAACTCATTGAACTCCATCATCCCGCTGTTATTCGCATCAAACATTTTGATAATTTGAGCTGCTGCTGCTGGTGTAATATCCGCTTTTATATCATTTCTCATCTCCTTATCAAGCTTTATTTTGGCGATAAATTCAGAACCTCTTATGCCCCCTTTTGCCAGTACCAAAGCCAGTTCAGTAGCTGATATCTGACCACTTTTATCAACGTCGAACGTATCAAAGGCAGCTTTGATCTGTGCAGATGACGGATATGCAGGCATGGGCATGATTTCTCCCCCTTTGTCGCCGGAAGCTGAGTTAAGAACGCCTAAAGTAAGATCGTCATTCGTTTTCACTGCCTCAACCGTGGGGGCTACGGTATCGGTTGGCTGACAGGCCGAGAAGGTAAGCGTCATGGCCACGGCCATCAGGGGTAGTACTTTTTTTTTCATGGTGTTGTACTGTCTACGATGCGAGTAATTGTGAACCGATTCAGTTAAAACGTTTCTTTTTTCATGAATATAGAAACACATTTTCCCTGTAAGCAACCATTTGATCTACTTTGAGTGCGAATCGGCACTTTTTTGAGCACGAAACCGGTGTTCACCGTGTAATGCGAACCGGCGATATGTATTCTTGAACGACGCATAGCCAACCCAACCGGCAACCGACAGCGAGCCGCTTCTCCAGCTGCACCTGCTGGCCTGACCCTACCAAAAAGCCGCGGGGCTGATTCATACGAACCAGCCCCGCGGCTTTTTATAGGCTGCATCGACAGGCGTTTACCCAATCTTGCCAACCATATCTTCGGGCTTCACCCACTCGTTGAATTCGGCTTCGGTCAGGTAGCCCAGCTGCAGCGCCGTTTCCTTGAGCGTCGAGCCGTTTTTGTGGGCGGTCTGCGCAATCTCGGCGGCTTTGTAGTAGCCAATTTTGGTGTTCAGCGCCGTAACCAGCATCAGCGAGCTGTCGACGTGCTTTTTGATGTTGGCTTCGATGGGTTCGATACCCTCGGCGCACTTGTCGTTGAACGACACGCAGACATCGCCGATCAGGCGGGCCGAGTGCAGGAAGTTGTAGATCATGACCGGCTTGAACACGTTCAGTTCGAAATGACCGTTCATGCCGCCGATGTTGATGGCCACGTCGTTGCCCATCACCTGCGCGGCCACCATGGTCATGGCTTCGCACTGCGTGGGGTTCACTTTACCCGGCATGATGCTCGACCCCGGCTCGTTGTCGGGGATGTGCAGCTCGCCGATACCGGCGCGGGGGCCACTCGACAGCATCCGGATGTCGTTGCCGATTTTCATTAAACTGGCGGCTACCGTTTTCAGGGCACCGTGGGCTTCAACGATGGCATCGTGGGCGGCCAGGGCTTCAAACTTGTTTTCGGCCGTTACGAAGGGCAGCCCCGTCAGCGTGGCGATGTGTCTGGCTACGTTTTCGGCGTAGTTGGGGGGCGTGTTGATGCCCGTTCCGACGGCGGTGCCGCCCAGCGCCAGTTCGCTCAGGTGGGCCAGCGAGTTATTGATGGCCCGCAGCCCATGGTCGAGCTGCGAGACGTAGCCCGAAAACTCCTGCCCTACCGTCAGCGGGGTAGCATCCATGAAGTGGGTCCGGCCAATCTTCACCACGTGCATGAACTGCTTCGATTTGGCAGCCAGCGTATCGCGCAGTTTGGTGATGCCCGGAATCGTTACGTCGAGCAGAATCTTGTAGGCCGCAATGTGCATAGCCGTCGGAAACGTGTCGTTGCTCGACTGCGATTTGTTGACGTCGTCGTTGGGGTTAAGGTATTTTTTCTCGTCGGTCAGGTTGCCCCCGTTGAGCACGTGGGCGCGGTAGGCTACCACCTCGTTGACGTTCATGTTCGACTGCGTGCCCGATCCGGTCTGCCACACCACCAGCGGAAACTGATCGTCGAGCGAACCGCTCAGGATTTCGTCGCAGACCCGGCCAATCAGGTCGGCCTTATCCTGCGCCAGCACCCCCGCGTCGAGGTTGGTCAGGGCAGCCGCTTTTTTGAGATAGGCAAACGCCTGAATGATCTCGCGGGGCATTTTATTGATGTCCTGCGCAATTTTGAAATTTTCGATCGAGCGCTGCGTCTGCGCGCCCCAATAGACATTGGCCGGTACCTGTACCTGCCCCATCGTGTCTTTCTCGATGCGGTATTCCATGTGATTATTGAGCGATTAAGTGCATGGGTGATTGAGTGCTGGCTGGACGAGTTATTCACTCAATCGCGCACGCACCCATTCACTCACTGGGTTTCGTCGCAAAGGTAGAGTGCAGGCAGACAGGGTTGCAAGGAATTATCACCTTTGTATAGGCGGCATTATGGGTGGCAACCGAACCACATCCCTTCGATCTGCGGTTAACGGGGTACTACGTTCCCTCTCCTCCCCCGCTCGTATGGCAGCGCCTGTTCTCCCCAAAAAAATTGCGGCCCGGCAGCACGAAATTACGGCCGACTACATGGCCCTGCTCGACCGGCACCTGGCCGACGTGGTGGCCGGCCGCGTCGAACGCATGCACGAAATCCGCGACCTGGCCGACGAACTGCATATGCATCCCACCCACCTGAGCAACACCATCCGGCTCACGACGGGGCAGTCGCCCTGCTACTTTTTCGAAGCCAAAATCATGGACATGGCCCGGCAGCTGTTGCTCGATCCGGGGCGTTCGGTGGCCAGCATTGCCACCCTGCTTACCTTCGACCCGTCGAATTTCACCAAGTTCTTCAAGCGGTTTCAGGGCACCACACCCCGGCAGTACCGCGAAGAACAATGGGCCATACAGCGCCAAAAAACGGAAGCTGTCACCAGTTAATCGGAACTACTCACCATGTTGGGGCAGGCCGGGTCACCGACCTTTGTGTTGTCAGGAAAAGAAACGACCGGGCATGAGTATGCTACATGATGCTGTCGAAAACGGTTTCCGACCGTCTTTCTTCTGCCGGCTCACCGCTCGTTTCCTTCTCCTGTCACCTCACACATTTAGCACATAAAGCAAATGGCAACCGAACAGAAAATCGCATTGGTAACCGGCGGGAGCCGGGGCCTGGGTAAAGACATGGCCCTTCGCCTGGCCGACCGGGGTATCGACGTGCTGCTGACCTACAACAGCCAGCAGGCCGACGCCGAAGCCGTGGTAGCCCAGATTCAGGCCAAAGGGCAGCGGGCCGCAGCGCTCCAGCTCAACACCGGTCAGACGACCACCTTCGACGGATTTTATGAGCAGGTCAACGCCACCCTGCAGCAAACCTTCGGGGCCAGTTCGTTTAATTTCCTCATCAATAACGCCGGCATCGGGATGTATGTACCCTTCGCGCAGGTATCGGAAGACCAGTTCGACGAGTTGATGAATGTTCATTTCAAGGGCGTTTATTTCCTGACCCAGAAAGCGCTGCCCCTGCTCACCGACGGGGGCCGGATCATCAACATCTCGTCGGGTCTAACGCGCATCACCATGCCCGGCTCATCGGCGTATGCCAGCATGAAAGGGGCGGTCGAAATTTTCACGCGGTACCTGGCCAAAGAACTGGGTTCGCGGAAAATCACGGCCAACGTGGTAGCACCGGGCGCCATCGAAACCGACTTCGGCGGGGGTCGCACGCGCGACAATGCCGAAATCAACAAGATGATTGCGTCGCTGACGGCGCTGGGCCGGGTTGGGCTGCCCCACGACATTGGCGGGGTGGTGGCGTTCCTCTGCACCGATGATGCCTACTGGATCAACGGGCAGCGCATCGAAGTATCGGGCGGGCAGGGGCTGTAGGTCCATTACCCGACTCCGCAGCGGCAGTGGTGATGGGGGTTGGTCAGACCAAAGGGGGCATTCAGCCGTCCGGTTGAGACCTTCGCGCATCACCACTTGCTTTTGCCTGAAAGCCGTAGCAGCTTTACGAAAAACCCCAACCGCCCCTGCTATGGATCAGCGCATTATCAATCTGTTCGACGAATACACCCACAAGCCGCTCCGGCGCGACGATTTCCTGAAACGGCTGGCCAAACTAACCGGCAGTATGGCCGCGGCCCTGTCGGTACTACCCCTGCTCGAAGTCAATTACGCGCAGGCCGCTACCGTACCCGATCAGGACGATCGTATTAAAACCGAGTCGATTACCTACCCCGGTGCCGATACCACCATGAAGGGTTATCTGGCCCGGCCAGCCGCGGCCGGCAAGTATCCGGCGGTGGTGGTTATCCACGAAAACCGGGGCCTCAACCCCCACATCGAAGACGTTACGCGCCGGCTGGCGCTGGCCGGCTTTCTGGCGCTGGCCCCCGACGCCCTCTCGGCCGCGGGTGGTACGCCTGCCGATGAAACCCAGATGCGGGAGCTGTTCGGGAAACTCGACCCCGCCACTACGCGCTCCAATTTTGTCAAGGGCATCGACTACCTCAAATCCCGCCCCGACAGTACGGGCAAGGTGGGCTGCGTGGGGTTCTGCTGGGGTGGAGCCATGGCCAACCAGCTGGCGGTTCATTCGCCCGACATGAAAGCGGCCGTGGCCTTCTACGGCCGGCAGCCCGACGCGGCCGACGTAGCTAAGATCAAAGGCGCCGTTCAGCTGCACTACGGTGGGCTCGACGAACGGGTCAACGCCGGCATTCCGGCCTACGAAGAAGCGCTCAAGAAAGACAAGATTCCCTACGAACTGTATGTCTACGATGGCGCTCAGCACGCCTTCCACAACGACACGGCTCCGACCCGTTATAACGAAGCGGCCGCCAAACTGGCCTGGGGCCGCACCATCACCTTTCTGAAGAGCCGGCTGGCCTAGGCAAAAAAAAGCAGCCCGGCAGTGGGTTACCTTTTCGTAGTCAGGGTATTAAGAAGCAGATCACTTGTTAATTATCCCAAAACGAATACACCTGTGAAAAAATCAGCTTTCTTCCTGCTGTCGATGGCAGCCTTGGCTACGGCCTGTTCGAGCAATAAACCCGAGACGTCGGCCACGACGGTAACCGACACCACCATGTCGGCCATGCCGGATTCGGCCATGTCGACTACGACGACGACCATGAGCACCGATTCGATGAGCACCGACACCACCCGTCGCGATTCGATCAAATAGATTACGCTTTAGTCAACGACCAGACGCCCGGCTGATTCAGTCGGGCGTCTGGCATTTTTGGCAGATCCAACACGAAAAAATAAAGAACAATTGGTCGGCATGTAGTTTCTGTAGTAAACCGTCGCCCCTTCGGACAGATACCCTGTCCCGATCTGGCGATTGGCCAAACCTGCTTTATTCTCATGTCTACTCACAAATCAGCCGATGCGCTCCGCGATCTGGGGACGGTCGTCGGCGTTGGCATTCTGGCCGGTCTGGCCGGCACCGTGGCCATCACGCTCTCGCAAACCATCGAAATGAGCATTACTAAGCGCAAACCCAGCACGGTTCCGGCCGATGCCGTGTCGAAGGTGCTCGATGTGAAGGCTACCCAAAAAGAAAAGAAAGAAAAAGTGTCGCAGGAAATTCACTGGACCTACGGCACCGCCTGGGGCATTCCGCGCGGCCTGCTGGCACTGGCGGGCGTGCGGGGCTGGCCCGCCACGCTGGCCCATTTCCTGACGATCTGGGGAACCGGGCTGGTGATGCTGCCTAAACTTGAGCTGGCACCACCCATTACCGAGCAGGATGCCCAGACCATTGCGACCGATGCCCTGCACCACGCCGTTTATGCGGTCGGTGTCGGGCTGGCCTACGATGCCATCGACGGCGACCACTGATGTCATGGGCCCGGTTACTGTCCCTGGTAGCCGGGCCCATGAATACCGTTAAAAAAAACCGCATTCCGGCATACGCCCCGACGATCTGTGGGTTACCTTTGCGGCATGATTTCCCGAACGGGCATGTCCCCCTGCTTCCGACATCGACTTCATCAAGCTGGTCACTGACCTCCGGTCATACCCACACAGCCCCGCCCCCGTGCGTGACGGTCTGTTCTTTTCCTCTATTTTTGCTCGTTGTTTTCTCGTTGTCGCTACCGGTAGTAACTGGTGCCGACTGATTTTCTCACCACTTTGGTACCTGACGGGTCGCCCTGTTCCGATCGTTGGTTACCCATCGCACGCTGTGCTTTTTTCATGACCTCTGTATTACGTATTGCGCTTCAAAAGTCTGGTCGGTTGAGCGAAGACTCCTACCAGCTGTTTAAAGAATGCGGTATCCGGTTCGACTATGGCACCGGCAAGCTCCGCTCCGTTTCCTCAAACTTCCCCGCGGAGTTCCTGTTTCTGCGCGACGACGACATTCCGGGCTACGTCGAGGATGGCGTTGCCGACCTGGGCATCGTGGGCGAAAACGTAGCCGTCGAAACGGGCCGCGTTGTCGATACGGTGCATAAGCTGGGCTTTTCGAAGTGCCGCCTGTCGATTGCCGTACCCCGGGGTGCCGAGTGGAACGGTATTCAGGACCTTGAGGGTAAAAACATCGCTACCTCGTACCCCAACCTGCTGGGCCAGTATCTGGCCGGGCAAAACGTAACGGCCGATATTCACGAGATCAGCGGGTCGGTTGAAATCGCCCCCAGCATTGGGCTGGCCGAAGCCGTCTGCGATATCGTCAGTTCGGGCAGCACCCTGCTCAGCAATGGACTAAAAGAAGTCGAAACGATTTTCCGTTCCGAAGCCATCCTGATTGCCCGCCCGAACCTCGACGCCGACAAACAGAAGCTGCTCGACAAACTGTTGTTCCGTATCAAATCGGTGCAGACAGCCAAAAACAACAAATACATTGTGCTGAACGCCCCCAACCACGCCCTGCCGACGATTACGGCGCTACTGCCGGGGATGCGCAGCCCGACCATCACCCCGCTCGCTACCGAAGGCTGGAGTTCGGTCTATTCGGTACTGAGCGAAAATGAGTTCTGGGAAAATATCGAAGCCATCCGGGCCGCCGGCGCCGAAGGCATTCTGGTGATTCCAATCGAAAAAATGATTTACTAGCGGATTCGCCGTTCTTCGCACGTGGTTAGTGGTTCCTGCGGCAGCATGGCGTTGCGCCTGCTACCCACAAACCTCGAGCGATAAACCGCAAACGACAAACGTACATGAACATTATCCCCTTCCCCGACCGGACCGACTGGCCTGCCCTGCTGGCCCGGCCGGTGCAGTCGACGCAGCAGATCGAAGCCATTGTGGCGCCTATCCTCGACCAGGTCCGGACGGGGGGCGATGCAGCACTGATCGACCTGACGCAGCGACTCGACAAACGAACCCTGACGCCCGACACGCTGGCCGTATCACAGGCCGAGCTCGACGCGGCCGAAGCCCAGCTGAGCGACGAACTGAAAAGCGCCATCCGACAGGCTTACCAGAACATCCGGCTGTTTCACGAACGCCAGAAGCAGCCGGTCGAAAAAATCGAGACCATGCCCGGTGTTACCTGCTGGCGCCGGAGCGTCGGGATCGAAAAAGTAGGGCTTTATATTCCCGGCGGTACAGCGCCCCTGTTCAGCACCGTGCTGATGCTGGGGGTGCCGGCGCAGCTGGCCGGCTGTCGTGAAGTGGTGCTCTGCACCCCCGGTGCGCACCCCGCCATTTATTTTGCCGCCAAACTGGTAGGCATCACGAAGGTGTTTCGGATTGGTGGGGCACAGGCCATTGCGGCCATGGCCTACGGCACGGAGTCGGTACCCAATGTCTACAAGATTTTCGGCCCCGGCAACCAGTACGTCACGGCGGCCAAGATGCTGGTTGCCAGGGAAGGCATGGCCATCGATATGCCCGCCGGCCCGAGCGAAGTAGCCGTGTATGCCGACGATACGGCCGTGCCCGCGTTCGTGGCCGCCGATCTGCTGTCGCAGGCCGAACACGGCCCCGACAGCCAGGTGCTGCTCGTGTCGACGAGTCGCAAGCTGGTGGAGCTGGTCAACCTGGTGCTGAGTACGCAACTGGGCAAGCTGCCGCGGGCCGCCGTAGCCGGCCAGGCCCTGACCAACAGCAAGGCCATTCTGGTCGATACGGCCGACGATGCCATCGATCTGCTGAATGCCTATGCCGCCGAGCACCTGATTCTGAGCGTGGCCGATGCGGAGCAGGTAGCCGAGCGCATCATCAATGCGGGGTCGATCTTTCTGGGCAACTACACCCCCGAATCGGCCGGCGACTATGCGTCGGGCACCAACCACACGCTGCCCACCAATGGTTTTGCACGGGCCTACAGTGGCGTGTCGCTCGATAGTTTCGTGAAGAAAATAACGGTACAGCACATTACGCCCGAAGGGCTGCAGCACGTTGGCCCGGTAGTCGAGGCCATGGCCGAAGCCGAATCGCTCGACGCCCACAAGCGGGCCGTCAGCCTGCGGCTGGCCAGCCTGGCCGAGGAGGTAGCGCCGTAAGGCTGATCAGAGCCGTTTTTGTGCGTAAAAATTGGTAGTTTGTAGATAACAACTCATTAAACGACAAACGATATGAGCCAGTTGCTAATCGAAATTGATTCACCCGAGAACGAAGCTATTCTGCTGGCTTTATTGCCAAAGCTGGACGGTCGTTTGATCGAGAAAAAAGATAACGCAATTAAAAAGTCATTCGCTCAGATCGCTGAAGAAATTGCCAGCCGTGGGGGTGTCAGCGATTCATTTGGCGACGCTTCAGAGTGGCAGCGAGAAATCAGGAGTTGGGATCGGCGCTTAGACGGACGTGAGTAATGATTCTGGATAGTAACATCCTAATCTATTCTGTCGAACCGGCTTATGCACCGGTGAGAGCCTATATTGACGCTGGCAACAAGCCGATTTACGTTTCACTGATCTCCCATCTCGAAGTACTTGGTTATCACAGGCTAAGCGAAAACCATAGAATCGAGCTATCAGCGTTACTTGCCTCGGCAACCACGCTGCCAATCACCCAGGCCGTCATCGACAAAGCCATCGAACTGCGGCAGCAGCGCCGGCGGTCGCTGGCCGATGCCATCATTGCCGCTACCGCACTGCTACACAACCTGCCCGTGCTGACTAACAATGTAGCCGACTTCGCCGACGTAACTGGCCTGCCGGTTATTCCGCTGGCCGACATCCTGAACGCATGAAACACCTCGCCGACCTGCTCCTGCTGGGCGACCCGCGGCTCTACGAAACCTGCCCGCCCGTGCTGGAATCCGAACTACCGCTGGTGGCGGGCTGGGTCGCCGATCTGCACCGGGTGATGAACGAAATTCGGCATACCTACCAGTTTGGCCGGGGCATTGCCGCGCCCCAGCTGGGTATTATGAAACGGCTCGTTTACCTCAACGTCGACCGCCCCATGGTGCTCATCAACCCCGAACTGGTGTCGGTCAGCGACGAAACCGCCGAGCTGTGGGACGACTGCATGAGTTTCCCCAATCTGCTGGTGCGGGTTCGGCGGCATTGCGGGCTCACACTCCGATACCGCGACGAACACTGGCAAACCCATACCTGGCCCGTTACTGACTGGGCGCTCTCGGAGCTGATTCAGCACGAGTGCGACCACCTCGACGGCGTCCTCTGTACCATGCGTGCCATCGACGCCCAGTCGTTTCGCTGGCGCCCCACACCAATCCCGCCGTCAAGCTAATCAACGGCGTAAGCCTTTCATTCTGCTTTTTTTCCATGTTTCAGCTCGCTTCCCTACTCCGCCCCCACATTGCCGCGCTGGTCCCTTACTCGTCGGCCCGCGATGAATATACCGGCACCGAAGGCGTCTTTCTGGATGCCAACGAAAACCCCCTGGGCTCTACCACCACTGAGGGCAATTACAACCGCTATCCCGATCCGCACCAGGCCGCCATCAAGCAGCAACTGGCGCCGATCAAAGGCGTGCGGCCCGACCAGATTTTTCTGGGCAACGGCTCCGACGAACCCATCGACCTGCTGGTACGGGCCACCTGCCGGCCCGGCGTCGACTCGCTGCTGATCATGCCCCCCACCTATGGCATGTACGAAGTGTCGGCGGCTATCAATGAGGTGGGTCTTACCAAAGTACCGCTCACGTCCGATTTCCAGATCGATACCAATGCTGTGCTGGCGGCCATTACCGATACCACCCGGCTGATTTTCACCTGCTCGCCCAACAACCCATCGGGCAACCTGCTGCAGCCCGGGGCTATCCGGCAGATTCTGGAAGCGGCCACCACCGCCCTCGTCGTTGTCGATGAAGCCTATATCGACTTTGCCGATACCCCCTCCTGGACCAGCCAGCTCGACACGTATCCCAATCTGGTGGTGCTGCAGACCTTCTCGAAGGCGTGGGGGCTGGCGGGGCTGCGGCTGGGCATGTGCTTTGCCTCGCCCGAGCTGATCGCCGTACTGAACAAGATCAAGCCCCCCTACAACATCTCGGCACCAACGCAGGCGCTGGCCCTCGATGCGCTGGCCCACGAGGCCGACAAACGCCGGATGGTCGATCAGATTATGGCGGAGCGGCAGGTGCTGGCCGAGGCACTGGCAACCCTGCCCATCGTAGAACACATCCATCCGTCCGACGCCAACTTTCTGCTCGTTCGGTTTACCGACGCCAAAGGCACGTTCGCCCATCTGATCGAGCAGCAGGTCATTGTCCGCGACCGCTCGTCCGTGAAACTCTGCGATAACTGTCTCCGCATCACGGTGGGTACCCGAACCGAGAACGAGCGGCTGCTGGCCGTACTGCGCCAGCCGGCCGGTTCGACCGATGCCGGGGCGCTGCCGCTGGGCACGGGCGACGACGCCACCCGGCCCGAACTCGTGTCGAATACCTGAACCGGCTTTACGGTCGTTGCCCCTTTAACGTACCTTTGGGCCGGTATCACCGTCTCACAGCGGTCGATACCGGCTTTTCTTGTTTATCATTCCAATTGGTTATGCGGAAACTCCTCTTTATGTCGGCCCTGCTGCTGGGCCTTGTCAGTGCGATTAGCCCGGCGCGGGCGCAGTACAACAACTGGGCGGTGGGCTTCCGGCTCGGCGAGCCTTCGGGCATCAATGTGCGGAAATATTTTGGCGACAAACACGCCTTCGACCTCAACGTAGGCACCTACGGCGGCCTCTACGGCACCCGGCGCAGCTACCGCTCAGGCGAGTATAAAAGCGTTGGGCTCTCGGTGCAGGGGCACTACCTGTGGTATGCCAACCTGACCAAGAGCGAGAGTATCCGGGGCTACTACGGCTTTGGCGGCCAGGTCAATACCCGGCGGTATTACCCCGTCCGGCTCAATGGCGAGTATGAAAATGCGCTGTCGATCGGCGGGTCGGGCATTGGCGGACTGGAGTTTTTCCCGGCCAGCAAGCCCTATTCGTTTTTCCTGGAAACCGGCCTTTACGTCGAATTGCTGCAGGCGCCCTTCTTCCTGAACCTGAACACCGGGGTTGGCCTGCGCTACAACTTTTAGTCGGCGGCTTCCGTTGTTGGGTTGGCCCCAACCGGCTCGTGTCCTCACCCGTTATGCTTAAGATTTACAGTTCATCGGCCGGTTCCGGCAAAACCTACACCCTGACCCGGGAGTACCTCCGGCTGGCGCTCGACCCCGATCAGCGGGCGGGTTATTTCGGTTCCATTCTGGCCATTACGTTTACCAATGCAGCGGCCAACGAAATGCGCAACCGGATTCTGAAAGAACTGGTGGGCATCTCCGGCGAACAATCGGCGTCTCCGCTGCTCAACGATCTGACCCGCGCCTTTTCGAAGGCCGAACCGGGCACTCCGGCGTTCGAGGCTATGCAGGTCCGGCTGCGGCAGCGAGCGGCACTGGTGTTCCGAACCATTCTGCACAACTATGCCGACTTCAGCGTGACAACCATCGACGCCTTTACGCAGCGGGTAGTCACGGCCTTTACCGATGAACTGGGCCTGCCCTATTCGTTTGACGTCGAAATGGATACCGAAGCGGTGCTCGAAGTGGCGATCGACAACCTGATCGAGAAGGCCGGCACCGACGAGATGGCCGAAATCACGACCATCCTGAGCGAGTATTACCGGCTGACGGCCGAAGATGGCAAGAGCTGGAACCAGTTGCCGGCAACGCTGAAGGAGTTCGGCAAAAACCTGACCTCCGATCAGCATTACGATGCCGTGAGTGCCGTGCAGGCCCTGTCGCCAACGGCCCTGCGCACCATCCGGAGTCAGCTCGTGAGCCACAACCGAACCATCGAAGCCGACATTGTGGGCCACGCTCAGCGGGCCTGGTCGCTGATTACCGGTGCGGGGCTCACAGAAGACGATTTCAAAGGCAAGCGCAACAGCCTGGCGGCTTACTTTAAAGCCATCGTCGAAAAAGAGCCCCACAAGGAGCCATCGGCTACGCACCGGACCCAACGCACTACGGGGGAATTATACATGGCCAAGGGCACACCCCTGTCGGTGATGGCCGCTATCGACGCCATGGCCGATGAACTGTGCGCCTGTTTCGACGCCATCGACACCATTCGGGCCACCAGCGGCCAGCAGCTGGCCCTGTTCGATGCGCTGATTCCGCACCTTCAGAAGATGGCCCTGCTGGGGCAGATGCGCGTTGAGTTCGATGACCTCCTGCGCCGGGATGGGCGCGTGCATATCTCGGAGTTCAACAAAAAAATCCTGAGCATCGTCAGCAGTGAACCCGTTCCGTTTCTGTACGAACGACTGGGTACCCGGTACAACCACATCCTGATCGACGAATTTCAGGACACCTCGCGGCTGCAGTTTGCTAACCTGCTGCCGCTGATCGAAAACTCGCTGGCGGCCGGCCATTTCAACCTGGTTGTAGGCGATGGTAAGCAGGCGATCTACCGGTTTCGCGGGGGCGATATGGATCAGATTGTGGCGCTGCACCGGCAGGATCTTGACAGCCTGAAAGAAACCCACGGGGTCGACTCCTGGACGGCCGACCGGCTCGACACGCTGCACGGGCTGATTGAGCCCGAATTACTCGATACCAACTGGCGCAGCGCCCGGCCCATCATCGAGTTCAACAACCAGTTTTTTGAGTTCACGGCCCGCGCCTTCGAACAGAAACACCCCCGCATCGCCGATGTCTTCGACGCAGCCCGGCAGTTTCACCAGAAGACCAGCGAGCGCACGCCCGAGAAGGGCCACGTGCAGATCAATTTTATCCCGAAAGAGAAAGACAGTGAGGTAGAAGATGGGGCCACCTTTACCCGGCAGATGCTCGACAAAACGCTCGAGCTCCTCAACAAAGCGCTGGCTGAAGGATACCAGTATGGCGATATCGCCATACTGTGTCGTAAAAAAGACCACGCCCGCATGTTGGCCAACGAGCTGAACCGGCTGCGGATTCCGCTGATCTCAGCCGATTCGCTGTCGCTCGAGTTTTCGGAACCGGTTAAATGGCTCATTGCCGTGATGCAGGTGCTGCAGCGTCCCGATCAGCTCCTGCTGCGCTACGAACTGCTTTACCTCTACCACCGCGTCATCCGGGGTATTTTCCCGAACGATACCCTTACCGAACAGCTCCGGGCGGTGGCCGAGGCCGGGCACGAAGCGGTATTTGACTACCTGCAGGCCGAAGGTTACCCGCTTGACCCCTACGCCCTGGGCCAACTGAACCCCTACGAACTGACCGAGCAGCTCACCGCCCAGTTCAACCTCTTCAACCAGGCCGAACACAATCCGTTTCTGTTCCGGTTTCTGGATGAAGTACTGACCTTTAACCAGAAACAAAGCGGTCACCTGAGCGATTTCCTGGTACATTGGGAGGGCGTGCGCCAGAAAATCTCGGTCGAGGGCGCGCTGGTCAACGCGGTCAGTATCCAGACCATCCACAAATCGAAAGGCCTCGAGTTTCCCGTCGTTATCATTCCGTTTGCCAACTGGTCGACCACGCCGAATGCGCAGGGCACCATGTGGGTCGATCTGGCCGGGCTCGACATTGACGCACTCACCTACCAGGCCGACACGGGCGAAGTAAGCCGGCTCGTGAGTGCCCCCGTACAACCCAGCAAATCGCTCGAGAAAGCGCCCGAGCCGGTCGGAAAGCAATATACCGAAGAAGTGGCCCGGACGTTTCTGGAAAACATGAACCTGCTCTACGTGGCCTTCACCCGCCCCACCGACCGGCTCTACATTCTGACTCAGGCACCTAAAGCAACCAAAGCGGGCGGAAAGGCCAAAGCGGGCGATGACCCGAAAAGCGGTAATGTAGCCGACTGGCTGCTGCATTTCCTGACCGAGAGCGACATGGCGCTCAGCTGTGGCAATCAGTGGCAGGAAGGCCAGACCGAATATGTACTGCACGTGTGCAGCGATGGCAACACGCACCAGAAACGGGCCGACCTGACCGGTCAGATCGTTGTCGATACGGTGATCAGCGGGAGCCGGGGCCAAAACCTGCAGCTGCGCCGGCAGGCCGACCGCGTATTCGACGTGGCCACGTTCGAGCGCACCCGCGAACGCGACCGCAAACTGGCCGCAGCGCTGAGCCTGCTGCGCGGAGCCGCCGACCTCGACCGGGCCCTGCGCCGGCTGGTGAGCGAAGGGCTGGTGCGGCAGGCCGAACAGGACGAGTTGCGGGCCAGCCTACAGGCCATTGTCGAACACCCCGACCTGCATCACTTGTTCGATCCCACCCTGCGTGTCGATACCGACCGCAGCATTCTGAGCAACAACAAACTGATGGGCGCTCCGCACCGCGTGGTGCATTTTCCCGACGGCCGGGTTGTGCTGGTTCAGTACGAATCGGTCACGGCAGCGGAAACCCAACCCGAAACCGACCCTACCGCCAGCCTCACGTACTTCACCCGACTCTACCGCGACATGGGGTTTCCGAATGTCGAGGGCCGGCTTGTGTGGCTGGCCGCCGAACCGATTGTCGTTTCGGTTGTTTAACTACCTGCGTATACTCCCTACCCTATGCGATTGCTACCTACTGCCCCCCGTTTGCTGACGGGCTTGCTGCTTACGCTTAGTTTGCAGGTGACGCCCCTCCGGGCGCAGACCCCCTACCAGCTCAATACCGGCCGCGAAGTAGGGCTACTGGGGCTGGGCGCGGCTACCGGCGTTACCTCGCTGGTACTGGAGCAGAAACTGGACCCACTTACGGTCGCCGAGGTGAATTCGCTCAACCGCGCCGATATCAACGCCTTCGATCGCCGGGCCGCCTACCAGTACAGCACGACCGCCAGTCACCTCAGCGATGCTACCCTGCTGGGCAATGTGGCCGTAACCGGTCTGCTCACGCTGGGCACGCCGGTCATGCGCCGGGAGGTCAAAACCGTGGGCGTTATGTTTCTGGAAACGCTGCTGCTGGCCAACGGCGTGCAACGCTCGGTTAAAAACCTGACCGAACGCACCCGCCCGTACGTTTACAACCCCAATGCCCCCCTCGATACGAAACTCGATCGGAGTTCGCGACAGTCCTTTTTTTCGGGCCATACTACCAACGCCTTCGCCACGGCCGTGTTTACGGGTGAAGTCTTTCGGCATTATTTTCCAGCCTCCCGGTTCAGGGGTCTCGTCTGGGGCGGCTCGCTGGGACTGGCCACGGCTACGGCCGTGCTGCGCTACGAAGCCGGCATGCACTACCCGACCGACCTGATTGCCGGCGCGGCCTTCGGTTCGCTGGTGGGCTGGGGCATTCCCAAACTCCACGAAGTAACGGGCAAAACAGCGCTGGGCCGCCGGCTCGACCTGCAACCGTGGAGCAATGGGCAGTCAAGCGGAATTTACGCGCGGATGCTGGTGTTTTCCCGTTAGTTTTGCGTCTGCTCATGACAAAGATTACCGACCATATCAAGGCCGCCAACGGCAAACCGATTTTCTCCATCGAAGTGATCCCGCCCATCAAAGGCGATACGCTGAAGAGCCTGCTCGACAACATCGAGCCCCTGATGGAGTTTAAACCCCCGTTTATCGACGTTACGTACCATCGGGAGGAGTACATCGAACGGCCGTTGCCCGATGGCACGATTCAGAAAATCGTGACCCGCAAACGGCCCGGCACCATCGGTATCTGCTCGGCTATCATGCACCGCTTCGGCGTCGACGCCGTGCCGCACGTACTGTGTGGCGGGTTCTCGCGCGATGAGACGGAAGATTTTCTGATCGATCTGAACTACATCGGTATCGACAACGTGCTGGTGCTCCGGGGCGATCCGGCCAAGCCGTTCAGCACCTTCAAAGCCAAAGACAATGGCTATTCGTATGCCAGTGAGCTGGTGGCCCAGGTAGCCGACATGAACCAGGGACGGTACCTCCATGCCGACGATACTACCTTGACAGCTAGCAACTTCTGCATCGGCGTTGCGGCCTACCCCGAGAAACATTTCGAAGCGGCCGATCACGACATCGATTTTCAGTATCTGAAACAGAAGGTCGACAAGGGCGCCGATTACATTGTCACCCAAATGTTTTTCGACAACCAGAAGTACTTCGATTTTGTCGACCGCTGCCGGCAGGCAGGCATTACGGTGCCCATTATTCCGGGGCTGAAACCCATCAGTACGCGCCGGCAACTCGAGGTTCTGCCCCGGCTGTTCCACCTCCGCATGCCCGATGAGCTGACACAGGCCGTGTCAGCCTGCGAAAATGATCAGCAGGCGCGGCAGGTGGGTATCGAGTGGAGCATTCAGCAGGCCCGCGAACTGGTTGCGGCCGGCGCCCCCGTGCTGCACTTCTATACCATGGGGAAAGCCGACAATGTGTATAAAGTAGCCAGCGCGCTCTTTTAAACCAGCTTAATCTAGTCAACTGGACTAACTTTTGTCAGGCAAAACTGCGATATTACCCTTTGTTTCTGTTTTCCCGGTATCCATGATCCGCGTTTTATCGCTTGCCATCTCCGCAGGGCTGATGACTCCTGCTCTTTTGGCGCAGCGTATGCCTTCCGACACGCTCTATCAGCAGGCTTTCCGGCCGTTCTATCATTATTCTCCCCGCGTCAACTGGATCAACGACCCCAACGGACTGGTTTATTTCGACAGTGAGTATCACCTGTTTTACCAGCACAATCCCGTCGGAACGCAGTGGGGACACATGAGCTGGGGACACGCCATCAGCCGGGATCTGGTGCACTGGCAGGAACTGCCGGTTGCCATTCCGGAAGCCCCACCGGTCATGATTTTTTCGGGCACCTGCGTGGTCGACAAAGCCAATACCAGCGGCTTTGGCCAGGAGGGTAAACCGGCCATGGTAGCGCTCTACACGGGTGCCCAGCCCACCAATCAAAGTCAGTATCTGGCCTACAGCACCGACAAGGGACGCACCTGGACCAAGTACGGCAACCGCCCGGTTATCGATCTGAACAAGAAGGACTTTCGCGACCCCAAAGTGTTCTGGCATGAGCCCACCCAACGCTGGGTAATGGTGGCCGCCCTGCCGCTCGAGCGCAAAGCCATTTTCTTTCAATCGACCAACCTCAAAACCTGGACCCGCTCGGGTGAGTTTGCCGGTGCTGAACCGGGCAAAGCCGGCGCCCCGGCCGGTGGCATCTGGGAATGTCCCGATCTGGTCGAAGTGCCGGTCGACGGAACCGTGGAGCGGAAATGGGTACTGCTGCTGTCGGTAGGCAGTGGCGCGGTAGCGGGTGGTTCGGGCATGCAGTATTACGTGGGGCAGTTCGACGGGCGAACCTTTGTGCGCGATGCCAAAACGCCGGCGGCCCGCCCCCTCGACTGGGGTAAGGATTACTACGCGGCTATCACGTTCAATAACATGCCAATCCGCGGCAACCGCGGTGCCATCAGCCTCGGCTGGATGAACAACTGGCAGTATGCCAACGAGATACCAACCCGCTCGTTTCGGGGGGCCATGACCCTGCCCCGCGAACTGCGGCTTTCCAAAAATTCCGCCACGGGGTACGACCTGCGGCAACGCCCCATTCAGGAGCTGAAAACGCTGCTCGGACCGGCCTTCCAGTGGGCTGGTTTCGACCCCGGCGCCCTTAACCAGAGCCTGCTGGCCAGCGGCTTCGACGCCGAAACCTACCAGCTGACGATCGATCTCGACGCGACGCAGAGCGACGCCGGTGTGAAGCTTTGCCAGAACAAGAACCATGAAACGGTGGTGGGCTACGACCCGGTGAAGCAGCAGGTGTACGTCGACCGGACGCGCTCGGGACAGGTCGCCTTCAAGAGTGAGTTTCCGGGGCGGTTCACGGCACCCGTGAAGCCGCAGAATGGCCGGGTGTCGCTCCAGATCTGGGTCGACCGCTCATCAGTCGAAGTTTTTGCCAACGATGGCGAAGCCACGCTGACCAATCAGATCTTCCCCGCTCCCGACAGCCGGGGCATTCAGTTTTTCGGTAATGCCCTGCGGGCCGCCAGTATCCGGCCGGTCGAAACGATCTGGAAGTAGGAAAACTAACGTTGCAGGGTTGACAGGTCAGCGAGTTAGAAAGTTGGATGGTTACGAGGTTAGTGGGTCCTGGGGTTGGGGTGTTTGGGGAGCATCTGGCGCCTGGAGGGGCCTTTTTCTCACCAGCAGGCCTAATCGGCGTACACGCTCACACGTCTCTAGGTAAACAGCCATTGGCTACCCTCAACCGCTGTGTTATAAGACGTGCGCTAATTCTTCCCTGAGCCCTACCCTTCCACCCACAAACGCCACAACTCGATAACTCTGTACTTATACAACTCGCCAACCCGACAACGCCACAACCCGCTACTCCCCCTCCCCTTCGGTTGGCTTAAATTTTCTTAAATTGGCCGTTTGCCCGGTCATAAACGTTACTTTTGTTACCTCACACGAACATCCAGCATGGCTCGTAAAAAGAAAAAAGTGGGCGCATACCCCAGCGGTATGATCCTGTTCAGCCTGACCCTGGCCCTGTTTCTGATCGGTTTTTGCGGTATGCTGGCCATCCAGTCCAAGCGGCTGGTACAGTACATCCGGGAGAACTACGAGGTTCGGGTCTTCATCGATAAAGACCTGAATGCCGATAAAGTCAGGACGTTAGCGACCGCCATTGGCAGCCGCCCCTACACGCTGCACAGTGCCGACAGCGCCCAGGTGACGTTTGTTCCCAAGGAAGAAGCTGCCCGCGAATTCATTGCCGAAACCAAAGAAGATTTTTCCAAATTTCTGGGCGAGAACCCCCTGCGCGACAGCTACCGGGTCAAGCTCAACGAAGCCTATTTCGAAGAGTCGAAGCTACAGGGGGTAAAAAAAGATCTGGAGTCGATTGACGGCGTGTTTGAAGTGGTGTATCAGGAAAATCTGGTCGACAGCATCAACCGCAACATCACCCGTATCTATGCCATCATGTCGGCCTTTGCGCTCATCATGCTGCTGATCATTGTGGTACTGATGAACAACACCATCCGGCTGGCCCTGCACTCCCAGCGGATGCTGATCCGGAGCATGCAGCTGGTAGGCGCTACCAATGGCTTCATAACACGGCCGTTTCTGGGTCGGGGTATGTGGCAGGGGCTGCTGGCCGGCGTGCTGGCCGTGGGCCTGCTGGTCGGTGGGCTGCAACTGGCCATTCAGCACATGCCCGAGCTGGCTGCCTTTCAGGACACCCAGAAACTGGTTATGCTGCTGGCCGGCATTGTGGGGCTGGGCGTACTGATCGGGTTCCTGAGCACGTTTCAGGCCGTACACCGGTACCTGGGCCTCTCGCTCGACGAACTCCACTGATTGACAAACACATCGACCGCCCCGCAGTTGATGGTTATGATAACGAACGCACGAAAACCTACGCTTGATTATGGCAAAAGATAAGCAATACCCGGCAGCCGCTCCCGTTCGGGAAGAGCCTGCCGCCCGGACCGCACCGGTAACGACCGTGCCGCCCAAGTCCTATACGGCCCGAACAACGGGGGCCGAACCGGCGGGTGCCGCCCTCCCCTTCGGTCGGCAGAACTACACCTTCATGCTGATCGGCATTGCGGCTATCCTGGCCGGCTTTTTCATCATGAGCCTCGACAAAGAGGAGTTTGGCTTCGGTTTTCTGGGCCTTACGCTGGGCCCTCTGGTTGTGATGGCGGGCTTCGTCATCGAGTTTTTCGCCATTCTGGCCAAACCCAGGGCGTAAATGGTGTACAGTTATGGGGTTGTATGGTTGGATTGTTAGCTGACGCAACGAATAGCCGTTTAGTTACTCGATTACGCTGTAACTTTGCAACCCTATAGCTGTACACCTTTTTTCAATGGACCTGATTCACGCGATTGCGCTGGCCATCATTGAGGGGCTTACCGAATTTCTGCCGGTATCCTCAACGGGGCACATGATTATTTATTCATCCCTGGCCGGTATCGCCGGTAACGAGTTCACCAAGCTTTACACAGTCGACGTTCAGTTTGGCTGCATCCTGTCGGTGCTG
This sequence comes from Spirosoma luteolum, assembly GCF_054778875.1. Classification (NCBI taxonomy): domain Bacteria; kingdom Pseudomonadati; phylum Bacteroidota; class Cytophagia; order Cytophagales; family Cytophagaceae; genus Spirosoma; species Spirosoma luteolum. The sequence goes on from NZ_BAAGZE010000005.1 coordinate 266,986, forward strand.
GTCCTGTACCACCGCCGTTTTCTGCTCGATACCCGTACCGACGATTTTCAGGCGCCCGCCTGGGTGCGGCAGTTTCCCGACCGATTTCAGCGGACGGTCGATTTCTACGCTAAAATCCTGATTGCGTTTCTGCCTGCGGCCGTGATTGGTTTTCTGCTGAATGACTTCATCGATTCGCTGCTCGAAAACGTAACGGTGGTGGCTATTTCGCTGCTGTTGGGGGGGATCGTGCTGGTATTCATCGACAAGTTCACCAATGCGCAGCCCAAAGACCACGACGTGACGGGTCCCGATGCGCTGCGTATCGGCTTTTTTCAGTGCATCGCCATGATTCCGGGCGTGTCGCGGTCGGCAGCCACCATTATCGGCGGTATGTTTCAGGGCCTCACACGCACACAGGCAGCCGAATTCTCTTTCTTTCTGGCCGTGCCGACCATGGCGGCAGCCTCGGGCTACAAACTGCTGAAAACCTACAAGCTGCTTCAACCAGCCGACTACTCGACCCTGCTGATTGGCAACGCCATCGCCTTTGTGGTTGGTTTGCTGGCCATCCGGGGTTTTGTCGGTTTCCTGACCCGCTATGGCTTCAAGGTATTTGGCTACTACCGCATCGCCCTCGGGCTGCTGCTGCTGGGTCTGCTCGCAGCCGGTGTTAAAATCGATGTGTTGTAAAGCCGGCTACGGTACTCAGTAGTTTGTTTTCAGTGGTCGGGTGTCCGCAGGGAATAACCGGCACCTGGACGCCGAAACCGTATTCCCCTCAAAAAATCCGTTCGTTTGACGCCGTTACCAACCCCCGATCCCGGTCAGGTTATCCTGATCGATAAACCCCTTACCTGGACGTCGTTCGACGTAGCCAACAAGCTGAAGTATGCCTGCAAGTTCAAGAAAATAGGGCATGCCGGCACGCTCGACCCCCTCGCCACGGGGCTGCTCATCCTGTGCACGGGCAAGATGACCAAACAGATCGATACCTTTCAGGCGCAGGAGAAAGAGTACACAGGTACGCTGGTGCTGGGTAAAACAACCCCCTCGGTCGATCTCGAAACCGGGTTCGATGCCGAATACGACACCAGCGGCATCACCCCCGAAGCCATTGCGGAAGCCGCCCGGCAACTAACCGGCGACATTCTGCAGGTGCCACCTATCTACTCCGCCATCCGGGTCAACGGCGAGCGACTCTACGAAAAGGCTCGCCGGGGCGAAACGGGCGATCAGGTCGAAGGAGGCATCAAAAGCCGACAGGTAACCGTGTCGCTCTTCGAGGTCGATGCGGGCCGGTTTCCCGAGGTTGATTTTCGCATAATATGCTCGAAGGGCACGTATATTCGCAGTCTGGTTCGCGATCTGGGGCTGCTACTCAATAACGGAGCCTACATGAGCGCGCTGCGGAGAACCCGCATCGGTGCGTTTCGGATCGAAGACGCCGATACCCTCGACCACTTCATCAGCCGACACCAGGCGGCTATCAGTCAGTAAGGCCCGGCTGCGGGCCGCTCCGGCACCGGGGCAACGTTTCTGAATGCCTATGCTTATCCATCGCGGTCTCGACGACCTCCAGCCCATTCCAAACGCCGTTGTGACGAGCGGCACCTTCGATGGGGTACACCGTGGCCACCAGACCATTCTGGCCCGCCTGACCGAAATTGCCCAGGCAACCGGCGGTCAGTCGGTATTGATCACCTACTGGCCGCATCCCCGCATGGTGCTCTCCAGCGACAGCCTCGACCTGAAGCTGCTGACGACACTCGACGAAAAAATCGAACTGCTCGAACAGGCCGGCGTCGATCACCTCGTCGTGATTCCGTTCACGCGGGCTTTCTCTGAGCTATCCTCGGCCCAGTATATCCGACAGGTGCTGATCGACCGGATTGGCACACGCAAGCTCGTAATTGGCTACGACCATCGCTTCGGCCGCGACCGCGAGGGCGGCTTCGACTACATCCAGAGCCACCAGAGCGAGTATGGCTTCGAGGTAGAAGAAATTCCGCGGCAGGATATTGAAGCCGTTGGCGTCAGCTCGTCCAAGATCCGGACCGCTCTCGAGGAGGGTAACATTGCCGTAGCCAACCGCTTTCTGGGCCGCCCCTACAGCCTGTCGGGAACGGTGGTGAAGGGACGGCAGTTGGGCCGCACGATTGGCTTTCCGACGGCCAACCTGCAGGTCGACGATCCGGTGAAGCTCATTCCGGCCAATGGCGTCTATGCCGTCGATGTGGTGTATGCCGATCAGCGGTTCAGCGGTATGCTCAACATCGGTTTCCGCCCCACCGTAGCCGGTACCCATCAGACCATCGAAACCTACATTTTTGACTTCGACCGCGACATCTACGGCGAGCACATCACCCTGAAATTCCGGGCTTTCCTGCGCCCTGAGCAAAAGTTCGATGGCCTTTCGGCGCTGGTTGGTCAGCTGAAGCAGGATGAAGCGGCTGCCCGAAAGCTGCTGGTGTAAGGGGTGAGTTTGCGGTTTTCAGTTTATGGTTTACGGTATTCCGTTTTCAGTTTTCGGCGTTTACGGCTGCCGGGCGACTCGTATTCCCTTAATGGGAGCACCTATCCAGGCCGATCCGGATGAGCGACTCAATCAACCGCCTGCTATTGACTGGGTAGCCCGAAGCGTACGTACCGCAGCCCAAAACCCAATCACTGAAAACCAGCCTACTACAGACTGTAAACCGCAAACAGAATACTGAATACTGAATACTGAATACTGTAAACTGAATACTGTAAACCGACTACTGAACATTCATGCCCTACCTTGTTCTTGACCTGGAGATGACCGGCCCGGAGCCGGACTATAACGAAATCATTCAGATTGGCGCGGTGCTCTTCGACGATCAGTGGATCGAGAAGGGACGGTACCTGACCAACGTATACCCCGAAAACGAAGACGCCTTTTCTTCGTCGGCCGAGAAAATTCATAACCTGTCGCTGGCCGACCTGCAGGATGCGCCCATGATGTACGATGTGCTGCCGGAGCTGGAAAACTGGATCTGCAAGGAACTGGGTATTCGGGTACCGCCCAACCAGCTCGACCGCACGCCCTACCTCCGCGACGTGATTATCTGCGGGCAAAGCGTCATCAACGATATCAATTTTCTGAAGGAAGCCTACCGCTACGAAAAGATGAAGTGGCCCTTCTCGCGGGTACTCATCGACCTCCACACCCTGAGCTATTTCACATTCCGGGTGCTGAAAGCCAATGGGCGCAAAGCCCCCGACCGGCTGAGCCTGACGGCCATTGCCCAGTATTTCGGCTTCGCCCGGGAAGATGGGTTTCATAACGCGCTCGAAGACGCCGACCTGACGGCCAAATGCCTGAAAGAGGTGTTCAGGCTGGCCGATGGCATGAAGCTCTAGCGCCGGGCCGGGTGCCGGCTCCCCCACCAGAAGCCCAGTAATCCCGCCAGGCCCAGCGCCACGCAGGTCAGCAACCAGATCATCACCTGCGTCCGGTTGCCGAACGACAGCGATGTGAGCAGGAGTAGCCCCCCGATGCCCTCCCACCAGCCCGGCCGGCCAAGTTGATCGGCGTCCACTACCACCGTAGTCGACCGGTTCCGGTTGGGCAGCAGCAGCGGACTCAGTTGCCGGTAACTCCAGCCCAGCAGCGCCAGATTGCCAAGCAGCATCAGGCCCGTCAGCACGGGCGTCCCGTGAAACGCCATCGACAGCGTTATCAGAAAAATGCACACGCTGATGGGCAGGTAGGCCACCGCCCCCAGGGCCGCAAACCGCTGGGTGAGCAGCAGCGCCCCCGCCAGCACCTGCCCCGCCCCCAGGCTCTGCCACCACAAGCCGGTTCGGAACAGCACCTCGAAGAATACCCCGATCGACAGGGGGTCGCCGGGTAGCAGCGTAACCGGCGTTTGGGGCATGAATCGGCCGCCGAGCGCCTTTCCCCAGCCGGCGTAGACGTAAGCCCCGCCGAGCAGGTAGCGAAGGTAAATGATGGTTAGGCAGGCCCAGGTCTGGGTGCGCAGCGAGTCGATCCAGCGAATTGATTGCATACGGGCGAAGCTAGGGTGATTTTCGGGCCGGACGGGCAACGAACGGATGGGCGGTTACACGCTGGGTGCCGGGCTTAGGCAACTTCGGCTATTTCGGACTGCGGAGCCGGGACGAGCGGACCCGAAAATGTCAGACGGGTACCCTGTCCGATCATCGTATCGACCCGGAGCTGACCGCCCAGGGCGCTGGCCCGCTGCTGCATACTGCGCAGGCCTGTGCCCCGCTCCGGCCGGGCCGGGTCGTACATGAACCCCCGCCCGTCGTCGCTGACCGACAGGCAAAACACATCCGATTCGATCCAGAGACGTACCGTTACGCTGTCGGCCTGGGCATGGCGCAGGGCGTTGTGCATCATCTCCTTAGCCATCAGCAGCAAATCGCGTCGCCCCTCGGCGGGGAGCAGCCAGGGCAGCGCGTCGTCGGGCAGGAGCAGGTAAAGCTGGGTAGCCTGATGGGCAAACAGGGCCTCGGCGGTTTCGCGCAGCCGGAAACAGAAACTCTCCAGCGACGTTTCGACCGAGCGCAAACTCCAGACAATTTCGCGCATGGCCGTGATGATGTGGCGGGCCGTTGTGGCTATTGTATTGAGGGTCTGGTAAGCCTCGTCGGGCTGCCGTTCGACCTGCCGGGCCGCCACCTGACTCAGAATGCTGATCGTGCTCAGATCGGACCCCACATCGTCGTGCAGATCGCGGGCAATATCATCGCGAATGCGCTCCAGCCGCTGCTGCTTCTGTTCATTTTCGCGTAGCTGCTCGATCAGCTGGGCCTGGTAAACTATTTTTTCGCGTTCGATTAGCTGGTTACGCAGTGCCATGCCCAGCGTAAAACACAGCACCTCGCCCACCACCCCAATCTGCATGAAGCTAATGGGAAAGGTGAAGGGGTTGCCGGCTTCGCGCGTAAACAGCGACGGGGCGAAATTGATGACCAGGGCCACCAGACAGCCCGCTACAAACAGCGTGGAACCGGCGATGAAGTAGTTGACTACCGGCTGCCGCAGCCGAATGATGCGCGGCACCACGACCAGCGCCGTCAGGGCAACACCAAATCGGTTCATGGTGTACACGGAGCTGCGAACCATGTCGGCGGTATGACCCAGCCACAGCGCCGTATCGATCAGTATACCCGCCCCCAGGATTGCCACCATCCCTTTGAGTACCCCATACGTAAACGCATCCTGCCGGGGAATGTCGATGAGCAGAATGGCAAACCGGATATACAGAATAAAGGCGATGGCCTCCAGGTTCGACGCGTAAAAATTTACGCCCGGCAGGTAGTCGGCCCGTTTGTATTCTTCGTCGTCGATGCGGAACACCACGATCATGGTACCGATGTACAGGGCATACTGCCAGTAGATAGCCCGCCGTTGCTGACAGAAACTCAGCAGCGCATACAGCGCCATCATGGCGAGCATGCCATCGAGAAACAGGCGGACTGTCGCGTAGGCCGAAAAAGGGGTCATAGGCAGCGGGCCGGTAACCGGTATTGACCAGTGGGCTTCTGACAAAGCTACACGTTCGTTTGGGTTTACCGCATGCTCATTCCTTTTTTCGTTTTACACTAACTCATTAACAATTAACAGGTTAACCTATGTTCAGGCCACGCATTACGGTTTCCCTGTCGAGCGCTACTACCTCACCGGGCTGCATGCCCTCGGCGGTCAGGGATCCGATGGCCCACCGCACCAGCCGGAGTGTGGGAAACCCGACAGCAGCCGTCATGCGCCGGACCTGCCGGTTTTTTCCTTCGTGAAGCGCGATGGCCAGCCACGATGTCGGGATGCTGGCGCGGTAGCGGATGGGCGGTACGCGCGGGGGCAGGGCCGGCTCGGGCAGAGGGCGGGCGCTGGCCGGCAGGGTGTGATAGGGCTTTCCGTCGACCGAGATAGTTACCCCCGCCGACAACTGCGCACAGGCCTCGTCGGTCAGTGTCCCTTCGACCTGCACGTAGTAGGTGCGGTTGTGCCGAAACCGGGGATTCAGCAGGCGGTGATTCAATTGCTTGTCGCTCGTCAGCAACAGCAGCCCCTCGCTGTCGGCATCGAGCCGCCCCACCGGGTACACGTCCGGCGGAAACCGGAACGCCAGATCGGCCAGGGTAGCCTTGTCGCCCTCGCGGCTAAACTGCGAGAGCATGTTCATGGGCTTGTAGAGGAGGTAATACATAACCATTGAGTGAATGAGAGATTGAGCCCTTGAGCGAATCGTCTGTTGTTTAGTCGCGGCAACAGCGTTTATACACCCGGGGTCGTTGCATAACGTGCTTTATATCCGCCACGCAATCACTCAACCACCGACTCGCTCAACGCCAGCCAGACCGGGCAGTGGTCGGCGTGGACGGCGTCGGGTAGCATGCGGCAGTCGAGCAGGCGGGGGCGCAGGGTCTCGCTGATGGAGGCATAGTCGATGCGCCAGCCTTTATTGCTGCTGCGGGCACCCGCCCGGTAACTCCACCAGCTGTAGGCTACCTCGTCGGGATGCCGGTCGCGAAAACTGTCGACCATGCCCGAGCCAAACCACTGGTCCATCCAGGCCCGCTCCTCAGGCAGGAAGCCCGTGGTGTTTTTGTTGCGGACGGGGTCGTGAATATCGAGGGGCGTGTGGGCAATGTTGTAGTCGCCGACGACGATCAGGTTTGGCCGGGTTTGCCGCAGGGTCTGCACATAGTCGTAGAAATCGGCCAGAAACGCCATTTTCACCTGTTGCCGGGCCGCGCCCGTGGTACCCGACGGGAAATAACAGTTCAGGACGGTCAGGTCGCCGAAGTCGGTGCGCAGGATACGCCCTTCGCAGTCGTACACGGCCAGGCCGCAACCCATCACCACCTGCGTAGGCGCGATTCTGGAGAATGTGGCCACGCCGGAATAGCCTTTCTTTTCGGCAGCATGCCAGTGGTACTGGTAGCCCAGGTCGAGCAGGGGCTGCAGATCGACCACGTCGTGCGTCGCTTTCACTTCCTGAAAGCAGAGAATATCGAACGAATGCCGGGCGAGCCAGTCGGTCAGGCCATTGCGCAGGGCCGCCCGGATACCGTTTATGTTGTAGGAGATCAGTTCCATCGGGATGAGCGCCAACCAAAACCAGTGGTCGGCGGGGGCGCAAGTTACCAAAGGCGGGCCAGAGACCCAGCGTACCCGGTCTTCGGTGCGCACGGGTTTTTTAGCGCCCGTAATGCAACGGGGGCGACTATTATGTACTTTGCCGCGTCAATTTCGGCTGCGCCACCCACGCCAACAGCCGGCTTCTTCCTCTATTTACTAAACTGTATGGCCAATACCGGTACCCGTTTTCTGTCGCTGGATGTGTTCAGAGGCATCACCGTCTGTTTCATGATTATTGTCAACACGCCGGGCAGTGGCTCCCGGTCGTTTGGCCCGCTCAACCACGCCAGCTGGCACGGCTTTACCCCTACCGACCTGGTATTTCCGTCGTTTCTGTTCGTCGTGGGCAATGCCATGAGTTTTGCCATGCAGAAATACCACGCCCTCGGCACCGGCGCCGTGCTGACCAAGGTGGCGAAGCGAACGGCCCTGATTTTTTTGCTGGGTTACCTGATGTACTGGTTCCCGTTTTTTCGGCTCAGTCCCTCGGGCGATCTACTGCCTTTCCCGATCAGTGAAACCCGCATCTGGGGCGTTTTGCAGCGCATTGCCGTTTGCTACGGCCTGGCGTCGCTGCTGGTTTATTTCGGCACCTTCCGGCAGGTGGTCATCGTCAGTGTGCTGGCGCTGGTCGGCTATTGGCTGCTGCTGCTGACGTTCGGCGACGCGGCCGACCCGCTCGCCCCTACCGGCAACGCGGTGCTGCGACTCGACCGGTTCATGCTGGGCGACGACCACCTCTACCACAGCAACGGTCTTATTTTCGACCCCGAAGGTTTATTGAGTACCCTGCCGGCCCTGGTCAACGTTGTTGTGGGCTATTACGCAGGGGTTTTCGTACAGCAGCGTGGCAAGGGCTACGAGGCCATTGCCAAACTACTGCTGACGGGCGTTACGTTTATTTTCCTGGCGCTGTGCTGGGATCAGGTTTTCCCAATCAACAAAAAGCTCTGGACGAGCCCGTTTGTCCTGCTGACCACTGGTCTCGATCTCTGCATTATGGCCACGCTTATCTACGTGGTTGAAGTGCGCGCGTGGACGGCGGGCAACTGGACCCGTTTCTTCGTCATTCCGGGCAAAAATCCCTTGTTTATCTACCTGCTCTCCGAGCTACTGGCCATTACGCTCTACATGATTCCGGCGGACGGGGGTGTCAGCCTGTTCGACTACATCAACAACCTGATCTTTCAGCCGCTGGCCCCGGGCCCTGTCGGCTCGCTGCTGTTTGCGCTGAGCTTCATGCTCCTCTGCTGGGCCGCCGGCTGGTGGCTCGACCGGCGTCGGATCTACATTCGGGTATAAGTGGGGGATGGGAGTTGTTAAGAAGTTATAGAGTTATAGAGTTGGAGAGTTGTATGGCTAGCCGGTTGGCTAGTTATCGAGCTACTGCGTGTAGCGATGTGTGAAAACAAGGTCGGCGCTCACGGGAATTAATTGTTCGTTGCCAGACACCATCCCTGCAACTTGCCAACGCTCTAACCACCAACTCGATAACCCTATAACTTTACAACCCTATAACTCTCCAACTCCCCCCTCACACCAGTGCGTCGGCTTCGGCGGGGACGGTTTTTTTATCGGTAAAGAGCAGCAGGAACAGCACCAGCACCACGGCCGCAATGCCGGCCGGCACGAGCCATACGCTCAGCCAGTCTTTGGTGCCATCGGGGCGGGTGTAGTAGTCGAGCACCATACCCGAAATTTTGGAGCCAATGCCCATCCCGATACCGTAGGTGGCCAGTGAGATCAGCCCTTGCGCCGACGATTTGATCTTGTCGCCGGCTTTATTGTCGGTATAGATCTGCCCGGTTACGAAGAAGAAGTCGTAACACACCCCGTGCAGAATAATGGCGATGTAGAGCATCCATTCGCCCGAACCCCCGTCGCCATAGCCGAAGCAGATGAAGCGGATGATCCAGGCTACCAGCCCCACGATCAGCATCTTTTTCACGCCCAGGCGGGTGTAGGCCAGCGGAATCAGCAACATAAAAATCACCTCCGACGCCTGCCCCAGCGACATCTTGTTTTCGACATTGAGCATACCCGAGTCGGTCAGCGACGGGTTGGCCATGGCGTAGTAGAACGAGAGCGGAATGCAGATCAGCACCGACGACAGAAAGAAAATAGCGAACGAGCGATCCTTAAACAGCCGGAACGCATCGAGCCCCAGAATCTGGCTCACCGAAGTCGACCCCGTGGCTTTGGGTGGGGTGTCGGGCAGGAAAAACGCAAAGACACCCAGCACCGCGGCCGAATACATCGACAGTTTGAAGATGGTTACCTTGTCGCCGAAGCCGTAGAAGCCCACAATATTGGTCACGATAATCCAGGCTACCGTACCCAGTACCCGAATGGCGGGAAACTCTTTTTCGGGCACCTGCATCTGTTGCATGGCAATCGACGAGGTGAGCGCCAGCGTGGGGGCAAACGTAAGGCAGTACACCAGAATCAGGCCGAAGAAATGGTCGGGGTTTGTGTTTTGGGTAATGAAATACAGTACAACGGCGCCCAGCAGATTCAGCACTCCCAGCACCTTCTGCGCCGAGAAGTACCGGTCGGCAATCATGCCCATAAAAAAGGGCGAAATCAGCATCGCCAGCGAGAAAGCAGCGTAGGCATTGCCCACCTGATCGCCGGTCGCTTTCAGATCGGTCAGCAGGTATTTACTCATCTGTCCGTACCAGGCCCCCCAGACAAAAAACTGGAGAAACATCATGACCGACAGCTTAACGCGGGTTGTTGAGGACATTGTGACGAAAAAGGTAATTGGTTTAGCCGTTGAAGGTAGCCAAGCCCACCCAGCCCTGCAAGCAACGCCCCGGCTAAAGTTGCCACCGCCCCCCAAAGTACGTCGGTCGGGGCGCTTTACGGCTGCCGACCGTGCCCGATTCTGCCCGCAAAGCCGTATCTTTGGTCTATACGTTCATCCGACTAGTAACCCATGAAACGACAACTCAGTACGCTCGTCGCCCTGCTGGGCCTGGCTACGGCCTCCCTTGCCCAGACCGCCGACGACATCGTCAACAAACACGTGGCTGCCCTGGGTGGCGCCGACAAAATTGCCGCCGTCAAAACGGCCGAATACGAACAAACCATGTCGGTACAGGGCATGGAGTTTAAAGCAAAAACGGTCGCTATTGTGGGCAAGTCCTCCCGCAGCGATATTTCCGTAATGGGCCAGACGATTACGCAGGTCATCGACGGCGACAAAGGCTGGGCTATCAACCCCATGCAGGGCGGTACCAAAGCCGAAGACCTGCCCGCCGACATGGTCAAACTTCAGAAGTCGACCACCGAACCATCGGGCATGCAGCTGGCCTACGCCAAACAGAACAAGCTGCCCTATGCGCTGGTCGGCAAAGAAAAACTGAATGGCAAAGACGTGTATAACATCAGCGTGACACGGCCCGAAGGGATTTATAACTACTACCTCGATGCTACCACCTACCAGCTGCTGTCGTCGAAATCGCGCCTGACCGTGCAGGGGCAGCCTGTAGAAGGCTCGGCCGTTTTCTCGAACTATAAAACCGTCGACGGCCTGACGCTGCCCTACACGCTGGCCATCACAGGCGCGGGTATGCCGGGCACTATTACGGCTACGGTTACCAAACTGACCCTGAACGGCACCATCAACCCGTCGGTGTTTGCCAAGCCCAATTAAGCCTGCCAGGAAAACAGCATTTTGCGCGGGGCGCCGATCCAACGATCGGCGCCCCGCCTGTTTTGCAAACTATTATTCCGTTAATCACCGTTAAAACAATAGATAATGTCGATATTTGGCCAATACCCAACCAATTTTGTATGCCAACATTTGACCTGACCAACAGCCGGCTCCTCGGCACCCTGCTCCTGAGCGGCTGGCTGCCGCTGGCCAGCGCCCAAACCAGCCTGACGGGCTTTGTGCCGGGCCGGCAGGATGCGCAGCGTAAACTCGAAGCCGACTTTAAAACCAAGCAGTCGTCGGCGGCTTTCAGGAGCCACCTCGAACACCTGAGCAGCATTCCGCACATTACGGCGACGCCCGAGAATGAGAAGGTGCGCGACTACATTGCCGAAACCATGCGCAAAGCAGGCTGGCAGGTCGATATCTACCCTCACGACGTACTGCTACCCAAAGGCCCCGGCGACATTGCCGTTGAACTCGTTACGCCTACCCGCCAGCCCCTCAACATCCGGGAGTTCCTGTTTCCGCAGGACAAATACGCCAGCGACCCGCGGCTGACACCCGGCTACAACGCCTGGTCGGGATCGGGCGACGTGACGCGCGAAGTAGTGTACGCCAACTACGGCCGCAAGGAAGATTTCGAGCAGCTGGCCGCCATGGGTGTGTCGGTAAAGGACAAAATCGTGCTGGCCCGTTACGGCGGCAACTTCCGGGGCTACAAAGCCCAGTTTGCGCAGGCCGCCGGAGCGGCCGGGGTCATTATTTTCACCGACCCGGGCGATTCGGGTTATATGCGCGGGCTGACGTTTCCCGAAGGCCCCTACTATTCGGAAAGTATCATTCAGCGGGGCTCGCTCCTGACCGTTCCCTACACGGGCGATCCGCTGACACCCGGCGAAGCCGCGCTGCCCCTCGACGCCAAAAACACGCCCAAACGGATGGCGATGGCCGACGTACAGCTGCACCGGATTCCGGTAACACCCCTGCCCTACGGTTCGGCCGTCGAGATTCTGAAACGCATGGCCGGCGCCAAACCCGTTCCGGCGGGCTGGCAGGGGGGCCTGCCCTTCACCTACCGGCTGGAAGGCGGTCCGGCCCTGACGGTACGGCTGATGGTGAAGCAGGAAAAAGCCATCCAGCGCATTTATCAGGTGGTAGGCACGCTGACCGGGGTCGACTTTCCGGACGAATGGATTATTGCCGGCTGCCACTACGATGCCTGGTCGTACGGGGCTACCGACCCCAACTCCGGTACGGCCATGCTCCTGAGCCTGACCGAATCGCTGGGCAAGCTGGCCAAAACGGGACAGAAACCCCGCCGAACCATTAAAGTCTGCCACTGGGACGCCGAGGAACCGGGCGTGATCGGGTCAGCCGAGTGGAGCGAGCAGTTTCGCGACGAGCTGAGCCAGAAAGCCGTCGCCTACATGAACTACGATGCTGCCGTGTCGGGGCGGACGTTTGGCGCGTCGGCCTCGCCCTCGATGAAAAAACTCATCATCGAAGCGACCCAGGCGGTGCAGTACCCCGACTCCAACAAAACGGTGTATCAGCTGTGGCTGGGCAACAAGGCAGCCGGCAACCCCACGCGCGTAACGGGCTCATCGGCGCCGGCCGTGGCCGAGGGCGAACCCACCATCGGTAACCTGGGCGGGGGCTCCGACCACATTGCGCCCTACATGCATGTGGGTATCCCCTCGCTGAGCGCCGGTATGGAAGGGCCAACACTCTACCACTCGCAGTACGACGACCTGTTCTTCTACGACAAATTTGCCGACCCGACCTACAAGATGGGCCCCATGATGGAACAGATTGTGGGCACCATGACACTGCGGCTGGCCAATGCCGATCTGGTACCCTACGATGTGAAGCGCTATCCCACCGACCTGGCCGTGCACCTGAAAGCTGCCGAACGCGCTATTCAGGCCTATGCCCCAACCTACAGTATCAAGCCCCTGCTGGATGCCGTGGCCGACCTGAGCCGGAGCGCCGACGCCTGCGAAGCCGCCCAGCAGCAGTACCTCAAAGCCGGCCGCACCGACAAGCTGATCGAGCTGAACCGGGAGCTGCGCCTGCTGGAACGGGCTTTTATCGACCCAAAGGGCAACGCCTTCGGCAGCTGGTACCGTTCGCTCTATGCGTCCTCCGACCCCAACAGCGGCTACGCGTCGTGGATGCTGCCGGGCCTGCTCTACGAAGCGTCCCTGAAGTCGACGGCTAACCTGCCCGATCTGGAAAGCCGGTATAAAAAAGCCATCACCACGCTGAGCGAGAAGCTGCAAACCCTGTCGCAGACGATGGGTGTACCGGCGGCCCTGGGTGGCAGCAAATAGGCCCGACACAACGGTGCATTAGTCCGGGCTGATAGGCCAACGACACGCATCGAGCGCCCAGTTGCTACATGAAAAAAGCGAGCCGATTAGTCGGCTCGCTTTTTTGGCTTATGGTCGGGTCGTTTAAACCGCCCGGGCCGGTTTGGCGTGTTCGGGTTTGAGCACCACCACATCGCGTACCACGCCCCCCGCGTTGATCTTGGCCACCATGGCGTCGAGCAGCGGGCTGGCCCAGTCGGGAATGTATTTGTCGGTGGTCTGAATCAGCACCTTCGGGAAGTCGTACAACCCCCGGCCAAGGCCAAACTGCACCGCGCACCGCTTCATAGCGTCGCTGATGCCGCCCTTCACGGGCTCGACGGCCGTGCGGCTGGCACCGTCGGTTTTTTTCACGATTTCGCCACCCGGCAGTATGGCGGTGATGGTACACAGAAAACCGCCTTCGATTTCTTTGATTTCGTTTTGCCACCCCGCCCAGCCAAACTGCTCATCGAAGCGCTGCATGACGCAGCGGTTGGTGATGTAGGGCACCACGATGATTTTCTGACCGTCTTTGGTCTGGCTCTGTACGCGCCATTCGACTTCGTGCGCCGTCAGGGGCGCGGTGAGTGCATTCAATTCCATAGTTGTTGTTTACTGGTAAAAGCCAGGTGCTGACCGGGTCCACAGCCTCCCACCGGAGTGCTCGCCGGCGCCTTGCCAGACACCCGTCTATACAGCAGAAAGGTACTTATTTCTGACCAGAAATCCCAATGATTTTTCAACCCATTTTAGCCCACAAAAAGGGCTTTTCCGGCGCCAAAACCACGATTTTGAGTCTGGAAAAGCCTATCGAATGTATGGACTGCCGACACCCTGCGGAGATCGGCTCATTCGGCCAGTTTGAGCAGTTCGTTCAGCTTCAGCAGGGCCTCGATGGGCGTGAGCCGGTTCACATCGATGGCGCGCAGTTTCTCTTTGATCAGCTCGGCTTTGGGGTCGCCCGCTTCGAATATCTTTAGGGCCAGTTCGGGCCCCGAGGGGCCGGCCTCCGGGGGGCGTTTGTTAGGGTTGACCTCATTCGTACTGGTCAGTCGATAAATGGGTAATCGATTTACTCAGTCAGGGAGATACGCTGACTTTCTTACGAACCACCGGCCTTTCTCCGCTCACTCGTAAATGTGCCCACGGTGCCCTATAGCAATCACACTGACAATCAGTACGTCGTCGGCAACGTCGTAGATGATTCGGTAATCTCCTTTACGGATTCTATAGCCCAATCGACCCTTCAGTTTTTTGCAGCCGTCAGGGCGGGGTTCGTGCGCCAGCTCGTCAATGGCACGCAACAGCCCATCGGCAACTGAATCCGGTAATTTATCGAGTTGTTTCTGAGCCGTTTTTGTCAGGACAACCGTATAATCAGCCATTCATTTGCTGGCGTTTCTTCCGGTAATCGGCCAGTGACATAGTTGGCTCATTGCGTGCTTTTACCGCGTCATATTGCCGAATATCGTCCAGTTCTTCTAGCTCATCCAGCATCTGCTGCCACTCTTGAATCGACAAAACAACCGAGACGCGTTCACCGTGCTCGTTAACGATGTATTGCGGATAAATAGCCTTGCTCATAGTTCGTTACAATAAACTTGTTTATGTCCTTACTGGATTCCAGCTAATTTATGGTCTTCCAAAAATGCCTTTATTGCCTTACTGGGGGTTTTCCAGTTATACACTCCCGATACTGACCAGGATAGCGATTTGCCGGCATTTGTGTTTGCCAGCAACCAGTCCTTCACGTCGTCGTGAGCAAACAGGTAGCACCCCTTCCAGTCTGGTGTTGGAAAACACATCCAGATTTCCTTGCCTATGTATTTCTTATTGATCTCCAGCCGACCTTTCAACTGTACCTTTAAAAAAGTACCTGATGTATGCTGGGCAATAAAGTCTGCCCCCTGCCAGTCATCACTCAGCCGCATTGTAACGAAGCCGTAATCGGCGAGAATAGCCGATATCTTCTGAAAGTTATAATTTTCCTGTTGACGGCTATTCAACTGCGCATACGCTATTTTAGTGAACATGGTCTGCTGCGTCATTTAGGACAAGAAAAGCCCACCATTTTTGTACATCCATTGGCTCGACGATAGCCTCATTCGGCCAGCTTGAGCAGTTCGTTCAGCTTCAGCAGGGCCTCGATGGGCGTGAGCCGGTTCACGTCAATGGCGCGCAGTTTCTCCTTGATCAGCTCGGCTTTGGGGTCGCCCGCTTCGAATATCTTTAGGGCCAGTTCGGGCCCCGAGGGGCCGGCCTCGCGGATCCGTTCGCGGGTTTGCTCCCGCCGGGGTGTCGAGCCCTCGTGCGACGATTCGAGCTGGGTCAGAATTTCCGACGCCCGGTTCACGATCTGCGCGGGCATACCGGCCATCTGCGCCACATGAATGCCGAAGCTGTGCTCCGACCCGCCCTCCTTGAGTTTGCGCAGGAAAATAACCTTGTTGCCCAGTTCTTTCACCGCTACGTTGAAGTTGCGGATGCGCGGGTTATCGTTGGCCAGATCATTTAGTTCGTGGTAGTGGGTCGCAAACAGCGTTTTGGGGCGGCAGTCGGTTTTGTTGTGCAGGTACTCGGTGATGGCCCAGGCAATCGACACGCCATCGTAGGTGCTCGTGCCGCGTCCGATCTCGTCCATCAGCACCAGACTCCGTTCGCTCAGGTTGTTCAGGATGCTGGCCGTTTCGGTCATCTCCACCATAAACGTGCTTTCGCCCCGCGACAGGTTATCGCTGGCGCCCACGCGCGTGAAAATCTTGTCGACCAGACCGATCTGGGCCGAGGAAGCCGGCACGAAACTACCCGCCTGCGCCATCAGCACAATCAGGGCCGTTTGCCGCAGCAGAGCCGACTTGCCGGCCATGTTGGGGCCGGTAATGATAATGATCTGCTGGGTTTCGTCGTCGAGGTAAATATCGTTCGGGATGTAGGGTTCGCCCGGGGGCAGCTGCTGCTCGATAACCGGGTGGCGACCATCCTTGATGACCAGTTCTTTCCCATCGGTGATCTGCGGCCGTACGTACTTGTTGCGCATGGCCACCCGCGCAAACGACGACAGCACGTCGAGCACCGACAGCACCCGCGCGTTCTGCTGGATAGCACCCACGTAGTCGCTGGCGGCCACGATCAGATCGTTGAACATCCGGGCCTCGATCTGAAAAATCTGCTCCTCGGCGTTCAGGATTTTTTCCTCGTACTCCTTCAGTTCGGGCGTAATGTAGCGCTCGGCATTCACCAGCGTCTGCTTCCGGATCCAGTCGTCGGGCACCCGGTTCTTGTGAGCGTGGGTTACCTCGAGGTAGTACCCAAACACTTTGTTGTAGGCCACTTTAAGCGAGCTGATGCCCGTGCGCTGCACCTCGCGCTCCTGCAGCTGCAGCAGGTAATCCTTACCGGAGTAGGCAATGGCCGTCAGCTCGTCGAGTTCGGCATTGATGCCGGGTTTGATCATGCCCCCCTGGTTGGCCAGTGTCGGCGGATCGTCGCGCAGTTCGGCGTCGATACGGTCGATCAGAAAGGCTACCGGGTTCAGCTGATCGGCGTATTTGCGCAGCGACGCACCGTTGCCGCCCCCCGCATCGGGCTGACTGAGGGCCGTGATCAGCAACTCCTTGATGGGCAGGATGTGCTGCAACGAGCGTTTCAGCTGCAGCAGTTCGCGGGGATTGATACGCCGGACGGCCACTTTCGACACCAGCCGTTCGAGGTCGCCGATCTGGCGCAGATGACTCAGCATCAGATCGGCCAGGTCCACATCGGCCACCATCAGGTCGACCAGGTTGAGCCGCTCGTCGATCAGCGCCTTATCCTTGAGGGGCAGGTTGAGCCACTTGCGCAGCAGCCGCGCTCCCATGGGCGTTACGGTCTGGTCGAGAATCTGAATAAGCGGCACGCCCCCTTCCTGCTGCGGAGCCGTCAGCTCCAGGTTCCGGATCGTGAAGCGGTCGAGCCACACGTAGCGGTCTTCCTCGAGCCGCGTCACACGGGTGATGTGCTGGAGGTCTTTGTGCTCGGTTTCGTTGAGGTAATGCAGAATAACGCCGGCGGCAATAATACCATCGGGCAGGCCCTCGATCCCGAATCCTTTGAGGGAGGTCGTCTGAAAATGCTGCTTCAGGAAGTTGTAGCCGAACTCGTAGGTAAAAGCCCAGTCTTCGAGCGTGTAGGTGTGAAACTTATCGCCGAAGAGCGCGCCGAACTCCTGCCGGTTGCGTTTGCAGTAGAGCACCTCCGACGGGTTAAAATTCTGCAGCAGCTTGTCGATGTAGGCAGCATTGCCCTGCGACGCCAGAAACTCGCCCGTCGACATATCGAGAAACGACACGCCGAACTGATCGTCGGCACTGCCGGTACTGCCTTTGCCGAAGTGAATGGCCGCCAGGTAGTTGTTCCGGCGCGTATCGAGCACGTTATCGTTGAACGACACGCCCGGTGTCACCAGCTCCGTTACGCCCCGGCGCACAATGCCTTTGGCCTGGGCCGGGTCTTCGAGCTGATCGCAGATGGCCACGCGCTCGCCCGCCCGTACCAGCTTGGGCAGGTGCGTATCGAGTGAATGATGCGGAAAACCGGCCAGCTCTTCGTTGGCGCCCCCGTTGTTGCGCTTGGTCAGGGTAATACCCAGAATCTTACTGGCCTTCACCGCATCTTCGCCAAAGGTCTCGTAGAAATCGCCGACCCGAAACAGCAGCAGTGCCCCCGGATATTTTGCTTTGATCTGGTTGTACTGGCGGTTGAGCGGGGTTTCGGTTTTCTTCGTCTGCGACTTTCCGGCGGGGGCTGTTTTCACTGTAATCGGCTTGTTGTACACTAACAAAAATAGCGATTTTAGCCGAGAAAGCCGTCCCTGACCCGCGTAAAAGCACGGGCCGGCCGGGCACCGAACGGCTTGCGTTCGGCCCGGCCGGCCCGTGTTTTCCCGTCCGGTTCGCTACTCGACCGGCAGCTGCCAGCCGGCGTCGAAGAAGCCCGCCGTGCGCAGCCCCGCGCTGCCTTTCTGGAGCATGTCGAGCCCGAATACCATGTAATCGGGGAAGCCGCTGGCACCGGCAAAATACTGGTTGGCCAGGGCTGCCCGCATCCCTTTCAGACCCGTCCCGCCGATTACCGCCACCGATGCCGTAGCCGACCCGCGGATGGGCCATACAAAGTAAGCCGCCAGATCGTCGCCCTGCCACTGCTGGTTGCCGACCTGCACCCGGTTGCGGCTGAGCTGAATGGGACAGTCGGCCAGCAACTGCGACCAGGCCGTGTTGTTGGTTGCGTTGCCGATCAGTACCACCCCCCGGTCGGGGTAGCGCGCCAGGCTGTAGTCGGTATCGGCAATGATGTCGACGGCGCCGTTGCCCCGATAATACCAGCTTTCGGCATCGTAACGGGCTTTCTGGATGTTCAGCTCGGTTTCGGCGGGGGTGCCGCGGGTGCCGTAGACCCACACCATCCGGTTGCGGAACGCATCTTTAAAGGTACCGTAGCGGTGCGGCCCTTTGGCGCGGGCATCGGGGCGGCTGGCAACCACCCAGCCCGATGCTGCCCGGCGCAGCCACAGCGTATCGCGGTCGCTGCGGGGCGTGTAGGTCAGTGCCGGCAAGCTGTCGAGCGCCACCGTAACCGGCTTGCCCGGCGCCAGTGCGTTCAGCGCCAGCCGAAGCAGGGCCACGTTGGTGGTGGTGCCGCGAATGGCCTGCCCCTCGCGGGTCAGCTGCAGGCGGCTGTAGACCAGTGATTGCTGCTGCTGCTCGACCGATGCCCAGTAGTAACCCGCCGAAATACCGGGGTTGGCCGTAGTGAAGTCGATGCTGGTGACGGTCGAATCGACCGGGCGCCGGTGCCAGCTGAAATAATCGAACAGCGGGCCCCAGTCGACGCTCTGATCGCCGAACCAGTGACTGCCCCCCGGGTATTCATAGTAGCTCATGTCGGGCTGGGTCGTGCCCAGCAGCCGGCGCATCTGCCGGGCGTAGGTCACGGGCACCGTGCGGTCGGCATCGCCATGCAGTACGTACACGCCCAGTGGTTTGTAATTGGTGGTGAGTTTGAGTACGTCGCTCTGGTTACCGGCCCGCAGCAGCAGCCGTTCGAGCGGATTGCTGCTGCTGTCGGGAATCAGCCCGTCGGCCGAACCGTACTCCTTCAGCGTCGGGTAGCCGGCGCAGGGCGCGATGGCCGCCCACTTGTCGGGGTAGGTAGCCCCCAGAAACCAGGTGCCGTGGCCGCCCATCGAGTGGCCGGTGAGGTAAATCCGGGCGGGATCGGGCCGAAACTGCTGCCGCGCCAGGTCCAGCACTTCCAGCGCATCGAGCCGGCCCCAGTCTTCCCAGTTAAACCCCCGCGGCCGACGGTTGGTGGCGGCTACCAGGTTGCCCCAATCTTTGGGCTTATAAGCCCGGGCCTGCCCACTGGCTTCGACCCCGGCCCCGTGTACCGACAGGAACAGCGCCGACGGATCGGCTCCGTTGCCCGACCGGGGCGTTACGGCGTAATACTGCAAACTCCCGTCGATCTGGCTTACAAACGTCTGGCTGTAGGAAGCCCCCGGCGCCACGGCATCGATCGTTACGCGCCCGGTATCGAGCGTCTTGCCGGCCTGCAACAGCGTCAGACTGCACAGCTGCGGCCCCGTTGCCGATACGGCACTGGCATCGAAGCCAAACGGTACTTTCCGGCTCGACAGCGCCGGAATCACCGGCAGGGGCGTCGTGCGTTCACGACCGGCCACGCGGCTCCGCAGCGACAGTCCCGCCAGGGGGCGGGTGGTCAGGTTATGCACCACCACAGCTCCCTGTAAATTCGTGTTGGCCTGGCCCGGCCGGATGCTGGGGAGCGTCGGATCGTCGGTGGTCAGCTGAGCCGCCTGCGTCGGAAACTGCAGGCGCGCCGATATCTGAATACCCCGCACGTAGAACTCGTTGAGCCCCCGGCGCAGGCGAACGGGCAGGTGCAGGTAGCCCATGTTGTAGGGGTCACCCATGTGCGGCTCGCCGTTTACGTAGACCGTGCTATTGCCCGTAATGGTCAGCAGGGCGGTTTGTTCGCGGGGGGCGGTATAGGTAAGGTAGGTATAGCCACCACTGGTACCGATGCCCCCGCGCAGGCTGCCAGCCACTACACCCGGCCCGGCGGGCGCGCCCCCATTGCCGCGGGGGCCGCGTGGCAACCGGAGCCGATCGAGGCTGTCGGCGGCCACGGCTACCCACCGGATGGGTTCGCCGGCATCGGCCGTGGTGAAAAGCCCCCCGTCGACGGGGCGGGTCAGCGTACCGGCATAAAGCGCATGGGCCAGCCGGTCGGCGTAGATGGCTTCGCGGCCGTAGCGGGTGCCGGTCAGCGCCACCAACCCCGACCGGAATACATGCTCAGGCGGAGCAGTCGGACGCTGGGCCTGTCCGGGCCCGACGGCCAGTAAGGCAACCAGCGTGACGATAAAGAAAAGATTATTTTTCATACCCGATGGGGAAAAACGAAGCGTAAATCAGCGGTTGAGGAGTAGGCAAAAAAGACGGCAGCCGCTCCGATGGAGCGGCTGCCGAATACGAAGCAAAGGCTTATTTTACGTCCCAGAAAATGCGGGCCGTCATGGTATCTTTCGGGCGCACGGTACTGTAATTCACCGTATTGAGCGAGCTTTCACTCGTCGGGTAGAGCAGCCGCGTGGGTGGCGTTTTGGCGGTTGCCGAGCCATTGTCGATCGGAAAGGTCGACGCCACCAGCTTGGTCCGGCGCGCTTCGGCCCACGCCTGCGTAGCCTGCATGATGGTGTAGTCGACCCACTTCTGGGTGGCAATCTTTTTCAGGTTGTCTGTTCCATAGACTACCGTTGGCTGGGCCAAGAACGAGGTGATCTGGGCCTCGGTCGGCGCGGTATCTTTACGACCCGACGCACTGCTGCCCGCATTGATGCCGTACCAGAATGCAATCGACTGCCGGATACCGCTTTCGTAGGCGGTTTTGGCGTTGCCCAGTCCCCAGCGCTCAAAGGCTTCGGCTTTGTTGAACCAGCTTTCGGCCGAGGTCATCAGGATACCCGGAAACAGATTGTTCTCGGTAAACGTCGTCGAGTCCCAGCGCGAGACGGCGCCTGCCGTCTGGGCATTCTGCAACTGGGTGGCAGTCCAGGTGTTGACGATACCCGTGTATTTGCCCGTGTTGCTGGTGGTGAAATAGACCGGCAGGCGGGGGTCGTTGGCGGGTGCCATCACGTTGTCGATCAGCGCAGCCGACGGAAACGGATTTACCCCGAACCCGTTCCGGATATCGTTGATGGCCACCAGGTTACTCGTTGTGGCAGCGGGCTGAATGGTGATACTTTCGCTGGCTGCGTCGGGCAGTGGGTACTGCGTCGGGTTATTCAGCAGCGTCGTTACCAGCGTTTTGGCCGTAGCCTCGTCGCTGTTCGAGATGCGCATGGCCAGGCGCAGCATCAGGGCGTTGCAGTACTTGCGCCATTTGGTGATATCACCCTTATTTACGTAGTCGTACGACGTGAACTGACCGGTGTAGAAGCTCGACGGTTTAGCCGTTGCCAGGTAATCCGAAATCCGCTTCAGGTCGGTAAGCATGGTCGTGTACGTCGTTTTCGAGTCGTCGTAGGTGGCAAGGCCAATGGTACCCTGCGCGTTGAGCTGCCCGGCCGTCGAGAACGGAATATCGCCCCAGAGATCGATCATCTGTGCCGTCTGGTCGTACAGAAAAACACGGCCCGTTTCCATAAACAGCTGCAGACCCGCCTTGTCGTCGGCGTTGAGTCCGGCATATACCTTTTCCATTTCGCGGTAGCGCGCCATGGTCTGCGTGTAATACACATCCCAGCGTTCGGCATTGTAGGCCGTTACCTGCTCATACACCCCGGTGCTGGTGGTGAAGCCGCCCAGCTGGCTGTAGGTCCCCATTTCGGGAATCAGGAACGTGTAGAGGTTGCGGTAGCGGGGCGACACCCGCTCGTTGAAAAGCAGGCCGGCCCACAGCCGCTGCACGTCGGCCGATACAGCCCCGCTCGGGTTCACGTAGGCCCCGTCGATTTCGGTTTGTTTGCAGCCCGTTGTCAGCAGCCCGACGGTCATCAGGCACAGCAGGCCAATACTTAAAATTCGTTGCATAACAGAAAGAAGATCAGTCGATAAGGATCAGTTAAAAGGAGAACCGGATGCTGCCGCCCATCGAACGGGTAGCGGCATTGCCCCCCCCTACCGAGGTGGCCCGCGATACCCAGTTGGTGCCGACACCCTCTTCGGGATCGAGACCAGGCAGGCTTTTGTAGAAGTAGAACAGGTTACGACCGTAGGCCGAGAAAGTCAGGTTCTGCATCTTCAGTTTCGACCGCAGCCGCACCGGCACCGTGTACGACAGGGTTATCTCACGCAGCTTGATAAAGTTGTTGTCGAACACAGCGTCTTTGTAAGTAATGTTCGAGCCCGAACCGGGGTAGCCACCCCAGTTGTAGTGGTAGCGGTAGTACTGACCCACTTCCACCACTTTCTTGTTGGGTTCGCCACTTTCGGTTACGCCCTGGGCAATCACCCCATCGTCGAACACTTTCTCGCCACCTGGCCCGGCCGTGGTGCCGGTGCTGACCTGCACCAGTGAGCCATCTTTGGCCGTGTAGTACGACACGCCACCGTGGGCCGCATCGCGGCCAAACAGCGAGTTTTTGAACATACCGGCCCCGGTACCGTAGAGACGCGACAGCGAAATGATCTGACCACCCCAGACAAAGTCGGTCAGGACGTTCAGCGACAGGTTTTTGTAGGTCAGCGTGTTCATCAGACCACCTGAGAATTTCGACTGGATGTTGCCAAAGTTTACCTTCTGGCTGTAGTCGATCACGTAGAAGCCGTCGGCACCGACGATGTAATTCCCCTTGGCGTCTTTCTTGTGGTCGTAGCCCCAGATGCTGCCGGCCGCTTCGCCCGGTTTGGCATATACGTAAAGCGACCCGTTGTCTTTGTTGTCGAGGGTCAGTTCTTCGAGGCCATTGGCCAGCGACTCGACCTTGCCGCGGTTGACGGCGAAATTGAGCCGGGCATTCCACGAGAAATCGGCGGTTTTAACAGGCGTACCGTAGAGCGACAGCTCCACGCCATAGTTGCGCATGTTCCCCACGTTGACCAGTACGCTGCTGGACCCGATGGTCGAGGGCGTGCCGAGGCTCGTAATCTGGTCGCGGATGATGTTGTTATAATACGTTACGTCGAAACCCAGCCGGTTCGAGAAAAACCGGTTTTCGAGACCAAACTCAAACTCGGTTTTCATCTCGTTTTTCAGGCCCTTGTTTCCGTAGCCCGACGAAGCCGGATTCAGGTAGGGAATCCCGTCGATGCTGCCCGACGAGTAGACGACGTTGGCAATGTACCGGTCGGGCGGGTTACCCACCACGCCCCACGCCCCGCGCAGTTTGCTGTATGAAACAAACTTGGGCAGATCGAAGGCACTGCTCAGCTCAAACGAGGTGCTCACACCCGGATACACGAAGGTATTGTTGCCCGGAGCCAGCGTCGACGAGCGCTCCCGGCGCAGCGTACCCTCCACAAACAGGAAGTTATTGTACTCCAGGTTCAGAATACCGAACAGCCCATCTTTGAGCAGGTAGCCTACCGACGACCGGCCGGCCGGCGGGTTGGTTTTGCTGGCGCTCAGGCTAAACCAGTTCTCCGACGTCAGGCCATCGCGGGTGTTGGCCGAATTGGTCGTGTATTTCTCCCGGCGGCCCTGGTACCCTACCGACAGCGTCGCGTTGAACTTGCTGGTCAGCTGCTTTTCGTAGCTTGCCAGGAAGTCGCCGTAGGTAAAGGTCGAGTTGTTGGCAATCGTCTCGTAGTAACCCGACGGACCCGCCGACAGTTGCTGCGTGCTGCGCTCCTTGGTTTCCTGCGAGAAGCTCGTGTAGTCGATACCCATCCGACCGCGTACGTTCAGGCCCGCAATGGGGTTATAGCTCAGCGTGGCCGATGGCATAAACCGGTTCGAGGTTTCGTCGTAGCTGTTGGCCAGCTGATTCCAGGCGAAATCGAGCAGGTCTTTGGCGCGGATGTTATACTTCAGCCGTTCGTCGAGGTCGAGCGTCGAGTTGAAATCGACCCACTTGTAGCCTTTCGACGTCTGGTATTTCTGGAAATATACGTCCATGTAGTCGGCCGGGCTGAAGAAACCGCCGAAGTTATTGGTCAGGTAATAGATCTGCCGGGGGCGGTTGTGCACCGTCTCGTTGACGTAGTTCATCACCAGGTCCAGGTTGACCTTGGGGGTGATGGCGTAGCGCGAATTCAGGTTGAACGTATTCTTCTGCTGGCTACCGCCGATCTGAATGCCTTTATAGTCGTTGCGCGTGTAGGAGATGCGGTAGTTACCCTTCTCGGTCGCGTTGCTCAGGGCTACGCTGGCAATGGTGCTGCTGCCGGTGCGGTAAAAATCTTTCCAGTTGTTGGGGTGCGACACGTAGGGCCGGGTCTGTCCGTCCCACCAGTACACATCGCTGCCGTCCATCTTCGGCCCGAACTGGGTGTACGACCGGAAGTTGGGGTACTTCACCGTCTGGCCGTTCACCGTCCGGCGGATAAAGCCGTCGTCGTCGGCGCCAAATGAGGCTTTGTTAACCGAACGCTCGTAGCCGGGGCCCCACTCGGTTTGCAGGTCAGGAGCAGTCGATACCTGTTCGACGTTGGCCGAGAGGCTCACGTCGACGCCGATGCCGCGGCTGGCCCGACCGGTACCGTTTTTGGTCGTGATAACGATAACGCCGAAGTTGGCATCCGAGCCATACAGAGCCGACGCAGCCGCGCCCTTCAGAATATTGACATCCTGAATGTTCTCGGGGTTGATGTCGAGCAGCCCGTTGCCGTTGATTTTCTGGTTACCACCCCAGTAGCCATCGTTGTTGGCATCGCCGTTGCGGATAATCACCCCATCGACCACGATCAGCGGCTGGCGCTGGTAGCCGATCGAGTTGACACCCCGAATCTGGATACCGACGGCGCTGGTGGCGCCCCCCGTGTTGGCGTTGATAACAACGCCCGGTGCTTTACCGTACAGCGCCGACGCAAAGTTGGTCGGCGACGTTTTCAGGATATTATCGCCCGAAATCTGCGTGGTGGCATACCCGATTTTGCGCTCTTCCTTTTTAATACCGAGCGCCGTTACGACCACCTCACCCAACACCTTCGAGTCTTCCTGAAGCGTAATGTTCAGGGTTCTGCGGCCGTTGAGGGGGATTGTCTGGGAGAGGTACCCGATAAATGAAGCCACTACCATGCTCTGGGCCGATGGTACGTTGAGGGTGTACTTACCGTCGACATCGGTAATGGTACCGGTGGTTGTGCCCTGCACCACAATCGATACGCCGGGCAGTGCCTGCCCGTTTTCGGCAGTAACCTGCCCGGTGAGGCTTACACGTTGCGCCAGAACGGGCATACTTGCCACAACCAGCCACAACAGCAAGAGCCTGGGTAAAAAGTTTCTCATGAAAGTTTGGGAGATGTGATAATTTATTAAAAATTTTAAGAATTCAATTTTAGTACATTTTTAACCTTGAGCCAACTTCCTCTCTGGAATTTGTAAGGTTTGTTTTTTAAGCGGTCGGTACATTACAGGAATGGCAGAACATAATTCCGCTTTTAGTAACAAAGCATATGGCTGCATAGGTATCGGCCCCAGCTGAGCCGATAACACTACGGTAACAAACCAGCCGGTGTCTGTTGCGGCATAGCCCGGCAACTGAGCAGGTCAGGTGCCGGGCCAGGGCAGCCCATATTGCATTGCCCCCGCGAAAGTCGGTATATTGGCACCCCGGCCGCACAGCGTGGCCCATTGCTCCCTGTTACCATGCCTCCGCGTAAGCTTTCCCTCGATGAACTGAACCGCCTGTCGGTCGACGCCTTCAAAGACGCCCCCAAATTCCCCTATTGCCTCATTCTCGACGATATCCGCAGCCTCAACAACGTCGGGTCGGTATTCCGGACCGCCGACGCTTTCCGGGCCGAGCGGTTATATCTGTGCGGTATCACGGGGCAGCCCCCCCATCGCGACATTACCAAGACCGCGCTGGGTGCTACCGAATCGGTCGACTGGGTGTATGCCCCCGATGTGGTTACCCTGGTGCAGCAGCTTCGTCAGGAAGGCTGGCTGGTCGTCGCCGTCGAGCAGGCCGAAGGAAGTGTATCGCTGGCCGATTTCCGGCCGGTCCCCGAAGCCCGCTACGCCTTTGTGCTGGGCAACGAAGTGATGGGCGTCAGCGAAGCCGTGGTAGCCCAGGCCGACCTGGTGCTCGAAGTGCCGCAATTCGGCACCAAGCATTCGCTCAATATATCGGTCACGGCAGGCATCATTTGCTGGGATTTTCTCCAGAAATCATAACAAAAACTTAACATTGAGCTTTAGATTATCCATTTTTTTTCGTATTTCTTTGTAGATTTTTTTCTCCATACAATCCCATGGCAACCAAACAGCCCAAACACAAATCGCTGGCATCCGACATCGTCAGCTCGATCGAGTCGAAACTCAGCGAAGCCGGCACGGCCAGTAAGAAAATCAAGAAGTCGATCGAGAAATCGGCCGATAAACTGGCCAAGAAACTGGCCAAACTGATGGACAAGGCCGAGAAGAAAGCCAGCAAGGCCCAGAAATCGGTGAAGTCGGACGCCAAGAAGGCGAAGAAAGACCTGGCTAAGGCGAAGAAAAACGAGGCCAAGGCCGAGAAGAATGCCAAACGCACGGTGAAGAAGAAAGCCGTTGACCTGGCCGCTGCTGCCACGCCCAAAGTAGAGGCTACCGAAGCCGCACCCGCCCGCCCCGCCAAAACCACGCCTGCCCGGACCACCGCCAAGCCCGCTACGGCCCCGGCCCCTAAAACCCGCACGACCCGGCCGGCAACTGCCAAGCCAGCTGCTGCCAGCGAGCCCGAAAAGGCCCCAGCGAGCGAATCAACGCCTGAAAACGCTTAACTTCCCTGCCAGTTGAACCCTACCGTTTAATCAATAAGCGGGCCAGACGGCAATTTCCTGTATGATACCCGAGAAAAAAAATCCTGCTTTCGGCAGGATTTTTTGTTTACACTCTTTTATATTTAGTAATTAATACTCAGTTTTACTCCACCAAAGTGACAACTTTTGGTTCCCTATACATCCCGACCTGTAATTTGTACGATATCGTTACATCTTTAAACACCCCGGCGATATGCAACATCGCTCTACGCTTCTCCTTCTAGTCGCCATTGCTCTGTTTCTGTCGGCCGCCACAGCGATTCTGCTGCTTGGCAACTGGCCCGGACTGGCTCAGTCCGGACCGGCAGCGCAGTCGTCAGTGCGGTGGCTGGTTGTGTTACCGCTGGCATTATCGGCTCAGCTACTATTCGGTTATGCCCTCTGGAAACTGATGGGCAGCCAGCAGGGTAAAACGATCAAGACCGATACGCTGAACTCAATCGTACATGAGTTTCAGACGCCGATCACGGCGATCCGCATGGCCATCGACATTCTCGATTCGCCCATTGCGCAGCAGCAGCCCGAACGCGCCAAGAAGTATTTCCGCATCATCCGCGAAGAAAACGAGCGGCTGCAGCACCAGGTCGAAATGATGCTGACCCTGGCCCGCGCCGACAACAATACGCTGGCGCTGAACCGCGAACCCGTTTCGCTCAATGACCTGCTCTCGTCGATTGCCGAGCGCCACGGCGACTACCTCCAGCTCAACCTCAACGGCTGCGACAAGCAACTCCTGGCCGATCGGCTGCACCTGACCAATATCCTGCACAACCTGCTCGACAATGCCGTGAAATACAGCGCCGACCAGCCTCAGGTAACCATTCAGACCCAATCGAGCATCGACGGCTTCGTGATCTCGGTGAAAGACCGGGGGGTTGGCATTGCACCGACCATGATTCCTCACATTTTCCAGCCTTTCTACCGCGTTCAGGATCAGAACAGCCCCAACGTTAAAGGCTTCGGGCTGGGCCTAAGCTACGTGCAGCGCATTGTGCAGGCGCACGACTGGGATATCTGGGTGAAGAGTGAAATAGGCAAAGGCAGCGAATTCTCGATTCAGATTCCCAACGAATCGCTGGTGCCGACCAAGACCATGATAAACACACGCCAGTATCTGAACAAGCCTACGGTTATCCTGCAAACCGCCTGAACCAGGCTGCCAGGCTGCCTTACAGCCTGGCCGTCCCTGACAGCCGGCATTGATTTGTAAGCATAATGGAAACGACCGCGGGGTCGGTTACTATCTGATAGAGACAGTAGCCGACCCCGCGGTCGTTTGGCCTGGTTTGCTTATCTGCTTACTGATGCAGCCTTGTTGCCAACCACTTTCATGACGCCGTTCATGATCCGCCAGTGCCCGGGGAACGTGCAGACAAACGGATAATCGCCCGGTGTGGCAGGAGCCGTAAACTTCAGCCGGTAGGTCTGGTCGGGATTCACGAGCGGGGTAGCCGCCAGCACCTGCGGAATAGCCGGTACGTAGCTGCGCTCGGCTCCGTCTTTGGCCGTAATGAGCTTGTCGGCCGCGTTACCGATAGCGTCCATACTTTTCGGTTTTCCGATTACGAGGTTATGCTGCATGGCGTCGGGGTTTTCAAGTACCAGTTCGATGGTACGACCCGCCGTAACGGTAAACTCCTTTTTGTCGAAACGCATTTCTTCGCGCACGGTTTTCAGCCGCACCACGTCGACATTCGGATCAGCGGGCGCTTCGGCGGTGAGTCCCCAGCTTTCGTAGAGCCGCTGCAGCCGCCCCTGGTTGTCGGTCGAGGCCTGCTGACTCAGACTGGCCAGAAACGAGCGGTCGGCCTCGCGTACGCTGGCTTTCTGCTTCAGGTTCCAGCCGTCGGCCGCTCCTTTCACCAGCGCCTGCGCCGATGCGGGGTCGAGCCGGCTGCTCTGCCGCAGCAGGGCAACAACCGAATCGACAGAAGCCAGGGAGGCATAACTGCGGCTGGCCCGCTCAAGCACCAGCGTGCTCAACCGCTGCGGAGCCCGGTAGGTCAGCGTTCGGCTGGCGTTGTTGTTGTTCTCGTTGCTCTCGGCAATCTTGTTATCGCGATCGAGCATCACCGACAGGGTGTAGTCGCCGGCCCGCTCGAACTGCACGTTGAAATCGGTACTCCAGGGGCCATTGTTACCCTTCGAGATGGTTACGGTCTCGCCCGCGCCGATACCGGTCGTGTGTGCCACGCTGGTGAAATCGATCTTCGATTTATCGGAAACACCACCCGGGCCCTCTACCCGCAGGGTAAGCGGAATGGGCGTTCCGGCCGGAATAGCCGTGCCGCCTGCGTTGGTCACGTCGATCACGATCCGGGTACCTTCGCGCACTTCGGGCGATTCGGGCGTGGTCCGAATCGCGGCAACCAGCAAATCGGGCTGGCTACCGGCACCGGCCGTAGCCACCGCACGCCCGGCGGGCTGGGCTGGTTTGGCCGCAGCGGCCATGTGCTGGCTATGGTCCATGGCTGGCGCCGTTGGACTGCGCTGAGATACCTGCTGCAGGTAGCGTTTGAGCAGCCGTCCGTTCTGGCGGTTCAGCACCGACGCGAAGGCATCGGGCAACCAGCGGTCGGTCCGCTCGGTAGCGTTATCGAGCCGGGTCAGCACGGCGCGGTCTGTCTCGGCCGAGGCTGGCATTTCAGACAGGGCCAGCAGGCCGTTGAGCACCACCAGCGGTTCAGCATCCTGCAACGTGTTGGCCTGCAGCAGCGCACCGACCGAAGCCGCCGTGCGGGGCAGCACCTGTACGGCCGTTTTGCGCACGCCGGCGCAGGGGTGTTTGAGGGCACCAACGGCCGCCTGCACGGCAGCACCGCCTTCCGTCAGGGCACCCAGGCCATGGAGCGTCCAGAGGGCATGTACAGCTGCGGGGTTGATACCGATCTCGTCGACCGACGGGTCGTTGACCAGCGCGATCAGTTGCGGCACCACGTCTTTGTTGTTGCGTTCGATAAGCAGCCGCTGGGCCGTTGTCCGCCAGAACATGTTCGTATTCCTGAGGGCGGCCACCAGTTCAGCGGGCTTGTCCTTGCTCAGTGCCATGGGCGTATAGGCCGGCGCCTTGCTGTACCCGACCCGGTAAATCCGGCCGTGGGTGAAATCGCGCAGGGGCGTTTCGTAGGCGTTGCCGGCCCCGTTGGTTGCCCCGCTGGGGGTGGGGTTGTGCTGAATGATGTAGCTGTACCAGTCGACGACCCACACGGCCCCGTCGGGACCTACTTCGGCGAACACCGGGGCGAACCACTCGTCGGCCCCGGCCATTAGGTTGAAGCCCTCGGCATCGACAAAATTGGTGCCTTCTTTCTGCATCACGTTCTGGTGCACGATGTGGCCCGTGGGCTCCGACACGAAGGCGACTTTGTTCCAGTACTTTTTGGGAAACGCCCGCGCCGTGTAGAGGTTATGCCCGGCCGCGGCCGTAAAGCCCCCGAAAACGTCGACCTGCCGCACCTTTTCGGTAATCGGCTTCATGTCTTTGTGCGTATCGGTGAGCGTACTGCCGTTCTGCCGCAGGTGATTTCCGCCCTGCAGATACCGGTTCGGAATAGCCATGTACCAGCCGTGGGCGTTGTTGGCGGTGCTACCAAAGACATCGCCCGTTTCGTTGAAACCAAGTCCCCAGGTATTG
Source organism: Spirosoma luteolum (assembly GCF_054778875.1). NCBI lineage: Bacteria > Pseudomonadati > Bacteroidota > Cytophagia > Cytophagales > Cytophagaceae > Spirosoma > Spirosoma luteolum. The sequence goes on from NZ_BAAGZE010000005.1 coordinate 297,725, forward strand.
TTGGAGGTCGAGGTAACGTACTCTAGTGCGGAGCCGTCGGGCCGGAAGCGGAAGAAGCCCTGTCCAAATTTAAGGCTGTCGGCGCCCACCTTGCCTTTGAAGCCAGCATAGCCTACACTACCCCAGATCCAGTTGTCGAAGCCGTAGTGCAGGTTGCTCGGACCAGCGTGGGTGTCGAACGTGCCGAAACCCGTAAACACCACTTTTTTCACATCGGCCTTGTCGTCGCCGTTGGTGTCCTGCAGAAACAGCATGTCGGGGGCCTGCGATACGTAGAGCCCACCGTTGCCAAACGCCATCCCGGTCGGAATGCTGAGCCCTTCGGCGAAATTGGTAAACTTATCGGCCTTGCCGTCTTTATCGGTGTCTTCGCAGATCACGATATAGTCAGAACCGCCCGTGGGTTTGCGCTCGTTGGGATAATCTTTCGTGATGAGGGCGTAGAGTCTGCCCCGCTCATCCCAGGCCATGGCAATGGGGTGCATCACGTTAGGCTCGTGAGCAAAGAGGTCGAGTGTAAAATCGACCGGCACCTGAATATGCTTCATCGACTCCTCGGGCGACAGGGCTTCCTGTTGCAGCTGCGGGTCGGGCCGATGCTCGTAGTTGGGTAGTTTGGCCGGATGGTAGGCAAACGGCTGCGGGTTCAGCGCGTCGTGTGCTTTGCGGGCCTCATCGCCGATGGCCCACAGAATACCGCGTTCCAGCAGTTGCTGAAAGCCGGGCTGGCTCCAGGTACGCTCGTCGTGGCCATAGGCCGTATAAAACACCCGTCCCTTGCCGTACTGCCGGGTCCAGGTGTAAGGTTCTTCGGTTACACCGGGCCGGTCGGTGGCCTGATCGGCCTTGATGGGGCGCACGGCCAGCACGTTGTTGTCAGGTTGCAGATGGCTGTGCAGGTACGTTTCGTCGTAGGCTTTAAACGACGGCAGGCCCTGGGTAATAGGGCTGTTGGGTTGCGTAAAGCGGGTCTGGATGGTATCCATGCGGTGCCGCCAGAACTGCCCCCCCACTACCTTGTCGACGTATTCTGACGAGTTGCGGAAACAGAACGATGCGCAGTGAACCGGAATGAGGCCGTGGCCCGACGCTACGTAGTCGAGCAGGGCTTTTTCCTGCGGTTTGGGCAGGCTGTCCCAGTTGGCGTAGATCAGCAGACCGTCGTACTTGTTCAGGTTTTCGGCCGTCAGGTCTTCCAGCTTGTCGGTATACGTAAAGTTGATCCCTTTGCTGCCCAGAGCCGCCATGATTTCCGGCACGCGCTCGATGGGCTTGTGATGCCCGTTGTCGCCCAGAAACAGGATTTCGGTCCGGCGAGCCAGCCCGCGCCGGGTGGCCCCGCCCGAGTCGGCCCGCTGGGAGCTGGTCGGCCGCGCACACTGCGTCAGCAGGGCCACGGCGCCAATAAAAAATAGAAGGCTATAACGCTTCATGTGCATATCGATTAAGTAAATCCATTGTCAGGGCCGCGCCATTTGGCTGGCCGGCCTACGCCCATACAGTCTTTGGCAACCCTGTCAGTCGAGTTGCCACCGGTAGCGGCATTTCCGACGCTCGCCATCCCGGTACATATCGAGGTCTGCGGGCAGGTCGATCACCTCGATCAGCTCGGCCCCAATGTGTTCGCAGGTCCGGCGCGACGCCCAGTTATCGGGGTCACAGGTGATCCAGACCGTCCGAAAGCCCCGTGCCAGGGCCACCGGCTTCAGGGCCAGGCAGGCGTAAGCCGCGTAGCGATGGCCCCGAAACGGAGCATCGACCCTGTACCCAATATGACCCGCATACAACCGAATCCCATCGTCGTTGCTCAGGCGTAGCCGAATACTGCCCACCGCCCGGCCGGTCGGCCGCTCTACCATCACGTAGTGTTCGGTCAGGACCCGGTCTAAGGCCGGATCGGCGGGCACCACGTTCACCAGCCGGAGGGTAATTGGTGCTTCGTCGGGGCTATCCATACCGGGTCAGCGGATTATCGACAATTAACCGGTTGTTACAGCGCGTTGAAATCGGGCAATTTCAGGATCACCCCGCCCTGCAGCGCCGATTCGTGCGCTAAAATACCGACGCTTGTCCAGTTGGCCGACTGAGCCGCGTTTGGAAACGGATCGCGGTCTTCCAGTATGGCCGACACAAACTCGTGAACCATGTGGGGGTGCGACCCGCCATGCCCCCCGCCCTGCGTAAACGACAGGTGCTGGGTTTCATCGGCATCGTAGACGCCCTTGGTGGTAAAGCGCTGAATGGGCTCGGGCAGGTAGTGCGCATAATCGGGCACGGTTACCGTTTCCGGAATCTCCGGCTCCGGCTTTTTTGCCGTATGAATTACCGGCTTTTCATCTTCGATCAGCTGCCATTCGAACGATTTTTTATCGCCATATACTTCGAAGCTTTCGCGGTACTGCCGCGCCACGTCGAACAGAGACCGGTACACATACGCCGACAGATCACTGTCTTTGAACTTGATGTGGGCCGACTCTACGGCGAAGGGTGAGTTATGAATCTGAGCCAGTTCGGGCCGGATGGTGCCCGAGCCAAAGCACGATACATAATCGGCTTCAAGCCGCAGCAGGCCTGCCACCGGGCCTACGCAGTGGGTGGCGTAGTGCATGGGCGGCAAACCCGGCCAGTAGTCTGGCCAGCCATCCATATCCTGCTGGTGCGATGCCTTCAGGAACTGCACCTTGCCCAACTCACCTTTTTCATGTAATTCCTTCACAAACAGAAATTCGCGGCTGTACACCACGGTCTCCATCATCATGTACTTTTTGCCACTCTCGCGGCAGGCCTTCACAATGGCTTCGCAGTCGGCAACGGAGGTAGCCATGGGCACCGTACAGGCTACGTGCTTGCCCGCGCGCAGGGCTTTCAGGGTTTGCTCAGCGTGGTTCGGAATGGGCGAGTTGATGTGTACGGCATCGACGTTGGGATCGGCCAGCAACTCGTCGTAGCTGCTGTAGCGTTTTTCGATCCCGAAGGCATCGCCAATTTTGTGGAGGTTCTCGACGTTGCGCTGACAGATAGCGTACATCGTGGCATCGGGATGCCGCTGATAGATCGGGATAAACTCGGCCCCGAAGCCCAGGCCTACAATAGCAACGTTAATAGACATATAGATTCAGAAAAGGTTAATCGGGGTTTGCGTGTTAGCGGTACGTAAGGCCGGCAGCCGGTTCGGTGGCGGTTGCCGCATACTGTTCGCGAATAAAAGCCAGCCCATCGGCCGCCAGCTGTTCGGGCGACGCAAACATGGGTCTGAAAATATGCGTGGCCGCAGCCAGTTCGGGCGGGTTAGGGCCAAACGCTTCGATAGCGATCGGTCCTTCGTAGCCAATGCCGTGCAGCGCCGACAGGGCCTGCCCGAAATCGACCTGCCCCGAGCCCGGCGTCGACCGGTCGTTCTCAGATAGCTGAACGTGCACCAGGTAGGGCGCCAGTGTCTGTATGGCCTGGGCCATGCTTTTTTCTTCGATGTTGGCGTGGAAGGTATCGAAGGCAGCCCGGCAGGCCGGATGATCGACCGCTTCGATGTAGCGACGCAGTTCATCGGCACAGGTGAGCAGGTAGGTTTCAAACCGGTTCAGGTATTCGATAGCCAGCACCACGCCCTTTTCCTCGGCATAGGCTGCCACCTCGCGCATGGCCACCACCGACCAATCCCATTCCTGCTGCGTGGCGGGTTTACCCGTAAAAAGACAAAACCCGGCGTAGAGCGGCCCCATCAGGATGGCCGACCCGGCCGCGGCCGAGCAGTCGATGGCGCCTTTGAGATGGGCCACGCCCGCCTGCCGAACTGCCGGGTCGGCACTGAGCAGGTTGCAGTCGGGCGGCAGAATGGAACAGGTCTGTACGCCCAGCCCCAGCTCCCGCGCCTGCTGCCCCAGCCGATGCCATTTGGCCAGCACCTCGGGCGTCACCACCGGCTCACCAATGGGCATTTCCACAAAGTCGAAACCCGTCTCGCGCAGGTAAGCCAGCGTTGCCGATAAATCCTCATCCATCGTCGCCGTCCAGACGAACAGGTTCATTCCAAATTTTGTCATAGTTAGTCTCTAAATAGGTAAACAAAAGTAAATGTTGCCTACCTTTGTTATAGGGCCTTTTTTGGCTAATAATGACTGTGTATTCACACAAAAACCAATTCAAACCCGTAACTTACGTCAATAAAGAGTTAAATTAGTATGCGACAACCGCTTCGTAAAGAGCTCGAACCCGTTGCGGCTTCTTTTTTGGTAAAACAACTGGTAGAGCCCCACTTCGACCCGAACTGGCATTTCCACCCACATTACCAGTTATTTCTGGTACAGGAGGGTACGGGCACCCGCTTCATCGGCGATTCGATCAGTGCCTTTGGACCGGGCGATCTGGTGTTTCTGGGTCCCAATCTGCCCCACCTCTGGCGGAGCGACCAGCCTTACTTTAACCGCGACGAAGGGCTGTCGACAAGTGGCATCGTTGTTTATTTTCCCGAAGATTTTCTGGGCACCTGCTTTTTCGACAAGCAGGAGATGGGTTTGATCCGGCAGCTGATGACCAACGCCCGCCACGGACTGACCTGGCAGGGGGCCACCCACGAGCGGGCCACCACCCTGCTGTCTGAACTGGCGGCCCAGCCGGTTGGCTTTGGTCGAGTGCTTACGTTGCTCACGTTGCTCCACGATCTGTCGCTCAGTGCCGAATTTAAACTGCTGGCCAGTACGCCCTACGTCGACTCGATGAAAACCGACGAATCGGATCGAACCATCTACCACCGGATGCAGGTCGTGCACGATTATGTACTGAACCACTTCCCCGAAGAGCTCAGCCTGGAAACCGTGGCCGATCTGGCGGGTATGACCGCTCCGGCTTTCTGCCGGTATTTTAAAGCCCGGGCCAACAAAACCTTTTCCGAGTTTGTCTCCGAGGTGCGCATCGGCCACGCCTGTAAGTTGCTCACCAACACGCAGTTGAGCATCACCCAGATCAGTTACGAAAGCGGATTCCGAACGCTATCCAATTTTAACCGGCAGTTTAAAGACATCACCGGTCAGACCCCGTCGGGCTACGTCAAGACGTACCGGCGCCTGTAAAGTCCGGCAAACAACAAGGCCCCCTCGCTTCTGGAGCGAGGGGGCCTTGTCATGTATTCGGGTACGGCCGGAATCGGCCTGGTGCCTAGTACAGCGTGGTGCTGCCTTCAGACTGGTTGATCGTGACGCCTTCTTGTATAAAGGTCAGCAGGTCGTCGTTGATCCGGTCTTTCTCGGTGTAGAACAGGCCGTGCGGGGCACCATCATACACCAGATACTGCGCATTGGGGAGCGCAGCGGCCGTCCGTTCGCCCGAGGCTTCGATGGGGACAGTTTTATCGGCGTCGCCGTGAATAATCAGTGCCGGTACGTGGATTTGCGCCAGGTCGTTGCGGAAGTCGGTTTCCGAAAACGCCCGTACGCAGTCGAGGGTAGCCTTGTGCGAAGCCACATAGGCCCGGGCAAAGTCACCATCGAGGTGCGCCTGGCTTACGGGGTGGCTCAGCAGGTTGACGCCGTAAAACTGTTTGCCGAACGTTTGCAGGAAGTCAGCGCGATCTTTGGTGATGCTGTCGTACATATCGTCGAATACGTCCTGGTCAACTCCATCCGGATTGTCGTCCGTTTTGAGCAGGAAGGGCGTAACGGCGCTTACAAACACGACTTTCGATACGCGTGCACCACCATGGCGGCCCATGTAGCGGGCTATTTCACCCCCACCCATCGACATACCGACGAGCGTTACGTTGTGCAGATCGAGCGTGTCGAGCAGTACTTTGAGGTCGTCGGCAAACGTATCGTAGTTATAACCGTCCCACGGTTGCGACGATTTGCCGAAGCCGCGCCGGTCATAGGCAATTACCCGCAGGTTATGTTTGGGCAGTTCGGCAAGCTGGTAATCCCACATAACGCTGCTCAGCGGCCAGCCGTGAATCAGCACAACGGGACTTCCCGTACCCAGATCCTGATAAAACAGTTCGATGTCTTTGCCCGACGCGTCGGTGCCTACTTTGATGAAACTCATAATCGTTGAATCGTTTAATAGTAATTGTGTCAGAAATACAGGAGTAAAACCGGCCGCCCGGCGAAAGGTTAGGTAAATCCGGCCATTCTGAGAATACGGTATGGTCAGCAAAAGGGCGCGCCCGGCCGAAGCCAGGCGCGCCCTTTTAAAACGACCTCTGTTTCTAGTTTCTGAGTATCCGAACCGTTTTGTGCCGACCTTCTGTGCTGACGTTCAGCAGGTAAACCCCTGCCGAACGACCCAGCGGCAGTGTTTGCCGTTCAACCGCACGGGCTGCTTTCACCCATTGCTGACCCTGCGAACGACCCAGCGCGTCGGTCAGCTGCAATTCGAGCGAATGGCCTTCGGCTCCGCGAATTTCCACCTCGACCGCCTGGCCCGCCGTGGGGTTGGCCAGTACCGAAACGGTCAGCTCCGTTTCGGGCTCGGCAACGCCCAGCCGCGTTTGTGACTGACACTGCGCCAGCCAGTTATAGCTAAAGGTCGATACCGTACCCGCCTGATCGGCCCGCAGCGTCAGCGTTGGGTTATCCGTATAAACCCGAATCGTATAGGGGCCGGGGGCCGTTGTTGGCGCCGTTTCGTTGACCACCGCAAAGCTGATGGGCTGGCCGGTGGTACCGGCATATTGCGGATTGAAGGTCAATGACCGTTCGCCCCCCGATACGACAGAACAACCCACCGTGCTGACGCCCGTAATGGCGAAGGGCGTCGGTGCCGTCGCATTGATCGTGATAACGAGCGAGCCCGTTGCCGTCAGGTTACCGGCATCGCGGGCCGTCAGCGTAATGGTTTTGCTCTGTACGGTAGTGGGCGTACCCGAGAATACCCGCGTGCTGGCGTTGAACGTGATACCGGCCGGCAGATTCGTAGCCGTATAGATCAGGTTTACCTGCGCATCCGGGTCGGTAAAGGTATTGGCCGGCAGCGTGTAGCTGAACGGCACGCCCACAACCCCGGTCTGGGGCGTAGTGCCATTGAAAACGGGAGGCCGGTTGGGTACCGGCGTACTGCCACAGGCGGCCCTGAAGTTCCAGATAAAGTAGGTGCTGCGGGTGGCTGCGTCCTGAATGGGCAGTACGTACTGGTTGGCGTCGTACGAATAGGTATAGGGTACGCCCAGTTCGCCATTGCCCGTGACACCGTTGATAAACAGCGGTGGTACAGCCGGCGTAATAGCCCCACTGGTATAGGCCACCGTGAAGTTGACGCTAAATAAACCGGTACTGATGGTACTGCAGCTTACGTTGGTAACGGTCAGCGAGGGCGGGCCGGTTGGGGCTGGCGGGGTGTCGCTGATCACGAAGCTGATCATACCGGCCGTCGACAGGCTGGTTGGGTCGGTGGCGGTGATGGTGGCCATAGCCGTGCCAACCTCGGTTGGGGTACCGCTGATCACCAGCGTTGGTGCGTCGAACGTGAGACCCGCCGGTAGCCCACTCACCGCAAACGTCATCGGCTGTCCTTCGGGATCGGTGAAAGATGAGGCCGGTACCGCATAGCGAAAGGCTTGCCCCACTACGCCACTGAGCGACGTGATGCCGTTGAAAACCGGGGCCTGACTGGTGCTGGTGCAGGCCGCCAGCCAGTTATAGCTGAATGTGGCCGCGCCCGCCGTACCTGCCTGTTCGGCGCGCAGGGTGATAACCGGATTATCGGTATAAAGCCGAAGGGTATAGGGGCCCGGCGCCGTTGTCGGGGCGGTTTCGTTGACGACCTGAACCGTAATGGGCTGGCCATTGGTACCGGAGTACTGGGGGGTGAAGGTTACCTGCCGCTCGCCGGCCGAAACCGCTACGCAGTTGGTTGTCTGAACGCCCGTGATGGTAAGCGTACTGGTACTGCCAATGGTCTGCAGCGCCCGGTCGGCCTGAATGAAGCCGTAGCCCGTCCGGAAGTCGAAGCCCACGTCGAAGGCCGGCGTCAGCGGATCATCCATATCGAGGGCGGTCTGCTGCAGGGTATTGCGGATTTGCTCGGGCGACAGCTTGTTGCCGGCCCGCTCCTGCATCAGGGCTGCCACCGCGGCTGCGTGGGGCGCTGCGGCCGACGTGCCGAAGAAGTTTGGAAATCCATCAGGCTCATAGTCCGATGCAAAGAAGGTGTTATTTCCTCCATCGACGGCGGTAATCTCGGGCTTTTGCCGAACGATACCGTCAGGCCCACCGACCCGCTGGCCGGTACCATCGAAAAAGATAGGCGTGCCCCCGGCCGAGGAGAAGGTTTCGATCACGGCCGTGGTGAGGGCGGGGTTGAAGGCCGGCGTGTTGAAATACGGAGCGGCCCCCACGCTGATGGCCCGGGCGGCATTGTTATGACCAAACGAGGTCGAACTCTGCGTGTTATATTCGGTAACAATGGTACGGCTGCCCAGATTGGTCCATTTAACTACACCCGGATCCTGACCGGCATATTTCACAATGACCACCTGCACCTCGGCCGGATTCGGGCCATTATTGCGGATACTGCCTGTTACCTCCGTTGGGTCGCCACTGGCCAGGTTATCCGACGCACTGTAGGTTACCAGCGTGTTACCCGCGAATACAAAAATATCGAGATCACTTTGGGCGCCCGTCCCCCCGCTCACAGACCGGAATGGATCGTCCCACTGAAAAATCAGCTGCAGGGAGGCTCCCGGCGGAATCGTAATTTTCTGATACACATCGCCCCCGCCAAAATCATGCGCGAGGCCATACCCGGGCAGATTGATGCCCGAATTGCGAAAGGCACTCTGGTACGACTGGCGGGCCTGATTTCCGGCCGATGAAAAATAAGTGGCTTTGTTGTTCGATACCACCTGATCGACGGCCTGCGCAATGATACCATCCTGGAAGAACGGTTCAGCGAAATAATAAACGTCGTCGACGATGATGTTACAGCCGGCATTGGCCAGGTCGATGATGCCTTTGGCGAAGCCGGCCTGCCCCTTGAAGGCGGTGTTGAAGGCAATGGCCGCACCGGGCGCCACATCGTGCACAATTTCGGCCATGGCCCGGCCTTCATCGGTAGCTCCGCCAACCAGGTAATCGTCGATTACCTGCACACCGGCCGGCAGATCGCCGGAGGTAACACCAGCCGGAGCGCCACCCAGCGCGTTATACGAATCAGACAAAACGCCGACTTTAGTACCGGCCCCCGTCACGTTGTAGGTGGTTCGGGCGAGGTTGGCTTTCAAGGCTACATCGCCCTGCGAGGTTACCCGCCCGACGTTGTTCATCGGTTTCTGATAAGGCCAGGCGTAGTTGAGCGCCGTCAGGTCTTTCAGCGCACTTAGTTTGTCCATGGGCAGGTAGCCGAAGATATATCCCTTGTAGGCAACCCCGTCGCGCAGGCCCAGCGTCTGCAACTGCGTCAGCAGCACCTGCCCCTGCTGCTCGTTGGCAGCCGCTTCGATGGCAATAGCCCCGTCGACCACCACAAAATTGTCGCTTACTTCCAGACCACCGACCAGACTGCGGGGAGCCGCCACGGCTTTGTTGATCAGCACCGGCAACAGCGACGGTGTTACTTTGGCAGCCCGGGCCGCTCCCTTATCGGCAAGCTGTGCCCGGCTTACAACCGGCGCAACCAACAGGATAAGGCCTAGTAACACGTACCAACTCGATCGTAATGCGTGTTTCATATAGTTTGGGGACGATTAGGATGAAGGGCAGCGATATGGCTGCTGCCGCCTAATATCGACTAATAAACCGGACGCCAAACCTATTCTGGAAGCTAATAACTAGACTTTTTATCGAACAGTATTTTACTAACCAACTACCTAATTAACAGGCACTTGTCATATCTTCATACCACCCCTATAGAATGACTTTCGCCTGAGCGCACATCCAGGTAGCGCATGGTGGTTCCCTGCCGGGTGTGAATTACCTGGGTGATACTGGCGGTGGCCAGCCCCGCGTCCGGCCGGTGCATCACATAGCGATGGCGCGGGTCATCGTCGCCGGCCTGCTGATGGAAGGTAAACAGATCGTCGGGGGTATAATCGGGCTTCCGGTACAGAAATCCGGCCAGCCACGCTTTGCGCAGTTCGGCAGCCGCATCGGTATACAGATCGAGTGTCGACCAGATAAACGGTTGCCGGTCGGGTAGCCGGCGGCTGTAAACCTGAACGCCATTCCAGCGCAGTTCATACAGCGATGTGGCATCGGCCACCGGGTCGACGGCCACCATCATAAACGGATTGATTCCCGTCAGCGGATACGTATCGGCAAACTGCCGGGGTGTTTCATACTGCAGGTAATCGAGCAGCACCTGCCCCCGGCTGCGCAATGGCATGGCCACCTGCCGGGGTTTAGGATCGGCCGTAGCCACCCGAAAGGCCCCGTTCAGCAGAAAGGCCATCCGGCGGGGGGTAGCCACGATCCAGCTTCCACCGGCGGGCCGATCCTCCGGAAACACGGCTTTTTCGGTCCCGATGGCGTGCAGGATCGGGGGCAGGGCAGCCGGGCGACTCAGGGGCGCGTCGCGGTTTACCGTCAGGACGAAGCCGTCGGCCAGCGGCAGAAGCGTTGCCACCCCCATCAGACGGCAGCGCTGGCAGTACTGGCCTGGCTTAGCTGCTGCACCAGCACTTCGTTGATCCGAACGTAGCTCTCGTGGGTCCAGCCGGCAATGTGCGGGGTCAGCACCACCCGATCCGACGTACGCAGGTAATCAAAACTTACCTGCTGATCGGGGGTCAGCTTATCGAGTTTTTCATTTTCAAGCACGTCGAGGCAGGCCCCGCGTACCTTGCCGCTCGCCAGTCCGCGCACCAGCGCTGCCAGCGACGTGATTTCGCCCCGCGCCACGTTCATCAGGTAAAAGGGTTTGGCCATCCGGCCAATCAGGTCGTCGTTGATCAGGTAGCGGGTCTCGTCGGTCAGGGGAATATGCAGGCTCAGCACATCGGCCTCGGCCATCAGCGTATCCATCGACGCTTCCTGAGCGTACGCATCGCCGTAGGCTGTCCGGTATTTGTCGTAGCACAGCACCCGGCAGCCGAAGCCGCTGAGTCGGCGGGCCGTGGCCTGCCCGTTGTTGCCATACCCGACAAGGCCCACCGTGAGGCTGCCGAGTTCGTAGCCCCGGTTGCCTTCGCGATCCCAGACCCCCTGCCTCACCTCACGATCGGCCTTCAGTATATTGGTCAGCAGGGCCAGCAACATGCCCACCGCCTGCTCGCCCACGGCATCGCGGTTGCCCGTACCGGCGTGAAAGACCTGAATACCCCGCTGCGCCACGGCCTCGAGATCGATCAGGTCGAGCCCGGCCCCCGCCCGCCCGATAAGCGTCAGGTTGGGCGCGTGATCGAGCAGCTCCGCGTCGACGGTGGTTTTACTGCGGATAATGAGTCCCTGATAAGGCTCAATGGCGGCCAGAATGGCAGGGCGTTTGAGCGTGGGCTGGTAACTATAGGAAAAGCCCGCCTGATCGAGCATGGCGAACAGCGACGGGTGCATTTCGTCGACGATGAGAAGGGTGATGGGAATCTGGGACATCCGTGGGGTTTTCGTACCTTGCGGCTTTATCAATAAGAACAGTACTCTCGGAAACCAATACTGGCGGTTTTCCGGCGACAGGACGGTGGCAGCCGGTTTGCCCCTGCCCGGTACGCCGACCGGATCCGCTAACTCTTGGCGAAACTACTAAAAGTACATGGAACAACGCCAATCCAACGACCCAGCCGAAGCGGGCCTGACCCCAGCCGCTGGCCAGTCCTCCGATACGCCCCCGGCTCAGCCCGAACGGTCCGCCGAAGTGGCTACCAATGCGGCTCCACCCGCCCCCGAGCCGGATCAGCCCGCGCCGGTGGCCATGGGCCCTGCTGCTGAAACCCAGCCCGCTCCGCGCCCCAAGCAGCGCGACAACGGTAACCGCGACAACCAGAATCGGCAGCAGCCCCAGCGGGAGTTCAGCCAGCGCGACAACAGCGGCCGCGATAACCGGAATCAGAATAACCGTAACAATACCGCCCGCGACAAAGACAGTAACGTTCGCGTTAGTCAGCGCCCCGAGGGCAATCCCCGCGACAATCAATCGCGGGAATCCCAGAACCGCGACCAAACCCCGCGCGACCCGAACCAGCGCCAGAGCAACCCACGCAACGAACGGGCGGGCGGCAATCGCGATAACCAGAACCGCGAACGCGACAATCAGAGTCGCGACAACAGTGGCCGCGAACCCCAGAACCGGGAGAATCAGAATCGGGAACAACAGCCCCGGCCCGAACGCGACAACCAGAACCGCGAACCCCGCATGCGGGAACGCGAGGCACCGACAGAAGGCAACCAGGCCACCGACCTGCCGCCCCGTGTCGAACGCGATGCATCGGGTGATGGTCGGCTGGTGATCGGCATTTCGCTGGGCGACTACAACGGCATCGGGCCCGAGGTCATTCTGAAGGCCCTTCAGTATAACCGGATGCAGAAAATCTGTACCCCCGTTATCTACGGATCGATGCGGATTCTGAACCGCTACCGGAACCTGCTCGACATGAAAGACTGGAACCTGAACGGGGCTCCGTCGATCGGGCAGATCAGCCACAAGATGACGAACGTGATCACGTGCTGGCCCGATCAGAATCAGGATATCCAGCCGGGCCAGGTTACGCCCGAAGCCGGGCAGGCGGCTTTTGCCTGTCTGCAGCGCGCAGTCGACGATCTGAAAGAAGGGAAGATCGACGCCCTCGTTACGGCGCCGATCAACAAGCATAACATTCAGTCGGAAACGTTCTCGTTTCCGGGGCATACCGAGTACCTCGCCGAGCAGTTTGGCGTGGCCGACAACCTGATGTTTCTGGTGAGCGAACGCCTGCGGGTGGGCGTCGTAACGGGGCATGTGCCCCTGGGCCGGGTACGCCAGAACGTAACGAAAGAGCGGATTCTGCAGAAACTGTCGCTCATGATGCAGTCGCTGAAGCAGGATTTTGGCATCGACAAACCGAAGATTGCGGTGCTGGGGCTCAACCCCCATGCCGGCGAAGAGGGTCTGCTCGGCAACGAAGAACAGGAACTGATCAAGCCGTTGCTCAACGACCTGCGCAACAAAGGTCAGCTCGTGTTTGGCCCCTACCCGGCCGATGGCTTCTTCGGTACCCGCAGCTATACCAAGTTCGATGCGGTGCTGGCCATGTACCACGATCAGGGGCTGATTCCGTTTAAAACCATTGCCTTTGAGGAAGGAGTCAACTTCACGGCCGGCATGCCGGTTGTTCGTACCTCACCCGACCATGGCACGGCCTACGATATTGCCGGAAAAAACCTGGCCGACGAGACCTCGATGATTCAGGCCATCTACACCGCCATCGACGTAGCCCGTCAGCGTGCCGAGTACCTCGAAACCAAAGCCAACGCGCTCAAATAGTGCTACAACGGGGTATCGGCGAGTTATACGGTTATAGGTTACAAAATTGAATGGGAGCCTGGACTTGACCTGTTTTTGGGGGTTGGCATCGAACAGATGGCGCAGTTGCATCCTGATCAAGCGTTTATCAACCCACGTTGCCTAGCGTCAGAAGCCGGCGAACAACAGCTCCTATTAACTCACAACTTTATTCCTGTAAAACCCTACAACTCTACAACCTGACAACGCTGCAACCATCCAACGCCAAAAACTTTACATTTCCACAACTTCATCTGTATGCTCAAGTCAATGACCGGTTTCGGCAACGCAACCGTAGAAACCGACAACCTGTCTGTGACAGCCGAGGTTAAGACCCTCAACTCCAAGTTTCTGGATGTATTCTGCCGGCTGCCGCGCCAGTTCTCCGATAAGGAAATTGAACTACGGGCGCTGCTGACCCAGCAACTCGAGCGCGGTAAGGTCGAGTTGTCGATCAACCTTACCCGTTCCCAGACGGTGCGGCCCGGTGTCGTTATCAACCGGTCGCTGCTGGCGGCTTACGTGAGCGACCTCAACGAAACGGTGAGCGAGCTGATGATGGAGGTACCCGACAGCGACATTCTGAAACTGGCCCTACAGCAACCCAACGTGTATCAGTCCGACACCAGCGAAGCCACAACCGACTCGGGCGACTGGGAGGCTATTTACAGCGCCGTTGTCGAAGCCATTCGGCGTTGCAACGACTTCCGCCGGCAGGATGGTGCCGTACTGGAAACAAAGTTTTCGGAGTACATCGACACCATCTCACAATGCCTGACGGCGATTGAGGAGCAGGACGGTCTGCGCATTCCGGCCGTACGCGAACGGCTGATGGCCAACGTACGCGAACTGCTCGACAGCGAAACGTTCGACCAGAATCGCTTTGAGCAGGAGCTGATCTATTACGTCGAGAAGTTCGATATTTCGGAGGAGAAAGTACGGCTCAAAAATCACCTGGGCTATTTCATCGAGGTAATGGACAGCGATGAAGCCAATGGCAAAAAACTAAACTTTATTGCCCAGGAAATTGGCCGCGAAATCAACACCATCGGCTCCAAGGCCAACGATGCCGTCATTCAGCGCTTTGTGGTGCGGATGAAAGACGAACTGGAAAAGATCAAGGAGCAAACCATGAACATCATCTAGGCATGGAGCGGCTCGATGCAGCTTTCTACGCCGGCAGCGATACGCTGACGCTGGCCCGGCAGCTGCTGGGGTGCGAACTGGTACATGAAACCGCCGAGGGTACCACGGCCGGACTGATTGTTGAAACGGAAGGGTATCTGGTCGGCGATCCGGCCTGCCACGCCTACCGCCGGCAGACCACTCGTAATGCAGCCATGTTTGGCCCGCCCGGTACGCTTTACGTCTATCAGATCTATAATCATTACAACTGTATCAACGTAGTTACAAGCCCCGAAGGTGTGGGCGAAGCCATTCTGATTCGGGCGCTCGAACCTACGCAGGGCATCGACCTGATGGCCATGCGCCGGAACGAAGCCCTCAAAACAGGCTTCGAACGCTACCGCAACAACCGGGTCGACCCGACTACGCCGGCCGGGTTCCGGCAGCTTTGCAACGGCCCCGCCAAGCTAACGACAGCCTTGGGTATCAGCCGCCTGACCGACAACGGCACGTCGTTGCTTACGGGCAGTCTTTACATTACCCCGCCCCGGCTCACCGGTTTCGACCTGGTTACGACCACCCGGATCGGCCTTACGCAGGGAGCCGACCTGCCCTATCGGTACTACATTGCCGGCAACCGGTTCGTAAGCCGGAAGTAAGCTACCTAACCACAATCGCCCGGTCCGACACGACGTCGGACCGGGCCATTGTGTATCAGGCCTGTTCGTCGGCAGGGGCCGGCGGCTCCGACCCATCGCTGGCCGGCATAAGGGCCAGTTCTTTTTTCCGGCCGAAGAACCGTTTGATAAAGCCCCAGCCACCGGCAATAGCCATCAGCAGCACTTTCCAGAACTTAAGCACCAGCGCAAAAAGACCCACCTTGGCGAGCACCTTACCAGCCACCAGTCCGCCGATGGTCATAGCTGCCAGTTTATCGCCCGTCGAGAAATCGCCGTAGCGGTGCCCCGACTCGTAGGCCACGCTGTTGATAATACCCGGTATCGCCGATTTGATGGGTGCCAGATCGTTCATATCGCCCACGGCGTTGAGACTAATGACACCTTTGCGGCCCAGAATGCGCACATCGTAATTGACGGTATTGACACTGGTCGTATCGCCAAACTTCAGCTCCTTGGCCCAGTGCAGAATCTTGTGGTCTTTGTCGTAGAACGGGGTCGATGCCCAGCCGACCAGCGTTACCGGGTCGTAACCCTGTTCGACCCGGGCTTTGTTTTCTTCGTCGGTCTCCGCCTGCATCGTTGTCAACAGGTCGTCGTAATCGATTTCGTCGGCATCCTTGTCCGATACGTAGCCCATCTCATCGTACGTGACCACAAACGCCCAGGCATTTTTCCCCACGGCATCCCCGCCCGTCGGGAAAATCATACCCTGCGTCGGGCCGGCTTCGGGATTCCCCCAGATGTCGACCAGTAGCCGCTT
The DNA here is from genome assembly GCF_054778875.1 of Spirosoma luteolum. Lineage (NCBI taxonomy): Bacteria > Pseudomonadati > Bacteroidota > Cytophagia > Cytophagales > Cytophagaceae > Spirosoma > Spirosoma luteolum. The sequence goes on from NZ_BAAGZE010000005.1 coordinate 313,682, forward strand.
ACTCTGCGTGGGGTCGAGGTACTTGAACCCGGCAGGCACGGTGAGCCTTGCCATCCCATCATTCAGATCGACGGTACCAGTGCGGTACGTGAAGGTGTGGTTAATGGAGTCGATGATTGCCTGTCGTTTGTCGGCCTGCGCAAACAGCAAACCGGGCAGACACATGAACACCAGCATAAAGAACGGTAATGGTCGTTGCATAGAAGCAGATTGGTTTAGATCTGCCCGCAACTAACTCATTTTGCCATGAATGTCGATATGACCAGTCGTATTGTAACTAAACGGTAGTTAAGCCGCTACCTCAATCAGTTAGCGGGGCTGATCGAGATAGCGAACCAGATCGGGAATCGACTGGATACCCAGCCTCCGGGCCTGCTCCTGCCGCATCATCAGCGCATAGCTGTTGTTGAAACCCAGCGGCCTGAGCCACGTCAGCCGGTACTGGCGGGCATAGGCATCAGCCACGAACCGGTAGACGGAGTCGGGCTGCATCGGCAGTTTTTTCAGTACCGGTGCCGGCGGCTGCAGAATCACCAGCAGGCCCGTTCCGGTATACTCCGGGTAAAAGTCGATGGCGCCCGTTCGCAGGGCGTCGAAACAAATCTGCGTGCCACCCAGGCCCGTTCGGGCCACTACCCGCAGGTTGGTAAACCCCTCGATGAGCTGCCGGTACAGCTCGGCCAGAATGTATTGCTCGGTAAACACTTTGGCCCCCATAACCACTGTCTGGGTGCGTTCGCCAGGTGCCGGTTTCCGGTACAGTCCGGCTTTTTCCAGAAATTCTCTCGCCACCGCCTGGGGCGACTGTTTCAGGTAATCGGCCTGGTAGTTGAGTTGTGTCATAACCGAATCCGACAACCGACCCGCCAGCCGATTCAGCACCGACGCCAGTTCAGGGTAGCGGTCGAGCGTAGCCTGCCGCACAACGGGGGCAGCCGCGTAGGGTGGAAAGGCGTGGCTGGGGTCGGCCAGCACCCGCAGGTCGAACGCCTTGATACGACCATCCGTCGAGTAGCCACTAATCAGATCGACCTGTTCTCGGTGAATAGCTTCGTACATCAGATTCTGGTCGATCAGCCGTGGTGTCAGCTGGAGTCCGTACGTTTTCTGCAGCCCTGGATACCCATCGGCCCGGCCATAAAACTCATGGGCGAACCCAGCCACCAACCGATCGGAACCGCCCGGCCGCAGCATAAATCCCGACAGAACGGGCAGCAGCACGACCAGTGCAATCGCACTCACCCGCAGGCTACGTACCGACCGGCGCTGCAGCCAGGCCAGCCCCGCATCGAACAGAATGGCTAGCAGAGCCGCCGGAATGGCCCCGGCCAGCATCATGCTCACGTTGCTGAGGGCAATGCCGCCAAAAATAAACTCGCCCAATCCACCGGCGGCCACATAAGCAGCCAGCGTGGCTACGCCCACATTGATAACCGTAGCGGTGCGAATACCAGCAAACAAAACCGGTAATGCCAGCGGTAGCTGCACCCGGCGTAGAATCTGGGCGTTGGTCATGCCCACTCCCCGGGCCGCGTCGATCACCGCCGGACTTACTTCGGTGATACCAACGTAGGTGTTACGCACAATGGGCAGCAGGGCGTATAAAAACAGCGCGGTAAGGGCCGGCCCCGGCCCGATACCTAGCAGTGGAATCAGGAAACCGAGCAGGGCAATACTCGGTATGGTTTGCAACACCCCTGCCGTACTCAGCACCACGCTCGCCAGCCGGCGGTAGCGGGCTACCAGAATACCCAGCGGCACACCAATCAACAACGCCAGCAACAGCGATGCGATGGTCAGGCCAATATGCGTGATGGTCTGGCGCAGCAGCTGATCGGCGTGCAGACGAATGAATGTAACGAAGTCGATCATGCGGTGGGGCGCCGGGGCCTGTCGTCCAGAAAATCCCGAACAAAGTCATTGACCGGTTGCGCAAGCAGCTCGTCGGGCGTTCCGGTCTGCACCAGACGTCCTTTGTCCATAAGCGCAATTCGATCTGCCAGTTCGAGGGCCTCCCCCACATCATGCGTGACCAGCACCACGGTGGTTTCACTAAGCTCATTGAGGCCAAACAACTCGCGCCGAACGTGCCGGCGGGTAAATGGATCGAGTGCACCGAACGGCTCGTCCATCAGCACAACAGGTGGGCGAACGGCCAGCGCCCGGGCCAGCCCGACCCGCTGACGCTGCCCACCACTTAACTCGTGCGGGTACCGGCCCAGCACCGAGTCTGGCAGACGCAACGTCTCGACCAGTTCGCGGGTTCGGTCGCGAATGGCCTCCGGCGACCAGTCGAGCAGGGTTGGCACCGTTGCAATAGCCTCGGCTACGGTATAGTGAGGAAACAGACCACCGTCCTGAATTACGTAGCCAATACGCCGGCGCAGGGCTGGGGCCGGCTGCGCCCGAACATCGACCCCATCGACCAGGATCGTACCGCTCGTAGGTTCGACCAACCGATTAATTGTTCGTAATGTGGTTGTTTTTCCGCTGCCGCTCGTTCCCAGCAACACCAGTGTTTCGCCCGCTCCTACCGATAGCGACACATCGTTAACGGCTTGCAGCCTACCGAATGTGCACGAGAGATGTTCGATCTGGATCATTGGTCCGTAATGCGGACACCCTTCCAGAAAGCAACGTAATTCTTTATCTGGCTGGCAGCCTCTTTTGGCTCCGGATAAAACCAGGCCGCATCGGTATTTACGGCACCATCGACGTCTAGGTTATAATACGACGCCTTGCCTTTCCAGGGACAAGTCGTATGCGTATCGCTCGGCGCCAGAAACGCCGGATTGACCGAGTCGGCCGGAAAGTAATGGTTATTTTCAACAACGATTGTTTTGTCGCTTTCAGCGATTGTCTGGCCGTTCCAGGTAGCTTTCATACAACTGTAGGAATTGAGGATATAAACCGGTTATACAGCGCAGGCACCCATCGACGAGGCATGCCGGCGCAGGTTCTGATCAGATAGCCTACTGGTACAACCCACAGCGAACGCCCTTGTTTTAGCTATACCAGCCCTCCATGTAACCCAAATATCATTTATAACAATAAAATACAATCATAAATAATCAATTAGCCGAATTACATAAACAATATAATATAACTATTTTAAGATAAACACTCTAAATAAACCTAATTTTGACTATATACCTATAATTTAAAAGGGATGACAGTGCGTTGATATAACTCCGGGCTACCTACCGTTTAAGATATTTCGGGCTTTTTTAGAAAAAATAATTCGGCGCAGAGAATGAGTATAAATACTCATTAAAATTGACTATACACTTAGCATACCGTATAACACAAAAAACTGACTATTAGCCAGTTACAGCAAAAACAAGAAAGCTTTACTAGTAAATCTATAGAATTATGTACCGTCCTACGAATGGTTGTATACAAAAAAACGGCCACGGCTTTATCAGATCAAAGCCGTAACCTTATCATGCCCTTATAGTCTAAAAAGTAGCTAACCCATCAAATACGTTCAGATACAGCCGTACATCAATGAAAACTAAAGCCACTTTACTCATCGTCGACGGAAATCCGTTTATCGCCGGAATTCTTGTACAAAACCTGAAAGACGACTTCACAATAACTGTAGCAAATACCGGGCCAGAAGCAGCACGCATGCTTACTCAAGGCAATCGTTTCGATTGTGTGCTGACCGAACTCGACCTACCTTTCTTTAACGGACTGGACTTGACAAAACTTATACGAACTAGCCGAATTAACCGCCATATTCCTGTATTGATCCTGTCCAGCGCTACAGACAGCGATACCCGCATCAAATGCCTGCAGCATGGAGCCGATGATTTTGCCACCAAACCCTTCAATCCACTCGAGGTAAAAGCCAAAATCCAGGCCGTACTTCGGCGGGCTGCCAGTCCGGTATATCAGGCAGAAGAGCACGAACGCCCGGTTTCGGCGCGATTATTGCCCGAAATTAAGTCGTTTTGGCAACAACGGTCGCGCGTGCTGTCGGTTCTGTTCAGAGGCAATGCGCTGAAGCAAAGTGCTTAGTCGCTAGCGTCAATCCATACGCTTAAGCCAGGTTGTCTGTCGTTCCTCCCCGACAGAAAAAGCAAATCGCGTGCCAGGTAATTGCACAAAACGGTACCCTTATAGTTAATATAAGTTCGTTTGTGTGAATAATACCCGTGCTTTTTGCCTACTCCTCGTTGAGAAAGATAACCTAACGGCAAGTCGCCTGCACGCCCTCGCGGAATCGACCGGCGTCGTTGTCCGGCGTGACAACGCGGGCGAAGTGGGTAAATGGCTTGCCAGTCGCCCTTCGCTGGGCCTCGTCATTACCGATAGCGACAACGCATCGCCCATCATTACCTTGATCCGCAGGGACCCCTACCTCAACCATGTCCCCGTTTTGATAAGCTGTGGCGGAATGAATAAAAAACCGGTTAAAGTAGCGCTGGAAACCGGCGCTTCAGACCTGCTCGATCTGACCGATAACACGGAACAGCTGCAGTCAAAAATAAGTTATTACCTCGACCTGAATGCAACCGTGCTATCGCTCGAACACACGGAATCAGCTCATAATCAGTACAACTTCTCGCTTCCCTGGTGGAAGCGCGGCATCGACATTGCCGTCTCGCTGACCGCCCTGCTCCTGCTGCTGCCACTCCTGCTGCTGGTGGCTATCCTGATTAAACTTGATTCACGGGGACCTGTTCTTTATAAATCACCCCGGGCCGGCAGCAATTTTACCATCTTCAATATGTATAAATTTCGTACGATGAAGGTGATGGCCGATGCCTTACTGAAGGAGCTCAAGGACCACAATATATATGCCAAAAAATCGGACGACACTGAAAATGTAGCCAATGGCCTTGAATTCAGGTGCGATGAGTGCCGGATGCGGGGTATTGCCTGCCAGCAGCCTTTATTCGATCAGCATGAGGTGATCTGTGAGAAAAAATACCTACTCGAAACCGAAGGTGCGGCCAAGTTCATGAAGTTTCGCAACGACCCCCGCATCACCCGGCTGGGCACGTTTCTGCGTAACAGCAGCATCGACGAATTGCCGCAGCTCCTGAATATTCTGCTGGGCGATATGTCGCTGGTTGGCAACCGCCCGCTGCCGCTTTACGAAGCCGAGAAACTTACGTCCAATCAATCGGCCCAGCGCTTTGCCGGACCCGCCGGCCTGACGGGCCTGTGGCAGGTCAAGAAACGAGCACGGGGGGTTGGCCCGGTTACCGATAAGGAGCGCATCGAACTCGATATCGAGTACGCGCGGACGTTCTCCTTCAAAACAGATATGTACATTATCTGGAAGACGTTCTTCACCCTATGGCAGAAGGAAAACGTGTAATGGAAAACCAGCCGCTGGTGTCCATTATCACGATTAATTATAATCAGGCCGAACTGACCCGCCTGTTTCTGGCGTCGGCCGACCGGCTTACGCACACCAATTATGAGCTTATTGTCGTCGACAATGCCTCGGAGCCGGCGCTGGCCAGCTGCCTCGAGACCGATGCCTTCCCCCGGCTTCGCCTGATCCGAAGCGAGCAGAATCTGGGGTTCACGGGGGGCAACAATCTGGGCATTGCCGCGGCCCGGGGCGACTATCTGTTCATTGTCAACAACGACACGGAGTTGAATCCCGACTTGCTGACCGAGCTCCTGCGCCCTTTCGAGACCGACGAGCGCATCGGCGTTACCTGTCCCAAGATACGATTCTACAGTGATCCGGATCTGGTACAGTATGCCGGCTATAACCCGATGAACATGCTGACGGGCACTGCCGTGGCGGTTGGTTACAAGCAACCCGATTCGCCCGCGTATAATACACCCGGCCCGACTCATTTTGCCCATGGCTGCGCCATGCTGGTCAAACGCGCCGTGGTCGATCGGGTGGGGCGGTTTGCCGAACGATTTTTTCTCTACTACGAAGAGCTCGACTGGTCGGCCCGGATCCGGGAAGCGGGCTACCTCATCTATTACCAGCCTTCGGCCTACATTTTGCACAAGGAGTCGATGTCGGTCGGTGAACACAGCACGCTGAAAACGTATTACCTGACCCGCAACCGGATCCTGTACATGCGCCGGCACTGTTCGACGGTCGAAAAAATGGTGTTTTATCTGTTTTTTGCGGCCTGTGTTATTCCCAAGCATCTGTTTACCTACGCCATCCGGGGTAAGCTGGCCCACGCCCGGGCCTTTGTGCAGGGGGTGCTCTGGAATTTTCGCAGCACCAGCACATCACCCGTTTAGCTTAACCTACGGTTCGTTTAATGCAACTTGTCTATACGCTTGCCGGTCTGCTTTTCTGGATCCTGGCCTTCCTTGTGTTCTACACCTATGCCGGCTACGGCCTGCTGATCTGGCTACTGGTCAAACTCCGACCGCCCCGCCCCGAATCGCCCATGCCAACCCGGTTACCCACGGTAACCATGGTTGTTCCGGCGTATAACGAGCGCGACTACCTGCCCCAGAAGCTGCAGAACTGCCTCGATCAGGACTACCCGGCCGAGCTGATGACGCTCCTCTTCGTGGTGGAAGGGTCGACCGATGGATCGGCCGAATACCTGGCCACCCGTCAGGCAGCCCTACCCCAGTTACAGGTTCAGTCAGGTACCGAACGGCTCGGGAAAATTATGGCCATCAACCGGGCCATGCCCCTGGTCAACACCGACCTGACCATTTTCACCGACGCCAACACGCAACTCAATATCGAAGCCGTGAGCCGGATTGTCCGGCGATTCAGCCCTGCCGACGTGGGGGCCGTAACGGGCGAGAAACGCATCAGCGTGGCCGGCAAAGAATCGGCAGCGGGCAGTGGCGAAGGGCTCTACTGGCGCTACGAGTCGTTCCTGAAAAAAATGGACGCCCTGCTACATACCATCGTGGGGGCCGCTGGCGAACTGTTTGCCATCCGGACGGCCCTGTACGAGCCCGTTGAAGCCGATACACTGCTCGACGATTTCATTATTTCGCTCCGGATTGCCGAGCGGGGCTACCGGGTCGATTATGCGCCCGATGCCTACGCTCTCGAACGCCCGTCGCAGTCGGTAGGCGAAGAAACCAAGCGGAAAGTCCGGATTGCGGCCGGTGGCTTCCAGGCCATTCGGCGGCTGCGCCCCCTGTTCAACGTGTTCCGGTATGGGTGGCTGAGCTTTCAGTACGTTTCGCACCGGGTGCTGCGCTGGGCCGTGACGCCCTTTTGCCTACCCTTGCTGCTGTTGCTCAACCTGCTGCTCGTCATCCAGCCCAACGCGGGTTTGTGGTGGCTCATGCTGCTGGGTCAAGTACTTTTTTATGCAGTGGCTGCCGTAGGGTATCAACTCGAAAACCGACAAACCCGCTGGAAACTTACCTTTGTACCGTTTTATTTCGTTTTTATGAATGGATGCGTACTGGCCGGATTTCTGCGGTATAAACGCGGTAATCTATCGGGTGTCTGGGAGAAATCCCGGCGGGCCGTTTAAGCGCGCAACACCCTTCGTCTCGTTATGGCTGAACAACTGGCATACCTTACCGATCAATTGCGCGACAGCCGCTGGGCGTACGGGTTGCTGGGCACGCTGGTTGCCTTGCTGGCGGGCTGGCTCATCGGCACCTTCGGTATGCTGGGCGGAGTCGCCATTGTTGCCATCCCGGTCGCGCTCATTGTGGTGGGCAGTATTCTGGCCGAACCCAAGATCGGGCTGGCCATCTACATTACGCTCAGCTTCGCCATCAGCTTCATGCGCTTTATTCCGGCCGATCTGCCCCTGGGTCTTTCGCTGGATGGCATACTGGTGCTGACATTCGTGAGCGTGTGTATGCATGGCAAACGCATGGACTGGACACGGCTGCGCACCCCCATTTTTTACCTCCTGACAGCCTGGCTGTTCTACACCATTCTTGAGTTTTTCAATCCTGAAGTGCCGAACCACGTAGCCTGGTTTTTCAAGGTTCGCTCCTTTTCGCTCAACTGGTTTCTGTTGTCGATTATCGTGCTGGTCAACCCGATTTCGCGCCGGGAAATTTTATGGCTGCTGCGCATCTGGCTTTTCTGGTCGTTTTTCGGGGCGCTCTGGGCCTACAAACAGCAGTATATCGGACTGGCCGCGGCCGAGGCTAAATGGCTGGCCGAAGGAGCTGCCAAAACCCACATTCTGTGGGGTCAGCTGCGGTGTTTTTCGTTTTACTCCGATGCATCCCAGTTTGGGGGAGAGATGGCCGGCGTTACCCTGATCTGTCTGATTCTGGTGGCAGCCTCGCGCACCTGGCCCCGCAAACTATTCTTTATCGGCTTGGCCCTGATCCTCTTCTGGGCCTACGCACTGTCGGGCACCCGCAGTGCCCTGTTCGTACTGATTGGCGGCTTTCCGGCTTACCTGGTGCTTCGGCGCAAGCTGTCGAACATGATCTGGGGCGTAGCCATTATGGCGCCTATCATGGCCATCCTGATGTTTACCCATATCGGCGACTCGGTATACCAGATCTACCGCATCCGAACGGCGCTGCACCCCAAGGAGGATGCCTCGTTTATGGTGCGACTGGAAAACCAGAATAAACTAAAATCGTACATGGCCAATCTGCCCTTCGGGGCCGGGCTGGGCACATCGGGGGCCATGGGCGCTCGTTTCTCGCCCACACACGGCGCGGCCCAGATTCCGCCCGACAGCTGGTACGTCGAACTCTGGATTGAAACAGGCGTGGTAGGCATGGTGCTGTATCTGCTTATGATTGGCTCAATCATCGGTATCGGCACCTGGCGGGTCTGGCAGCTCCGCGACCCGTGGCTCACCACCATGATGATTGCTTTCCTGGCCGATTTCATCGGTATCGCGCTGATGAGTTACTCGAACCCTACGCTGGGCCAGTTCCCAACCAGTACGATGCTCGGCATTACCTCCGTACTGTTTACCACCTGCTACCGGTGGGATACGCCTGAGCCCGAGCCCAACCGGCCGTCTCCGGCTTAGGCCAGTCCGTTACCCCTGCCCCCCGTACCTACCCATGGAAAACTTTGATAGTATTATTTGCGTTGGCCAAACCCCCTGGGAAGGCGATTTCCAGAAAGCCATTGTCCAGCTTATGTCCGAACTGGCGGTTCGCCATCGGGTATTGTACGTCGATTATCAGTACACCCTGAAAGACCTGGCCATGGGGCTGTTGCAGCGTCAACCCGTGCCGGTGAAGCCGCTGACTACCCGCGCCCACGCCCTGACTACCAAACAGCTTTCCAACAATACATCGGTTTACGTGTGGCAGCCGCCGGTTATGTTGCCCATCAACTGGCTCTCGGCCGGGCCGCACGATCGTCTGATTCAGCGCAACGTGGGGCAGCTCGTTAAGGGGCTCCGGCGGGTCATGAAAAAGCTGGGTATGGAGCGACCACTGGTCGTCAATGGCCTGAATCCTGTTTTTGGCCTGCCCATGCTGGGCAAACTCAACGAGGCCGGCACCATCTACTACTGTTTCGACGAAATCACGGTAGGCGCTTGGATTGGGCGACACGGCAGCCGCTACGAGCCCGAATACATGCGCCAGGTCGACGCCGTAATAACCACGTCTGAAGCCCTGAGGCAAAGTAAATCGGCGATACAGCCCCGTACGTTCTGCGTTAAAAATGGGGTCAATTTCAACCTTTTCCACCAGGCCCGGGAGCTGGCCGAAGCCAACCCGCCCACCCGGCCCGTTATCGGGTATGTGGGTATTGCCGACGATCGGATCGACATCGATCTGGTCGAGCACTGCGTCCGTACATTGCCCGACGTGCTGTTCCGGTTTGTGGGCGATGTGCCCGAAGCCCGGGTAACGCAGCGGCTTTTGCCTTACCCTAACGTCGAGTTTATACCACCCCACCAGCCAGCGCAACTGCCGGCCCTCCTCGCCCAGATGACGGTGGCCATCATTCCGTACGTCCGGAATGCACACACCTATACCATTTACCCGCTTAAATTAAACGAGTATCTGGCCGGGGGACTCCCCGTAGTGTCGACCACTTTTTCGATTCTGACGGAGTTTGAAGGCGTTGTCGAACTGGCCGATACGCCCGCCCTGTTTGCCGAAGCGCTGCGCCGGGCGCTTGCCGATAGGAGCGCAACCCGGCGCGAAGCCCGGGTTGCCATAGCACGGAGCAATTCATGGGCTCACCGGGCCCTTGAGTTTGAAGCGGTGCTCAGACAGTTGTAACTACTTCCTCCACCTTGCCCGGCGAAGTCGAGACCCAGCGCTGTTGGCTCTGGTCGTAGTACCGCAACACTCGCGCCGGATTGCCGCCTACTACGGAGAAAGGCGGTACATCGCGGGTGACTACGCTGCCGCCCGCTACCACCGAGTGACGACCCACGGTTACCCCGGCCGTAATCACTACGTTGGCCCCAATCCAGCAGTCGTCCTCAACCACGATCGGTTTAGTCAGCACCGGTTGCTGCCGGATGGGCTGGTCAACATTTTCGTAGGCATGATTGAGCCCCGACAGTACGACGTGCTGTGCCACAATGATGTTATTGCCCATGTGTACCGGGCCGATCAGCACGGCGCTGAGGCCCAGGTGGCAGTTGACACCCAGATGCACCTCCCCCACGCCGTTGTTGACCACGCTGAAGTCTTCGATGGTGCTGCCTGCCCCCACCGTAAAGTTGTTGAACGGAACCACGTCGAGCCGCACCGTCGACCGGATTCGGGCCGAGGAGTGCTTTTTGTGGATCATCGGGTTGACCAGCCAGCTTACCCATTGCCGGGGGCGGGCCTGCTCGGGTCGAATCAACAACCGATGAACAAACCGCTTCAGGGCTGGCCGGTCATCAACATACTGTTTCAGATTCATATGGGTTGGGGTAAATCGAACGGCAGGAAATTAGCGTTAAACGCGAGCCCAGGTATCGGGTATCAAATCAACCGTATCCCAGTCGGGCTTGTTACGAAACCAGTACTGCGGAGCCAGCACAACTTTATCAGGTCGTGGATTGAGCCAGGCGCCCCACCAGCTGAACGAACTGTTGGCAATGATATGGTGGTGGCAAAGGCTCATCAGCTGCAGGTCGTCGACATCGGCATCCAGACCGGTGTTTTGGACGAACACATGCGGGCTATGTAACGGTAAATTAGCCGCAACCCAGGCTGGTTCGTCACTAAAAACGAAAAAAGTAGCTCCCGGGAAGCGCGTGAGCAGCTGCGCCAGTGCCCGTTCGTAGTATTCCAGTCCCAGAAACCCAAACGACTGGCTGAATTCGGGGTGGTTCACATAGTCGCCCCGACGGATATGGACCGAAACAGGCACCGCAGCACTGGCGATTTGCCGCCGGAAGTTCTCAAAAGCCGGACCGGGTGTTCGCCGGAACATCAGTTCGCGCCGGAGCACCCCGACACTGTTGGCAAAGTAGCGCTCCGACTGCCAGAACCCATCCAGAATAACCATCGCGGCCCGGGCCTGCTGCACACTTGGATCGACGTGAAAGTGGGGCTCTTTCACGTAAGCGGCCAGTGGCTTCAGCGTACGGTTGGGGAGTAATCGGGTCAGTTTGGATGCGTAGACCAGGGGCGATGTGTTGAGCAACCGGTAATCGGTCGCGAAACGATCGAGCTTGAACAGCCGCAGCGTATCGGTATCGTATGTTTGCCGATAATAACTCAGATCGAGATACAGCGACGTCTGGTTTGTATTGGCCAGATGGCGCCCCAATGCGTACTGGAACAACTGGTTGCCAAGGCCACTGGTGATTCGGGCAATTACCATACAGATACGGACAGAAAAAGAAAGTAATAGCCCCGACGATAAACGGCTCCCCGGGGTATAGATCGGTTAACCGGGTCAGGCATAGACATCGTCGACAAAACGAAGCACTTCGTCGGCAGTTCGGGCGTGCATAATCCGGGCGCCGGACAGCGCCGGAAAAATCGTGCGGTATTCATCGAAGTGATGCTCCATACCGCCACCGGGTTTTGAGAGAATGATGTTTGTGCCTTCGAAGTAACTCGCCAGAGCCGCCGTACCACCGTGCATCGAAATAAAACGGTCGGCGTTGGCGTACACCAGCAATTGCAGATGATTGAAGTTGGTAACCTGATCGCGATGCTCGGCAAACAGATCGTTCAGCTGCAGCACTTCAGGGTGGGTAGTCCGCAGCCATTCGTGCTCGCCCAGGTCCATGATCTCGCTGTTATCGAGCACGATCTGCGACGACAGAGGGCGGTTATAAACGATCTGGTACTTCGCCTTACAGCGGCTGATGATGGCGTCGAGGGTTGGAATATCCAGAAAGTTCCGCGGTGGACCATCCCATTCGATGTTGTATTTGTTGGCAATCACCAGCAGGGGTTTGTCGTAAACGAACCGATTGTTGGCGTAGTGCTTTTTAAGCGGCACCCGCGTCCACTTCGAATAGTCGAAGGTGGGGCTGTGGGTCATGTTCGGAACGTCGTAATAGTCGTAACCCGCCTGCCAGACCCGTTTGGGGTGGGCCTCTACATGGTCGGGGCTGAAAAAGTAGAATACACCCGTATCCGTACAGGAGATGGTTTGTTTCAGCGTTCCGTTCTGGAAATGCCAGTAGGCAAAGGGCAACACGTAGCGCAGTTCCTGGTCGAACTCGCCGTGGTAATCGATAACCTTATAGGGTTCCTTGGTTACATAATCGGCCGACAGGAACCAAAGCTGGTTGAGTCGGCTGAAGTAATTATCGCGGATAAAATACCGCAGATCCTTGCGAATACGGGGATACTTGACAGCGGCAATAACGTAAAGAAACTTAAGAAGCAGGCGTTGCATGGACAACGGATGTGTTGCGTGATCGACGGATTGATAACGAACCAGTCATCTATATGACCCGGTTAACGGAGCGAAGTCACCCCTTTTTTCAGGGCATTGCCCTACTCACGCTGTGCATCAGGTCGGTTGGCGAAATAGTCAGAAAAGCGGGAGTGGTCGTATCTGTGCTGGTAGCCAGCGCGGCCGGGTAGCCGGGCTCGACGGTAAAGCTACGCACCAGCCAGTTCTGGCCCAGTGTCAGCAGGGCGGCCGGGGCCAAATTGACGCCATCCAGCACCGATATTTCGTGAAAGGTATCCGGCAACCCCTGTCCGGTGGCTTTGACAAAAGCTTCCTTCCGGGTCCAGTAGGTGTAGAACTGCCCGGTGGGATCGCTGCTCCGGGCCACAACGGCCTGTTCGGTCGGCTGCAGGCTGCTGCTTACCATCAGATCGAGGGGCAGATCGGGGCGGCACCACTCCACATCGACCCCCAGCGGCTGCCGGTCCAGGGCCAGTACGACCCAGTTGCCGGCGTGCGACAGGTTGAGGTGCCACCCCAGCGCCGGATTCAGGTCGGGTTTACCCTGTGGGCCAGTTACCAGTTCGACGGTTGCCGCTGGCTGGCCGGTATAAGCTCCGGCCAGGCTTCGCGCCAGCAGCCGGCCAAGCAAAAAACGCCGACGATCGGCGGCTTGTCGGAAGCGGTCGGCCCGGTCCCGTTCGCCGGCCGTAAACAGTTCCTGTGCTTCCGCCAGCAGCTCATCGGTGGCCGGAACTGCCAGCCGCCACACGGCCGGGCCGGCCTGGATTGGTTCGCCAGCGGGTTGCCAGTCGACAACGGGCAGGGTCTGGCAGGTGATTATACAGACAGGAGCTGACATATATTGATGGCCATGACTCGACGCCGGCGCGCACACAACTGCTGGATTCACAGCGAATAAGTTCGGGCTTACCGTATTTTAGCCGTGACGGTCTGGTTGACCGATCGTCAAAATAGAATCCATGTGTGCCGCGCCCCGTCAAAGTAAGCAAAAAAAAAGCGTCAGCCGTGGCGTTCGCAGCCTGGTCGGCGTTGCGCTGCTCCTGCTGACGGGGGGATTTCGGCAGGTAACCCATTCCGCAGGCCCCAACTGTCCCGACGCTACGGCCCGGACGGTACTCTACGAATCGTTTGGCCAGCGGACGGCCCCTTCGGTGCTTAACGATCGAACCCGCTACGCACTGGTGTCGGCCACCTGCCCCAACGACGGGCAGTATGCCCTGGCTCCGACCATCGATGGCCGCTGTTTCGACGGCCTCTGGCACGCCATTCCCGACGATCATACGCCAGGCGATGAGGGGGGGCTGATGATGATTGCCAATGGCTCGTATGGCGCGGGCGACGTGTATGTGCAACCGGCGTCGGGGCTATGCAGCCAGACGACCTACGAGCTGTCGGTCTGGTGCGTCAACCTGTTGAAGCCCGGCTATTGCACCAACCCCCTGTTGCCCAACCTGACACTGCGCGTAGAAGCCGCCGACGGCACGGAAATTCAGACGATCGATGTCGGCGTTATTCCGCTGAGTAGCACACCCGTCTGGCAGCGCTTTTCTACCGTATTTACGTTACCAGCCTCGATTGACGGGGTGGTTATCAAGCTCATTAACAACCAGGGGTCGGCCGGTTGCGGCAACGACCTGGCGCTCGATGACCTGCAGCTGCGGCAGTGCGGAGCCTGTGCGCCCACACCAGCGGGCATACCCGATGCGTTCAGCCCCAACAACGACGGGGTAAACGATGTGTTCCGGCTGGCGCTACCCAATGCCGAATCGGGCACCCTGACGATTTTTGACCGCTGGGGTGCGGTGCTCTATCGGGGCGACGCACGGCATCAGGCCTGGGATGGTACGGCCAGTGGCCTTCCCTGCGCGCCCGGCTCCTATTCGTGGCAGCTCAGCTATCGGCTTTCCGGAGCCAATCCGGCCGAACCAGCCCGGCAACAATTCGGTCGGGTCGTACTGATCCGCTAATCCTGAATCCGCTAACCCAACGTCAAGTACATCATCGCTATGAAAAACAAGATCCGAACGGGTGCCCTGCTGTTACTGGTGCTGGCGTTTGCGACCCGATCCGATTACCGGATCGAAGCCCGCGCCCGTATGCAGGCAGCCACGCCGGGCCGGAACCCCGGGCAGCTGCCGATCGATCCGGCCCGCTGGTACCAGCTCAACAACGTCAGCAACGGGCTGACCGGCCTGTTCGACGGCAGGACCGACGCGCCCGTCCAGACGGGCAACGACTTGCTGCTGAAGCGATACGATGCGTACTACCCCCTGCTGGCCGGTGAGCAGCTCACCATCGACCGGGTCCGTTTTTTCGATGGCAGCGGCAGCCATATCGACGCCCCCCTGATTCTGTCGGTCATCACCGATACCTGGGAACGGATACCGATTGCGCGCTTTACGGGCGAAGCCGAGAATCAGTGGGTTGGCCCCGATCCGGCCCGGCCCGATGCGTTTACCCTGGCCACGCCCGCCACCAATGTTCGGTTTCTGGTCATCAGCACGGCCGGTGCCTTTCCGACCGAGCTGGAGCTGTATGGCACCTATACGGCGCCCCCTGCCCCCACCCCCGTGCCGGCACGGGCCACCCCATTCCGGCAGGCTATCGGGGTCAATGCCTTCGAATGGAACCTGGAAGACGCCAGCTCGCCCTGGCAGATCGACGAGTCGCGGCTGGAAGCGCTCAAAGGGTTTTCGGCTATCCGGCACTATATGGACTGGGAGAAACTCGAATCGACGCCGGGGCAGTATACATTCAACCCTACGTTTAGCGGCAGCTGGAACTACGACATCCTCTACGAGCGGCTGCAGGCCGAAGGCATCGATGTGCTGGCCTGTCTGAAAACCATTCCGAAATGGATGGAAAACACGTATCCCGAGGGGCAGCGCGATTACGAAAACGTGCCGGCCCCCTATGGGCGCGACCTGAGCCAGCCGGCTTCCTATATCGAACAGGCCCGCGTGGCGTTTCAATACGCAGCCCGCTATGGCCACACCAAAACCGTCGATCCGGCGCTTGTCAGCGTGAGTCCGGTCAAGACCTGGGCGGGGCTCAACACCGTAAAGATCGGGCTGGGGCTCATCCGCTACCTCGAATGCGACAACGAACGCGACAAAACCTGGAAGGGCCGCAAAGCCTACCAGACGGCCCGCGAATATGCCGCCAACCTGTCGGCTTTTTACGACGGCCACAAAAACACCCTGGGGCCCGGCGTGGGCGTTAAAAACGCCGACCCCACCATGCAGGTAGTGGTGGGTGGCCTGGCCGCATCGACCACCGACTACATCCGGGGTATGATCGACTGGTGCCGTGAGTTTCGGGGCTACCGGCCCGATGGCAGCATCGATCTCTGCTGGGATGTCATGAACCAGCACCTGTATGCCAATAACGCCCGGTCGTCGCAGGGGGGCGGCTCCGAACGCGGGGCAGCCCCCGAAGTGTCGGGCGTGGGTGAGCAGGCAGCCGCCTTTGTCAGGGTAGCCCACGATCTGGCCGGCGACCGACCCGTCTGGATTACCGAAGCCGGCTACGACACCAATCCCGGCAGCCCGCTGCGGGCCATTGGGGTTGGGGGTAAATCGGTCGAGCAAACCCAGGCCGACTGGATACTGCGTACAGCCCTGCTCTACACCCGCGTCGGTATCGACCGGCTATTTTTCTACCAGCTCTACGACGAAGACCCGGCCAACCCGATCCAGTTCAGCTCGATGGGGCTGCTCAACGGCGATAAAACCCGCAAGCCCGCGGCCGACTTTCTGCGGCAGGCCAACCAGCTGCTCAGTGGCTACCAGTTCAGCGATACCGTAGCCACCACGGGCGGTCCGGCGGGGCTTATCGTCGATCGCTATGTGCCGATCACGGCGGGTGGCCGGCGCATGCGCAATGAAGCGAAGGCGGCCTACGTGCTGCTCATTGGCGACGAACGGGGCCGCACCGGTACGGTGAACCTGCCCGTGGCGGCCGGTGATACCGTGCAGCTCTGCATCCCGACGGCGGGGCGCAGCGCCATGATGCGCAGCTGGCTGGTCAGCAAAACCGGCACCATTCCGATCACGGTGAGCGAAACCCCCGTCTTCGTGATGCCCGGCGCCGGCCCGCCCCTTACCGAAACGACAACCAGCGACCTCTCGACCCTGCAGCTCTTCCCGAACCCAACCACCGACTACGTGGATCTGCTGCTGACCAACGCCAGCGAACAGGCCGTCGACATTCGGGTGTTCGATAATACGGGCCGGGTGCATGTGGTGCAGCATCTGCAAAAGCCCGAAACGGCGCTGCGGGCAAAACTTACGCTTACCGCCTTACCCTACGGCATTTATTTTGTGGAGGTACGGCAGGGAACCAGCCGCACCGTTCGAAAAATTATCCGCAGCCATTGATTACGGAACGATGCGAATCCCGTCAATAGCTTGTAGTATCGCTGTCGCAAACGCCAGACCGGGTTTACCCTTCACGTTGACTGCTACGTTTAATTCGCCCCAATGAGTAATAAAGCCAAGGCCATGAACGGTGGCAAATGGATCACGATCGCCACCGTGATATCGACCGTGTTCCAGTTCGGACAGGTTGCTGTACTGGCCCGTCTGCTGGCTCCTACCGACTTCGGTATTGTCAGCATCAGTAACCTGATCATCGGTTTCTTCACCATTTTTTCGAGCCTCGGCTTCTCCAACTCCATTATCTACAAGCAGGAAAGCGACCGCAAGGTATTGTCGACGCTCTACTATTTGAACCTGATTGTGGGCGCCATTATTTTCGTGATCGTGTATCTGAGTACCCCACTCATCGTATCGTTCTATCACGAGCCGAAGCTGGAGCGGGTTATCAAACTCTCGTCGTACTACTTCCTGATCGTTTATTTCGGGCAGCTCTACCTCTTTCTGCTCCAGAAAGAACTCAAATTCCGCTCGGTGGCCATTATCGACATTGCCGGTACAGTGCTGGGCTCGGTCGTGACGGTAACGCTGGCCTACAACGGGTTTCAGGAGTTATCGCTCATCATCGGCTCCCTCGTCAACCAGACCGTCAAGACCATTTTTCAGGTCATTTTCGGGCTGCCATTTTTTCTGCCCATGCTCGGCTTCGACGCCCGCAACATCAGCGAGCACCTGCGTTTCGGGCTGTTCAACCTGGGCGAGGGGCTGCTGGGCTTTATCCAGTCGAACTCCGACAACATTTTTATCGGCGGGATGCTGGGCGTGAAACTGCTGGGCTACTACACCATTGCCTACCAGCTGTCGATTTTTCCGATCACCAAACTCAACCCGATTATTCTGCAGGTAGCCTACCCCATTCTGGCCAAGATGAAGGAAAGCGCGGCCGACCTGAAAAACTCGTACCTCAAAATTCTGGACTTTGTCAGCTACTGCAACATGCCGCTGCTGGCGGGCCTGTTCATCACCGCCGAAAGTGTGGTGCCCCTGTTCTACGGCCCCGGCTGGGACAAAACCGTTGAGCTGATCCGGATTTTTGTGTTTGTCGGCATTTTCACCTGCCTCAGTCACCCGCTCTTTACCCTGGCCTTCACCAAGGGCAAACCCAACCTGCTGTTCTACCTCAACCTCGTTACGCTGGTGGTGAAACTGCCGCTGGTGTACGTTTTCGGGCACTACTGGGGCGTTACGGGCATTGCCATGGCGTTTCTGCTGGCTACGTTCCTGAATCTAGCCGCCAACTTCGCCGTTGTGCACTACCTGATCGGCGATTTCATGGGCGAATTCCTGCGCAACATTGCCTGGCCCACCGTGTTCTGCCTCGTGATGGTGGGAGTCGTGTACCTCTACAAGCAGTTCGTCGGTTACGAGGGGCCCATTCATACGGCGGCTGAAGTGATTCTGGGCGGGCTGACCTACGGGCTGCTCACGCTGCGTTTCAAACTATCGTTCAGCGAATTGAAAGCGTACCGACAGTCATTACTTTCCTGATTGCCGTCCCACATGGATCACCTCTCCACCGTTTTCGACACGCCCGATCTGCTGCCGGCCAGTTGGGCCGGGCACACCTTCGAGGCCTGTACCTTTCGTTCACTCGAACCCGGGAAACGGGCACTGGCCGGTGCCACCCTGATCGATTGCCGGTTCGAACGCTGTACCCTGACAGGTGCTGAGCTGGCCGGCACCCAGCTCAACGATGTGGTATTTGACCACTGTAGCCTGCAAAGTGTCGATTTCGGACGCTGCAACCCCTTCGCATTTCACGTCGACTTTGCGCACTGCCTGCTCGATTACGCGCTGTTTACCGACCGAAAACTTCGCAAGGCCCAATTCGACCACTGCTCCATTCAGGGTACGCTCTTCGTTGGCTGCGACCTGACGGGCGCTGTGTTTGCTCACTGTAATCTGGCCCAGGCCAAATTTGACGACTCGAACCTGACGCAGGCCGATTTCTACACGTCGGTCAACATCGCCATCGACCCTACCAGCAACAAACTCAGGAAAGCCCGGTTTGCGCTGCACAGCCTGCCCGGCCTGCTGACCAGGTACGATTTGGTTATTCGGGAGTAAGGACCGGTTCCGGAGCCTCACGACCGCAAGAATCCATATACCGCCAGCCCTACCAACAGCCCCTCGACAAGCCAGATCTGCCCGGTGTCGAAGCGGGTAAATCGGCGGATACACCCATGCAGCCCCAGTGGCCCCAGCCATAGCGGAATGCCGAACAGGAACTGCAGCACGTTATTCTCCTGCCCCCAGGTAATAAAGCCGTAGCCGATCATCAGGAGCCCGATGCCCGAAAACAGGACGAGGGGCGTCAGCAGCGAAGCAAGTCTGGCAAGCGTCATAACAGGGTCCGGTCAGCCACCCGCACGGCGGGTTTATTCTACCAACCCGCCGGATAACCGAAGGTTTTTCGGTAGCAGACAGAGGATTGCCGTCAGGGCCGTCCGGCCACTGGCGCGGGCGTAACCCGAAACGCTACATTGGCCGTACCAACGTGATTGTGCTGATCGTAGACCGCCACAAACAGCCGGTAGAATCCCGGCCGGGCCGGCATCCGAAAGCGCACCGCAGCCGAGCCGGGCGCGTCGATCAGGCCACCCAGGGGTTGCAGGGCCGTATCGATGTAATCGGCCGTGCGTTGCGCCGTTGGCTTGATTTCCCAGCGGTACGTCAGCGTATCGCCATCCGGATCGCGGGCCAGCACCCGTGCCTGGTGCAGCCGGTCGGTAACGGCAAACGACGCCTGACTCCGGGGTTGCCCATCGACCGCGATAGCCGTAACGATGGGGGCCTGATTGGCGGGCCCTTTACCCGTCCAGAGCGTCTGCGCCAGCCCAACGAGGGGCGTCTCGCGGCCTTCTTCATCGAACAGGCTGTACCAGGTGTGGGTTTCTTCCTGTTTTACACCCCAGAAGAACAGATACCCACCCAGGCAGTTGGGCAGCCGGGCGCCAATGAATTGCCCATAAAGTCGACGCACAAATTCGACTTTGCCCTGGCTGGTGGGCTCAATGGGTGTTTTCCAGGGAGTGAGCGGGCGCTCCCAGTACCCTTCGGCGCCATATTCCGACATCAGGTAAGGCTTGCGCCAGCCACCCTCGTGCAGAAACTGGTTTAGTTTGGGCATGATGCCGTAGGCGTTGACCGACAGAATGTCCAGATCGGGGCAGCGCTCCTGCACCAGCCAGATCGATCGGCCACTATCGGGGGAGATCGCCGTGGTAACGGGGTGGCCGGGGTCGAGTTCGTGTACTACCTGCACAATGCGGTTAACCTCGTCGAACACGGCAAAATTGGTGGCATCCTGGGCCCATTCGTTACCCACGCACCACATCAGCAGCGCCGGGTGATTCCGGTACCGGAGCACCGTTCGGCGGATGCGGGCCATCTGCCGGTCAACGGCGGCCTGATCGTTGTAGTCGAACCCGTCGGTTTCGCGTTCGACCCATAGGCCCAGCATCACCGTCAGTCCCAGCCGGTCGGCCTGATCCAGTATAGGACCCGCGTCGAGATCATCCCAGATGCGGATCGAGTTGCTGCCGCACTGGGCCGCCCGCTCCATGTTTCGGCGACCACCCGCGCCCCGGATGAAGTACGGTTTGCCGTGCCGCAGCAGTACGGCACCGGCTGGCCCCTGTTCAATCGTTACGGGAGCATTGGCGGGTACGCGTCGGCTCGTTTTTGCATCCTGACAACCCGTAGTTTGCAACAGCAGGAGCAAGAACAGCCAGGTGAAGTAGCGATGCATCATGGCGTAAGGAGTTATAGCCGCCAGCCGGGGCGGGCCACCCAGCGGGGCCTATACAACCAGAAATGTACGAGCCAGGTCGTTTCGGGCCACTACCGTTTAGGGCATAATCGGGAATTATGTAACAGCCGGGCGGTTCCTCCCCTTTATATTCGCCTGACCACACTGGCCAGGAGCCAGTGGCCACGCTGCCTTATCCGCCCAGTAACCCGTTCCGCATGAAATGGCCTCGTTTTACCGACCCGTCGCCCAATGCCGCCTATAATTTCAGCTACCAGCCCCGTGATGTTGTCCGGGTTCGCCTGATTATTCTGGTAGGCCTGTTGTTTATGGGTGGTTTCGTCTGGATCTACGCGCAGCCCACCACCTGGGGACTGGGCTGGCTCTACGCGCTGCTGAGCCTGTCGATTGGGCTTAAACTGCTCCGCCTGCTGCACGAGTGGTATCACGTCTGGCAGGTAGCCCCGCCTACGCCCCCACCGCTGACCCGGACCTGGACGGTCGATGTGATGACGACGTTCTGCCCGGGCGAGCCCTACGACATGGTGCTCAACTCGCTGCGGGCCATCCAGGCCATCCGTTACCCACACACGACTTACCTCTGCGACGAAGCCAACGACCCTTACCTGCGCGAGCAATGCCAGGTGCTGGGCGTAATCCACGTTACCCGCACCGACAAAACCGACGCCAAGGCGGGCAACATCAACAACGCCCTGCGGCAGGCCACGGGCGAAATCGTACTCATTCTCGACCCCGACCATGTGCCGGTGCCCGATTTCCTGGATCAGGTGCTGCCTTACTTCGAGAACCCCGACATCGGCTTTGTGCAGTGTGTGCAGGGGTACTACAATCGAAAGGAAAGCCTGGTAGCCTTCGCGGCTGCCGAGCAGACCTACACCTTTTACGGACCCATGATGGCCACGATGAGCAACTACGGAACTGCGCAGGCCATCGGCGCCAACTGCACGTTCCGGCGCGACGCCCTCGACGCCATCGGGGGGCACGCGCCCGGTCTGTCGGAAGATATGCACACCGCCATGCGGCTCCACGCAGCCGGCTGGCAGTCGACCTATGTACCGCTCCCGCTCTCCTACGGGCTGGTGCCGGCTACCCTTTCGGCCTATTACAAACAACAGCTGAAATGGTCGCGCGGTACGTTTGAACTGCTTCTTACCACCTATCCGCGTTTGTTCAGCCGGTTTTCGTGGCGGCAGCGGCTGCATTATTTTATGCTGCCGCTTCATTACCTGCTGGGCCTGACCCAGCTCATCGACCTGCTGATCCCGATTTTGTCGCTGGTGCTGATGCGGCTGCCGCTCCGGCTCGATCTCCTGGTGTTTGCTGCAGCTTATTTTCCGCTGCTGGCCACGTCGTTTCTTATCCGACAATATGCCCAGCGGTGGCTTATCGAAAAACACGAAGCGGGCTTCCATGTGCTGGGTGGTGTGCTCAGCAGCGGCACCTGGTGGGTTTATCTGCTGGGGATTGTGTACACCCTGTTTCGGGTCGAGGTGCCCTACCTGCCCACCCCCAAAGACGATCGGCCGCAAAACAATTTCTGGCTGTGTCTGCCCAATCTGACTATGGCGCTGCTGACACTGGGCGCCATCGGGTTCAGCGCGTACCACTACGGCCGCTATGCCGTAGGCAACCCATTCTCGCAGCTCATCATCGCATTTGGCCTGCTGAACGTACTCATTATGAGCCTAAACGTGCTGATTGGACAGGAATTACTGCTGGCCGGTGCCCGTAGCTTTTTGCGCCGGCTGCTGTCGGCCCGACCAGCCGCCCGCACGCTGCGCATTCTGATCTGGAAAATCCGCTACGGCCTTTACCGTCAGCTGCGGCTGTTGAGTATTCCGCTTCTGGGTGGTATCCTGCTGCTCACCACGGGCCTGGTCACCTATACCCACGTCAAAAGCAAAGGATTACTGCCTCCCCGGCTGTCGCTGGCCTCGACCCAGCCCTTCTACTATGGCCTGACTGATCCGCAAACGCCCGCCGACACCCAGCTCCTGCCCCAGGCCCGGTTGCCTTACCGGGTCATTCGTCCGCAGCACCTCCGCTGGCTCCCCGGTCAGCCCATCGAACAGCCGCACTGGTCAGACCAGCCCAATCAGCTTCCCCTCCTGTATCTGGAACCCGCCCCCGGCGCAGCGCTGACGACTTTTCTGCGGGCCGTCGGACGGGGGCAGTACGATGCGCAGCTGGGCCGCTTTTTTGGGGCTATTGCCACCCGGCAGCAGCCTGTACTGCTTTCCTTTGCGCCCGAATATGACGACACCACCCGGCACTGGGGTACCCACCGCGAAGCCGACCTGATTTTGTACGCGCAGGCGTGGCGTCATGTGGTCGAACAAAGCCGGGCCTGCGGACTCGCCGGTAGCTGCTGGCTGTGGTGCCCCGCCCGCTCCTCCACCATTGTCACCTACTACCCCGGCGATGCCTGGGTCGACTGGCTGGGGCTGACCCTGATCGACCAGCCAGGGCACTCCCTAACGGCACCGGGCCACTCATTTGGCGCCCTTTATCAGCCCGTACACAACACCATCCGGATGCATCAGAGCTACGAAATCCGGCAGAAACCCATTCTGATGACCCGCATCCAGTCGGGCTTACCACCCGATCTGATCAAAGCGTGGTTCGATGAGGGCATCGAGCTGATTCATGAACGCTACCCCGAGGTGCGCGGCCTGGTGCTGTCGCCCAAACAGGCGGGGCTGGTCAGACCCGGCGGCTGGTAGGTTGAACAGCAAGAGGGGGAAGCCATGGCTTCCCCCTGTCGGAATAGTGAACTGACTGACCGTCAGTCCTGATCGCAGTTGTCGAGGGCCTGCTGGAGCACCTGCGCAAACACTTTATCGTTGGGTGGCAGCATCATCATCTTGTGGTCGCCAGGCACCTCATGCACCCGAACGCCCTTCAGCGCGAATTTTTTCCAGCCCAGATACTTGTTATCGTCCACGAAATAAACCCGGATGCGCGCCTTGAACAGATCAATTACCCCATCATAAGGTCGCAGGCGGTAGTTGTCGAACGCGATTTCGTGCTTTTCCATGATCCGGTGCAGGTGATCGAGTTCGGGCGGGGCGGGCGGTTCCTGATACAAGCCGATCGACCGCTGCAGGTTGCGCCAGTGCCCTTCCACAAAATTCCACTGGTAACGGAGTGTCATAGCCGGCTGCCGCACCAGCGACTGACTGATCCACCAAAGCTTGGGCAACTGTTTGCCCAGCTTGCGCCACAGCCGCTGCCCCCGCGACCAATACTTCATCGACTCCTCGGCGTTGGTGTCGAACATGGCCAGCAGCTTGACGCGCTTGCCCATGGCCTGCAGTTGCCGGGCCATTTCGAGCGCTACGTAGCCACCAAACGAGTAGCCAGCAATGGCGTAAGGCCCCTCCGGATTCTGCTGAAGCACCTCGCTAATGTAAAATTTGGCAATGGCTTCGATACTGTCGAATGGTTCGTCGGTACCGTCGAGTCCCCGCGCCTGTAGTCCGTAAATGGGCTGCTCGGGACTCATATACGCCACCAGACTACTGAAATTCAATAGATTGAGTCCGATGCCGTGGATGATGTATATTGGATCTTTGGTGCCCTCGGGCCGGATCGGCACCAGCGATTTCCAGCGACTGACCGGCTCCTCGGACGTGAAGAGCGACGCCAGTTTCTGGATGGTCGGGAACGTCAGCAGGGTCGACAGCGGGAGCCGACGGCCGGTTTCTTTTTCCAGCTGCGTCATCACCTGCACGGCAATCATCGAGTGCCCACCCAGGTCGAAGAAATCGTCGTTCAGCCCGATATCAGTATGGCCGAGAGCTTCGGCCCAGATCGAAGCAATCCGCTTCTCGATGTCGGTACGGGGCTTGTCGGCCACCAGCGCATCGGCCGACCGGCGGGCGTCGGGCCGGGGCAGCGCCTTCCGGTCGATTTTTCCGTTGGGGGTTATGGGCCATTCGGTCAGCCGCACAAAGTCGGCTGGTACCATGTAGGCCGGCAGTATATCGCGCAGCCGCGCCCGCCACGCCCCCTGCCGGGTCGTAAACAACGCCGGGGTCAGTTCAGGCTCCACGCGCACGTAGGCAACCAGCCGCTGATCGCCGGGGCGATCTTCGCGGGCCATCACCAGCACCTCCCCTACGCCGGGTTCGGGCAGCAGGGCCTGTTCGATTTCGCCGGGCTCGACCCGGTAGCCCCGGATTTTAATCTGCTGATCGATACGTCCCAGGCAGTTGATTTCGCCATCGGCCGTAAACATGCCCAAATCGCCCGTGCGGTACATGCGGGCGTCTGGCTGGCCGCTGAATGGGTCAGCCACAAACTTTTCGGTATTCAGTTCGGGGCGGTTAAGGTAGCCACGCGCCACACCGTCGCCGGCCAGATACAGCTCACCGGCAATGCCTTCGGGCAGGCGGTTGCCGTGCTCGTCGAGAATATAGACCTGGGTGTTGTGAATGGGCCGCCCGATGGTAATTACGTCGTCGGTAGGCAGAATTTGCTTACCGGTCGAATAAATAGTGGTTTCGGTGGGCCCATACATGTTCCAGAGTGTAGCGCAGCGGGCCAGCAGCAGTTGAGCCAGATCTTTGGGCAGCGGTTCGCCACAGCACAGTATCTTGAGGGGCAGTTTCTGCTGCCAGCCAGCCGCCAGCAGCATGCGGTACGTAACGGGGGTGGCCTGAATGATGCTGATTGACCCATCAGTCAGCAGCGTAAGCAGCGCCCGCCCATCGCGCGTGGTTTCGGCATCGGCCAGCACGAGGGTGGCCCCCACCAGCAACGGCAGGTACAGCTCCAGTCCGGCAATATCGAACGATACGGTGGTAACGCCCAGCAGCACATCCTGCGCGGTGATGCCCGGCCAGTCGAGCATGCTGTAAAGCAGATTGACCAGGCTGCGGTGTTCAATCTGCACCCCCTTGGGGCGCCCGGTCGAGCCCGACGTGTACAGAATATAAGCCAGATCGCGGCTGCCCACACCCGTTTCGGGCGAATCGATGGGCTGCCCGGCCGACTGGCTCAGCACTGTTTCGATGGTCTGGACGGGTGTTGCCATCCCCAGGTCGCCCCGGGCATACTTGGCCGAAGTAAGCAGCAGGGCTGCCCCCGAATCGGCCAGCATAAAGGCAATCCGATCCTGCGGGTAGTCGGGATCGAGCGGCACGTAGAGGGCGCCCGCCTTCAGCACCGCCAGCAGGGCAATGAGCAGTTCGGGGGTGCGGTCGAGCATGACGCCAACCACCTGCCCCGTTGTCAGGCCGCCCGCCCGCAGCGTATGTGCCACCCGGCTCGACGCGTGATCGAGTTCACTGTATGTCAGCTGCCGATCGTTGACAATGAGGGCAATTTTTTCCGGCGTACGTCGGGCCGTCTGGGTGAGCAGCGCATGCAGCGGCTGGGTACGCGGGTAATCGGCGTCAGTGCGGTTCCAGGCATCGAGCCGGTTCTGGAGGGCCAGCGCGTTGGTCAGCGGAATGTCGCCAAGCGGAATGGTCGGATCGGCGACCACCGCCCGCAGAATCTGCTCCAGCTCGGCCATCATGCGATCGATGGTATCGGGCCGAAAGAGCTGCGTGTTGTAAGACCACTCCAGGGTCATGTCGGTCATCGACCCGCCCACGTTCAGAAACAGTTCGACCGTTTCGAACTGGCGGGGATTGCTGATAAACCGATACGTCAGTCCCTCAAAATGAACATCATTATCGAGCCCCAGGTCGACGTTGAAAATCACCGGCACCATCGGCACGCGCGACGGGTCGCGGGGTGGGTTGAGGGTACGGAGTAAACTCCCGAACGTGAGCTGCTGGTGTTCGAACGCGTCCAGCAGGGCTTCTTTGCGCTGGTGAAGGAAATCGATAAACGGCCGTTCGGACCGGGGGAAACTGCGCAGCGGCAGCAGATGCACACAATGGCCCACCAGCCGGGGCAGATCGGCGGCCGACTGTCCGGCGGCCGGCAGCCCAACCACAATATCATCCTGCCCCGTAAGCCGGTGCAGCAGCACATCGAAAGCCGCCAACAGCGTGGCCACAAAGCTGGCACCGGCTTTGGCGCCCATGCGCCGAACCGATTCGGCCAGTTCGGCCGGCAACGCGTAATCGCGCCGGCTGCTGGTAAACGTGCGGAGAGGTGGCCGCGGGAAATCGGTCGGCAGGTTCAGTATTGGTACCGTGTCGTGGTACTGATCGATCCAGTACTGCTCCGTTTCGCGATACACCGGACTGGCCACAAAATCGGTTTGCTGCCGACCGTACGCACTGATCTGGGGCGTTTCGGGCAGCCGGGGCACCTCGTGCCGAACGTAAGCCGAATAGAGAGTACCCAGATCCTGCAGCAGAATGCCCAGCGACCAGCCATCGCAGACGATGTGGTGCGCCGTCAGCACCAGCTGATGGTCGGTGGCCGACAGTCGGAAGAGTCCGAACCGTACCAGTGGTCCCTTTATCAAATCAAACGTATGGCGCGCGTCGGCGTTCACATAGTCGGCCAGCACCTGACCCTGTTCGGCCTCGGGGCGACCCACCAGATCGGTAAACGATACGGGGATGGTCAGGTCGGCGAATACCAGCATCTGTCGACCGTCGCCACTGAACGCTGACCGGAGCGCTTCATGGCGCCGGACGAGCTGATCGACAGCGCGCTCGAGGGCACTGCGATCGAGCGCGCCCGCAAAACGCAGCGAAACCGACTCATTATAGGCCCGGCTGGCATCGGCCCCACCCAGCTGGCACGATGTCCAGATTTCGATCTGCGGCTCCGTGGTAGGAGCCACCAGCGCAATCTCGGGACCGGCAAAGGGGTTGAAGTCAACAGCCGTAACCTGTATAGTAGCGGAATCCAGCATTCGTCAGGGGATTAAATCGACCTGAAGGTACGTACCGGGCCGGTCGGGGTTCGGCACAAACCACGCCGGATTACCGGCGGGATCCCGACCCAGGCGGGCACCCGTCACGGGCGGTTCTGTTCCGTCAGCCGGCAACGCTTTAGCCTGATCCTGAACAGGTAGCGTGGGCGAATCGAGCAGAAAACCGGCTTCGGTCAATTCATTAATACTATCTATAAAAGCCGAAACTATCGAATTTATTTCGTCATCGGTATGTGCCTCGGTCGTAAAACAGGGAAACCCATCCCAGATGTGAATGCCTTTTTCCCGCATGAGCGTAAAAATCAACTCACCGTAAGGCACCTCTTCGGTAAACTTCAACTTCCAGAGAGACGCGAAGTGAGCCACGAACATCGGTAGCTGCCGCTCTTCCAGAAACCGGTTGACCGCCCGGGCCAGTTTCTCGGTTTTACGGGTCAGCTCCTGTTGCAGGGTAGGCCCCTGTTCGCGCATGTACAGCAGCGACGCCCGGGCCGCAGCCAGCGCCAGCGGATGCCGCACGAATGTACCGGCAAAGTACGTGACCCCTACCTCCGGTACAGAGTCGTCGCCGTACTGCCAGTGTCCACCGTCGAGGGCATC
This sequence comes from Spirosoma luteolum, assembly GCF_054778875.1. Classification (NCBI taxonomy): domain Bacteria; kingdom Pseudomonadati; phylum Bacteroidota; class Cytophagia; order Cytophagales; family Cytophagaceae; genus Spirosoma; species Spirosoma luteolum. Next base: position 342,085 of record NZ_BAAGZE010000005.1, read on the forward strand.
CATAAACGACCGCTTGCCGGCAATAACACCAATGGGCAGACCGGCGCCCACCACCTTGCCGTAGGTAGCCATATCGGCCCGTATCCCAAACAGGGCCTGTGTGCCGCCGGGGTGCGACCGGAAACCGGTGATCACCTCGTCGAAAATCAGGGCCGTGCCCGAGGTTTCCGTAATGGCCCGTACGGCTTTCAGAAACTCGATCGGTACAAACTCGGGTCGGCGACTCTGCACCGGCTCGACCAGTACGGCCGCCAGTTCGTGCGCCCGTTCGCGAATGATCCGCAGCGTTTCGTCGGTTCCGTAGTCCAGAATCAGCATGTTCTGGACGGATTCGGGCATAATACCCGGAGCCGCCGGAAACGACTTCAGCTTTTTGGAGCCGCGGACCAGTACTTCGTCGACGATGCCGTGGTACGAACCCGAGAAGGCCACGATCAGCGACCGCCCCGTAACGGTACGGGCCACGCGCATGGCGCCCAGCACCGCTTCGGAACCCGTATTGCACAGCGCAGCCCGGTCACTGCCGGTCAGTTCGCACACCAGCCGGCTCACTTCGCCGGCCAGGTAATGCTGCGGCCCCACTTCGTAGCCGGCGTCGATCTGCTCGTGCAGTGTTTCGCGGATCCAGTCGGGCTGGTAGCCAAACATGTTGGAGCCGAAGCCGTTGAGGGCATCGATGTATTCATTCCCGTCGATATCCCACAGGTGGCTGCCCCGGGACCGATTCACCACCAGCGGATACACGATTTCTTTAGTCAGGGGCCGGAAGCCCGACACCACGCGGGGATCGGCCATCTGGGCCCGGTGCTGCTGGGCATAAGCTTTGCTGCGGCTGGTCTTACGGGTGTAGCGGTCGGTCAGTTCGCGCAGAAACAAAGCCTGCGCGGCCGATAATCCGGTGGCCTGCCGCTCGATGCGGGCCGTAGCGCCGAAGGGTTTCTTGTGTTCGGCCACTTCTTCGGGCGTCAGGTCGGCCGCCGGGCTAACCGTCCGAACAGGCTGCGGAGCCGCCACGGGTGTGGGTACGGGCGCGACAGGGGCCGGCGCGGCTACAGCGGCAGTCACAGGAGCCGCTACGGGCACTCCGCCACCCTGCAGCAGGGCGATCTGACGCCCCAGCAACTGCAGCTGCTGGGCAATCAGTCCCAGCGCGGTGTCGCTGCCCGCCACGAGCGGCTGACTGTCGGCCATTGGCATAGAAGCGGGTACCGCTACGGGAGCGGCCACCGGCGCGGGGGCGGGTTGGGCCGGCCGGAAGGCCTCGGCCGGTAGCACCTGGTCGAGGTAATCGGCCAGTTTGGCTGCCGTATCGTATTGGCCTGTCAGCTGCCGGAAGGTGAGCGGCACCCCAAACTCATTCTTCAGGGTAATCGCTACCTGGGTCAGCAGCAGCGAGTCGAAGCCGAGTTCGAGAAAATTCTGGTTTGGTTCCAGATCGGTCATGTCGATACCCGAGGCATCGTCCAGTAAGTCCCGAATCCGCTGGATCAGTACAGTGGTTCGATTCATAACGTGTATGGGTTGTGGATGATCAGAAGAGGCTACTTCCGAGGCCCCGTTCGTGGGCATCGCAGGCACTTCGGTAGTCGCTACTGGATCGACCCAGCAGCGCTGCCGGTCGAAGGCATAGCCGGGCAGCCGGAGCCGTCGGCGCGACTGGTCTGCGTAGAGGGCGATCCAGGCGGGCGTCAGCCCGGCCAGATAGAGGTTACCCAGCGTGGTCAGCAGAGCGCGGTTGGTGCTGGGCCAGTCGCCGTTGCCTGGCCAGGCCGCTATGACCGGCATGGATTTGCCGGTTAGCTGCTGACGGGCGAGGGTCGCGCTCGTCTGCCCCGGTCCAATGTCGAACAGCAGCGGATTGTCGAGCGCAGCCAGCGTATCGAGCGCATCGGCAAACCGAACCGTTTGCCGGAGGTGGTCGCCCCAGTACTGCGCATCGGTCGCCTGCTCATCGGTCAGCCACGTTCCCGTCAGCGTCGATACGATCGGCGTAGTAGGTCGTTGCCGGGTCACCCCCGCCACCACTTCGGCAAACGTCTCAACAATCGGGTCCATCATGGCCGAGTGAAAGGCGTGGCTCGTCAACAGCAGCCGATTGGGTACGTCCTGGCCGTCGAGCAGGCGGGCGAAATCGGCAATATGTTCATCGGGGCCGGCCACCACGCACAGGCTGCGGCTGTTGACAGCGGCCACCGACAGCGTGTCGGGCAGCATAGCCCGCACGGCATCGGCCCCCAGCCGTACCGACAGCATACTGCCTGTGGGCTGTTCGCTCACCAGCTGTCCACGCGTGGCAATGAGCATAAGGGCATCCTCCAGCGTAAAGATTCCCGCCAGCTGTGCTGCTACGAACTCGCCCACACTGTGCCCACACAGGATAGTAGGCCGAATGCCCCAGCTCATCCAGAGCTGGGCCAGTGCATACTCTACCACAAACAGCGCGGGCTGGGTGTAGCGCGTGTTGCGCAGCCGCTGCTCGGCCTCTGCATCGGCCCGATCGGGGTAGATCACCGACCGGATATCGAGCCCCAGCCGGGTTTGCAGCAGAGCCGTGCACCGATCGACCGCATCCCGGTATACCGGTTCGTTTTCGTACAGCGCCCGCCCCATGTTCAGGCTTTGGGCGCCCTGCCCCGGAAACAGAAACACAACATCATCGGGGGCCGTCTCGGGCGATGCCCCCGCAGCCGGCGCCGACAGCTCGGTGGCGGGGTCGGTATCCGTATCAACTACGGCAAAGCGCCGAAACCGAAAATCGGCCCGGGTGGTCTGGAGCGTATAGGCAACATCGGCCAGCGCTACGGCCGGATTAGCCTTCAGCCAGTCGGCCAGGCGTTCGGCGTAGGCATCGCGGCTCGTGGCTGTCTTAGCCGACCAGGTCAGCAGCTGCGCCGGCCGCGCCGACACGCTGGGTTCGGATTCGGGAGTTGTATGGGCTTCCTCCACAATAACGTGGACGTTGGTGCCCCCCACCCCAAACGAACTGACACCCGCCCGGCGGGGTTGCCCGCTGGCTGGCGACGGCCAGTCGGCGAGCCGGGTATTGACAAAAAACGGACTGTCGACAAAATTGATGGCCGGGTTGGGCCGCTCGAAGCCCAGCGAGGGCAACAGTTGCCGGTGGTGCAGCCCCAGCAGGGTTTTGATCAGACCAGCGACCCCGGCGGCCTGCGTCAGGTGGCCCATGTTGCTTTTGATGGAGCCCAGGGCGCAGTACTGGTGGTGCGCCTGTTCGCCAAACGCCATGGTCAGCCCCTCGATCTCAATGGGATCGCCGAGCGGAGTAGCCGTGCCGTGTGCTTCGACATAGCTGATGGTAGCCGGTGCTACGCCGGCATCGTCGAGCGCCATGCGGATAGCGCCCGCCTGCCCATCGGCACTGGGGGCCGAGAATCCGGCTTTTCCGCCCCCGTCGTTGTTGACGCCTACACCCCGAATCAGGCCGTAGATCGTGTCGCCGTCGCGCCGGGCGGCCTCGGCTTCTTTCAGCAGTACCACGCCGGCCCCGTCGCTGAAAACGGTGCCCCGGGCATCAGCGTCGAACGAGCGGCAGTGCCCGTCGGCGCTGAGCATGGCCCCATCCTGATACAGGTGGCCACTCCGTACCGGCGTCGTTACGCTGGCACCACCGGCCAGGGCCAGTTCGCACTGCCCGCTCCGGATGCTCTGTACGGCCTGTGCCACCGCCAGCAGCGACGTCGAACAGGCCGAGTAAACGCTGACGGCGGGGCCTTTCAGGTTTAGCTGATAAGCCGTCCGCGACGCGATGTAATCTTTCTCATTGACAGTCGAAACCTGAAAGGCTCCCACCCGATCGATCAGTTGCCGCTGCCCCTGCACATTGTTGAGGTAGTACGTGTTATTGCCGCAACCGGCAAATACGCCCACCCGGCCGCTGTAGCGTTGAGGCAGGTAACCCGTCTGTTCGAGCGCTTCCCAGGCTATCTCCAGAAAGAGCCGCTGCTGCGGATCCATCAGCTGAGCCAGTGCCGGCGTGAGTCCGAAAAACAGGGGGTCGAACTCATCTACACCCTCGACAATGCCGCGCGCTTTTACGTAAAGCGGATCGCGGGTGAGGGCCGGCGGCAGCGAGGCATCGAGTTCGGCATCGCTGAAAAACCGGATGGTTTCGCGACCCGCCGTCAGTACCTCCCACAGGGCGTCGATCGTGTCGGCGCCGGGGAATCGCCCCGCCATACCGATCACGGCAATATCGGCCTGGGGCTTTTTGCGGGCCGTAGGCTGTTCGGCAACCGGCGCAGCGTTGGGCTGCAGGTACTGCACCAGACCGGCAATGGTTGGAAACTGGTAGAGTTTGGTGATGGGCATCGGCAAACCCGCCTGGCCCAGGGCCGCTACGCTCCGCTGCGCCAGCAGTGAATTACCACCCAGATCAAAAAAATTATCGTCGACGCCCACCGCGTCGATCTGCAGCAGTTCGCTCCAGATACGGGCCATGGTCTGCTCCAGGCCGGTTTTGGGTTTGCGGTAGGCAACACCCAGCTCGGGCCGTTTGCGGTCGGGGTCGGGCAGTAATTTGCGGTCGACCTTACCGCTCGTCGTTTTCGGAAAGTCGTCCAGCCAGACAAAGGCCGACGGCATCATAAAGTCGGGCAACTGCTGTTCAACAGCCTGCCGGACAGCCGGTGTATCCGGCACGCCGGCGGCAATCAGGTAAGCCAGCAATCGTTTCTGCCCATTGCTGCCTTCGCGGGCAATGACGACCGCCTGTTTTACGCCGGGGCAATGGTTGAGTACCACTTCGACTTCACCCAGTTCGACCCGGTAGCCCCGAATCTTGACCTGATCGTCGCGACGGCCCAGAAAGTCGACGTTGACGCCATCGGGCAAAAGCCTTCCCAGATCGCCGGTCCGATAGATGCGGACCGACTCCGGACCAGCCGGGCCGGGCACCAAAAGCTGAATAAACTTTTCGCGGGTCAGGTCGGGTCGGTTGAGGTAGCCCTCGGCCACGCAGACCCCGCCGAAGCACAGTTCGCCTACTTCGCCATCGGGCAACACGTTGAGTTGCTCATCGACCAGGTACATAGTAGTGTTGTCGATAAGCTTACCGATACTGGGCAGCCGTGGCCAGGTGCTGGGGTGGCCTTCCAGCCGTAGCTGCGTAACCACGTGGCACTCGGTAGGCCCGTACTGGTTGAACAGCACGCAGTCGGGCAGGGCGGTAAAAAACTGCTCGACCTGCGGAGTGATCTTGAGTTGTTCGCCCGCCGTCATCACTTCCTGCAGCGCGTGCGGAAAACGCTGCTGCCGGATAGCAGCTTCGGCCAGATACTGGAGCGCCACAAAGGGCAGAAAGAGCCGGTTGATGCGCTGCTCGTCGATGAACACCAGCAGACTATCGAGATCGAGTCGCTGCTCTTCGGTAATCAGCACGAGTGTACCGCCGGTGGCAAACGTGGCCAGAAACTCCAGGAACGAGGGATCGAAGCTGAGCGGAGAAAACTGCAGGGTGCGGGTGCCAAACCCGGCCACCGACTCACGGATCTGCCAGTGAAGCAGGTTAAGCAGGGGCGCATGGCCCATGCACACGCCCTTGGGCTTACCCGTTGATCCGGAGGTATACAGCACAAATGCCCGGTTACCCTGCACCGGCACGAGCTGATCTGGATAGCGGGGAGGCTGGTCGGATTCGATAAGCGTGATGGGCAGGCTGCTGAACAGGGCCTTGTCGTGCCCGGTGGTCAGACACGAGCGCATCCCCGAATCGCTGATGATCTGCTCGAGCCGCTGCGGGGGGTAGGCCGGATCGAGCGGCAGATACGCTTTGCCAGCCCGCAGAATGGCCATCACGCCAATTACCATCTCTACGGTCCGTGTTGTGCTGATGCCGATCTGCAGCGAGTCGGGATCCGTGTACAGAATAGCCTGACACAGCACCTCGGTACGTTCGTCGAGTTCCCGGTAGGTGATCTGCTGCCCCTGGGCCTCGATGGCGATGGCGTCTGGATGCTGCCGAACGGTTTGCTCGGCCAGCAGGTGAACAAAGTGGGGCTCACCGGATTCCGGGTTCGTATCAACGTCTGTAAAAACCGACATAGGCCTTTTCAGTTTAAGGTGTGTTCAGGCGGGAACGTGTTTTTATGGCCACGTCCCGTTCTTCACCAATCGTCCCACGCCACCATGCTGTCTGGCTTTCGTTGGCTCAGCGTTCGTAGCGGGTCGGCTGCAACGTCCGTTCAGACCGGGGCGATACCTCGCTGGCATCGGCCCGTCCCGGCACATCGACGTAGTTATCATCGACCCGGTTCAGCACCGTTAGCAGGGGCTGATTGGTAACCCGAATGTATAAACTCAACAGTTGCTTCTCGGCCCGGCCCCATGCGCTCTGCGCATCAACGACCAGGACCGACAGCACACTCGATTTCAGCAGGTAAACCGGAATCTGGTGGCTCATCAGCGACGGCAGTTCGAGAATGATCCGGTCGTACTGCGACGCATCGAACGACTGCTCGGCGTCGATCAGGTAGTCGATGCCGGTCACGTTCATAAAGTCGGGGCGGATGGTATACGGGAAATACGTGACGCCGGGCCGATCCTGCCGGCGATCCCGTGCCGACGCCCGGGGGTAGCAATAGGCCACCTGCTGATCGGCGTTGGCGTACAGATCAATCAGCCCGTTGGCCAGCCAGGTTTTGCCCTGTTTGGCCCGTACGCTGAAAATGGTCATGATGGGCGGATAGGGCTTGCCCGATGCCTGCGCGATTTCGATGTTGATGGCGTTGAGCAGTTGCTCGAACATGGCCCGCGAGGCCCGCGTAACCTTCGAATACACCTGCGGCTTGCGCACCGTTGGGAACAGGGCCGTTACGGGCCGCCCAATCAGACGTTCGGCCTGCTCGGGCGACTGAATTCGCTTGTCGAGCCAGAACCGGATAGCCATCAGCAACAGCGCCAGAAAAATGCCCACGCCAGCGCCCAGCCCTACCAGCTGCATCCGTTTCGACGACAGGGGCACCAGCGGGTAGTCGGGCGCATCGAGTACTTCGAGCTTACCCCCGACGGCTACATCCTGCCGACGGGTGCGCGACTGCTCTACGTTCTGGAGCAGCGCAAAATATTCCTTTTCAGCTACTTCCACATCCCGGTTCAGCTGCCGAAGCTGCGAACCCAGCGGGCTGTAGGCATTTGTTTTAACCTGGTATTCGCCCCGCTGCTTCTCGTATGATTTAAGCCGCGCCGACGATTCTTCGTATTCGAGCGTCTTCTGCATCCACTCGTTCACCATCGTCTGCTGCGGTACAGCTTCGGGCGAGTTGTTGGCCGAGTAATACTTCTGTGCGCTGGACTTCAGATCTTCCGACATCTGATCGACATTGGCCTGCAGCCGGGTCAGCACTGATCTGGGCTGTCCATAGGCTTTGGCGTTAGCCAGCTGGCTTTCGGCCTGTGTCAGTTTGCGCTGCTTCTCGTTCAGATCGTTGGTTACGGTCGAGAGCTTGCCCTGCTGGGCCATTTGCCGGGCCAGCGCATCCACAGCCGCTTTGGCCGCGTTGCGTCGCATCAGTTCCTGGTTATAGGCCTGATCGAGCGATTCGCGTCCGGAAGCTACGGTCCGGGCCTCTTCGTCGTAGTCGAGCACCTTGTGCTGCACCTGAAACGCGCGGAGCCGACCCTCAGCTGCGTCCAGGGTCGCCTTGGCTTTTTTCAGCCGGTCTTCGTAGTAGGTGACAACCGAGTTCGTTTCGGAGGTTTTGAAGAATGAGTTCCGCCGATTGAGCACGTCGATGGTGTAGCGAAGCGTTTGCTGGGCAACAGCCGGATCGTTGGCTTCGTACTCCATCAGCAGCACGTCGTTGGTATTCTTGCGGGCTTCGGCTTTCAGCTTGTCGGCCTGCGTATTGATCGAATACGGCAGCGATGATTTGAGCAGCAGCTCCTTCACAGGGTTATCGCCCGGCGTTTTCGACAAACTGTCGAGCCGGGTCCAGAGCCGAACCGAGTCGCTTTCGTTCAGCAGAAACGGCTGCCAGTCGGCCGGAATGGCTTTGTGCAGCGCGTCGAATCCGGCGGCACCCAGCACAAGCGTATCGGGCTGGCGCAGGCGGAGGTGGTCGTTGAGGAGGCTTACCCCTACCTGCAACCGGTTCTCTTTGGAGTACAGCGTTGAGAGCAGGTTATCGAAGGCACTGGCCGAACGGTCCATCGACTGACCGAGCCGGTCGGTCAGCAGCGTATAGCCCGAGGCCAGCCCGGTATACAGCGACGCATCGGACCGGTAGGTTTTGAGTGTGTCGCGCGTCACAAACCAGGCCGTTCCGGCCGTGATGACCGGAAACAGGATAAACCAGAGCAGACTCTGTTTAAAGAGACGCAGTAATGCCTCGAATGTCATGTTAGTTGACGCGTTTCAAACGTTGGATCGGAACACCCATCAGGGTTTCAAAATAATGCACATTCTTCAAAAATTCGCCCTTCACCTGTTCCGATACCGATTTCGTTTCGACGTAGCGGTTGGTGGCGCCGGCCAGTAGTTCAGCCGTACCGCGCCCCCGCTGCAGCTCAACCTCGGCAATGCGGTAAGCCGCCAGCGACGCCTGCTCATCGAGCAGCCGGGTCTTGAGCACCTGCTGCGCCGTAATCATGTCCTGATAGATACCGATCAGCTGCCGTTTCAGATCCAGAATCGCGATGTCGCGCTGAATCAGAGATGCTTTGTGGTTGGCGGTCGCCTGCCGGATCAGGTGTTTGCGCCCAAACACTTCGTAGATCGGCAGCCGCACATCGACCCCGACACGGTAGCCGTTGGCGATCTGGTTGCCCCGCGTATCGGCGGTGGTTCCTCCCGTCGACAAAATCGCCTGGTTGCCGTTGGAGTAGGTCGCGTAGCCCGATACGTTCTGCAGAATCTGGGTCTTGGTCACATCGGTTGCGGCCGACAGGGCGTTCGACACCTCGTTGTAGTATTTCAGCAGGGGCGAATAGTTGGTGGCAATTTTGACCAGTTCATCGAATGGCAGCAACTGTACGGCAATGTCTTTATCGATGTCCAGAAAAAGCGTATCGCCCGCCAGACCCGCCGACTGACCGAAGGAAACCAGCCCCCGTACACTGCGCTGCTGGGCCTGCGCCCCGGTTAGCGTCAAACCACCAAGCATCATACACAGTATCAACCAGCCACTACGTTTTGTCACTCTCCTACCCCAAACCGATTTCATACTCCTTGTTTTGTGATTCACGTGGTTCAGTCCGATTCATTGCGGACTGGTTCAATGCTGGTTTGAGGATTTTGCTCTATTAGTTCGATAGGCGTATCTGCTCTTATGACGCTTGTTCCCTACACCTGTCACACCTGGTCTCTTTTTTACCCTCCGGCGGGCGAACCCCTCAGGGAACCCGTACGTCGGGCGAGCCCGTGTGTGGCGTGTGCATGAATCGTTTGAACGCCTTTCGCATATTCAGCACGGCTCTGGCGAAGCTCAGCATGAGCACCGGAATCAGCAACAATTCCCGCAGCGTCAGCCGTTTCCAGAGGTAGGCCGGTACCGACAGCAGCAGGGCCATACCCAGCAGCAGCAACAGGACAGGCGCCATCAGTTGCACGGTGGGGTTTGGATCAAGCAAACCGATTACCGAACAGATTCCCATTATTCCCAGCAGCAACACTTTAGGCAAAATTAATGCCTGTAGCATTTTAAACCCGCCGTGCAGCCGGCCCGCAGCCAGTTCGATCAGGCCGGGGCGGAAATAATGGGTCAGAAACTGCCACTGTGCGGCAATCCAGCGGGTACGCTGGTTTTCAAACACCGCCTTGTTGGCTACTTTTTCATCGAAGATATACGCATCTTCGAGATAGCCGATGGGGTTGCCCGCCAGAATCACGTTCATTTCCAGTTCCTTGTCGTACCCACCCATGGTATGCAGGCTGGCCATACCGGCCCGCATCAGTTCAGCCTCGAACGCCATGCCCGAGCCGATAATCGACGACGACAGACCAAGCGCCCGGCTTCCCTTGCGCCACATGTGGTTGTTGATTTCTTCGCTGATCGCATCGAGAACGGCCACGCCCGTATTGGTATTCTTGGCCACGCGGTGGCCCTGCACGGCCCGCCAGCCCTGGCTGAAGGCCGTGTTGATACGCTCCAGAAAGTCGGTAGCCATGTGGTTATCCGCATCGGCAACCATCAGGATATCGTACTGCCCGGCCGGAATCTGCGCCAGGGCAGCATTGATGGCTTTCGATACGGTCGATACCTCAAACGAAACGGGAATGACGCGGATGGGCATGTCGGCCAGTTGTTTCAGCACGGCGGGCTGGATCGAATCGGCAATCACAATCAGTTCGAACCGATCGGCCGGGTAACGCTGCCGCAGGTTGGCCGTCACGGATTCGACAATAACGGCATCTTCTTTGTAGGCCGGAATCAGCACACCGATTTTGCGGTGCGTCACGGGCAGCGTGGCCGGGTAGGCATCATCGGCGCGGCCCAGCCGACCCGCCATGGCGAATACAGCCAGGTAAAGCACGTTGAGTGCCAGAAACGTAAGAATGAGCAGGTAAACGCAATGAAGTGCAAACATGGCTAAGGCCTTTCGGTTCGATGGGTTTGGCGCCGGCTTTCGTCGTCGGCATGACGCTTAGATCAGATCAGAATACAAGCACTAACGCGGGGCAGTAACGACTTCCAATTCGAAATTTGGACTTTTATTTGGCACCGAACCAACAAAATCTGCTAACCGGTCTCTGCAGCGGCTCCGTATGAGTAAACGGTGCCTTGGTCTGTCCTGAAACTATCATTAGGACTTTACATTCGCGTCCAGGTTACACAAATCCCGTTTTCAGACAAAAAATAGGCAGGAAGCTCCAATTGTGGTGCCCCCTGCCTTGTCTGTAGCCGCCAAAGCGGTCCTTTTATGTTACTTCAGCACCGAAAACTCGACCACCGAGTTGTCGTAGACCCGGTGCGTAGCTTTTTGAAAATCAGCGGCATCGGCCTTGTAGATATTCTCGACATACTTCTGCGGGTTCCGGTCGATCAGCGGGAACCAGGTGCTTTGTACCTGCACCATCATGCGGTGTCCTTTCCGGAACGTATGCAGCACGTCCTGCAGTTTGACCGTCACGGGGGTTGGCTGGTTGGCTACGAACGGTTCGGGTTTTTCGAACGAATTGCGGAACCGACCGCGCATCACTTCCGACCGTACCATCTGCTGATAATTGCCCAGCACCACGTTCTTGTTAGGCATATAGGGGTGGTTGGGCTCGTCGGGCGGATACACGTCGATTACTTTCACGACCCAGTCGGCGTCGGTGCCGGTGGTGCTCACGTTCAGTTTGGCCAGAATTTCGCCCGCCACGGTCATGTCTTCGGTCAGCACGTCGGTCTGGAACGTCAGTACATCGGGACGCCGGCTCGCAAACCGCTGGTCTTCCGACATGTAGTTGTGGGGGGTGAAGCCCGTAGTGGTGGTGTTGTCTTCGGTATACGGCACCGGCTTCATCGGATCGCTGACAAACTCCGAAAACGTACTGGTACTGCCGGTGTTACCGGTCTGCAGCCGGCCGCTGCTGCTGAGCGCGAACTGCATGGGCTGGGCAGCCGCAGCCGGCCATTTATCGAAGGTTTTCCAGGCTTTGGCCCCCGTGTCGAACAGGTAAGCTTCGGGTAGGCCGGTTTTACCATCGCCCGCCCCTTTCAGGAAGTGGTCGAAGAATTTCGCTTCGATGTTGCGCTGATAGAAGGTGGCAATGCTATCGCCAAAATACACGTTGCTGTGCAGTGTGTGGCCCGTTTCGCGCGACCAGCGGCCGTGACCGAAGGGCCCCATGACCAGCGTGTTGTAGGTATTGGGGTTATTTTTCTCGACCGTTTTGTAGATCGTCAGCGGACCGTAGAGATCTTCGGCGTCGAACCAGCCACCCACCGTCATGAGCGCCGGCCGCATGTTGTTCAGGTGCGGAATGATGCTGCGCTTCTGCCAGAATTCGTCGTAGTTGGGATGCTCCACGGTCTCCTGCCAGTAAAAGTTGTCTTTGTAGTATTTGTCGGCGTTTTTGAGGGGGCCAAGGTCATACTGCCACTGATAACCGTCTTTCGTGCCAGTATTGATTACCTGACTGGCGTACCAGGGCTTAGTGGTTGGCCCAGGGTGCTGCACGCCGAATACGGGGAAGGTGAACAGATAAGCCTGAATGAAAGCGCCATTGTGGTGGAAATCGTCGAAGAAGAAATCCGACACGGGGGCCTGGGGCGACGAGGCTTTCAGCGCCGGGTGTGCGGCCACCGCCCCGGCAATGGTGTAGAAACCAGGATAGCTGATACCCCACTGCCCGACCCGGCCGTTGTTGTTCGGCACATTTTTGAGCAGCCATTCGATGGTGTCGTACGTATCCGAGCTTTCGTCGACGGCCATAGCCGACTGCCGGGCCGGGGCTTTACCCCGCTTCTTCTGCGTAGCATCCGACGGGCCATCCGTTACGGTCGGGGTCATGTTGGTCCAGGTGCCTTCCGACATCCAGCGGCCGCGCACATCCTGGTACACAAAAATGTATTTGTCGCGCATCAGCGTACCCGACGGGCCCAGACTGTTGGGGTAGGCATCGGCCCCGTAGGGAGCCACGCTGTAGCAGGTGCGCTGCATCAGAAACGGATACTTGTTGCTGCCCGACGCGTCTTTGGGCACGTAGATATTGGTGTGCAGCTTGACTCCGTCGCGCATGGGAATATCGACTTCCATCTTCTGAAAGTTGTCGCGTACGAAGGGGTTGGCGGGAGGGGTCTGCGCCCGGGCTGTCACAGACAGCGCGAACACCGACAGGCTAAGCAGCCATCGTTTCATGGAGTTGATGTTTTTAGAGGGTATTGGATGGGGGGTAAAGATAAGACGCCCGCCCGGTTTCGGTTAACAAATAGCGCCGGCTCACCCGGATAAATGGCCGTTCATCCTCAGTCTGTCTCGTCTAACTGGAACAAGGCTTCGACGGGGCACTCGAAAACCGGGGCTAGTTTGAGCGCCAGCACTGTCGACGGTACATAGCGGCCCGGTTTCGATTGAGTTGATGGTCTGGCGGCTACCTTTCATTGAGGAGGTTAGTATACTGGTGCTGCGGTTTGTAGTCAGTAATCACCGCCGAGGGGATAACCAGCCAGTCGATAGCGAAAACCCCAAAAGTGCGCTCACAGGCCAGCAGTGGGGTTTATACATGACATGGCCCGCAGATTGAGCGAATGGTACGGATCGTCGCTGCTACATAGCTACGTTACTCCGCACCATCTGCCCCCATCCGCGGGCCAACGATCAAAGCGAAAAAATCGGCTGCATCAGCACCCACTTCTCGCCGTCTTTGGCGAAGGGCAGACGCTGCTGAAACTGATCGACGAAGGTTTCCCAGGCCTGCACGGCGGGGTTGGCTGCGTCCATGGCGGCCTTCCGTTCGAACGAGAACGTCTCGTCGGTTTCCATAATCATGAACAGCCGCGTGCCGACCCGGAAAATCTGCATATCGGTGATACCCGCATCGCGGATGCTGGCTTCAATAGCCGGGCTGATTTTCTCGTGCTGGCGCTCGTATTCGGCAATAAGGGCCGGATCGTCTTTTAGGTCGAGAGCAAGACAGTAGCGCATACTTACGGAACGAGTTCGGCCGGACTATCGGCGTTAAACACATCACCCGACTTGATCTGCGAGCCGTTGGCCGCAAAAAACACGATGTAGGCAAAGCACACCAGCGGCACGATCAGCGCATACACAGCCCCACTGGCAAACAGGGCACCGGCCACCAGCGGCATAACAGCCCCGCCCACAATGCTCATGATGACCAGCGATGACGCAATTTTCGACTCGACGCCCAGATTTTTGGTGGCCAGCGCGAAGATCGTCGGGAACATGATGCTCTGGAAGAAATAAGTGAAGCTCAGCGCGATTACGGCTACCAGCCCACCAAACGCGATGGCAATGGCCACCATGACCACGGCACCAATGGCGAAGATGGTCAGTACCCGGTTGGGCTTCATGCGGGTCATCAGAAACGTACCGACAAACCGGCCAAGCATGAGCAGCACCAGCGCAAACGACGCGTGGAAGCCGGCGATCTGCGTGGCCGACAATTCATTCGATCCGCCCGTCAGGCCATTGATCAGGTGCATGTAGCCTTCGGCCAGCGCCCAGTGGGTATCGCGGGAGAAGTCGAGTTTGAGGTCGACGAAATAGCCCCACAACACGGCCTGCGCACCCACGTTGGCAAACTGCGCGATCACGCCGAGGGTCAGGTGGCGATGGCGAAACAACCCCAGAATGGGGATATTGCCCGCAGCCTGCTCTTCTTCGGCACCCACTTCGGGCATCTTGGTAATGGCAAAGAGCAGCGTTACGAGCGCGATGATGGTTCCGATCACGAGGTACGGCCCCTGCACCGACAGGGCCTCCTGCACCCGAATGGCTTCGGCTTCGGCGGGCGCCATGCTCGTCAGCATCTCGGGGGTGTATTCGGTTTTAGAGAAGATAAACAGCGCGCCGATGATGGGGCCCATGATAATACTGATGCCATTGAACGACTGCGAGAAATTCAGTCGCCACTCCGATTTAGCCGGATCGCCAAGCACCGTTACGTAGAGGTTAGCCGCCGTTTCGAGGCAGGCAATGCCACAGGCCATGGTGAACAGGGCGACCAGAAAAAAGCCGTAGACGCGGGCTTCGGCCGCCGGGTAGAATAGAAAGGCTCCGCCCCCGTAGAGAATCAGGCCCAGCAGAATACCCCGCTTGTAGCCAAACCGACGCATGACATAGCCCGCCGGCAACGCCATAAAAAAGTAACCCAGGTAAAACGCGAAATCGACGATACCGGCCTGGAACCGGTTGAGGTCGAGCGCAATCTGAAACTGCTTGATCAGCGAGCCGTTGAGGCTGTTGGCCAGGCCCCACAGAAAAAACAAACTGGTTACAAGCGCGAACGCCAGGCCATAGTTGCCGCCGGCACCCGACTTGAGTTTAACTGGCGTTGTTGGCGTTGGTAATGCCATAATCGACCGATTGGTTTAGGATGAGTAATTTGGGTAAAAGTAATACGTGCGCACTGGGGCCACGCGGATCGAACTAATGCGATCCGGCCAGCGTGGCCCGGCCAGCGTGGCGGGTGCTACAACCGATAAAAGGCCATAGCGTTGTCGCCGAATATCCGGCTCCGTACGTCGTCGCCCCAGGGTGCGAGGTAGTCTTCGATCAGGGTTTTGACCTGCGTGTAATCGGCTGCGACCAGACAAACCGGCCAGTCGGAACCAAACAGCAGCCGGTCGGGGCCAAATTGCTCGAAAACCACGTCGAGGTACGGAAAAAAGGTTTTCTTGTTCCAGTGCTGCCAATCGGCTTCGGTAACTAGCCCCGACAGCTTGCAGCTGACGTTGGGTTGACGGGCCAGTTCGGTCATGAAATTCGACCAGCGGTTGATCTCTCCCGTCCGGACATACGGTTTGGCCAGGTGGTCGACCACGAAACGCACCTCGGGCAGGGCCCGAACGAGGTGCAGGGCGGCTTTCAGCTGGGTCGGGTAAATCAGAATATCGTAGCTGAATCCGAACGGGGCCAGTTGCCCGATACCGGCTACCACAGCAGGGCGGGTCAGAAAATCGACGGGCTCACCCTGCGCCACGTGCCGGAACCCTTTTAGCTTCGGGTACGTCGACCAGCGGCTTAGCTGTTCGCTCAGGTCGGGCGCCTGCAAATCGACCCAACCCACCACGCCTTTGATTATGTCGTACGCACTGGCCAGGTTGAGCAGAAATTCGGTTTCGGCCGGCGACTGATCGGCCTGCACCGCTACGCAGCCATCGATCCCATTCTGAGCCAGCACCGGCTCCAGATCGGCCGGCATAAAATCGCGTTGAATAATCGCCATATCGTCGGTTATCCAGCTGTCGCGTACCGGATCATACTGCCAGAAATGCTGGTGAGCGTCGATGGTCATGAGCAAAGAGCGAAAGAGTGAAAGAATGAAAGAGCGTAAACAGGCGAACGAGTGAACGGGTGTGAGCTTGGTGGAGCGGTCACCGGTGGGTTTTTACCCGACAGGCGTCGAGTTTACCAGAAGCCCAATCGCAACTACCGATGCCGGTGACCGAGCAAGCCAGAGGATAAACAAGCGACCAGGCACGAAACAGGAAACGGCTACTTTCGCTCATTCACTCTTTCGCCCGTTCACTCTTTAGACGTAACCTACCGCAACCTGCCGTTGCTGGCCCAGGCCATCGATACCCAGTTCGACCACGTCGCCGGGTTTGAGGTAGCGCTGTGGTTTCAGCCCCAGACCAACGCCGGCGGGGGTACCGGTCGAAATCACGTCGCCCGGCAGCAGGGTCATAAACTGACTGATGTAACTGACGAGCGTTGGCACGTCGAAAATCATATCGTCGGTATTGGAATCCTGCAGCCGCTCGCCGTTCAGCGTGAGCCACAGTGGCAGTTTGTTCGGATCGGCAATCTCATCGGTCGTAACCAGGTAGGGGCCCAGGGGGGCAAACGTATCGGCGCTTTTACCCTTCACCCACTGGCCACCGCGTTCGAGTTGCCAGGCCCGTTCGCTGTAGTCGTTATGCAGGGCGTAGCCGGCAATGTAATCCATAGCCTCGTCGCGTTCGACGTAGCTGGCTTTCTTGCCGATGATGATGGCCAGCTCGACCTCCCAGTCGGTCTTCTCTGACCCTTTTGGAATCACCACATCGTCATTGGGGCCACACAGGGCCGTGGTAGCCTTAAAGAATAGAATGGGTTCGGCCGGAATGGGTGCGTTGGTTTCAGCCGCGTGTTTGGCGTAGTTGAGGCCCACGCAGACAATTTTGGAGGGGCGTTTGACGCAGGGGCCAAACCGCGTATCGGGATCGACGGCCGGGCAGTTGGGGGCGTGGGCCGTGAGCCAGTGGGCCAGCCGGGCGGGGCCGTCGGTGGCGAAAAACGACTCGTCGTAGTCTTCACCGAAATGCGTTACATCGATCGATTGACCCGTCGACAGGACCACACCCGGACGTTCGTGCCCCTCGGGGCCAAAGCGGAAAAGTTTCATGCGTAAATTCAGGCTTTTGCCCAAAAGTAAACCAGCCGGATGCTTTAACCATAACCGGGTCAATAATCTGAGGAAGCAACCCGCCCGGGCACACGGGCGCCGGTGGTCGGTCCGGCTTTTTTTACCGTACTTAGGTGCCTGATTCAGACGGGCAACCGAACCGCGCCGGGCCCGCGCAACCAACACGTGCCGTTATGCTTGTTTTTTACCGTTTCCGGTTCGACAGCCGGATGTTCTGTGTGTTACTGGCTGGTTTCCTGCTGGCGTTTGCGGCTGGTGCTCAGCCCAGGAAACCGGCCCGAAGCCAGCCAACAACCTTTTCGCTCAAAGCAGTCGACAGCCAGACGGCCGCCCTGCTGACGGCTCAGTTCTCGGTAACGGCCCTGCAGGCCCATAAAACATTTTCGGGCCGCAGTCAGGGCAACACCGGCTTCACGTTTGTACTTACCCGAACCGATACGCTGAACGTGGTGGCCGCGTCGCCCGGCTATCAGGAGGCCGAAGAGCTGATGGTCGTGTCGTGCGATACCTGCCCCGACTACGAATACATTATCCGACTCGACCGGGCTACGGCCGTAGTGACCAGCAAAGCCTCGCCCCCACCCGCCAGACCCGACTCGGTATTTCGGAACCTGCGTGTCAACGCAGCCGTCCGGCTCGATAATGTGTATTTCGACCAGAGCAGCTACGTACTGCGCCCCGAATCGTACCCCCAGCTCGATAAACTGGTGAAGACCCTGCGCAGTCAGCCCACGCTGGTGATCATGGTGGCCGGCCATACCGATAATGTAGGCGATCGCCGGCTGAATCAGGCCCTGTCTGAAAACCGAGCCAAGGTTATCCAGTCGTATCTGATTCGGGCGGGCATCGCCGAAAAGCGACTGGAAGCCCGGGGCCTTGGCGATACCCAGCCCGTAGCCCCCAACGATACCGAAGAAAACAAACGTATGAATCGGCGGGTCGAATTCGTTGTATTAGCCATGTAAGGTCGGTTTTCAGTGTGCGGTACACGGTATACTGTATACAGTTTTCAGTATACCGTTTTCGGTTCTTCGGGCGTGGTCAGGCGCGCTGCGCTACCCGGCCACTACCCTGCCCCTGCCAACACTGAAAACCCCAAACCACAGCCGAAAACCGTAAACTGAAAAGTCCAAACTAAAAACTGTAAACTGAACCCTGCCCCATGACCTACTTCGTTCGGCCCGGCTCCATTGTACGCCGTATCTGGGGCGATGCCGATGTGATTCTGCTCGTTTTTGCCGGATCGGCCGCTGAGTTTGCGCTCAATAAGGCTGTCGACTGGCTTTTTTTTACCGGTAAACTCCCCGCTGACCCGATCGCCCGGCTTTTCTCAACGGTTCGTTACGCGCAGGAGATCGTGTTTGCGCCCGACGCGCAGGCCCGGCAGGCCATTGCCCGCATGAGCGCCATTCATGCGGGCGTAGAAACCAAACGCGGGTACGCCATTCCCGACTGGGCCTACCGCGATGTACTGTATATGCTGATCGATTATTCGGAGCGCGCCTACACCCTGCTGCACCGCCCCCTGACCGACGCCGAACGGACCGAGCTGTTCGATACCTTCCGGGCGGTTGGGGCAGGCATGGGCGTTCCCGACCTGCCCATCACCTATGCCGACTGGGTAGCAGACCGGGCCATTCACCTGCAGCACGACCTGGCGCCCTCAGCCTTTACCGACCAACTCTTCGCGCGCTATCGCGAGCAGCTAGGCAGCTGGCGCTATAACCTGCTGCGGCAGGTACAGTCGATTCTGGTGCCCGATGTTGTGCGGCAACACCTGGCCATGCAGCCCGATCCGGTACTGCCCCACACCCTTGGTTTGTATAAACTCCTGAATGCCCTGCGACTCCGGTCGGTTGTACAGCGTATCCTGTTGCCCACGGCCTATCTGGCCCAGATTCGTGACCTTGACCGGGCTGCCTGACGGTGACCCGGCAAGCATTTACCCTTTTCTCACTTCATCATGACCCATTTACCCATTACCACCTCGCTCTTTGACCTGTTCAAGGTTGGGCCGGGGCCATCGAGTTCACACACGATTGGCCCCATGAAAGCAGCCTTCGATTTCCGGCAGCGACTGGCCAGCCTGCCTGCCCCGGTGCAGGCCCGCGCTACGGCCATCCACGTACATCTCTACGGCTCCCTGGCGGCCACGGGCAAAGGCCACGGCACCGACCGCGCCGTAGTGGCGGGGCTGCTGGGCTGGCAGCCCGAGTCGACCGATCCCGCTGCGCTCATGGACCTGCTGAGCGACCCGACCCGGCAATACTCCGTGCCGGTGGGCGATCATACGCTGGGCGTTGGCCCGGCCCACATTCACTTCGAACGCATTCGTTACGACTCGCCCTTTCACAACACGCTGGTGCTGCGGCTTACGGCCGACGATACCGAAACCCTGCATGCCGACGAATATTATTCGGTGGGCGGGGGCTTCATCAGCCGCAAGGGCGAGCCCGAACCCGACCCTTCGACCCTGCAGGTACCCTACCCCTACAGTACCATGGCCGAGCTGAAAGCCCAGCTCACGACCCACAACATCGGGCTCGACACGCTGCTGCTGGCCAACGAGATGGCGCTCACCGGCGCCAGCCTGCGCACCATCAACCAGCGGCTCGATCAGGTACTCGACTTCATGCACAAGGCCGTTCGGCGGGGCCTGCGCCAGCAGGGCACACTGCCCGGCTCCATCCGCCTGACCCGCAAAGCCCCCCAGCTCTACAGGCAGGCCCGGGGCATGCTGCAGCCCGGAGCGGCCCTCCGCTCCGACAGTTTCCTGATTTTCCTGAACGCCTACTGCCTGGCCGCATCGGAAGAGAACGCGGCTGGCGGCATCGTTGTCACGGCCCCCACCTCGGGCGCATCGGGCGTGATTCCCGGCATTACGTATCTGGCCCGCCAGCACTTTCACTACGACCGGGCCCGGCTGCGCAGTGGCATGCTGGCTGCGGCTATGATCGGCTTTCTGGTCAAACACAACGCCAGCATTTCGGGCGCCGAGATGGGCTGCATGGGCGAAATCGGTACGGCCTCGGCTATGGGAGCCGCTTTTCTGACTCATTGCGCGCAGCCCGACGGCCCCATTCGCTCCATCGAGGCCGCGGCCGAAATCGCCATCGAGCACCACCTTGGCATGACCTGCGACCCCATTGGGGGGTACGTGCAGATTCCGTGTATCGAGCGCAACGCGATGGGCGCCGTTAAAGCCTACAACGCGTATTTGCTGGCCACCGCCGGCTCCGCTTCGGCCCAGAAGATATCGCTCGATGCGGTGGTAAAGGTGATGAAAGCGACCGGCCGCGACATGTCGACGCGCTACAAGGAAACCTCCGAAGCCGGGCTGGCCCTCAGCGCAACGGAGTGCTGACGAGTAAGGCATTTAAAACAATTAGCGGCTGGCCAAGGGTTTATAGGGATAATTCAACGCAGGCACCGGGCTTGTCATCGTAACACATGGATAATATCTATACTCCCAGGCAGCAGCGCGTGCTGCTCATCACCAGCCTGATTATCATCGCTGGTTTCATTATTTTCGGGCTTAGCGGCTACATCTCCGCTTTTCTGGGCGCGGCTATTCTGTACGTTGTGCTGCGCCCCTGGTTCGAAGCGCTGGCCATCAAGCGGGGCTGGAACCGGTCGCTGGTGGTAACGCTGCTGATTCTGTTCTCGCTGCTGGTCATCATCATGCCGTTTCTGACGCTGAGTCTGCTGCTGGTCGGCCGGATTCAGTACTACATTCAGCATAGCGACGAAATTCTCGGCCTGGCCAAGAAACTGGAAGATTTGACGGGCTTCGAGATTACCAGCCAGGCCAATATCAAGGCGGGGATACAGCAGGCCGGTACGTATGCCAGCAAGCTACTACCGTCGGTGGCCGGTAGCGCACTCGACTTTCTGGTGATTATGGGTCTGATGTTCTTCACGATGTGGTATATGTTTACCCAGCAGGAAGACTTCCAGAAGGGTTTACAGAAATACCTGCCTTTCAAGCGGGAAACGCAGCGCGAACTGGGCGAATCGCTGAAAAACAACGTCAATGCCAACGTGATCGGTCAGGCACTGGTTTGTCTGGTTCAGGGTGTACTGACGGGATTGACACTATGGATCTTCGGCGTACCCGATGCGCCTTTCTGGGGGGTAGTATCGTTTTTCATGGCCTTTATTCCGGTACTGGGCACGCCACTGGTCTGGGTACCAGCCGGTCTGATCCAGATTTCGCAGGGCAATACCACCCAGGGTATTGGCATTCTGGTAGTCGGCGCCGTGGTCATCATCAACATCGACAACCTGCTGCGGATCGCACTGGCCAAACGCATGGGCGACATCCACCCGCTTATCACGCTGGCCGGTATTGTGCTGGGGGTACCCATTTTCGGTATTCTGGGGCTGGTGATGGGGCCGCTGCTGCTCTCGTACTTTGTGGTACTGATGCAGGTATTCGAGCGCCAGAACCGCGCGCAGGAAACAGAAATCAAACGCGATGAACTGGCCGTGACTAAAGAAGCGGCCCGCGAAAGCTGATCAGCTCATCAGACATAAAAAACGGGGGGAGCCAGTTTCGACTGGCTCCCCCCGTTTGCGTATAGCCCGTAGCGGTGTTACTGGCGCGTCACTTTACTGGCCCCCGACGTCTCAGACTCCAGCTGGTCGACTTTGCCCATGGTGGCGTGGCTGGCCCCCGAGGCATCGATCGTCGCGCGGGTCACGTTCATGCCCGTTCCCTCGATCTTGCTGGCCCCGCTCAGTTCGGCTTCGAGTTCATCGGCCTGGCCGCGCAGCTGCAGGTTCGACGCCCCCGACAGATCGATCGTCAGCTTTTTCACCGTTCCGTTGAACACCGTACGGCAGGCACCACTCATGTCGATATCGAGTACATCGAAGTTGCCGAAGCCCGACAGGTTTGCTTTCGACGCTCCCGACAGATGCAGCTCGTCGATCGCTGGCAGGGTAATGGTCAGGCCAATGCGTTTGTGGTTGTTCCAGTCGAACACGCCGGTTCGTTTCAGCGACACGTTCAGCGTGCGGCCGTCTACGTCTACCTCTACGTCGTCCAGATCGTCTTCATCGCCATCGGCCACCACTTTGTAGCTCGTGCCTTTCCGGAACCGCACAATGAAGGCCCCGCTCACGTCGACTTTCGAAAAATTGTCGGCGGCAAACTGCCGGGTGTTTGTACCCACCTCATCGAAATCGTCGCCCAGTTCGGAGGCTACCGCGTCCTGCACCTCGTCGGTCAGGTCGGTAACATCGTTGTCGTCGCTGTTGCCATCGCGTTCCCGTTCGCGGGGGTAGTTGAGACACACCAGTTCGTTTTCCGGCGAGAACATCCACACGCTCGACGCCATCCGGTCGAGTTCTTTCCGGCCAAATATGTTGCGGATGTAAAGCGCAAAGGATTCGGTCATGCGGAACGGTTTGTTATAGGGAATTCGAACTTTGATATCCAGATTCTGCGCCCGGAAACGAGCGCCCGGTACCAGTGTCATGCTGTTGTCGAACCGCACGGTCGAATCCTTTACCGTGTAGGCGTAAGCCAGTTGCCGGGCATTGGCCTGCGCGTCGGCGCGGGTTGCGCCCTGCGAACGCCGATCCTGAACGACTTCGATGGCCGTTCCTTCGTAGCCTTCCAGCTCGATCGAGGGCTGCCAGTTGTCGTTATCGTCGTTATCTTCATCGAGCGCAAATGTCGGAATCCGACCGCTCACGTTCAGCGTTCCCCGTTCTTCAACGTGCCCACGGCGCTGGAAACTCTGCAGAAGCGGCACGGCTGTGCCCGTGAATACCACCAGGCTCACCAGCCACACACCACCCAGCGTAAGCGCCGTCCGGCTGCTGATAATCGGACGCGTGGTAATCAGCATGATCCCCAGAATGGCCATTCCGAACGACGGCAGCAGGATGCCCAGCACAGCCGACAGCACCATGGGCAGCGTTACATCGGCCCGGAATACGTCGAGCGGAAAGTCACCGGTGTTGATGGGCAGGCCCGTTCCGAACCCGATACCGGCGCCGAGCATGGCCAGACTTACAATCATGCCGGCAAACGCGAAGACCAGGAGCAGAATACCGGCAAACACCCGGATAATCGATACCACACCGCTCAGGAAAGGGCCGAACGCTGAGCCAAGGCCTTTCAGAATCATGGCAATGGCCCGGAAGGGAAACAGCAGCGCGCGGGTCAGCCCACTTTCGTTGCTGGGCGTTTCGTTGATGTTCAGACTCTGCTTGATCGAATTTTCGATGTTATAGAGCGTGATGGGCTGTCCCTGCATCTCCATTTTCTCGGTGAGCGTGTTGGCCGCCGGCGAAATCATCCACAGCACAATGTAGAGCAGAAAGCCTACGAAGAACACGATGCCCAACACGAACAGGAGCCGTACCACCCCGATGTCGATACCGAAGTAAGCCGCGATACCGGACGCAACGCCCCCCAGGACCTTGTCGTCAGGGTTGCGGAAAAACTTCTTCACCGACTTATCTTCCTCGATGCCGACCGAGCCGGGCAGCGCAATCCACATGGCAATGTAGGCGATGACCGTGAAACCCGACAGCCCGCCGAAGAACCCGTTCTCGTGATTCGATGCGCCCACCAGCGCCGGCAAGCCCACAACCAGGGCCACGAAAATGAGCCGGATCCAGACAACGTCGACGTTGAAGTAGTGGGCCAGCCCAGCCGCTACGCCACCCAGCGTTTTCCGGCGCAGGTCGCGTACCAGCCGGCGCGGTCCGCTGTCGGCAGCTGCCGACGACGGGGCGGGTGAGCCAAATGCGGCCGAGCCGGTGTTTTCGGCCGGGCCCGTACCGGGACGGACACCCGTAGCCGAGCCGCGGCCGCCGTTGGTTACCAGCACTTCCTCTTCCTCAACGGCTTCGAAGTCGGCTACCGTGCCCATGGCCGTCACCAGTTCGTTCACATCCTCGAGCGAAACGGCCTGTTTGCTGGCAGCTTTGAGCTTGGCCCACAGTTTTTCGGCAATGCGGTTTTCGATGTCGGTAATGATTTCCTGACTGT
Organism: Spirosoma luteolum; assembly: GCF_054778875.1. Classification (NCBI taxonomy): domain Bacteria; kingdom Pseudomonadati; phylum Bacteroidota; class Cytophagia; order Cytophagales; family Cytophagaceae; genus Spirosoma; species Spirosoma luteolum. Next base: position 366,129 of record NZ_BAAGZE010000005.1, read on the forward strand.
CTTCGTAGGTCGAGAAATACTGCTGTACCGATGATAAATATTGTTTGAGCTTATCATAGCCATCTTCTTCGATGTGGAAGATGACTCCACTGATATTGATGCTGATTGTCTTTTTCATGGCGTTTCGTGCAGGAAGATGTCAAGCGTTGGAGGAGGAAGAAGAAGGCAGCGATTCGGGCGTTGGTGGTATGCCAACCGTAACCGCTTCGGTGCCGGGTCGGGCGTGCTGCCCGGTTTTACTGATGATGGCGTCGACCGATGCGGCCAGTTCGAGCCAGGTATCGTTGAGCGCATCGAGCGAGTTGCGGCCCAGCTCGGTGAGCAGGTAATACTTGCGCGGGGGCCCCGAGGTCGACTCAACCCACTTGTAATCGAGCAGGCCGGCGTTCTTAAGCCGCGTCAGCAGCGGGTAGAGCGTTCCCTCCACCACCATAATGCGGGCGGAGGTCAACTCATCGAGCATATCGGAGGCATAAATTTCGCCCCGCGATATGATGTGTAGAATGCAGAATTCCAGAATTCCTTTCCGCATCTGCACCTGAGCGTTTTCTATATTCATTTTGCCTACTATTGAAAGTGTGAAGGAGCGGAAAGAGCCAGTGCAGTAACCGAAGCGCCAGTGGTCGCTCCGTTGTTTGCGCTTTCCCGCTCTGATGAATCAAAGGTAGCATAAGGTACTATGCAATGCAAAGTACCTTATAAATATTTTTTTTGCGTGATGACAAAAGGCGATTTTTAACGCCAGGCGGTCGAAAAACCGGATAATCCCGGCATGAAGTATGTAGCTTTTTTGGCAACACCCAGCACAATGTATCGCCTTCTCGTCCTACTGCTTGTTTTGGGGCTGGCGCAACCAGTAACAGCCCAGCCCAGCCGACCCGGCAATGAATGGATCAGCTACCGGCAACCCTATATCCGGATACCGGTTGTGCGTACCGCACTCTACCGCCTTCTCCCGGCCGATCTGCAGCGGGCGGGGCTGCCCATAGCGACCCTCAACCCCACCACGCTCCAGCTCTTTCACCGCGGTGTCGAACAGGCCATGCTGGTAGCGGGCGAAGCCGACGGCCGGCTCGACGACACCGACTACATCGACTTCTACGGGCAGGGTAACGATGGCGCGCCCGACTCGCTTCTCTACAGGCCGGCGGGCAGTATGCCCCACCCCTACTACAGCCTCTTCAGTGACACAACGGCTTATTTTCTGACCTGGCGCACCGACGGCCGGCCCGGCAAACGTATGGCTGTGACCACCGATGCCGACGCAACGGGGCTGCTGCCCGAACCGTGGCACTGGCAGGAAGAACGTCGGGTGTTTACGGATACGTACCCGGCCGGCACCATCTACCCGCTCGGCGCGGGCTACGGCAACGGCGCCATTCTGACCAGTTACGATACCGGCGAAGGCTGGACCGGACCGGCCATTAAATCGGGGGGGCAGTACGACCAAACGTTTACACTGACCAATGCCCTGCTGTCGGCCGAGGCCCCGCCCCGCCTGACCGGTCTGGTGGTGGGCCGCACCCCCACCGCTCACCGCGTGGACCTGCTGTCGGGACGTAATGCGGCTACGCTGAAGACTACCCAGACCACTACGTTTCGCGACTATACCCTGGGCCGCATCGATGCCGATCTGCCCACGGCCGATATGACGGATGGGCAACTGCTGGTGCGGATGCAGCCGCGCGAACCGGGCGAAGAAGCATCGCTGTCGTACCTGACGCTTCGCTATCCGCAGCGGCCCGATCTGGGCGGAGCCGCGCAGGCCGGACTAACCCTGCGGGCCAACCCCACCGGCCGGTCGCTGATCGATCTGAGCGGAGTGCCCCCCGGCAGCCGGCTCTTCGACATTACGAACCCCGATGCACCCATACTGCTGACCGGTACCAGCACCGGTACGCGCTGGCGCGGCCTTGTCGCGAATACCCAGACCGAACGCCGGCTGCTGACGACCAGTCAGGTGTTGCCGGCTACGGGCCTTCGACTGGTACGGTTCCGGCTTATCGACCCGAAACGCCACAACTACCTCATCGTTACCCACCCGCTGCTCCGGCAGCCGGCAGGGGGCAGCGCCGATCCGGTGCAGACCTACGCAGCCTACCGGGCGTCGGCAGCGGGTGGCAGCTACGATACGCTCACCATCGACATTGGCCAGCTGTTCGACCAGTTCAGCTACGGCGAACGACATGCCCTGGCCATTCGGCGCTTCGCCGACTACATGCTGCGGGGTAATCCGGGCGCAACGCCCTATCTGTTTCTGGTTGGTCAGTCGCGCGACCCGCAGGGCATCCGAAAAGCCGCCAATGGCCCCCTGCTCGATTTGATCCCCAATGCCGGCTGGCCTGGCTCCGACCTGGGGCTGGTCGAAGGGCTCAACGGCGAACCGGCCAACGTGCCGGCCATGCCCGTCGGCCGGCTCAACGCCCTCCGGTCGCAGAGTGTGCTCGACTACCTGAACAAGGTAAAGGAACACGAGAATACGGGCGAGCCCGCGCTCTGGCGCAAAAACAACCTACACCTGAGTGGCGGGGCCAACCTGGCCGAACTGCAGCTGTTCCGCTCGTACGTCGACGACTTTCAGCGCACGGTGTCGCAGCGGTACGTGGGGGCCCGGGTCACCACAATCGCCAAACAAACCGACAATCCGGTGGAGATCCTGCAGGTGACCAGCCTCATCAACCAGGGCTTCGGCATGATCTCCATGTTTGGCCACTCCGGGCTCGACGTGTCGGATATCGACATCGGCTTCGTAAGCGACGATCGGCTGGGTTACCGCAACAAGGGGCGATACCCGTTTCTGCTGGCCAATGGCTGTGCGTCCGGCAATTTCTACTTCGGTCGCCCCACCTACGGCACCGACTGGATCCTGACGCCCGACCGCGGAGCAGTGCTGTTTCTGGCGCATACCTACAATGGATTTCCCTTTGCGCTGAAGAGCTACAGCGATCAGCTGTATGCCCTGCTGGCCGACAGTCAGTACGTGGCCCGGCCGATTGGCCTGCTGCAGCGCGAAGCTATCCGGCGCTACCTGCGCAGCAATGCTACAATTTACCACGTTACTACCGCGCAGCAGCTTACCCTGCAGGGCGACCCGGCCGTGGCGGTGTTCCCCTTTTCCCGGCCCGACCTGGCCGTACTGCCCAACACCCTGCAGGTAAGCGGGCGGGGTGGTCAGCCCGTCGCCACGGCCGACTCGCTGGCCATTACTGCCGTGGTGGCCAACTACGGCCGTACAACCGGCCTGCCGCTCAGCATCCGGCTCCGGCGCTTCGATGCCAATGGGCTGCTGCTGCGCGAGCAGCGCTACATCCGCCCGGCTCCCCTCTACGCCGACAGCCTGCGCTGGACCCTGCCCAACGATCGCAGCACCACCGCCACCACATACGTCGAACTGGTGCTCGACCCCGACGACCGCCTGGCCGAACTCCTAGAAACCAACAACAGCGCCCGCATCGGTTCCGACGGACAGACCGACGCGCTGCCCTTTCCGGCCGATGGAGTGGCACCCCAGCTCGAAGTCGCCTTCGACGGCCGGCGCCTGGCCGATGGCGACATTGTGGCCCCTCAACCGCTGATCGATGTGCTGCTGCAGGACGACAACCGCCGGCTGCTGCGTACCGATACCACGGGGCTCGACCTTTACCTGCAGTACCCCTGCGCCAGTCAGCCCTGCCCTTATCGCCGGCTGAGCCTGCGCACGCCCGGCACCCACTGGCAGGCCGCCGGCCCCGACAACCGCTTCCGGCTGACCTACCAGCCGGCTACACCCTTGCCCGATGGGCCGTACACCTTCGAGGTGCGGGGCAGTGATCTGAGCGGAAACCAGGCGCCCCCCTATCAGATTCATTTTATGGTTCAGACCGAACCGGGTGTGCAGCAACTGATCGCCTATCCAAACCCGTTTGGCAAACAGACCCGTTTTTCGCTCATCCTGACCGGTGTCGCGCCACCACCCGCACTGCGTATCGTGCTTACCGACCTTGCCGGCCGCCCTGTCCGCACGCTGCAGCAGCCGGCCCGCGTGGGCCTGACCGAATGGGTCTGGGACGGCACCGACGACCGGGGCGCTGCGCTGCCGGCTGGTGCCTACCTCTACCGCGTCGACGGGTACGCCGGTTCACTGACTGAGGGCACCCGTGCCACCGGCCGAATCGTACTGAACCGATGAGCCGGGCCGGGCAGCTGCTGAGCCAGTTTGGGCTAACGGTGGGCCTGGTGCTGATCCTGTGCTGGCTCAACCCAAACCGCGGCACCAGCCCCGACTCAGTTTATTACCTGGCTTCGGCCAAACACCTGCTGGCAGGCAACGGCTATACGGTGTTGCAGGAAGGCAAACTGTTCTGGAACAGCATCTTCCCCCCGGCCTACTCAGCCCTGATTGCCGCCGTGGCGGGTATGACTTCCTTACCCCTGCTGTGGGCGTCGAAGGTGGTCAATCTGCTGGCGCTGGGTGCGTCGGGCTGGCTATGGCTACGGCGGCTGCAGAGCCGGCGGGCCACCTGGTTACTGTCGATCTGGTGGCTCGGCAGTTTCATTAGAATCAGTACCTACACCTGGTCAGAAACCGTTTTTCTGGTCCTGCTGGCCGAATGGACCTGGGCACTCTACCGCCTGTTCAACAGGCCAGCCTTCGGGCGCATGCTGGGCCTGCTGGCGCTGGGCAGCGCGCTTTTTCTGGATCGTTATGTGGGGGGCTTCGTCTTCGGCCTGGCGGGGCTGCTGGCGTTTGCCGCCTGGTGGCAACCGGCGTGGCTGGGCCAGCAGCTGGGTCTGCCGGTATCGGCCAGGCTGGTTCGGCTGCTGCTTATCCTGTCGGTGGCCGGCCTGACGCTTATCCGGTTCTATTTCAGTCTCAACGCCCACCTGGCCGGCTCCATGTTCGGGGGAGAGCGCTTCGTTCCGACCGAGCCTCTGCCTGCGTTGCTGACCCTGCTTGGCCGATCAGTGCTCAACGAGCTGCTGCTCCTGCGCGACATCGTACCCGGCGAGGCCGACCCGCTGGTGTGGATGGGCGTGGCGGTGGAAGCACTCGTGCTGGGGCTGGCCATCCGGCGGTGGCACCGCACGCCGGTCGAGAAACCGCTGCACCCGGTCGTCAATTCACTGAGCCGGTTTTTTGTGCTGACGGGTGGACTCTATATCGTTCTGCTGCTGGGGTTGCGCGTGGTGAGTCCGTTCAGTGGCCCCAACCTACGGCTTATGGCCCCGGGCACCTACTGTCTGCTCATGGCGCTCCTGCTCTGGATAAGCCGATTACCAGCCATACGCCAGCGTTCGCTGCGTCCCTACTGGCTGCTGCTGCTCATGGGATCGTGGTTACAGCTGCTCCCTCAGCTCGACAGCGGGCGCAAGCTCAGCCAGGTCTGGCACCAGGTGCAGGCCCACTGGCCTTAAGGCTTCAGGAGCCGATGTGTCCCCAGAACGGTACCGTTTCGATCGTACACGGTCAGGAGATACGTGCCGGCGGGTACAGTACCGATCGACACCTGCCCCTGATGCAGGGGCGACGACAGTACTCGGCGACCATTCGCGTCGGTGAGCAGCACAGCCGCAGGCGTAGCCCCGCCCGATACTACCCGGATTGTATCGTACGTAGGGTTCGGATAAACCTGTAAAGCCTCACCCTGACCCGGCGCGGTGCCCAGCACATGTAGCTGCCCGGTGGCGTAGGTTTCAAGCGCTTGTTCCATACAGGGCATGAGCTGCCTGCTGTTGGCGCCAAACATGGAAAAGCCCCCGTCCCACTCCCACCAGGCCGACGGTATCTGCAGTTTTCCAAGCGCCAGGTAGATGGCTTCGGCGTGGCGGCACCGGCTGTCGGGATCGGCGCGGAGATTATACGAGCCAAACTCACCCAGAAAAATCGGCACCTGCTTCGCTACCGACCAGTTTTTGGCAGCTGCCAGACTGTTGTAGAGCGCGGCATACGTAGCCTCAGCAGGGTACTTGTTCAGTGCGTTCTCGATCCAGGTGCCTTTGGCAGCCGCTGGAACCGTCAGTGATTCGGCCGGGTTGGCCGGAAACGGTACGCCTTTCAGATCGGGCAGTCCATCGCTCGACCAGGTAGCGCCCTGGTGGGTAAATACAAACGGATCGTAGAAATGAAAGGTGTAGATGATGTTCGGATCGGCGAAAGGCTCCGACTGCTCCATAGCTGCGCGGCTGTTCCAGTCGTGGAAGCCAACGATCAGCGTATGCTCGGGCACAATGGCCCGCACCGTCTGAATCAGCTGGGTGGCCTGCGCCCGCCAGGCCGCACCCGTCATGTTGTGGGGCTCGTTGCGCAGTTCAAACATTACCCGTTCGGGATCGGTGTTGCGGTAGCGGGTGGCAATCTGCTGCCAGAGCCATACCAGCCGCGCCGTAGAATCGGCGCCCGGCACCGATCCATCGAATTCAACATGGTGCAGGTCGATCACGACCCGGAGGTTATTGTCCAGCGCCCAGCGCACGAGGGAATCGGGGGCGGCCAGGCCGTCGGGCGCGTCCCAGCGGTAGGGTGCATTGACGTTGGCCCAGGCCCCGAAAGTAACGGGAAGCCGCACGGTCTGGAAGCCGGCCCGGGCCATAGCCGCCAGTTCGGTTTTGCGCCGGGCCAGCTCGGCCGGCTTCACAAAATCGCTGAAATGACGGGCTTTGGTGCCGTTCCAGTACTGTTCGAGGTACGACAGGTTCATACCCAGCCCCAGTTCAGCCGCCCGTTGTGAGGCAACCGACTGGGCGAAAACGGGCGACAGACACAGGGCCAGCAGCCATACACTACCAAGAATACGCATGCACAGGGCCCTTGCCGGGCGAACAGGTAAGTCAGGTCGTAAACCAGAAACGGCTCCGCTTTTACCCATTTAATCCCAGCACTCCATAATGAGCAGGTCGCCTGAGCGGGCTTCGATCCGGACAAAGCCGTCGCGGGCGGCTTCGTTGCTGCTGCCGGTGCGATACCCCAACGTCAGGGCTTCGTCGGCCAGGTTATACGTTAGCCCGTCGGTTACGATGCCCGACACCGTGCCGACCGGAATTAGTGAGATGGGGGTGCTGGCTTCATACCATTTCTCGAAACGGCCCACCAGCGGAAAAATCCTGGAGTGATCGTCAAACATCACCGTCCGGATCCGGTCTTTATAGCGCACCAGACTGGTCATGTTGGTGATAGAATGATCGGCGCGCCGACCCGTGGCCCACACGATGTTGACCGCCGGATAGCCGCGCTCGATCAAAAACTCGATGCCTTTGTCGAGATCGGTTTTGTTCTGGTCGGGCGTATGAACGATCTCGATGGGGTACTGCCGTTCCCGCACGGCGTCGAGGTCGAGCCGCCGGTCGAAATCGCCGAGCAACACATCGACCTTGATCCCCAGGTCGAGTACCCGCCAGATGGCACTATCGAGCACCACTACGGTCGGGCTCCACTCCAGCAGCTGCCCCAGCAGTTCGGGCTGGCAGGCTTCGCCATTGGCAATCAGCAGCGCCGGCTCCTGTTTCTCACGAACGATGTGGTGGGAGGACATGGGAAATTCGGTTTGTCGTTTTCAGTATTCAGTTTTCAGTTTGTGGTTTTCAGTTTACGGTATACGGTATCCGGCGGGGATTTCAGTTTACGGTATTCAGTCTACGGTTTACAGTATCCGGCGGGGATTTCAGTTTGTGGTTTTCAGTTTACGGTTTACGGTATCCGGCGGGGATTACGGTGGGGTTTTCAGTGTACCGTAGGGCAGGCTTTCGTAGAGACCAGGCTTGCCCTTCGCAACGAGCCTGCAAACCGAATACTGCAAACTGAATACTGAATACCGAATACCGAATACTGAATACTGAATACTATAAACTCAATACTCTCCCACCTTACAACGCGCTGCGCAGGGCTTTTTCGACATCGTCGGGCTCGTCGACGGCCTGTGCCTGGTATTGGGTTTCGACCAGTTTGATGCAGTAGCCCGCTTCGAGCCACCGCAGCTGTTCGAGCGATTCGGCCTGTTCGAGGGGCGAAATGGGCAGTTGGGTGATCTGGGCCAGAATATCGGCGCGGTAGGCATAAAGCCCCACGTGCCGGTGATAAACGTGGTGCTGGTGCCAGTTCATGGGGTTGATACCCCGGAGGTACGGAATAGGCTGCCGGCTGAAATACAGGGCCTCCTGCCGGGCATTCATCGTAATCTTGACCTCGCTCGAACTGAGCAGAATCTCGGCCGAATCGACCGGGGCCATCTGCGTAGCCAGTTCGACCGAACCATCCAGCACCGAAGCCAGCTCGTCGATCTGGTTCGGATCGAGAAAGGGTTCATCGCCCTGGATGTTGATGATGTACGTCGTCGGATCGTCGGGCAGCGTACCGTCGGTCACCAGTTTGCGGTAAGCCTCCTGGCAGCGATCGGTACCGCTGGGCAACTCGGTGCGGGTCATGACGGCCCGCCCGCCCACGGCCCGCACGGCATCGACAATGCGTTCGTCGTCGGTAGCGACCACCACCAGGTCGAGCTTTTTAGCCTGCCGGGCCTGCTCCAGCACCCGCTGGATCATGGGTTTCCCCCCGATATCGGTGAGGGGCTTGCCGGGAAAACGCGTCGACCCATAGCGGGCGGGAATGATGCCAATGATCATGGTTCGTGTTGGATTTGAGGTGGTCCGGTTGTGCAGTACGCCGGGGCAAAAACGGCCGAAAACCGGCTACGGAAAAACCGGGAACGGATTATTGCTGAACGGGGCCATCGGGCCCAACTGTCCAGTATGTGGGTGTAATGGCCTGCCGCTGCCGGTAATACTGGTCGTAGACGGGTCGGTAGCGCAGCCGCTCGGCCATAACCGTATCGAACTGTCCCAGCAGCCCCAGCAGCACCTCGCAGCCTTCGCGCACGGCCCACTGACCGCTCTCGGCGCCCGTTACGTAATCGACCAGCCCGTGGCGCACCACGTAGTCGATCAGCAGCGGGTTGGCGCGCCGACGCACCATGACCCGCACACCGGCCACCTCGGCCACCGACAGGTCGAGCGCATCGTCGAAGAAAAAAGCGACTTCGTGGGGTTGCAGCTGGTGCTGTTCGAGCAGGTGGTGCAGCACGTCGATCTTATGCTTGGCCTGCGAGTAGCAGGCGTGAAAATGCTCGCGGCCCACCAGCGTATCGGCCAGCGTATTGGTCACACCCGTAATCACGGCCATCAGCGGCAGCCGGCCACCGTGGTGCAGCCAGAAGCCAAACCGCAGCAGGTTGGTCCCCATTGAATCGACCTCGCTGAAACTGCTGCTGCCGGCTTCGGTCTTGACCCCGTCGTTAAACACCCCGTCCCAGTCGAACACCACGGCCCGGATGTGGCGCAGCTTGTCGGTCAGCACATCGACCGGGGTGATAAACTGACCGCCCAGGGCGGTAAACGTTTGTTCGGTAGTGGTCATAAAATAGCCCCTCTCCGGGCTGGAGAGGGGTTTAGGTAGTCAGCAGCCGTTAGGCCAGTTCGGGCAGCGTATTGCGGTATTTTACTTCTACCGCGTGCAGTTCGAGCAGCGGTTTCAGGAATTCCTCGAGGTACTTGATGTCGAGCTGGCTGGCCGCGTCGCACAGAGCCTCCGAAGGGCAGGTATGCGTTTCCACAAACAGACCGTCGACCCCGGCAGCCACCCCGGCGCGGGCCAGTACGGGCAGGTATTCGCGGGCACCCCCTTTGGCATCGGCAGACGGGATACCGTATTTCCGGATCGCGTGCGTCACGTCGAACACCACGGGGTAGTTGGTGCGGGCCATGTGGTAGAACGACCGCGGATCGACCACCAGGTCATTGTAGCCGAAGGTGAAGCCGCGCTCGGTCAGGATAATCTGCTCGTTGCCCGAGTCTTCGATTTTCTTGACCGGGTGCTTCATGTTCTCGGGCGCCAAGAACTGACCGTGCTTTACGTTGACTACCCGGCCCGTCTGGGCAGCAGCCACCACCAGCATAGTTTGCATGCAGAGGTAAGCCGGAATCTGAATCACGTCGACCACGTCGGCCACAGCCGCGCACTGATCGGGATAGTGTACGTCGGTCAGGATCGGGAAGCCAAACTGCTCCTTCACCCTGGCCAGCACCTGAATGCCTTTTTCCAGGCCGGGGCCGTTGTAATAGTTCAGGCTCGAGCGGTTGTCTTTCTGGAACGACGATTTGTAGATGATCTTGATACCGACCCGCTCCTGGATTTCGCGGAGCTGCTCGGCCACCGTCATCATGATTTTTTCGTCTTCAATGACGCAGGGCCCCGAGATGAGAAACAACTCATCCGAACCACATTCGATCTCGCCAACGCGAACGATTTTCTGAGACATAGTTTTTTGCTGATTTGAAACATGACCGGCCACTGAACCCTCAGCGGCCGGGACTAAACCACGGGGCCGACCCTACATCCGGCGGAACAGGTCTTTCAGCACGTCGATCGTGATGACCTCTTTCCAGTTATCGCCGATGGCGTGGAGCCACATGTGGGGCAAGCCATACGATACGTGGGCCATCTGCGTGAGCACCTCGTCGCTCCAGTCGTTCGACAGGCCCTGCGGCAGGTCGATCTGGTGATAGGCTACCATCTCCTTGAACTCCTTCACACCCTCCGGGTAGTAGTCGCCGAGGTGGTTCATGGCAATACAGTTGGCGTAGCAGTGGCGCATGCCCAGAATTTTCGACAGACCGTAGCTCAGCGCGTGGCATACGCCCACCTCCGAGTACGTCAGGCTCAGCCCGCCCATCAGCGAGGCTACCATCAGCTTGTCGTCGTTTTCGGGCGTTTGCCCCGAGGTCGGCCCGAGGTAGATTTCGCGGCAGAGTTTCATCGACTGTTCGGCGAAGGCATGCGAGTAGGCATTGTTCAGCCGTCCGTTTTCCGATTCCACGCAGTGGATGTAGGTATCCATACCGGTATAGAACCACCAGTTGCGCGGCACCGAGGCAATGAGTTCGGGGTCAAGCACGATCTGGTTAAAGACCGTCCATTCGCACTTCAGACCCAGCTTTTTCTCCGGCCCCGTCAGCACGGCGGTCATCGACACTTCGGCCCCCGTGCCCGAAATGGTGGGCACGCCTACATGGTAGATACCGGGCTTTTTGATCAGATCGAGGCCCTGGTACAGGGTAGACGAGCCTTCGTTGGTCAGCATTAGCGACAGTGCCTTGGCAATATCCATGATGCTGCCCCCGCCAATGCCGACCACCCCCGACGGCAGGCCTTTGGTAGCCAGAATCTCGTCGCGCAGGCTGTCGATCTGTTCGGTGGTAGGCTCGTGTTCTTCCACGCTGATGTAGTACACCAGATCGTGGGGATGGGCGGGCACCCGGTTTTCGAGGGGCTGGCCTTTAAAATAGTTGTCGACCAGAAAAACGAAGTACTGGTTGTTGTCGGCCCGGCGGGGCGCCAGAATATCGTCGAGCTGGTTGAAGCTCCCCCGTCCGTAGACGGTTTTCTCGACGCCTTTGAAGTTTTTGTGCACTGTCATAATTACTACGTTAGCGACCAGCTGTTTTCTACGCCATAGAGGCCAAACATCCGGTCCCGGCTGGCAATGGGTACTGTTTCGGTGAGCGCCTGGGCAATCAGCATCCTGTCGAACGGATCCCGATGATGCAGCGGCAGCTGACTCAGGGTAAGCAAATGACTGGCTTCTATGCCCAGTATCTCGAACCGGTTCCGCTATAAAAACCGAAAAAACTCCGGCAGGGATGTTCCCAGATCGAGTTTGCCCAACCCACTCTTTATCGTAATCTCCCAAAGGCTGGCTACGCTCACGTAGCATCGATTGGCGGGATTAGGAATGAACTGCTGAATGGCTTCGGGTAGCTCGTCGCTACCGTCGTAAAACCAGAGCAGCGTATGCGTATCGAGCAACCAGGGCTTCATTGGTAATCAGCAAAGTCATCGAGGGGTGCATCGAAATCGGCAGCCATCGTTACTTTACCGTTCGCATACCCAAATTCACGTTCCCCGTCCGGCTGGCGCTGCCTTTGTTTCAGCCGTAAGAACTGAACAAAATGCTCCACCTCCTGACGCAGGTCCGGCGGTAATGCCTGAATTTCAGCCAGCAAACCAGTTGTCGACATGAGTAGGTTGTTTACGCTTCAACGGGCAACGCTTTGGTTACAGCGGCCGCAATTGCATCGGCCAGGGTGCTTACCTCATCGGCGGTCCAGCTCGCCCGGATGCCGAACGAAATCAGCCGCCCGATGGTCTGCTGCGCGCCGGGCAGATCGAGGGCATTGTAGTCCTGCGGAGCGCCCAGTTTTTCAATAGGCAGCGCCGACGCCGTCCGCATCGCCTTAATATGGTCCCACTGGTTGATGAAGTGGTACATGTTGGTGTACCAGTAGTTGAAGCCACCCACGCCGGCCGCATTCAGCTCGGCCACCACACGCCCGGCCGACTCGGTATCGGGCAGCAGCATGTTCAGGAACGTAGCCGAATCGCCATCGGGATCGGGCAGGCGGGCAAACGATACGCCCGGTACCTGACCCAGTGTCTGCATCAGTTGTTTCTTGTGCCCGTTGTTTTTCCGGATCACCTCGGGCACCCGGCGGGTCTGTACCAGCCCAACGGCCGCGTGCAGTTCGCTGATGCGGTAGTTGAAGCCCAGAATGGGGTGCTGCTCCATACCCCGGTTGCTGCCGATGTGATCGTGTCCGTGGTCGGAATAAGAATCGGCGTTTTTATAGATGGCCTCGTCATTGGTGACCATTACGCCCCCTTCGCCGGCCGTGGCAATCTTGAAGAAGTCGAACGAGTAGGCGCCGGCCTTACCCCATAGACCCGTATAAACGCCTTTGTAATGGGCTCCCATGGCCTGACCGGCATCTTCGATCAGCACCAGATTGTGCTCCTCGATAACGGCCATGATCGCGTCCATGTCGGCCATCTGCCCGCACATGTGTACCAGACAGACACCCTTGGTTTTCGGGGTAATGGCTTTCCGGATGCCTTCTGCGCTGAGGCAGAGCGTATCGTCGATATCGGCAAATACGGGCAGAGCACCGGCCATCAGCACCGCTTCGATGGTGGCGATGTAGGTAAAGGGCGGCACGATGATTTCGTCGCCCGTGCCAACGCCGGCGGCTACCATGGCACATAGGGCGGCCGTCGACCCGCTCGACACGGCGTGGGCGTAGTTGGCCTTGACCAGACCGGCCACTTCGGCTTCAAATTCGCGGGCTTTATAGATATTGTTGCGTTGCGCTTCGTGGTTGTAGCGAAACAGAATGCCGGTTTCCAGCACATCGTTGATTTCGCTGCGCTCGTCGGCGCCGAAAAACTCCATTCCAGGCATAATCAGGACGGTTTACGTTGGTTTGTTGTCCGTAAAATGATTCGGCAAAAGTACGGCATTTTAGCGACTTCACCCGACCAGCGCCGGAACGTCAGTACGGAATGCGCTTGTCGAGCCGGTCCCACTCCTCGAAAACCATGTTGGCTTCCTCGCGCAGGGCCTGCTGCATCGGAATGTGGCGCTGCTCGCGGGGCTTGTCGAGTTCTTCGTAAATAAACTGATCATCGAAGCCGGCCTGGGCAGCGTCGGAGTGGAATGCCCCGTACACAATGCGGTCGGGCCGGGCCCAGTAAATAGCCCCCAGACACATGGGGCACGGTTCGCACGATGCGTAGAGGGTGCAGCCGTCGAGCTGGAACGTGCCCAGCCGCTGGCAGGCGTCGCGAATGGCTACTACTTCGGCATGCGCCGTAGGGTCGTTGGTCGAGGTAACGCGGTTGCAGCCCTGCCCCACGATCTCGCCATCGCGCACGATCACGGCGCCGAACGGGCCACCCTCGTTGGTAGTCATGCCAGTGCGGGCCAGTTCGATAGCCAGCCGCATAAACTCATCGTCGGTTTTCAAAGACGTCATCGGTAACAGAATATACAGGTAAAAGAAATCAGGGATTCGGGCCTGCCGGATGGGCATCACCAGGCCCACGCCGTCGGGCCCTGCCCCCAGCAACAGCCCTTCCTGCCGGTCGCCCCGACATTCAGTAGGTAGGTGGCTAAAACGCGACGGTTTACGTACCAACCAGCTGGATAGGGTACCGGCCAAATTTCGCATCGTCTGACATAATAGGGACGTTACGGGCAATGGCCTGGGCAATAATGAGCCGGTCGAACGGATCACCGTGGTAGAACGGAAGTCGGTGCAGCATACGCAGATCAGCCAGGTCGATATCCAGTAACTGAAACCCCTGACGGGGCAGTTCATCGAAGAACTGATCGAACGCCATACCAAGATCCAGCTTTCCCAACGCAGCCTTGATCGTGATTTCCCACAAACTAGCCTTACTCACAAAACAAGGCGTCTGGCTCTGCTCGATATGGTCTCGTAGGGCCGGTGCCAGGCGTTCGTCTCCTTTGGCATACCAGAGCAGTATGTGCGTGTCGATAATCATGGCTGATAATCGGCAAATACATCGAGCGGCTCATTGAAGTCATCCGCAATCTGGCCGATCATGGTCCTGGCAAATCCAAAGCGGGGTTTGCCTGCTTCCGGCGTAGTCGTAGCCGGAACAGGCGGATGAATACGGATAATATTCAGTTCCGCCAGGTCTTCCAGCAGCCGGTACGCCTTTTCATCGATTAAGTCAACGGTGATCGTAGTCATAGCGCTCGTTAGTGGCCAAAAGGAGGCCAATCAATATACGTTTTTTTGAGCAATTCCCCCTACCGGATGGGCATCACCAGGCCCACGCCGTCGGGCCCTGCCCCCAGCAACAGCCCTTCCTGCCGGTCGCCCCGACGCTTAAAGATCAGGTAGTTGACCAGATCGAAGGCGAACAGAAAACCGCCCTGCAGCATAATCGACCGGCCGTAGCCCCGTTGCTGGGCCGCCTTGTCGGTGGCACCGCCCGGCGCATCGGCCCGGCCGCGTTCGCGCAGGTACAGGCCGCCCATCACGTAGGCCACATCGAGCCCGGCGTTGACCAGCAGCACCTGCTTCATGGTTTCGTGCTGCCGAACGGCGGTGGCCAGCGACTCGCCCTCGCCGGTCTTGTGGCGCAGCGCCAGCAGCGTAGCCCCCGACAGGCCCAGGTTGACCAGGTTCCAGTAGGCGTTCATGCGGTGAAACGCGTTCGTTTCGCCGGTGGTTCGGCTCGCGCCAATGGCCCCGGCCACCACGTTGGCCAGCGCATAACTGCCCAGCGTATAGCCCACGGCCCGCTGGTGCCGGATGCGCTGCTCGCTGAACGCGCGGAGGGTGGGTGCGGGCGTGGCCCGCTGGGCCGAGGTGGGCGGGGCGATCAGCAGAGAGCCGGCCGCCAGCAGCCAGTAACGAAGTGAGGGCATAGCCAGAGCGTTTGCGGTACAACCACGCCCGAAAGCGGATGTTTCAGAATCCCAGCTGGCTGCGTTCGTCGGGGCTGTTAATGTTGGTCAGCTCGCGCGGATCGGGTGGGGGCAGCAGCGTCACGGCGTTCATCATCAGAATTTTTCGGGGCGACACCATGCCGCTGGCAAAAGCCGCCTGTAGCACGGGCCCACTGCCGGGCTCCCACAGGCACAGCAGCGGTTCGGGGTAGCGGCCATCGGTATCGTAAAACGCCGTGGCTATCGTTTCCGACCGGCGCCCGGCCAGCAGCGCGTCGAACGAACGGGCCGACAGCAGCGGCATATCACAGGCCACCACCAGCCACGCACAGGTCGGATCGTGGGCAACGGCCGACAGCATACCGTTGAGTGGCCCCGGTCGTTCACTCACCACATCGATCAGCCGGGGCGGGCCGCCGGGAGGCAGCGTAGCCGCCTGCTCCGCATTGACCGACCAGTACACCTGCCGGCAAAAGGGTTGCAGCAACGCCGTCAGGTAGTCGCGCTGGGGTTGCCCGTGGTAGGCCAGCTCCGACTTATCGGTGCCCATCCGTGTGCTGAGCCCCCCCATCAGTACCAGTCCGTCGACGGGGGGCAGCCCGGCGTTAGTCGGCTCGGTTGAAATCACGTTTACCGCCGGTTTTGGCCATCAGTTTGGTTTCTTCGATCACGATATCGTGCGAAAACGCCTTGCACATATCGTAAATGGTCAGGGCCGCTATAGAAGCGCCTACCAGCGCTTCCATCTCCACGCCGGTCTTTCCTTCGGTCGACACGGTACAGTCGACAATAGCGTGCAGGCCCTCCGTCTGGATGTTGATCCGGCAGTTGTCGAGGCCCAGCGAGTGGCAGAGCGGAATGAGCGAGTCGGTGCGCTTGGCCGCCATGGTGCCGGCAATGATGGCCGTCTGAAACACGGGGCCCTTTTTGGTGGCAATGTCCTGTCCGGCCAAGTGGCTCATGATTTCGTCGTTGAGCCGCACAATGCTGCGGGCGCGGGCCGTACGCCGGCTGATGGCTTTGGCCCCTACGTCGACCATCGCGGGGTCGCCTTCGGGGCTGATGTGGGAAAAACTATGCATAGCACGCCTGTGGGTTGCTGGGGTTGATTGGTTGGGCGGGGCCGGGCGTTTTGCATAAAGCCATAACCTAATCCGTACTTCGGTTGTACTAGATTCGGGGATAATCCACTTCGGATCAATTTCCCGCCGGCCCGACATGACAAACTCGCCCGACCGGGCTTGTAAGCTGGGGCCGAAGTTCGTTATTCGCCTATCAATTTCATTATTTTCTACCGCTGATTCCTATGCTTACCGTTGCCGACGCGTATGACCTGGTCCTGCAGAACCGCCTGACACTACCAACCGAAACTGTACCGCTGGGGGAAGCGCTGGGCCGGGTACTGCGGGCGCCCGTCCGGGCCGACCGCGATTTTCCACCTTTCGACCGGGTGGCCATGGATGGTATCGCCATTCGTTTTTCGGATTATGAAAACCAGCGGACCGACGGCGACTTTGTGTTTCGGGTGGTGGGGATGCAGCGGGCCGGACAGCCGCAGCAGCGCCTGAGCGAACCCAACACCTGCCTCGAAGTAATGACCGGGGCCATGCTCCCCACCGGTGCCGACACGGTCATTCGATACGAAGACATACTGATTCGCGACGGCCAGGCGCTGGTGACCATCAGCGATGCGGCTTACCGGCAGAACGTGCACCACCAGGCTACCGACCGCCGGGCGGGCGACGAGCTACTCTCAGCCGGCATGCGGATGGGACCCGCCGAAGTGGCGGTAGCCGCATCGGTCGGACAAACCGAACTGGTCGTGAGTGCGCTCCCGCGGGTAGCACTGATCTCGACCGGCGACGAGCTGGTGGGCGTGGCCGATACACCCCTGCCCTACCAGATCCGGCAGTCGAACACGTACCTGCTGCAGGCCGCGCTGCGATCGCTGGGCATCAACGCCACTCTGCACCGCATCGTCGACGACGAAGGACTGATGGCCGAGCGGCTGGGTGCCCTGCTGGCCGACAACGATTTGCTGCTGCTGAGTGGCGGAGTTTCGGCGGGCAAAGCCGATTTTGTACCGAGTGTACTGGTTGGGCTGGGCGTCGAGCAGCGTTTCCACAAGATCGATCAGCGGCCGGGCAAGCCACTCTGGTTTGGTACGGCGCCGGGGGGCAAAACGGTATTCGGGCTGCCCGGCAACCCCGTTTCGACGGTGCTCTGCGCCTACCGCTACGTGATGCCGTATCTCCGAGCTTCCCTCGGTTTGCCGGCATCGGCCCCCGAATACGCACAGCTGGCCTCACCGTTTACGTTCCGTCCCGACCTTACGTATTTCCTGACCGTTCGGCTTAGCTCGGCGCCCGATGGCCGACTGCTGGCCCATCCGCTGCCGGGCTCCGGCTCGGCCGACTTTGCCAACCTGCTCGATACCAACGCCTTTATGGAACTGCCCCCCGACCAGTCGACGTTCGATGCCGGTCAGGCCTTTCCCATCTGGCGTACCCTCTGAACCCGTCAATGGCCCACCGCTACAGGCAGGTGGGCCACCCGTTAGCCCATGACGACCCTCCCTGCCCTCGATACGGCACCCCTGTTTCCGGTGCTGCACCAACACCTGCTCGACCTGCTGCAGAGCCTCACCCCGGCCGACTGGCACCGCCCGACGGTGTGCCGCGGCTGGTCGGTAAAAGATATCACGGCGCACCTGCTCGACGGGCAGCTGCGGCAGATCAGCCTTTACCGCGATCACTACCAGGCCCCCGACGGTCCGGTTATTACCTCCTACGCCGACCTGGTGCAGTACCTGAATAAACTCAACCACGACTGGGTCGTGGCGACCCGGCGCTTGAGCCCGGCGCTGCTGGTGTCGATGCTGGCTCAGACTGGCCCTGAGGTGCAGGCGCTGCTCACGGCCTTGGACCCTGACGAACCGGCCCTCTTTTCGGTAGCCTGGGCCGGCGAAACAACATCGCCCAACTGGTTTCACGTAGCCCGCGAATACACCGAGCAGTGGCACCACCAGCAGCAGATTCGGCTGGCCCTCGGGCAAACCGAGCCGCTGCTCCGTCCGGCGCTCTACCATCCCCTGCTCGACACCTTCATGCGGGCACTGCCCCATACCTACCGCCACACCGATGCCCCCGCCGGTACGGGGGTGGCCATTACGGTTACGGGCGACGGGGGCGGCACCTGGTGGCTCCAGCGCACCGAAACCGCCTGGCAGCTACGTGCCGATGCCCCGCCAGGGGTGGCAACGACGGTACAGATCGACGGGCCAATGGCGTGGCGACTTGTTACGAAGGGTCTTTCGGCCGGGGAGCAGGCACAGTGTGTAACAATCGCCGGCGACCGGGCGCTGGGACAGCCTGTGCTGGGTATGACGGCCGTGATGGCCTGACTGAGCCGGTACAGGCAGGGGTTACTCGAGTTTTTTGCGGGCGCGCAGTTCGCGCAGATCAAAATCGAAGGCCAGCTCGTTCATGCACCGAAAATGCTTGAGCGGGCAGGCGTCGAACCCGATCTTAGAGCAGGGGCGACACGCCAGGCCCTTTTTCTCGAGAACCTCGAACGCCGTTTTATAGGGATACATACCCAGTTGGGGCGTAGTGTTTCCCCAGATCGAGTACACCTTTTTTTTGAGGGCTGCGGCAATGTGCATCAGGCCCGTATCGTGGCTGAATACCAGCCGGGCCCGCTGCAGCAGCGCGGCCGATTGGTTGAGGTTATACTGCCCGCAGGCGTTGTAAATCAGCCCGGTGCCAAGCGCCTGGGCAATGGCGTCGCCGGCTTCGCGGTCTTCGCGGCCACCCAGCAACACAATCGGATAGTCTATTTTCCGACACAGCTCAATCATGCGCGGCACGGGTAGCTTCTTAGTGGCGTGCTGCCCCCCAATGGCGTATGCAATGTAGTCGCGCTGATGACTGGCGGGCAGCCAGTCGGTTTCGATCTGGTCTTTGTAGGGAATAAAATAATCGAGTCCGCGCTCGTCGTTCAGGACACCCAGCGGCCGCACCGTTGCTAGGTAGCGATCCACGATGTGCACATCGGGCATGGCGTTTACTTTCCAGCGCACGTACATAAACTTGCGCAGGTTGAGCTTATCGAAGCTGTACGACCGCACCCCCATCAGCCCCAGCTTGATCATGCGGGTGCGGAGGTTATTATGCAGATCGATAATGTAGTCGAAGCGTTCGGGGCGCAGCTGTTTCAGCAAATCGGCCAGGCCCCCGTCGAGGTAGTGCACCTTATCGATATACGGGTTGTGCTCCACCAACGTCTGGTAGCTGCGTTTCGTGCAGAAGTGCACCTCCGCCCCGGGCAACTGCTGTTTCAGACACCGCACAACGGGCGTCGTCAGCACAATGTCGCCGATGGAGGAAAAACGAAGAACCAGAATTTTTACCGGGGATGCCATAACGTGCGGGAAAACAGCAGGGGGGCTAGCCGCGAGCCCGGTGCAGACGATCGCCCGAAACCGGCCGGCAGTGGCCGCTACGCCCTTTCTGCAAAGCTATGGCATCTGTTCCGACTCGCCAAACCGTTCAGTAGACCCACCCCGCCGGCTGACTGGATGTCTGGTAGCGATTGTTCTGACACGGAATGCACGATGGGTTGGTTGGAAACGGAATCTCGACCGGCAGATCGGTCAGGGGGGGACCCTGCCCCGCACTTCGGTCTACGTAAATCACTTTGCTCGACAGCCCCGTGGCCCCAAAGTAGCCATAGACCTGCAGCGCGGGGTCGCTGACACAGCGCATGTTGCCCACCATGGGGCCGGGCGCGGCATCGAACAATCCGCCCGTGTTACTTACCAGCTGCCGCACACTTTTCCAGAACTGATAGGCTCCGGCACTGAGGGCCTGCTGCTCAACGGCGATGTAGTAGCGGCTCAGGGAGGTGTATGGCACCCGTGTGATGAGTTGCCGGCTGATGGCCTGGCCGTTGACGTTGGCGTCGGAATTGATCGAAATGCAGTTGTAGCAACGATCGATACTCCAGCAGTTCGAACAACAGCTGATCCCCTGGTACCGGTTGAGCCGCTGAACAAACGTTTTCTGACAGGCCTGCAGCAGTTCGTAGTGTGTCCAGGTCCAGCGGTAGTAATTACCCAGCGTATCGGGGTCTTTTGAGTCGATGTACACATCCCAGCCCTGGTCCCGCTGCGGCAGCGTCGGGTTAGGCTCGTTGCGGTATTCGTAGTAGACCCGCTCGATGAGCGGCACGGCCGGCAGAACCTCCGCGCTCGACTCGTAGCGCTGCCCGCTTTTGGTCTGGATGCGCAGCGTATAGCGACGACCAGCCACACCCCGGATGCCGTTGGCGCGGCCGGGCACGGTCTGGTACACCCCGCCCCCCGTCTGTTCAACCAGCGTTTCCTGGTTGCCGGCGTTATCGCTGATAACCACCACCGCTCCGGTTTCGAGCAGGTTCAGGCTACGGATGCTATAGTCGGCCGTGCGGGTCAGGCGGATGGTGTAGGGGCCGGGCTGATCGGTTACTTCGCCCTCCACCACCAGCGCCGGCGGCAGGCTGATGACGTCGGGCTGAAACTCGGTTACGCAGCCGGTCAGCCCCCCCAGACAAACGAAACCAACGGCCAGAAAACGGATGAATGACAGCATCAGAATTTAAAATTATACGTCAGCGACGGAAAGATCGTCCCAAAAATCGACAGCTTGTAGGCGTCTTTATTAGCCGCGTTGTTAAGCCGATAAAAGACTGAATACGCATTTTTGCGGGCGTAGACGTTGTAGATCGAGAAGACCCAGCTGCTCTGGTTCCGTTTCTTTTTAAGCGGATTCTGCTCGAACAACATGGAGAAATCGAGCCGGTGGTAATCGGGAATGCGCTGCTGGTTCCGGTCGACATAGATCGGGATGTAGACCCCGTTGATAAAGGCTTTGGCGTATGGCTGCGTAATGGGTCGGCCGGTGCTGTAGGTAAAGTTGAGCGACAGACTGAACCAGGCCGTGGGCCGGTACGTAGCGAGCATGTTCAGCGTGTGGGGCTTGTCGAAGTTGGCCGGATACGGATTACCCCGGTTAACCTGCTCAGCGGCAAACGGGCTGTTCATCGTCAGCAGCGTGCGGGCGTAGGTGTAACTGGCAAAGCCGGTCCAGCGCCCTTTATTTTTCCGCACGAGTCCCTCAAACCCATACGCCTGCCCTTTTCCCTGCACCAGCTGCGTTTCGACAGCCTGGGCCAGCTGAATTTCGGCCCCGTCGCGGTAGTCGATGGCATTGGCAAGCGTTTTATAATACACTTCGCCCGAAGCCTCGTAGGCGTTATCGGCCGTGTTGCGGAAGTACCCCAGCGACCACTGATCGGCGATCTGGGGTTTGGTGTAGGGGTCGCTCAGGTGCCAGCGTGAGGTGGGCAGCGCAGCCGTGGTATTGGTGACCTGCTGAATGTATTGCCGCAAGCGGCTGTACCCCAGCTTTACCGCCTGCCCCGTGCCCACGGTCCAGCGCACGGCCAGCCGGGGCTCCAGACCACCCGCACTGTGGTAGATGGCACCCGATCCGTAGGTTTGCGTCGACACCACCGTTTCGTCCTGGCGGGGGCTGTTCTCGGCATAGGTGCGCACCGTGGCCGGCCCCCGGCTGAGCAGCTCGGAGTAGCGCAGCCCCACCAGCACCGACAGCGTGGGCGATACCGTCCATTCGTCCTGCGCGTAGGCAGCCAGCTCGTAGGCCCGTTCGGCCGCCAGATCGACCGGCAGCACGTTCGACAGGGGACCGGGGACGCGCGTGTTGGGCTGCACCCGGTAGTCGATCGCACTCAGGCCTGCCTGCACCTGATGGGCGTCGGACAGGGCATAGCTCAGATCGGTTTTCAGCTGCCGGTGCCACACGCCCGATTTCAGCGCAAAGGCATTGACCGGCTCGTCCGACGACAGATTGGCCGTGTAGCGGCTCAGCACCAGCGCGGTGTTGAGATTGGTGCGCCGGTTGATGGCATAATTCCAGCGCAGCGTACCGTTGAGGGTCTGGTAGTCGAACTGGGTCGACGATGCGTTGATTTCCTGGCCCGACAGCGAGTCGGCGGGCAGTTTGAAAACATCCTGACTGAGGTAGCCCGTCAGCGTGACGGTATGCTGTTCGCCGGGCTGGTATTTCAGCTTGCCCGTCAGGTCGTAGAACGATGCGCGGGTGTTGCGCAGGTTGGGGGGCGCCAGCCTGAACAGAACGTTGCTCAGAGCCGACCGGCCACCCAGCAGCACCGACAGTTTATTTTTGATCAGCGGCCCCTCGACGCCCAGTCGGCTCGCAATCAGCCCAATACCCCCGTTTACGTGCCACTGCCCCGCGTCGGGTTCACGCACTTTTACGTCGAGCACCGACGACGCCCGGCCACCGTAGGCAGCCGCCACGCCACCGCGGTTGAGCGTTACGTCGCGCACCACGTCGGGATTGAACGCCGAGAAAAAGCCCATCAGGTGGCTGGTGTTGAAGACCGGAGCGTCGTCGAACAGCACCAGGTTCTGATCCGTGCTGCCCCCGCGCACGTTGAAGCCCGGCGCCCCTTCGCCCACCGTACTCACGCCCGGCAGCAGCAACAGACTCCGAATCACGTCGACCTCGCCCAGCAGTGTCGGAATGCGCCGGATGCTCCGCATCGACAGCTGCGAGACGCCCAGCTCTACCTTGCGCACGTTGCGGTCGGGGGTTTCGCTCGTAACCGTTACCTCCTCCAGGTCTTTGGCGTCGTCCTGCATCTGTATCTCCCGAAACAGCATGCCCTGCACCTGAATGGTATCGAGGGTGGGACGAAATCCGACATGGGTGAATTTAAGCACGTAGGTACCCCGGGGGAGCGACAGCACGAAAAAGCCGTCCCGGGCCGTCACGTAGCCTTTCGAGACGTTGAGCACCACAATATTGGCTCCCTGAATGGGTTGGTTGTTACGCGCATCGCGCACGTAACCCGTCACTGAAAAGACCGGTCCCGCCGGCCGGATTGCCTGCCCGTAACAAAGGGTGTACCCGGACATGAATAAGAACAGTAAACCAATTCGGAGCATAGGCTGGTGTGAAACGCAACCCGCCGTTGGCGATCGGGTTGTCTGTAAATCAGACACTAAAGGCAGTTTCGGTGCGATTTACCCTCACCCCTACGGAATCCCGGTGTTTTTAGGGATTTTGGCCGGTTGCCCGATCCTGTACGCAGGGGTCTGGCTTACGGCTCACGACGCCAGACTTCGTCGACCCGGCCGCCGGTAGAGCTGGTGCCGGTATGGTGCCATTCGGTGGGCCCAGCCTCGGCACCGAAGGTCAGCGACCGGCCCACGCGGCTGTCGTCGCGCGAAAAAAAGTCGATCGTTTCGGTGTACTGCCCCCGCGTCAGGGTGTAGGTACCGCCCCCCGTTCCCGAAAACTGCCGGGTTTCAGGATTGATGGCTACCCACTGAAAGCGGGTACCGGTCAGCAGTTTGAGGGTTTTGCGGGGCCCGGCCGCCATGGGCGTTTGCTGACCGGCCTCGTTGGCCCGGCTCGTTATGCGCCACAGGCCGCACAGAACGGCACCCTGGGCCGGCTGGTCGACCCGGCGAAATGTTCTGGCGCCCGCGTTGGTGCTGACTCCCAGTTCGGTGGGCTGCAGATCGAGCCGGCTCAGTTCGGTAAAGCCTACCCGGCTGCTGTCCTGCGAATCGAATTCGACGATCAGGCTCAGGTAACCCCCGGTCCGTTTCCAGGTTCCTCCGCGGGTGCTGATAAAGTGGGTCGGGGTAAAGACGGTTTCGATCAGGTACGTATCGCTGATCATCAGTAGGCGCTTGCTGCCGTCGGGGGCGGTTTGCTGCCAGCTGCCTGTGGGGCTGAGCGTGGGTTTCTGGGCGTTGACGGTTGCCCACTGACCCAGCAGCAGGCACAAAATGATGAAGCGGTTCATAGGTACTAGCGGGGCCGAAGCCCCAACAGACTGTCGGCTCAAAAGCAACGGTGCCGGCCGGGCTACTCAACAAACCCGCCCCCCCTACGGCGCGATTTGCCAAACCTGAGCGTATCTTTGCAGTTTACGTTGTTATGGCAGCCACGATTCGCGACATCACTTATCAACTCCGGCAGGGCAACCTGGTTGCGCTGGCCGACGAAACCGGCTGGTCGGTAGCCGCCGACCCGATCAACGATGCTGCCGTGGCTAAACTGCTGACGCTCTTTTCGGTGATGCCCGACGGGGTGCGGCCCACGGTGCTGATTCAGAATACCGATCAGCTCATTCTGTATGTGGCCAAGTTGCCCGACGTAGCCTACGACGTGGTTGAATTTTCGGAAACGCCCCTCATCGTGGTGTTTGAACAGGGTAAAAACATTTCGCCGGCGCTGCTCGACCATGGTCCCGAGATTGCCGTTCGGCGGGCCCTCAACCCCGATCTCCAACGACTGATCGGTGGGTTTGGCCGGGGCCTGCTAACCATTCCGTTCGAAGCCCTCAAGCTGCCCCCGCCGGCCGAAGCCGCCGTCAGCGAATCCTTCGGGTCGCTGCCCGGTATGCCCCGCAAAGCCCGCATTATCCGGCTCGACCTCGACGGGGGCGTCGGATTTATCAGAAAATAGGTTTGCGGTTCGATGGGGTCATGGCTTTGCAGACAGCTTCTGCTCCGGTAGCCCCCGCTACGAACCCGGACACCAATAAACTAGTATGAATTTTAGCGACACACTCCAGACCAACCCCATTTTCGATACGCTCGCTCAGCAGGCCGATGCGCTGGGCGTGCGTGCCTACGTGGTGGGTGGGTTTGTGCGCGACCTGCTGCTGAAACGGCCCTCTCACGATATCGACGTGGTTTGCGTGGGCAGTGGCATTGCGCTGGCTGAGGCCGTCGGAAAAGCCCTGCGCACCCCCGTAGCGGTGTTTCCCAACTTCGGCACGGCCATGATCAGGGTCGAGCAGAATGACCAGACCTGGGAAGTTGAATTTGTGGGCGCGCGCAAAGAATCGTACCGCGCCGACTCCCGCAAACCGGTGGTCGAAGATGGTACGCTCGAAGACGATCAGAACCGGCGCGACTTCACCATCAACGCTATGGGTATCGGCCTCAACCGCACGGGCGGGCTCCCCTACGGCGAACTCATCGATCCCTTCGACGGGCAAACCGATCTTCGGCGCAAAATCATCCGGACGCCCCTCGATCCGGCCATTACGTTTTCCGACGATCCGCTGCGCATGATGCGGGCGATCCGTTTTGCCACCCAGCTCGGCTTCGACATCGAGCCCGATACGTTCGACGCCATTATCCGGATGAACGAACGCATCAGCATTGTCTCGCGCGAGCGCATTACCGACGAGCTGAACAAGATCGTTCTGGCCAAAACACCCTCGTACGGGTTTAAACTGCTCTATCACGCGGGCCTGCTCGACCGGATTTTTCCGGAGCTGGTGGCCCTGCGCGGGGTCGAGACCATTGAAGGGCGCGGCCATAAGGATAACTTTTACCATACCCTGCAGGTACTCGACAACATTGCGGCCCGAACCAAAACCACGCCGGCCCTCGATGCGCAGGAATTGTGGCTTCGCTGGGCGGCTCTGCTCCACGACATTGCCAAACCCGCCACCAAACGGTACGACAAAAAAGTGGGCTGGACGTTTCATGGCCATGAGGACATGGGCGCGCGCTGGGTACCGGGTATTTTCCGAACCATGAAGCTGCCGCTGCACGAGTCGATGCGGTTTGTGCAGAAGCTGGTTCGGCTGCACCTGCGCCCCATCGCGCTCACCAAAGAGCAGATTACCGATTCGGCGCTGCGCCGGCTGCTGTTCGATGCCGGCAACGACCTCGACGGGCTGATGGCGCTTTGCCGGGCCGATATCACCTCGAAAAACTACGAGAAAGTACAGAAACACCTGCGTAACTTCGACCGGGTCGAGCAGAAGCTGCATGATCTGGAGGAGCGCGATAAACTGCGCAATTTCCAGCCCGTGATTACCGGCGAACTGATTATGGAAACGTTTGGGCTGCCGCCCTCGCAGCTGGTGGGTGAACTGAAAACGCTGGTGCGCGAAGCTATTCTGGACGGTATTGTGCCCAACGTACTCGACGAAGCCTATCCGTTTCTGCTGGCCGAGGGCCAAAAGCGCAACCTGACACCGGTGCAGCCGCTGTCGGTCACTCCTGTATCGTCATAACACCTGATTAACAACCGGAGCCGGCACGGCCTGCTGGCTCCGCCCCTAACGTATGGATAACAATACCAACTTTCGGCGCTTCTTTGGCGCATCGCTCACCATCCTGGGCGTCTTTGTCGTGCTGTTTGCCCTGGTGGCTTTCCTCTCCGACAGCAAGCCCGTGCTGGGCATGAGCATCAACAAAGCCGAGTCGGCCGCGCCGTTCATCGTCGGCATGATTTTTCTCATCACCGGCGTCAACCTCGTTCGCGAATCGTAGGGCGTTGTGCAGCGCTAGCGTTATAGCAGGTTATAGTGGTAGGGTTTTAGGGTTGTAAGGTCGGTATGTTGGCTGTGGCGTGGCTGAACGGCCACTACCTGTCAACGCGACAGTAGCGTAACCATCCGACTCTGCAACTTTATAACTCGTCAACTATACCTCCCTCCACCTGTCACTTCGACAGGGAGGCAGTCAGGAGCCAGCGGTAGGTGTCCCCGGGTTCGGGGAGGCCATTGGGCTGTATCTGTAGGTACATCAGGTGCAGGTGAGTTGGCGAACGCGCTTTATAGGCGTTGAAGCCCGTGCGGCCCATCTCCGATATTTTCTGACCGGCCACGACCCACTGCCCCGGCACCACATCGACTTTGCTGTTGTGGGCGTAGTAGAACAACCCGTGCAGCACGGGATCATAAATCCAGATCCAGTTGCCCCCGCGGTATTCGGAGCCGGGCGTCCAGGCCGTTTCGATGGCCAGCACTACACCCTGGCTCATCGCCAGCACATCGGCCGGCCGGCCGGTCTGGTCGTCGATATAATCCTGATTGCGATCGCTGATGAAGATATCCTGCGCCGGGTGGCTGCCCTTCACCTTGTAATCGAACAGGTCGAATCCTTTGCCCCGGTAGCCTTCGCCGTGGGTGCCGCCGATGGCGCGGGCGTTGTAGCCCCGGATCGGAAAGGCAAAATAACGCCCCGTTCGCTGCAGACTGTCGCGCTGAAGACTATCGTTGCGCAGCCGGGTTACACTGCCGAAGCGTTCGTGTAGCCCGTTCATGATGCGGCTAAACTGCAGCCGGGCCGAATCGGGCGCTACGGTCTGCTCACGAATCTGAATGTAAAGGGTTTGAAACTGCTGGCAGTAGCCGTAAATCGTTGGGTCGTCGGACGGGCCGGTCACCGTCTGCGACGAGGCCGCGTTGATGCCCCCCATCAGTACCGCTACCACTACGCCCGCTAGTCGCATAAATACATACTCGTCAATCTTCACTACTGCCTGTTTTAGGGGTTACGACCCCAAAAATACGGAAACAATGGCAACGGAAGCCGACGCTGGCCAAATGAGCCTTACGGACAGACCACTTTGTAGAAGGTGTAGCTCAGGGTGATGGCTACGTAGCTGTAATTGTCCGACAAAGCTGTGTTGCTTTGGCCGGTCTTGGCCGCTGTTACGCCAAAGGTGCGTTCACCCAGACCATCGAGGTAATCGAAGCGGGTAAAGCGGGTGCCGAGCTCAGCGCCCACACTCCAGGGCCGTTTGATTTCGTACTTCACGCCCACCCCCAGCGGGAAACTAAGCATGCCCCGCGCCCGCACCACGCTGTTTTTACAGTTGAAAATACCCAGCCCGGCAAAGACGTAGGGCGTCCAGTTGCGGGCTTTCGGCAGGGGCTTGTAGTTTCGAAAGTTGTATTCGACATCGGCCGTCAGTTCACTGATCGTGCTGCGAAACGCGTAAGCTCGTGCCTGCTGCAGCGGGTCGTTGCTCAGGTTGTCGTCGCCTTTGATATGCCCCGTAGCCACGCCCGCCCGAAACGACAGCGAGCGCGTGGCGTTGTAGCGAAAAAACAGGCCGGCCGCCGGCTGAATCGTTCGCAGATCGGGCCGGGGCGACACATCGCCCTTGTAAAGCATGCCCCCCAGACTCCCCCCCACTTCGATTTTCTGCGCCTGCACAGTGCTCAGGCTTATAAAAAGCCCGGCTAGCAGCAGCCGGGCTCTATGGATCCGTTGTCTCGTCACGGCCTATTTAATAGGGGGGCATTTGATCTTACCCGGAATGATATAGTGAATCTGGAAGCTCGTCAGCAGGTACCCATCGGGCAGAACACCATCGGCTCCCCGTACCGAATAGGTTTGTAGCGCATCGGCGATCTGCGGCTGCAGGCCAGTGTTATTGTTATAGAGCTGCACCAGCGGATCGTAGCGATTGGGTGGGTTTTTCAGCCGCGACGCAAACTGCTCCTGCCGGCGATCGGCCATGGTAGCGGCCAGGCCCGTCAGTACGGCGGGGTCGGCGTAGTTGCCCCCTACATCATCGAGGTAGTCGGTAAAGGCGTAGCGATAGCCGATCTCAAAGCCCAGGTTGAAGTTGTCGTTGAGCCGGTAGCGCATCCCGAAACCGACCGGAATAGCCACCGTAACGAGCGAATACGGCTTGTCGTAGCCGGGCTGGCCCTGCCCTTCGGTATGCAGTGGCTGCAGTTTTACCCACCGCTGCGACTCGTCGGGGTTGGTCTCACTAAACGGCGTGCGGGCCTCAGGACTGTGGGCTACCAGCGCGACGCCCCCAAACAGATAGGGTGTGAATTTAGCCCGCACCGACGAGTTGCGCCCATCTTCGATGAAGTTATAAATTCCCGTAATGGCAAACTCTTTCAGGTCGTTGCGAAAATGCAGGTTGCGGGCGTACTGATACAGGTTTTGCTCAATGTTGTTTTTGTTGAACGTGTAGTCGTCGCCCGAAATCCGCGCCCAGGTAAACATGGCCCGGGCGGCAAAATGGGGCGTAAACTGCCGGGTGTAGCCAAGACCCGCGTTCCAGCGCGGCATGATATAGGTGGCTTTCAGTGCCTGGCGATACCCGGCCAGATCGCCGTAATAATGCGAAGAACCGACGCCGAAACTAACCGACGAGTAGGGAACAAAGCGGGTATTGATGCGCCGTTGCGCCAGACTGTCTGCCGTATGGGTCAGCAGCAATGCAGTCGACAGCACCCCTGCTGCCAGGTATTTAAGTTTCTTCATAAAATTTATGTGCGCGAATCAACCGGCTGGATATACTCAAGCGTAATCTCTTCGGAAACGGCCGGCAACGTGTTTTTATTGGCCAAATCCAAAAAAAACGCCCGAAACCAGCGCCTGTAAGCGGGGGGTCTAGTTTCGGATGTCCCAGCCCCAATTCAGTTTGCTGCGGAGCGTATTCAGGAAATTCTCATCGCCCAGTTTCACCAGCCGCGCCTTGAACTCTTCCTTCTGTACGCTGATCCGTACTGAAACATCGACCGTGTACGACCGCGAATCGAGGGCGGCCAGAAAATTACCGCTCCGGCTCTCCACCTCGAACGACATCTGGCAGCTGTCCATCACGATCATGGGCCGTACGTTGAGGTTGTGCGGACTGATGGGGGTGATAATGAAGTTGTTGGTCTGCGGCAGCAACACGGGGCCACCGCAGCTGAGCGAATAGCCCGTCGAGCCCGAAGGCGTCGAGATAATAAGCCCGTCGGCCCAGTACGAGTTTAGAAATTCGCCGTCGAGGTACGAGTGAACCGTAATCATCGACGAGGTCTGGGTGCGGGTAATGGTGAAGTCGTTCAGCCCGAACGGCAGTCCGCCGAAAATATCCTGACTGGAGCGAACACTGAGCAGGGTGCGCTCGTCGATGCTGTACTGCCCGTTGAATAACGAGTCGATCATCAGCCGGATGGAGGGGGGCGCCACGGTGGCCAGAAAACCCAGCCGCCCGATGTTGATGCCTACAATCGGAATCTGACGGGCTCCTACGTGCGTAACGGCATCGAGCAGTGTACCATCGCCCCCAAGGCTAAAGATAAAGTCAGCATCGGTAACCCCGTCTTCGGTGCGGTAGGTCGTATCGCTGTAATGCAGGATACCGGCGTTGTCGAGAAACTCGCGGTAGCCGGCCGAAATCTGCACCGCAACCTGTCGTTTGGCGAGTTCCTCAAACATCGCCTGCACGTAGGGACGGGCCGATTCGGGAAAGTTACGCCCGTGAATGGCAATTTTCATAAGGTAGCTTGGGCGGTTTCCCGCCAGGATTCGTAGTATCTGGGTCGTGCGTGCGCCGGCGCGACAACCCGCCCCAGCCAACCGCAACGGTCAGCCTACGTATTAAGGTAGCGGAGTAACGAATCGAGCCGCTCCTGATCAATACTTTCGACGGGGGCATTGGCGAAGGCAGCTTCGATCTGGTACCCAAACCGTTCGAGCGTCGACAGCACCGGGGTTATGTCGCGCCGGTTCAGCTTCAGCGTCAGCCGCGAGCGGTCGGGCATGCCATAGGCCGCGCTCGAAAAGTAGCTGCTGATGATTTTGACGTTGTTGGACTCGATGAGCCGGCTGATCTCGGCCATCGAGTAATCGCGCTCGTTGAGATTCAAAATCAGAATGGCGCCCGGCTCCTGCACACCCAGTTCCTGCGCAAACTGCCGCAGCAGCTCGGCGGCCGAAACCGTGCCGATAAAGTCGCGGCCTTCGTTGAGAACAGCCACCACTTCCATCCGGTGCTGAATCACCAGCCCCATCACTTCGAACAGATGCTGCCCTTCGTAGACATAAACCTGTTCGAAGAGGTGCATCAGGTCGCTCAGCGGCCGCGTGTCATCGGCAACATCCATCAGCAGTTCTTCGCTGATAATGCCCCGGTATTCAGTCTGATCGATCAGGACCAGTTGCCCGATGCGATGCTCCTGCATCCAATCCAGCGCCTGTCCAACCGAGTCGGTTGGTTTCAGGGCTGGCAGCATAGGGTCGATAAGTTCAGCAGCCAGCATAGTAATTGGTGTCGATGACGCTTGTATTGGTCAGAAAACTACGGAAAAAGCCAATATGTTGGTCAATACTGTTTCTGCCGGATCATGATTCAGCCCTGCGCGCTGCGACCGCCGGTCAGGCCACCCGTTGCCGGCACCGGCTACAGGGCCAGTTCGCGAACCGGGTGCCGTTCCAGCCAGCTTTCGAGCAGTTCATTGAAGCGGGCGGGGCATTCCATCATGGGGGCGTGGCAGCACTTGTCGATGAAGTACAATTCTGACTGAGCGATCAGCCGATTGAACTCATACCCAACTTCGGCCGGGGTAATGGTATCGTTGAGCCCCCATACCAGCAACGTCGGCACCTGAATCTTATGCAAATCTTTGGCCACATTATTACGCTGGGCCGATTTGGCGATGCCCACAATGCTCATGCATTTGGGAATGCTGCTCGTAATCTCGAACACCTCGTCGACCAGCTCTTTCGAGGCTACCTTCGGATCGTAGAATGTGTAGGCCACCCGCTCGGCAATGTAATCGTAGCTGCCGCGTTTAGGAAACGAGCCCCCCATGCCGTTTTCAAACAGGCCCGAGCTGCCCGTCAGCACCAGGCGCTGCACCCGGTCGGGATGGTTAAAGGTGTAGAGCAGCGCAATATGGCCCCCCAGCGAGTTCCCCAGCAGGGTCAGATCAGTGAGTTGCTGATGATTTACAAATCGTTCGATAAAGGCCAGCAGGCCCTCCAGACTGGCTTCGCGCACCGGCATTTCGTAGATCGGCATGAGCGGAATCACCACCCGATAGCGGTCGGCAAATCCCTGAATAACGGCATCCCAGTTGCTGAGTGCGCCAAACAACCCGTGCAGCAGCAGCAACACATCGCCCTGCCCTTCGTCTACATACTGAAATCCTGCGTCTTCCCGAATCTGATACGTCATAACGGTACAGTCTGATTGATAAACCGACTGAGCGACGGTTCATCACCGGCATTCCTGCCGTAGTTTACAAAATTTACCCAGTTTGCCAAAATAGTTAGTCCATTGTCGGACAAAGCCGCTTCGGGGTGAAACTGAACCCCCCAGAGCGGTAAATACTGGTGCCGCAGCGCCATAATCTCAGCCGTGTCGGTACGGGCCGTGCACACCAGGTCGGGTGGCAGCGCCTGCAGCACCAGCGAATGATAGCGGGTTACGCCAAACCGGTTGGTGGCCAGCCCCGCAAACAGCGGGTCGGCCGGGTCGGTCGTAATAACCGATACTTTCCCGTGCATGGGCCGGTCGGCCGTGGTGAGCTGCGCGCCGAAATACGTGCCGATGGCCTGATGCCCCAGGCAAACCCCCAGCATCGGTACGCGCCGGTGGTAGTGGTCGATAACGGCCATGAGCTGCCCGGCATCGGCCGGCCGGCCGGGTCCGGGCGACAGCACCACCCCATCGGCGGGCTGCCTCAGGGCCGACCAGCTGTCGTTGTTACGCACCACCCGACACCGGGCCCCCGCCTGGCGAAGGTAGTCGACAAGCATGTACGTAAACGAATCGAAGTTATCGACAACGAGCAGGTTCATACCGCTATAACAACTCAAGTGGTCACAAAATTAACATATTCACAAAAAAAGCACTTCTTAAATTACCTTATCTTCTGATAATCAGTCTATTATTTTTTTGTTATCTTTGAAATAGACAATTTTTATAAGAATAGTACCAGTCGAATCGCTCTGGACACGTGCCGGCTCACGGATTACCGCTATTTTTGGCCTTTCGTCTGGCATCATCGTTCCACTCATGTCTGCTTCACTCGCTGGTAGTTCATCGCCTGTTCTGATCATTGGTGCCGGTATGGCCGGCCTTACCTGTGCCGTTACGCTTAAGGCGGCCGGCATCGACGCCCGGCTGCTCGAAGCGGGCGACGGGCCCGGCGGGCGGGTACGTACCGACCAGGTCGATGGCTTTCGGCTCGACCGGGGGTTTCAGATTCTGCTGACAGCCTACCCCGAAGCCCGGCGTCTGCTCGACTACACGGCGCTCGATCTGAAACGGTTTCGATCGGGAGCGCTGATCCGTCACGAAAGCCCCGACACCGCTACCCCCTGGCTTACCCTGCTCAACCCGTTTCAGGAACCTCTCTCGGTCTTTCAGACACTCAGCTCGCCTATTGGCACCCTGGCCGACAAGCTGCGTATCGTTACGCTCCTGCGCCGGACCCAGGCACTGGGACTGAACGATCTTTTCCGGCAAACACCCACCACCACGCTGGCGTTGCTGCGCGAACTGGGTTTCTCCGATCAGATTATCGAGCGGTTCTTCCGGCCCTTTTTTGGCGGGGTATTTCTGGAAGACGCGCTTAGTACGTCGTCGACTTTTTTCGAATTCTGTTTCCGGATGTTTTTTACGGGCGATGCAGCCCTGCCGGCGCAGGGTATCGGGGCTATACCTGAGCAGCTTGCCAGGCGCCTGAGTCCCGGCCAGCTACACTACAACAGCCCCGTCGAACGGATCGACGGCGACCGGGTGTATCTGCGCAATGGGGAGTCGATGCGGTCGCAGCACATTGTGCTGGCCGTGGATGCGGCTTCGGCAGCCCGGCTGCTGGGGCAGGCCGCGCCGACCCCGCCAGCCTACAACCATACCACCTGCACGTATCTGGCGGCCCCCGCCGACTGGCGCTTACCAGCCGGGCTGCACCGCCGGATGCTGATGCTGAACACCCGGCGCAGTTCGGCCGTACACAACCTGACGGTACTGACAGATGTGGCGCCCGACCTGGCCCCCGCCGGCCAGCACCTGATTTCGGTGAGCACGCAGGGCCTCGAAACCGTTTACGAAGCGGCCCTCACCGAGCGCATCCTGCGCGAACTGGGCAACTGGTTCGGACCGTCGGTGCAGACATGGCGGCACCTGCGTACCTACCACATTCCGCAGGCCCTGCCCGCCTACCCGCCCGTAGCGCCGGTGGCGGGGCACCTGCACGCCCCACTTACGCTGCGCGAAGGGCTATACCAGTGTGGCGACCAAACCACGTATCCTTCGCTCAACGGCGCCATGGAAACGGGCCGGCTGGTAGGCGAGCAACTCGCGCGCCTGGTCAACCGGTAGCTACCGACTGGTGAGGGCTGCTGCCATGGCACAGCCCGACGCGTAGGCCCGCTCGACGCCCAGCCGGGGATCGAACGGCCCGACGCCCCCAAAGCCATCGCCCCCAAACAGCAGCGGGTGGGGCGCATCGGCTGCCCAGAACGGTGCGGGATGCCCCTGCCGGGTCTGGCTGTAGCGCCACCGGTGCATCTGGACGGTTTCGATTCGATCGGCCGGAATCCAGTCGGCCAGTTCAGCCAGCAGCACCCGGCCCGCTTCGGTCAGGTCGCCCTCCAGCCAGGTCTGGCTGAAGGCAGCCCCCGCCTGAACGGTTAGGGTGGGCAAATCGGGCGAAATGCCTTTTTGCTGGTTGTCGGCCACCCATTCGACCGCTCTGTCGCGCAGCCAGTGCCCACCGGGTGCCGGCACGTTGCTGGGGGCACTCAGTTGCACCAGCGCCGTCAGGCAGGGGTCATACGCGATACCCGCCAGCACAGCCAGATCGGCAGCAGTGGCCACGTACCCCCCCTGCTGAAACAGAGCCAGCGCCTGCGGGGCCGGCATGGTACACAGCAGCGCATCGGCCGAAAAGGCCGCCCCCGATTCGGTGGTGACGGTCCAGCCCGTAGCCGTAGCGGCCACCGCGTTCACCAGTTGACCCGTATGCACGGTCAGGTCAGCGGCCAGGTATTTGGCAACGGCGCTCAGGCCGGCAGGCGCAATCCATTCGCCGGTCCGGCCCGGCCAGGGCTGCAGCAGGCCCGTCTGGGCCGATTCGGCCAGCCAACTGGCAAAGGCAGAACTCTCGGCCCGCAGCGCCTGAGCGCCATGATCGGCCCGGCCCGCTGTCGAACGCCCGGTATCCGGCCCGAACCGGCGGGTAGCCAGCCGGCCACCGAGGCCCCGACCCTTATCGAGTACAACCGTATCCCAGCCCTGCCGGGTCAGCGCGCGGGCAGCGGTCAGCCCCGCCATACCCGCGCCAATTATCACACATGAAGGCATATTCAGTCGGTATCAGCGGCACGAAGGTAGGAAAAACCGCCGGGGCACTCGTACTTCGTGGTGCAGGTCGGCAGCAGCCGGTCGCCCGTTTGGTTCATGCGTCAGGTCAGCAGTCTTCGTTTTGTGGTTTCCTTTGTGGTTGCGCTGCTGCTGGCGCTACCGCTTCTCTACCCGCACCTGCTGCGCTGTATGCTGGTTAGCCGATCGGGCGATTTTCGTACGCTGACGGATGGATCGGCCACGCAACCGCTCTACGTCAGTACCTCGGCCACGGCCCGGCAGCGTACCCTGTTCCAGCAGCACGTACGCAACGCCCGGCAGCGCATCCGGCAGTTCTGGGGTGGGCCCTCCCAGGGACGCGCCATCCTGATCTACTGTCCGCGACAGACGGATTACGCCCGCTACTGCGCCGGGGGCGAAGGGGCGGGCTGCAGCCTGGGTACCCCCTGGGGCGATGCCTACCTGGTGCTGGGTCCCGACGGGAATTCGGTCGATGTGATTGCGCACGAGTTGTGCCACGACGAGTTGTTTGCCCGGCTCGGCTGGTGGCGGGTAAAACGCCAGATTCCGCAGTGGTATAATGAAGGGCTGGCCCTGCTGGTCGACTACCGGTTCAGTTCGCCCGACCTGTGGGAACAACCCGACCGTGCTGCGGGCACCGAGCCGCTGGAGCGCCGGATGGGGTTCAGCCCCATGCTGCCGCTCGCCGACTTGGAAACAACCAGCGATTTTTTCGGGGGCGACTATGACCGGGTCATGCTGGCTTATCAGACCGCTGCCGACGAGGTAGCCCGGTGGGTGCAGCAGGTGGGTCGGGCCGGCGTACCGGCCCTCGCACGCGCCGTTGCGGGTGGAGAGTCCTTTGCCAATGCCTACCGCCGGCTCGAACGGGAGCGCCGGCAGCGGCCGGGCCGCTAGTCGAGTGTGACAACTGTACCCGCTACGCCGGTTGTCAGTTCGGTCGGGAGCGTACGCAGGATATCGGCACGGAGCGCGTCGATCAGCTTGCGTTTCAGGAAACTCCGGTGAATAACGAGGCTGACCTCGCGCACGGGGGCCGGCGACCGGAACGGCCGAACGCGCGCCTGCCGCACGGCATCCATGTCGAGCGTGGCCAGGTAGGGCAGCAGGGTAAAGCCCTCCTGCCGGTCGATGAGTTTGATAAGCGTTTCGAGCGAGCCGGTTTCGTAGCGAAGTGGCGTAGTGCCGTGGGTGGGCCGATCGGCACCACAAACGTTGATGATCTGGTTACGCAGGCAGTGGCCGTCGGTCAGCAGCCAGAGTCCATCGGCGTTCAGCTGTTCGGGCTCGATGACGGATCGCTGTGCCAGCGGGTGCGAATCGGCGGCATAGACGACGAACGGCTCCTGAAACAGGGGGATTTCGGTGATTCCGTTTTCGGCGAGGGGCGTTACGACCAGGCCTACGTCGAGTAAGCCTTTGCGCAGCCGCTCCACAATCTGCTCGGTAACCAGCTCCTGAATCTGCACCGATACAGCCGGATAGCGGGCCACAAACTCGCCGATGAAGTAAGGCAGCAGATAGGGCGCCAGGGTGGGAATGATACCGATTTTCAGTTCGCCCTGAAAATCGTTTTTCGACTCGCTGACAATTTCGGGAATACGCCGGGCGGCCCGCAGCACTTCGCGCGCCTGGGCCAGCACCGCCTGCCCGGCTTCGGTTGGCACAACGGGCTGCTTCGAGCGGTCGAATACGCGAATGCCCAGTTCATCCTCCAGCTTCTGAATCTGCATGCTAAGCGTCGGCTGCGTAACGTGGCAGTTGTCGGCAGCGGTGGCAAAATGCCGGAAGGTGTCGACGGCAACAATATAATCGAGTTGAGAAAGCGTCATTAGTGGCAGAAAGCCGCCCCTGAAACGGCGTATAGCGTGTTGCGGAATAGGCTTATCGAAAAAATCGATACAAATCTAAATCATATTGAACCAAACAAAGCACTTAAGGTTCTACTTTTGTTTTCTGAACTTAACTTTCTCATGATCCGACTTTACATACTGCTGGCACTGGGGCTGCTGATTGGCCAATCGGCCGATGCCCAATCGAAGAAATCGGCGAATCCGGCCGCGGCTGGTTTCGACATGGCAGGCTCCGATGCCAAAGCCGTTCAGCTGGCCGATGAGGTCATGCGCGCCATGGGCGGCCGCAAAGCCTGGGACAATACCCATCTTATTGCCTGGAATTTCTTTGGTTTCCGCAAACTCGTCTGGGACAAATGGACCGGCGACGTTCGGGTCGACAACCTGCGCGACGACCAGACCGTAATCCTGAATATCAACAATGACAAAGGGCGCGTTTTCCGGCAGGGTGCCGAGGTAACCGATCCCGA
Organism: Spirosoma luteolum; assembly: GCF_054778875.1. Lineage (NCBI taxonomy): Bacteria > Pseudomonadati > Bacteroidota > Cytophagia > Cytophagales > Cytophagaceae > Spirosoma > Spirosoma luteolum. Next base: position 403,721 of record NZ_BAAGZE010000005.1, read on the forward strand.
TTCGGTTGCCAAATACGTAAAAGCAGGTAAGGCCGCCTGGATCAACGATTCCTACTGGCTGGTGATGCCCTTCAAGCTGAAAGACTCGGGCGTAACCCTCAAGTATCTGGGCGACGATGCCACCAAAGACGGTAAACCAGCCGAGGTGATCCAGATGACGTTCAAGAACGTGGGCAACACGCCCGACAACAAATACAAAGTCTGGGTCGACAAGACCTCGCACCTGGTTACGCAGTGGGCCCACTACCCCAAGTTCACCGACGAACAGCCCCGGTTTACCCTCCCCTGGGCCGACTACCAGAAACATGGGCCTATTCTGCTCTCGGGCGAGCGGGGTGAGCGCGACCTGACCGACATCCGCGTTTTTTCGGGCCTGCCCGGCGAAGTGTTCAGCGACTTCACACGTCCTGACCTGACCCGCTACCCCGAAGCTAATTAACTGTACCGGCATGGAAACCTATGTAAGTCAACAATCGTCCGTGGTTCCCAACCCAACCATCGGGAAAACGGGCGTTCTCATCGTGAACCTGGGTACCCCCGATAGTCCGTCGGTGCCCGACGTGCGGAAATACCTGCGCGAATTTCTGATGGACGGTCGGGTGCTCGATATTGCCGCAGCCTCCCGCTTTATGCTGGTCAATGGTATCATTGCCCCCTTCCGGGCACCCAAGTCAGCCAAAGTGTACCGGCAGTTGTGGGAAGAAACCGGCTCTCCTCTGAAGTACTACGGTCAGGTGGTAGAGCGAGAGCTGCAGAAAGCACTCGGCGACAGCTACGTGGTCAAGCTGGCTATGCGCTACCAGAACCCAAGCATCGACGCGGGCCTGAGCGCCTTCCAGCGCATGGGCCTCAACGACATCGTGGTGATTCCGTTCTTCCCGCAGTATGCCTCGGCCAGCACCGGCTCGGTCTACGAGAAGGTTATGGATATTCTCAAAACATGGCAGGTGATCCCGCAGCTACGCTTTGTGAACCGCTTCTCCGAACATCCCAAGTTTATCCAGGGATTCGTGCAGAACGGACGCAAGTATATGGACGAGCGTCCCTACGACCATTACCTGTTTACGTACCATGGGCTGCCCGAGCGTCAGATCCTGAAGGGCGACGTAACCAAATCGGTTTGCCGGCTGGGCGAATGCTGCGGAACACTTACGCCCATGAACCAGCACTGCTACCGGGCACAGTGTTTCGAGACGACGCGACAGCTGGTGAAGGAACTCGGCATTCCGGAGGGTAAATACACGACCTCGTTCCAGTCTCGGCTCGGCCGAACCCCCTGGATCAAGCCCTACACCGACGACGTGATCCGCGACCTGACCAGTAAAGGCATTAAGAGCGTACTGGCCTTCTCGCCCTCCTTTGTAGCCGACTGCCTCGAAACTACGGTTGAAATTGGCGACGAATACAAAGAATTGTTTGAAGAGAAAGGGGGCGAACATTGGCAACTCGTAGAGAGCCTCAACGACAGCCCGATCTGGATCGAAACCCTGGTCGACCTGGTAAAAACGGCCTGATCGCATTCTATTACCCTTTTTTGACAGCCGCCCGGACTGCTTTGCACATCCGGGCGGCTTTATTTTTTGCCGTTCTATCCCCCTTTTTTCGGGGGATAGGTAATGTTTACAAAGTTCATGCCGGTTACAATGACCGCCGTTCTGCACACCCCGCACCAACCGGCCGGGTTGCCGGGCTGCCTGCCCCGCCCGTAAGGCTATAGAACTGACAATGGCCGACTTACCCCGCCAACCGGCAGAAAAGACCACGATCAGCAGGCCCGCTTAACTTATCGACGCACGCGATGAGGTCCTGGAAACGTCCATTCTGTCATGTGTCTGAAAATAATGCTCCGGATACAAGCTGCGAGACAAAGACCAGCGATCCGGCCGACCTGTCTGCCCGCTTTTGGGTGATGTACCAAAAAAAATTGGACTCAGTCGTAAAAAAAAATCACCCCACCCATGATACGTTGAGCATATAGGCTGGTCAAAAGCGCCAAATGCCCCTGTATGGGCGCTGAATCGCCTTTTTTGACGGCTGAAACCGCCCAGACAAGACCACTAAACCTGCCCGCCTGCTCCGTGAAGCGAAAAGCCACCCGATTTAAAATACAACATTTTCACCTAAAAAATCAATCACAAGTTCTTCATTCTAAGGCACATATACCATGTTACCATAAATACGCTTTCATTTAACATATACATACCGATACACAATAGTGCGGAACATTTACACGGCTGGCCTTTGGCTTAATATTTGTCAAGAGTCCTCGATGGTAAAACTTTACGCTCGTCCAACATGCGCTTTATCCTTTACTTGAAGAACCGTAAACTCTATGTTCAGAGCACACTTATCCTGTGGGCGCTGACATGCCTGACGCTGCTGACGTCGGGGGTACCCAAGCATCCACCCGGCCGCAAAGTGCTGCTCGGGCTGGCCAGTGCGACCTGGATCGAACCCGGCCGTCCGATGCCTAAATACCCACTGTTTCTGGCTCCCCCCAAGCGGGAAAAAGCTGCGGATACCGATCCCATCCGGTTTACGATCCAGCCCAACCGGCAATCGATCCGCCTGGGCGAAACCGTCGACCTGACCATTTCGGCCGAGCTGCTGAACATCTCGCCATCGTTGTTGTTCACGCTGCCCGGCGCCAACGCTTACCGGCTGAAACTGCTGCTGCCCGAGGGCTTCGAGCAAACAGGGGGCGATTTCGTCGATTACATTGGCGATCAACTCACTTACCCCGGACACGCTACGGTTACCTACCACGTTACGGGCTATTTCACGTCGCTGAAGCCCGGCAGCAGCTTCCAGTTGCTGCGGAGCCACAGCCAGGCCGATAACCAGAGCCTGTTTGTGGAGAAAGCCACCCTCACGGTACAACCCCTCGACGCCAATAGCCTGACCACGAAACCGGCGGGGCCCACCCTTTACGTCGACAATCGCGATGTTCGGGCTTCCGCCCGTCTGGCGCCCAGCTATCTGGCCAATCTCGATGCCGCCACCTGCGAATACGTAAGTGGCTGGGTAATCGACTTTAACAACAAAAACACCTCGCCCTCGGTCGATCTGTACATCGACGGGGTGAAAGCCGCCACCGTACCGGCTACGGTTGTCCGGAAAGATGTTGCCGATGCCTACGGTATTGTCGGCTACAACCAGTATGGTTTCGTGTATCAGATTCCGGCCAGCCTGCGGAAAGCCGCATCGATGGTGATTTCGGTACGTTACCTGGGCACCTCCCAGAACATTCTGGCCAGCCCCATGAACACGGTAGTCTGCTCGACCACGGTAACCAACCCGCCCAGCACCACCGTTACCAATCCGCCATCGACCACGGTAACCAATCCACCGAGCACCACGGTGACCAACCCGCCTAGCACTACCGTTACCAATCCGCCCAGCACCACCGTAACGACGCCCCCCTCGTCGACCACATCGGTACCCACGAGCGCTACCACGGTCATTCCGCCGGTTGGGGCCAACAGCAACTACTACGGCTTCCTCGACGTAGCCACCTGTGACACCATCCGCGGCTGGATATTCGACCTCAACAGCCTCAAAATGTCGATCGGCGTCGATATCTACATCAACAACGCCAAGATCGCCACCATTCTGGCCGACCGCGCCCGACCCGACGTGGCCGCCTACTTTGGCATCCAGGGCTTCAACAAGTATGAGTATGCCTACGTGGTGCCCACCAGCTACCGCACCGGCAAGGCCATGACCATTTCGGTCAAACCGGCCAACACCACCCGGGAGCTCATCAACAGCCCCCGCACCACGGCCGTCTGCCCGGCACTCACCCTGCCCCCCAGCGTGACAGCCCCGGCGGCCGACACCTGCCAGTTCACCATCAGTGCCTCGGTGCCGGCCAGCGTCAGCTGCGGCTCGGCGGTCAGCCTGAAGGCCAACTGCGAAGGCGCCAACTGTGGACGGGTCAGCTACAAGTGGGCAGGCAGTGGCACAACAACCACCGGACAGAGCGTTAGCCTGACTGCCCCCACCACCGCCGGCACTTATAACTACACACTGACGGCTGCGGCAACGGGCTGCGCCAGCAAAACCCTCACCGGTGCTATTTCGGTGACCTGCTCGGTGCCCCCCAGCACCACGGTAACCAACCCGCCATCGACCACGGTGACCAATCCGCCGAGCACCACCGTTACCAACCCGCCCAGCACCACGGTTATTCCGCCGGTTGGAGCCAACAGCAACTACTACGGCTTCCTAGACGTAGCCACCTGTGACACCATCCGCGGCTGGATATTCGACCTCAACAGCCTCAAAATGTCGATCGGCGTCGATATCTACATCAACAACGCCAAGATCGCCACCATTCTGGCCGACCGCGCCCGACCCGACGTGGCCGCTTACTTCGGCATCCAGGGCTTCAACAAGTATGAGTATGCCTACGTGGTACCCACCAGCTACCGCACCGGCAAGGCCATGACCATTTCGGTCAAACCAGCCAACACCACCCGGGAGCTCATCAACAGCCCCCGCACCACGGCCGTCTGCCCGGCACTCACCCTGCCCCCCAGCGTGACAGCCCCGGCGGCCGACACCTGCCAGTTCACCATCAGTGCCTCGGTGCCGGCCAGCGTCAGCTGCGGCTCGGCGGTCAGCCTGAAGGCCAACTGCGAAGGCGCCAACTGCGGACGGGTCAGCTACAAGTGGGCGGCCAGCGGACTCACCACTACGGCCGGACAGAGCGTTAGCCTCACGGCCCCCTCGGCAGCCGGCTCGGTGAGCTACACCGTAACGGCCTCGGCAACGGGCTGCGCCAGCAAAACCCTCACCGGCGCCATCTCGGTGACCTGCCCGGCGCCCCCCAGCACCACAGTAACCAACCCGCCCAGCACGACAGTTACGCCCAAGTTCCAGGGCTTCCTCGAAACGCTGAGTTGTGAAGGGGCCGGCGGCTGGGTCATCGACCTGAACAACCCGAAGACCAGCCCCGTACTCGACGTACTGCTCAATGGCGTCAAGGTAGCCACGATCACCGCCGACCGCGCCCGCCAGGACGTAGCCGACGCCTACGGCATCAAAGGCTATAATGCCTACGGGTATTTCTACGCCATCCCCGATGCCTACAAGAGCAACGCCACCATCAAAGTATCGATTCAGCCTACCACCACGGGCCGCGATCTGAGCCTGAGCCCCCGCACCACGGCCGTCTGTGCCGGTTCGGGCAAGCCGCCGGTCGTAACGGTACCACCGAGTGTAACGGCCCCCGCCGTCGATAGCTGCCAGTTTACGCTCAGTACCTCGGTGCCAGCCAGCGTCAGCTGTGGTTCGCCCCTGTCGCTCAAAGCCAACTGCGACGGTATCAACTGTGGCCGCGTAACGTATAAATGGACGGGCAATGGCATCACAACAATTGGCCAGAGCATCAACCTGACAGCGCCTGCAACGGCCGGCACCTACGCCTACACCGTAACGGCTTCGGCAACGGGCTGCGCCAGCCAGACCCTGTCCGGCGCCATCTCGGTGACCTGCCCGGCTCCGCCGTCGACCACCATTACGTCGCCACCCGTTAGTGCAACGGCTACGCCCCGCTACCAGGGCTTCCTGGAGGGTGCCAGCTGCGAAGCGGCCAATGGCTGGATTCTGGACCTTAACAATCCCCAGACGGTACCCTCGGTCGATATCCTGCTCAACGGCATCAAAGTCGCGACCGTCAAGGCCGACCGCGCCCGTCAGGACGTAGCCGATGCCTACGGCGTGAAAGGCAACAACATGTTTGGATACTACTACGTCATTCCCGACGCCTACAAGAGCAACGCCACCATCAAGGTACAGGCCCAGCCCACCACTACGGGCCGCGACCTGACCCTGAGCCCCCGCATCACCGCGGTCTGCCCGGGCACGGGTCAGGCACCGGTCGAGTCGAAACCGCCGGTCGTGACGGTACCGCCGAGTGTGACGGCACCTGCCCCCCTGCCCGATAGCTGCCAGTTCTCGCTCAACACGAGCCCGATCAGCATCAGCTGCGGCACGGCCGTCACGCTGCGGGCCAGCTGCGACCGCGCTACCTACACCTGGACGGGTGGTGGCGCTACGCTTACGGGTCAGCAGGTAACACTCCCGGCACCAACGGCCAACGGTACCATCACCTACACCGTAACGGCTTCGGCAACGGGCTGCCCCAGTCAGTCGGCCACCTTCGATCTGATCACGACGGGTTGCAGCAGCGCCACGGCGCCACCCACAACAACCAATCCGCCAACGACGACGCCGGTGGTCAACGCCAACTATAAGGGCTTCCTGGAAGCGGCCAGCTGTGAGGCAGCCATCGGCTGGATTCTGGACCTTAACAACCCCCAGACGGTGCCCTCGGTCGATATCCTGCTCAACGGCATCAAAGTCGCGACCGTCAAGGCCGACCGCGCCCGTCAGGACGTAGCCGATGCCTACGGCGTGAAAGGCAACAACATGTTTGGGTATTACTACACCATTCCCGATGCTTACAAGAGCAACGCGACCCTGAAAGTACAGGCCCAGCCCGCCGGCACTGGCACCGAACTGACCCTGAGCCCCCGCGTTACGGCGTTCTGCTCCGGCACCGGTCTGCCCCCAACGACCTCGCCACCAAGCACGGCCACGGGTTGTCAGTTCGCCGTCACGGCCAACTCGATCAACGCGGCCTGTGGCAGCACCGTTACGCTGAGTGCCAACTGCACAGGCAGCAGCTGCGACCGGCTGACCTACACCTGGAGCGGCCCGAACCTGAACCAGACGGGCAAGTCGGTAACGTTCAACGCACCGGCCTCCAACAGCCTCAACTACTACACCGTAACGGCCTCGGCCAGCGGCTGCAGCAGCCAGTCGGCAACGGTGACGGTAACGGTAACCGGCTGTGCTACGGCCCCGACCGACCAGGGTGCCTACCCGATCCTGTCGAGCCCGTACCCAAGCGACAAACGGCCCATCCTGCAGAACGAACGCATCCGGCTCGGTGTCGATCTGGGCGTGGGTGGTGTTATCCGCGAGGTGACCGACCTGCAGGTAGGTGAGAATATGATCAACTGCATGGTATGGCCCGATGGTCACCGTGATGGTGGCCGCGACGACCAGATTTCGCTCTACGGTATGCCCAACGCAGCCCAGGGCTGGACGGTCAACGGCAAACCCATTCTGGACGACATCGGCTACAACCCCGTACAGGGTGGCGACATTGCCGGCAATTTCTCGCCCATGCTGGGCTACGGCCGTACCGATCAGATGATCTACACCAAAACGCGGAACCTGCTGTGGGGAATCAACAACGAGCCCGGCCACTACGTGGTTGAGCAGTGGATCCGGCTGGATGGCAACGTGGTGAAACGGCATGTGCGCATCACCGGCGACCGGCCCGACAACACCAAGTACGACGACTCACGGCAGCAGGAAATGCCCTGTACCTATACCAACAGCGCCTACTATCAGTATTACTCGGTGCAGGGCGATCCGTACACCAACGCCCCCACGGTCAACATCAACTCGATCGAAAACCTGGGCGGCAGCGGCACGAGTCTCAACCGGTATAACAACCGGGGTCAGATGGGCCCACTGAACGTCGATACGTCGGAACCCTGGATTGCCGCCATCCGGCCCAACACGGGTCGTGGTATGGCCATCCACACTCCGTTCTCGCACGAGTTCAAGGCGGCTCTGTTCAACGAAGTAGGCTGGGGACCACCCGAAGGCATCAGCGCCGGCTACATCGCCAACTGTATGCACATGATTCTGGACCCCAAGGGCGTGTATGAATTCGACATCAACATGATCGTCGGCACGCTGAGCGAAATTCGGAACACGGTCAACATCCTGCCCCGCTCCGAAACCAAACCAAACTACGTGTTTGATGGCAACCCGACCCGCCACGGTTTCAGCTACCGCAAAGGATACGACCAGGGTTTCCCGATTCAGAACGAACTCGTGATTACGCCAACCGACCGCCGGTTCAAAATCGTGTCGCCGTGGAAAGGCTACCGGGCTTCGGAAATTCCGACGCTGTACGTCCGGATGCGCGCCATCACCACCGAAACGACCATGGTGCTGGAGTGGCGTAAAGTAGGGCAAACCGAACTCGAAGCGGCTCAGGCCAACCAGGTTCTCCGGTTCAACGTACGGGGCGACAACCAGTACCAGACCATCACCATCCCGACCGGGCAGGCAGCCAACTGGAACGGCGTGATCAGCACCTTCAGTATCCGCTACGACAACGTGTCGGAAACGCCGGTCAACAACCAGCAGTTTGGGGTCAAGTATATCTCGGCCACCAACCTGGGCGATCTGTAAATCCTGGCGCATCCGCTCCAAACGCCACGAGGCCACCCGCTTGGGTGGCCTCGTGGCGTTTGGGTCATACTGAAATCCGGACAGCCCGGTAGTCAGGCCATCGCGCCAGCCTGCTGCAGCAGCGGAGCAATCACACTGTTCAGGCGGTCGCGGACGAAGCTCTCCTGCAGGTAGGCCGGCAGCTTGGCCACCAGTTGCCGATAGGCGTCGATGCCCAGGGCTTTGGCAATGTAAGCTTCGTGTACGGTATTGACGTGTTCGACAATGTTGACCAGACTCTGGTGAAACAGCCGCACATCGATCTCCGAATCGACAAAGCGTTCGATCTCCCGGTTGGTGGAAGAGATACGCAGCCGGCTCAGCATGTCGAAATACGTGGTATAGCCAATCTGTTTGGCCAGTTGCTTATACTGCTCGACGCTGAATTTCTGCAGAATCTCGCCTGTTTTAGGGCTACGCAATGCCGTCTTCGGATTGCTCTGAATCACGTTGCGCAGGGCCTTTACGCGCTGATCGCGGGTGGTTTTCAGAAACTGCGCCAGTTCGGCCTGCACCGACTCCTCGCGCGAGGGCAGCATCAGATCACTCTTGCCCACCATGGCAAATCGGCGGGCCATGGGCAGCCGCTGAATTCGGTAGCTGTTGATGGGGCCGAGGGCGTAGTAGCCGATCGACGCCGGGTAGTAGCCCCGCACCACCATGTTGCCAATCCGTTTCCGGATCAGCTCTTCGTTGCTCACATTGATGCCCTGGATAGCCAGAAAGGCACGGGCACTAAAAAGCGCGCTGTAATAGGCCTGCGGAAACGTCCAGTGCAGCGAGCTTTGCAGATACTGTTCATCGTTGACAACCGGCGTGATTCGAAGCGCATATTCGGCACTCCAGCTGTTAAGCAGCAGTTTCTCCAGCGCCTTCTGCGTGGTTTCGGTCTGAAGGCCGTGAAACTGCGTAAACACGGGTAGTTTTGCCACATCGAACAGGTCGTGCTGACGCTGGATGTGGTAGTCCATGGCAAAAAAATGATTTAGAAAAACCTGCGCGGGAATGGATTTGCGCCAGCTTTCATCGGGCACCGACGGGGTAGCCGTGCTCGGTGCAGGCACGGCCGGAGCGTTCGGAAATTGCATCGTCACGTTTGTTGTCTGTGTCATACAATACTAACGAAAAAAGGGGTTTCGCCGTTCATAAACAGGCAACTATTTTCAGCATTTAACTACTCTGTCTATCAGTCACTTACAATCATTTTTTTACCCCTCAGACTATCCTCCTGCAACCGCCCGTCGGCCCATCGAAAAATGCATTCTTTCGCCCCCCCAAACGTACTTTTACGGCCGGTTTTGCGTTCCTTTTGCATGAGGAGAATGATGCACAACCCATATGTAACCGTTGGCCTTTTGATGGCCAGTTTAAGTGTTCCGTTGGCGCAGACAAAGGCACAAAATGACCCTGCACCGACGAACCAGTCCGCGTCGATCGAAGGCATCGTGTTCGATGAGGCAACGCGGCAGCCCATTGTTGGGGCTACGATTGTGGTCAAAGACCCAACCGGCAAGATCATGACCGAGCAGCGCGTCGGCGCCGATGGTGCCTTTCGGCTGGCGGTAAAGAAGAAACAAACGTATGTGCTGAATACGAAAGCGACCGGCTATGATCCCGTCAGCGAGGAACTGACGTTTTCAGAAGAGCGCACCGATCGGCTGATGGGCAAACCCATTGCCCTGCACCGCACCAGCACAGCGCCGGCCGTGGTTGCCTCGCCCCCCAGCCCCGTACCGATGGGCGATGCAGTGGCATCGACCGCCAGTGCCCCCGCTCCGATTACCCAGACGGCATCGGTGGCTACTACGCCACCCACGACAACGGCGGCCCCCAGTCCCGTGCCCACGGCCGTTGCATCGACACCCGCCCCGACACCCGTGGCCAAAACACCAGCGCCGGCGGTGACACCACCGGCCACCTCCGGGCAGCCGGCGGCCGTAGCCACGGCAACGGCCGGTTCGGTGGCCTCGGCAACCCCAGCGGCTAGGAACCGGCGCGGTGCAGCCGCCGGCCGGCCCGCCAACGGAGCCGCCCCCGCTACCACCGGGACCACCACGGGTCGCCGGACACCCGCTCCGCAGCCTACAGCCGCCAGCGCTGGGCAACCCGCAGCCGGCAATGCCGTGCCCGCCAAAACCCTCGACGCCAAGGTGTCGTTTACGCCCCCGCTGCTGATCGCTCCCAAGGGCATGCCGACGCAGCTGAAATCGATTCGGTTTGCGCAGAGCAAGCCCGAATTACTGCCTGAGTCGCAGCCAGCGCTCGACCAGGTTGTTGACTTTATGGCGTCGCATCCTGTTGCCGAAATTGACCTTGCCGGCCATACCGACAATCAGGGCGACTTTGAAGAAAACCTGCGCCTGTCGAAACTGCGGGTCGAAGCGGTTAAGGAGTATCTGGTATCGAAAGGAATCGACGGCAAACGGGTAACGACGCACGGCTATGGCCCTACGCGCCCTATTGCCAGCAATAACCACGAAGAAACCCGCCAGCTGAACCGGCGGGTCGAATTGACGGTCGTGAAGGAATAAGTTGGCCGGCTCTACCCAGACCACCCGGGGGCGACTTTCAGCGGAAAGTCGCCCCTATTGTTTACGGCCCAGCCAGAGCCCGGCAATCACCAGTCCGGTACCGGCCAGCGTATAGCCCGTAATGGGTTCGTCGAGCAGCACCCACGAGTACAGAAACCCGAAGATGGGGCATAAAAACAGAAACAGGGAGGCCCGCACGGGGTCTTGCCGGATCAGAAAAAACCAGAGCTGAAGCGCAGCGACCGACACCGGCACGATCAGCCAGAACACAGAGCCCCAGAAGCGCCCGTCGTAGTGGCCCGCGCCCAGATCGGCTGTCAGCAGCGTTACGGGCAGCAGCATCAGGCCGCCCAGCAGCACCTGCCACCCGTTGATAACCAGGTTTGGCAGCCGCCACGCGACCCCGGCATAGTAGACCGTAGCGGCCGACACCGCCACCACCCCAAATAACAGAATCAGAATACCTTCGACCGTGGCATAACTGTTCTGCAGGAGCGGATACGTAGCAACGCCAACGCCCAGCAGCCCCAGCAACAGACCCAGCCCCTCGTTGCGTCGCGGCACCCGGCGCAGCCAGAGTGCCGACAGCAGCGTGATAAAGAGTGGGTTGGTGGCCGTCGACAGGCTACCGATTCCCGCCGACACCTGCTTCAGTGCCAGCACAAAGGCGCCGAGGTAAATGGTTGTATTGAGCAGGGCAAAAATCAGCAGGTGCCGCCACTCCGCCCCCCGGGGCCAGGCGTCGCGCTGCCGCTGTATGCCATACGCAAACAGCAGCATGCCCGTACCGGCAATAAAGAAGCGAACGTTGGCCAGCACCAGCGGGGGCGCCGACTGCACCCCCACTTTGGTCGCCACGGCGGCCGATGCCCAGAGGGCGGCAAAGAGAATACCGGGCAGCAGGTTTTTCATTAAAACCCAATTTTGCCCCGCGCGGGCGTCGTTCGGCGGTTCTCGGCCGCCGGCTGGGCGCTGGTTTGCAACCCGGCCCAGTCGCGCATTTCGCCCAGTTCCTTCTCGAACCCACCCGACAGAATCGGGAAGCGACACCATGAGCGCGGATCGAGGTTGTGATCGTCGAGGTGGAACGACGGGGCGTAGCGCTCACGCTTCCACTGGTTGCGGCTCCAGAGTCGGAAAAAGCGCTCGATCCACAGCACCAGTTTAGCACGGTCGTGGGTGCCGGCATACCGAACCTCCAGCAGCCGTAACACGGCAAGGGGAGGCTGCTTATCGCGGATGGCGGCTTCTTCGATCGAGTTGAGCACGTCGTAGGGCATCAGATCGTCTTCGTCGGTCTGTTTGCGATCCTGCGGGCGCAGTTCGGCAGTGGGCTGCAGGTTGTTGACCCGGTGCAGCCCCTTCACCCGAATCAGGTCGTCGGCATTGGTCGGCTCGGTGGCCAGGCTCGTACGGTCGGTGGGTTCGGGCGCGTTGCGGACGTTGAGGCCCACGGTTTCGAGCCAGCGCAGCCAGCCCCGCAGAAAATGTTTGTCGATGCCGGTAATGGGCGAAATACTCCCCGAGGTGTCGCCGTCCATGGTCGCGTAGCCCACGGCCGCTTCGGAACGGTTGGATGTCGTCAGCAGCAGAGCGTTGTTGAGGTTGGCCAGCATCCAGATACTCGGGGCCCGCACCCGCGCCTGAATATTCTGCAGGGCCAGATCGTCGGTTTCCCACGACAGCGTGCGTCCCAGCTGCCCCTCGATCAGCGTGCGGTAGGTCTCGACCAGGCCATTGATGTTGATGTTGAGGAAGCGGGCGCCAATGTCGTCGGCCAGCTCTTTCGCCGAGTTATACGTATCGTCGGAGGAGTTCTGCGTGCCCTGATACATCACCGTCAGCAGGTTCCCCACCATGGCTTCGGGTGTTTCGCAATCCTGAATGGCCTTGATGTAGCTAAGCTTTTTCTTTACCCCGTCGATGCCGATGTTCTCGACCGCCATCCGGATCATCAGGAACACGAGTGCGGCAATAGCCGACGAGTCGGCGCCACCCGACAGCGACAGCACGTAGCCCTGTGAGCGGCTCTTGCGGAGGTAGTCGAACAAACCCAGCGCCACGGCCCGGGCAAACTCTTCTTCCTTGAGGTAGCCCCCCCGCTCCCACCCCTCGAGCACCGCTTTCTGCACCACGGGCGCCGTTTCGGGCCAGTCGAACCGATCCGTTACGCGCAGGTTAGGGTAAGCCAGCGCCAGGTTGCCCCGGTTCTGGGTCTGGTTGAGCCGGGTTAGGTCGACATCGACTACGGCCGGCACAATCACCACGTCTTCGTAGCTGAGCCGGGCGCCCGACACCAGCAGTTCGCCGTTCGAGGCCACCATGGCGTCGCCGTCGTAGATCATGCGGCCGGCTTCGTTGCCCAGCAGGTTGGTGTACACATAGCTCACGCCAAACGATCGCGATGCATCGATGACGAACCGCTCCCGCGTCTGCGACTTCATGAAGGCGAAGTGACTGGCCGAGGGGTTCATGATGATGTCGACGCCCCGTTCGTAGAGCGAGCGGCCGGGCCGGTTGGCAATCCAGGCGTCTTCGCAGATTTCGAAGCCCACCCGAATACCCGACAGATCGAAGATCAGATCACCAAAGGGGTAGCTGAAGCCGTCGATCGTGATCTCGTCGCGGACGAAGGGCGACCAGGGCTGAAACCAGCGGGTTTCGTAGTGTACACCGTTGTTGGCCAGGTATTGCTTCACGGCAAACCCCAGTATGCGCCGGTTGGCCACCAGACAAACCACGTCGAAGGTGCGGTTGTTGTGGCGCAGGGGCAGCCCGAGAGCCACGGCAATATCATTGGTGTAGGGAACGATATCGAGCAGCGACGCAATCGACTGGTCGATGGTATTCTGGGCGTAGAAGGCATCTTCGCAGCCGTAGCCCGAAATGCACAGCTCGGGCAGGCAGAGCAGGCTAACCTGTTGCGCCTGGGCTTCTTCGATGGCGCGAATGATGTTCTGTTTGTTGTGCTCCCAGGCCAGAGGAATCTGGTTGAGCACACCGGCGGCTATCTTGAGGAGTTTCATGAATCAGGAACGAAAGACAACGGACCGGGCATCGGCGCCCCTCCGCTGGGCAGGCCCCGTGGCCCCCACCCATACAACAAAGATGGGGGCTGATTCGGTTTTGTTTTGCACGGGCCAATCGTTGACCTTCCCGATACGAACCAATGTCTCAGCCCCCTGTGTCTGGCCAGCGCTACACTTTTAGAAAAATTGCTCGCCTGTACAACCCGTAGAGCAACAGTAGCTGCAGGCTCGTAACGCCCAGGGCCAGCCCAACGGGCTGCCAGTCGGGCGGAGCCAGGTGAATCAGGCCACCAAATACGTAATTGGCCGTGTGGGCAAAATCGACAGCCCCCTCGGCGGCCAGATAAATCAGAATGGAGTTGGTACCGATGAGTACAAACGGGAATGCCCAGCGCTGCCACCCCCGCACGTCGATGAGGTAGTAGAACACGGCCAGAAACAACAGGCTCCAGCCTCCTACGTAGAGCACGAACGAACTGGTCCAGAGCCGTTTGTTTATCGGAAACACCTCGCCCCACAGCAACCCCAGCCCGATGAGCACCACGCCGGCACCCGCCAGCAACAGGGTCTGCTGCGTGCCCGAATAGCGCCGTGATGCTGTTTTCAGAAACGTCCCCGTAAATACGCCCAGCAGGGCCGTACCAATGGCCGGTAACGTCGACAGCAGGCCCTCGGGGTCGAACACGACGCGGTGCAGCCGGCCGGGCAGCAGCAGCCGGTCGACGTACGACGTCAGCGACCCTTCGGGCGTCAGCACGCCCGGGCCGAAGCCGGGCACCGGCACCAGCATCAGGGCGGCCCAGTAACCCAGCAGCAGCGCCAGCAGCCACAGCACCTGCTTTTTCAGGTCGGCATTGAGGTAGATCAGTCCCGCAAAAAACCAGGCGAGTCCGATGCGGCCCAGCACACTGGCAAAGCGCGTTTCGTGGTAGCCCTTCAGCTGCAGGGCCCCGTTGACAATCATGCCGAGCGCCAGCAGGATCAGCGTGCGCCGGAGCATGGTCCGGTAGATGGAGCGTTTGTCGGCAAACGCCAGCTCGTCGGGGCGGCTGACCCCCGCCCGGCTGAGTTTACCCTGCATGGAATAAGGCATCGACACCCCGGCAATAAACAGGAACAGCGGAAAAATCATGTCGTAGAACACGCAGCCGTTCCACTCGACGTGGTGAAGCTGCCCCGACAGCCAGACCGCGGGGGCCCAGCCCGTTGCGTTGGCCAGGGTATGCACGATATGTTCGCCACTCATGATCCAGAACATATCGAAACCCCGCAGGGCATCGAGCGACAGAAGCCGGGCGGGCGCGGGCCGGGCTACAGCCGGGGCGCTGGTGGGCACAAATGCAGTTTGCATGGTTGGGTTGGTAACGATCGGCGGGCCGCTACTGTCGCGCCGATCCGATTCTCTACGCAAAGAACGACTACCTATAGGCGTTACTGAGCCGTGGGCGGTATTTTTGGTGCATACGCAGCGCCAGCTGCACGCTGTTGCCGGCCGGGTGGGTCGGAAACGCCTTGTGTTTGTTGACCCACCGCCACTCCCACGGTTTGATCTGCTCCTCAAACGGCTTCAGATCGGGCTGCTGCCCCGTAGCCAGCACCTGGGCGAGCGGCCCGAAAAACTGCGCCCAGCCGGGTCGGTAAAAGTGGTTGAGCAGGCCGCCCCACTGCCCGGTTGGCGCATTCGTGCAAAGGACTGCTGGCATCGCCCCACAACGTAATCAGAACGCGGGCGTTCGGCTCATACAAGTCTTGCCCGGCGGGCGTGGTACCCCACTGCCAGGGGTAACTGAGCCGGATGCACGTCCAGACGGTGGTGGAGTCGACGGTGGGGCGCCCGGCCTCCACCTGTTCGGGGCTTTGGGCACACGACAAACCCCGGCGGCTTGGCGCCTAGAGCCAGCGGCTGATGAAGTCGGCAAAGACCTCGCGATATTGGTCGCTGACGGGAATGGTGGTGGCCCCGATCTGGATGCTCGACCGCGTAACGGCGCTGATGTGATCGAGCGCCACGATATACGACCGGTGAACCCGCATGAACTGCCGGGGCGGCAGCTTTTCTTCCAGTGCCTTCAGGCTCGTCAGCGACAGCAGGGGTTTGGCGGGGTCGCTCTGCCGATACACCTTCACATAATCCTTGAGGCCTTCGATGTACCGAATATCGGCATGCGCAACCCGCACCAGCTGGTACTCGACCTTCAGAAACAGGTAATCGTCGGAAACGGGCGACGGGGTCGGGGCCAGACTGGCCGGCGGGGCCGGCTGGCTGCGGCTCAGCAGTTCGGCGTAGTGGCGGGCCTTGCTGGCTGCGCGCAGGAACTCCTCGTAGTTAAACGGCTTGAGCAGATAGTCAATGGCATCGACCCGGAACCCATCGAGCGCAAACTGATCGAAAGCCGTCGTAAAAATAATGCGCGGCTGCCGGCCACCCCGGTGCGTGCGTTCCAGCAGCCGCGCCAGTTCGAGCCCCGTCAGGTCGGGCATCTGAATATCCAGAAACAGCAGATCGACCGGCCCGGCCAGTGTGCTCTGCAGGGCCTCGACCGCGCTGCTGAACCGGCCCTTGAGCTGCAGAAAAGGTGTTTTTTCGATGAACGCGCAGACTAAACCGAGGGCCAGCGGTTCGTCGTCGACAGCCAGGCAGGTGAGCATCATAACTGGTTCAGCGTTAGGGTCACGCGGTACTGCGCCGTACTTTCGTCGGCTTCGGTCTGCAGCGCATACTGCCCCGGATAGAGCAAGTCGAGCCGACGCCGGGTGTTGTTGAGGCCAATGCCGCTGCCCGCTTCGAGCGAAGGGGTTTTGTCGCGAAACAGGGTGTTGCAGACCGTAAACCGGAGCTGCCCCGGCTGCTGCTCCATGCTGACATGCACCTGACTGGTGTGCAGCGCACTGACGCCGTGCTTGAAGGCATTCTCGACAAACGGCAGAAACAGCATGGGTGCGATGGCCTGATCGTGAAGCGGGGCCGGCGTGTGGAAACAAACGACCACCTTATCGGTCAGGCGCAGCTGCATGAGCTGGATATAATCGCCCAGAAAGCCCACTTCCTTACTCAACAGGGTTGTATCGGACTGGGTATCGTAGAGCACGTAGCGCATCATGCGCGAAAGCCGGTGAATGGCCGAGCGGGCCGTATCGGCGTCGATCAGCGTCAGGGCGTAGATGTTGTTGAGGGTGTTGAAGAAAAAGTGGGGGTTGATCTGGGCTTTCAGAAACGACAGTTCGGAGCTGGTTCTGGCCTGCTCGAGGGCCAGCCGCGTGTTGGCATCGGTCTGCCACTTCTGCACCATGGCCAGGCTGGTGCTGCTGCCCAGTGTGAGCATGGTTGTAAACAGCGTCGACTGCACCCAGCCGTAGTAGCGGGGCTGCCCGCCCCCGTCGGGATGAAACAGCCGGTGGAATTTGGTGGGCAGGTCGAAGACAAATTCGATACCGCCAATAATGAGCACCGTCAGCAGCAACAGCCCGATCAGCGACGCTACGTACCGGCCGGGCCGGGCCGTCAGTAGCAGACGCGGCACCAGCAGCTGGGCATTCAGGTAAAACGCCCCCACCATCAGGCCAAAAAAGATTGTCTGCCGGATCCAGTATTCGCGGGGTGCCACAAAGTCAGCGCCGAACCACTGTGAGAAAAACAGCAGGTACCCCAGCAACCCCCAGCCCAGCCAGTGGCTCAGCATCGATACATACCGGCGCGAAAACAAGGAGATAGCCATAGCCAACAGAAAGTACCAAGTTTACGGCTATTTGCCGTTTTCCCGGCGGTCAATCGGCTGTTTCGGCATTTTTCCCGATAGTCGACCGCTTTCAGCCGACCAATGGCCCCGCTGGTTCGCAGCCGGCGTTCATCGGTTCGTTCGGCCATTCTGCCGACACTTATACCCCGCCAGTCTATTCGATTTTCGGGTTTGGCCAAGCGCATATTCCTTTGGTTGCTCATTCACGCAAACCATGCTTCACCGTCATCGTACCCCCACCCTGTTTATCACCTGCCTGCTCGTTGGGTTGTGGCAGTCGGTTGCTGCCCAGTTCGGTCCGCCGGGCGGTGGCCCCGGTGGGTTCGGCACTACGGAGCGACAAAAGAAAGAATTTACGGGCGTTGCCGACGAGCAGCCCAAAGGCAACGGACGAATTTCTGGGGTGCTGGTCGATTCGCTATCGGGCCGGCCCGTCGAGTTTGCTACTGTAGCACTGATCAGCGTAAAAACCAGTAAACCCGTCGATGGGACAACCTCCGACGCCAAAGGTGCTTTCGCGCTCACCCGACTGGCGCCCGGCGACTACCGGCTGCAATACTCCTTTATCGGTTATAAAACCCATGACTCGGCCCCATTTACCATAGCCAGCCGCACCGATATTAACCTCGGCCCGGTTCGGCTGACAGCCGATGTGCGCACGCTGGGCGAAGTGGTCGTGACAGGACAGGCCGCCGTGATCGAAGAAAAAGTGGATCGGCTGGTGTTCAATGCCGACAAAGACATGACCACCAAAGGGGGCGACGCCAGCGATGTGCTCAAACGGGTGCCGATGCTGTCGGTCGATCTGGATGGCAATGTCAGCCTGCGGGGCAGCAGCAACATCCGGGTGCTGATCAATAACAAACCCAGTACCATTGTGGCCAGCAACGTGGCCGACGCCCTGAAACAGCTGCCGGCCGACATGATTAAAACGGTGGAAGTGATTACCTCCCCCTCGGCCAAATACGACGCCGAGGGTGCGGCCGGCATCATCAACATCGTGACCCGCAAAAACACCCTGCACGGCCTGACCCTCAACGTCGATGCGGGCGTGGGGCTGCGGGCCTCGAACCTGGGACTCAACGGATCGTACCGGCAGGGCAAGCTGGGCATCACGCTCGGGGGCTTCGGCCGGGCTATGTATAACCGGGCTTCGTCGACCCTCGACCAGGCCACGCGGGTAGGCACGCAGTACCAGCGTACTGCCCAGCAGGCAACCGCCTTCGATACACCCGTTTTTGGCCAGTACACGCTGGGCTTCGACTACGATCTGGCGAAAAACCAGGCACTGTCGGCCGGCATTCGGTTTGGCACCCGCAATTTCGTACAGCAGCAGAGCCAGCTCACCAACACCTACCTGGCCGATTCGCTGCTGGCCATGACCAACCGCGATGTAAACCGGAAAGACCTGTCGAACTCGGTAGATGTCAACGTCGATTACATCCGCACATTCAAGCCCCAGCAGGAATGGAGCGTATCGTCGCAGTACAGCCGTACCGGCCTGACCAACAACTTCTTCGCCGACCTGCTCAACGGCACCGGCGACCTGACCGGCCGGCAGCGCAACCTGAACAACAATACCAATCAGGAGATTACGCTTCAGACCGACTACCAGACCCCGATCCGCAAAAACCAGCTCCTCGAGTTCGGGGCCAAGGCCATTCTGCGCCAGGTCGACAGCCGCTACCAGTATCAGGTGGGTGGCAGCACGGGCGAACTGCGGTTCGACCCCTCCAACCCATCGGGCTCGCTGCTGTACAATCAGCAGATTGGCGCGGGTTATGTGTCCTACACCTACATTACACCCAGCAAATACACCGTCAAGGTGGGTACCCGCTACGAACATACGGCCATTACGGCCCGGGCCAACGAGAACACGCCCCTCGCCATTCCCGACTACGGCAATCTGGTGCCGAGCCTCAACGTCTCGAAAAGTCTGAAGGGCGGCACCACGCTGAAACTGGGCTATAACCGACGGATTCAGCGGCCGGGGTTGCAGCAGCTGAACCCCAATCCCAATGCGGCCAACCCCCAGCTGGTGATGGTGGGAAACCCCACGCTCAAACCCGAACTGACCGATAATGTGGAGCTGAGCGCCAGCACTACCCTTAAGCGTACCTACGTGAACCTGTCGGTGTTTGGCCGGCTTACCGACAATGCCATTACCCAGATCCGGATTCCGTCGGACACGCTGGCGGGCGGCATCATCACCACCTACCAGAACATCGGCGTACAGCGCACGGTGGGCAGCAACTTCTTTTTCAACACGACCATCACGGCCAACTGGAGCGTCAACGGCGGGCTGGACGGCTACTACGTGTACATGCAGGGCCTTACGCCCGGCGCGGATGGCCGCTCCATTACCATCACCAACACGGGCATAAGCCTGGGCGCGCGGCTGATGAGTCAGCTGCAACTGAGTAAAGGCTGGGGGGCTCAGTTCTTTAGCTTCTGGCGGGGTCCGATGCCGCAATTGCAGGGTACGATGGGTGGCTTCTACATGTATTCGCTGGGTCTGCGTAAAGACCTGGCCGGCAAGCGGGGCAGCCTCGGACTGGCCGCCGAAAACTTTATCGGCAACGGCGTCACCATGCGCACCACACTCAACTCGCCCCTGCTGAGCCAGACCAGTACCAACCACCTTTACAACGCCAACATCAAGCTAACGTTCACCTACCGAATCGGCAAAATGTCGTTTGAAGACACCCGCCGTAAAGCCCGCTCCGTCAGCAACGACGACCTGAAGGGCGACGGCGACAGTGGCGCTCAGGCCGCTCCGGCAGCCAGCCCCGCCGGCGGCCGGCCCCGCTAACCAACGCAATACCCGTATCCTTTATAAAACCGTTTCTGTCAATCCAGTTAATTCGCATGAAAAAACAACTCACGTCGCTGCTGTTTGCCACAACCCTGCTGGGTGCTTCGTCGGCTTTTGCCCAATCCTGGACCGTCGATAAGGCCCACTCGCGGGTCGGCTTCACGGTGACCCACCTGATGCTGTCGGAAGTCGACGGCAATTTCAAAACCTTCGATGCCAGTCTGCAGGCCAGCAAAGCCGATCTGTCGGACGCCGTTATCGAGCTGACGGCCGATGTCAACAGCATCAACACCGACAATGAACGACGCGACGGGCACCTCAAAAGCCCCGACTGGTTCGATTCGGCCAAGTACCCGACCATTACGTTCAAGAGCACCTCGTTCAAGAAAGTCGACGGTAAGAAGTACAAGCTGGCGGGCAACCTGACCATGCACGGTGTTACCAAACCCGTTACACTCGACGCCGTGCTGACGGGCCCCGTAACCATGGACAGCCCCCGGGGCAAGCAGGAGAAAGCCGGCCTCAAAATCGCCGGTACCATCAACCGGGTCGATTTTGGCGTTGGCTCGGCCGGCTCAACCGTAGTGAGCGAAGACATTGAGATCAAAGCCGCCGGCGAATTTGCCAAGCAGGCTCCGGCTGCTGCCGAGAAAAAGTAACCACCTCCACGCCCCCGTTCCCATTGGTACCCATACCCGGGCGGGGGCTTTTTTTGTCTTTTCCCTTTTCCTGATGACATCCAGACGACATTTTCTCCGCGATGCCGGTGCGCTGACACTGGGCAGCCTGGCCCTGCCCGCCCTGGCGCAGGCCGAAACCCTGTTTGGCCACCCGATGGCCGCCCGCCCCATTGGCATTCAGCTTTTTACGCTGTTTATGCCCATGAGCGAAGATCCCAAAGGCACCCTCGAAAAAGTAGCCGCCGTAGGCTACAAAGAAGTCGAGTCGGCGTTTAGTATGCGGGGTAAATACTATGGCTACGATGCCAAAGAATTCCGAAAAATCGTGAACGACCTGGGCATGACCTGGCGGGCCCACCATGCCTCGGGGGCCCCGTTCAAGCCCCGACCCCAGACCGCCCCCCCGACGCCCCCCGCCGGCGGACAGGCGCCGGCCGCCCCCGCCCGGCCTCGCATGGATTTCTCGAAAATGCCCCCCATGCTCAACCTGCGCGACAACTACCAGCAGCTGGTCGACGAAGCCGCCGAGGGGGGCCTGAGCTACCTGGTCTGCGCCAGCACGCCCGTGGCCAACCTCGACGAAATCAATAAATCGGTGGCCGTATTCCAGCAAACGGGCGAGGCCTGCAAAAAAGCCGGTATCGGCTTCGCTTACCACAACCACGCCACTGAATTCGACCCCGTCGACGGCGGCAAAACACCCTACGAACTGATTCTGTCGCAGACCGATAAAGACCTGGTGAAGATGGAACTCGACCTGGCCTGGGCAACCAAGGCGGGGAAAGATCCGGTCGAGCTGTTCAGGCAGCACCCCGGCCGGTTCCCGCTCTGGCATGTCAAAGACATCAAGGCCGATAAAACCACCATTACCGAGGTCGGCAACGGCATGGTCGATTTTAAACACGCCTTCGAAGCCGCCAAACTGGCGGGGCTCAAGTATTTCTTTGTGGAGCAGGATATGGCTCCCAAGGGCATCGAGAGCATCACAACCAGCTTCGCCAACCTGACCAAACTGCTGGCTTAACGCCCGCCGGCCCGGATGGCGAAAGCGGTCCGGGCCTTTTTTTTCTCCAGCTACCTATGCACCTGTCTACGTTTTTCAACCCACTATCGCTCGGCACTACGCTGTTGCTGGGTCTGGCGTCGTTTCTGATTCAGGACACGCCCGGCAAGCCCGACGATACCCGCTTTACGCCTGTCGCCGTAGCCGAAGACCTCGATGAGCCCATGATGTTTGAGGTGCTGAAAGACGGCACGGCCTTCATCATCGAGCGCAAAGGGGCGCTTAAAAAGTATGATCCGGCCACCAATACGGTCGATCTGGTAGCCACCATTCCGGTCAACACCAAATACACTTCGGCGCAGGGCAAGGTATCGGAAGCCGAAGAAGGGCTGATGGGCCTGACTCTCGACCCGGCCTTCGACCAGAACCACTGGCTGTATCTGTACTACGCGCACCCCACCGAGAAAAAACACATCCTGACCCGCTGGGAACTGCGCAACAATGCGCTGCAGGGCGAAAAAGTGCTGCTCGAAGTACCGACGCAGCGCGAGGTGTGCTGCCACACGGGCGGGGGCATGACCTGGGACCGCGCCGGCAACCTGTACCTGACGGTGGGCAACAACACCGGCAACCAGCAGGCGGCCCAGACCGATGAGCGCCCCGACCGCAGCAGCTGGGATGATCAGGGCCACGCGGGCAACACCAACGACCTACGCGGTAAGATTCTGCGGATTCACCCCGAAGCCGACGGTACCTACACCATTCCCGAGGGCAACCTGTTTCCGAAAGGTACGGCCAAAACCCGGCCCGAAATCTACTCGATGGGCCACCGCAACGCCTGGCGCATCGCCGTCGACAGCCAGACCGGCTACGTGTACTGGGGCGAAGTGGGCCCCGATGCAACCAACGACTCGGAGATCGGCCCCCGCGGCTACGACGAACTAAACCAGGCCCGCAAACCGGGTAATTTCGGCTGGCCGTGGTTTGTGGGCAACGATCAGGCATTTCCGGTCTACGACTACGCCAATAAGAAACCGCTCGAGAAGAAAGACCCGAAACACCCTGTCAATAACTCGCCCAACAATACGGGCCTGACCGAACTGCCCCCCGTTGCCCCCTCGTTTGTTTATTATCCATACGGCGTGTCGGAAGCGTTTCCGCTTGTCGGTACCGGCTCGCGCTCGGCAACGGGTGGTCCCGTTTACCACCAGGCCGATTTCAAGGGCGCCAAACGGCCCTGGCCGGCCTACTACGAAGGCAAGTGGCTCGTCACCGATTTCTCGCGCGGCTGGATCATGGCCATTACCATGGATCAGGCCGGCAACTACCAGTCGATGGAGCGGGTATTGCCAGCCTACCACCCTGTCGAACCCATCGACATGAAGTTTGGCCCCGACGGCGACCTGTATCTGCTCGAATACGGCAGCAACTGGTTTCGCAAGAGCGACAACGCCAAACTGGTCCGGATCGAGTACAACGGCGGCAACCGCAAGCCTTTCGTACGGGCCTCGGCCAGCAAACCCGGTGGTCCGGTACCGCTCCAGCTCAACCTGCTGTCGGACGGCAGCACCGACAACGATGGCGACGCCCTCGCCTACCAGTGGACCGTTACGTCGCCCGGCCAGCCGGCCCGGGTCTTCAAAACGGCCAGCCCATCGGTTACCTTCGATAAGCCCGGTGTCTATACGGCGCAGCTTACCGTCACCGACCCGCAGGGGGCCGCCAACCGGCAGTCGGTCCGGATCATTGCCGGCAATGCCGCCCCGGCCGTCGCCGTCAGTCTGGCGTCCAACAAAACGTTTTTCTTTCCCGATCAGCCCATCGAATACACCGTTAGCGTGGCCGATGCCGAAGATGGCAGCCTGCGGGCCGGCAGTATTCCGACCAACCGGGTTGCCATGAGTATCGACTATACCGGCGAAGGCTTCGACGTAGCCGAGGTGATGCAGGGCCAGCGCAGTGTCGACGCGTCGACCCAGTTTGCCGTGGCCAAAACCATCATGAGCCAGAGCGACTGCAAGGTATGCCACCAGCCTGCTACCAAATCGGTTGGGCCGGCCTTCAGCGCCATCGCCACCAAATACTGGGGCGATGCGGGGGCGGTCGACCGGCTGGTGAAGAAAATCCAGCAGGGGGGTGTAGGGGTCTGGGGCGACGTAGCCATGCCGGGTCACCCCGCCATGTCGACCGCCGACGCCACCACGCTGGTCAACTACATCCTGCACATCAACGAAAAAACGCTTAGTTCGCTGCCACTGGCCGGGCGCTATACCCCCAAACTACCCGCCGACGACAAGGGTAATGGCTCGGTACTGATCCGGGCGGCCTACACCGACCGGGGTGGTGCGCTCAAAAACGGGAAAGCCGTGCCGGCGCAGACGGGCGAGCAGGTGCTGGTCCTGCGCAGTCCCCAACTCGACGCGGCCTCGGCACCGATCAGCAAAGGCGTCGATATCAAGGCGAAAGGGATGGGCAAGGGCGAAACGGTAGTGGCCTACGCCAACAGCTACGTTGCGTTCCGACAGCTCGACCTGACGGGTATCCGGCAGCTGGAGCTGAACGCGGCCGCGCAACGGCGTGAAGGGGGTGTGGGTGGCACGATCGACGTACACCTAGGCTCACCCACTGGCCCGGTCATTGGCTCGATCGTGGTGGAGCAGGCCCCCGAAGTCGATATGCAGAAGCTTATTGCCCAGATGGAATCGGCGCCCAAGCCCGACCCGGCCGCCAAAAAACCAGCTGGCCCACCCGCTAACTTCAATCCCTTTGCGCGTCCTCCCGTGCTGGTGACGCTCAAACCCACCGACGGCATGCAGGATGTGTATCTGGTATTTACCAACGGCAAGGCCAAACCCATCGAGCCGCTGCTGTCGTTCTCGAGCGTCAAATTCCTGAACGCGGTCAAACAATAACGGCGCGTACCCTACCCATTCCGGCTCTGGTCAACGGCGTTGCCGCTGGCCAGAGCCGGTGTTTTTTTGCGGCCAGCAAGCTTACTTGCCGATGCAGAACTTGCTGAAGATCGAGTCGAGCAGATCGTCGGTGGTGATCTGACCGGTTAGTTCGCCGAGATGTTGCAGGGCCACGCGCAGATCCATGGCCAGCCAGTCGGGCGTGGCGCCGGCGTCGAGCCCCGCCAGCGCGCGGGCCAGGGCCGAGTCGGTAGCCAGCAGGTGATCGTGATGGCGGGCGTTGGTGACCACGGCGCTGCCCGTCCGTACGGCCGCGTCGGTCTTGACGCGGTCTGAGAGGGCGGTCCGCAGCGCGTCGAGGTGGGTTTGCTGCGCGGCCGAAATCCAGAGAATCGGCTCCCCGGCTATCGTGTCGAGGGTCTGCCGCCGATCAGCATCGATGGCGTCGATTTTATTGCCGATCAGCAGATACGGCTTACCCGCATCGCGCACCTCGGACAGGGCCATCTGCAGGTCATCGGGCGTGATAGCCACCCCATCGAACAGGTACACGACCAGCGCGGCCTCGCGCATTTTCTGCTGGGTGCGTTCGATGCCGATGGCTTCGATCCGGTCCGTTGCCGACCGAAGCCCAGCCGTATCGATCAGCCGGAAGCGGATACCATCGATAAACAGTTCATCTTCGATGACGTCGCGGGTAGTACCCGGGATATCCGACACAATGGCTTTTTCTTCGTTGAGCAGCGCGTTGAGCAGCGTCGACTTACCGGCGTTGGGTTTGCCGACGATCACCGTCGCGACCCCGTTTTTGATGACGTTGCCGGCGGCAAACGATTCGATCAGCGGGTGCAGCACCCGCCGGATGTCGAGCATCAGCTGCCGGAGCTGATCCCGGTGCGCGAACTCCACATCTTCCTCGCCAAAATCGAGTTCAAGCTCTACCAGCGCCACAAAATCGATGAGCTGCTGGCGCAGGGCAATTAGTTGTTTGGAGAAGCCGCCCCGCAGCTGTGTCATGGCAGCCCGGTGGCTGGCGTCGGAATCGGATGCGATCAGGTCGGCCACGGCTTCAGCCTGAATCAGGTCGAACTGCCCGTTCAGAAACGCCCGCTGCGTAAACTCGCCCGGTTTGGCCAGCCGAACGCCTTCCTGCGTGAGCCGGCGCAGAATCTGCTGAATGATAAACTCGGAGCCGTGGCACGAAATCTCGACCACATCTTCTTTGGTAAACGACCGGGGCGCCCGAAA
Organism: Spirosoma luteolum; assembly: GCF_054778875.1. Classification (NCBI taxonomy): domain Bacteria; kingdom Pseudomonadati; phylum Bacteroidota; class Cytophagia; order Cytophagales; family Cytophagaceae; genus Spirosoma; species Spirosoma luteolum. The sequence goes on from NZ_BAAGZE010000005.1 coordinate 429,998, forward strand.
AATAGTCACCAGCACCTCATCGATCAGGCCCCCGTCGCGGTTGCGGAGCGTGCCGAAGTGGGCCGTATGGCTGGCCTGCTGGGTCAGGTCTTTGCCCCGAAAAAAGCGGTTGGTAATCGAGATGGCGTCGTCGCCCGACACGCGCAGCACGGCGATGGCGCCGATGCCGGGGGCCGTGGCCAGCGCAGCAATTGGTTCTGAAGTGAGCAAAGCAGCAACGGGTAAAACATGAAAGCAGGTGGGCCACACCTACCCGACGGGGCGGAACTGGCTGAACACCGGCAGGCGATTGAGCAACCCGGCCATGCGCTTTTCGAGCGGCACGCGCGGGATCTCCAGCCAGTCGGCGTGGAGGTCGCCCAGGAAGAAACGCATTTCGCCGGCTGCCAGGTTCCGGATGGTGTCGGGTTGCCCCAGCCCCCCCCCGCCCTGCACGGCAATGGCATTGAGCAGTGCCCTGGTCAGGCCCGCCCCAGCGGCCGAGGGCTTGAACTGACGCCGGGCAATAGACCGGCCCAACACGTAGGCTTCGCGCAGGTTGCGGGGCAGCAGCCCGACCTGCACGCCGTTGAGCCAGTTGACCACATTGATATGGTGCAGGTAATCTTCTTCATCCTCTTCGGTCGCATCGACACCCGCCCGGCGCAGGCCCAGCAGCACTACGTAGGAAAACGCCAGGTTAGTACCGGCCATATCTTCCTGGTTGATGGGCACACCCCAGGCGGCATCCCAGCGACCACTGTGCTGCGTAAACCAGCGCGCCCCGGCGTGGAGCAGCCGCACGTTAAGCGTCCGGCCAATGGCATCGGGAACGGGTTGCCCGGCCGGCCCCGGCTGCCAGCTTTTCGGATTATTGACGGCAAAGACCCACTCGCCCGTTTCCTGCAGCCGGCGGGCCGTGTCGTTTTTGATGCGTTCGGTCAGCCAGAGCACCTGCGCTCCGTCGGCGCCCAGGTAGCAGTAAGGCAGCGAAAAGCACCCCAGAATAAGCCCGATATGGCCCGCGTTGCGGTTGAAGAAAGCCATTCCCCGCGCCATGCGGGCGGTGTCGGCCCAGGCGGGCAGTTGCGCGTGCGCTGCCCAGAAATCGCGCACGGCGGCAGGCTGGTTGTCGGGCCGGAGCGCCGACGTATCGGCCAGGGCACCCATCAGCGACCGGAGTGCCGGCATGCCCCCTTCCGCCACCACGGCCGCCATAACGGCGTCGGCCGGCGCATCGCCCTGTTGCCGGTAGGCATTCATCAGCGTATCCGGAAAATGGCGGGACGATTTAATCAGCATGGTCATGGCACTCAGTGAAAACAGTTCACTAGGTAACGCCAGGGTAGGCCGATTGGTTTAGCCACTAGAGCCTGATTTGCAGGCCATCGTAACCGAGCCGGATCGATGGCGGCAGTTCGGCCTCGACCTCGCGGTGCAGGCCCAGCTTGTGGCTAATGTGGGTGAAGTACGTTTGTTCGGCACCGATGCGCTGCGCCAGCGCCACCGCCTGATCGAGGGTGAAGTGCGAGATGTGGGGTTCGCGCTGCAGGGCGTCGAGCACCACCACCCGCGAGCCCATCACCTTGTCGAGCTCGGGTTCGCTGATGTAGTTGACATCGGTGAGGTAGCTGAAATCGCCGATCCGGAAGCCAAACACCGGCAGCTTGTGATGCATAAGCTCGATGGGCGTAATCGGAACACCCAGCAGCTCGAACGGGGTGTTGCGGATGGGATTGAGCTGCACGCGCGGAATACCGGGGTAGCGATGCTCGGCAAAGATGTAGGCGAATTCGCGCTGCAGCTGCTCGAGCACCGACGGCCGGCCGTAGATGGGCATATCCTCGCCCGACCGGAAGTTAAAGGCCCGCACCTCGTCGAGGCCGGCCGTGTGGTCTTTGTGTTCGTGGGTAAAAAGCACCGCGTCGAGATGACGCAGGTTGAGCCGGAGCATCTGCTGCCGGAAATCAGGACCCGTATCGATAACAAAGCTGCGACCATCGACGGCTATGTGTACCGACGACCGCAGTCGTTTATCGCGAAAATCAACGGATCGACACACCGCACACTGGCAACCGATGAGCGGCACCCCCGACGACGTGCCCGTTCCCAGCAGGGTGATGAGCATAGTGAGCGAAAGAGTGAACGAGTGAAAGCGTGAATGAGCGCCTGAAAACCAACCGCTCATTCATTCTTTCACTCTTTCGCTGTTATTTATCGGTCAGCTGGTTAACCACTTCAACCAGCCGGTCGAAGTTGAGGGGCTTCACGAGTACGTCGTTGAAACCAGCCGTCTTGAACTCTTCTTCGGTGTAGTTTTTGGCGTTGCCGGTGATGGCAACGATGGGTACGGCCGCTTTGGCCTTATCCGACATGGCCCGAACCCGCCGAACGCACTCCATGCCATCCATAACGGGCATGTTGATATCCAGCAGCAGGATGCTGAAATCTTCTTTCTCCAGAATCTGCATCACCTGTTCGCCATTCTTGACGGCGGTGATGTCGTAGTTCTGAAACTCGAGGATTTTGCGGGCCAGATTCTGAATAACGGAACTATCTTCGGCGATCAGGACGCGTTTGGAAGCAGACATAAGGTTTTGGGAGTCGTGTAACGGTTTACAGTGGTGAAATTAGCAGTTAAATCGGCAAACACAAAAACGGAATGAGGCCCCTCTGCCCCTGTCCCAACCGGCTTTAAACGGCTACCGGGGCTTTTATGGCCGGGTGCGGGTCGTAATTTTCGAGCGTGAAGTCGTCGTACGTAAAGTCGAATACAGACCGAACGGCGGGGTTGAGCCGCATGGTCGGCAGGGGCCGAAAATCGCGGGCCAGCTGCGTTTCTACCTGCTCTAGGTGGTTGCTGTAGAGGTGCGTATCGCCCCCGGTCCAGATAAACTCGTGAGCTTCGTAGCCGCATTCCTGCGCCACCATCATGGTCAGCAGGGCATACGACGCAATATTGAACGGCACCCCCAGAAACACGTCGGCGCTGCGTTGGTAGAGCTGGCACGACAGCTTGCCATCGGCCACGTAGAACTGAAACAGCGCGTGGCAGGGCGGCAGCGCCATCGACGGCACATCGGCCGGGTTCCAGGCCGACACGATCATCCGGCGCGAATCGGGCGAACGCTTCAGCTGGTTCAGCACGTCCTGCAGCTGATCAATAGAGCGGCCATCGGGAGCGGCCCAGCTGCGCCACTGCTTGCCGTACACATCGCCCAGGTTACCGTCGGCGTCGGCCCACTCGTTCCAGATCGTAACGCCGTTGTCGGTCAGGTACTTGATATTGGTTTCGCCCCTGATGAACCACAGCAGTTCGTGGATGATCGACTTGGTGTGGACTTTCTTGGTGGTCAGGAGCGGAAAGCCATCCTGCAGGTTGAAGCGCATCTGATAACCAAACACGCTGATCGTGCCCGTGCCGGTACGGTCGGTTTTGCGGGCGCCGTTGGCCAGAATGTGCCGGAGTAAATCGTGGTATTGTTGCATGAAAAATAGTGGTCGGTTTGAGCAGACCCGTTCCTCTGGCGTTGCCTGCTGAGCTGGCAAAAGTAGTATGCCAACAGTACACTAACGTCGCAACGCCGGCCTCAGTCTGTTGCCGTTGCTGATCAGGCCAGCGGCTGCGCTTCCCCGTTGATCTCGAACGAATAGGTGATTTGCGCCGAGGGTCGGAACTGCGCCGTTGCCGAGCAGTACTTATCCATCGACAGATCGATGGCCCGCTTCACCTTGTCGGCCTGCAGCGTTCCCGACAGTTTGTAGGTGATATGAATCTGTTTGAAGGGTGCGGGGGTAGCCCCTTTTTCGCGAAAGCCGTCGACGCTCAGGGTGAAATTATCGACGACCTGTTTCTGTTTCTGCAGAATCAGCACCACGTCGATGGCCGAGCAGCCCGCCAGCCCCATCAGCAGCATTTCCATGGGCCGGGCGCCGGCATTGTGCCCGCCGATATCTTCGGCCGCGTCGAGGTGCTGCGTTATACCCGACTGCCCCCGGGCTTCGAAATGAAAGGCATCATCGACCCGTACTAGGTCGACCGTCATTTTGTTCAGGGCCGGAGCGGCCTCAACCGATTGTGAATCAAGCATCCTGTTTTTGCGTTATTAAGCAAGCCTTCGTATTTTCACAGACTCTAAACCGCCCCCTGCTATGTCCGAGAAATTCAGCGGTGATCTTTTCGATCTCAAAAACGACCGCCGGTTGAGCGTTTATCTCTACCGAGCCGGCTTTGGCTGCTGGCTTCTCTACATTGTGTCGGGGGCCCGGTTCATGCAGTCGATGAGCACCTACCGAACAGATTTCGGGGTGTTCTCGTTCTTTCTGATGGTGATGGGCCTCTCGGCATCCATGATCTACGATTACCACCACCATCCCGCCGAGTTCGACCAGAAAAAGAAATGGCTGGCTGTCAGCTACCTGATTCTGGCCGGTCTGATTTATTTTTTTATTCTTCGCTCCGGGCCGGTTGCATTACCGCAGGCCTTCCATACACCACTGTCGTTTTAGGCTCCGGTGGGGGCCACTGGATAGGAAACGCACCAAAAGGTAGGCTTGCTTGCCGAGTCGTTTAGCTTTGCGCCCGTTTAAGCTTTCCTTTTCTGTATGGGCACACCTATACCAGCTGATTACTTTCCACACGACTTTTTTCCTTCCCTGCTCGACGAAAGCCAGATTGGCCTTTGTGTAGCAAGCCCGGTGTACGATAATGCGGGCCTGCTGCTCGACTTCCAGATCGATTATATCAATACAACCGGCGCCGGCATGGTGGGACTTCAGCCTACCGGTATGATTGGCCAGACGGCCCAGCGGCTGCAGATGGCTTTCGACGATACCGAACTGCGCGCCCTCAGCATCGACGTACTGGAAACGGGAACCTCCCGGCTGTTACCCGATTTTTACTGCCCCATCAACAACCAGGATCAATGGTTCAGCATCCGGATTACCCGGCGGCAGAATACGATATTGCTGGTATTCAATGATGTTACCGGTCTTAAAACGACCCAGACCCTTGCCGACCAGCAAACGGATCTGCTGCAGGCCACCCTCGACGCGTCGCTGAGCAGTATTATCCGGATGCGGGCCATCCGTGATGACTCGGGCGAAATCACGGATTTTCTGATGCTGACGGCGAACCGGGCTGTCGAACGGGATTTGTCGCTGTTGCCCGAAGACATTATCGGCCGGCAGTTGCTGGAGCGCTTTCCGGGCAATGTAGAGTCGGGGCTGTTTGCGTTCTACAAACGCGTTACCGAAACCGGCGAAACGGAGCAGACTACCCAGCATTACGTAGATGACCATGGCCTTGACGGCTGGTTTACCGTGGCTGCCGTTCGGAATCGGCCCAACGAACTGGTCATTACTTTTCAGAACGTAACCGAATCGAAGCGCAACGAACAGGCCCTGATTCACCTGAACCAGCAATTGATCGCGTCGAATCAATCGCTCAACGATTTTGCCGTCGTGGCCTCCCACGATCTGCAGGAGCCCCTACGGAAAATAAAGTCGTTTTCGGGCATACTGCTCGACCAATTCACCGGGCAGTTGGGCGACGGGGCCACTTTTCTGAAACGCATCGATCAGGCCGCCGACCGGATGGGAACCCTGATTCGCGACCTGCTGGCGTTTTCGCGCCTGTCGACCGATCAGGCAACCATTGAAAAGATTGATCTGCAGCGTCTTATAACCGACGTGCTGAGCGATCTCGAAATCGTGATTCAGCAGACCGGGGCGCAACTCCGGGTTGGCCAGCTCCCCACGATAGCCGGCCAGCCGCTGCAGCTACGGCAGCTGTTTCAGAACCTGCTCACCAACGCGCTGAAGTTTATGCCCCCCGACCGGCAGCCTGTTGTAACGATCGAGGCTCAGCCCGTTGAGCGACAACAACTGGTGGACCGGTACAATCTCGACCTGACGTCCAGTCACATCAACTCGTTCTGGCTGATTGAGGTATCCGACAACGGCATCGGTATCGATACGGCCTATCAGGCTGTGATCTTCCAGGCTTTTCAGCGGCTCCATACGCGGCAACAGTATCCCGGCAGCGGCATTGGTCTCGCCATCGTCCAGAAAGTAATCGGTAACCACCACGGCTACATCACGGTAGCGAGCAAATCGGGCGAAGGCACTACCTTCCGGGTGTTTCTGCCAGCCTGACCGCGGCCCGGCCTACGCGGCCCGACCTGCGCGACCCGACCTTACTTAAGGATGTTGGTGATCTCGTTGAGCTTTTCCATCTTCTGCACAAAATCGCCCTTCAGCTTCATCCGGATCGCTGTCAGGTTGTCGAGTGTTTCCTGCAGACTGTCGGGCAAGATGTCTTCGAGCACTTCCCGGAACCGTTTGGCAAAAGTGGGCGATTTGCCGTTGGTCGAGATGGCAATTTTCAGGTCGCCCTTCTTCACCACCGAACTCAGATAAAAGTCGCACAGGGCCGGCGTATCGGCCACGTTGACCAGTATCCGCTCTACCTTACAGTCGATCTGCACCTGCCGGTTTACTTCCTTATCGTTGGTACCCACAATAACGAGGTCTTTGCCGGCCAGATACAGCCGGTGGTAGGGTTCCTTTATCAGTTCGAGCCGCGGGTGCAGCCGGGCCAGCCCATACAGCTCTTCCCGAATCTCGGGCGCAATCAGCGTAACGCGGGCATCGGGCGCGTTCCCCAGCAGCGCGGTTGCTTTTTCGAGCCCTACGTAGCCGCCCCCCACAATGAGGGTATGCAGCTGCTCGGCTTTAACGAAAATCGGGAAGAGTGTATTCATAAAAAAAGACTGGTCGGCAGGTGAAGGTCGCAGCCCGCTGACCAGTCAGCAAACTTACAACGATTCACCCACCGACCGGCGGTTTATCGGGTAAGATAAGGCGATTAGAATTTCACCCCAACATTGACACTCAGGATCCGGCGCTTGGTATTGTCGGTTCCTTCGATTACGTCGGCAAAGCCATAGTGGTAAACAAAGCCCACCAGCAGCGGACCCGCATCGAAGCCGAGATTGACCAGGCCGTTAACGGTAGCCGCCCGGAAGTCGCCCTGCTGGAAATTAAACGCGTTGTTGTTGACTCCCAGCGGAGCCGCATACTCGGCGCCAACGGCCAGCCGCACGGCCGACACCCCTTTGTCTGACTGCGCCAGTTTAACCCCGATGTAGGCCGGAACCTGAATGTACTTCTGGTCGACGTTACCAGTAATGTCTTTAGGGGTCGCTCCGTCGCCGATTTTATAGAATTCCGAACTCGATGTCATGTACTCGGCGCCGATCTGGCCGTATACCCGACCGCCACCACGTACGAAGAACCCGAGCTGATAGCCCAGTCGGCCGGTCAGCTTGTTGTTGTCGACATTCTCGCCCTGGAACCGGGTCGAGTTGGCTCCACCGTAAATGCCAAACGTAAAGTGCTTGTAGTTGGCCCGGCGTTGCTGGCGCTCCTCCAGTTCGATACTCCGGCGACCATCATCGTAGCCTTCGTCGTATGCCTTGCTCAGGTCGCGTTCGTCGTATCGTCGGCCATCGTACCGATCGTCGCCCCGCCGGTCTTCGTAGCGATTGTCATAGCGCCGGTTTTCTTCGTCCCGGCGGTTGTAATCGCGTCGGTCATCAAGCCGGTCGTCCATTCGGCGTTCCTCGCGCCGTTCGTCCCGGCGCGACGGGCGCTCGTTCCGGTCGTAGCGATCGTCGTAGTTGGTTTGCTGGGCGTGCGATAGCCCGGCGCTGCACACTCCGGCGAGCAGCAGGCAAAGTTTTGCAGAATTTTTCATAACGTGTTGAGTTGACTGTCGGTCCAAAACCGGCCAGTATCAGTAAAACTGAGCCCGGTGCCTATTGTTCGGCAAAAGAAGGCTTTCCAGCCATTGGTCCTATACGCCAAAAGCCACTCCGTCGGGAGTGGCTTTTGGCAAATGCCTGTGCGGCAGTAGCTGGTTTGCTTAGAATCGGAAGCCAATGTTGGCGGCCAGCATGTTGCGCTTGGTGTCGGCACCCTGATCAACTACGTTCTGCAGACCCAGGTTGTAGTTTACGTCGAGCGTGAGGGGCCCGAGGTTGATACCAACACCCAGCAGACCGTTCAGGATCGTCCGGTTCAGATCGTCTTTACCCAGTTTGAAGTTGTTGTCGCCAACGGCTACCAGAGCCGCCAGTTCAGCACCTGCCTGTACGCGCAGACCCAGTGCACCACCTACCCGCAGACCTACATAGGCCGGGATGGCCAGGAACGTCTGGTCGATCTGACCGCTAACCCGCGAAGGCGTCGTGCCCGAGCCAGCCTGCGTCTGGATCAGGTTCGACGACGACCGGCGGAATTCAGCACCGATCTGGCCGAATACCGTACCGGCCGAACGACCGTACAGACCTACCTGATAGCCCAGCCGGTAAGCGCGGTCAGGAGCCGATTCGTTTTTGAAGCGCGACGCGTTAACCCCGGCATAGATACCAAACTTGCCTTCTTTGCCGTCATTGCGCTTGTTGTCTTTGTAGTCGCGGCCCGTGTTGTAGTCCGACGTGGTCGTTGTGGTGGTGCTGTAGGTGTTGACAGCCGGCGTGGTAGCCGTGTTGTTGTACGTACCCGTCATGTTGTCGTTTACGTTCGTCGGCGTGGTCGTCGAGGTAGCGTTCACGTTCGTAGCATCCGTGGTCGATACAGGAGCCGTCGTGTAAGTCGACGTCGTCGTGGTCGACGAGGTGTTGGTTTCCGTTTGGGCCTGTACCAGACCCGAGGCCAGCAGACAGGCAGCCAGCAGTGTAGCGTTGGTTTTCATTTTCTTTTGAAACGTTGAGTTGCACAAAAAAGGGGTGTAATCGAAATTACACCCCATTAACAGGCCAGTCGAAATGATTGTTTTAGATTATTCTAATTTTCTTGTTTCTGGCCGGTTACCGTATACTCAATAAAGTATGCTCTAGCGAGTAGCTAGTCTAGGCTTTTCTGAAGGCTTTAAAGGCGTTCATCAGCCCATTGGTCGAGCTGTCGTGGCTTGCTACGGGTCCGTCGTCCTGCAGTTCGGGCAGGATTCGGCTGGCCAGTTGTTTGCCCAGTTCAACCCCCCACTGATCGAAGCTGAAAATATCCCAGATAACGCCCTGCGTGAAGATTTTATGTTCGTACATGGCAATCAGGCTACCCAGCGTACGGGGGGTCAGTTTCCGGAACAGGATCGAATTGGTGGGTCGGTTTCCGGAGAATTCTTTGAACGGGGTCAGAAACGCTACCTCATCGTCGGCCATACCCGCTTTGCGTAGTTCGGCCGCAGCCTCGTCGGCCGTTTTGCCGTTCATGAGCGCTTCGGTCTGGGCAAAAAAGTTGGCCATCAGAATGGCGTGATGGTTGCCGATCGGCCGCTGGCTGATGGCTGGCGCCAGGAAATCGCACGGAATCAGTTTGGTGCCCTGGTGAATCAACTGGTAGAACGCGTGCTGCCCGTTGGTACCCGGCTCACCCCACAGAATGGGTCCCGTTTCCCACGATACGGGGTTACCGTTGCGGTCTACCGATTTCCCATTGCTTTCCATATCACCCTGCTGGAAATAAGCCGCGAACCGGTGCATGTACTGGTCGTAGGGAAGAATAGCCTGGGTCTGGGCACCAAAGAAATTGTTGTACCAGATGCCCATCAGCGCCAGAATCACAGGCAGGTTCTGCCCGGCGGGGGTGGTGCGGAAGTGCTCATCCATGGCGTGTCCGCCGGCCAGCAGTTCCTCGAAGTTGTCGAAGCCCACGTAGAGCGCAATCGACAGGCCGATGGCCGACCAGAGCGAGTAACGCCCCCCTACCCAGTCCCAGAAACCAAACATGTTGGCCGGATCGATACCAAATTTCTCGACGGCCGTCTGATTGGTCGACAGGGCCGCGAAATGCTTGGCAATGGCCGACTCATCGCCGGCCGCATCCAGAAACCACTGCCGCGCCGACTGGGCGTTGGTCATGGTTTCCTGGGTAGTGAAGGTTTTGGAAGCAATCAGAAACAGCGTGGTTTCGGGCCGAACGCGCTGCAGTGTTTCGTAGATATGCACCCCGTCGACGTTCGATACGAAGTGAATCCGCAGTTTTTTGTCGTCGCCATACGGTTTGAGCGCTTCGGTGACCATTACCGGACCCAGATCCGACCCACCAATACCGATGTTGACGATATCGGTGATGGTTTCGCCGGTGTAGCCTTTCCACGCGCCCGACCGCACGCGTTCGGTAAACGTTTTCATCCGGGCCAGCACGTCGTTGACGGCCGGCATCACGTCCTGGCCATCGACCAGAATGGGCGTGTTGGCGCGGTTACGCAGGGCAACGTGCAGCACGGCGCGGTCTTCGGTACGGTTGATCCTGTCGCCCGAGAACATGCGATTGATGGCGTCAGCCAGACCAGCCTGATCGGCCAGTTGCAGCAGCAGGTCGAGGGTCTGGCTTGTGATCCGGTTTTTGGAGAAGTCGAGCAGAATATCATCGAACTGCCGCGTAAAGGTGTTGAAGCGGTCCGGGTCTTCGGCAAACAGATCGCGCAGGTGCCGGTCTTTAAGCTGAGCGTAGTGGTCCTGCAGCTCCGTGAAGGCGGGCAGGCCCGTGAAAGGTCGATTGGCAAGCATGAGATGTCTGGGTCGTATGTCCGGCGCGAATATCGGATGATTTAGGCAACTCCAAGGGCTTTTTCCTACTTTTGCGGCCCATCCGGTCGGGGTGCCCCGCCGGTACTGCCGCCGGTAATACAGGTCTTTATGAACCAGAAAGTAGCTTATTCGCTTCTGTTTGCGGGTTTTGGTGCCCTGCTCTTTATTCCGTTTCTGGGTGGTGTGCGCCTGTTCGACTGGGACGAGATCAATTTCGCCGAATGTGCCCGCGAAATGATCGTACTACGCGATTACCTGCGGGTGCATATCGACTTCAAGCCGTTCTACGAAAAGCCGCCCTTCTTTTTCTGGTGTCAGGCACTGATGATGAATCTGTTCGGCGTAGGCGAGTTTGCGGCCCGCCTGCCCAACGCGCTCTGCGGCATAGCTACCCTGATCTACCTCTATAACCTCGGCCATAAACTGCACGGCCATCGGTTCGGCGTGCTGTGGGCGCTGGCTTACCTGGGCTCGGTGACTCCGCACCTTTACTTCCGGTCGGGCATCATCGACCCTTTTTTCAACCTGTTTATTTTTGCCTCGCTCGTCAACCTCATTCTGGCGTCGTGGAAGCGCGACCGGCAGGCCGGCCCCATGATCGTATCGCGGTCGATGGTGTCTTACCTGTTTGTGGGCGGTCTGGTGCTCGGCATCGCCGTGCTTACCAAAGGGCCCGTGGCGCTGCTGGTGGTGGGGCTGGTAGCGGGCATCTACTGGCTGCTGGGTCGTTTCCGGTGGTTTGTCTCCCCCCTGCAAATCGCCGGTTTTGCCGTGTCGGCGCTGCTGCTGCCCCTGGCCTGGTTTGGCCTTGAAACGTGGCTGCATGGCCCCACGTTCGGTGAGGCTTTTCTGGCCTACACCATCCGGCTTTTCAGCACCCCCGATGCCGGACATGGTGGTTTTCCCGGTTATCATTTCGTGGTGCTGCTGGTGGGGTGCTTCCCGGCATCGATCTTCAGCATCCGGGGGCAGGGCAACCTATTTCTCGAACGCAGCTACCAGCGCGATTTCCGGCGCTGGATGCTTATTCTGTTCTGGGTGGTGCTTATCCTGTTCAGCATCGTGCAGTCCAAGATCGTGCATTACTCGTCGCTCTGCTATTTCCCCATCACGTACCTGGCGGCTCTGACGCTGTCGCAGCTCGAAACGGGCCGCATCAGCTTCAACGGCTGGCTGCTGACGGGGCTCATCGTGGTGGGCGGTGTTTTTGTTGCGGCTACCATTGCGCTGCCCCTGCTGGCCCACCGCATGGATGTGGTCAAAGCTTTTGCCGACTCAGACCCCTTCACGCAGGGTAACCTCAACGCCCGCATCAACTGGACCGGCTGGGAGGTGCTGCCCGGCATCTGGCTACTGCTGGTACTGGGGCTGAGTTTATGGTGGTATAGTCACCGCCAGACCCGGCAAGCCACCCTGACACTGTTTGGCGGTACCGCGGTGTTCATCACGCTGACGCTATGGTTTTTCATTGGCCGGATCGAGGGTATTTCGCAGGCAGCCGCTATGCGCTTCTTCGAACGGGCTCAGGGTCAGGATGTGTACGTAAGCACCTGGGGGTACCGCAGCTATGGACCCTACTTCTACAGCCGCGAGACCCCACCCGCCAATCCCAGTTATTACAACCAGGACTGGCTGCTGCGCGGCCCCATCGATAAAGATGCCTGGTTTATCCGGAAAGCTTCCGAAACGCCCACGCTGCTCGATTCGCTGCCCCAGCTTCGGCGAACGGGCGAAGAAAACGGGTTCATTTTTTACAAACGCAGCCGGCGCTGATACCTGGCCTGTAAACAGAAACGCCGGTCCCTGTTGGGAACCGGCGTTTCTGGTGTTCGGTGGGTACGGATTATTGACAGACTAGTTTCTAGCGTCTTTAACCGAATCTTTCACCGCTTCACGGTAGTCTTTGCGAGCCGAATCCAGTTCTTGCTGCTCTTCACGAACTTCCGAGGTGTCGCCATCCCGTTGGGCTTCGATCACATCTTCTTTCTGCTCCTGAACTTCTTCAGCCTTGTTTTCTTTCTTCGAGTCACAGCTCGTCAGGGTCGTGGCACCAATGAAAGCAACGCTCAGGGCCAGAATCAGTTGTTTTTTGTACATGTGTAAGTGATTGTTTTGTATCAATTTGTATAAACGGGGTTGGCGCAATTTTGTTTGAAATTTAATTTCTCAACCACAATAATCAGGGGATACAAAGAGTTGCCAGCTCGCTATCGTCCATCACAAAGGCGTTGAAATCGACCATGCCCCGGATACCGGGCACCCGTCCCGACTGGTTGTGCTGCCAGATGTACAGATTATCGGCAGGGTACATGCGCAAATGCGCAGCCGAATAATCGGCAATCCAGAGCGGATAGGTGTCGAGCTGTCCTTTTATGTAGCGTTTGTAGAGACTGCCATTGGTGTAAATGATGGGGCGGGTATGGTAATACGCTTCGACCGTTTCGAGCCAGGTGCGCAGCCCGGTGATGATCGTTTCGTCCGACTGCCCGTTTACCACTTCAAAATCGACGACAGGCGCAAAATCGCCCGACAGCAGCGCAACATGCCGGATAAAGTTATTCGCCTGTTTAAGCGGGTCGCGGGTGGGGTGGTAAAAATGATAGGCGCCCCGGCGCAGGCCGGCCCGCTGCGCTCCGGCCCAGTTCCGGCTAAACTGCCGGTCGGCCAGGGTTGCCCCTTCGGTAGCTTTGATAAACACAAACTGCAGCCGAACCGCGTTGGTTTCGACCTGCTTCACCCGATCCCAGTCGATGCGGGCATTGTGACGCGATACGTCGATGCCGTGAATACCGTAGCGCATAGGTATGCGAATGGCGAAGGGAGCCACCGTTTGCCAGTTCATGTCAGGTTCACGCCGGCACGATCGAAACACCGTCAAACCGGCCAGTATCACCAGTAAACCGCCCACCAGCCACAACCCGTAGCGATCCAGCAACAACCGCAGCAGTACTCGTATTCTCATAGTCGACCTCAATCGGCATACGCCCGACGGGCAGCCATAGCCGGCAAAACTACGCTTTAAAACGAGTAAAGCCCCGACCGGAGCCGGGGCTTTACAGAACGGACGGACGCAAAACGCCCGATCCGGTCGCTTATTTATTGGGCTGGGGTGTCGTACGCAGGTAGGGTTTTACAAACGTTACCCCTTTCGGAAACTTACCTTCCAGCTGATCGTTGGTTACGGCCGGCGTCACAATCACATCGTCGCCATCCTGCCAGTCGGCGGGAGTTGCCACCTGATAGTCGGCCGTCAGCTGAAGCGAGTCAATTACCCGAATCAGCTCGTTAAAATTCCGCCCGGTCGAAGCCGGATACGTCAGCGTCAGCTTGATTTTTTTGTCGGGCCCAATCACAAAGACCGATCGCACGGTGGCTTTCTCGCTGGCGTTGGGGTGAATCATATCGTACAGGGTAGCCACCGTACGGTCAGCATCGGCAATGATCGGAAAGTTGACTTCGGTGCCTGTTACATCTTTGATGTCGGGCGTCCAGCGGTTGTGCGACTCCAGATCGTCGACCGATACGGCGATCACTTTTACATTACGCTTGCCAAATTCATCTTTCAGCAGCGCCGTACGGCCCAGTTCGGTGGTGCAGACAGGCGTAAAATCGGCCGGGTGCGAAAACAGCATTCCCCACGAGTTGCCCAGCCATTCGTGAAAATGAATGGGACCCTGCGTGGTATCGGCTTCAAAATCGGGAGCAATGTCCCCTAAGCGGAGTGACATACGATTCGGTGTTTAGTGAATATACTCTACGTACTAAATGTAGTAGTCAGGAAAGACAAAACCGGCTGGTTGGCCGGTTCTGCGTTGTAAACGTACGGATCGATTTGAAAAGTTTCAAATCAGTTTTTCTTCGACGGCAATGCGTACCAGTTCGGCGGCATTCCGGACCTGTAGCCGGCGCATCATATTGGCCCGGTGGTTATCGACCGTCCGAACGCTCAGCTGCAGCCGTTCGGCGATTTCGCGGCTGCTCATCCCGTCGACCAGAAACTGCAGAATTTCTTTTTCTTTGTTGGAGAGTCGGCTTGGCTGTACATCCCGGCTTTGCTTGCTCCCCTTCTTGAGTTGCTGCATATAGCCGTTCAGAATAATCGACGCCACGGGCGAGCTATAGTATTTGTCGCCACTGGAAATCATCCGGATGGCTTTTACCATCTCATCCGACGATGAATCCTTCAGGATATAGCCGAACGCGCCGGCCTCGACCGAGCGCAGGATATAATCTTCGTTGTTATGCATCGACAGCATCAGCACCCGCACACTCTTGTGCAGCCGCGTGATCACCTGGGTAGTCTGAATCCCCGACATGCCGGGCAGCGAAATATCCATCAGCACCAGATCGGGCTGCGTTCCGTTGGCCTGATGGGCTTTCAGTTTTTCGAGGGCTTCTTCGCCGTCGCTGGCCTCGTCGATAATTTCAAGTCCTTCGGCCTGTTCCAGCAGCAGCCGGATACCATCGCGGACGATCGAGTGATCGTCGACCAGCATTAGTTTAGTGGATGTCATATGGAGCGAGTTGCATCTTGTAGGGGATACTGACCAGCAGTCGAGTGCCTTTCCCCGGTGTCGATTTTATACTGAGTTTTCCGTTGAGTAATTCTGTTCGCTCTTGCATGTTGTGCAGGCCCTGCGAAGGCGCCCGGCCGTTGCGGGGTGTCAGCTCATCCATTGCTGGCTGCTTTCGCACAAAACCCCGTCCGTTGTCGGTCACAATCAGGTGAATATACGCATCGCGCTCAACCAGCTCCACGCCGATGTGTGTCGCGTGACCGTGCCGCATGGCGTTGCTGATTGCTTCCTGCGTAACCCGATAGAGCATGATCTCCACATCTTTATCAAACCGCAGGGGCTCGTCGGAGTTGTGGATCAAACTCGATTCAAAGGTAACATCGACGCCGGTGCTTCGGTTGCTTTCGGTAAGCATTTTTAAGGCGGGCAATACGCCAAAATCACTCAAAACAGTGGGCATCAGGTCATTGGAAATATTCCTGATTTCCTGAATAGTCTGCATAACCAGGCCTTTCAGGTTGCGTATGTTCCGATCGTAGGGCGTAGCGACCGGACCGGGGGTTGTCTTCTCCTCGCCCCCTGCTGGTACCGCGGTTGCCGCCTGCCGGCGCAAAACGCCCTCCAACCCCTCGAGTTGCAGTTTGATCGCTGTCAGCATCTGCCCCAGCCCATCGTGCAGTTCGCGCGAGAGTCGTTTGCGCTCTTCCTCCTGCCCCGTAATCAGATACGACTTCCGCATACGCTGCTCATCGATTTCACGCTGGTACTGCTGCCGGGTGGCAGCAAACAGCTGTTGCCGGGTTTCCTGAAGCGACAGGTTGGCGTTCATCAGTTCGGTGTTGGCTGCCCGGGTTCGGTTTTTAGCTGCAATCAGTTCGCCGATGGCCTCGCGCAACCGATCGGCCGCCGGCCGTATAATCAGAAAGCTGATGGCCAGCAGGGTTGCAATGGTGAACAGATACAGGTAGAACTCGATCTGTTGCAGGCGCCCCAGCTTCATCCGCAATTCACCGGTGTACTCCCGCACAATGGCGTCGATTTCCTGCAGAAAAGGCTTTTCATTGGCCAGCAGTAGTTTCAAACTGGCCTGCGTCGTAGGCATCAGCACCTCCGAGGGCTGCTCGAGTGTGATAAGCTGGCTTACGCTAACCCGGAAAGCATCAAACTCGGGCTGAATATCCCTATAGAGTTGCTGAACTTTGGGTGCATTGGGGATATACACGTTGTGGTCAATAACACGCCCTTCTTTCACCTGATTCTGGTAGCGCTCGAACTGGTCGAACACTTTGCGCAGTTCGGCCACATTCTGCCGGAACAGGTCCTGTTCGTTGATGTCGGCGATCTGGAGTGCCTGCTTCACGATCATCTGGCTCTGATGGCGCTGCAGGGCCGCGTAGCGGATAATCCAGAGTTCATCCTGCACAGCACTGAGCCGCCACTGGGTCAATACCTGCCCGATGGTGAGCAGTACCGACAGGATAATCAGGAGCGAAACGTATAGCCGGGTAAACCGGAGCGGAACGGCCTGATTCGTTTCTGAGGTGTCGTTGAGTAGATTGGTCACAGGTCGTAAGAACGAGAGCTGAATAGTTAGTAAATGTAGTAAATTTCGTAATTTCACCCGACTTTGACTTCGTTCCTGACGCTATGAAACATCTGCTGATTACGCTGCTGGTTAGTTGTACCGCCCTGTCGTTCCGCCCGGCGGCATCTGGCCCGGCCCCCCTCCGTTCGGCGGTCAATGCCGAGCCTGTGAAGCTGTCGTGGGAAGTGCTGCGCGACGTGACGTTCAAGAAAAAATGGTACGCCGAAGAATCGGTCTATATGCTGTACCCAACCTTCGGCCAGGGTATTCAGAAACTGAATGGCAAAACCGTTGAGCTGACGGGCTACGTGCTGCCGGTTGATCTCGAATCGAATCTCTACGTGCTGTCGGCTTTTCCCTACAGCGCCTGCTTCTTCTGCGGTGGTGCCGGTCCCGAATCGGTCGTGTCGCTTAAATTCAAGAAAACGGGTAAGAAGTTTAAGACCGACGAGCGCCGTACATTCACCGGTACGCTAAAGCTCAACGCCGATAATATCTACGAGTTGAACTACATTTTGGCCGACGCCGAAATGATCGAGAAATAAGTGCCTGTGTTTTGAGCTAAAATCCCCGCCGGGCTGTAAAGTCGGGCGGGGATTTTTTTATACTAAATAGCCGCTACCGGAAACTAAAAAAGATCACCCGACGGGTGATCTTTTCGAAACGTGTGGAGAATATCGGATTCGAACCGATGACCTCTTCCATGCCATGGAAGCGCTCTAGCCAACTGAGCTAATCCCCCGTAAAACAGTGTTTCTACCGTTTTGTGGGTGCAAAGGTGCGCATAAATCAGATATGAAGCAAGTGGTCATCTGTTTTTTTTCTGACGGGGCTATGTCACCGCCGGCTGGATACTTATTTGTTTTTTAACCGGTATTGCGTAGTTTTGATAACAGTCCCAATACCCTATGCATACCGTATACATTATATACAGCCCCTCGACCGACCAGTACCACATTGGCCAGACCAAAGATCTTAAAATCAGTCTGTGGCAGCACAATGCCAAAACCAATCCGGCCACGGCCGGCGGGAAGCCCTGGGAGGTGCGTTTTACCCAGGCCTTTGCCACGCGCAACGAAGCCCTGAGTCTGGAAATGAAATTAAAAAACAGGGACCGGGCTTTTCTCGACGAGCTGATCGAAAGCAAACAGCCGGCTACCATCTGACAGTTATTTCTGACAGCCATAACAGCAAAGCCGCTCCCGGGAGCGGCTTTGCTGTTTATAATCGAATCCGGAAAACTCAGAACGGCCGCAGCGCCTTCACGAACCGCCCTTTGAAGTAATCGGTGTAGAGGTTGTCTTCGCGCACCCCGCGCGACGACGATGCGTGGATAAATCGGATGTTGTTGGCTCCGTTTACCTCCGTAACGATGCCTGTATGCGAAACGTAGCCCGCCTGCCCCTTGTCGGGTACGAAAAAGACGAGGTCGCCGGGGGCAATCTGGTTTACCTCCACCTCCCGCCCGACTTCCGACTGCTGCCACGAAATCCGGGGCATCTTCAGCCCAACCGTGTTGAAAACCGCGTAGACCAGCCCCGAACAATCGATGCCGTCGGTAGTGTTGCCCCCCGTACGGTAGGGGGTACCGGTGTACGTACGTGCAATCTTCACGACCTCGGGTACGTAGCGGTTCTCATACGTCCGCGTATCGACTACCCGACCGGTTGGCCGGGCCGGCACGGCGGGTGGCCGTCTGGGCGAACGCGCAGCAGCCGAACGGCCCCCCGACGGGCGGGCAACCGATGGACGACGGCTTACCGACGGCCCCGATGACCGAAAAAAAGCGCAGGAGTTGAGCAACAACAGCAGGCAAAGCGGCAGCACGACAGCGCGGCCAGCCGATCCGACGGAGCGTAATTGCATACGGAAGCGGTTAAGAGGTCAGGCGCCGGGGCACTGCCAGCGCAGCGCGCCCGGCTGGTTTTACAAACTAACTTATTTGTTTTTCATGGATAACGCAATGCGCTTCCGGGCTTTGTCAACCTCAACCACGCGCACCTGCACAGCCTGGTGCAGTGACACGATGTTTTTGGGGTCGGATACATAACGGTCGGCCAGCTGCGATACGTGTACCAGTCCATCCTGTTTTACGCCGATATCAACAAATGCGCCAAAGGCAGTGATGTTGGTTACGATACCCGGCAGTACCATGCCTTCGTGCAAATCATCGATCGACCGCACCCGGGCGTCGTAGGCAAACACCGACAGGGGCTCACGCGGATCGCGGCCCGGCTTTTCGAGTTCGGCCAGGATATCGCGCAGGGTAGGCAGCCCGACCTGGCTGGTAACGTATCGTTCGGGTTTCAGCTGCTGCCGCAGGTCAGCGCGCCGGATCAGATCAGCTACGGTACTGCCTGCATCGGCGGCCATGCGCTCGACGAGGCTGTAACGCTCGGGGTGCACGGCACTGTTATCGAGCGGGTTAGTGGCGCCCTCGATGCGCAGAAAACCCGCGCACTGCTCGTAGGCCTTGGGGCCCAGCCGGGGCACCTTACGGAGCTGCTCGCGGCTGGTGAAGGGGCCATGCTGGGCCCGGTAGGCTACGATATTGCCCGCCAGCTGCGGTCCCAGCCCCGACACGTAACGCAGCAGATAGGCGCTGGCCGTATTGAGCGATACGCCTACCTGATTCACACAGCTTTCGACCACCGTATCCAGACTGGCTTTCAGATCGCCCTGATCGACATCGTGCTGGTACTGCCCTACCCCGATCGATTTGGGGTCGATTTTGACCAGTTCGGCCAGCGGATCGACCAGCCGGCGACCAATACTGACTGCCCCGCGCACCGTAACGTCTTTATCGGGAAATTCCTCGCGGGCAACGTCCGAAGCTGAATAAACCGATGCGCCCTGCTCGCTGACCATGAACATGGCGGGGCGCTGGCCGTCGGGCAGCGACAGCTCCTGCACGAAGGCTTCGGTTTCGCGGCCAGCCGTACCGTTGCCGATAGCAATGGCGTCTATCTTATACTGAACAATAAGCTTCTGGAGTGTCTGGGCAGCCTGCTGCTTCTGGTTTTCGGACTGAAACAGATAAAGCACGGTTTCGGTCAGCAGATTTCCCTGGGCGTCCAGGCAAACCGTTTTGCAGCCGGTGCGGTAGCCGGGGTCGATGGCCAGTACCCGCTTCTGGCCCAGTGGCGGGCTCAGCAACAGCTGACGCAGGTTTTCGGCAAAAATCCGGATGGCGTCGGCGTCGGCCCGCTCCTTCGACAGATTGTTGAATTCGGTTTCGATAGCTGGTTTAAGCAGCCGCTTATAGCCGTCGCGGATGGCCAGACTTAACTGCTCGCGACAGCCTTTGCTGGCTGTTGGCTGGACGAACTGCCGCTCGAGCCGGGTCAGTGCAGCCTCTTCGTCGGGGCTGATGCTTACGGCCAGTATGCCTTCGGCTTCGCCCCGGCGCAGCGCCAGCAGCCGGTGCGATGGTACCCGGCGCAGCGGCTCAGCAAAATCGAAATAATCGCGGTATTTGACGCCATCGACTTCTTTGCCCTTCCTGACGGTCGAACGGATGATGGCTTCGCGGTCGAACAGATTACGAACCCGCTGCCGGGCGTCGGCGTCTTCGCTGACGCGCTCGGCCAGAATGTCGCGGGCTCCCTGCAACGCATCGGCGGCCGAGGGCACGGTGTCGGAGCAGTAGCGCTGTGCCGCCTTCGCCGGGTCGGCGTCGCGCTGCAGATACAGGAGATTGGCCAGCGGCTCAAGTCCCCGCTCGATGGCGATGGAGGCCCGGGTTTTGCGTTTCTGCCGGTAAGGCAGGTACAGGTCTTCGAGCGTGGTAAGCGAATCAGCCGCTTCGATGGCCTGGCGCAGCCCGGGCGTAAGCTTATCTTGCTCCGCAATGCTTTTCAGCACGGCTTCGCGTCGTTTGTCGAGTTCGAGTAATTTCTGACTGGTCTGACTGATGAGGCCGATCTGTACTTCGTCGAGCTGATCGGTGGCTTCTTTACGGTAACGGGCAATAAAAGGAATTGTGGCGCCCCCGTTGAGGAGTTCGAGCGTAGCTGTCACGGAGCGCAGTGACAGGTTCAGGAGGGTGGCGATACGCTGTTCGGGCGTTTGCTGCGGCATGGTACTTGACAGAAAAGGGCAAAAAAAAACATGCCCTTCGGCATGTTTTTTACAACGGTTGTCCTGGTATATCTTACGATTAAGCCATTTCGACGTTTACGGCGTTCAAGCCTTTCTTACCGCGCTCGACATTGAACTTAACTTTGTCGTTTTCGCGGATTTGGTCGATGAGACCGGAAGCGTGAACAAAGATGTCTTCACCACCGTCATCGGGTTTAATGAAGCCAAACCCTTTGGTTTCATTAAAGAATTTTACAGTTCCTGTTTGCATTGCTTGTTTAAATTTAAGCGAAGGACGACAAAACAAATGACACCGCCAAATTAACCTTCTTTTTTTTTCTGTTGGATGGGCCGGGGGCGTCCGGTGAGGTCGGCGGCAGTGCGAGCATCGGTCTAGGCGAGGTAAGGCAGATAGGGCCCCAGCTGCTCCGTATCGCGGAATGCACTAACCTGACGGAGGTTATTGCTGTAGGCATCGTAGCGGAGTTCGACGTAGAAACTGCGCAGGCTATACAGCAGAAATATCTCGTCGCCTTCGTAGCGGTTGGCCAGGATATCGCCGGAATAGTAGAGTGTATCGAGTTGCTGGCTGGCGGGCAGCCGGGAAAAATCAGCGGGTTGCATTGGACAAACAGGGTTGAATAACGAAATAACGACAATCTGCCCGCCCGACCAAACCGCCGGCCCGCTTTATATACGGCACCTTAAACAGCCGTATAATACAACTCGCAGACAAACTCCCGGATCGGTCGCCCGAACAACCACCCAGCCCGGCTGCCGGCCCGAGTCGATTGAACCTACGGGCGTAGACTTTTGTCCTGTTAAGGCGTTATCCTTTCAGAACGCCCTACTTTTGTTGTATGTCAAAGACCGTATCGGTCGGCCTGGTGCAGATGAGCTGCAACGCCGACGTTGAAGCCAACCTTCAGAAAGCCATGAATGGCATTCGGGAAGCCGCCGGCAAGGGCGCGCAGATCGTTTGCCTGCAGGAGCTTTTTACGTCGCTTTATTTCTGCGACGTCGAAGACCACCACAATTTCAGTCTGGCCGAAGCCATTCCGGGGCCCACCACCGATCGGCTGGGTGCACTGGCCGGCGAGCTGGGCGTGGTCATTGTTGCGTCGCTGTTCGAGAAACGGGCGCAGGGCCTCTACCATAACACGACCGCCGTGCTCGACGCCGATGGGCGTTACCTGGGCAAGTACCGGAAAATGCATATTCCCGACGATCCGGGTTATTACGAGAAATTCTACTTCACGCCCGGCGATCTTGGCTACAAAGTATTTGAAACGAAGTTTGCCAAAATCGGCGTGCTGATCTGCTGGGATCAATGGTATCCCGAAGCGGCCCGGATCACGGCGCTTATGGGTGCTGACCTCCTGGTGTATCCTACGGCCATCGGCTGGGACACCAACGAGCCCGACCCCAGGCAGAACGAAGAGCAGTATAATGCCTGGCAAACCATTCAGCGCAGCCACGCCATCGCCAACGGTGTACACGTTGTGGCGGTGAACCGGGTAGGCCGCGAGGCCGACCAGCAGTTCTGGGGCGGGTCGTTTATTTCCAATCCGTTCGGGTCGCTACTGTATCTGGCTCCGCACACCGACGAGGTCGTTCATGTGCAGGAAATTGACCTGGCGCTTTCGGAAAAATACCGCACGACCTGGCCTTATTTCCGCGATCGGCGCATCGACTCCTACCAGCCTATCACCCGGCGTTACATCGACGAATAGATACGGCCGACGGCTCTGTTCTCTCCGGGCAGGGCCGTTCGTCTTTTTACCTTTTCCCCGGCTCATTTTGACAAACCGTATGAAACTAATCGCGCTGTGCGGACTGGCCAGTCTGGCCGGTCTGGGGTACTGGTATGTACGGCCCACCGGACCGCCCGAACCCCAGCCTGTTCGGTTAACGGCCCCCATGCCGCCCCTGACTCCGCTGGCGGCCACGCCCCGGTCCCGCTTTATCCCCTCCACCCGACGCGGTTACTACAACATCGACGTGGTCGGCGACTTTTCGCTGCCCGCCACCAAATCGATCACATTTGCCGGAGCGGGGCGCAACCTGCACGTCGATCAGGACTGGAACAAACTTTTCCGGCGCGGCTTCTCCTCCATTGCCCAGACGCAGATGATCGAAGGCGCTGAGCGCTGGACCAACGGCATGCCCCCCCGCAACTGGCGCAGCCGGCTCTCGTTCGACCAGCGGGCCCTGATTCTGTACAACAACTATTTTATGGACCCGTTTGGCCAGGAGTGGGTGCAGAATGTAGACCGGGCCCAGACCGCGCTGTACCGCACGCCACCCGGTGCCCGCACCACCCGCACTACCCTGTATCAGGCAGCCATGGAGTTGCAGGGCAGCTGTGTGGGCTTCGGCGACTGCCCACCCAATGGCATGCGCAACACATTCAGTAAAATCTACGTCGACATCGAAAATCAGGGGGCCGCTGCTTCGACGCCCAACGGGCAGGAACAGACCAACCTCTTTGCCTACCTGGTGCAGACCATGCGCGCCTTCGCCAGTCCGCAGACGCAGATCGGCACCGTAGGCCCTGTGGTTTACAACGGCTTTGGTTACGCCCGCCCGCGCGACTACTCAGCCCAGCCCGATCCGCTCTGGACCTTACCGGTACGGCAGACAGCGACCAGCCGGCAACGGGGTTTGCCCGATGAGCTGGTAGGCAAAGCCCTGCGGGATGTAGTCGACTTTCAGATGCCAGGCTCCTATTACTACTTCCCTGATTTTGATTATTCGGCTTCGCACACGGCCGAGATGGATCGGCACTGGCTGGCGGGCCTGCTCGGCGAGCAGGAAGCCAATGCCCGGCTGTCGCCTAAGAAACGCATTGCCTGGCACTGGCTGTTCAACTCCCAGAGTGCAGCCTTTGCCAACAGCGGTAAAGCCGAACACCCCGCTCCGCCCGCCATTGCCGAAGGCACCGCTATTTTCTACTGGTTTACGGGGGCTTATGGGGCCGTGCTCTGGGATGATCAGATCAACCTGACGCCCGATCAGCCCCTCAACAGCAACCCGGCCCTGCGCGGCACCGGCAACGACCGGCACTACGCCTGCTACGAGCATTACATGCATGGACTGTGGCGCCTGTTCAAGCACCATGGCGACTTTTTTAACGGTCAGGAAACGTACCTCAACGAAACAACCGACTGTTCGTACGATGGTGGTCAGACCTGGGTGGCCTACAACGCCAGCCAGCTGAAGGTGCGCAATGTACCCATCGTGCGGGCCATCGTCAACGGCAACCAGATTCTGGTAGCAGCCGCAAAGCCGTATGCCCGACCCGGCCAGACCAGCCGGGTACTGGTGCGCTACATCCGTAACGGCTACGCCTTTTACAGCGAGATTACTCTTACGGGCGACGAAATTTATCTCGGCCGGGCTACCATGCCCCGCGCCTGATCGGTGCCGGCAAGGCGCCTGTATCACCGACCCGGCTGATACTCTTGCATTTGTAGCGCATACTTGTACTTTTGGGACACCTTCTCCCCGGCCGGACAGGCTGGCCGGGGCAGAGGTACCAAACTCCTACCGTATGTTCGCTAACAAAACACTCTGGATTATTCTGCTGATTGCCTGGATGGCCGGCTCCACCTGGTGGCATGTCTGCCGCATCAAACAACTCTGTGCCGACGTGGCCGCTCCGGCAACTACATCGGTCGACGGCAGCGTGGCCGCTCCGCTCACGATCAGCGACGGCGATCGGCTTCGGCTCGAACTGCCGGGCAATTTCAGCTACGCTACCTCTGGCAACCAGGCCAATCTGACTGCGCTGGGCACCTCGCTCAGTGAACTGGTAACGTATCTGAAGGCCAACCCCGGTCGGACTATGGCCATCACGGGCTATTACGCGGCTTCTGAAGCCAAGCCTGCCGATTTCGATAACCTGGGGCTGGCCCGGGCCGAAGGCATCCGGCAATACCTGATTCAGCAGGGCGTTCCGGCGGCCTCGCTCACTACACAGGGCCAGCTGGTCGACGTACCCGATGCCAATCTGGCCTTTACCCCCCAGGGTGATTCGCTCACAGGTGGACTGTCGTTTGCCTTTGGTGCCGGTTCGCCCGATTCGGCAGCTACCGCCATGACACCCGCTGTCGATACGGTTGCCAAAGCCCCCGCCCAGCCCCTGCCCACAACCGAAGCCGGTTTGGCTGCCGCCGAAAAATTCACGTCGGTCTTTAAACCTATCGATCTGTATTTCCCGCTGGGCGGTGCCAACTACATCCAGACTGCCGACACGAAGAAGTTTTTTGAGGAAGCCAACCGCTACCTGGCTACGCACAAGGATAAAAAGCTGCTGCTGACCGGGCATACCGACAGCAGTGGCCCCGACGCCGTTAACCTGCGGCTTTCGCGCGAGCGTGCCAACGACGTCAAGCTGAAACTCCGTAAATCGGGGATCGATCCGGTTCAGATCCAGGTCGACGCCAAAGGCGAAACGGCGCCCAAAGCCGATAACCGCACACCTGCCGGCCGACGTGCCAACCGCCGTGTTACGGTAGTCGTTCAATAACCAGTTGCCAGAATCCGCTAATAATCGTAACGTATGTTTGACCTGAATCCACTTCACCTGCCCGATGCCCTCCTGCAGCATGGAATTATGCTGGTGGTTGCCGCCATACTGGGTTTCATAATCGGGTACATATCCCGATCAGGTACGATCGACCAGCTCGAGGGCGAACTGGCGAGTACCGAACGCGCCGTTGATGACTGCCGGCAAACCCCCGCCCCGACGGTAGCGATGCGCAGCGACGAAGCCGTCGTGATGAGCCGTATCCAGGCCCGGGCCACGGAGCTCGATTTTGGCCGACTGGGCCACGCCACGCTGGCCGAAGCCGATGATCTGAAAGTGATCGAGGGCATCGGGCCCTTTCTGGAGCGAAAACTGCACGCTATCGGAATTTACCGCTTCGAGCAGATTGCCCGCTTCACGCCCAACGATGTTGAACTGGTAAACGACATCATCGAGTTTTTTCCCGGCCGTATCCAGCGCGACAACTGGGTAGGTCAGGCTAAAACGCTGGCGCAGAAATCCTGATTGGCCCGCACCGGCCTATTCCGCAGGTACAGGCCAAAACAGCCCATTTATTCATTCCTAGCAATCGACTTTTATGTTTGGATTAGATCCGTTATCCCAACCGGTGGCCGTTACCGAGATGCTGATTCTGCTGCTCGTGGCCGCCCTGATCGGCTGGCTGCTGGGCCGGCTCGTCCGTTCCGGGCGGGTCAGCGCGCTCCGGGCCGCCATTGCCAGCCAGGAAGCCGAGCTCGACGAATGCCGTCGCAGCAAAGGCGCGACCGCCCCGGCGGCCTCGCGTCCGGTGAGTACACCCGTGGTCACCAGCCCCGTGATGGCGGCTCCCGAAGCACCCGTTACGGCCGACCCACTGGCCCCTGTGTATGGCGATGCGCCTGCTCTGCAGCCAGTAGCTGTGATCCCGCCCGAACCCGTCGCGACGACACCCCCGGTTGTGGCGGCCGAGCCCGTTGTGATCCCCCCCCTGCCGGCCTCGCCCCCACCCGTCGAGATTCCGCCCCTGGGCGCTCCCATTCCGGAATCACCGGCGGTGCTACCACCCATGCCCGCCACGTCGCTGGCCGGCAACTCCGAAGCAGCCGTGCTGGCGCGGGTGGCCTCGCGGGCCGGCGAGCTCAACTTCGACCGCATTGGCCGGGCGCTGGCCTCCGAAGCCGATGACCTGAAAGACATCGTCGGCATAGGTCCTTTTCTGGAGCGCAAGCTGCACAGCCTGGGCATCTACACGTTCCGGCAGGTGGGCAACTTCAACAAGGAAGACATCGATAAGGTCAACGAGATCATTGAGTTCTTCCCCGGTCGCATCGAACGCGATAACTGGGTGGATCAGGCGAAGGCCTTCTACAACCGAAAGTACGGCTCGAACTAGCCGAATTGCCTGGCGCGAAATCAAGCAGGGGGTTTACCAGATCAGCATCGATCGTGGTAAACCCCCTGCTCGTTTCGCGCCATCGGGTCAGGAAACCGGACGTCGGGCGGGCGTACTGCTCAACACAGCAGTACGGCCCGTCCGGTAAAAATCGCACAGATTCTGCAACACACAGGCGCCACAGTTGGGCTGGTGCCAGAAACAGACGCGTTGCCCATGCCAGTAAAAGTGCTTGTGAAAATTAAACAGCACCGTGGCATCGGCGGGCAGGTACGACAGGAGCAGCGTATGCGCCTTACCGGCGCTTACTTTAGGCCCAATCAGGCCGAGCCGCTGCGTTACCCGATGCACATGGGTATCGACGGGCAGCACGGGTTTCTGAAACGAAAAGAGCAGCAGCAGCGTGGCCGTTTTAGGGCCCACGCCGGGCAGGCGTGTCAGCCAGGCCATAGCTTCTTCGGTAGTGTATTCCTGCAGAAAATCGATGTTGGCCTCGCCCCGTTCGGCAATCAGCGCGGTCAGCACCTGCTGAATGTAAGGCGCCTTCACCTCGGGATAGTTGGCCGTCTGGATAGCCTCCGTTAGCTGATCGAGTGGGGCATCGCGTACAGCTTCCCAGGTCGGAAAGCGAGCCCGCATCGTTTTATAGGCCGTCACCTCGTTGGCATGGGTGGTCCGGTGCGACAGTATGGTGCCGATGAGCTCATGCATCGGATCGGCATAGCCATAGATAGCCTGTACGCCATAGTGGTCGTTTAGCCGTTCGTGGGCTTCCAGTGTTTTCTGAGCCGGTGTACTACTCGTCTGCATACCAATCGGGGCAACGGTGTCTTTCACAACCGTTCGTTCCGCCGATTGTTAGCCAGCCTTACTGTACAACCGGCAATCCAGCCTGCTGCCAGCGCTGCAGCCCCCCATCGAGGTGATAGACCCGACTGAACCCAAGCTTCTCGAGTACGGGCAGCGACCGGGTGCTGCGCCCACCCACGGCACAGTGCACCAGATAGGGCCGGGTTTTGTCGAGCCGGGCCAGCTGCTGCTCGAAGTCCGTTGCCTGGTAGTTTACATTGACGGCATTGGGCAGGTGCCCCTGCCGGAACTCCTCGGGCGTGCGTACGTCGAGTACCACCGCTTTGGGGTTGGCTTTGAGCCAGGCAGCCGCCTGCCTGGCGTCGAGATGCGTTGGCAGGGTCTGCGCACTGACATTCAGTACGCTCAGCCCCATCAGCAGGGCCGCAAGCAGGTGGCGAAAACGGATAGACATGGTCGGACTGGTTTCAGGCATCAACAGCCACCAGCAACTGATCGACCAGACGGGTCAGGCCAGTGGTGGCGGGTTCGGTTATAAACGTGAGGTTGGGGCGCTTCCGCATGGTGGGCGTATTCGGATCGACGACGTAGATAGGTACCCGGTCGTCGACCACGTAGGCCAGGCTGGCGGCTGGGTACACATTGAGCGAGGTGCCCACCACAATCAGGATATCGGCATCGTGGGTCACGTCGAGGGCCCGGTCCATCATGGGTACCGCTTCGCCAAACCAGACTATATGGGGCCGCAGCTGCGAGCCGTTGGCGCAGGTGTCGCCCATCTTCAGCTCCCAGCCGTCGATATCGTACACAAGTGATTCGTTGGCCGTGCTGCGGGCCTTCCCCAGTTCGCCGTGCAGGTGGATTACGGTCGACGAGCCGGCCCGTTCGTGCAGGTTATCGACGTTCTGCGTCACCACCGTTACATCGTACCCGGCCTCGAGCCGTACCAGCGCTTTGTGCCCCGCGTTGGGTTCGACCGACAGGGCCTGCCGACGACGCTGGTTGTAAAAATCCTGTACCAGCACCGGGTTACGCATCCAGGCTTCGGGGGTGGCTACGTCTTCGATCCGGTGGTTTTCCCACAGCCCATCCGAGGCCCGAAACGTGGGAATTCCGCTCTCAGCGCTGATACCGGCGCCCGATAATACGACAACTTTCTGACGAGTATTCATATTCCTCAAGATACAAAAAAAATCCCCGTTTCCGGGGATTTTTGCTTTGCTTTTAGGCTGTAAACCCACTTTTTGAGGTACCGGCCCTTATTTCTTGGGTGGCGATTTTTTGGGTCCACCAGCCGGCTTTTTGGCAGCCGCTTTGGCTTTGGCCGGTGCCTTTTCGTCGGCCTTGGCCGTTTTGGCCGCGGTCTTTTTAGCACCCTTGGCCGCCGGGGCCGGCTCGTCGCCCGCCAGCGCCAGACAGTCTTCGTAGGTCAGGCTGGCCGCATCCACATCCTTCGGAATCCGGACATTGCGCTTGCCTACGGCCAGGTACGGGCCGTACATGCCGTTGACGATTTTCATATCCGGACGCTCGGCAAACTCCTTGATGTATTTGTTTGCCTCGGCCGTGCGCTTGGCCACGATCAGTTCGATGGCCCGGTCGAGTGTCAGGGTAGCCAGCTGCTCGTTGCGGGGCAGCGATACGTATTTATCGTCGAACTTCACGTAGGGGCCAAAGCGCCCTTTCCCCGTCGTAACCAGTTTACCTTCGAACTCGCCTAGCGCTTCGCTGACCGATTCGGCCCGTTTCTGCTGAATCAACTCGATGGCCCGGTTCTCGTCGATCGAATACGGATCATCGTCTTTGGCCAGCGACACATACTTGTCGTCGTGTTTGACGTAGGGGCCAAACTTACCGATCCCGATAACCATGGGTTTATCTTCGAAAAAACCCACTTCGCGGGGAAGCGCAAACAGCGCCAGCGCATCGGTCAGCGAAATGGAATCAATCAGCTGACCATCCCGCAGGTTGGCATACCGGGGCTTTTCCTCATCGCTCGACTCGCCGATCTGTACGTAAGCCCCGTATTTACCCAAGCGGGCCGACACAGGCTTACCCGTAACCGGATCAGCGCCCAGCACCCGCTCGCCCGTCTTGAACGACACGCCCGAGGAGCCCTGAATGTCTTCGATGTTTTTATGAAAGTCGCCGTAAAAGCTCTGGAGCATTTTCTGCCAGTCCATGCGTCCGTCGGCAATTTCGTCGAACTCCTTCTCCACACTCGCAGTGAACTTGTAGTCGACGATATCGGGGAAGTACTCGACCAGGAAATCGTTGACCACGATGCCCGTGTTGGTCGGAAAAAGTTTGGCTTTTTCGGAACCGAACGTTTCTTTTCCGCTTGTCTCGGTAATCGTGTCGCGCTGCAGCGTGTACTCTGTGTATTTACGCTCCTGCCCCGGCTTGTCCTGCTTCACCACGTAGCCACGGTTCACAATAGTCGAGATGGTTGGCGCGTAGGTCGACGGGCGGCCGATGCCCATTTCTTCCAGCTTTTTCACGAGCGACGCTTCGGCGTAGCGGGGTTGCGGACGGGTGAATTTCTCGGTAGCTTTCATCTGCCCCAGGTTCAGCCCCTGTCCAATCCGGAGGGGGGGCAGCATGCCTTTGGCATCTTCGTCGTCCTCATCGTCTTTCGATTCGAGGTACACCCGCAGAAAACCATCGAATTTAATCACTTCGCCCTGCGCCACCAGTTCGGCCGGCAGATTGCCCGCTGGCTTTGCAGCAGCCAGCTTCGGGTCAGCAGCATTAGCCACGTAATCATCGACAAACACATCGAAGTTAGTGGTAGCCCCATTGGCGAAACGGATGCTGATCGTAACGGTAGTCCGCTCAAGCTGGGCATCGGCCATCTGCGACGCAATGGCCCGTTTCCAGATCAGTTCGTACAGCCTGACCTGATCGCGGTCGCCACCGGCGCTGCGGTCGTTGAAGTTGGTCGGGCGAATGGCTTCGTGCGCTTCCTGCGCCGATTCGTTCTTTGTTTTGAACTGCCGCGTCTGCACGTATTTGCCGCCAAACTCGGAGGTAATCTCCGCTACGGCCTTATCGACAGCCTCCTGCGAGAGGTTCGTCGAGTCGGTCCGCATATAGGAGATCTTACCCGCTTCGTAGAGGTTTTGCGCAATCCGCATGGTGCGGTCAACGGCGTAGCCCAGCTTACGCGAGGCTTCCTGCTGCAGGGTCGACGTGGTGAAGGGCGGGGCGGGCGTTTTCTTGGCCGGTCGCGTCTCCAGACTTTTGATGGTGTATTCGGCCCCGATGCAAGCCTGCAGGAACGTGCGGGCTTCAGCAGCCGTCGCAAAGTTCTTGGGCAGCTCGGCGTTGAGTACCTTGTTGCCATCGACAATAAACTGGGCCGCCACTTTAAACGACGACTTGGCTGCGTGTTTATCGATTTCGCGTTCGCGCTCGACCACGAGCCGCAGCGCTACCGACTGCACCCGCCCGGCCGACAGACCGGAGCTCCCCCCCTTGATTTTGCGCCACAACACCGGCGACAGCTCGTAACCCACCAGCCGGTCGAGTACGCGCCGGGCCTGCTGAGCATTGACCAGGTCGACATCGATGGTGCGGGGGTGCTGAATGGCATTCAGGATGGCATTCTTGGTGATCTCCCGAAATACGATCCGTTTGGTGTTGTCGCGCAGCCCGAGCGCTTCTTTCAGGTGCCACGAAATGGCTTCCCCTTCGCGGTCATCATCCGTTGCCAGCCACACTTCATCGGCCGATTTGGCGAGCGATTTCAGTTCGCTCACCAGCTTTTTCTTATCGGGCGAAACCTCGTAAGACGGGCGAAAGCCGTTGGTCACGTCGACGGCCATCCCATCCTTGGGCAGATCACGAACGTGCCCCATGCTCGACTTCACGGTGAAGTCTTTGCCCAGGTATCCTTCGATGGTTTTGGCCTTCGCCGGCGACTCCACAATGACTAGATTTTTCGACATAGTAGGTTTTCAGGTTGATGGTGGCCGCCCGCTGAATGGCAGGCGACATTCGTTCAGAACCACGCACGACCGGTGATCCGATTACGGGTGTTCTGACCCGGAAGCGCCAAATATAGACGCAAAAACACGGATTCAGGCAACACCTGAACGGCCGGATCGTTACCGGGACGATTGAACAGGTATACTATTGATAACACATACCGGCCCGGCTACGTTCGTGGAGTGCCGGCGAAAAGACGCATATTGACGTAGTCAAGTGCTTGTTTTGCCGTTCGCCCACCCATCTGTACGCAGCCCTCACGCCAAGGGTAGCCGCGCCTGATCTGGTCAGCCCCAATTACGTCATTCCTTTATTCAACGGTTATGCTTTTTACTGTCTGCCGAACGGCCTGTTGGCTGCTACTGTTTCATTTCTTTTCACCGATTTGTACCGCGGCCCTACCCTATCCCGACACCAGCCAGGCGCCGGTGCGGGGTGTCTGGCTCACCAACGTGGGTAGTCAGGTGCTCTACAGCCGGGCCGGCATCGAAGCCGCCGTTGATCGCTGTGCCCGCAGTGGCGTCAACCATATTTTCGTGGTGATGTGGAATAAAGGCCGCACCCTGTATCCCAGCCGGCTGATGGAACAAACGTTTGGCCTGCCCATCGACGAGAAACTGACCGGTCGCGATCCGCTGCGCGAACTGCTCGATGCCGCCAGGCCACACCACATTC
This sequence comes from Spirosoma luteolum, assembly GCF_054778875.1. Taxonomy (NCBI): domain Bacteria; kingdom Pseudomonadati; phylum Bacteroidota; class Cytophagia; order Cytophagales; family Cytophagaceae; genus Spirosoma; species Spirosoma luteolum. Next base: position 462,153 of record NZ_BAAGZE010000005.1, read on the forward strand.
GGGTCTATGCCTGGTTTGAATACGGCTTTGCGGCCGAAAACCGCGGCCTGGGCGGGCATATCCTGCGCACCAAACCCAACTGGGCCGCCCGCAACACCCAGGGCGAGGTGCTGGTTAAAAATGGCTTCAGGTGGATGAATGGGTTCGACCCCGAGGTGCAGGCGTTTATGCTTGGGCTGCTGAGCGAGGTTGTGCAGCAGTACCCCGACCTGACCGGTATCCAGGGCGACGACCGGCTGCCGGCCATGCCGGTCGAGTCGGGCTACAACCCCGGCATTGTGGCTGCCTACCGGGCCGAACACCACGGTATGGCACCACCCGCCAACCCACGCGATACGGCCTGGGTAAGCTGGCGGGCCAACCGCATGAATGCCTTTATGAAACAGCTCCGGACCACCCTGAAGCGCGTGCGGCCGTCGGTGCAGATTGCCATGGCGCCCAGCATTTACCCGTTCAGTAAAACCGACTACCTGCAGGATTGGCCTACCTGGGTCCGCAACGGCTGGGTCGACCTGGTCTGCCCCCAGATCTATCGCTACGACATAGCGCTTTACCGCAAGGAACTGGGTCGCATACTGCGCGAACAGGTGCCCGCCAGCGAACACCACCGCCTGGCCCCCGGCCTGCTGGTCTGGCTCGATGGCCGTACGTTCAGCGATGATTTTCTGCGGCAGATGATCGAAACGAACCGTGCCAACGGGGTATCGGGCGAGTTGTTTTTCTATTACGAAGGACTGCCCGAACACCCGGCTTTCTTCGACTGGTATCGTACGCAGTAAGCAAACGGGCGCCTGCCGACTTCACGACAGGCGCCCATCGACGCATTGGCGGTCTGGACTACTTCTGCTTCCTGCGCAGGGCCTCGTAACGTAGCAGGGCTTCGAGGTAGTAATAGTCGGCGTAGACGATCGGGGTGTCGACCTCGCTTTTCTGAGGTTTGTGGCCCACGCTGTGCATCAGAATGAAGTGGTTGTTTTCGCCGGCTTTGGCCCGGTAGGCCGGGCTGCTCAGACTCTGCAGCATCTGCACCGCGTTCTGGTAGTAGGTTTTGGCCGATGGCCCGCCGTAGGTGCTTAGCTCAAGCAGGGCCGATGCCGTGATGGCCCCCGCCGATGCGTCACGCTCCTCGTTCGGGATGTTGGGCGCATTAAAATCCCAGTACGGAATTTTGTCGGCAGGCAGGTTGGGATGGTTCAGGTAGAAGTCGGCGATGTGGCGGGCCTGATCGAGGTATTTCGGGTCTTTGGTTTCGCGGTACATCACCGTGTAGCCGTAGAGCCCCCACGCCTGTCCCCGCGCCCAGGCCGAATTGTCGGCAGCGCCCTGCGCGGTTTTTTTGGCCGCTACCGTACCATCGGGGTTGTAACAAACCACGTGATAGCTGCTGTAGTCGGGGCGAAAATGGTTTTTCAGCGTATTGTCGGCATGGGTAATGGCAAGCTCACGCAGCTGTTTGTCGCCCCCGTTGCGGGCAGCCCAGAACAGAAACTCCAGGTTCATCATGTTATCGATAATAACCGGATAGTCGTAGGTCTGAAACCGATTCCACGACTTGATGAGCCCCACCTTAGGGTTGAACCGGGTAGCCAGCGATTTTGCACCGGTCAGCATGATGGGCTTGTAGGCCGTATTACCGGTCAGGCGGTAGCCGTTGCCAAAGGGACAGTAGAGCATGAAACCCAGATCGTGGGTGCCCGTATTATACTGCTCTTTGGCTACAGCCATCGACCACTCGTGAGCGGCCTGTTTCCAGGCCGGATCCTTGGTCTGCTCGAACAGATACCAGAGCGATCCGCCAAAGAAACCGCTGCACCACCAGTCGGACGTACGGTTGTCGGGGCTACCGTCGGGTTTTGTCGACTGCGGAAACCGGGTTTTGTCGGGGTGCGCGGCCAGCATGCCCTTGTACTGCTGGGCAGCAAAGGCAAATTCACGCTTAACGTCGATTGATTGTTGCTGCTGCGCCAGTACCGGCCCGGCCAGCAAAAGGGCAAGAATGAAGAGTAGTTTCATGCGGGAGCGTGGTATGGGGTTTCCAGTTCACGGTATACGGTTACAGTGTGTGGTGTTTGGCGCAGACCGCCAAAACCTGAAAACCGTAAACTGTATACCGTAATCCTATTTCAGTTCAGCGATGGGGGTCATATCCATGTCGGCATAGTCGAGGTTTTCGCCGGCCATGCCCCAGATAAACGAGTAGTTTGCCGTGCCGCAGCCCGAGTGAATCGACCACGGGGGCGAAATGATGGCCTGGTGATTGGCCACGACCATGTGCCGGGTTTCGGTTGGCTGTCCCATCAGGTGCAGCACCCGGTGCGCCGGATCGAGGTCGAAATAAAAGTAGGCTTCCATACGCCGGTCGTGTACGTGGGCCGGCATAGTATTCCAGACGCTGCCGGGTTTCAGTATCGTGAGGCCCATCACGAGCTGGCAGCTCTGCAACCCGTCTTTATGAATGTAGCGGAAGATCGTACGTTCGTTGGCCGCTTCGGCCGAGCCCATGGGCGCCGAGAATACATCGCTCCGGGCGGCTTTCGTGGTCGGGTAATCTTTGTGGGCCGGTGCCGACAACAGGTAGAAGCGGGCCGGCTGGCTGCCGTCGGCACTGCTGAACGATACCGACTGACTGCCCCGCCCTACGTAGAGCCCATCGAGCTTATCGAGCGTATAGGTTGTCCCATCGACGGTTACGGAGCCGACGCCCCCCACGTTGATAACGCCCAGTTCGCGCCGTTCCAGAAAATAATCACTGCGCAGCTCCGGGTAGGTGGGCAGGTCGACCGAAGCCGCAACCGGCATGGCGCCCCCCACAATAACCCGGTCGTAGTGGCTGTAGCAAAGCGACAGCGCATCGGGGGTAAACAAGGTTTCGATCAGAAAATTTTTCCGGAGTTCGGCCGTACCGAACTGGCGCGTTTCGTTGGGACCAACGGCGTAACGTACCTGCATGAATGGAATAATAAGCTTAGTTGACACGGGCCCGCCGATTGGTCGTGGCCATCAGGACAAGGAAGTTGCCCCTGAAAATCTACTCCCAGCCAATCGACCGAATGCCTGGGTATTGGCTGGCCTGGCCACAAAAAATCCGCGCCCTGACTACAGTGAGCCAACGCGCGGATCTACAAACAGGTATGCCGAATTCGGCAAAACTACCCGTTACTGTTTCTTGATATCGCCCCGGATTTCTCCGGCCGGGTAGGCCGTCGTGTGCAGGTTCGCGTAGTAAAAGCCGTTTTTGAAGCTATCGACCCGCGCCTGATTGGCCAGCGTGAAGCTGCCGATAATGGGCGAGGTCAGGCTGGCAAAGGGCACTTCGACGCCCCCCGTTCCGGTCGCCGAGTTGGCCGTTACCCGGTGCAGGTGCCCCATGGTCGGCGTCAGGCCCGAGTAGGTGACCGTGTAACTACCCACGCGGGTCGTTTCGTTGAGGGTAGCGGCTACGGTACCCGTGGCCGTCGAGGTCGTCGAGGTTGGTTTCTCGCTGAGCCCGTTGATTACCCCCCCGTACGGCGCTTTGGTGCTGATGGTGTCGGGGTTGTCGTTTTTATCGCAGGCGGTCAGCAGAAAGCCAGCCGTCAGGAACGTCAGGGCCGGGATGAGTAGTCGTGAACGAATCATACGTCAGTTAAAATGGGTGTTTAATCCGGTCGGGTCGAAAGCAGCGCTGATGCCGGTCGCAACGCTGTCGGGGGTACAACCGTCTGTTCTGCCGATTGTTTGCCGAGCGGGGCTTCCGGCCTTCAGAAATTACCCAGCGGACCGGTCTGACGCAGCCGGGCCGGCGGAATATTTCCAAAACGACTGATAATACCCTAATTTTGACCCGCAGTCCGGAATCCATTTCCGAAATCGGTAGTTGTTTTACTAGATACCCTTTTTTACAAGAACCGTTATCTCGCTTTTTATTATGGCTTTTGATGTCGAGATGATTCAGCGCGTATATGCCAACCTGGGCGAACGCGTCGAAGCAGCCCGGCAGGCAGTGGGCAAACCACTGACCCTGTCGGAGAAAATTTTATACAGTCACCTGTTTGCGGGTAACCCAACGGAGGCTTTCGAGCGGGGTAAAACCTACGTCGACTTTGCGCCCGACCGCGTGGCCATGCAGGATGCTACGGCGCAGATGGCGCTGCTGCAGTTCATGCAGGCTGGCCGGCCCAAAGTAGCCGTTCCCTCCACGGTACACTGCGACCACCTGATTCAGGCCGAAGTAGGTGCCGTACAGGATCTCGACATTGCCAAGAACAAGAACAAAGAAGTCTACGACTTTCTGGCGTCGATTTCGGATAAATACGGCATTGGCTTCTGGAAGCCCGGCGCCGGTATCATTCACCAGGTTGTGATCGAGAACTACGCCTTCCCCGGCGGTATGATGATCGGTACCGACTCGCACACCCCCAACGCGGGTGGCCTGGGCATGATTGCCATTGGTGTGGGCGGTGCCGATGCCTGCGACGTAATGGCCGGTCTGGCCTGGGAACTGAAAATGCCGAAGCTGATCGGGGTGAAACTCACCGGTAAGCTCAGCGGCTGGGCTTCGGCCAAAGACGTGATTCTGCGCGTGGCCGGTATCCTGACCGTGAAAGGCGGCACGGGCTGCATCGTCGAGTACTTCGGCGAAGGCGCCGAAAGCCTCTCGGCAACCGGCAAAGGCACGATCTGTAACATGGGCGCCGAAATCGGTGCGACCACGTCGATCTTTGCCTACGACGAGAAAATGGCCGACTATCTGCGCGCCACGAGCCGCGCCGATATTGCCGATGCCGCCGAAGCGGTGAAGCAGCACCTGCGCTCGGATGATGCAGTTTATGCCGATCCGGCCAGCTTCTACGATCAGCTGATCGAAATCGACCTGTCGGAACTCGAACCCCACGTCAACGGTCCGTTCACGCCCGACCTGGCGTGGCCCCTGTCGAATTTCGCGAAAGCCGTTCGCGACAACAACTGGCCCGAAAAACTGGAGGTTGGCCTCATCGGCTCCTGCACCAACTCGAGCTACGAAGACATGACCCGGTCGGCGTCGGTAGCTGCCCAGGCTACGGCCAAAGGGCTGAAAGCCAAAGCCGAGTTCACGGTAACGCCGGGTTCGGAACTGGTTCGGTTCACAGCCGAGCGCGATGGTATCCTGACCACCTTCGAGCAGATCGGTGGCGTGGTGCTGGCCAACGCCTGCGGCCCCTGCATCGGGCAATGGGCGCGTCACATGGACGACCCGACCCGCAAAAACTCGATTATCACGTCGTTCAACCGGAACTTCGCCAAGCGGAACGACGGTAACGCCAGCACCCACGCCTTCGTAGCCTCGCCCGAAATCGTGACGGCCTTCGCCATTGCCGGCGACCTGACGTTCAACCCGATGACCGACACGCTGACCAACGAAGCCGGTGAGCAGGTAATGCTCGACGAGCCACAGGGCATCGAGCAGCCCGTGAAAGGCTATGCCGTTGACGACGCCGGCTACCAGGCACCCGCCGAAGATGGGTCGCAGGTACAGGTGCTGGTATCGCCCACCTCAGACCGCCTGCAGCTGCTGGCGCCGTTCAAGGCCTGGGAAGGTACCGATTTGGATGGTCTGAAACTGCTGATCAAAGCGAAAGGCAAGTGTACGACCGACCACATTTCGATGGCGGGTCCGTGGCTGAAATACCGTGGTCACCTCGACAATATCTCGAACAACATGCTCATCGGTGCGGTGAACTTCTACACCGAAAAAACCAACTCGGTGAAGAACCAGCTGACCGGCGAATACGGCGAAGTACCGGCCGTACAGCGGGCCTACAAAGCCGCCGGCATCGGTTCGATCGTGGTAGGCGATGAAAACTACGGTGAAGGATCGTCGCGGGAGCACGCAGCTATGGAGCCCCGCTTCCTGGGTGTTCGGGCCATTCTGGTGCGGTCGTTTGCCCGTATCCACGAAACCAACCTCAAAAAGCAGGGGATGCTGGCGCTGACGTTTGCCAACCCCGCCGACTACGACAAGGTGCAGGAAGACGACAGCATCGACATCAAAGGGCTGACGACGTTTGCCCCCGGTTTTCCGCTGACGGTGGTACTGCACCACGCCGACGGTACAACCGATGAGTTCCCCGTCAACCATACCTACAACGAAGGGCAGATCGAGTGGTTCAAAGCCGGCGCGGCTCTGAACATCATTCGGATGAAACAGGGCCAGAACGCCTAGTTATCCCCTCATTCAGTACCGGAACGCCCCGGTTCGGCACCCCTTGCGGGTACTGAACCGGGGCGTTCGGCTTTGCCGGACTGTCGACCCGCCTAGAGTGCTTTTTTTGTCAGCTGATCGACGGCGTAATTGGCCGCCCGGGCCGTCAGGGCCATGTAGGTGAGCGACGGATTGACGCAGGACGACGAGGCCATGGCCGCGCCATCGGTCACAAACACGTTTTTGCAGCTGTGCACCTGGTTAAACTTGTTGAGGACCGACGTTTTAGGGTCTTTGCCCATGCGCGCCGTACCCATCTCGTGAATACCCAGCCCCAGGTGTACTTCGGGCCGGTTGTAGGTCGATATGGATTTAAAGCCGGCCGCATCGAGCATTTCGGCGGCCGAGGTCATGATGTCTTTCCGCATGTTGATTTCATTCTCGCCAAAGGCCGCATCGAACACGATGAGCGGGACACCCCACTTGTCGGTTTTGGTGGGGTCGAGGTACATGCGGTTGCTGGGGTTGGGCAGCACTTCGCCGAAGCCCCCGAAGCCAATGCTCCACGGCCCCGCCTGGGTCATCTCCTGCTTGAAAGCAGCCCCGAAGCCATCCAGGTTCGTGCCCCGTTTCCAGTCGGCCCGGCTGGCGCCCCCCTGGTAGCCGTAGCCCCGCTGGAAACTCGTTTGCTTATCGGCCCCCCAGTTGCGGAACCGCGGAATATAGAGCGCATTGGGGCGCTGGCCAAACACGTAGTCGGCTTCGTAGCCGTCGATCGTGGCGGTGGCCCCAACACCCAGGTGGTGGTCCATGATATTGCGTCCGACCTGGTCGCTGTCGTTGCCGAGTCCATTGGGAAACCGGTTCGACCGGGAGTTGAGCAGCAGGGCAGCCGTATTCATCGACCCCGCGTTCAGAAACAGAATCCGCGCAAAATACTCGGTCGACTGGCCCGTGTGCTGATTCACCACCCGTACACCGGTGGCTTTACCCGCTTTCTCGTCGTAGAGCACCTCCGCCACAATACTGTCGTGAAGCATCTCGAGCTTGTTTGTTTTGCGGGCGGCTGGCAACGACCCCGACAGCGAACTGTAATAGCCGCCGTAGGGGCAGCCCCGGCTGCATTTGTTTCGGTACTGGCACGACGCCCGGCCGAGAGCGGTATGCCACGGCTGGGGTTTGGTGAGGTTGGCCACCCGCCCGATCGTAACGGGGCGGTTCAGCTTTTTGGCGACGGCCTCCCGGAAGTGCCGCTCGGGGGGCGTCATGGGCATGGCCGGCAGAAAGTGGCTGTCGGGCAGCACAGCCAGGTTTTCGGCCTGTCCGCTCACGCCCACAAACTTCTCGACGTGGGTGTACCAGGGCGCCAGATCGGCGTAGCGGATGGGCCAGTCGACACCGATTCCTTCGCGGGCATTGGCTTCAAAATCCTGCTCGTTCCAGCGGTAGGTCTGCCGCCCCCAGTGCATCGATTTCCCGCCCGTGTGGTAGGCCCGGATCCAGTCGAAGGGGCGCTTCTCCACGTAGGGGTTCTGCTGGTCGTTGGTCATGTAGGGCGCCGTTTCGTCGCCGGCCATATTACCGAAGCGGTTATTGGCCCAGTGTTCCTCGGCCGAATGGATCGATACCTTGCCCCGGTGTTCGAGTTCCCAGGGGGCTTTGGTGGCCGTTTCGTAGTCTTCGATGTGTTTGAGTTCGCGGCCCCGCTCGATTACCAGCACGCGCAGCCCCTTCTCGGTCAGCTCCTTGGCGGCCATACCGCCCGTCATGCCCGACCCCACCACAATGGCGTCGTACCGGTTTGTTTTGTCAACGGTCAGATTCAGGTTCATCGGTTTGGCAGGCCTCAGTAGGCGTACAGTTTCTGGTTGGGTTTCAGGGTAGTGAGCTCAAATTTGCCCGGCACAGGCACATACTCGAACGAAGCCGTCAGGCCCGGCTCCGAGGTGAAATACCCCAGCAGGGTCAACTCCTTCATGAGCCGCCAGAACGGCAGGCCTTTGGCCTGTGCCTTCACCAGTTCTTTGTCTTCGTTGTCGCCCATTTTGGATTGCTGCACCTGCCAGGCCACCATTTCCTGCTTGGTTTGCTGCTCAAGCTGCTTGAGCAGTTCCACTTTGCGGGCTTCCGACTGCCCCACAAAATCGGCCTGCTGCAGCTGCTGCACGCCGGCCAGAAAGCTTTGCTGCTCGGGCTCCCGGTAGCAGGTAACCAGCATACGCTCGATAAAGGCAGGCACCCCGGCGTCGATGGCACCCGGCGTATCGGTCTTCGGGATGATGTGCTCAGCCACGTCGGCAACCAGCATCCGCTGTTCGTTTGTAAGGGTAAACGCAGCCCCGGCGGGGTCGACTTCGGTCGGTATGGCTCCCAACCCGCCCGGCCCGAAACGGCTCATGGCCTGCAGGGTAGGCAGCGAGAGCGTGCCCCCCACCAGCAGCGACAGACGGGCCAGCGCATTTCTACGATTCATCATAGTCTTATCGTCGTTCAGTACTATTTACTAAACGATAAAGCGGCCCGGCCCGTCTGTCCTACTGCTACAACCCGTGGCGATTGATCAGTGCATGGGGTGGTCGATTTTTTCCTCGTCGAGGTCGATGCGGGCTTCTTCTTTTCGGATCACCTCATCGTCGAACGACGCCTGCCGGCGCAGGGTAAGCAGTACCTGTCGTTTAGCCCTGGTGACGCCGGTTATCACCCGATTGTACTCCTCCATTTTCTCCACCCCGCAATCGAGCGAGCTGAGTCGCTGACCGGTTAGCTGGACATCGGCCACCAGCCGGTTTTTCAGGTTTTCGACCAGTTCGTTTTCCGCGATTTCAGTAGCGTATTCCTGCTGTACGTGCCGCAGGGCCGCTTTGAGCAGCCGCATCCGGATCAGGGCCGACTGCTGCTCTTCGGGCGCCCGGTTGTCGGGGTCTTCGTACCGAACCAGCTGAATCACAAACGGCAGCGTAAGTCCCTGAAAAACAAGCGTAGCCAGGATAACGACAAACGTGATGAAAAGAATAAGATTGCGATGCGGAAATGGCTGTCCGTTGGCGAGCGTCAGCGGAATCGACAGGGCCGACGCCAGCGACACCACCCCCCGCATGCCTGCCCACCCAATAATGAGCGGACCGCGCCAGCCCGGATTCGGATCGGCCACGGGAACGAACCGCGACACCAGCCGCGTGAAAAGTGAAGTCGACAGGACCACCGCCACCCGCACGATCATCACGACCAGTGTAATCAGAACGGCGTAACCGATCAGTTCGAGCCGCGTGTAGTTTTCGAGACCGCTGGCCACCACGGGCATCTGCAGGCCGATCAGGATAAAGACGAGTCCGTTGAGGGCAAACACCACCGTAGCCCACATGCCGGTTCCCTGAATACGGGCGCTGTGGTTCAGAATCTGGTGGCTTCGATTGCTCATGAACAGCCCCCCGCTCACGACCGCCATCACCCCCGACCCGTGCATTTCCTCGGCTGCCAGATACATGAAATAAGGGGCCAGAAAGGTCAGCAGGATACTGATGCGGGTGGTGGTGGGCAGGTAGCGGTGAATAACGTAGAACACGCCCGCCACGGCCAGCCCTACCCCGATACCCAGTACCGTTACCAGTACGAAATCAGTAGCCGCTTCCTGTAGCACGAACGCCCCCGACAGCACAGCCGCCAGCGCAAACCGAAACACGACCAGCGAAGCCGCATCGTTGACCAGGCTTTCGCCTTCCAGCACACTGATCAAGCGTTTGGGCACGGTGATGCCGCGCAGGACCGACGCAGCCGCCACCGCATCAGGGGGCGATACAATGCCGCCCAGCAAAAAACCCAGCGCCAGGGTAAAGCCCGGAATCAGCGCCTGCGACGCGTAGGCAACAGCCAGCGCCGTTACGATGACGAGGCCAAAGCCCAGCGTGCCGATAATGCGTCGCCAGCGCCAGAATTCCCGCCACGAGGTGTACCAGGCGGCTTCGTACAGCAGCGGGGGCAGAAAAAGCAGAAAGATCAGCTCGGGATCGATAGTCAGCACCGGGATACCCGGAATCAGACTGAGCGCCAGCCCGCTCAGCACCAGAAAAATGGGCGACGATATTTTGAGCTGCTGCCCAACCATAACGAAGACCGTTACGGCCAGCAGCAGCGACAGCGACAAAAGCAGGGTTTCGTGCATCGATGTGGCGTTGGGTGTCAGACAAAGCTAATACAGCCGACGTCGCTCCCCATGCCCCAGCGTTCTAAACCCCTAAATCTCCACCCCGCTGGAGATTTTATCCCAGTTTCTCCATGGCCTGTTTCATACCGGCAAACTGCCGTTTTTTCTGCAGTACGGTGGGCGCGGCCACCCGCTCGCGGCAGTCGAAAATACCGCAACGCTCACAGGCTTCATTGACCACGCGGTACGGAATGGTCTGGGTCGTGTTGTTCAGAAAAGCCATCCGGCTGCGCAGGGCGTCGTTGACAGCAAAGCACATCGACACACTCATATTCTGCTGGGCTTCGGGCCGAAACGAATGCGCTACCGAAATAATCAGATACTGCTGACCCGAATCGGCGTATTCGGAAAGCTGGGCCCGGCAGAGCGTACTGTCGATGCCTTTGTTCTGCTGTAGAAAATGAAGTTCCTGCAAAATGGTCAGTGCAATCCACCGCCGGCAGTAGTGTTCGTCGACAATACTGCGGGGTCCCTGCTGCCGCGACAGGTGCATCTCTTTGGTCAGCTGAAAATTGGTTTCGCCGGCCGTGTGGTTGAAGCGGTAAAAAAAGAGCTGATCGATGCCGAATGCGCTCGGCAGCACGTTGCTGAGCCGGTAGAAAAACCGCTCGGGCGTGGCCCCGAAATCGGTAATGAGTTGCAGAAAAGTATCGTTGCTCCAGGTACTGCGCCCGAACAGGTCGGTCAGCCGCTCGATCAGCACGTCGCGCCGGATCAGGATGGCACCGGCAAAATACGAGGCCTTGTAGTTGTTCAGGATTTGCTCGAACGAGTCGGCCTCGACCCACGAGTAGGTGTAAGGCCGGTTTTTCAGACCTAGAAACTGAAAGCCGACCTCACGCGCCAGAATAAAAGTGCGCTGGGCTGCGGCCAGACTGCTGTTGAGGTGCAGGGTGCGTCCGTCGGGGCGGTAGAGCGACCGCAGCGCCGTTAGTTCGGGCTGAACCGCCGAGTCGAAGGTGGCAATACGAACGTCGTAGCGCGTTTTGAGCAGATTCACCAGCAGGGCCTCCGTCACGGGCTGACCGGGGGCGGCAAACTCGGCCAGAAACCGCTCGGCATCGGCTTCGATCTCCGGAAAATAGTTGTCGTGCATTTCCTGGTACGACCGCAGCATGGTCAGGTACAGCCGCTCGACGCTCATGTTGTAGGTCAGGGCAATATCCATAAAGGTACGTACCATGGCGCTGACCTTGGCGGGTGCTTCGGCCAGCAGTTCGAGCAGGTCGGAGGGATCGATACCAAACAGTTCAAGCGGAATCTCGGTCAGGAATTTCGACCGGAGCAGATCGGAAATGGGCTCCAGCTTCTTGCTCAGCTTCAGCGATACCAGCGAGTCGTAATCGACCTGCATGGCGGTGGCAAGGGCCGATATCTTGTCGGCTTTCGGGTATTTGCGCCCTTTTTCGATTTCGGTGATGTACGAAACCGACAGGCCCGACTGCTGCGCCAGATCACTGGCCGATAAGCCTTTGTCGAGTCGAAGCTGGCGCAGTTTCAGGCCAAACAGCAGGCGGATATGATCAGCGGGAAGGGACAAAACAGGGTCAGTTTACGGAAGTTAGTACACAGTTTACAGGGATCATCGGCCGGTGATGGTTACCGGGCGATGATCCCTGTAAACCGACGAACCGAATACGGTAAACCCGCTGCCAAAGTTAAGCCCGTTTTTGGCGTTCTGCCACAAAGTCGTCGAAGGCGACCTTCAGCGCGGTCAGGGCTTCCGACAGGCCGCTGGTGTCGGCCACTTTCAGCTTGCCTTCGGCCGTGCGGGCAATATCGGCCATGCGGGCCACACCAATCGTGCCGGCTGAGCCTTTGAGCGTGTGCAGGTGGCTCTTCACCGTCGGGATGTCGCCCAGGCCATAGGCATCGATCGCCCCCGTCACCAGTTCACGTGCTTCGATCTCAAACTCCTCCAGCACACTGTCGACCAGTTCGTTGCCGCCAATCTGCTGCAGCTGCCCCACAATTTCGTCGTCGAGAATAGGCAGGGTGGGCTCGGCCGTGCCAGCTGCAGGGGGCGGGCCCGCCGGCGCGGCAGCCACGGGCTGCTGCCGGGCGCGGCTGGCGTCGGCCAGTTCTTTCACCTTCGCAATCAGGCTCTGCGCCCGGATGGGTTTGGCGATATAGTCGTCGAGCCCCTGGCTGATGAAGCGTTCGCGATCTTCCCGCATCGAGTAGGCCGTCATGGCCACAATGACCGGCAGCCGTTTACCGAACAGCTGCCGCAGGTGACCCGTCGTTTCCACGCCATCCATGTCGGGCATCTGAATGTCCATAAAGACTGCGTCGAACGGCTCGGCCTGCCCCGCATCCATGGCTTCCATGCGGGTCGTCATCTGGCCAATGGCTTCGGGGCCGCTGGCAGCCAGCGTAACCACGCAGCCAGCCTTGCGCAGAATCTCACTGGCCACCTTGCGGTTGACAGCGTTATCGTCGACGAGCAGCACCTGGGGGTGGTACTCGCTGAAGAAGTTGGCCAGCGTAATTTCAGCCGCTTCGGTCGGCTGCTGCGAGGGGCTGATGGCCGTTTCTTTCAGTTCGATCGTAAACCAGAAACTACTTCCTTTGCCCACTTCCGACTCCACGCCTACTTCGCCCTTCATCAGGTGGGCCAGCTGCTTGGAAATCGACAGGCCAAGGCCCGTACCGCCAAACGACTTGCGCGACGAGGTATCGACCTGGCTGAACGAGTTGAACAGCAGGTTGATATTTTCGGGCGAAATCCCGATTCCCGAATCCTCGACCGCTACCCGAATCCGGTTGAACTTGCCCCGCTTGCTGATAAGGTAGGCTTTGACCTGGATGGTGCCATTTTCGGTAAACTTGATGGCGTTGGACGTCAGGTTCGACAGAATCTGGAGCAGTCGGGTCTGATCGGCAATGACGAACGTGGGCAGGTCGGGGCCCAGCTCATAGGTCAGCTGATTGTTTTTGGAGTTGGCCTGCTGCCCGAAAAGCGCGATGAGTTTCTCGAAAATCTCGCGGAAAGCCACCGGCGCTTCGTGGAGCACCATCTTGCCGGCCTCGATTTTCGACAGGTCGAGAATATCGTTCAGGATGTTGAGCAGCGTTTCGGACGAGCGCTTGATGGTACGAACGTAGCTGCGCTGCTCGTCGTCGAGCCGGGTATCGTTGAGCAAATCGATCATGCCGATTACGCCGTTCATGGGCGTCCGGATTTCGTGGCTCATATTGGCCAGAAACTGCTCTTTTACTTTCAGCGAGCGTTCGGCTTCCTCTTTGGCTTTCACCAGTTCGGCCGACTGCCGTTTCAGTTCCGTAATGTCGCGGGCCAGCACCGCAACGACCGAGTAGGTTCCCTGATCGTCTTTGAGCAGCAGCATGTTGAACATAAACTGCCGCTCGGTGCCGTCTTTCCGGCGCATGCTTACTTCGAAGTTGCGCAGACCGTGGTTGCGCCCCAGCCGGATCATGGCCCGGTGAATCACGCTTTTATCGACAAAATACTGCGTGGCATCCTGCCCCAGCACTTCGTCGGGCGTGTAGCCCATGCGCTTAAACACCGAGGGGCTGATCATGGTGATGCGGCCCTTGCGGTCGACCCGGGCGTAGATATCCTGCAGGTTTTCGAAAATACCCCGGAATTTTTCTTCCGACTGTCGGGTGGCGATCTCAGCCCGTTTCCGATTGGTGATGTCGCGCGCAATACCCGACACTTCCTCGATCAGCCCCCCCGCCAGCAAGATGGGGTTAAGGTGAATTTCGAGAAATGTTTCGCCCCGTTCGGTCGTAAAATACAGTTCGAAGCTTTGCGGGTTGCCCCGGAAGGCGCTTCGGTAGCGCTCTTCGAGCATCCGGCGGCTCTCGTCGTTGAGCATCCGCCAGCCTTTCTTCAGCACGCTGCTTTGCAGGGCGGGCTTTTCGTTGATCTGCTGTTCGATAAGCCGAACATAGTTTTTGTTGAACGACGTGAGCAGCAGCCCTTTGTTGACCGACCAGATCAGGTAGGTACTGGAGTCGAAAATGGCATTGAGCCGGGCATTCTGCTTGTCGAGCACCACCTCCGACTGCTTGCGGGCAATGGCCAGCGCCACCTGCCCCGAAATAAACTCGAGCAACTCGAGGTCGCGGGGACCGTAGGTGCGGGCATCGTTATACGACTTCACACCGATGATCCCGGTAATTTCGTCGCCAATGCGGAGCGGGGCCGTCAGCATCACCTGCGGCTGGCGCTGACCGTAAAGGTCAATTTTATCCTGCTCGGCCAGTTGCCGGATGTCTTTTTCGTACAGAAACAGCGGCTTGTTGGCCCGAATCGTGTACTCGGTCAGGCCATTGCCCAGCCGGCGCTTCGTAAAGCGCATGCTGTTGCCAAAATATTCGTCGACGTAGTACGGAAACGATAGGTAGGTTTTGCTCGAATCGTACAGGGCAATAAAGAAGTTTCGGGCATCGATGATGTTGCCCAGCTCTTCGTGAATTTTCTGGTACAGTTCGTCGAGGTTAGGCGTATTGATGGTCCAGTTGGCGATGCTGTAGTATAACTTCTGCGACTTCTCGGCCCGAATCCGGCCCGTAATGTCGTGCAGGATACAGCGAAACGCCGTGGGTCGGCCGTTGTCGAAACGGCAGTTGACGCTCCCCGACAGGAAAATAGTTTTGCCGGCCTTGTCGAGAAAAACGGTCTCGAAATAAGGCAGCACCACGCCCGACTCGATGCGTTTCAGCAACGCCAGCGTGCTGTCGACGTAATCGGGGTGCAGCACGTCGCGCAGGTTGAGCGCGGCAATTTCGCTCGATGCATAGCCCAGCACATCGCGCCACGCCCGGTTAACAAAAATAAATTTGCCATCGAGGGTCAGCAGCTGAATCAGATCGGAGGTGTTGTCGACCAGGTCCTGCAGCTGGGCATTGGTGTTGGAGAGCGCCGACGCCACCCGGCGTTTGTTCGTCACATCTTCACCGATAAGCGTCACCGAGCTCACCTTATCGATCGTATCGCGGTCGACAATGACCGAGTTCATCATCACATTGCGCACGGCGCCACTGCGGGCCAGCAGGGTAATTTCTTTCTGCTCGGGCAGGCGACCCCGGGTCAGCAGGTCGTCGAAATCGAGTTCGAGCCGGGCCCGGTCGGCCGCCGGAATAAAGATGTCGAAAAAGTTTTTGCCCACGATTTCGTCGGGCTGCCAGGCCGTTACCCGAAAGGTGTAGGGATTGGCGTAGATCAGCGTACCGTCGCGATCGATCGTCACGCCGATCAGATTGAGCTGATCGACCGTCTGGCGAGTACTGGGACGCGCTACGACCTCGACAGCGGCTTCGTCATCACGCTGGTGATGAAGCCGTTCAAGTTCAGCAACAAGTTCGTCTTTGGATTTATCGGACCATTGCATGGGCAGTAGCGACGCGTAAGGGTGACGTAAAACAGTTAAATTTACAACAAAATGCTTGTTTCAGGCAAATTAACCGGTCGGCCCGTATCCGGCCTGGTACGTCCTGATCCGGTTTGGCCACGTTATGACTGCTCACCGCTTCTACCCCACCCTGCTGCGCCTGGGGCTGCTCCTGGCTCCGCTTCTGAGCGGCTGCGAACCCTACAATCTGCAACGCGCAGCTTTCCCGGTCTGCGCCCGGCCATCGGCGGGCATCGGCGTCACCAGCGACGGGCTCGATGTGACGTTTTTTCTCGATAATCCCCAGGGCGACATCGGCGCCATTGGCTGGAACCCGGGCGACGGCACGGGCGCATCGCGGGTAGGTGCCCGCGTTATCTACAGCTACCCCCGCCCCGGCACCTATACCGTTACGCTGACCCTGGTCAACGGCTGCGACGATGTGTTTACCACCACCCGCCCCATCACCCTCCGCTAGTCTGCCAATGCCCTCCCTGTATACGCTAACGATCTGCCTGTTGCTCAGCACAATGAGCTGGGCACAGAACCGGATCAGCAACATTCGGATCAGCAACCTCGACTCGACCCGGCTCGCTATTCGCTACGACCTACAGTCGGCCCGGCCTACCGATTCCATCTGGGTTCAGATCCGGAGCCGTACCCGGGGCCTGCTCGACCTGCGCCCGGCCCTGCTGAAGGGCGACATTGGCACGGGTATACTGGCGGGCCCTGACCGACGTATTCTCTGGAATGCCCGCGCCAACGGGTATGCGCTCAACGAAGAGATTCAGGTGGCGGTGCTCATCAGCCAGCGCCAGGCGGGGCAGTCCGCCCCACCCGCCAGCAGCCCGGACCCTGGGCCGGTCGCCACCGATTCGGCCGGTCGCCGTCGGACGCGCTACGCCGGGCCGGCCTGGGCGCTGGTATCGCTGGTGGCACCGGGCGTGGGCAACATATTTGTGCAGACACCCCGCCCCGTGGTTGGCTATCGGCTCTCGATTACCTCAACGGTCTACGGCCTGCTGGCGTATGGCCTGCTCGAACGCCGGCGGGCCGATAACGACTACGCGCTCTACCGGCAGCAAAAGAACCCGACAGCGGCCGAGCCCTATTATCAGTCGGCCAACGATCACCACCACCGCTATATGCTCACAACCCGGGCAGCCCTCGCCATCACGGCGGCCGACGTGGTGCTTACATTTATTCGGGGCCTGCGCAACAATGCCCGGGCCAAATCGGCGTTCCGACAGAAAGGGGTAACCCTGGCACCGGGCCTGCAGGCAGGTCAGCCTACGGCCCGGCTACAGTATTCGTTTTAGGTAAAACCGCCGGTTTTCATGCGTTTGATCCTCTGTTTGCTGGGCTGGCTGGCTAGTCTGTGGCCAGCCCTGGGCCAGCCAGTACCCACGGCGCCAGCGCCCGTCGAGTCGGCCACCAGCGGCTGGCAGCGGGTATCGATGCCCGGGGCGCCCAGCCGATCGCGCCCCACCGGCCCGGTTGCCTATCATCCGGCGTTTACGGGCGATTTCGTGATGAACCGAACGGGCTGGTTTGCCGGCACGCGGGGCGGTTACCACTACCAGATTGGTTTCGGGAAATACAATGTCCGGCAGGTCGGGCCGGCACCGGGCAGCCGCGCGTTCAGCGCAGTACCCCTGCCCGCCGACATCAACCTCAACCTGGCCGACTATTTCACCATTAAAGTCGATGTGGTGGCCGACTCGGGCCGTATCCCGAACGGGGGGCTGGTATTTGGCGTACTCGACTCGCTCAACTACTGCTCCTTTACGCTGAATCCCGACGGCACCATGGCTCTGGCCCGCGTCGTCGACGGCCGCCAGACCGACCCCATCCTGACCGGCCTGGCCCTGAATCCGGGTGTTCCGGTGGTGCCCAATCGCAACCAGCTGATTCTGCGCCGGGTCGACCGGGCCTTGCACGTGTTTATCAATCAGCGCGAGGTGCGGGGCAGCCCATTCGCCTTCGAACAGCTTCCCGGCAACGGCATCGGCGTCACGGCCGGCGGCTACTGGACTTCGTTTCAGAAACTCCTCGTTACACTGGGTCCCGATCAGTGGTCGCGTCGGTAAGACGTTTAATCAGGGTTTGATGGCGTCGCCGGTGCGGCTGATGGTCATGAGCTGGCCGTCGAGGAAGGCCGACGCCATATTTTCGCGGAAGGGCGTGATGGCTTCGAAACGGGGCGGTATCACCCAGTTGTCGTCCTGATCGACAAAGCCCCAGCGGCCCTTTTTGCGAGCCCGACGCCAACCCCGCTCGTCGGCCCCGATTTCGATTTTGTCGTAGGGTTTGTCGCCAAATACTTCTTCGTACTTGCCGATACGGGCATCGGCCGGACTGGCGGGTGCCGCTTCGGGTGTTTCGGCAGGAGCCGTTTCTGCCGGGGCCGACTCGGCGGGTACCTGGGCAGACCCGGTTGCTGCCGGCTCGGTTTCGGTAACTGCTGGCTCCGGTTCCTTCGTATCGGTGGCAATACTTTCGTCGGGCGCGGGGGTTACTTCGGCGGGACGGTCAGCCACAAACGGTCCGGTTTCGCGCGATGTCCCTAATGATTCGTCCTGCTGCGTCGTTTCCGGCTGCCGCTGGGTAGTCCTGCCAGCGCCGGTCCGGACGAACCAGTAAATCAGCGCCAGCAGCGCCAGTGCAAACAGAACACCGTACAGCCCACTCCGGTCGGGCGGAATCACTTCGACCCGTACGGTACTCAGCGGATTATTGTTCGCGTCGAACAGGGTATAATCGGTGGTTTTGGTGGGCTTCACCCAGCCCCGGTTTTTTGGCGAGAGGCCTTCCCCCAAGTCGTCGATGGTAACGGCAAGCACGTTGGCGACTTCCCAGTCGAGGGTGACGGCGCCCCCCTTGCGAACCCGGGCGGGCGTAGCCGTAAACGACCGAACAACCGGCGCAGGGCCGGGGGCCGGACGTGTGGTGCGCACGGGTGCGGGCTCCGTTTGTGCCGGTGGCTGCCAGATCGGCTCAGGAGCCGGTGGCACTACGGGGGGCTCGGGCACTGCGGGAGTCGGCTCCGGAACAACGACTGGCGCGGCTACAGGCGGCACCGTGACGACCGGCGGTTCCGGCGCGGGCGGCACAATGATTGGTTCGGATGGAATTACAGGCGCAGCGGGCGTTTCGGGCGTGGCTTCGACCACCGGCAGTGTAGCAGCCCGGCGCGCCCGCTCGACGGGAATCCAGCGGTTGCGAACAAAGCTGGCCGACAGGTGCAGCGACCCGGCGGCATTCAATATTTTGGGCAGATCCTGTTCGTAGAGATGCACCCGCGACGGTTCGAGCAGGCGGGCGATGCGCGTCCGGATCGAATCGATCAGAACGGCATTATCGCGCACTTCGTCGCCCACGCGGGCGGCCAGCTTGCGGGTGGCTTCGGGCGACAGGCCCAGCTGCTCGGCCTCCAGCCAGAACGACCCCGCCTGCGCGGCCCCGGGGCCATCCAGTATGATCGATTCGCGAAGGCGGTCAGCCAGTTCAGTTTCCGTCATGAGTCAGGTAAATCGAGCCGTTGCCGGCTGTCGCTTGGGTGTATTGGCCAGCAAAGTTCGGTATCTGACGGGTAAACACCCAAACTCACTCAAACGTCACCACGTTTCGGCGGTAATCGAGCGAAATACGGCCGAACTTCGACAGGGCCGACTGTCCCAGCAAGAGCGGGGCTTTGGCATTGCCCACTACGTTGGCATTGACGTTCTCGAGCACCCGGTCGCCGATCTGTACCGACCGCAGGCGGATGATGGCGCCCGGCGAGATATCGCCATTGGCGTCCTGAAACTGCGAGCGGCCGATAATGTCACGCGGTCCGATGGTGCCCCGCCGGAACAGCAGCTCGGCTTCCGTTGTCGACATCGAGATCAGACTGGCGCCCGTATCCAGAATAAAACTCATAGACCGGCCGTTGACCGTAACCGGAATAGTGTAAACCCCGTTGCGCTTCTCCATCGCCACTTCGGTTGGGCCGTCGCCGATCTGTTTCAGCACCGGCTCGGGCGTCGGGCGCGGGGTAGCGGCCACGGTGTCGCGGTTGTGCCGGGGCCGGCGGGGCTGGTGACTGCCCGACCGCGAACAGCCGGAGCAACCCGCCAGGCAAAGCAGCAGCAGGTAGAGACAAAGTGGACAAACGTAGCGGCAAACGGTAGTCATGGTGGGTTCGTTGACAAAACGCGGCCCGGTCGGCTGGCGCGATGATGGGTAAGGCTGTATCTTGGGGCGACTATGGAACGTCGTATCTGCTGTTGGATGGCCATCTGGCTTGTCGGTTTAACCCTGACGGGCGCACCGCTGGCGGCACACCGTGCCGACGGCCCCCTGCGCGTGCTTGTTTTTCTGGAAACCGAATGCCCGATCTGCCAGAAAACCCTGCCCCGGCTGCAGGTCCTGGCCCGGCAGTATGCCGGCCGTGTGCGGTTTGAGGCCGTTTACCCTACCGAAACCGTTAGCCGGCGCGAGGTGCAGGATTTCGAAAAACGGTTTGCCCTGCCGTTTCCCCACCGGCTCGATCCACGCCACCGGCTGGTCGATCGTTACGGCGTTACGACAACGCCCGAAGTCGTGCTGCTGTCGGCCACGGGGCAGGTGCGCTACCAGGGCAGTGTCGACGATCAGTTTTATCGGCTGGGTCGCGCCCGGCCGGCCCCCACGGCTTTTTACCTGCGCGACGCCATCGAGGCTACTCTCAGCAACCGCCCCGTCGGCACCACCCGAACAACGCCTGTCGGTTGCCTGATCAACTAACGCCCGTGGCCGGTAAGGCGTTTCGGTAAGACAGGCCGGAGCGTTTATTCGTAGCGAATCAGGGCTTTCGTTTTCACCCGCCACGTCCCGTTTTCCTGCACAGCCAGGCCGTCTTTACGCATAGTTACGCGGGTATGGCTGGCGGTGTACGGGTTTTCGCTTTCGCAGGCCGGTTCGATCATGTAGTTGCGGTAGGTGAGCAGGCGCGCCAGCCGGCCCGGCTCAGCCTCGAACCGGAACGACGCCTGTTCAGGCTGACTGCTGTCGACGCTGAACCGGTAGGCCGATTCAGGCGACAGCACTTCGGTTTTCTGGCTCGTATCGAACTGCCCGTTGGGGTCAGGGGGCGGACAATAAAAGACCAGATTGCGAGCGGGTTCGGGTACGCGCTGCTGCGACTGCTGCTGCACGGGCGCGGGTGGCACCACGGGTTCTGGAACGGGCGCTATGCCCTCGCCGACCCGCAGCTCCCCCGAACGCGGGGCGGCCGGCACGGGAGCCGGTGGTTCGACCGGAGCGGTGGGGCGCGGGGCCTGTTCCGTCATGGCCTGCCGCACCGGGTTAGTCGGCTGGTTGCGGGCCGGGGCGGGTGCCGACTTAGCACGTTGCGCTAGTTCGAGGTCATTTTCCAGCCGCAGCGCGCGCTGTTGTTCGTTGTTCAGCTCAGTGGCCAGCGAGCGGTATTTCAGCAGGTAGAAAGCCCCCGCCCCAATCACTAAACCGGCGGCCAGACCGGCCAATAGCATCCACATCTGCTTTTCTTTTTCTTCGTTGGCTTTGCGTTCCAGCTGACCCATCCGGATGGCGGTACTGCTGATGGCATCGCCCCCGGACGCTCCATCGCCGACGCCTGCCCCCATCGTTGCTCCCTCTTCTACGGCCGGGTCAGCGGCCTGCTGGGCCACCTCGTCGGCGGTGTCGGCAGCGGGGGCGCCGGGCGGCAGCAGCGCATCGAGCTTGGCCAGAATCTGCGCCTGCGTGGCGGGCGTCAGGGCTTTGCGGTAGCTTTCGTACGCTTTGTTTTTCTGGTAAAACTGCGCCAGCTGCTGTCGGATAGCGGCATTGGCCTCGCCGGGGGGCAGGCTGGCAAAGCGCTTCGTGTTTTTCAGTATGGCCAGCTCTTCGATCCGCTGCCCCACCTGATCCCAGCTACCCACGGTACGGATAATCTGGCGGGCATCGCAGCCATCGCCACAACCAAGCAGCTGGCTGTAGATTTCCTGCGCTTTGGGCTGGTTGATTGTAGCAAACACGGCCGTTGCCACGTCTTTGGTCAGCGTATCGACAGCAGCCTGGTTCATGTCCGGCGCCTGCCCCAGCGCCAGCCCTGATCCCAACAGGCCTACGGCCAGCAGGGCGGTGGTGGTGGTTCGTTTCATTCCGTAGTAGCCATTAGGAGTTGTGGGGCGGGGCCTGTGCCCGCCCGCCAATCGCCGGCCTAGGCCAGCGCGTTTGCCAGTTTATTGATGGCCCCGATGAGGGGGTAGAAAAACAAGGTTTCCTCGATGGGTGCCGCCAGCGCATCGGCCATGCCGCTGAACTCGGTGGCTACTTCGCCTTCTTTCCGCTGGATACCGTCCATCAGGGCCGTGTCGAGGTGCGTGCGCAGTTCCTGCTGCGCTACCGCCAGCGCCCGCGCCGACACGTTGAGGTTACGGCTGAAGCTGAACTGCTGATTCAGGGCGAAGAAGAAGTCGATAAAGGCCGTTGTTTCCTTCAGCAGCGCGTCGGTCACGTCAGGCTTCCGCAGGTCGGCATAGGTCAGGCTGGCGTATTCGTCGTTGAACGTAGCCGGGTACACATAGCTGATGGCTTCGGTATCGACCGGACGGCTGTTGGCCGGCTGCATCAGCGCCCCTTTGCAGGTCACCTCCTTGGGGCCCTTGCGCTCGTAGAACAGGGTCAGGCCGTTGGCATCGTATGTCTGCTCGTACACTTTCTCGAAAATGGTCCGGGCCAGTTTGCCCAGCATCGCGTCGTCGGTGCTGATGATGCTCAGTACTTTAGAACCCGTACCGCTGAACGTGATGGCGCCCGGCAAGCCGATGCCTTTGTGCTTCATCAGCCGCGCGATGTGGTAGATAAGGGCCGAATAGAACAGCACAAACACAATTTTCAGGTCCTCATCCTTGGCCAGCATTCCGTTGAACGACAGCATGCTTTTGGCCTTTACGTCGTTGCTTTTCTCGATCGAGAACCAGAACGCCATAATGTCTTCCGACCGGTTGGTATCCAGCATCCGGCGGTTGTTGTCGCTCAGGTTGCTCAGGCCCTGACTTTCGAGCAGGGTCTGGATGCGGTCGCTGTACTTGCGCACAAAGCCGTTGTGGCTGGCCGCGCCGTATTCGCTGAAGGCATCGCCGTAGATCGCGTTGCCTGCAAACCGGAACGAGGTCAGCAGCCGCGGCTCGTTGCGTTCGTAAACCACCACGTCGGAGGTCCCCCCGCCAATGTCGACGTTGATCACCGGCCGGGCTGAGGCACTCAGCGTGGGGTTCTGCTTGTAATAATAGAAGGGCGCTACCGACTCCGACACTTCGCGGAGCTTACCGGCGGCCCCGCCAATGTAGCGGTCGTAGAGCTCCTGCCAGTCGGCGCGGAGCTGGCTCACCCGACCCGGCGTCATACTGGCCGGGAAAAACCAGTAGACCGTGGTCTGGGGCAGGTTGCCCCCTTCGGTCAATACCTTGTTTTTGATGAGCATCAGCAGCTCTTCCAGAAACGCTTCGACCCGCCGTTCGGTCTGGTCGTTGTTTTTGGCCCATTTCAGGTTGGTGGTGATGCGGTTGGAGCCGGCCGGCTGCCGCTCCACGTAGAACGGAATATTGAAGTCGGCCAGGGCCTGCGTTTGCTGGTTGAAGCTCAGGTTCATGGGCTCGGCAATAGCCGTCCGGGTCGGGAAACTGTCGGGGCGGCCGGGGCCGATCGTGGGCGGTACAAACTCCAGATCGTAGAGCACGAACAGCTCGAACAGAGCCGCGTTGTATTGCGCCGGGGCCACCAGCGTAGCCACCTGCGGAGTTACCTCGGCCACGTCGAAGGGCCGGGGTGCCTGCCCGTCCACGCTGTATTCGATGTGGGTGTTGGTCGTCCCGAAGTCGACCGAAAACGAAAACTGCTTGCTGCCGCCGTTATAGAGCTGCCAGCGCGGAATAAGCAGACCGCTCAGGTCGCGGCCATCGGCCCGGATGCTGGTCTGCACGTAGTCGAACTCATCGCGCAGCACATAGTATACGCTCGACCCATCGGTGTTCTGCTGTCGCTGCGTCCGCTGGTGCTTCGACTCGGGCGTCACGGCGGTGTTTTCCAGCTGCCGGAAGTAAGTCAGCTCGTACTGATTCTGGCTGTCGAAACCCGACTCGATCAGTTCGACGCGGTAGTCGGCGGGCACCGTCGTCTGCCCCGACCGGACAAACGGATAGATGTTGACGGTAAACGAGTTTTCGAGAATGATGCCTTCGTTGGTCGTTTCGTTGGGCGCGGTGGCACTACCTATGGCGGGGCTGTAGAGCCGCTCGAACGTCACGAACTGGTTGCCCGGCTGGCCGGGGGCCGTAACGGGAATATCGAGCGAAACGTTGATGCCTCCCCCCTGCGGAACCATCTTCAGCCGCACGCGGCCCGTCAGCAGATCGTCGACATCGAAGAAATCGAAGAAATCCTTTTTAAGCGGCAGCAGATAGCCTTTCTCGCTGGCCGGCGTCTGCAGGTTTCCGTCGAAGAAGCGCCCCCGATCGGTGGGGAACGGCAGCCGGATCAGGTAAGGCTCCAGCAGATCGCTCACCGTGAGCCAGGGGTAGTTGCCGGGCTGGCCGGGCAGCGGCCGCTGGTTGTCGCGCCACGACTCCCGCACGTAGTACGGCACGGGCGTATTGGGATTCCATTGCGCCTGCGGCACGTAGGTAAACGGCCGGAAAAAGCGGTTCTGCAGGGCCATGGGCCGCACCTGCCCCGAGTGCAGCCGGGCGTATTTGTCGGATTTGATAATGAAATCGCTGACCTGATCGATCGCCCGCACGTCGGACTTTTTCTTACGCAGCGGAAAACCCAGCACCTCCACCACGTCGCCGGGGCCGGTAGTCAACTCTTCCGACTCCTGATCGAATTTTTCGCGGGTCAGCAGCGACTGGCCATTGGCCGCTTCGATATGCTCGTAGAAAAGCGCTGGGTTCTGCTGCTGCAGGAGCGTGCGACTGCGGTTGAGGTAATCGTCGACTTCGCGAAACCGGTTGCGAAAATCGGGCATGAACTGCTTCAGCGCATACCAGAACTTCTGGTATTCGATGTCGCGCTGGTGCAGGGGCGTCACCGACTGGTCGAACAGGCGGTCGTTACCCATCGACACATCGACCCAGCTCAAGTCGTTGCCGGAACTGAAGAACAGGGTTTTGGGCGACGTACCGCCTACCACCCGCCCCCGGTAGCTCAGGACAAACAGCCGCTGAATCTGGTTGAAATTGTACTCGGCCGCATCCTGATCCAGAAACAGCTTGAGCGCGTCGCCCAGCCGCCGGTGCCCCTGATTGGCCGACTGCTGCATCTGGTTCAGATCGGTCCGGATATCGAAGGGCGTAATGGTGACGAAGGTTTTAAGCTTGTCGAAATTGAAGAACAGCTCGCCCACATCGAGACAGTCCGACACGATGCGCTGATCGTTGACGGAGCCCATCAGGTCGGGCCGGACGGCCAGGTTCAGAAACGCCGACCGTACCAGGTCAATGCGGGCAAACGGACTGGGTATCGACGTAGGCTGCTTCACGGTCTGCCCCCCCAGCGGGTCGCGCATGGCCGCGATCTGGTCGGTGCCGAGGGGTTTGCTGACGTACCAGTGCAGGCCCGGTGTCGGGTTATGTAAGCTGAGCGTTGTAGGCATAATGGCAGTGTACTGTGTTCAGTATACAGTTTTCAGTCTGCGGTATACTGTTTTCAGGCATATACTCAGGCTAGCTATTGCCGCCTGAAAACCGAAAACAGTACACCGTAAACCGATTTAATAATCCAGTACTTTAGGGAGTTTTTCGCGGACGAAGGTTTCGGTTCCTTCCGAGAAAAGCTGTACGAATTTGTCGGCTTCGCTGCTGTAGGATTTGCCTTCGGCCGTTTTGTTGAGGGTCTGATCGAAGTCGTCGACGATATCGAGTTTCACGTCGGATTCGCCACCGAAAATGCCCCGCTTTTTGGGTTCGAAGCCGCGCACGGTATGGCCCAGGTTTCCCGCGTCGAGCAGGAAGGGCGCAAAGGCCCGGCGGTTATCGCCCATCTCGGCCAGCCACTGCCGGAACCCCGTATCGAAATTTTTCAGGCTGTTGAAAAAGCCCGAGTTCAGAAAATTGGTCGAGATGGTGGGATTGGCTTTGGCCCATTGCACATTACCCGCAGCCGCTTTCAGCCGCTGGCTCAGGTAGGTACTGAACAGGGCCATTTTCGACAGGGGCAGACTGATCTGCTCCCGCGTGGCCGGGGCCAGGTTGCCGAGCTGGAAGGTGGTGCCGTCCTGCTCTACGCCAAACTCCTTGTAGATCGGGCTGTTGGGACGCCCGTTCGATACCGACAGGCTCGCGTCGTCCATATTCATGAAGTCGACGATGGCCAGCGCCGAGGCCAACTCCACAAAGTGAGCGTCGTTTTTCTGCCCGTGCGAGCCGGGGTCGTAGGTGTACGCTTTGGTCTGGTCGTCGCCGATGTAATACAGGGCGTTGACGGCCGGGTTCACACCCTTCTGGTAGTAGTTGAGGGCGGCTTTGGTTTTGGCCATAAACGACGCCGGATCGATCACCTTGTCGTCGTTGGTGGTCAGACTGAAATACGGCATTACCGTAACGGCTCCGATTTTGGCGTCGCGCAGAAAAGCGGGGTTTGGAATCTGGCCGATAGCCTGTGCCCCCCGGATATTTTTGAGCAGGATAGGAAAGCCGGCCGCGCCGGTGCCGCCAAAAATCGAGCTGACGATAAAGATGCGGTCGTTGGCCCCGAAGTTTTCGGCAAACGCCTGAAACACGTCGGCGTAGCGAAACTGGTTCAGTACCACGCTCCCGATGTTGGGGTGCCCTACGAAGCCAATGTCCATCTTGGTTTCGAGGTTCTCTTCCGAAAACAGCAGACTCGCCATCGCTTTGGCGGGCCCTTCGAGCCCGTCGTAGTTGATGTAGTCGCGGAAGCGCTCGTGCTGAACGCCCTGCAGTTCGAATACGTAGGTATCGGCAATGGTGGCGTTCCCCCCAATAGACCGGTTGAGTGTTTTGATGTCGGTGCTGAAAAAACCCTGTGTCGGTTTGTTCTGCATCCCGGCCCGCACGTTGCCATACTCCCGAAGCAGTTCCTTGGTACGCAGCAGGTCGTCGTTGGTAGCATGCGGATCCAGCACAATCGGGATCACCGCTTCGGTATTGTTGAGTTTTACGCCCGACGCCAGCAGCATAGTCAGGGCCTTCAGTACCCGCGAGCCGGTGCCGCCAATCGCAAAGACAAATAGTTTAGCCATAGTTTCAAGAGTCGGTAAACTGGTGTTCAGTATTGAGTATTCAGTTTACGGTTTACAGGGCTTCTGCTTTCAGGGCTTCTGTTTTCAGGTTACGGCTTTCAGGCTATTAGCCCCCGCGTGCCTATAGCTTCGCGGTGGAGTGAGCTGTTTTCTGTTTACAGTTTCGGATCACCCGGGGCCCCGCTTGCCAATAACCGGTGTTTCAGCGTGCGGTAGACAGTACACCGAAAACTGTATAGTGAATGTGGTAGCCAGTAAACTGAAAACTGTACACTGAAAACGCCAAACCACGCCACGCCCGCTTATTTCGACGGCCAGAGCATGGGCCGGTGTTTAGCATTTTTGCTGAAGTTCTTCATAACCAGTGAGATCACGAAGAAAATCAGGGCTGTGAGCAGCGCCATCTCGAACGAATAGCTCAGAAACACGCTGACGCCCTGATCGAACAGCGTACCCTGATTGGGGTCGGCCTCATCGCGCAGAATTTCCTGACCGGCTTTCTGATAGCAGGTCACCAGCGTAATCACGAACATCGTGAGGGCGCTGATGCCCAGCATGAGCAGGTAATGCCCCATGCTGCTGAAACTGACCTTGTTCAGCGGCCAGATGTAGAATGCGAACGCAACGACAAACGCAATGCCCACCGCCGACAGCGTCAGGGGCGACAGCAGCAGCTCCTGATACAAATCTTCGAGCAGGTTGCTGTTGACAAACAGGTTGTAAAAGTTGTACAGTGATTCTTCCATGGGTAAAGAGCGAAAGAGTGAATAGGTGAAAGAGCGGTAGCCTGAAAAAGTGCTTTTATTCGTTCACGCGTTCACTCATTCAAATTAATCGTGAGTGCGAAATAGGTGGACTGGTTGTTTGGATTGTAAGCCCGGTCGACGCCCTGCAGCAGGTTTTGCAGGCCAAAAGTGGAGCCGGCGTCGGGGCGGGTATCGTTGTCGGTGGTGGTACTGGCGATCCAGCGGGGCGGAAACTGCCGGCGCAGTGTAATCATCGCCGGGCGGTTGCCCCGGGCCGGCTGGGTGCTGGTCAGCAGCAGCTTGTGGGTCATGCCGCCCCGGCCACTGTATGGCTCCACGGCGGTTACCCGGAACCGGTCTTTCCCGTCGACTACGTACTGGGTTGGGTCGGTCAGCACCGACGTGGGCAGGTGTAGCGCCGACAGATCGACCGCCACCGGAATGGTCAGGCTCTTGTTCGTCACGTCGGGCTGTACGTCTTCGATGGCGTGTACCACGCTGGCGCGGGCTCTGACTTCTTCGGCCGCGCGCTTGAAGCGTCCCTTACGCGCCGGATCGTTTACCAGCACCGTGTAGGCCGGCGTTGCAGCGCCCGTTGTCTTGCTGAAGAACCACGAATCAGCATAGCCCGGCAACTGCTCGAACCGCCGGATCTGCGCGTAGGCCGGGTCGGTATAGAGCCGGTTCATGGCTTCGTTACGCCCGATCAAACAGAGGTAAAACGGCCGGTCGCCTTTGTAAGGGTGTTTGGCGTTATTCCAGCTGTAATACGTCCCGTCGAAATCGGCGTTCAGCTTCAGCACCAGCATCGAATGCGTGGCGGCAAAGGGGTTGAACACCGTGGTCAGCAGTGAGCTGGCCGCGTCGAGCGTTTTCTGGGCGCTCATGCCCGCCAGCGATGGGTCCGAATAAATCAGGTCCGACGCCAGCACGCTGATGTTGTCGCCCGCAGTTTCGCTCAGGATGGTCCGGAAAATGGTTTCGAAGTCGGTGCTGCTGGTCTTGCCCTTTGTTTTGGCCACGCTGAAAATGTTGCCCTGCCGGAAAAACTGCGACAGCGACAAACCCAGCGGGTTCACCTCGGTGTTGACCACAAACAGCTGGCTCTGGCCGGCGCTCACCCCGTCGAACTCGGTCAGCACCTCGTTGAGGGCGCGTTTAAACGTACCGTTGCCACCCGGCGCGTCGTAGGGAAACATGCTGCCACTGGCTTCGAGGTATAGATTCAGCCGGAGGGGCTTGCCCGCCACCACGGCGCCCCCGAGCGACAGCGTGGGGGTTTTGCCTTCTTTGGCCAGCTTGCGGTAGACGCGGTTGCGCTGGATGTAAGCCGCAAACGCCGACTCGTTCAGCTTTCCGTCGGGGGTGAGCAGCACAGCGGTCTTCTTGTTTTTGCTCAGGGCCTCGGTTTCCTGCCCGACATACACACGCAGGGCGTCGGCTTCGGCCACGTCGATGGTGTTGTCGCTGAGGGCGTCGCTGATGCGGGAATCGAGTTCATCGGGCGGGCTGGAGCAACTGCTCAGCAGGGCGCCGGCAGCCAGCAGGGCGGCCGACAGGTAGGAACGGGTGCAGGTCATGAATGTGGGGACACAGAAAGTCGGCAACGGACAGGCAACAAACAAAGCTATCAAACCACCCCGGCTATCGCGCTGTTTGCAGACCGGCCTACTTAATTTTTCTTAAATTTCTCGTAAACGTAACGAAGGCGCGCCCCATTTTATGTCAGCCGGTACCGGTAAACGATAAACGGGCGTTTACCTTTGTGACCGTCTTTTGCCCATCTACCGACTGTATGTCTGTTCGTTTTTTCGTTTTTCTGTTTCTGTTGGCCCTGCCCCTTCTCCTCCAAAACTGCGCGCAGGTAGCGCAGCCTCCCGGCGGAAAAAAAGACACCCTCGCGCCTACCCTCGTCAGCAGTGTGCCGAAACTGCGGCAGCTCAACTACAGCGGCAAAATCGTTGAACTCGAATTCGACGAGTACATCCGGACGGAGAATATCCAGCAAAAAATCACCATTACCCCCCAGGACAGCAACACCTATCTCGTAAAAGCCCTGCCGACGGGGGTGCGCCTGACCTTCGCCAAACCGTTTCTGCCCAACACGACATACACCATCGATTTTGCCGACGGCATCAAAGACATCACCGAAAACAACATTGCCAAGGATGCCAAGGTGGTGTTCAGTACTGGCAACAGCATTGACTCGCTCTACCTCACCGGCCGGGTCATCGACGACGAAACGCGCCAGCCCATCCTGGGTTTTGTAGTAGGTCTGTTCGCCCCCACCGATACGCTCCCCATCAACCGCAAACGGCCGCAGTATTTCGACCGGACCGACAGCACCGGCCTGTTCCGGATCGAGAACGTGAAGGCCGGGCGTTACAAAGTGTATGGCTTCGACGATAAAGATCTGAACCTGGTCAACAACACCCCCGGCGAACGCGTGGCCTTCCGCGACAGTGTGCTGACCCTCGACCGGGTGTATTCGGATATCGACTTGGTGGCCTTTCGGGGCTACGGCAAACCCCGCGTCAGCCGGCGCGAGCGCACCGACGAGACCCTCGGCCTCGAGCTGAGCAGCGGCATTGCGGGTTACACCCTGCGCACTACCCGCCCCGGTGCCGGTACCGCCACGGCTGCCGGATCGGCCACCACGACCACCGGCGATTCGCTGATTTCGTTTCTCGAAACGCCCAAACTGATCCGGATTTTCAGACCCGCCAACCGCGCGGCCGGCGATACCATCAACGTCACCATTACCGCCCAGGATTCGGTGGGCAACAGCACCGACCTGCGCGAACGGGTTTATTTCTCGCCCCTCAAATCGCGCGTCCGCGACCGCAAGCCGCTCAACGTGCAGGTGCTGCCCACCACCAGTGCGCCCATCGACAACATCCTCGACTTTACGCTTACGTTCAACAAGCCCATTCTGCGGTACAGCCTCGACCAGATCGGCCTCGGCGCCGATACCACCCAATCGGCGGCCCTGAAACCGGCGGAGGTAAGCTGGAGCAACAATTTCTCGACTCTGCGCATTCAGCGCGCCACCAAACTTACCGACTCGCTGTTTCTGCTGCTGCCCAAAGGCTCGTTTATCAGTGTGCAGGGCGACACGCTGGCCCGGTATCTGGCTCGCTATACCATTGCACCCGACGACAGTTACGGACTGATTGCCGGCCGGGTAAATCGCCCCGACAGTAGGTTCATTGTCGAACTGCTCGACGAAACCTACAAGGTTGTGCGTTCGGCCTATGGCACACCCACTTACAGTTTTGCCCGGTTGCGGCCGGGTAAGTACCGGGTCCGGCTCATCATCGACAGCAACGGCAACCGCCGGCGCGACGTGGGCAATGTGCAGAAAGGGATTCAGCCCGAAGCCATTATCTATTACCCCGGCACCGAAGAAGGGGGCCTGATCCGGCTCAAGCAAAACTTCGAACTCACCGACATCGACCTCTGATCATGCCCGACACCCCGCCCCCGATTGCCTGCCAGCAGGATCAGTTTCGCCTGCCAGCGGGGGTTCATTACCTCAACTGTGCCACGCGATCGCCCTACAGCAAGGCTGTGGAACAGGCGGGACACGACGCCCTGACGCGCCACGCTAACCCCTTTGGCCTCCGCCCCGACGATTTTTTCGAGGGCGCCACGGCGGTGCGGCAGTTGTTTGCGCAGCTCATCAACCTCGACGATCCCGAACGCGTTGCCGTTATTCCGTCGGTGTCGTATGGGATGGCCATCGTAGCGCGCAACCTGCCCCGCAAACCCGGTATCCGGGCGGGGCAGCAGATCGTGCTGGTGGGGAGCGAATTCCCAAGCGATGTGTATGCCTGGGATCGGGTTGCCGCCGAACTGGGGCTGACGATCAAAACCATCGGGATGCCCGACAAGCTGCCCATGGGGCCGCGCTGGAACGAGCAGGTACTCGACGCCATTGGCCCCGATACGGCCCTGGTGGTGGCGCCCCCCGTACACTGGATGTACGGCACCCGCTTCGATCTGGCCGCTATCAGCGACCGGGCGCGGGCTGTGGGCGCCTGGCTCGCCATCGACGGAACGCAGGCCATCGGTGCGCTGCCATTCGACTGGGCGCGCATCCGGCCCGACGCGCTGATCTGCGCCGGCTACAAGTGGCTGATGGGCCCCTATTCGCTTGGGCTGGTCTGCTTCGGCCCGGCCTTCGACGAGGGGGTGCCGCTGGAAGAAAGCTGGATGAACCGGCTCGACAGCAATCAGTTTCACCGGCTGATGGATTACCAGCCGGCCTACCGGCCCAAAGCCTACCGCTACAACATGGGCGAGCAAACGCATTTCACGCAGATGCCCATGCTCGAAGCCGCCCTCACCCAACTGCTCGACTGGCAACCAGCCCGCATTCAGCAGTACACCGAAGCCCTGATGCAGCCCGTCTGGCCCGCCCTGGAAGCCCTGGGTTGCCAGATCGAACCCGTAGCGGGCGCGCAGGGGCGCAGCCACCACCTGGTCGGGTTGTGGTTGCCCGCCCACGCCGACCCAATGGCCGTGGCCCAGGCGCTGCAGCAACAGAAGGTGTCGGTATCGGCCCGGGCGCGCGTGCTGCGCGTTGCGCCCCACCTCTACAACACCCCCGCCGATGCGCAGGCGCTGGTTACCGTGCTGGAGCGCGTACTGGCCTAGACACTACGCAGCATCGATAGCGTATAGTTCGAGGGGCAGCCCGTCGGGATCGGCGAAGAACGTGAAGCGCCGACCGGTCAGCTCGTCTATCCGCACGGGTTCGGTGTCGACACCCTGGGCGCGGAGCCGGGCAATGGCCGCATCGAGGTCGGTAACGGCAAAAGCCAGGTGCCGCAGCCCGGCCGCTTCGGGACGCGAGGGGCGGGCAGGCGGATCCGGAAACGAAAACAGTTCGATCTGATACAGCCCGTTGACGGCCAGATCGAGCTTATACGACTGCCGCTCGGCGCGGTACGTTTCCTGCACAATCGTCAGGCCCAGCACGTCGGTATAAAACCGCTTCGACCGGGCGTAGTCGGTGCAGATAATGGCAATATGATGGATAGCCTGCAGCATAGTCAGGGGGCTAACAGTGAATCGACCCCGAGCGTATCGACGGCCGTACCGTCGGTTTTGGCGGTGTTCCGCTGAAACGCCCGTTCGGCTTCCCGGCGCTTGTTCCATGGGGCTGTGGTCCGGCGTCCCATGTCGATCGCCAGCAGGGCCACGATCGTTGTAAACACGATAAAGACGACGATGAAAATGCGTCGGTTCCGATTCATAAACAGGGTTGTTTGACGATGTACGGCCTGCCCATCTGCGACGGGAGGCTCTCGAAAACCGTAAAACGTCAGGCTTCTTTGGGTAGTTCGCCCGGCGTGGTAGTCAGCGACACGGATCCCGTGCGACCCGACACCTCGGCCCAGCGCAGCCCCTCGAACGTGACGGCCACCACGGCGCCTTTCCGCATCGATCCTACCGACTGGTGGGTCAGAAACTCGGCAAAATACGATACATCGGGGTTATGCCCCACCAGCATGGCCGAATGCGCCGAATCGGGCAGGGCATTGACAGCCGCCAGGTAGGCTTTTGGCCCCCCGTCGAATAACTGCGCATCGAGCTGAATCGTGGCCGGATCGATACCCAACTGCTCGGCCATCACTTTGGCCGTGTCGCGGGCGCGGTGGGCCGTGCTGCTGATGAGCACCTCGGGCCTGATACTTTTCGTGTGCAGAAACCGGCCCACGCGGGCTGCGGCCATAATGCCTTCCGGAATGAGTTCCCGGTCGTGGTCGCTGCCAAATAC
This sequence comes from Spirosoma luteolum, assembly GCF_054778875.1. NCBI lineage: Bacteria > Pseudomonadati > Bacteroidota > Cytophagia > Cytophagales > Cytophagaceae > Spirosoma > Spirosoma luteolum. Next base: position 495,656 of record NZ_BAAGZE010000005.1, read on the forward strand.
CGACCGGTCTTCGGCTTTGGCGTGGCGAACGATATACAGAACTAGCGACATAGTGTAAGGGATGTTGCACAAAGCTACGCCGACGGGGCGGGTACTAAAAACCGATGCGAGCTGATTTGTGCCCGTCTTGACGACTGAAATCCCGGCAGCCTGCTTTTTTCCGGGTTCGCGGGCCCGGGTTTGTTCAACAATTCAGGCAAAGCGCCCCCACAAACCCGGTGGCTTTGTTTAATGGATACACCTTTAGCCATATACGCAGGAATCGTTCTTTTTGTTGAACCGAACGTCAACTTCGCCCCGGCGTGGGCCGTTCGCCCGACAATGCCTATTTTTGCGCACCCGAATACAATCCGGTCGTCTTTGTTTATGAGTTATTTGTCGATACAGCAGCTGTTAAAAACTGCCCCCGTCGGGTCTATCGTGACCGTTAAAGGCTGGGTGCGCACCAAACGTGAAAGTAAAAATGCCGTGTTTATCGCCCTCAACGATGGGTCGACGATCAACACGATTCAGGTGGTGGCCGAAGCGGGTCAGCTGCCCGACGAGCAGCTCCGGACCATTACCACCGGCGCCTGCCTGTCGGTGACGGGGCAACTCGTGGAGTCGCAGGGCGCCGGGCAGGCCGTGGAGGTCAAGATCAGCGAGGTGCTCGTGTATGGCCCCGCCGACCCCGACAAATACCCGCTGCAGCCCAAGCGGCACTCACTCGAGTTTCTGCGCGAGATTGCGCACCTGCGCCCCCGTACCAACACCTTCAGCGCTGTGCTGCGGGTGCGGCACGCGCTGGCCTTTGCGGTCCATAAATACTTCAACGACAACGGCTTTTACTACCTCAACACGCCCATCATTACGGCCTCCGACGCCGAAGGGGCGGGCGAGATGTTTCGGGTAACGACCCTCGACGCGACCACCCCCCCGCTTACGGAGGACGGTAAGGTCGACTACAGCCAGGATTTCTTTGGCCGCGAAACCAACCTGACCGTATCGGGTCAGCTGGAGGGCGAACTGGGCGCCATGGCACTGGGTAAGATCTACACCTTTGGGCCCACGTTCCGCGCCGAAAACTCCAACACCACCCGCCACCTGGCCGAGTTCTGGATGATCGAGCCCGAAATGGCGTTCTTTGAACTCGAAGATAACATGGCCCTGGCCGAAGACTTCGTGAAAACCGTGATCCGGTACGCGCTGCAGCACTGCGCCGACGATCTGGCTTTCCTCGACGGCCGGCTGAAGGAAGAAGAAAAAACAAAAAAGAAAGAAGAACAGAGCGAACTGAGTCTGCTCGAAAAACTGCAGTTCGTGATCAGCAACGATTTTGTGCGGCTGACTTATACCGACGCCATCGAGATTCTGCGCAACTCCAAACCGGCCAAAAAAGGGCAGTTCCAGTACGAGGTGAGCTGGGGTGTCGACCTGCAGTCGGAGCACGAGCGCTACCTGGTAGAAAAGCATTTCAAGAAACCGGTGATCCTGACCAACTACCCGCGGGCCATCAAGGCGTTCTACATGAAGCAGGACGACGAACCCGCGACCAACGAACGCGGTGACGTATTTGGCCCGACGGTACGCGCCATGGACGTGCTGTTTCCGGGTATCGGCGAAATCATTGGCGGCTCGCAGCGCGAAGACAACTACGATAAACTGGTGGCCCGGATGGAAGAAGTCGGTATCGAGCCCGACGCCCTGTGGTGGTACCTCGACACCCGCCGGTTCGGGTCGGCCCCGCACGCCGGCTTTGGGCTGGGCTTCGAGCGGCTGGTGCTGTTCGTAACCGGCATGAGCAACATCCGCGACGTTATCCCCTTCCCCCGCGCCCCTAAGCAGGCAGAATTCTGAGTCAGTATACGGTTTACGGTATTCAGTTTGCGGTTTACAGCGATTGGCTTGACGGCTTTGCTGACACCCGGGCGTGACGAAACCCTACCCGCGAGCTAAAGACTGAAAACTGGAATACCGAATACTGTAAGCTGAAAACTGAAAACTACCTATGTTCCTCGCCCTTCCCATTTTCCTGGCTCTCTCGTCTGGCTTTGTCGTGGTCGGTGTCTATACCGAACGGAAAGTGTCGGCGTTCATGCAGGACCGGCTGGGACCGATGGAAACGGGCAAGTGGGGGCTGCTGCAGCTCTTCGCCGACCTGCTGAAGCTGCTGCAGAAAGAAGACATCGTGCCCACGGCGGCCGACCGGCGCTTGTTTCTGCTGGCGCCGGCGGTGATTTTTGCCTCGGTATTTGCGGGTTTCGCCGTGATGCCACTTACCCCCGACCTGCATGGCTCCGGTGCCGCCGTGGGGGTATTCTATCTGATGGCCATTGTATCGTTCGACGTGGTCGGTATTCTGATGGCGGGCTGGGGCTCCAACAACAAGTATTCCTTGTTTGGGGCCATGCGCTCGGTGGCGCAGATCATCTCCTACGAAATTCCGCTGGGCCTGACCATCCTGTGCGTGGTCATGATCTGTCAGACGCTCAACCTCCAGGACATCAGCGGGCAGCAGGGCATTTACACCACCGGCACCAACTACCTCTTCGGCCTTAAAAGTCTGGGTATCGACGTGACCAGCTGGGGCGGTATCTTCAGCTGGAACATCGTGCGCAATCCGTTTCTGCTGGTCGCCTACGTTATTTTCTTTATCTGTACGCTGGCCGAAAGCAACCGCGCCCCCTTCGATCTGCCCGAGGGCGAATCGGAAATTATCGGCGGGTTCCACACCGAGTATTCCGGTATGCGGTTCGCTCTGCTCTACCTGTCGGAGTACGCCATGATGCTGCTGGTTTCGTTTCTGGGCGCGGTGCTGTTTCTGGGCAGCTGGAACACCCCCCTGCCCAACATCGGCCCCGTGCACCTGGCCGACTGGACGAGTGGCGCTCCCGGCACCATCTGGGGCAACGTAACGGGCGCTTTCTGGCTGCTGAGCAAAGTGTTTTTTGCGGTTTTACTGCAGATGTGGGTACGCTGGACATTTCCCCGCGTGCGGGTCGATCAGATGATGTTTCTGTGCTGGAAGGTACTCACCCCCGCCAGCCTGCTACTGCTGCTGCTGTCGGGCATCTGGCGGCTGCTGATGATCTGAACCTTAGCCTCCTGGCGCGGGTTGATGAAAGATAGGATAGCAACGAAGGCCATTATCGGACTAGTCCGTATCTTTGCGGCCTTTTTAACTAGTACATGGGCATTCTTTCTCCTGATCCGACGGGCGAGCTGGCCTGGCGCGTTGCCTGGCAATCGCCGGTTTTCCGCTGGAAATTCATTCTGGCACTGGTGGGCACGATGGCCCTCCTGATGACCTTTCCGGTTTTTTTTCAGACCATCGAGCGCCACTCGGGGCCGGTACTCAACGACCCCGTACTGAACCGGCTCCCGCCCCACGACGTATCGATCGCCATTTTTCTAATCATCTGGGCCACCGCCGGGCTGCTGGTGCTGCGGGCCCGGCGCAGTCCGGCGGTGTTTATGCTGTTTACCTACGGCTACATCATTGTCAGCCTCTCGCGAATGCTGAGCATCAACCTGCTGCCGCTGAACCCACCCGAGGGGCTCATTCCGCTCATCGACCCCATCAGCAATGCCTTTTACGGCAAGACGTATATTACCAAAGATCTGTTCTATTCGGGCCACACCTCCACCATTTTCCTGATGTTTCTGTGTCTGCGCCGACCAACCGACCGGCTGCTTGCCCTCATCGGCTCGGTGCTGGTGGGCAGCTTACTGCTGGTGCAGCATGTGCATTACACGATTGATGTGCTGGGTGCCTTCATCTTTACTTATCCGCTATACTGGATAGGGAAACGACTGGCGCTGAGCGGCTGGAACCAGATCGATACCAGCCCGGATTGAGTGGCCAGTAGTAAAAAAAGTGGAAGTGGAATTAATCTATTTCAACTATTACACAAACGGCAGACCGACACGTCGGAATCAATAACCACCTGAAAATGAACCAAAAAGCAGGCTACTTATCGGCTTCGGTAACGTGTAAAGGCGGCTGGGATGGTTAAAGTGGGATTAATTATATTTGCGTAACAGCACCCTAAAATTGTAAATTTTGTAGATTTGGGACTTTCTGAAACCATTACGGCCCTGTACGCGACTCCGTGCAAGGCACCGGTTGGCATCGAACGCGGAGACCCCGAATTGTAAACCACCGATATGAGCAAAATAGACCTGCCGCCCTTTACGCTGGGCGACACCATTACCCCAGAACAACGCCAATTCTTCAATAAACACGGCGTTATCGTTTTTCGTAACTTCATCCACCCCGAAACGGTACAGCTTTTTATCAGCGAGGTAGAGCGCATTGAGAAAGAATGGCTGGCTGAAGGCCGCGATAAAGTCAATGGCGTACCCCTCAAATTCGGGCAGGACGAGCAGGGTAACCCCATGATTCAGCGGATGTGCTTCCTGTCGCAGCACAGCAAAGCCCTGCACGAATTTTTGCAGGACCCCCGCCTGCAGGCCGTTGTCGACCTGCTGCAGCCCTACGAAGGCCGCATCGCCGAAATCGAGAAAGATGGGCTGATTCTAAACCACTACGTTCGGACGCCCAACAGCAAATTCTCGCAGATGGGCTGGCATACCGACAGCCCCCGCGATATTTTCCTGGGTCAGCGCATCATGCCGATGCTCAACGTGGGTATTCACCTCAACCCGACGCCCTACGAAAACGGCGGGCTGCGCGTGATTCCCGGTACGCACAAGCAGGGCATCCTGAAAATGCTGTTCCGCAAAAAGTATTTTGTGGACAACGATCCCGATAAAAACGAAATTGGCTTCGACATCAACGCCGGCGATCTGTCGGTACACGATGGCCGGCTGTGGCACCGCGCCCAGCAGTCGCCACACGTAGGCGAAGCCAGCCGCCGTCGGGTTATGTATGTGCCGGTGGTTACGGGCAAATACATGCCGAAGAACGAGCACAGCAAAACGCCGTTCTACCACCGGTTTATCTCGAAGGTTAATATCTAACAAAGTTGTCGTTCGGTTTTCAGTATACAGTATACCGGTTTCCAGTAAACCATACACTGTATACCGAAAACCGAAAACTATTTATGCCCTACGCCCTCATCACCGGTGCCAGCAAAGGCATCGGCCTCGCCATGGCCGACGAACTGGCCCGGCGCAAGTTCGATCTGCTGCTGGTGGCCCGCTCGGCCGATCTGCTCAGGCAGGAAGCCAGTCGGCTGGCCAGTACTTACGGTGTCAAAACCGATACGCTGGCGATCGATCTGGCCGAGGCCGGGGCAGCCCAGCGCGTGGTCGACTGGTGCCGGCAACACCGCTACACCGTTCAGCTGCTGGCCAACAATGCCGGGTATGGCCTCAGCGGCCCATTCGAGGGGCATCAACTAAGCGAGCACCTCGCCATGATGCAGGTCAATATGACGACCCTGGTCGAGCTGACGTACCTGTTTCTACCCGAACTCAAACAGCAGCCCCGCGCCTACATCCTCAACATTGGCAGTTCGGCGGCCTACCAGGCCATTCCGCGCCTAAGTCTGTATGCGGCCTCGAAGTCATTCGTGCTACAGTTTAGCCGGGGCCTGCGGCTGGAGCTGAAAAAGTCGCCCGTAACGGTTACCTGCGTGTGCCCCGGTGCCACCGACACCAACTTTGTGGATCGGGCGCAGATTGGCGAAAAAGGCCGTAAAGCCGCCGAAAAAGTAAACATGACCCCGGCCGAGGTGGCCCGACAGGCCGTCGACGCTACCCTGGCAGGGCAGGCCGAAGTGGTAACGGGACTGCTCAACAAAGCGGGCAAATTCATGGCCTGGCTGCTGCCCAAAAGTCTGGTCGAATCGACGGCGGGCAGCATCTACGAATAAGCCGCCGGCCCCTGTACTCCCACGCTTACTGTGCCACAGCCGCCCTGACCGGGCCGTTGTGGCACTTTCTTTGTACAGACGGGGTTGTATCCTCATAACTGTTATTACGACGTTGGATGCCGGCTGATTTTCTTACTCCCAAAGCGGGTGTGTCACCCTCGCCTACCGACGTCCACCTTTTCCATGCAATTTTCCGATTTATCCCTGGCTGAGCCCATTCTGAAGGCGCTCGCCGAAGAAGGCTACACCACGCCCACCCCCATTCAGCAACAGGCTATTCCGTATTTGCTCGAACGCCGTGATCTGCTCGGCTGCGCGCAAACCGGCACCGGCAAAACCGCTGCCTTTGCCATTCCCATTCTGCAACTGCTTCACGACGACCGGGCCAAAACCACCGGTGGCCCCCGGCGCATCAAAACGCTGGTGATGACACCTACCCGCGAGTTGGCAATCCAGATCGACGAGAGTTTTGCTGCCTACGGTCGGCACCTCGGCCTGCGCCACGCCGTAATCTTCGGCGGTGTCTCGCAACACGCCCAGGTCAACACACTCAAAGCGGGTATCGATATTCTGACGGCCACCCCCGGTCGTCTGCTCGACCTCATGAACCAGGGCTTTATCAGCCTGCGCGACATTCAGTTCTTCGTACTCGACGAAGCCGACCGGATGCTCGACATGGGCTTCATCCACGACGTGAAGAAAGTGATTGCCAAGCTGCCCGCGCAGCGCCAGTCGCTGTTTTTCTCGGCGACGATGCCCCCCGATGTGGCGAAACTGGCCGACACGATCCTGAACAAACCTGCCAAGGTGGAAGTAACGCCCGTTTCGTCGACGGCCGATACCATCGACCAGGCGCTTTATTTTGTGGGTAAAGACGACAAGCGTAAGCTGCTGGCCCATATCCTCGACGATGCCAGCGTGAAATCGGCGCTGGTCTTTGCCCGCACCAAACACGGGGCCGACAAGGTGGTGAAAGACCTGGTCAGGAGTGGCTTTAAGGCCGAAGCCATTCACGGCAACAAGTCGCAGAATGCCCGGCAGCGTGCGCTGACAAATTTCAAGAGTGGCGAAACGCGGGTGCTGGTGGCGACCGATATTGCCGCCCGGGGGATCGATGTCGATGAACTGTCGCACGTCATCAACTACGAGTTGCCCAACATTCCCGAAACCTACGTGCACCGCATTGGCCGAACCGGCCGCGCCGGCCACGATGGCATCGCGCTGTCGTTTTGCGACGCCGAGGAAACCGAATACCTGCGCGACATTCACAAGCTGATTGGCAAGCGCGTGCCGGTCATCGAAAACCATCCGTTTCCGCCCGATTTCGATACCACCAAAGTAACGCCCGCCCCGCCCCAACGGCAGGGTCGACAGGGTGGTGGTGGTGGCCGGCAATTCGATGGCCGACCCCAGGGCGACGGCAATCGGACTGCCGGCCATCGCAATAGCGGTGGAAATCGCGGTAGTGGCCAACGCAGTGATAGTGGCCGCCAGGGTAGTCCACAGAACGGCGGTCAGCGGAGTGGTGGTGGTCAGTCGATGGGTGCCCCCCGCGATACCAGCAGCCGGCCCGCCAAACCAGCCGCCAGCCGCGACAGAGACCGACGCGACAGCAACAGCCGCCCCGAGAGCCGTAGCGAGCGACCTAGCCGGGGCTCGGGCAACAGCCGGTACCTGGACTTTGGCTCATCGGACAAGAATTACTAGGGCTTACTGGCCCAACACCTGCGCAAAAAGCCACGACCCAGATCGTGGCTTTTTGCGTTACCGGGCAGCTGTATCTAAGATTGCAACAGGCCTAGTTGTGCTTTACATGTATCAACAGTTTCTAAACTAAAAAAATGTTGTAAAACTGGACCGAAACTGAAAAAACACGTCATCAAAGGTTCATATTAACCGACCCAATATCTTTCTTTGCTTATTAAAAGCAAACATTTGGTGACTTGAGGCATTCCAGCAGTAAGCATCAACTAGTCATTAGTACACACATTTACTACAATATGTCCACACATTTATTTACTTCGGATGCTCTCCGACACCTTACGCTCATCTCCTTTCGAAATTGGCTATTGCCACTTTTAATCATACTATGGAGCGTCCAGGCTCGGTCCCAAACGCTAGATCCCACCTTCAGCCCTGGAACAGGCCCCAATGGACCTGTTTATAACACAACCCTGCAAGCCGATGGCAAGGTCCTCCTGGGCGGGTTCTTTACTACCGTTAATGGTACCACTCGAAACTACCTGGCCCGGCTTAACGCCGACGGCTCAGTGGATACAGGGTTCAGCACTAATGTCAATGCCCCTGTCAACAGCATAGTGGTGCAGGCCGATGGCAAGATCCTCATTGGCGGAAACTTTACAACCGTCAACGGCGCAACTCAAAATCGCATTGCCCGGCTAAATGCAGATGGCTCCCTTGATCCTGGATTTAATCCCGGCACTGGCACCGATGACGCCGTACAGAGTGTTGCCTTGCAGGCCGATGGCAAGATCCTCATTGGCGGATTCTTTACTACCGTCAACGGCACCCCCTGCGGCCGCATCGCGCGGCTCAATGCCAATGGTACCCTCGACTCCGAATTCAATACTGGCGGGGGTGTTAATATGTCTGTATATAGTTTAGGGGTGCAAGCCGACGGCAAGATTCTCATTGGCGGTTTTTTCACCACCGTAAACGGCGTAAGCCATAACAACATTGCCAGGCTTAAGACTGATGGTTCTCTCGATACGGGCTTTGGGACGGACGTTAACAACCAAGTCCGGAATATTGCGATACAGGCTGATGGTAAAGTGCTCATGGGTGGTACGTTTACCATGGTCAACAGTACGACCCGTAACCGCATCGCCCGGCTCAATACAGATGGTACCCTGGACACAAGTTTTGACCCCGGCGCGGGCGCTAACGACCAGGTCCGGAGCGTGGCAATACAGACGGATGGCAAAATTCTGATTGGAGGTGACTTTACCACTGTCAACAATATGGCCCGTAATCGCATTGCCCGGCTCAATACCAGTGGTGCACTGGATATCGGTTTCGACCCCGGTACAGGCCTGGATAATTTTGTCAGCAGTTTGGTACTGAATACAGACGGTAAACTTCTGATAGGCGGGGCTTTTAGTAGTTACAACGGTACAGCCCGCAACCGCGTCGCCCAAATCCTGTCCTCTGCCCCTGCCTTTGCCATCACCGGGGCCAGCACCGTGAACTGTACAGAAACGGGTCCCGGCCAGCGCCAGCTCATCTTCCAGCCCACCTACGCCGGCCAGGACAACACGCCCGTGAGCTTCTCGGTGGTCAACGAGATGCTGCCCACCACCCAGCCCGGGCCCTACTCGCTCAGGGTCTACACTGATAACCCCGTCGTTACCCTGAGCGCCAACCAGAGCGGCAAAACCAGCACCTTCGCCTACAACTGGCTGGCCGCCTGCCAGGCCGGTACGCCGACACCAACGCCCACACCAACGCCGACCCCGTTCGCCATCACCGGGGCCAGCACCCTGGGCTGCAACGAGACGGGCCCCGGCCAGCGCCAGCTTATCTTTCAACCCACCTACGCCGGTCAGGACAACACGCCCATCAGCTTCTCGGTGGTCAACGAAATGCGGGCCACCACCCAGCCCGGGCCTTACTCGCTGCGCGTCTACACCGACAACCCCGTCATCACGCTGAGCGCCACCCAGAGCGGCAACACCAGCACCTTCGCCTACAACTGGCTGGCCGCCTGCCAGGCCAATGCCCGCCAGGGCGTACGCCCCGAGGTGCCCCTGACGGTGACGGTGCTGGGTAACCCCGTGGCGGGCGAGACGGTGAGCCTCGAAATTCGGGGTGCCGAAGGCCAGCCCCTGCACCTGCGCCTGACCGACGCTCAGGGCCATCCCATCGCTGAGCGGGTGCTGCCCCAGAGCGCTGCCCTGGAGCGCCAGACGCTCCGGATTGGCCAATCAGCGGCTGGCATGCTGCTGTTACAGGTGAGCACGCCCACCCAGCGCCAGACCCTCAAGCTGCTGCGGACCAACTAGAACACCAACAGTCTGATACACCAAAAAGCCGCTTCCCAGCCTGGGGAGCGGCTTTTTTTGATGAGTAGTCGACCCGAACGGCGCTAGCCCCGCGTGGCGTCGTGGCTCGATACCCAGTCGAGCGAGGAGATGGCAGCCGCCAGCGACAGCTCACCGGCCACTACCACGCCGGCCATGATCTCGGCCAGTTTTAGGGCCTTGCCGTCGCCGTAGCAGCCCATCAGTTCCAGGCATTCGCGCTGGGTGGGCAGGCTGGTGCCGCCCCCCACCGTACCCACAATCAGCGAGGGTAGCGTCACGGAACCGTAGAGGTCGCCGTCGGACGTGATTTCAGAATACGTAATGGCCGCCGACGATTCGGCCAGGCAGGCCACATCCTGCCCGGTGGCGATAAACAGGGCCGCCAGCCCGTTGACCGAGTGCAGGCCGTTGTTGTTGGTACCCGCCAGCCGCGCCCCCACGTCGCCCACGCGGGCGTGGCGCACCAGCTGTTCAGGCTCGACCTGCAGCTCCTGAATGAGCAGCGCGCGCGGAATCCGGATTTCGGCCGTCACGCGTTTGCCCCGCGACCGCAGGATGTTAAGCTGCGACGGCTTCTTATCGGTAGCCATGTTCGATTCGAGGTAGAAATGCTCGATAGCCCCCGGCACCCGTTCTCCGTAGTGCTCGAGAATGTAGTTGCAGGCCGCCAGGGTGGCTTTACTTACCATATTCTGCCCGGCCGCATCGCCCGTGGTGTAGCCAAATCGCAGAAACGCCAGTTTGCCGGCCAGGTAACTGTCGATGTACTGCAGGCGGGCAAAGCGTGAGGTCGACGCGGCTTCGGCCGCCAGCGCCCCCTGCTGCGACTCGACCCAGCGCACAAAGTCGCGGGCCTGCCGGGCATCGGCAAACACGAACACGGGGGCGCGCTGCATGGCGTCGTCCTGCACAGTACAGCGCACGCCCCCGCTGTGGTTGATGAGTTTGATACCCCGGTTGTAGCTGGCCACCAGCGTACCCTCGGTGGTCGCCATTGGAATCAAGAAATCGCCCTGCGCGTGTTCGCCGTTGACGCGGAGCGGGCCGGCCAGCCCAATGGGCACCTGCGCCACCCCTACAAAGTGTTCGCAATTGCCCCGCGCTACTGCCGGATCGAACGACGGCTGGGTCAGATGCTGTGGCTGGGTTTGGGTAAAGTCGGCCAGAAAAGCCTGCCGGGCCGCCACCGCACCGGCACTGTAATCATCGACGGGATCGCGCGGAATGGTCGAGGCAGCCGGTACTGCGGATAGCGGCTCCGCCGGCTGCAGCTCATCGTCGACCGTCAGGGTAATCAAGCCAAACGGCTGGGTCTGGAGCTGAATGGCGAGCCGATGGGTACCGGGCGCGAGCGGCTGCCCCGTGGCCCGGACCCGCACCGACCGGCGCAGCGGAAAGGCCAGAGGCCGATCGGCGGAAATAGCCAACAGCGGCATAGGGTCGGCACCCTCGGGTTCGAGTGTGAAGGCCGAAGCCGGGTAATCCACACCGTCGATACGGGCGTAGACCAGACCGGTAAACCGGGCATCGGCCAGGCGATTTTTGAGCGAAAACGTGAAGCCGTCGGCGGTGTTGCGCAGGCTGCTGCGCGTGTACAGCTGCCGGACCAGAACGGCCGGAATAAATCGAAACATACAATACGGATAAACCAGCCAGGCTATAGTAATGGCGTGGGACGTCCAAATTGTCGATTTTGCCGCAGATTTTTAAACTTATCCGCCCCTTCGGGACTTTCCTCTCGTACGCAGCAACTGCACCGATGGGCAGCCCTGCCCCTGTTTCCTCTCTATGGCCGGCGTATCGATCATCATTCCCACGTTTAACGAAGAAGCCCATTTACCCCGCACCCTGCGCTGGCTGCAGCGGCTCAGCCCCGAACCCGTCGACATCATTATCAGCGACGGGGGCAGCACCGACCGCACGCTACAGCTGGCCGACGCCATGCGGCCCTGCTTCCGGTCGCTGCACATTGTGCGGGGGCAGCATGCCAGCCGGGCCGCCCAGATGAACGCGGGGGCCGCTGTGGCCGGGGGCGACCTGCTGTGCTTTCTGCACGCCGACACTACCCTGCCTGACGATGCACTGCGCGTGATCGACCATACCCTGAGTAACCCCAGAACGGCCGCCGGCGGCTTTATTTCTATTATGCGCGGGGCCCACAGCACCAGCTGGCTCACCTCGTTGCACAACTACCTCAAAACCTACTACGCCCCCCTGCTCTTCCGGCCCCACCTGTTTGTGTTTAGGGGCGCGCGGCTGCTATTTGGCGATCAGGCCATTTTCTGCCGGCGAGCGCAGTTTACCGCCGTGGGCGGCTTCACCGCCGATATGCCCATCATGGAAGAAGCCGACTTTCTGCTCAAGATTGTGCGCTTCGGACGGGTTCGCCAGATCAACCGCGTGGTCGAATCGTCGGACCGGCGGGTGGCGCGGTGGGGCTTCTGGAAAGCCAATGGCATCTACCTGGCCATCGGCTTTTTGTGGGGGGTAGGCTACCCACCCGACCGGCTGAAACGCTGGTTCGACGACATTCGCTGAGATGCGTCGGGGCTGGGCTGGCTTTTCGTATCTTGCTACCCGCCGGTACCCGTTCCTGCCGGTCTGACACGCCCCAACCCGATGCCTTCGCTTCGCCTTAGCCTGTTTGCGCTCAGCCTGCTACTGCTGAGCTGGGTCAGTTTCCGCCAGAATGTCACCGACCACGCACCCAACGACGACACCAACTGGGGTGAGTATCTGGGCGGGCCCGACCGCAACCATTATTCTGCCCTGACGCAGATCAGCCCGGCCAACGTGAACCAGTTGCGGGTGGCCTGGACCTACAGCTGCGCCGACAGCGGGCAGATTCAGACAAACCCGATCGTGGTCGACAGGGTGCTCTACGGCGTATCGCCCACGGTACAGGCTTTTGCGCTCGATGCCGCTACGGGCCGCGAAATCTGGACGTTTGGCGACAAGCTGAAGGTCTGGCACAGCACCAGCCGTGGCGTTACCTACTGGGCGTCGGCCGACAAGAGCGATCAGCGTATTCTGTACACCGTGGGGCCGCTGCTCTACGCCCTCGACGCCCGCACCGGCAAGCCGATTGCTACCTTTGGCACCGATGGCCACGCCGATCTGCACGACGGCCTTGGCGCGGCCCACGCCGACAAATTCATTATCTCCAACACACCCGGTACCCTCTACAACGATCTGCTGATTATGCCGGTGCGCGTGTCGGAAGGAACCGACGCGGCTCCGGGTTACATCCGGGCGTTCAACGTGCGCACCGGCAAGCTGGCCTGGACGTTCCGGACGATTCCCAGACCCGGCGACTATGGCTACGAGACCTGGCCGAAAGACGCCTACCGCAACCCCGCCATCGGGGCCGCCAACAACTGGGCGGGCATGGCCATCGACCGACGCCGGGGTATCGTGTACGTACCGACCGGCTCGGCCGCGTTCGACTTCTACGGCGGCAACCGCAAAGGCAAAAACCTGTTTGCCAACTGCCTGCTGGCCCTCGATGCCCGCACCGGCAAACGGCTGTGGCATTTTCAGGCCGTTCACCACGACATCTGGGATCGTGACTTTCCGGCCCCGCCCAACCTGCTTACCCTTACTCAGCCCGGCCCCGACGGCAAACCCCGCCCCATCGACGCCGTGGCGCAGATTACCAAAACGGGCCACATTTACGTATTCGACCGGGTAACGGGCCGCCCCCTGTTTCCGATTCGGGAAACGCCCGTGCCCAAATCGACCCTGCCCGGCGAACACAGCTGGCCTACGCAGCCGCTGCCGCTCAGACCCGCCCCCTTTGCCCGGCAGAGCATGACCGAAATCGACATCCGGCGCGGCCCCGACCACGATTCGCTCCTGGCCGTGTTCCGGCGGATTGGTAAACGCCCCTTCGAACCGATGAGCAAGCGGGGCAGCCTGATGTTTCCGGGTACCGACGGCGGGGGCGAGTGGGGCGGGGCCGCAGCCGACCCCGAAGGCACCCTCTACGTCAACGCCAACGATGTGCCCTGGCTGTTTACCCTGATCGACGCTCCGCGGCAGGATGCCCTGGCTCACCTGAGCCCCGGCGAGCGCGTGTACACCCAGTCGTGCGTGTCGTGCCACGGCCCGGAGCGCAAAGGCAACGCCCGGAGTGGCTACCCCTCGCTGGTCAACATCGGCGACCGGCGCGACCGGGCCTACGTCTCGCAGCTTATCAGCAACGGCAAGGGCATGATGCCCGGTTTCCCCAGTCTGTCGGCCGAGGAGAAACAGGCCCTGATCGCGTTTTTGTTTGGCGATGAGAAGCGGGAGGTGTCGGGCAGTGCCAAACCGTCGACGCAGCCGTATGTACCCTACAAGATCACGGGCTACAACAAATTTCAGGACAGCCGGGGCCTGCCGGCCATCGTGCCGCCCTGGGGTACGCTTAGTGCCATCGACCTTAACACGGGTACCTACCGCTGGACCCTGCCGCTGGGCAACGACGAACGGGCCAATCCCGGCGGGAAAGGCCCCCTTACCGGTACCGAAAACTACGGCGGACCGGTGGTTACGGCCTCGGGCCTGCTCTTTATTGCCGCCACCAAAGACGGCCAATTCAGGGCGTTCGATAAGCAAACGGGCAAACTGCTCTGGCAGACAACCCTGCCCGCTGCGGGCTTTGCCACCCCCGCCACTTACCAGGCAGGCGGCAAACAATACGTGGTCATTGCCTGCGGGGGCACCAAACTGGGCACCCGGAAAGGAAACCAGTACGTGGCCTTTGCCCTGCCCTGACCGGCTTCGGGCGGGCGCCAGGCCGGCTGACCGACTAGGCGTCCGTAACTCTTCTGAACGAAACCGGGTTTACCGTACGCACCCGAACTGTTTGCTGCATGCCCGTACTTCGTTTATTACTGCCCCTGTGTTTTCTGCTGCAAACCGCCTTCGGGCAACAAAGCCGCGTAATCGACCGCAACGCCATCGGCTGGTTTACCTACAACGGCGACCACACGCTGAGCGACCGCTGGACCCTGCATACCGAATACCAGTGGCGACGGGTAGGTTTTATTACCAACTGGCAGCAGTCGCTGGCCCGGCTCGGTGCCGACTACAAGCTGGGTGATCGCGTGAAGGCGGGCGGTGGCTACACCTTTTTTACAACCTACCCCTATGGCGACTATCCCGTGGCCGACGCGGGCGTACCCACCATCGAGCAGCGCACGCACGAACAGATTCAGTTGAGCGATCAGCTGGGCATGTTAAAACTGACCCATCGGTTCCGGCTCGAACAGCGCTGGCTCGGGCAGGGCGACGACCGTAATCCGCGCCGGATCGTCGGTTGGGAATACCAGAACCGGGCCCGGTATCAGGTGGCCGGGCAGCTGCCGATTCAGGGCCGCACCATCGACGATGGCGAATGGTACGTCAACTTTTTCGACGAACTGTTTATTGGCTTCGGCCAGAACGTGGGCAACAACATTTTCAATCAGAACCGCCTTTCGGGCGGACTGGGCTACCAGGTTCACGACAACCTGCAGCTCGAACTCAACTACCTCAACCAGATCAGCCAGCACCCCGATTCAGACCCGGTTACCGGCAAACCTGTTTTTGAGATGAACAACGGTTTCCGGCTTAACATCAACTACGACCTCGATTTGGGGCGCCGGCGCTAGTCAGCCGTTAGCTGAAAACAAAGCCCCGTTGCCAGCAGCCTGTTGCCGGCAACGGGGCTTTCTGTGCAGGGGCGGCTCTCTCAATCGATGACGGCCTTGACCATTACCGGCAAATGATCCGACGGGAAACGTCCATCGAGGTTATCGGTCAGTACGCCGTATTGCAGCACCCGAATCGGTTTGCTCACGAACACGTAGTCGATGCGGTCGGTCAGGGGGGCCGTCAGCTTGAAGCCGTTGAATGTACCAACCGGACCGTAGGGTGGCTGGGCCGTTACCTGATACGCGTCGCGGAGCAGAGTCTGAATGGTTTTGACCTGCTCGGTATCGGGTGTGGAGTTCAGATCGCCTACAAAAATAACCGGTTCATTTTTCGCAATCGCCCGGATTTTATCGACCATCAGCCGCCCCGACTGCCGCCGGGCTTCGACGCCCTGGTGATCGAAGTGGGCGCTGAAGAAGTAGAACGACCGACCGGTCTGCCGATCGCGGAAGTGCGCCCAGCTGCAGATGCGGTTGCAGCAGGTAGCATCCCAGCCTTTGCCGGGCACATCGGGGGTCTGGCTGAGCCAGAAATCGCCCGACTGCAGCACGGTGAAGCGATCTTTTCGATACACAATGGCCGAATGTTCACCGGCTTCTTTGCCATCGTCTCGGCCTTTACCCAGGAAGGCAAAGCCCTCGAGTTCGGTTAGATCGGTGAGCTGTCCGCGCAGGGCCTCCTGCGTGCCGATGATGTCGAAGCCGTGGAACCGGATCAGGCTCCTGACCATCTCCCGGCGGTTGGGCCAGGCGTTGGCACCGTCGCTGGCGGTGTTGAAGCGCAGGTTGTAGGAAGCGACACAGATGGAGGCTTTCTGCTGGGCAAACAGGGATTGCATCAGCCCCATACACAGGGCAAAGCAGGCAAGTCGAATACGCATAAACAGTACAGTTGACATAACGTTTGGTGGGGAAAACACAACATCCCAGGCCAGTCTACTCGGTGGAACAAGCTTACCACGCAGATGCTGGCTAACCCCAAATGTAGGAAGCAGCTTAGGTATAGCCGCGTGCCTGTCATTACCAAATCGTTACCGACTCTTATTCACTCACTGCGCAACACTGGCTGCTAATGCGGTAGCGTGCAGTTTTCCCGTAACTTGACCCGCTGTTTCCCTGTCTATTAGCCTTAACCGACCGTTACGCTCCATGCGTTTGCTCACCAGTCTGCTGCTGATTGCCCTGGCAACCCGGCTGGCGGCCCAGCCGCTTCAGTTGTTGCCCCAGAATCCACATTACCTCCAGTACAACGGTCGTCCGCTGCTGCTGATTGGCTCCGGTGAGCATTACGGCGGGGTTATCAATCTCGACTTCGATTACAGGCGCTATCTCCAGACCCTGCGCAACGACGGGCTCAACACGACCCGGCTTTTTACGGGTGCCTACGTAGAGAAGCTGGGCGACTTTGGCATTCAGAAAAACACGCTGGCTCCGGCAGCCAACCGCCTGGTACTGCCCTGGGCGCGCAGTGGGCAGCCCGGCTATGCACTCGGCGGCAACCGGTTCGATCTGAATCGCTGGGACGAAGCGTACTTCGAGCGACTGCGCAGCTTCATGGCCGAAGCCCGGCAGCAGGAGGTGATTGTCGAAATAACGCTGTTCTCTTCCTATTATGGCACGGGCTGGCCCTACAGCCCGTTCAACCCCGCCAACAACATCAACCAGACCGACGCCATCAACCCGCTGGTGGCCAATACGCCCCAGAACGGCAACGTGCTGGCCTATCAGGAAGCCTATGTTCGCAAGCTGGTGCGGGAGCTGAACGATTTTCCCAATTTCTATATCGAATTGCAGAATGAACCCTGGGCCGATCAGCAGGACACCGTGCTGATCCGTAACGACTACCACCTGACCGACAAGGGCCAGCCCGAGTGGCGCGCCACTATCCAGGTAGTCAGCCAGGCGTCGATCGACTGGCAGCGCCGGGTAGCCGACTGGATTGTGAGCGAAGAAAAAAGCCTGCCCAATCGCCACCTTATGTCGCAGAACGTGAGCAACTTTCGCTACCCGATCAACAACCCAGACCCGAACGTGGGCATCTATACGTTTCACTACGCCCTGCCCGAGGTCGTGGCCGACAACTACGCCCTGCAACGGGTAATTGGCTTCAACGAAACGGGTTTTGCGGGGCAGGCCGACCAGACCTACCGGCGGCAGGCGTGGCGTTTTCTGATGGCGGGCGGGGGCCTCTTCAACCAGCTCGACTATTCGTTTGCTGTCGGGGCCGAAACCGGGCAGGATACGACCTACCGGGGCGGCCCCACACCCGGCGGGGGGAGCCCCAGCCTGCGTCGGCAATTTGGTGTACTCAGGCGTTTCTTCGATGGTCTCGACCTAACAACACTCGCGCCCGATGCGGCCCTGGTAGTGGCGGCACCGGGCGCGATGACCTGGACACTCAAAACGGGCAACCGGGGATGGGTGATCTATGCCGAACCCATGGCCCTCACGCCCTTTACGCTGCAACTCCAGTTGCCCGAGGGAACGTATCAGGCCGTCTGGACCAATCCCGTTACGGGCGGTGTTGTCAAGGCCGAAACCGTATCGGCGGGCGATGTACTGACGGCACCCGTGGCCCGGCAGGATCTGCTGCTCCAGTTGAGCAAGCGCTGACCCTAGCGCAGACTGGTGGTCAGCGCTTTCTGCATCTGCTCGGCCACCAGCTGGTTGCCAGCCTCGTTGAGGTGAACACGGTCGGTGGTCAGAATGCCTTTTTCCTTATTGTCGGGATTATTTTTCAGGTTGTAGTCCAGAAAAGCCCGGCGCAGGTCGATCAGCGGCAGATTACGGCGTTTGGCCAGATCGCGGATCAGCTGGCTATACTGGTTCAGGTCGCCATCCTGCTGGTTGCTGAAATCGGTTTTTTCGCCGATGGCCGCGGGTGTGCAGAGCATTACTTTAGCGTTGGCCGCCTGCAGTTTCGTAATCACGGCGTCGTAGAACTTCACAAACTTGTCGGGATCGGTGCCGGTGCCGAAGCTGCTTTTGTGCCACACGTCGTTGACGCCCACCCAGATCACAACCACATCGGGCTTTTTGGCCAGCACGTCCTCGTCCATACGCAGGAAAAGGTCGTAAATCTTGTTTCCCCCGATGCCAGCTCCGATCAGCTCGTACTGACTGGCGGGCATCAGTTTGCGCAGCCGGTCGATGTAGCCGCCGGGCTGCACGCCGGCCTGGGTGATGGAGTCGCCGAAGAAAACAACGCGGGTGGGCGTGGCTGCGTGGAAAGCCAGCAGCGTAAGTAAGGCCAGAGCGCCGGTCAGCCGAACGAAAGCGGTCATTGGTGATTGAGGTTTGGGGTTGAAGCGGCAAGATACGCGTTTGCGGCCTGCCCTGTGCGTAAGCATCCCGGTGGTCAGCTCTACTGACCCGATGCGGGTACCTGTTCGTTGCGCCGGCCAATTTTTACCCGGTCGGCCCGGCTCCGATGGGAGCGAGCGGGTCAGCTGTTATCTTGCAGTCCCGAATCACCACACCCCATGAAACAGTCGCTACTGCTCCTTCTTGCCCTGCTTACCCGATTTGCCGTTCTGGCCCAGGACGCCACGCAGGTGTACCGAAAAACCGTCGATGCCACCGTAACCATCGAAACCGAGACGAGTCTGGGCTCAGGCTTTCTGGTAGCCCCCGGCATCATTGCCACCAACTACCACGTTATCGAAGGGAATCGGGCGGCTTTTTGCTATACCAATGGTACCGGAGGACGCCACCGGGTCGATGGCTATCTGGCGGTCGACAGTGTCGCCGATCTGGTACTGCTGCAGGTATCGACCCTGCGCCCAACACCACTGCCCCTCGCTCAGCCCGGTTTACAGCCGGGGCAACGCCTTTTTGTGATGGGTTCGCCCAAAGGCCTGCCCGCCACCATTTCCGATGGTATTGTCAGCGGTCTGCGCAATTTTGGCGGCCGTGAACTGATCCAGATGACAGCCCCGGTATCGCCCGGCAGCAGTGGCGGACCCGTGCTGAATGAACAGGGGGCGGTAATTGGTGTGGCGGTCCTGTCGCGTACGGACGGCCAGAACCTGAATTTCGCCGTGCCCCTGTCGGCCCTCACTGCGCTGCTGCGCAGCCGGCGCTCAACGCCACTGCCGCTGGCAGCACTGCTCGTACAGCCCGTCGACCCCAGCCCCCTGCTGTCGGCCGATCGTATTCTGGAACTGGGCATTGTTACCCCCGACCGGCCCGGCCTTCGGCTCGATTACCTGGCCAGCCAGGCCGACAAAACCGTGCTTTTTTTCACGTACACGCACCAAAGCGACAACCAACGCTACCAAACGGTCTGGATGGACGATTACCGGCTGGTGGATAACCAAAGCGGTCGGGTGTATCATGCCACCTCAACCGACCTGCCCCGCCAGTCGGCTCCCCGCATCATTTACAAAGGCACGCAGAGTCATTTCCGGGTAGTGTTCGATCGCATACCCGACTCCGTTCAACGATTCAGCCTGCTCGAAGGCGACTGCACCGCCACCAGCTTCTGTTTTCCGGACATCGATCTCCGCGATTTTGACGCCGTTGACCAAACCGACCTCGATGCCTACGCCGATACGGCCGACGAAGGAACGGTTACCTTTTACTCGACCTACGGCCAGGGTGGTACCATTTCGTTTACCGTCGAAGGGTATGACGTAGGTTCCCTGAGCCAGTATTTCAACGGAAACACCAGTCCCGATTGCGGACAGGAGGGTACGATCACGTTGCGACTCAACAGCGGCACCTACAACTACACCGCTTCGAACAGCACCTACCACTGGCAGGGTCAGTTTACCATTACCAAAAATGGCTGTACCCGCCAGGGCATTTCGGGCCGGTAGCCAGACCGCGTTTTTTTATCGATTTCATGAATCCCTACGACACCAACCCCACCCCACCCGACTACCTGCGCGAGCGCGACATCTTTACCCGGATCTGGCTCGAACCCCGGCTTATGTTCCGCTACATCGACGCCCATCAGCACGAAGTGAGCCTCTGGATGCTGCTCGTGCTCAACGGCATGGTGCGGGCGTTCGATCGGGCTCAGCAACAGAACGCCGGTGACAAAATGTCGCTGATGGCGCTGGTGCTGCTGTGCATCATCGGCGGCTCGCTGGGGGGCTGGCTGTCGGTCTATATCTACGCGTGGCTGATCAGCAAAACGGGCAAGTGGCTGGGCGGCACGGCCGAGCCGCGGGCGCTGCTGCGGGTGTTTGCCTACGCCGGCATTCCGTCGGCACTGACGCTGCTGCTGCTCATTGTGCAGATCGGCCTCTACGGAGAGCGGCTTTTTCAGGAAGACAACGCGGTGCTGAGCAATGGCTTTGGCGTGGGAGCACTTGGGGCCTTTACGTTTATGGTTCAGTTTGTGCTGCAACTCTGGACAGCATCGCTGTTTGTCATTGCGACGGCCGAGCTGCAGCGGTTCTCGACCGGCAAAGCCATTCTGAATCTGGTGCTGCCCGCCCTCATCCTGATCGCCGTTGTCCTGCTGATCGTGCTGCCCGCCAAGCTGCTGTAATGCACTGGGCGGGCAGTCATCACTGTATGGTCAGGCTTCGGCCGAAGGCAGCAGCACCTGTGGATCGCGCAGCAAGGCGGCCACCCATACCAGCACCAACGGAATAGCCGCGTTCAGAACGGGGCCATTGTGCGACAGCTCCGTGGCCATGGCACCCGCGAAATAGCACGACAGCAGCACGAAGCCAATTTTCATGGTCTTTGGATAGAGAAACAGGGCGGTGAAGCCAATTTCCATCAGACCCAGACCCGTGATGTAGGGGCCTACCCCCACCTTTTCCAGTGTAGGTACCACCTGATCGCTTCCAATCAGTTTCATGATACCGCTGCCCACCACCATGAGGGCAGCCAGGGCCGTTACGCCCATCGTCATTCCTTTTCGTACAGTCATCTGTTTAGCTATTTCGGGCAAAACTATATACATTCGCTTACCTTTTGTTAGCACTAAACAAAAGGTAACCAGTATCCTTTTGTTTAGTGCTCTCTGCGATGACAATGCCCGAACGATTGCTGCCCGACCAGTCGGCCCCTACCCAGTGTGAAAACAGCCTGATGGCCGTTGGCGATGCACTCTACGCCATTGGCGGCAAGTGGAAACTCCGGATCATTATTGCCCTGTCGGGAGCGCGGCTGCGGTTCAACGAACTCCAGCGCGCCATTCCTGGCCTTTCGGCCCGGGTGCTGTCCAATGAGTTGAAGGAACTCGAACTGAATGGATTTGTGAAACGCAGCGTACAGACCGATCCGGCCATTCTGATCACCTACGAGCTGACGCCCTACAGCCATACGCTGAAAAACGTAATCAGCGCCCTGCACGACTGGGGCCTGATGCACCGTGCCACCATTCGGGCGCAGGCCAGTCAGGCCCGCGAGCGCTAACCCAGAAAACGGCGGAGGTAAGGTGCCGTGCGGCTTCTGGTCGACCGGGCTACCTGCCGGGGCGGCCCCTCGGCCACAATCTGACCGCCGGCCACACCCGCCCCCGGCCCGATGTCGATAACCCAGTCGCTGCCGGCCACCACACGCATGTCGTGCTCGACCACAATCACGGTATTACCGGCTTCGACCAGCCCGTCGAGCTGCGCCACCAGCTTTTCCACGTCGGCCGGATGCAGGCCCGTCGTTGGTTCGTCGAGGATGTAGAGCGTGTTGCCGTGGCCAACGCGCTGTAGCTCGGTAGCCAGCTTGATGCGCTGAGCCTCCCCCCCCGACAGTTCGGTAGCCGACTGACCCAGCCGCAGATAACCCAGCCCCACCTCGCGCAGCACGTGCAGCGACCGCCGAATCGTCGGTTCTTCATCAAAAAAGTCGTAGGCTTCGTCGACGGTCAGGCCCAGCACATCGGCAATGGATTTATCGCGGTAGGTTACCTCCAGCGTTTTGGCGTTATAACGGGCGCCGTGACAAACCGGGCAGGGCGTATAAACACTCGGCAGAAACAGCAGCTCGACCATAACCATGCCTTCGCCCTGGCACTTGGCGCAGCGCCCTTTGGCCACATTGAACGAAAACCGGCCGGCATCGTACTGGCGCGACCGGGCCAGTTTGGTGCCGGCAAAGAGTTTCCGCACGTGATCGAATAAACCGGTATAAGTGGCCAGATTCGACCGGGGGGTGCGCCCAATAGGCTTCTGATCGACCTGCACAAGCCGCCGGATTCGGTCGAGTCCCGTCTCGATACGGCCGCCCAGCGTGACCGGTTGGGCGTCCTGCAGGAGGTCACCTTCCTCCTCCGCCGGCCGTTCGCTCCCCAGCGCATCGGCCACCAGCTCGACCAGCACCTGACTGACCAGCGTTGACTTACCCGAGCCCGACACCCCCGTTACGGAGGTCAGCACGCCAAGTGGAAACGCCACGTCGAGGCTGTTCAGGTTGTTTCGCGTAACGCCCGTCAGCCGTAGCCAGCCCACAGCCGGGCGTGGATCAGGGCTCGCAAAGGGTCGATTGTCGAACAGGTATGGCGCCGTTTTCGACGCGGCCACGCCCATCAGTCCTTCGGGCGGCCCACTGTACAGTACCTGCCCGCCCCGTTCGCCCGCATCCGGCCCCACGTCGACAATCCAGTCGGCCCGGCGAATTACGTCCAGTTCGTGCTCGACCACAAACAGCGAATTGCCCGACGCCTTCAGCCGGTCGAGAGCCCGCAGCAGCGCCTGGGTATCGGCGGGGTGCAGGCCCGCCGAAGGTTCGTCGAGCACATAGACCACCCCGAACAGATTGGAGCGCACCTGGGTGGCCAGGCGCAACCGCTGCAGCTCGCCGGGCGACAGCGTGGGCGTACTCCGGTCGAGTGAGAGATACCCCAGTCCCAGATCGAGCAGCACGTCGAGACGCGCCGTCAGGTCGGCTGCGATGCGTTCGATCACCACCGCTTTTTCGGGCGCCGTCCGGGCCAGCGTTTTCAGACTTGGTTTTTCCGGGTCGGCGTAGGGCTGCAGCCGGTCGGCCAGATCGGCCAGCGGCAGTTGCGCCAGCTGGGCAATATCGAGCCCAGCGAAGGTAACCGACAGCGACTCCTGACGGAGCCGCTTGCCGTGGCAGACCGGGCAGTCAGCGCTGCGCATGAACTGCGACACCCGTTTTTTCATCAGGGCGCTGGTCGTGGTGGCAAAGGTCTGCATCACGTATTTACGGGCGCCCGTGAAGGTGCCCATGTAACTGGGCGTGAGTTTACGTTTGAGTGCCCGCTCTACCTCGGGGCGTTCCCAGCCCGAATACACCGGCACCACGGGCTGCTCGTCGGTAAACAGAATCCAGTCGCGGTCTTTTCTGGGCAGATCGCGCCAGGGTGTGTCGATGTCGTAGCCGAGCGTAATCAGGATTTCGCGCAGATTCTGCCCGTGCCAGGCGGTGGGCCAGGCGGCAATGGCCCGCTCCCGGATCGACAGCGACGGATCGGGCACCATGGTTTCTTCCGTCACGTCATATACCCGTCCCAGCCCGTGGCACTCGGGGCAGGCCCCTTCGGGCGTGTTGGGTGAAAACGATTCGGCGTAGAGAATCGACTGGCCGGCGGGGTAATCGCCCGCCCGCGAATACAGCATCCGGATTAGGTTGGCCAGTGTGGTTACGCTGCCCACCGACGAACGTGTGGTGGGGGCGCCCCGCTGCTGTTGCAGGGCCACCGCCGGGGGCAGCCCGTCGATCTCGTCGACATCGGGTACGGCCATCTGGTTGAACAGCCGCCGGGCGTAGGGCGATACCGATTCGAGGTACCGGCGCTGGGCTTCGGCGTAGAGGGTGCCGAACGCCAGGCTAGATTTCCCCGATCCCGATACGCCCGTAAACACCACCAGGGCATCGCGCGGAATCGACAGGTTTACGTTACGCAGGTTATTTTCGCGGGCACCGGCTACCCGGACAAAGCCGGTCTGGATTTCGGTGGTGGAAGCTGGTGGTTCGTTGTGCATCGTGTAGCAGTGTCGTTGCATACACACTGCCTATGCTTAACCCCAAAAGACGGGTATAAGGTTATGCCATCGGCCCTAGACCACCAGATTGAGCGCCAGTACGCCCAGCAACCCCAGCACCGATACCAGTGTTTCCATCACCGACCAGCTGCGGATGGTCTGGCCGATGGTGAGGTTGAAATACTGTTTATAAAGCCAGAACGCCGGGTCGTTGATGTGCGAGAACATCAGACTCCCCGACCCGATCGCCAGCACCATCAGCTCAGGCTTAATGGGTTGCGACTCGATCAGGGGCAGAATGATGCCTACCGTGGTGAGCCCCGCTACGGTAGCCGACCCCACGCAGACACGAATGAACGCAGCCATGCCCCAGGCCAGCAGCAGGGGCGGAATGTCGACCCCGGCCAGCAGGCTGCCGATGTATTTGCTGGTGCCGCTGTCGCTGAAAATCTGCTTCAGCGCCCCCGCCCCGGCAATGGTCAGCAGAATGGGTGCCACGGCCTTCACGGCCTCCTCCAGGTCTTTGGTCACCTCCCCCATGCTCAGGCCCCGCCGGATACCCAGCGCGTACATGGCCGTCAGCACCGACAGCAGCATGCCCATGTAGGGCTCGGCCAGCAGCGTAACGAGTGGCTTCAGTGCCGACTCGTCGGGCACGGCGTTTTTGAGGGGGCCAAACGTGGTGAGCAGCAACACGGGCAGCAGGGCCACAAAAAAGCTGATGCCCGCGCCCGGCAAATCGTGGTCGGGTACGTCGCGGCTATTGAACAGGTCGCGGTTGGGTGTGGCCCGGGTGTTCATCAGCGTTTTGCCGAACAGCGGCCCCGCCACAATGATAGCCGGAATGGCCACGATAATACCGTAGATCAGGGTGAGGCCCAGGTTGGCGTTGAGCTGGGCCGCCACCGCCGAGGGCGACGGGTGGGGCGGCAAATAACCATGTGCCACCGACAGGGCTGTCAGCATGGGAATGGCCACCGAGAGCAGCGGCAGCCCCGACGAAGCCGCAATGGTAAAAATCAGCGGGACCACGATGATAAAGCCGGCGTTGTAGAACAGCGGAATCCCCACTACAAAGCCGGCCAGCGCCAGCCCCCACCGGATGTGCTTTACGCCAAACAACCCGATGAGTACATTGGTGATGCGCCGGGCGGCTCCGCTCTCGGCCACCAGCCGGCCCAGCATGGCCCCGAAGCCGATAATCAGGACCAGATCGCCCAGGGTACTGCCGATGCCCGCCTGAATCGACTTCCCGACGGCCACCACAT
This sequence comes from Spirosoma luteolum, assembly GCF_054778875.1. Lineage (NCBI taxonomy): Bacteria > Pseudomonadati > Bacteroidota > Cytophagia > Cytophagales > Cytophagaceae > Spirosoma > Spirosoma luteolum. The sequence goes on from NZ_BAAGZE010000005.1 coordinate 521,373, forward strand.
CCATGCCCGATGCCAGCCCAATGCCGAGTGCGACAAGCACAAAGGAAATAAACGTGTCGAGCCGGGCAATGGCCACCAGAAAAACCAGGGTCAGGATACCGACCAGCGTCAGAATAAGCGGCATACGGGAAGAGGCAGGGAAGGTGCAGAACACACCCGGTGTGTGTCAGGCCGATAAAGCGTACTGCGCCAGTTTTTCTACTTCTGCCGCCAGGGGCTGCGCCGGGTCGAAGGGCAGCACGTGCAGGTGCGTATCGGGATCGTAGCCAAAGAGGTCGAGCGGCTCGCGAAAGGTGTCGCTGGCCGGATAAATTAGAAACAGGTGGGCCGCGCCGTACTTCTTGCCGTAGGCGTAGAGCTGGTAGAGGTCGGCCTGGTCGATGCCATACATACCGCGCCGGTCGGTGCTGTCGAGCGCTTTCCACTTGGTGTCGAGCACCAGCACCCGGCCGTCGGTCTGCCGGATGAGCAGGTCGGGCCGCAGCCGGAATCGGGGCGTGCCGCCGTGCTGATCGACCAGGTGGGCCGAGCTTTCCTGCACCGTTACCCGGCCGGCATCGGGCCAGTAGGTACGCACACCGTGGGCCACGTAGGCTTCGAACACCCGTGCCATCGGAAACAGCAGCGCGGGGCTGTCGATCGTGCCGCGCTGCGCCCCGAAGGCCATCCCCCCCAGCAGTACCTCGGCCCAGCGCAAGGCCGGCCCGTAGCGGCTGAAGAGCCGTCCCAGCCGCTGGCAGGCCCGCCCATCGGCGGCCACGCTGGCCGAGGGAGGCACCGCATCGAGCCAGCCCAGCCATTGGCGCACCCGCGCCCGCACGGGCGAGCCCTGCAGCCGCCCGTCGACCGATAGCAGGGCTGTTTTCAGCAACCGGTTGGCCGGCACATTGACCGTCAGCTGGTCGTAGCGCATGGCCAGTCGCTCGGCATGGCCAGCATTTTCGCGCAGGTGCCGGGCCGCCTGAAACGCCCCTTTCCAGACAGGTTCGTTCTGTTCCGTCGGGCAGTAGGCCCGTTGCAGCCCCTGCTGGCTGAGCGTCGTCAGCGTGTCCAGAAACGCGAGCACAAACACGTCCCAGAGTGGCAGTCGGCCGGGCCCGCTGGGCACCATAGGCAGGGTTCGAAAGGGCGTGTTGGGCAGGTAGCGCAGCATGGTCAGCAGCGCTGATCGGGCCTGAGCGGGCGTGCCGATTTTGGGCAGTATATCGAGCTGAGTACCATCGGCCAGCTGAATCAGCCCCACGTAGGGGCCGATCCGGATGGCCTCCTGCCCTTTTCGGGTGAAAAGCGTCAGCCAGTCGGCTCCACCCGCCGGGTCGAGGGCGTAGGCCCGCAAGCCGGCAAAGGCAGTCGCCGGCAAGGGCGTGACGCCCTCGGGAGTCGGGCTGACCGGCCCCACAGCGTCGTCGGTCAGGGACGACGCGACCAGCACGCTCTGTTCAGTAATTTCGATGGGTAACTGCGTTCGACGGGCCATGGGTACGAGCGTAAACAGCCGTTCGGGGCAACCGGTTCAGCGGCTGACGGGGCTGTAGGCCTGCACCGGCTGCTGGTTGATACCGAACAACAGCGTATTGCCTATCGATACCACACTCCGCACATCGCCCGTGAGCCGGAACCCCGATACCTGCTGGGATACGGCTGTAAATCGTCCCCCGCCGGCATTACGCAGCAGCACGCCCGCGTTGGCATCGGCACGGCCAAAGCGCAGCCGGGTCTGCATCGTGTTGCCGCACAGCAACAGGTCTTTACGACCGTCGTGGTCGTAGTCGAGCGCGGTAATCGTAAACACCGGTGCCACCTGGGCAGGCAGGGGCAGCGCCGTTTCCGTCAGCTTCCCCCCGGCCGAGCTAAGCAGGCAGAGCGTCTGCAGCCGATTGGCGGTCAGGCGTTTGGCATCTTTCAACTCGTCGGCCGTAAATACGTCGGTCAGGGTAGCATTGGCGTAGCTGTCGTAGTTGACAAAGCGTTTCCGCAGCATACTCACCTGATCGAGCAGTTCATCGCGTGTGGCGTGGGGGTAGCTTTTGCCCTGCACGTACAGGCAAAGCACCGGGTCGATTTTGCCGTTGTTATCGAAATCCTTGTACACCAGCTCGGCCGGTTCGCGGTCGGTGGCGCGGCACTGGGTATTCAGCCCCTGGTTGCCGATTACCAGATCGGGCCGCCCATCGCCATTCAGATCGTCGACGAGCAGTTTGTTCCACCAGCCCCGGTATTCGGTGCCGAGCAGGGCTGTGGTCTGGTCGGTGAGCGTATGGTCGGGCTGGCCGCTCAGCACCGTCACGGGCATCCACTCACCTACTACCACAAGCTCGGGCCGACGGTCGTTGTTTAGATCGGCCCAGGCGGCATCGGTTACCATGCCAATGGTAGTGAGCATGGGCGCCAGCCGCGCCGTCTGATCGCTGAACCGCCCCGCCCCGTTGTTGATGAGCAGGTAGCTGCGGGGGGCTTCGGGATACCGGCCCGGTACCACCCGACCGCCCACAAACAGATCGGGTTTACCATCGCCGTTCACATCGGCCACGCGGGCGCAACTCGTGCTCGTATGCATAACCGGCAGAGCATCGGCGGCTTTCGTAAAGGTGCCGGTACCATCGTTCAGGTAGAGCCGGTCCTGCAGCCGGGCATCGTTGGGCTCGAACGTACCGTAGCCACCACTGCACACGTACAGGTCGGGCTTGCCGTCGCCATTGGCGTCGAAAAATACGGCGTCGGTATCCTCGGCCTGCCGGTCGGCGTCGAAGGCGGGTACCGGTTTGCGGCTGAACCGGCCATCGGCCTGCTGCAGAAACAAGGCCCCCGGCTGACCACTGCTGCCTCCGGCATACACATCTTCCCGCCCGTCGCCGTTTACGTCGGCTTTGGTCAGGCAGGGCCCACCAAACGACTGCGCATTGACGAGCAGCGGCTGCCGTTTGAAATCGTTGGTCGTTACGGCCGGGTAGCTGTGCGCCAGTGGCGTGGCTATGGGTTTAAACAGCGCCGGGGCCGACCCGGGCGCGCGGTAGGTAGTGCGGGCATCGGTTTGCTTAAGCGTCAGCAGCTGATCGGCCTTGACACCGGTGAGCAGCTGCTGTTTGCCGCCTGGCCAGACCACCCGCACCGAGTCGATGATGGGATCGGTGCCGAGCCCTACGTGCAGCCGGGGCGATACGCTCGACTGGTAGCCGCGCGTAGGCATCTGCTCTACGTACTGCTGCCGGCCCGCCCGGTACACCGTCACGGCAGCGCCTACCCCCTGCGTATTGCCCCCGCTGCCAACCAGCCGGATGCTCAGGTAGTGGTGTTTGCGAACGCTGTTGCTCTTGTTCTGAAAGACATACGCCGGCTGGTTGGTGTTGTTGACCACCAGATCCAGGTCGCCGTCGTTGTCCAGGTCGGCGTAGGCCGCGCCCGTACTGTTCGACACCTGATCGAGTCCCCACGCTTTGCCAATATTGGCGAAACGAACCCCCGCATCGGGACGGCCGCTTTCGTTGTGAAACATGTAGTTGGCTACGTTCGACGACGGCATTTTCTGCACCAGGTTCAGCACATCTTCCCGCGTGGGGTTGGCCGGGCGGTTCTGCATGAAGTCGTTCATGAACTTCAGAAAATCCTGGTTGGTATAGTCACGCACGTAGCCGTTTGTGATATAGAGGTCTTTCCAGCCATCGTTGTCGTAGTCGGCGAGCAGCGGTGCCCAGCTCCAGTCGGTGTTGGAAATGCCCGCCAGCTGCCCCGTTTCGGCGAAGGCCGGCAACCGCCCCGCCCGACGCGCACCAACCGACCCCTGATTCAGGTGCAGCATGTTGCGCATGTACTGATGATGAAAACCCGACTGCACCGTAAAGGCAAATTTCTCGTAGTTGTCGGCCCCCATCAGCAGCTTCTGCCGGCGGTTGTCTTCGGGCAGCATGTCGAGCGTGACAATGTCGGGGCGGGCGTCGTTGTCGACATCGGCCACGTCGTTGCCCATCGAGAAGTTCGACGTATGACCCATGCTCTTACCCAGTTCATCGGTGAAGGTACCGTCGTGGTTGTTGAGGTAGAGGTAGTCGGGCACCGAATAATCGTTGGATACGTAGATATCGGCCCAGCCATCGCCGTTCAGGTCCGACACGCCCGCGCCGAGGCCATAACTCAGTACCGAACTGCTCAGCCCCGACCGCTCGGTTACGTCGGTGAAGTGGTTGCCCGTATTTCGGAACAGCCGCATCCCGATCTCGGGACTGCTTTGTTTGCGCAGCGCGGCCGTACTGACCTGATCGAGTACGGGTAGTGATTTGGGGTTATGGTTCAGCAGAAAAAGGTCGAGATCACCATCGTTGTCGTAGTCGAAAAAGGTGCCCTGCGTGCTCTGAGCAGGTTTGTCGAGGCCAAAGCGAGCGGTCTGGTCGCTGAAGTGAGGAACGCCCTGCGCGTCGGGTCCGTCGTTGATCAGCAGTTGCGGACTGCGTTTTTCGGGGCGCACATTGCCCGAGTAGCACAGAAACAGATCGAGCCGCCCATCGCCGTTTACGTCGGCCATCGACACGCCGGTACGCCAGGGGCCTTCGCGCCCGGCGGCTCCGGCGGCCGCCGTTATGTCGGCAAACCGCATGCCCCCTTTGTTCAGGTACAGCTGGTTGGGTACCATGTTGCCGCTGAAATACACATCATCCAGGCCGTCGCCGTTGAGGTCGCCGGTGGCAACGCCCGCCCCGTTGTAGAAGTACTCATACATCAGGATGTTGGTATTAAGCCCTTCGGTAAGGTTATTGGCGAAGGTAATGCCCGTCTGGTCGGGCGACAGGAGCGTAAAGAGCGGGGGGCCGGCGGGGGGTTCGGCGGGCTGGCCGGTTGCCGTTGAGTCGGTCGAGGGCCGGCAGCCAGCCGCCAGCAGCAGGCCGGCGGCCAAAGCAAAATAAGGTAAGCGTTTCACGGAAGGGGTCAGTAAAACCGCACGTTACGGGTACGGCGGGCGATCGAGTCGTTAAACATAACCAAAAATGCCAGCACTCGAAAGCGCTGGCATCGTTGGCACCGGTACATCAGGCCGTGGCCAGGAAATTAATAGCCTGGGTTTTGCACCAGTTTATTATTCCGGTTCATTTCGTCACGACTGATCGGCAGGAAGTACATCTTGTCGAGCCAGGTGCGGTTTTCCTTACCGGGATCGATTTCAAATACTTTATACGAGTAGTCGTAACTGGTGGGGTCGTAGCGGTAGAGCGACACCGATTTGCCGGGCTTGAGCGTTCCGGTCACGTTGATTCCGTTGGCTTTGCGGCCCAGCGTGGCGGGTGCAATCATCCACCGGCGGGCATCGTGGTAGCGCTGCTCTTCAAACACCATCTCGACCCGGCGTTCGTTGCGGTAACGCTGCCGCAGGGCATCGCCCGATTCGGTCAGGGCGGGCATACCGGCGCGGTAGCGGATTTTGTTCAGCCACGTGCGGGCTTCGGCATCCTGCCCCAGCTCGATACAGGCTTCGGCGTAGTTGAACACCGCTTCGGTATAGCGGAAGAACGGCCAGGGAATTTCCTGGAAGGTGTTCTGGTCGACAATAGCCGGGTTGGGATCGATAAACTTACGCATGTAGTAACCCGTGTAGCTGCCGTTCCAGTCTTCGACCGTACTCTTACGGGTATCGAGACCAGCCACGTTTACCTTGCCGCTGCCGCTCGTGATTTCGTACTGGCCGGTCTGAATCTGGTTGGCGGGGTCCTTGCCAGCTACGTCGGCCGTACGGGGTTTCCAGGGCGCTCCGTCGTACAGAATCGAACCGTAGAAACGGGGATCGCGGTTAACGTAGGGCGTGGTGGCTTTGGCCGGATCGCTCCAGCTGAATTTCGAGCCGTCCATCATCTCATAGTCATCGACCAGCAGCGATACGGGCGTATTACCCGCCCAGTTGTGGTAGCCGTTGGGACCGTTGAAAAGCCCCTGCTGACCGCCCCCTTCCTGCTTCCCGTTGATAAACGAACGCGAGAAAATCACGTCTTTCTCCCCGCCGTTGCGCGACAGGGCGATGTTCATGTAGTTGGTCGTACCGTCTTCTTTCGAGGCTGGCGCGGCCAGGTTGAGCTGCGAGCCGTAGCTGGTCAGGTCGAGTACGGCCTTGGCCGCATCTTTGGCTTTCTGCCAGCGTTCGGCCCGGCTGCCGGAGGTGTACCCCAGCAGTTCAGGCTTGGCAAAGGCGGCATGGGTCGACGATTTGCTCTTGGCCGTGGCCGCGTCGTAGAGATCGCTGGCGGCATAGACCAGAATCCGCGACTTCAGCGCCAAAGCAGCCGCTTCGTTGGCCCGGCCCTTGGCCAGCGACTGGCCTTTGAGCAGCGCAGCAGCCTCATCGCAGTCTTTCACGATGAAGTTGATACACTCTTCCATCGTGTTGCGGGGCGTCGTGTAATCAGCCTCACCGAGTCCGTACGACTTACTGATCAGCGGCACCCCGCCGTAGTAGCGCACCAGCTGCTGGTAATAATAAGCCCGCATAAACTTGGCTTCACCCGTCAGCCGCTCCACGATTTTGTTCGTGTTGGTAAAGCCCGGTTTGGCCAGATTCTCCAGCGCCAGGTTACAGGCCCGGATGCGCAGGTACATATTGTTCCAGTCGATGGTTTCGTTGATCCAGCCGGCATCGGCGGGGTTCGACCGCGACTCCGTGATGGTTGTAATACCCCGACCCGGGTGGGTAAAGAGCGTTTCGTCGGTCAGTGAGGCCAGCTGCTGCTCGTTGAAACCGCCCTGCCCCAGCCCGGCGTAGATGCCCGTGACGAAAGCCTCGGCCAGCGCGGCATCGTTCCAGACGGCCGAACCGGCTACCTGATCGAGGGGCTGGGTGTTGACGAAATCATCGTTGCAACCCGTGACAGCCATCGAAGCCATCAGGAGCGCCAGACTTATTGTTTTAAAATTGCGTATCATATCAGATAAAGGGTTAGAAGCGAAGCGATAAACCGGTGTTTATGATCCGCGACTGTGGGTAGTACTGCCCGGTAGCGTTGTCGGCTTCGGGGTCAAACGAGCCCAGTTTGTTGACCGGCGTCCAGAGGTTCAGGCCGTTGACGTAGATGCGCAGGCTGCTGATACCGACTTTTTTGCCAAACGTTTCGGGAATGGTGTAGCCGATTTCGAAGTTTTTCAGCCGGATGTAATCGGCCGACCGCAGCCAGTAAGTGTTGCCACCCGAGAAATACTGATCGCTCCGGTTGGCAATGCGGGGGTGCACGCTGCTGGGGTTATCGACCGTCCAGCGGTTGGTATAGAACTCCTGCAGGTAGTTACCGATGTTGCCCGACTCACCCAGGCTGATGTACTGCTGCGCTCCGGCCGATCCCTGAAAGAGAATGGTCAGGTCGAAGTTCTTGTACGAAGCCGTCATGTTCAGACCACCCTGGAACAGCGGCAGGTTGGTGCGGTTGTTCCGGACGCGGTCGTCGGGGGTGATTTTACCATCACCGTTATAATCCACATACTTCATGTCGCCGGGCCGCAGCGTGTTCACGATGGCTTTGTAATCGAGCTTGTTGGCGTCGATTTCGGCCTGATCGCGGAATACACCATCGTACAGGTAGGCCATGTACGAATTGATAGGCCGACCGGTAGTGCGCTGCCACTCAGGGGCACCGGGTGCTTCATCCCAGAAAATGATTTTGTTCTGGGCATAGCCACCGTTGACACCCACGCTGTAGCGCAGGGCGCCCGACTGACCGTTGTAGCTGATCTGACCGTCGAAGCCGCTGTTGCGTACCTTCCCGATGTTTTCGGGGGGCAGCACCAGACCGGTCGTGCGGGGTACCGATGCGTTCCGGGGGTACAGAATCGAGGTCCGCAGGTTATTGAAGTAATCGAACTCGAAGCTGATCTTGCCGTTGAACAGCTGCCCTTCGATACCGATATCGGCATTGTTGGCCACCTCCCAGGTGATGTTCGTGTTCGGGATCCGGCTCTCAGTCAGCGTTTTCTGCTGACCATTGTTAATAATGTAGGTATTGAATCCGTAGGTGGCCAAGTACTGGTAGGTAGCCAAGGTTGTGGTACCGGGGAAATAAATCTGATCGTTACCCAGCTGTCCCCACGAAGCCCGCAGCTTCAGGTAGTTGACTACAGGAACCGAATTTTTCCAGAAGTTTTCTTCCGAAACAACCCAGCCGGCCATGAAGCCTGGGAAGAACCCATAGCGGGTCTCCTTGGGGAAGATGTCCGACCCATCGTAGCGCCACAGGAACTCGGCCAGGTACTTATCTTTATAGTTGTAAGCCACCCGACCAAAGTAGTTCAGACGTGCCCGGTTGAAGGCTCCACCCCCGTTGTCTTTGCTGAGGTCGCCCCCGGCAAACAGCTGGTCGATGGCCGGCGAAATAAAATACCGACGGAATGCACCGAAGTTATCACCCGAGATCGTTTCGCGGTTTACCCCTGCCAGTACCGTCAGGCCGTGGTCGCCGAACTTGCGCTCGTAAGTACCGATACCACCCAGCAGAATGTTCAACTGCGTGTTGTTGCCCAGTGTCAGGCGAGGCTCAGCCGGACCGCGCACACTGGCAATCAGGTTCGGGTTGCCGTTAGCATCCACACCCGAACCCCGCTCATACAGCGTCCAGGGCGTCTCCCAGCGTTTGTTGTTCTGGTTCAGCTTGTCGATAGCCGCCGTTGCGGTGAACTTCAGGCCTTCAACACCCGGAATTTTGATATCCAGCTGCCCGTTGGTCTGAATGTAATCACGTTTGTCGCGATCGTAACCGGTTGCGTTGGTTGTGATCACCACCGGGTTTTCACCGTTCTCGATGTCCGGACCAGGCCGACCATCGGGCCAGAAAGCGGGCTGGTTGGGCTTACCCCGCATCTGCATCCGGAAGATAGCCCCGGCACCCCGCGTAGGATAGTACCGAAACTCCTCGCGACCCAGGATGCCCAGGCCAACGTGCACATACTTGTTGATGTTACCGTCCAGGTTGATCCGGATATCGTACTGCTTGTAGCCCGTTGCCGAGTTTTTGTAGAACGCATCCTGGTTCTGGTAGCCCAGCGACGCGAGGTACTTGAAATCGTCGGTACCACCAGTCAGCTGCACGTTGTGTCGCGACTGGGGCGACCACGTTTTGAGCGTAGATTTATACCAGTCAGTGTTGGGGTGGCCCCAGGGGTCCGACCCGTCGTTGTACTTGGTAATATCGTCGGGCGAGTAGGGTGCCTTCCGGATCGTACCGTCGGGGCGGGTGTACGAGCCCGTGCTCTGGTACGCCTTTGTCGCTGCCGACCACTCAGCCGTGGGCAGTTCGTACACGCTCAGGTCGTTGAGCATGGTGGCATACTGAGCGGCATTGGCCAGCTTAGGAATCACCGTTGGCTGGGCAAACCCCTGGTTGAAGGTGTAGGACAGCTGCGGTTTACCCGTTTTACCCCGCTTGGTGGTAATCAGGATAACGCCGTTGGCCGCCCGCGACCCGTAGATGGCCGCCGAGGCATCTTTCAGTACCGAAATCGTTTCGATATCGGCGGGGTTGATGCGGTCGAGACCACCCGCCCGGTCAGGAATACCGTCGACTACCACCAGGGCACTGTTGTTGCCCAGCGTGTTTGTTCCCCGAATCCGGATTGTCGAGCCATCATAGCCCGGCTCACCGCTGCGGTTGACCGCCGTTACGCCCGGCAGCCGCCCGGCCAGCGAGTTCGACAGGTTGGTGGTCGGCGATTTCACCAGGTCGGCACCTTTAACGGCTACAACCGAACCCGTAATGGTTTCCCGGCGCTGCGTACCGTAACCCACCACCACCACTTCGTTCAGCGACTTGGTGTCGGTGGCGAGGGTGATGTTGATGGTACCTTTTCCCGAAACGGGTACTTCCTGCGACACGTAACCGATGTAGGAAAACACCAGCGCACTGGCACCAGCGGGTACCGTGAAGCTGTAGCGTCCGTCGGCATCCGTTACCGAACCTGTTGTGGTGCCCTTCGCCACAACGCTCACACCGGGCAGCCCCTGCTGCTGGTCATCGATCACCCGGCCCGATACTTTGGACTGAGCATAAGCACCTACCGATAGGATCGTCAGGAAAAGCAGGCTGAGCAGCCCTATTCTCCAGATCGCACCTATAGACGTAGTTCCCCTAAGGTCTGGAGAAGCCCCTCTACGAGTAGATTGTTTTGGCATGTTTTTGAGTAGTTAACTAGGTTTTAATCCTACTCAAAAGCCATACAGTGGCCTATCTACTGCTAAGAAAGTCCATTTTTAAGATAAATTATTTATACTCGAACCGAACCAACATAGGGTTAACCCTACATTCACCAGAACTAATACAGAATTACCGTATTTACTCAATTTTACCCTGAGTAGCGTCGAAAAGCAGCTAACTCAGCTAATCCGGCCCCAGTTGTTCTCATTCTGGCGAACATTGTCGACGTGATTGCGGATTGGGGCGTGCTGGGGCAGCACCAGATCGGGGTCTTCGGCCAGTATAGCCTGGGCCGACTCGCGGGCAGCCGTCAGAATGGCGCCGTCTTTGGCCAGATCGGCAATCATCAAATCCATCACACCACTCTGCTGCGTACCGGTCAGGTCGCCGGGCCCACGCAACTGCAGGTCGACATCGGCAATCTCAAAACCGTTGTTGGTACGCACCATCGTTTCGAGCCGGGTGCGGGTGTCGGCGCTCAGCTTATAGCCCGTCATCAGGATACAGTACGACTGCTCGGCCCCCCGCCCTACCCGCCCACGAAGCTGGTGGAGCTGCGACAACCCGAACCGCTCGGCGCTCTCGATCACCATCACACTGGCGTTCGGTACGTTTACGCCCACTTCGATTACGGTAGTGGCCACCATGATCTGGGTTTCACGTTTCAGAAAGCGCTTCATCTCGTCGTCTTTCTCATAGGGCAGCATTTTGCCGTGGAGCATACCCACTTCGTACTGGGGCCGCGGAAACGCCCGCTGAATGCTCTCGAACCCATCCATGAGGTCTTTATAATCAAGCTTCTCCGATTCCTCGATCAGCGGGTACACCACGTAGACCTGCCGGCCCAGTTCGAGCTGCTGCCGCATAAAACCAAAAATTTCGGAGCGGTGCTTATCGTATTTATGCACGGTCCTGATGGGCTTACGGCCTTTGGGCAACTCGTCGATGGTCGATACGTCGAGGTTGCCGTAGAGGGTCATGGCCAGCGTACGCGGAATGGGCGTTGCCGTCATGACCAGGATATGGGGCGGCACCGTTTCGTTTTTACGCCAGAGTTTGGCCCGCTGCGCCACCCCGAAGCGGTGCTGCTCGTCGATAATGCAGAGGCCCAGGTTCTTGTACTGCACCGCGTCTTCGAGCAGAGCGTGCGTACCTACCAGAATGTGCATTTGTCCCGACTGCAGTTCGTCGTGCAGTACCACGCGCCGTTTTTTGTTGGTCGAACCCGTCAGGATGCCGATGTTAAGCCCCATAGCGTCGGCAAAGGGCTTGAGCCCATTGTAATGCTGATCGGCCAGAATTTCGGTGGGCGCCATCAGGCAGGCCTGTGCCCCGTTGCCAATGGCCATCAGACAGGCAATAAACGCCACAATGGTTTTGCCACTGCCCACGTCCCCCTGCAGCAGCCGGTTCATCTGCTTGCCGGTCAGAAAATCGGCATAGATTTCCCGGATCACGCGCTGCTGCGCCCCCGTCAGCTCGAAGGGCAGCAGTTCGTTGTAGAAGTGCTTCATCAGCGTTGTGTCTCGGAACACCTGGCCCGGAAACTCTTCTTTCTGAATCAGCTTGTTTTTGATCAGCCGGAGCTGGTTGTAGAACAGCTCTTCGAACTTGAGCCGGCGCTGGGCCTGTTTGAGCCACGCCTGATTCTGCGGCAGGTGGATGTTCCAGAGGGCTTCGCGCTTGCCCACCAGCCGAAACTGCTGGATCAGTGAATCGGGCAGGGTTTCGCGGATATGCGGCCACGACTGCTCGAGCAGGGTACGCATCACTTTGCCAATTACCTTGCTGTCGAGGTGTCGCTTGCGCAGCTTTTCCGTAAGGTTGTAGACAGGAAAGAAGCCGGGTTCGTTGCCCGATGCGGTGGCGATGTTTTCCAGTTCGGGGTGTACGATGCTGTACTGCCCATTGAACGACTGGGGCTTGCCATAGGCAATGTACTCGCCGTCGCGCCGGAGGGTTTTTTCGATGTAGGTAATGCCCTGAAACCAGACCAGACTCATAGAGCCTGTACCGTCGGTAAAGGTTCCGACCAGCCGCTTTTTAGGGCCCTCTCCTTCCAGATACCAGTCGCGGAGCCGCCCCCGAATCTGGGCCGAGGGCATCGAATCCATCAGTTCGCTGATGGTATAGAACCGGCTGCGATCGTCGTAGCGGAACGGGTAGTACTGAATCAGGTCCCCGTAGGTAAACAGGTTTAGTTCTTTGTTGAGCAGCTCGGTGCGTTGTGGCCCCAGGCTTCTCAACTGCGTGAGTGGCGTATCGAAAAAAGTGGTGCGTTCGGTCATAGCAGCCCCCAGCGCCCCGGTTTAAGGGCGGGACTAGCCCAAATTTACGCAATTTTTGGCAATCGGTCCGGTCTCCGCCCCCCCAGGTTGTTACTCCTCGTCGGCCCGCCCCAGCCCAAACGCGACCCCGCCATACACGTCGAGTCCCCGCGGCTGAATGCCGTTGCTTTTGTTGCCGATGAGGCCCAGAAAGTTATCCGTTCCAAGCCAGGCCGGTCCAACCCGTACTGACGCACCCGCCGTGAAACCCCGGTTGAGGTAGGCCACCGGTAACGATACGCTTACCCAGCGGGTGTCATAATGGGGCGTTACGGCTATGATGGTTGGCTGGTGAACGGCGGCAGAACCCAGCCCCCGTACGTCCTGCAGATAGGTTACGCTCAGCCCCGCCCCCGACGGGTCCTGGTAATCGGCCGTCAGGTTGAGCGACGTGGGCAGACCCACCCGAAAGCTTGTTTTGTCGGGCAGGCGGCCGGCACTGAGTTTCTCCTGCACCACCTGCGCCAGTTGCGACGTGCCGTTGATGTTATTGAAATCGCTGCCCTGGAACCGGATCGGCCGCTGTTGCAGATCGGCACTCGTATAGGTGTAGCCCGGCCCGGCATAGCTTAGCCCCCCGATGTCGGCCACGGCCACCCCCAGGCGTAGCGCCGGGCTGTCGGCGTCGTATTGCCGGATATAGGTTAGGCCAATATCGGCACCGATCCCTTTGCCCGGAATGTCGGTGCTCAGCAGCGTCCGCGGACTGATCGACCGATCGCGCAGAAAGGTGGTGTAGTTTAGCGTGGCATCGAGTCTGGTAACTTCCAGATAAGGCATGTTGGGCGTGGCGGCATCGGCCGTAACGCGGTAAGTCAGGCCCTGATTCACGAAACTCTGGGCGTTGTATCCGATCAGCACTTTAGCGGTAGCACCCAGCAGCAGTTTGTCGCCATCACCTTCCCAGATCGTACTGGCATACGTCAGACCCAGCTCGGCATATGTATTGGTGTTGGCGCTGAACTGGTTGTTGGTACTCGGAATGCCGTAGAGTGTACCGTCGCTCAGGCTGGCCCGCAGCGCTGACAGCAGCGGTTCGGAGGCCCCCAGCACCTGTGCCATAGCCCGGAAGCGGGTTGTCACGGCAAAGGCACTGCGTTCACTTGTCTTGAACAGAATCGATGGGCCCCGTACCTCACCCAGCAGACTGCCGTTTTTAGGTCGTCCATCAATGATCTCGCGGGTATACGACTCATCAAATTTTACCGTACCATCGGAGTTCTGGTACTGGGCCGGCACCCGGCCACTGATCAGGCGTAGCAGTGAGAAGGGGGCCTGATAGCGAACGTAATTATTATCGAGGTGGGCACTGGCTGTAGCCACATTGACAAACAGTTTTGACGGCGAATCGGCAGCCAGAGCCGGATTGATATAGAGTCGATTGGTCCCCCCGTAGCGGCTGGTCGAGATGCCGAGCAGGTTCTGGGCCGACGCGGCCGGAAGGGTCAGCGCCAGTGCGCCCAATACGAGTAAATGCTTCATGTAGTGTGTTTCGATGGGAGATCAGTATCAGTATAAACGGCAAACCGTCTCCAGGGTTAACCAGAGACGGTTTTTTTTCAGATTGGTGTCCGTTCGGCCAGCCGGCGGCCAGCCTCGTTTAGACGAAAAAAATGGCCGGTGGTTACACGGGCGGAGTACCTTACACGCCTTCGGCTTCAACCAGCTTTACTTCGGGCACAAGCCGGGTCAGCAGGTTCTCGATGCCGGCTTTCAGCGTCAGCGTCGACGACGGGCAACCGCTGCACGATCCCTGCAACAGGACCTTCACGACCCCGCTGGTTTCGTCGAACGAGTGAAAGTTGATGGCCCCCCCATCGGTTTCAACAGCGGGCCGGATGTACTGGTCCAGTACGGCTTTGATTTTCTGCACCGTTTCCGAATCCATATCCAGCCTGGTGGTATTGACATCCACCGTGCGCTGGGCAAAAACGGGCTGCTGAGCACCAAAGTATTCTTTCAGAAACTGCTTTACCTCGAAAAGCACTTCATCCCAGTCAGTTTCATCGTCTTTGGTAATGGTGACGAAGTTGCCGGCGATAAACACGCGCTTTACAAAATCGAATCCGAACAGGGCAACGGCCAGGGGCGATGCTTTGCCTTCCACCAGGGCATCGCCCGGCGTTGCGTAATCGAACGACAGACCGCTGGGCACCAGCTCAACGCTCACCACGAACTTCATGGAGTTGGGGTTGGGGCTACCTTCAGTAAATACAGATATAGGACGACTCAGCGCAGGATTCATAAAGTTGTGAGTTGTATTGTCGAGATGGTATACAGGCAGTGGGTTGCCACGCGGGGCCCATTGCTCACCGCAGCAGCGGTTGTCTGGGCTAACAGACGGGTTTCCATTTTAGTTTACCCCTACATGCGAAAACCCGCCTGACGATCATCAGGCGGGTTTTCGCGTTTGCAAATCGGGAACGAAATGCCTTATTCGACCGGAGCCGCTACGGCAGCCGCAGGAATTGCTGAGGCTACTGCCGACGGACCAACGGGCAGGATATCGACATACGAACGGCCAGCGCGACCGGGACGGAATTTTACCGTGCCGTCGACCAGTGCAAACAGCGTATAGTCTTTACCCAGACCTACGTTTTTGCCGGGGTGATGCTTGGTGCCCCGCTGACGAACAATGATATTACCGGCAATAGCCGACTGGCCACCGAACAATTTCACGCCCAGCCGTTTGCTGTGCGAATCGCGGCCGTTTTTGGAACTACCTACACCTTTCTTGTGTGCCATTGTTAAAGGAGTTTATAGTTTGTGGTTTGTAATTTATAGTGACTACCGCGCAACTAATGCCTCAGGAACTATAAACGACGAACGACAAACCAATTGACTTAAAGTGTGATATCTTCGATCAGAACTTTGGTCAGGTACTGACGGTGACCGTTTTTCTTTTTGTAGCCCTTCCGGCGCTTCTTCTTGAAAACGATTACTTTTTCACCTTTGAGGTGCTCAACGATCTTGGCCGATACAACGGCACCGGCTACGGTAGGCGCACCAATGCTGATGCTGCCTTCGTTGTCAACAAGGAGAACTTTCACCTTGTCGGAGGCAAGCGCAGCGTCCACATCGCCCTCTAACCGGTGGGTATAGATGGAACGACCCTTCTGGATCTTGAATTGCTGCCCTGCGATCTCTACGATTGCGTACATGATTTCTGTATGAAATTGGAAATGAGGGGCAAAAATAGCGTTTTCTATAGAAAAAGGCAACTGCGCCCGATTTTATTTACGACTCCGCCCGGAGCCAGCATAGCGGGCAGTTCTTGTAGCGCTCCCGCCATACCGGCCGCCCCGTCCAGACCGGCCCGTGGTTCCCCTCAAAACGGCAGTTTAACGCTCGTCTGAATCAGGTTGGTGGTGCACTTGGCGATAATTTTGCCATCACTGGCCACGATACGGCCTTCGCAGTGAATGATGTTTTTGCCTGCCCGCAGCACTTGTGCGGTGGCGGTTATGGTTTCGCCGGCGCGGGCCGCGTGCAGAAAGTCGACGTTCAGGTTGACCGACGTGTAGGCGTTTTCGCGCCCCAGCGTAAACACCATCGCCCCGATCAGATCGTCGAGAATGGCACTGGCCATACCGCCGTGCAGCACCCCTGCCGGGTTGGTCATGTCGTCGCGCACCCGGTACTCGGCCACCAGCTGGCCGGACTCTACCGCCCGGAGCGTACCGTTGAGCCAGCGCCCCAGGGGCGAGATACTGGTCTGCATATCGGAACCGATCATGGCTCTGAAATACTCGAGCCGCGTGTTTGTAAGCGTATCCATAGGGAGGCAAAAATAGCATTAAACTAAGTAAACAGGCCGTTAACGGCTATAATTGGTGTACTTTATTGGGGGGTTTTCAAGACTTATGCTACTTTTGGGCGTTTTTGAGCATCCCTATTCGATCAAACCGAATGAACTATACGCTTACGCAGCTCCCTGAACGTACGACCAAACCACGCCAGAGCGGCCTGACCATGGTCATGGACAAGGGACTTAGTCTGCGCGAGGTAGAAGACTTCCTGTCAACTTCCGCCGACTACACCGACATCGTTAAACTAGGCTGGGCCACGTCGTTTGTGACCCCCAAACTGAGCGAAAAACTAGCCATCTACCGCGAAGCCGGTATCCCGGTTTACTTCGGCGGTACCCTGTTCGAAGCCTTCGTTGTCCGGAACCAGTTCGATGAATACCGCCGGTTGCTCGACCGGTACGGCCTCGAACACGCCGAAGTATCGGATGGGTCGGTCGACATGAACCCCGACGACAAGTGTGAATACATCCGACAGCTGGCCACCCAGGTAACGGTGCTGTCGGAAGTGGGCTCGAAAGACGAAGCCAAAATCATCCCGCCTTACAAGTGGATTCAACTGATGAAAGCCGAACTGCAGGCCGGTGCCTGGAAAGTAATCGGCGAAGCCCGCGAAGGCGGTACGGTTGGTCTGTTCCGCGCCAGTGGCGAGGTGCGGCAGGGTCTGGTCGAAGAGATTCTGACGCAGGTGCCCTTCGAAAGCATTCTGTGGGAAGCCCCCCAGAAAGAACAGCAGGTCTGGTTTGTGAAGCTGCTGGGCGCCAACGTCAACGTCGGCAACATTGCCCCCCACGAGGTAATCCCGCTTGAAACGATTCGCCTGGGCCTCCGGGGCGACACCTTCTCGCATTTTCTGGACAAACTGTAAAGTAGTTTGTAGTTCGTTGTTCATGGTTTGTAGTCGACGTAGCCGGCATGGACTTTGTCTGACTAAACCAACGCAGGAACTACAACCCACAGACTGCAAACCACGAACTATCATCAAATGGACCTGATCAAATCGTTACTCGATTTCTTACTGCACCTCGACCGTCACCTCGACCTCTGGGCCAACGAATACGGCGTGTTGCTGTACGCGATCCTGTTTCTGATTGTGTTTACCGAGACTGGCCTGATCGTGATGCCGCTGCTGCCCGGCGATTCGCTGCTGTTTGCGGCCGGCGCGCTGGCCGCCCGCGACACCAACGAACTAAGTGTGGGCGTCATCATTCCGCTGCTGATTGTGGCCGCCCTTATGGGCGACAACGTCAACTACTTCGTCGGTAAGTTTTTGGGTACGAAGATCAAGATGCGCGAGCGTATCCTGTTCTTCAAGCGCGAATACATCACCGAAACCGAAAAATTCTACGCCAAACACGGCGGTCGCACGGTAATCATTGCCCGGTTTATTCCCATTGTGCGCACCATCGCGCCTTTTGTGGCGGGAGCGGGCAGCATGCTCTATAGTACGTATATCCGCAACTGTATTCTGGGCGCGGTCCTGTGGGTAACGAGCATCACCCTGGTTGGTTATTTCTTCGGCAACCTGGAGTTCGTCAAGAAGAACTTTGAATTCGTTGTCTTTGGTATCGTGGGGCTGTCGCTTCTGCCTATTCTGTTTGAGTTCGTCAAAAAGCGGATGGCGTAAGGGAGAGAGTGGTTTGTGGTTTTCGGTTTACAGTATTCAGTATTCCGTTTTCAGTACACTGGAAAACCCCATCGCCTGCTGGGAGTCGGTTTACAGTATTCCGTTTTCAGTACACTGGAAAACCCCATCGCCTGCTGGGAGTCGGTTTACAGTATTCCGTTTTCAGTACACTGAAAAACCGCATCGCCTGCCGGGTATCGCTCGCAGAGGAGTAACGGCAGCCACTGTAAACTGAATACAGTAAACTACAACCTGTACACTACAACCTGTAAACCACAACCATGCACACCTACGGCCTGATTGGCTTCCCGTTGACCCACTCCTTTTCGCAGCGCTACTTCACCGAGAAGTTTGCGCGGGAGGGGATTACGGATGCCCAGTACGAGCTGTTTGAACTGCCTGACGTGGCCACCGCTCTCCCCGACCTGCTCAGCCGGCCGGGGCTGCGGGGCCTCAACGTTACCATTCCGCACAAGCAGGCCGTACAGCCCTACCTCGATACGCTCGACGCGTCGGCCCGAAACGTCGGCGCGGTCAACGTCATCAAGATCAATCCCGATGGCACCCGCACGGGCTACAATTCCGATTACTACGGCTTTCGGCAATCGCTCGAGCGCTGGCTGCTGGAACTGGGCCGTTCGACCGATAGCCTGCGGGCGCTGGTATTGGGCACCGGGGGCGCATCGCGGGCGGTAACGGCTGCCCTGCGCGATTTGCAGCTGCCCTATCAGCTGGTGTCGCGTACCCGAACTGCCGACACCGTGGCCTATGCCGACGTGCCGGCGCTGCTCGACCAGCACCAGCTGCTCATCAACTGCTCGCCCGTCGGGACTTATCCGAACACCGACGCAGCGCCCGATCTGCCCTACACGCAACTCACCGACCGGCATCTGCTTTACGATCTGGTTTACAACCCCGCCGAAACCCGCTTTATGCAGCTCGGCCGGGCGCAGGGGGCCGCTGCCCTCAATGGCTATGAGATGCTGGTGCTGCAGGCCGAGAAAGCCTGGGCCATCTGGCAGGAGTAGATCGGCGGCCGGTGCGGGTTATGTAGGTTTACGCCCCGATGCCCAAACCAATCGGCGCCCGGGCGGTTGTCAGAGAACCGGTGCTTGCTGCCGGTCACTAAAACCTAACACCAGACACGATGCCACTGTCCGTTTTTGCCGTCATCAAAGCGCGGCCCGGTGCCGAAGCCGACCTCCGCAACAGCCTGTATAACCTCGTTGCTCAGGTACGCGAAGAAGAAGCCTGCCTGCACTATGAACTGTTCGAAAGCACCGAGCACCCCGAGCATTTTATCATGCACGAGCTCTGGACCGATCAGGCCGGGTTGCAGGCGCATAGCCAGATGCCCCACATGAAAGCGTTTGGCCAGCAGGCGCAGGCCTGGCTGGCGGGCCCGCCCGAACTGACAACTAAGGAAGTATAAACGCTGCCTCTGGTCCGACCCGCTCCCGCCGGTCGGACCTTTTTTTACCTACCCATGACCAATATTCTCTTTCGCAACGCTACCCTGTTCACTACCGACCGGTTTGTAGCCAATGCATCGGTGCATATCGCCGATGGGCGCATCGTTCAGGTTTGGGATACCGACACCGATGCCGTGCCGCCCGACGCCACCGTGATCGATCTGGACGGCGACTACCTGGTGCCGGGCCTGGTCGACCTGCAGCTGTACGGCGGCTCGTGGCAGTTTCTGAATGAAAACCCCACGCCCGACGTGGTCCGGCATATCTACGCCACCCACGTTGCCAACGGTACCACCACCCTGCTGCCCACTATCCACTCTACCTCGCTGGCGGTGATGCAACAGGCCATGGCGGCCGTGCAGGTGGTGCGGACCGAACAGCCGCTGGCCGTACCGGGCATCCATATCGAAGGACCCTATTTCAACCCGGTGAAACGGGGCGCCCACAGCGCCAGCTATGTACGGGTGCCCGACGAGGCTGAACTGGACGCCCTGTTCAGCACCAACGCCGACGTGATCCGGATACTGACACTGGCGCCCGAAATGCTGCCGCCCGAACGGATGGCCCAGCTGGTGCGGCTCAAACACGCCAATACCCGTCTGTCGCTGGGGCACTCCAACGCTACCTACCGGCAGGCCACCGATGCCCTCAACTCGGGGCATGTGCCGTTGGGCACCCACCTTTATAATGCCATGCGCGGTTTCGAGAGCCGCGAACCCGGCGTAGTCGGTGCACTCTTCGACCATCCTTCGGTTTGCGTGAGCATCATTGCCGACGGCTACCACTGCGACCCGGCTACGATTCGCATTGCCCGGCAGCAGCTCGGCGACCGGCTGTTCCTGATCTCCGACGCCCTCTTCGCACCGGGTCCCCGACTGGATGGTCCCCGACTGGATGGTCCCCGACTGGATGGTCCCCGACTGGATGGTCCCCGGCCCACGTTTACGCTGGGCGAGTTTGTCGTTCATTTCGAAGCCGATCCCGACGGACCGGGGCGCTACGTAAACGACGTGGGCAACCTGGCGGGCTCGGCGCTGTCGCTGATCGACTGTGTACGGGTCTGCGTGGAGAAAGCCCGGCTGCCGCTTATCGATGCGCTCCGTATGGCCACCAGCATTCCGGCTTCGCTGATCGGGCTGGGCGATCAGATTGGTACCATCCGGCCCGGTTACGCAGCTCATCTGGTGTGGCTTAGCCCCGATCTGCGCGTCGAAGGCGTCTGGCACTGAACCCAAAACCACTCGCTCAGGCCTGCCTGTGTTCCTGCTCATGCCGGGACAGGCAGGCTTCTTTATAATCAAAATTGCACTACTAAAGTTTTCTATTGTCTAATTTCAAAAAATCAGTAGTATATTTTATTTTTCTATTGAAAGTCAAAATAAGTATCGGCATATTTGATCAGGTACAACAAACCAACTTCGTTTCGCGCGACAATGAATTCTGCTGAAGCCACCCCCGTGGCCTGCTTGCCCCGACACTGATCCGGCCGGATCAGCTGCGGACCATTACCCTCAAGGCGTACATAGTTTCGATTGCCAGAACAGCCCTAACCGACTGACTGATAACCTATTGCCCGGAGTTCGACAACCTGTTTCAGCCAACTCAATTTTCATCACAACCTGCTTTCCCTATGAATCGATCTGTACACCTGGGCCGAAACGCCCTGTATATGCTGTTTTTCAGTTGCTGCGCCCTGGTGAGTATGGCCCAGACCCGAACGATATCGGGGCGGGTAACCTCGCAGGAAGATGGCACCCCCATCACAGGCGTCAACGTGGTACTGAAAGGCACCAACACGGGTGCCAGCACCGATGCCCAGGGCCAGTATAAACTGACGGTGCCGGGCGACGGTGGCTCGCTGACATTCTCGTTTATCGGCTTTGCGACCCGCGAAGTAAAACTCACCAGCGAAACCACGCTCAACATCACACTCATTGCCGACACCAAGCAACTGGCCGAGCTGGTCGTTATCGGATCGCGCAACAGCAGCCGCACCAAACTCGACACCCCGGCCCCGGTCGATGTCATCAACGTGTCGAAAGCCGCGCAGACTATGCCCCAGACCGAGCTGTCGCAGTTGCTGAAACAGATTGCCCCTTCGTTCAACTCGCTGAAAGTACCCGGTGCCGACCTGGCCTCGCACGTCGACGCGGTACAGCTGCGCAACCAGCCCCCCAACCAGACGCTGGTGCTGCTCAACGGCAAGCGCCGGCACACGTCGTCGCTGCTGCTGGTGGCCAACAACGCCGGCCCGTCGACAACCGTCGACATGCGGACCATTCCGCTGGCAGCCGTTGAGAGGGTGGAGATTCTGCGCGACGGCGCAGCCGCCCAGTACGGCTCCGACGCCATTGCGGGCGTGGTCAACATGGAGCTGAAGAAAAGCGTGGGCGTGTTTACGGGCATGTACAACACGGGCCTTTATGCCAACGTGGGGCTGGCCAAAAACAAAGACATCGACAACTTTGGTACCGACGGGCGGCTGCAGCAGTTCATGGGCAACTACGGCTTTGCGCTGGGCGAAAAAGGCGGCTATATCAACCTGACGTTCGAACTGAGCAAACAGGGCAGCACCAGCCGGGTGCCCAAGGGGGGCTATAGCGGGGTGGTGTTCGACGCGACGTACCTCAACAACACCCGCAAAGACGCCAACGGAAACCAGATCATCACCAACCCCGAAGCCCTGGCCAATCCCGACAATGCTGCGCTGCGCACCGACAAAGGCCTGCAGGCAGCACGCGGCCTGACGCCTAAAAGCTTCGAGATGATCAACGGGCTGAGCAAGGTCGACAACGGAACCATTTTCATGAACATGGGCATCCCGCTCAGCGCCAAAGGAGCCGAGTTCTACGCATTTGGGGGCATGAACTACCGCAACACGCTCAGCGGCTGCTACTACCGGTTTCCGCGCCAGCAGGATCGCTTCATCAACGAACTGTATCCCAACGGTTTTCTGCCCCAGCTAACCTCCAACGTAAGCGATAAATCGCTGACGGCCGGTATCCGGGGCCAGCTGGGCGGCTTCGATCTCGATTTCAGCAACACCTTCGGATCGAGCAAGTTTGCCTACGGTATGGTCAACACCATGAACGCGTCGTACGGGCCGGCTTCGCCCACCACCATGCGGCTGGGCGATAACAACTTCACCCAGAATACCACCAACATCGCCCTCAGCCGACTCTACAGCGAACCGATGGGTGGCGTACTGAAAAGCATGAACCTGGCCTTCGGCGCCGAGATGCGGGTCGAGAACTACCAGATCGTGGCAGGGCAGGAAGAATCGTACACAAAGGGTACCTACGGCACCTTTACCGCACCCGAGGATAACTTCAACTACACGCAGCGCATCAACAAGGATGTGAAGGCCGAGAAGGTAATTACCAACCCCGACGGCACCCAGACCACCACCTACGTCGACCTGATTATTCCGTACCGGGGTGGCACGGTCGACATCAAAGGCTACTCGCCCAACTGCCAGTGTTTCCGCGGGTTTGCGCCCGATCAGGCGACCAGCGCGTTCCGGTCGGTGATGGCTGCCTATGCCGACGTAGAAGTCGACATTACGAAACAGTTCATGATTGGTGTGGCGGGTCGGTTCGAGAATTACAGCGACTTCGGTAACGTGCTGACCGGCAAGTTTGCCACCCGCTATTCGGTGGTGCCGGGTGTCTTTGCGCTGCGCGGATCGATCAGTACGGGTTTTCGGGCGCCGAGTCTGCAGGAGCTGTTCTACGCCCAGACCTCTACGGGTTTCACGCCGGGCGGTGTGCCCTTCGATCAGGGCTATTTCACCAACAACAGCACGGCGGCCAAAGCCCTCGGCATTCCGAAACTCAAGCAGGAACGGTCGACCAACATCAGCTTCGGCATGACCTCGCAGCTGATGCAGGGCCTTGAAATCACAGCCGACGCCTACTACATCAAAATCCGTGATAAAATCATCCAGACGGGAGGCTTCTCGGGCAGCGACATCGGGGGTGCGCTCAAGAGTGTGATCACGGCCGACGGCATTGCCCAGTTCTTCACCAATGCCGCGGATGTCGAAACGAAGGGGATCGACCTGGTGGCCAACTACCGCACCCGGGCCGGCTCGGGTCAGCTGACCTACTCGCTGGCCGCCAACTGGAACCAGGTCGCTTTCACGCGGGTCTATCCGGCCACGCTGCGCATCGGTGCCGACAACCAGCTGCCTGCCGACCCCACGCTGCGGGCCCAGTACCTGTCGGACATCTACCTGAACCGCAATTCGCGGGGCAGCTTCGAACACGGCAGTCCCCGCCAGAAATACATCGGTTCGATTGTGTACCAGAAGGGACCATTTTCGGCCATGGCACGCGGTATTTACTACGGTGCGGTGCAGTACTTCAGCAACTACCACGAAACCGACGACATCACCTCGCCCTATGCCGATTACAACCTCGGCGCCCGCGCCACGCTCGATCTGAGCGTAGGCTACCAGCTGCTGAAACAGGCGCGGCTATCGATTGGGGGCGACAACGTGACCAACACCTACCCCACCCGTACCCGCGCCGACCTGACCGACTCCGGCCGGTTTGCCTACGATAACTACCAGATGGGTTTTCAGGGCGCCTATTACTACGCCCGGCTCAACGTTCAGTTCTAATCATCGGTATTCATTGCTTCTACCACCCCGTCTATTGAGTGTATCGGTTTTTGAAATAGCTCTGGCCACAGGCCGGGGCTATTTTTGTGTTTAGCGGGACCGATAGATCGACAGTTCATCGAGCCCAACGGCTTCGCGGTGCAGCAGCTGCCCCGCTACCCGGGGGGCCGGCACGCCATCGCCCAGCATCACTGGAGCCCGGAACACCCGCATCTCATCCCACAGACCGGCCGCCACAAACGCTCCGATCACCTGCGCGCCCCCCTCAACCAGTACCGACTGAATACGGCGTTGCTGCAAATCGGCCAGCAGCGCCGGCAGATCGCTGGCGGCAGCATAAGTCAGGTTTGGGCGGGAGGCAGGGGGCGTCAGATCAGCGCGGTGGTACACCAGCGTCGGCACCGAGCCGTCGAACAGGTGCAGCGTCGTCGGTAGCCGCAGCGAAGGGTCAAGCACAAGGCGGGTCGGATGACGTAGCGCCGGATCGGCCATCGGCCACAGCCGCACGTTCAGCCGGGGGTTGTCGGCCGCGGCTGTGTTGGCACCAACCAGAATGGCATCTTCCTCGACCCGCCAGCGATGAGCAAGCCGCCGACTGAGCGGTCCACTGATCTGTACGGGCTGTCCACCCCGGCCGGCAATGAAGCCATCGGCCGACTCGGCCCACTTGAGCACGATGTAGGGGCGGTTCTGCTCAATCATGGTAAAGAACCGGGCGTTCAGATCGCGGCCCTGTTCGGCCAGTACTCCTGTCTCGACCGGAATGCCGGCCGCCCGCAGCCGGGCGAACCCCTGCCCGCCCACCAGTGGGTTGGGATCGTCGTTGCAGCATACCACGCGGCCAATACCCACCTCGACCAGCAGATCGGCGCAGGGGGGCTGCTTGCCGTAGTGGGCGCAGGGCTCCAGCGTCACGTAGGCCGTAGCCTGCCCCAGCAATGATCGGTCAGCGTCGGCCACGGCCAGCACGGCATTCCGTTCGGCGTGGGCCTCCCCATAGCGCTCGTGCCAGCCTTCGCCCAGGATACGGGGGCCGGTCACGGGATCGTCGTACACGATAACGCAGCCGACCATGGGGTTGGGGCTGACCCGGCCCCGGCCAAGAGTGGCCAGTTCGAGCGCACGCTGCATGTATGCATTCATAGGCGAGAGAGTGGTTGATGGCGGTAACTGGTTTCGGGAGTTGGCGGGGCCGGCGGGGATTGTCTGGCCCAAAAACCGCGTACCGAAAACCGAAAACCATCAACTAACCTTTAGATTTACGCAAAATTACACCTCCGAACTGAATGGCTACTGCCAAACCCCTATACGATCGCTTAAGTAAGAACATCACGGCCTACCCGCCCGAAGAAGCGCGGGAAATGGCGTTTATGCTGCTCGATCACTACTTCGGCCTCCGCAAGACCGATGTACTTACCGATAAACCCCTGCCGCCCAACCGCACCGAGCCCGACTGGTTCAAGATTCTGGAACGGCTCAACCGGCAGGAACCGATTCAGCACGTGATCGGGACGACCATTTTCTGCGGCCTCGAATTTGAGGTGTCGCCCGATGTCCTGATTCCCCGCCCCGAAACGGAAGACCTCGTGCGGCTGATCATGCACGATTTTGCCGACCGTACCGACGATGTGCCCATTGTCGATATCGGTACCGGCAGCGGTTGCATTGCCATCACGCTGGCGCGTTTCCTGCCGCAGTCGGTGGTCACGGGCTGGGATGTGTCGGAGCAGGCGCTGACGCTGGCCCGGCACAATGCCCAAAGCCTCAACGCCGATGTGCAGTTCGCCATCCAGGATATCCTTAACGTACCGGGCGACTTTACGCAGCGGTTCGACTGTGTGGTGAGCAACCCGCCCTACGTAACCCGCTCCGAAGCCGCCGACATGGACCGCAACGTGCTCGACTACGAGCCCGGTCTGGCGCTGTTCGTCGACGATGCCGACCCGCTGGTGTTCTACAAAGCCGTGGCCGATTTCTGCGGGCGCCACCTGACGAAAGACGGGGCTTGCTACGTTGAAATCAACGAGCGTTTTGGCAATGCCACCCGCCAGGTCTTCGCTGACCGGGGCTTCAGCCGTATCCAGGTCTACAAAGACATCCACGGCAAAGACCGCAGCATCCGGGCTACTTTTTAAAACGGTTGGCAGTTCGTGGTTAGTCGTTTGTCGTCTATAACAACTGCTAACCGCAAACGACCAACCAAGAACCACGATTAGCATGCAACCTACTCCATCGTTTACTTACCATGCCAAAATTCGCGAGGTGTTTCGTGAGATGAGTCAGGTTGTTGTGGGGCAGGATCGCCTGCTCAACCGACTCCTGATCGGGCTGTTTACGGGTGGACATATTCTGCTGGAAGGGGTACCCGGCCTGGCCAAAACCCTGACGATCAACACACTGGCCAAAGTACTGGAACTGGACTTTCAGCGCATTCAGTTTACGCCCGACCTGCTGCCCGCCGATCTGATCGGCACGATGATCTTCAACCAGAAAACCGCCGAGTTCGAGGTGAAACAGGGCCCGATCTTCGCCAACCTGATTCTGGCCGACGAAGTCAACCGGTCGCCGGCCAAGGTACAGGCGGCTTTGCTCGAAGCCATGCAGGAAAAGCAGGTCACCATCGGCGAAGAAACGTTTCTGCTCGACCGACCCTTCCTGGTACTGGCTACGCAGAACCCCGTGGAGCAGGAAGGAACCTATCCCCTACCCGAAGCCCAGGTCGACCGGTTTATGATGAAAGTCTTCGTGGATTACCTCAGCCGGGAAGACGAACTGGAGGTGATGCGCCGGATGTCGAACATGAACTTCGATTACGAGGTACAGCCTGTGCTGGGCAAAGACGACCTGGTGGCCATTCGCGATGAAATCAACGGCATTACCATTTCCGAAACGCTCGAGCGCTACATCATCGAACTGGTATTTGCCACGCGTCGGCCCCTCGAATACAACCTCCGCGACGAAGCCCGCTACATTCAGTACGGCGTGTCGCCCCGGGCCAGTATCAACCTCAACCTGGCCGCTAAAGCCCTCGCGTACTTCGACCGGCGCGACTACGTGCTGCCCGAAGACATCAAGGAAGTCGCCCCCGACGTGTTTAACCACCGGATTTTGCTCAACTACGAAGCTGAAGCCGACCAGATCACCCCGCTGCAAGTAATCGACGCCATTCTCCGGAAGGTCGCCATCGGGCGGTAAGGACTGCGGTTTTTAGCGGTCCGTATGTAGCTTTACGTGGCCAGCAAACTGTCTTTTATGATCACCGACCTCTCGCAACTCGATCCCAACGGCACCTATACCTACGCCGATTATTTAAAATGGCAATTCGATGAACATGTTGAACTGATCCGGGGCAAGATACTGGCCATGTCGCCCGCGCCCCGGCGAATGCACCAAAGCGCGTCAGGCCATATTTCGTACGCCATCCGGCATCATTTCGACGGCAGGATTTGTCAGGTTTACGACGCTCCTTTCGACGTTCGGCTTCCCGTTCAAAACAGAAAGAAGCCTGAGCAGATTTACACCGTGGTTCAGCCCGATATATGCGTGGTTTGCGAGCCGACCAAGCTAGATGATTACGGCTGCCTGGGCGCTCCCGACTGGATCATCGAAATCACCTCGCCCCGAACCGCTAAGCATGACTTCGATGAGAAATTTCACCTCTACGAACAGGCGGGCGTTCGCGAGTACTGGATTGTGCAGCCGACCGAAAAAGTAATTAACGTGTATGTGCTCGAGGGCGACGAATTTGCACTGGTCGACATCTACGAATCGGGCGACATTCCCTGCCGCATTTTTCCGGAACTGATTATCCCGCACGAACGTATTTTTCGGTAGAGAGGCCTGTGCTTCTTCGCCGGACGCATGAAACAAACACAGTTGTTCTTACTGGTTGCCGCCCTGCTGGCCGGGGGGCTCTGGCTATACGGCACGTACGTGGCCAAACCACGCCCACCCCACCGACGCCCCGCCGGCGCAACCTCGCCCAACAACCGCCGGGTCGACAAAACCGACGCTGAGTGGAAGGCCTTGCTGACGCGGGCCCAGTACAAGGTGATGCGGGAACGCGATACCGAATGGCCCAACAGCAGTTCCCTCACCGATGAGCACCGGGCGGGCGTGTACGTGTGCGCAGCCTGCCGCAATCCGCTGTTCCGCTCCACCACCAAGTTCGACTCGCGCACAGGCTGGCCCAGCTTTTACGCCCCCATTGTCGAGAACGCCGTGTACACCGAACCCGATGGCAACCGCACCGAAGTGCGCTGCGCGGTCTGCGATGCGCACCTGGGCCACGTATTTGCCGACGGCCCCGCTCCCACCGGGCATCGCTACTGCATGAATGGCACGGCGCTTCTGTTCGGTCCGGCGGCCGAGTAACCGCCCAACCGCGCCCCGGGCTCCTAGAACTGGAAGTAGATAAACTGGTTCGACGAGAACACCCCGAACAGGTACGTGGCGAAGGTGATCAGCGTAAACAGCACCAGAAACGACAGCGTCCGGCGGGTCGGTATGGTCAGGTAAAAGTATTCCTTGATGAGCAGGAACGCGATCAGACCGACACTCAGCCACATTTCGGTGTGGTTCATGGGACTGCTGATGGTATCTGACCACGACAGCGTGGCAATACGTTGCAGAATGAGCAGGGCATCGTTCAGGTTGCGGGCCCGGAAAAACACCCATGTCAGCATGATGAGCACAAACGTGATAAGCACGTTGACTACTACCATACCTGGCGACCGGCCAGCATGGGGCTCACTGGCGGGCGAATGAATCTGCCGGGCCGGCACGCCCCCAAAACCCAGCCGGGCCAGCACCTTGTCGCGCAGCACGGCCAGCACCTGATACAGGCCGTTGAGACCGCCCCAGATCACGTAGGTCCAGTTGGGGCCGTGCCACAGCCCACTGGCCAGAAACACGATCAGCATGTTGATGTACTGCCGGACGGGTCCTTTGCGGTTGCCCCCCAGCGGAATGTAGAGGTAATCGCGAAACCAGGTCGAGAGCGAAATATGCCAGCGACGCCAGAACTCCGATACCGACTGGGCAATGTAGGGGGTCCGGAAGTTTTCCATCAAATCGAAACCCATCACCCGGGCCGCTCCGATGGCAATGTCGGAATAGCCCGAGAAGTCGCAGTAGATCTGGAACGTAAAGAAGAACGTGGCCACGAGCAGCGTCAGGCCGTTATACTGGCCTGGATCGTCGTAGGCATAGCCCACCAGCATCGACAGCCGGTCGGCAATAACGAGTTTCTTGAACAAGCCGAACGCCATCTGCATAAGCCCCGATTTCACCTTTTCGGCGTCGTACTGAAAATACGAATGGAACTGCCACAACACGTTCTGCGGGCGCTCGATGGGGCCGGCCACCAGCTGCGGGTAAAACATTACGTAGAGCGCATAGATACCGAAGTGCCGCTCGGCTTTCTGATTGCCACGATACACCTCGATGGTGTAGCTCATGGCCTGAAACGTATGGAATGACAGCCCGACCGGCAGAATACTGATTACGTTGTCTTTAAACGAGCTGACATCGGTCTGGCCAAACAGCCGCAGCACTTTCAGAAACACCCGGTTGCTGCCGTTGGTGACCAGATCGGCCAGGCCGGGCAGGTGCAGCTGATCGAACAGCCAGGCTACGTTTTCGGTAAAGAAACCCAGATACTTGAAGAACGCCAGAATGCCCAGGTTCGACACCAGCGACAGAATGAGCAGCCACCGCCGGGCGGGCCCCTGGGTGCGCTCGATCCAGATGCCGGCGATGTAATCGATCACGATCGTCAGCAGCAGAATCAGAAAATACGCCGGCTTGAAGACCATGTAGAAGTAGCAGCTGGCAATCAGCAGCAACAACCACCGCCCCTGCCACTTCAGACTGAAGTAGGCCAGCGTGACAACGATGAAAAAAAGTAAAAACTGGAGAGAGTTAAATAGCATTGGTTTGTTGGGAGTCGTTGGTCAGACCAGCCCTGTCAGTAGATCGTTTCGACCCGTTCGACAAAATCGTGGTACTGGCGCGCCGGAATAAACTGAATCTGGGTGCGGTACGACAGCACGATGAAAACCAGCAGCAGCGAAATCAGAAACGCCTGCAGAATCACGATCAGGAACGAAAAGACCAGGTAGCTCGTCCAGCCGGGCACGGCCGCCTGTGTGAACAGCTTGAGATAAACAACCACCCCGATGCCCAGCACCGACGCGGCCACCATCACCACGCAGAACAGCACCAGCCGCACGGCGGTCGTATCCATCAGCACCGATACCGCACTAAGGCCGTGCATGATAAGCGATACGAAATTCATTTTGGACTCGCCCGCCAGCCGGCGCCCCCGTTCGAGCGGTACGGCCGTATACGGCAGCCGCGACCGAATCACGCCCCCCGGGTAGTTGTTCCAGATTTCCGACACGTGGGCCAGCTTGCGCAGTTGCCCGGCCGGAATCAGACTAAAATTGCCGAACGTGATCACCTTGCCGGTCAGGAGCTGAAACACGCGTTTGTAAATCTCGTAGAACACCCGAAACAGCAGGCTCTCGTGGCGCTTGGCCCGGTGGGCAAACACAATACGCCCCGGCTGTTCAACACCCCGCTGAATCAGCTTGTCGATGTCTTCGGGCCGGTCCTCGCCGTCGGCATCCATCACAATGGTTGGATGCGTCTGGGACTGATCAGCCAGGTAGGAAAGCCCCAGCGCAATGGCTTTCTGATGCCCCACGTTGCGATACAGCCGCAGGATCGACAGCGACTGCCCAACCCCCGCCGGCAGGCTTTCGTAGTTGAGCACCGAGCAGTCATCGACAATCAGAAACGCCAGCCGGCTGCGCAGGGGCTCCGCCACAACCGTCCGGATGCGTTCGAGCAGCATGCCAACCGCCTGCCAGTCGTTGAAAAGAGGGATGACGATGTTGATACGGTCGGGAAGTGGATCGGGCGTAGAAACCAACGTAGTGCGAAAGCGTTATGAGCGACAAAAATAGAAGTTTATCCCAACATCCGTCGGTAGTCTGACCCAGTGGCACCACCCCCGGAGCCGGGCCGGCATCAGGGAATGTCGACAAAGCGGTCGGTGTACTGCGTGGCGGTATGATCCGGATACGTCCGGAACAGCCCGATCCGGTAGCGCCCGGCCTGCACCAGCGCCGTAGGCATGGCCGCCGAAAAACCGGGCGCTGCCCGCCAGAACCGGCGTCCCAGCGGCCGGTTGCGGTTGGCCAGCATCAGGTAGGTTTGCCGCTCCGATTTCAGGATCAGGTACGTAGCCTCGTTCATGCCGATGTGGTAGTCGGGCTCCTGGCTATCGACAACCACGTAGTCGGGCCGCTGCGTCACCCGGAGTGGCACCGTGGCTCCGGCGGCTCCGGCGGGGGCTGTCAGGCCCCGTTCGTCGGGCGTGATGGCTGGCTGGGGCAGGTCATACCAGCCCCGGTCGTGCATCAGTTTGGTCAGGTCGGCAATGTAGCGGGCCAGGTAACTGTTGCGCGTACCGCCCAGCCCGATGCCCGTATAGTGCTGATCGAACGTAATGCCCTGCATATGTTTCCGGCGCTCAACGGCTTCGGGTACGTAGGTGAGGTAGCTGATCACGTTGAGTGCCAGCACCCCGAGCCACAGCAGCGGCCACCACTGCCGGCGCCGTGACTCGTGCAGGCGGCTGAACAGCAGTACCACTGCCATCGACCACAGTACCAGCGAGTAGGTCCGGTACGAACTGTGGAGCACCATACCAAAGTAGAACCGAATCCGGAATACGGCAATCAGGCCAATATTGGCCAGCAGAAACAGCAGGCAGCCAAATACGAAAGCCTCGAAAAAGGAGGTGTTGGGTCGCGTCTGCAACAGCGTCCGGGTAAGCCAGTAGCCCAGGCCGGTCACGCCAATCAGACCCATCAGAAACGGCAGGTAAGCCCGCTGTTCGATGGGCAGCATCGGCAGCAGGTCGAATACACTGCCGGCAAACACAAGAAAGCCGGCCACCGTCTGGAACGGGTGCTGGGTAACATAGGCAAACCCTTCGGCATTGCCCTGCTGTACCGGATAGCCCAGAAAATACAGATAGCCCGACAGAACGCCCACGCCGATCCAGATACCCAGCGGCAGCCATCGGCGCTGGATAAACAGCAGACCCGCCCCGGCCGGCCACAGCAGCAGCCCGTTGCCCATACTGAACGTGCTGAGCATGCCCAGCGCCAGCGCCAGCCCAAAATGCAGCGGGCGGTTGGTGGCCAGCACAAAGAACGTCAGTACCACCAGCA
The DNA here is from genome assembly GCF_054778875.1 of Spirosoma luteolum. Classification (NCBI taxonomy): domain Bacteria; kingdom Pseudomonadati; phylum Bacteroidota; class Cytophagia; order Cytophagales; family Cytophagaceae; genus Spirosoma; species Spirosoma luteolum. The sequence continues at coordinate 553,623 of NZ_BAAGZE010000005.1, forward strand.
CGATAATGGCCAGGTACTGTAGGGTATAGATCGCCGTGAAGGTGAGCAGGTAATTCTGCGCCGTGAAGAGCAGCAGCGGCACCGGCAGCAGACCCAGCAGGGCTTTGTTACCCAGCGCGCGGGGCGTAAGAGCCTCCGCCGACGTATCGACGGCCCGGCGCAGCGCCCGGTAGATGAGCCAGAAAATAAGCACCAGCCCCAGGTTACCCCACAACATCAGGCCGGCAAAGTTGAGGCCGCCCGTCAGCACGTACTGTCCCAGCACCACCAGCCGGGCATACAGTACGCGGTGTTCGTTGTTGGGTCGCAGCAGGGCCGCCATGCGATCGCTGAAGCTGGTGGCGTTCAGAAACCGATCCAGAAAATACGGAATGTTTTCGTACTCGTCGAACCAGGGGATGTTGTACCTCAGGGCAAAGAAGTACACGAAAAAAACTGCGATGGGCAGCAGCAATAAAAGCAGGGTTACCGGCCGACTGGCCAGCAGCGCGTAAACTCGACTCATACGTTTCGATAAGTTCGTTGAATCCGGTACAGTTCGTACCACATCTTAACCATGTAGCCCGAGCTGATGCGCGAATCGCTCTGCTCGACCCACTGGCGCAGCGGACGTTCCACCACGCGTCTTTTTACCTCCTCCCGGCCGTGCTGCTGAATGAGCCGCGCCAGCAACTCCACGTCGAACAGCCACGGACTGATGAACGGCTCCTGAAACAGCGTGGCAACGGCCCGCCGGCGAAACAGCTTGGCCCCACACTGCGTGTCGTAGACGGGTAGCCGCAGAATGTTACTGATAAACGTAGCCACCACCCGACCGGCATAATGCCGGTAGATTTTCCGGCGAATGTCGGCCCCGAGAAATTTGATGCGCGACCCCATTACCAGATCGAGTTCGGCACGCTGGTTGAGCGAATCGGCCAGATCGCCAATGGCGTCGAGCGGGGTGGCCAGGTCGGCATCCAGAAAGCCGACATAGTCGAACGACTGCTGTGCCACGTGCAGCATACCGGCCCGTACAGCCCCGGCCTTACCCCTGTTCTGAGGCAGAATCAGCGCTTCGATCCGGCCCGGCCGCTGCGCCTGCAACGACTCCAGCACGGCACGGGTCTGATCACGGCTGCCATCGTCGACAAAGCAGAAATGCACGTCGGGGGTATGGTCGGTATAGTGCAGAAAGGCGTCGACGGGGAGCCGGGTCGCTTCGTTGTAGCAGGGAACGATAACGCAGGTGGTTGGCATGGATTCGTTACGGTTTACGGTTGATAGTGTTTACCCGGTCTGGAAATACAAACAGTAAACCAAACTCATTTTTCAGGCCGCAACAGCACTACCTGGTGCCCATAAAACCCGGCCTGACAGCGATTCCACCAGTGCTGCCCCTCGGTTTTAATATCTTCGACCACCAGCGTCGGGGGATACACGCTGATGGGGGCCAGTCGAAGCGTATCGGCGGGTTGCTGGAGTTGCTGGCGTCGCTGGGTCATTTCGCGGTCGTAGGTAGCCGCGTCGCCACTACTCAGATCGCCATATACCTGCCGGAGCGTGGGGCTGATCCACAAACTCAGGACAATCCAGAGCGCGGCTACACCCGTACCCAGCGCCGGCAGGGGTGCGCCGGCGGCAAGCCAGCGCCCGGCAGCCGTGGACCCGCGCATGAGCCAGCCCACCCACACCGCCAGCGTGTAGAACCAGCCCAGCACCAGTACCAGCCAGGTCAGGTTGAGCACCCGCCCCGGTGCCACCCCCAGCCCATAGACCGACGGAAATGTGATGACCAGCAGCACGGCACCCAGCACCAGCGTGAGCAGCAGCGCCGGCACCCGAAACAGGGCCTGCACCGAGCTGTCAGCGCGGTTGAGCCGGGCCAGCAGGGGCAAACTCAGCAGCGACAGCGGGACCAGCGGGGTTTGCACCAGCCACAGGCCTACGGTCGTCACCAGAATGCGGATGGTCAGCAGCAGCGACGCCAGCACGTTACCCTGGATCTGGTTGGAACCCAGCCGGATGGCATTGCCCGGGGCGCCGAATACCAGTGCTGCCGACACCAGCGCCACCACCAGCAGTCCGGCCATAAACCAGTCGAGCGTACGCTGAAACAGCAGCCGATACCCCACGATGGCCATAATCAGGCCCACCTGCAGAATCAGGATGGTTTCGCCCGAGCCCACGATAAAAAAGACGAGCGTTGCCGCCCAGATAGTAGTCAGGGTTTTGAGCCCGCCGGCGGGGAGCCGATACCAGCGGATTACAACGGCCAGCCAGTAGAGCGTCAGGGCAATGGGTAAGGTATAGGCCACGATGGCCGACGTCCAGAAAAAGCCTTCGACCACGCTTTGCAGCGCCACGATGATTGTTACAAACAGCAGCCCCGTTGCCACCAGGCGGGTACGCAGCGGCTGCTGGCGCAACAGCTCGGCCAGCAGGCTGTAGAGCGCGGCCACCAGCCCCGTAACGGTCAGGGCCGGAATCAGCCGGTAGCCATCATACCAGCCCCAGACCAGCGGGCTGCCGTGAACGAGCATGTTGGAGAAATAGCGCCCTGTCCAGCCGTTGTAATACAGTTTCTGCGCCTGCCAGAATCCGTAACGAAGCGCCGTGTCGGCAAAGCAGTAATCGTCGGCAGCCGAAGGGTGATTGTGGGTCGACAGCACCAGCAGCGGCCCGTAAGCCAACAGAAAAAGCAATGCGGTCGTAACGGCCACCAGCCGGTCAGAAAACAGGTGTTTCATGCAGTGTAGTATCGGTAGGTCGGTGGGTTACCCCCGCGCCGGATCGACCGGCTGGCAACGGTCCAGAAACGGGTAGGCCAGCACCGCCAGCAAAATAACCAGTGTACCGAAGTAGAAGCCGGCGGTCATGTGCTCGGTGTCGCCAAAAATCAGCACCGCCAGCAAAATCCCGTACACTGGTTCCAAATTTACGGTTAATATGGCCATGTAGGGCGAAAACTTACGGAGTAGCCTCACGCCGACCGAGTAGGCATAGACCGTACAGACCATGGCCAGCAGCAGCAGCCACAGCCACTGCAGCGCCGAATCGGGCGCGTACTGAATCACATGACTGGCCGCCAGGGGGTCGGTAACGCGGGTTAGCCCCACCAGCAGCAGGGCGCCCACGGTAGCCCCGGCCATCTCATACCACGAGATCACGAGGGCATCGTACCGCTGGGTAAACCGACTGTTGATGATGGTAAACAGCGACGACAGCATGGCGGCAAAAATGGCCATGGCCAGCCCGGCCACCTTGTCGAACTCGAAGCGAAAGATCAGGTACAGCCCCGAGAGCACCACCCCGCCCAGTACAATCTCGACCAGCCGCACGCGCCGGCGCAGCAGTATGGGTTCGAGCACACTGGCCCATAACGAGCTGGTGGCCATACCGGCCAGACAAACCGATACGTTGGCGAGCCGGGCCGCCAGAAAAAACGCCACCCAGTGCAACCCGATGAGCAAACCGGTGCCCAGCAGTCGCCACCGGTCGGCCGGATCGACCCGGATCGACTGCCGCCGAATGGCCAGCACAACACCCAGCCCCAGCACGGCCAGCGCTGTCCGGTACAATACGATGGCTGATGAATCGAGCGGCTGAAGCAGCTTACCCAGAATGGCGGTAAAGCCCCAGATCAGTACAATAAAATGCAGCTGGAGGTAATCGGTGGCTGTCGCCTTGGTCATGAGAGTGGGGTCGGGAGTGCAGCGCCGGCCTTACGCCACAGGGCAGCCGGCCGGGCCAGTACGGCCCAACCGGCAGGCCGGTTGGTTAGCGGGGGATGGTATTGTAGAGCAGCACCCCGATAGCGGCAAAAATAGCGTTCGGCAGCCAGACCGCCACAATCGGATTCAGGAAGCCCTCCTGCGCAATACCCTTGGCCAGCATGAAAAACAGCAGGTAGGCAAAGGCCAGAAAGAACCCGAGCGCCACCTGCCAGCCCACACCCCGGCGGCTCTTGCGGGCCGACATAATCACGCCGATCACGGTCAGGATAATAATGGCAAAGGGTCGCGTATCGCGGCTGTACTTCTCGATCAGGTAAGTCTCGACCCCATCGGCCCCGCGGCTTTGCAGCAGCCGGATGTGGCTGTCCAGTTCGGGCAGGGTGAGCGTTTCAAACAGGTTGAAATCGGAGCTAAAATCGTCGGGTTTCAGGTTGAGCGTCGTGTCGAGCCGGGCACCGGGCGTGAGCGTTTCGGTTTGCCCGCTGATCGACCGAATCTTGTAGTCATATACGCCCCACTTCTTTTTCTTGGTGTCCCACTCGATGCGGTCGGCCGACAGTTTCTGCTTCAGCTGATTGCCTTCGATTTTCTCCAGCGTAAACTTATAGCCCGTGTTGCTCAGGTTATTGTAGCTTTCCAGGTAAGCGTAGGTGTTGGGCGCAATCTTGATGTGTACGTTCCGGCCCGAGTAGGTATAGGGGTTGTTGATGTACTTCACCTCAAACGCAATCCGGGTTTTGTTGGCACTCGGAATGATGTAGTTGACCATGAAGTACGTCAGCACGGCCAGCACCGAAGCGCCGAGCATGTACGGAAACAGCAGCCGGATAAAACTGACCCCGCTGCTCAGAATGGCAATGATTTCGGTACGGGCGGCCAGCCGCGAGGTCAGAAACACGGTGGCAATAAACACCATCAGCGGACTGATGTAGTTGGCCCAGTACGGAATGAAGTTGAGGTAGTAATCGCCCAGAATGGCACTCGTAGGGGCGTTGTTTTTATGAAAGTTATCGACCTTTTCCGTGTAGTCGATCATAACCACCACCAGCACAATCACCAGCACCACAAACAGGTAGGTTTGCAGAAAGCGTTTCAGAATATACCAGTCGAGTAATTTCATGTACAATTGTTTATTGTTCAAAACCGGGGTTTACCGGTCAGTGTGCCCCGCCCAATGACCTGGCCCGGTAGACTGCACGTCTCAAACGGGTCATTCAACCAACAAATTCCGGGCAACCTCGAAGCTGACAAACACGCGATCGCCGGCTTCTGTGGTAATCATCATCGACCGGTCGAAGGCGTTGATATCGTCGAGGGTTACGGCACTGCCCAGCGTGAGCCGGCAGCGGTCCAGGTGCTGCAGAAAGTCGGTCGAGTGTTCGAGCACGCCCATCAGCCGCACCACCGCCCCCGCCCCCACCTCCGACAGCTTGCGGTAGCCGGTTTTAGGCATCTGCCCCGCCGGCGTCGGAATCGGGTCGCCGTGCGGATCGAACTTGGGGTGATTCAGAAACGCGTCGAGCCGGGTCGTCAGTTCGTCCGACCGGATGTGCTCCAGTTCTTCGGCAATGTCGTGCACGGCATCCCAGCCAAACCCCAGCGTTTCGACCAGAAACACCTCCCACAGCCGATGCCGCCGAATCACCTGCAGGGCCAGTCGTTCGCCCTCGTCGGTCAGCCGGACACCCTGGTACTTTTTGTAGTGAATAAGCTCTTTATCAGCCAGTTTCCGCAGCATATCGGTCACCGAAGCAGCTTTGGTAGCGGTTACTTCGGCCAGTGCGTTAGTACTCACCACCCCATCCTGCCGGAGGGCCAGTGAATAAATCGTCTTCAGGTAATTTTCTTCCGTGAACGAATGCATAGAACGCCGGCTGCCTGTTAGAACGACCGAACAAAGGTGAAGAGTTTGCGGGCAAAGGTAGTTTTTGTGTTAAACTTTCTAAAAATTTAGACTCGCCTAAATTTTTATTTCAACAATACCTACCTTTGAATCGTTATCATACGAGGTTTAGTACACTGTATGAACGTTACGAATACAACGACACCAAAAGGCTGGCGGCATCATACCGACGAAAATGCGCCGTCGGACACCCACCGGACCATCCCGGTTCCGGTCAATGCGGGTTTCTTTAAAACGCTGATGGCCTACGCCGGCCCCGGTCTGATGGTGGCGGTGGGCTATATGGATCCCGGCAACTGGGCCACCGATATTGCCGGTGGTGCCCGCTTCGGTTACCGTCTGCTCTCGGTTGTCTTTATTTCCAACCTGTTTGCCATGCTGCTGCAGCACCTGGCCCTGCGGCTCGGTATTGCCACCGGCCGCGATCTGGCTCAGGCCTGCCGCGATCACTACAGCAAACCCGTATCGGTCGGGCTCTGGGTGCTGGCCGAGATTGCCATTGCCGCGACCGATCTGGCCGAAGTCATAGGCTCGGCCATTGCCCTCAACCTGCTATTCGGCCTGCCGCTGGCGGTGGGCATTCTGATCACGGCCGTCGATGTGCTGCTGCTATTGTACCTGCAGAACAAAGGCTTCCGCGCCATCGAACGCATTGTGGCCAGTCTGATCTTCCTGATTCTGGGCTGCTTCGGCTACGAGCTGATCGTGTCGCGGCCCGACATGGGCGCCGTGCTGAACGGGCTGGTGCCACGTGCCGAAGTGGTTACCAACCCGGGTATGCTCTACATCGCCATCGGGATTCTGGGTGCTACCGTTATGCCCCACAACCTGTATCTGCACTCGAGCATCGTACAAACCCGCGACTACCCCCGCACCGACGCAGGCCGGCAGTCGGCCATCAAATTCGCCACCATCGACTCAACCGTATCGCTCTTTCTGGCCTTCTTCATCAATGCGGCTATTCTCATGCTCTCGGCGGCTGCGTTCCATTATTCGGGCAACCAGACCGTGGCCGATATCACCGATGCGCACCGCCTGCTCGACCCGATTCTGGGCGTAAAGCTGGCCGGTATTCTGTTTGCCGTGGCCCTGCTGGCCTCGGGCCAGAATTCAACCCTGACGGGCACGCTGGCGGGACAGATCGTGATGGAAGGGTTTCTGCAACTGCGCGTGAAACCCTGGCTACGCCGGCTGCTGACGCGGCTGCTGGCCATTGTGCCGGCCCTGATTGTGGCACTGCTCTACGGCGAACGGGGCACGTCGGAACTGCTGGTTTTCAGTCAGGTCATTCTATCGCTGCAACTGAGTTTTGCGGTGGTGCCGCTTGTACGCTTCACCGGCGACAAGCTGAAAATGGGGCGTTTTGCGAGCCCTGGGTGGATGCGCGTTACGGCCTGGGTGGTGGCCGGGCTTATTATCGGTCTCAACGGCTACCTGCTCTGGGATACCGTCAGCGCTTGGGTATAGGCCCCGGAGTTCTCCCCGCTGACGCAATAAGCCGGCACCCGGAAACGTTCGGCGCGCCAATTGGGTTATCCTGCTGAACGCTACGCCCTGTTTTCCGTGAATCAAGATACCAAAAGCGCAGACTCACCGGCTGGCCGGATTTTCGATCTGGCCATTCTCCGACGCCTGTACGATTTTGTCCTGCCCTACCGCGGCCGGTTCTTCAGCCTGGTTGCCATTATCATGCTGGCCGCGTGTCTGGCCCCCATTACCCCGCTGCTGATCCGCTATACCATCGACAACGTGATCGGCGCGGGCAATTACGGCCAGCTGACCACCATGCTGGCCCTCATGATCGGGGTGCTGGTGGTGCAGGCGGTAGTGCAGTTTTCCAATACTTACCTGTCGGGCTGGCTGGGGCAATACGTGATCCGCGACATTCGGGTGCAGCTCTACCGCAAAATTCTGCACCTCCGGCTTAAATTCTTCGACAACACGCCCATCGGCCGGCTCGTTACGCGGGCCATTTCCGATGTCGAAACGCTGGCCGATGTGTTCAGCGAAGGCATGGCCGCCATTGCCGGCGATATTCTGCAACTGGTGCTGGTGATCGGCGTTATGGTGTACACCGACTGGCGGCTGGCCCTCATCAGCCTGTCGACCATTCCGCTGATGCTGATCAGCACCTACATCTTTAAAGAGAAAATCAAGAAGTCGTTCAACGAAGTGCGGACGGCAGTGGCCAATCTCAACTCGTTTGTGCAGGAGCACATCACGGGTATGAACATCGTCCAGATTTTCGGAAGTGAGAAAATCGAAGCCGAAAAATTCCGCACCATCAACGATCAGCACCGCAAGGCCAACATCCGTTCCATCTGGTACTATTCGGTTTACTACCCCGTAGCCGACATTATCTCAGCCGTGGCCGTGGGGCTGGTGGTGTGGTATGGCGCGCGGCAGATTATCCAGTCGGATATTACGTTTGGTACCGTAACGGCGTTCGTTATGTTTATCAACCTGTTTTTCCGACCCATCCGGATGCTGGCCGACCGTTTCAACACCCTGCAGATGGGCATCGTGAGCACCGACCGCATCCTGAAACTCCTCGACAGCGACGAATTTACGGTCGACAATGGTACCCATGCCCCGGCCACGCTGCGGGGCGACGTTACGTTCGACCATGTCTGGTTTGCCTATAACAACGAAGACTGGGTGCTCCGCGACATCAGTTTCCGGGTCAACGCGGGCGAAACAGTAGCGTTTGTGGGCGCTACCGGCGCCGGCAAATCATCGATCATCAACCTGCTCAGCCGCTTCTACGACATCAACAAGGGCGATATCAAGGTCGACGGGGTCGATATTCACACCTATGAACTGGGGCATCTGCGCCGGAACATCGGCGTGGTGCTGCAGGACGTTTTTCTGTTTTCCGACACCATCGAAAACAACATTACCCTGGGCGATTCGCGCATCAGCCGTGAAACCATCGTGGAAGCTGCCAAACTGGTGGGGGTACACGACTTTATCGAGCGGCTGCCCGGCGGCTACAGCTACAACGTGATGGAACGCGGCTCGACCCTCTCGGTTGGGCAGCGCCAGCTTATCTCGTTTGTGCGGGCCATGGTGCAGAACCCCAAAATCATTGTGCTCGACGAGGCTACCTCATCGGTCGATACCGAAACCGAAGAGATGATCCAGAACGCCATCAGCAAGCTCATGAAGGGCCGTACCGCCATCGTGATTGCGCACCGGCTGTCGACCATCCAGAAGGCCAATAACATTATCGTGGTCGACAAGGGCCGGATTGTGGAGCAGGGCAACCACGAGCAGCTGCTGCAGCGCGAAGGGGCCTATGCCAACCTCTACCGGATGCAATACAAGGAAGTGGTTTAGAAAACGTAGCTGTCGCCAATACCCTGCCCGTATCGGTATCGCTAGGGTAAAACCTGGCGACAATCACCCAAAAAAATGCGGCTGCCAAACGCTGTTGGCAGCCGCACGGATACGTTGCAGGGCTTTACTAATCGGGGCGGAGATTGGCTTCCTCCTCCTCGGGGCCGGCGCCGGTGATGCCTTCGGAAATCACCTTGTGGCCCTCTACCTGGGGCGTAGCACCCGTTGGGCCGGGGCCACTGCCATCGAGGGCATAGGCTACTGCGTCGGCCAGGTTATCGGGTGCGATCTTGCCCGGCTCGGCAGGCGGACCCGATAACTCGGTCTGGGTAGCCGTTGGGCCACCTTTCTCCTGATCAATGATTTCTTCGTCGGCGTTGGGGTCCTGATCGAGACCCGATGGGATGTCGCGCAGTGGCGTTCCGCCGGTATCGGACGTGTCGGGGCTGTAGTAGCGCATACCTGTTGTCGATTGATGTATGCCCTTATAACCCGCTGGCCCAACCCGCTGTTTGAGCGGGGCTTACTCCTCCTCGTTTTTCCAGACCAGAATCTTATCGATCCGGCTCTTGTCCATATCGATGATCTCGAAGCGATACCCCTGCCAGCCGAAGGTTTCGCCCGTCTGCGGAATATCCTCCAGAATGTGCAGCGCAAAGCCGCCCAGCGTATCAAAGCCACTCAGGTCGCGCCGGTCGTGGGGGGTCATGCTAATATCGAAGTACGACAGAAAGTCTTCAAACGGCAGCTGGGCGTCGATCAGGTAGGTGTCGTCGTCGCGTTTCCGGATTTCGTAGTCCGAGTCGGTATCGTCGGTGATATCGCCCACCAGCACGTCTAGAATATCGTTGAGCGTTACCATACCCAGCACCCCGCCATATTCATCGACAATGATGCCAACGTACTGTTTGCGCTCGCGGAACCGCTCCAGCACCTGATAGGCCCGGTTGTTTTCGGGCACAATCAGCGCGTCGCGCTTCAGCTCGATCAGCCGGTTCAGTTCCACGTCGAGGTCTTTGCCCAGAAAGTCTTTCGTGTAAATCAGCCCCACCACATCGTCAACGGTGCCGTTGCAGAGCGGAAATACGGAATGGCGGTGTTCAATGATCTTGGCTTTGTTATCGGCCAGATCATCTTCCAGATCGAGGTACACGATCTCCTGCCGGTTGGTCATCAGCGAGGTAATCCGGCGGTCGCCGAGCTGAAATACGTTTTGTACGATTTCCTGCTCGATCTCCTCGATGGCTCCGCCGGTGGTACCTTCCTGAATCAAACTCTTGATTTCTTCTTCCGTAACGGCGCTGTCGTTGGGTTTGATATTGAGCAGCCGGATGAGCGAGTCGCTCGAGAACGTGAGCAGGGCAATAAAGGGTGAGGTAATCCGCGAGAGCAGCATCATGGGCGCAGCCATGGTTTTGGCAATCCCCTCCGGATTCGACAGGCCGATGCGTTTGGGCACCAGTTCGCCCAGCACCAGCGACACGTAGGTCAGAAACACCAGCACCAGCACCACAGCCAGCGTATGCGCGTAGGGCTGCAGCAAAGCCACCCGGGCCACCAGCGCTTCGGCGTCGCTCGTGAGCTTGTCGCCCGAAAAAATACCAAGTAAAATACCGATCAGCGTAATACCGATCTGGACCGTCGACAGGAATCGGTTGGGCGCGTTGGCCAGCGCGAGGGCCGCCTGCGCCTGTCGGTCGCCGGCTTTGGCAGCGGCTTCGAGCCGCGATTTACGGGAGGATACCAGGGCGATTTCTGACATGGAAAAAACGCCATTCAGAATCGTCAGCAATAAAATAATGAGAAGTTCCACAAAGGGTTAGCATTGGCCCGGCGCAAAAATAGCGAAACGCCGATGGTTTCCACGTACGTCAATCATACGATAGCCAGTCTGTTTCACTACTTTTACACCGTTAATCACTTGCATATTCATGATTGTCTTTATCGACGACCGTCCGATCCGACTAGTAGGGCTGAAAACGGCCGCCCAACTGACGGGTTCGCCCGCCCAACCGTCGACCACCGATTTCGACCTGATCGTCGATGCCCGTCTGGAAGCGCTGAAAGATGAGATGCTGCACGGGCACGTGCTGGTGCTGAACGCGACACCCGCCACCGTCGACAAGTTGCTGGCGCTGCTGCAGAAAGCAAAAGCCGGACGGCTGCTCTCCATTACACTGGGCTGCCGCGACAAAGGCGACTGCGAAACGGCGTTTAAAAAGAACTTTAAAGTGATTAAGGCCGCCGGCGGGGTCGTCAACAAAGATGAAAAGGTGCTGATGATGTTTCGCCGGGGCGTCTGGGATCTACCCAAAGGTAAACTCGACGACGGCGAATCGTCGCGGCAGGGCGCGGCCCGCGAAGTCGAAGAAGAAACGGGCGTTCGGGTCTATGTCGGCGATCGGATCTGCACCACCTGGCATACCTACTCGCTCAATGGCAGCCGCATTCTGAAACGCACCAAATGGTACCAGATGCGGGTAATCAACGACGCCAACATGGCCCCGCAAGCCGAAGAAGGGATTGAAAAGCTGGCCTGGCTCGATCCGCGTCAGACCAAACAGGCTCTGACGAACTCGTTCAGTTCGATCCGGTATGTGATCGACGAAGCGGCCAAAAGCATCCGCCTGAGCGAATAGCCCGGTTTTGTCTATACAGCAAGGCGCCCGGCTCAGTTGAGCCGGGCGCCTTGTGTTTAATCGATTTTGTAGGGCAGAAACGCATCGACCTTGTGGCCATATCGGTGCAGATCGCGAATGATGCTCGAACTGATGGGCGCCAGCCGGGGCGAGGTGATGAGGAATACGGTCTCGACCTCGTCGTTGACGTAGCGGTTGACCTGCGAGATGCCATTTTCGTATTCGAAGTCGGTGGTGTTGCGCAGCCCCCGCAGCAGAAAGCGGGCGCCAATATCGCGGGCCACGGAGGCCGTCAGATCGTCGTAGCTGATGACCCGCACGGCCGGCTGATCCTGGAAGGCCCCTTCGATCAGACTAATCATCTGGTCGAGCGGAAAGTAGCGCTCTTTGCGGGCGTTGCGGCCAATGCCGATCACTACCTCATCGAACAGCTTGAGACCACGCCGGACGATGTCTTCGTGACCTTTTGTAAACGGATCGAACGACCCGGGAAACAAGGCAATTTTTTTCATAGAGTCAGCACCGCCGGCAACCCGTGGGCCACCCGGTCGGCCGGGGTTAGCTAGTCGCCCATCAGGCACAGTCCGTAGAGGCTCAGGTACCGATGATCGGGCAGGTCGTTGAATTCGTGGGTCAGCGCCAGCGCGGCCGGTCGCTGCCCAAACTGCAAAGTCGGCAGAAAACGGCTCAGCTCGGTATAGGCATCGGCGAAGGGCGTAATCTCACCGTACAGGCTGATGGGTGTGGTATCGAGATCGAGCTGTAGTTCGGTCAGCACATACAGCAGGTAATAGACCAGATCGTGCGCGTTTTTATAGCCGAAGCGGTTACAGTACTGCAGCGCCCCCGCCCGCCGGCCGATGGCCGTTACAAACTCATCTTCGAAATACAGGCTGATGGCCGTTTCCGGGGCGCTGGTGGCGGGCAGAGCCGCCGTAGCCGTCAGCAACGCACCTACCTGATGGATAAACGTAACCGGCTGCAGCGGATACACTTCCGAAAAGTAATCGGCTACGGTATGGCTCATGTTGAACACCGACAGATACCCTTCGGCCGGATGGGCGTAGGCCTGCGCAAATTCATGGGCGGGCAGGGCCGTACCCCGCATCAGCTCCAGATAACTGCCTGCATATTCTTTCCGGAACAGCGGCTGCGGAATCAGGGTAAACGAGGGCGAATTGATAGCCACACGGATTTCCTGCCACGGACCGGCCGTCAGGATCGGGTGTGTCCGCACAATATCGGCCAGCACGTCGGTTGGCATGCGCTCGGTCAGCAGGGTCGGGAAGGTATAGTCTTCGAGCCAGCACCCGCGCTGCCGCCGATCCTGCACCATAAACCGAAACCGGTCGCGGCCAACCTCGAGACACAGCACCGACTGGGACGCCTGGGTTGGCGCAAAGGAGTCGGAGCGAATTCGAACGGTTGGTGTGGGCATCTGGGTTATCTGCACAGCGGTAAAGGCAAAAGGCACGTTTGTACTACATCCAGGTTAGCGGGGCAGGTACCCCCGGAGCCGAAACACATCGTCGAGCGTATCGCAGTAGCGAAACAGGGCATGCACTTCGTCGGGCGGGCAGGCCTTGATCTCGTCGAACGACATCAGCCGAACTTCCTCAATAATCTGGCCATCGGGACTCATCTCAGGGTCTGTTCCGGCGCGCAGCTGACCACCCAGGGCATTAACGCGGAAAAACAGCTCCAGCGCGTGCAGGGGTGGCAGCATAAATTCGTTGACAAACTGGAGTTCGCCCACGGCAATGGTCAGACCCGTTTCTTCGGCAAACTCGCGCACCAGCGCATCGGGTGCCGCTTCGCCAAACTGAGCCCCGCCCCCCGGCGGACACCAGAAAATGTTGGTAGGGCCGATGCCGCGGTGACGCACCATCAGCAGCCGATCATCTTCACAGTAAAGTCCGCACACGCGGAGCCGCAGCCGGTTGCCGTAGAGAGCTACCACTTCCTGCCGGGGTTTGTCGAGTACCTTGGTCACAGTTGTCTTGTTGCCTTTTGGGACGCAAAGGTAGGACTTTCGGTTTTATGGTTCGTTGTTTGTCGACGGGGGTTTGTTACCGGGCCGGCCGGGTTCTGGGCCCCACCGCCTGCCGGCCCGCCCCGACCCGTCAGTAGGGGCTTCCCGAAATATAGCTTTCCAGCGAGTCGATGCGGGTTTTCTGATCCCGGATGATGGCCGCCACCACGTCGTTGATCGAAATGATTCCGACCAGTTTGCCCTGTTCCATAACGGGCAAATGGCGAATGTGTTTATCCGACATGATCTGCATGCCCTCTTCCAGCCGCTGTTCGGGCTCGATGGTAATCACGCTGCGGGTCATTACATCGCGCACCAGCGTATCGTCTGAATGGCGCCCCTGCAGCACAATCTTGCGGGCGTAGTCGCGCTCGGAGAAAATGCCGCTCAGCTGCCCCTCATCGACCACCAGCACGGCACCGATATTTTTATCCGCCATCACCTTCAGCGCGTCCAGCACGGTATGCGCCGACGAAACCGTGTAGAGGGCATTGATTGTCTTTCCCTGTAGTATCTGACGTATATTCATAGAAATGAGGGGTTTAAGTGATGCCTCAATGTACAACAATTTGGTAAAAATCCGGAGCCTCCCACCAAAATCTACGCAGTTGCCGGAGGGCTCGATCCGGGGCAAATGCGCGGGGCGACCCCTTCCGGATCCGGGTCTTTTTTCGTATCTTAGACCCATGAACGAAACCCAGACGGCCGCCAGTTTGCTGGCGAAACGTTTCCCCTTCAAACCCACGTCCGGGCAGCTGGCCTTCTTCGATCAGATCAGCGATTTTATCGCCCGCGATGACACCGACGAGGGGCAGCACTACCGCGATTGTTTCCTGCTCCGGGGCTACGCCGGTACCGGCAAAACCACTCTCGTCGGTACCCTGATCAAAGTACTCCCCCGTTTTGGCTATAAATCGGTGCTGCTGGCCCCCACCGGCCGGGCCGCCAAGGTGATGACCAACTACGCCAAAAAACCCGCCCAGACCATCCACCGGAAAATTTACCGGCAGGTGGCCGATCCGGCCTCGGGTACGCTGGCGTTTCAGCGGCAGAAGAACTACCACGAAAACACCCTCTTCATTGTCGACGAAGCCTCCATGATTTCCGACGAAGCCGACTTCGGCGGTAAAGGCCTGCTGACCGACCTGATCGACTTCGTGTTCGAAAATCCCGGCAACAAACTCATGCTCGTGGGCGATACGGCGCAGCTGCCGCCCGTGGGTCGCGACCTGAGCCCGGCCCTCGATCAGGGCTTTCTGGCCAGTTCGTTCGGCATGTATGTGTTCGAGCAGGAACTGACCGAGGTGATGCGGCAGGACGAAGAATCGGGCATTCTCTACAATGCCACCGACCTGCGCACCCTGCTGGCCGAGCGGGGTATTGGCACGCCCCCGCCCCGCGTGGTGGGCTTCGACGCGCTGCTCACCGACGGCCCCACGGCTCCCGTTGGCACCATGCCCGACATCCGGCTGCAGGTGAGCGCCTTCCGCGATATTTTCCGGATGCCGCTCACGAAACTGGAAGACGGCATTCGCTATGCCTACAACAAATACGGCCGCGAAAACACCGTGATTATATGCCGCTCCAACAAGACCGCCGTACAGTACAATCAGTTTATCCGGCGCATGATCGATCAATGCGAGGAAGAACTCGACGCGGGCGATATGCTGATGATTGCCCGGAACAACTACACCATTCTGGGCGATGATTCGCCGGCGGGTTTTCTGGCCAATGGCGACTTTGTGGAAGTGCAAAAAATCCGGCACCACGAAGAAGTCCACGGGTTTCGATTCGCCACCGTGACGCTCCACCTCGTCGACCACGACGATCAGCCCGACTTCGACGCCAAGATCATGCTCGACACCTTGCATTCGCCCGTGCCCTCGCTGGGTCAGGAACAGTCGCGGGCGCTGTATGAGAGCGTGTCAAAAGATTATTTCTACATCAAGAGCAAGAAAGAACGGGCCGAAGCCATCCGGCGCGACCCGTATCTGAACGCCCTGCAGGTGAAGTTTGCCTACGCCCTCACCTGCCACAAAGCGCAGGGCGGGCAGTGGAACGCGGTGTTTATCGACCAGGGTTTTCTGCCCGAAGGCCAGGTCAACCACGAGTTTGTGCGTTGGCTCTACACGGCCCTCACCCGCGCCACCGACGAAGCTTATCTGATGAATTTCAATCCCCAGTTTTTTGGTCAGCCGTAACGGCGGCCCGACAGTCGCAGGCCCTAACGGCAACGGCCGCGCTCCCGGTTGGGTGGCGCGGCCGTTGTTGTTCCGGCAACTCCGTTTCGGGAGCTGCGTGGCCCGGGGCCTCATGGTGTGGATAGTAACAAACGCTTTTGTAAGACTGTCTTGAAAAACAGGTTTACAAAGGTTGTTCAGGGCGGCCTCCGGGGCAGTGCCTGGTACAGACCGGCCCGGCGGGCGCAGTCCGTACCCCGGGCTGGTGGGAAGGGAATCGAACACATAGCTTTGGTGTGGATAGAATTAGCCGTAAGGTCCGGTATCAGACTGAACAGGTGTCCGGCGCCGATCAGCAACCCTGTCAAATATTATATTTATGTCGATACGAACGTTGATTAAGGTTTTCGCTTAATTTCCGGTTCCGTTTCGTTTTTTCTTCGCTTGCCTTCTATCCATTTCCGCTTTATGATTCGCCTATGGAGTTGCCTTCTAACCCGTTCGCAACCAGCGATATCCAAACGCTGCGCATTCGACTGAAAGCCAAATACAATTCATATCATCAGGCCGATCCAGTTCGATTTCCCCGGTTCGACTATAACACCAACCGCGTCAATTACGAACCACTTCGAAACGCGTTTGAGCATGAGTTTTTTATCATTCGTTCACTTGAACGCTCCAGCCCGACAATTCACATTCCGAGTACGACAACCTTATCGTTACTGTTCACCAACGACCAGTATAGTCCGGGCAAAAAAATAGAAAACACCTGCTGGTCTTTTGCCGATGGACCCGGCGCTATTGAGTTACAACCAGGGCCGGCCATAGCGGCCAAACCGATAACGGCTGACTGGTTCAGAAAGCCGCTCTGGCTGGGTGCCGGCGCCCTGCTGCTGCTGGGGCTGGCCGGATTTGCCGGGTACTCTCTTACCCGCCCCCGCCCCTCCGCCATCCGGCTTATGCGACCGGAGCCGAATGGTGTAGTGCAGCAGGCAACCGTCGTTGCCGGAATGGCCGAACATGCATCGCTGATCTGGCTGGTTGTCCATCCGGCCAACATGCCCCGCTACTGGGTTCAGCAACCTATCTATGTCAATCCAGACGGGTGGTGGGTTGGCGCTGCATTCGTCGGAGGTACTACGAAAGAAAACGAGGGGCTTACCTTCGAGATTCGGGCCTTTGTCAATCCAACGGCCGAACTGCATACCGAGCAGATGCTCACCGACTGGCCCGAAGCCGAACTATCGTCGGCGGTGGTGCGCGTTACGCGGTCCGTCGACACGCCAAAACCCTCCGCCCCGGTCCCATGAGCACAGCCCCCCCGCCCGACGACTCGCTCCACCAACTGCGTATGGGCATCCGCAACAAGTACCAGACCTACCACCGGCAGAACCGCGATCGGTTTCCGACTTTCGAGTACAATACGAACCGGGCCAACTACGCCCCGCTTGTCGACTCGTTTACCGAAGAACTGTTTCGGGTAAGGCAGCTTGATCCAACCAGAGCGGCCCTGCACATTCCAAGCTCCGATACGCTGGCTCAGCTTTTTACCGATCCGCAGTACAAACCGGGCAAAAAGATTTACACGACCTGTCTGCTCTACATCGGATCCGCTACCGGGCAACCCGCTCCTGCCGAGCCAAAAACTGCCCCGGTCAAACGGCTGTCGATTCGGCAGGTGGCTTATGCGGGTTTGGCGCTTGGCCTGTTGGCAGGTGGCTATGCGGTTTTGTCGCTCAGGCCCGTTCGGTCGGTGTTGTTTCCATCCAAAGACCTGGTCATTGAAAGCCCCCGAAGCGGCTCCGTTTTACCGCGCACCTTTCGGGTGAGCGGCACGGTATCCAACGCCGACATGGTGTGGGTAGTGGTGAAGCCTGAGCAGCGTCCCGATTACTGGCCGGTTGGCCTGACCGTCGATAAAACAGGGCACTGGCATGGCACGGTCATTATCGGCAACCTAAGCGCTGAATCGGTGGGCACGCACTGGCAACTTCGGGCGTTTGTTGAGCCAAATCCGTCGCTACACTACAGCGACACCCTGATTCATGCCTGGCCCAACGCCCGCCTGTCGACAGCGGCCATCGATGTGGTGCGGGGCCCCGCCCTGCTGCCCTCACCGTAACCAATCGGCCCGTTGTGACGTTCTTAGCGTAACTATCGTTTTCGTGGCTATGAGTATCGACTGGATTATGAGCGCCTGTCTGGGTGTAGGCCTGGCCGCCTGTTGCGGTTTCCGCGTCTTTGTACCGCTGCTGGCGGCCTGTCTGGCCACGCGGCTGGGCCTAATTGGCCCCATGCCTGGCTTCGAATGGCTGAGCGGCACCCCGGCCCTGCTAGGCCTCTCGGTCGCCACGGTGTTCGAACTAGGCGCCTACTACATTCCCTGGCTCGACAACCTCCTCGATACCGTGGCCACGCCCGCATCGATTATAGCCGGTACACTGCTCAGCACGTCGTTTCTGCCCATCGACAACCCGGTACTGCACTGGGGGCTAGGCCTGATGATGGGTGGTGGTTCGGCAGGCGTTATTCAGGCGGGCACGAGCCTGCTGCGGCTGGGCTCGACCGCCACTACCGGCGGCCTGGCCAACCCGGTTGTGGCTACGGGCGAAAATGTCGCATCAGTGGGTTTTTCGCTGCTGTCGATCTTTCTGCCGCTGTTCGCCTTTGTCGTTATCGTGCTGGTCGTGCTGTTTTTTATGGCCCGGCTCGCCACCAAACGGAAAGTCTGGTTCTCGCGCCGGCCCCAGGCCTAAGCGGTATTGGACGCTAACTAAACGCAACGCCCCCACCCGGTTGACCGGGTGGGGGCGTTGCATTGGTCATCGGTTATTTACAGGCTCGCTACCGTCCGGCGCACAAAGGCGGTCAGATCGGCGCCCGTCAGCATGTTCTGCGCCAGCAGGGCCAGGTCGTAGGTTTGTTTCACCAGGGCCTTCTGGGCGTCGGCATCGGGTTCGGCCAGCAGCCGCGCCACCAGCGGATGGTTGGCGTTAACAGCCACATTGTACGACATGGGGAAGCTGCCGTAGAACGACTGCTCGCCCGACAGCGCCGACATATCCTTCATCCGGCGCATAAACTCGGGCTGCGTGATGGTCACGGGCATTTCGTCGGCGGGCTGCGCCACTACGCTTACGTTCAGCGTCTTGCTGTCGAGGGTTTGCTCGTACAGTTCTTTCAGCTTCGTTTGGTCGTCGGTCGAGAGCACGCTTTCGTTGCTGACACCGGTGTCGATGAGCTTATCGAGCGTATCGGCATCGACCCGCTGGAAGGTTACTTTCTCCAGCTTGCTTTCCAGGGCATTGATAAAATGGGCATCGATCACGTTGTCCATCAGCAGCACATCATAGCCACGCCGGCGGGCCGATTCGATGTAAGCGTCCTGCTGCTTGCGGTCCGACGCGTACAGCATCACCACGCGCTCGTTTTTGTCGGTCTGGTTGGCCTGCACCTTCTCGCGGTATTCGTCGAGGGTGCTGAATTCGCCTTCGGTATTCTTGAGCAGCACAAAGTTTTTGGCTTTGTCCCAGAATTTCTCGTCACTCAGGATACCGTATTTGATGAACAGGCCAATATCGTCGAACTTCTCCTCAAAGCCTTTACGGTCGGCGTTGAACAGGTCGTTCAGTTTGTCGGCTACCTTACGGGTAATGTAACCGTTGATTTTCTTCACGTTGGCATCGGCCTGCAGGAAACTCCGCGACACGTTGAGCGGAATATCGGGCGAGTCGATTACGCCGTGCAGCATCATCAGAAAATCGGGCACCACATCTTTCACCTCATCGGTGATGAACACCTGCCGGCTGTAAAGCTGGATCTTCTCGCGCTGGAACCGCAGTTCGTTTTTGACGCGGGGGAAATACAGAATCCCCGTCAGGTTGAACGGATAATCGACGTTGAGGTGAATCCAAAACAGCGGCTCTTCGCTCATCGGATACAGCTCGCGGTAAAACGATTTGTAATCCTCGTCGCTTAGTTCCGAAGGCGACTTCACCCAGATCGGCGTGGTGTTGTTGACCACCTTGCCGTCGAACTCAACCGGGATAGGCAGGAACCGGGCGTACTTATCGAGGATACTTTGCAGCCGGTCTTTGCTCAGAAACTCTTCAGAATCGGGGGCTACGTGCAGAATCACATCGGTGCCCCGCTCGGCCCGTTCGGCCGCGCTCAGTTCGTACTCGGTCGATCCGTCGCACACCCACCGGGCCGCTTCGGCACCCTCGCGGTACGATTTCGACACGATTTCGACTTCGCCCGCAACCATAAAGGCCGAGTAGAAGCCCAGCCCGAAGTGGCCAATGATCTGACCCTTGTCGTCGGTTTTGTCCTTGTATTTTTCGAGGAAGTCCGACGCGCCCGAGAACGCAATCTGGTTGATATACTTCTCGATTTCGTCGGCGGTCATACCGATACCATTGTCGCTGATGGTAATGGTTTTGGCCGCTTCGTCGAGGCTGACGGTTACTTTCAGTTCACCCAGTTCGCCACCAAACTCACCGAACGACGACAGTTGCCGCAGTTTCTGCGTGGCATCGACGGCGTTAGAGACCAGTTCCCGCAGAAAAATTTCGTGGTCGGAATACAGGAATTTCTTGATAATCGGGAAGATATTCTCGGTGTGGATCGAGATCTGTCCGCGTTTCGACGCACCCGTTGGCGTATCGTTTGTTTCGTTTTGTACGGTTTCCATAGATAATCAGTTGTCAGGGAATCGAACAGGTAAATAGCTGGCTAAGCGCCCGACAAACGGTGTTCCAGCCCGGCTCCGGCTGACACATTGACAGTTTTTGGCCGAAAATCAGCCACCCTTTCCAACCTCTTGACAGCATTTGCGGGTCATTTGGCTAAACCCGACACCTATGAACTACCGCCTGAGCCTGTTACTTCTGCTCCTGACCGGTTGCCAGTTTACGTCTCCGCTGGTCATCGGCGGCCCTGACAAACCAGCGCAAACCTCGGTTGCTTTTATCTGGCCCAATCAATTGGCCACCGATGGCTGCGCAGCACGAATTCAGCTGCAGGGTAATTTGGACCCAGGTACGCAGCCGATTAACCTGACACCAACGCCGGCCACGCAACCGCTGCTGGTTCGGGCACTCAACACCATTCCGGTCGACCCAACAACGCACGCGCAGCGCGTTCTGATCCGCTTCCGGTCCACCGGCCGTACCGTTTCGATTGCCTGCGGCTGGGGCGCCCAATTACCCGCTCAGGAAATCGACGTACAGCGAATCAGTCCTTATTAGGTTGTTCGAACTGGAGCCGGGCACAATGCGTTTTACAGCTGATGACAGCCACTGGTTACTCCGATATTTCGCTCGATAGGCTCGAGCAGCTGCGCCAGCAGCCCCATACGGCCCTGATCGACGTACGCGATACCTGGGAGTTCGAGGAATTTAACCTGGGAGGCATCAACATGCCGCTGCCCGACATCCGGGCTCGTAAAGCTGAGCTACTGTCCTACGATACGTTGCTGGTGGTCTGTACCAACGGGGTGCGCAGTCGCATCGCCGTCAAAGACATGCTGCGCCAGCCCGAACTGCAGCACAAAACACTCTACCACCTGCACGGTGGCCTCATCGGCGACGTAGGGTAATAGGCTAACGATTGGTCTGGGCTTGGCATTCCCCTCTTCCCGGCAAACGACCCGGACTGTATACGCTGAGTCGTCGGGCACTCCCGTTTGCCCCTCCCCTACGTCACAATCACAAAACCGGGCCGGGCCGCTTCTTTTTCAGCGTTGGGCAACGGAAACTGCAGAATGTCGTGCACGTTGACGCGGATAAGCTGGCTGATTTGGTTTAGCGGTAGATCGTTGCGGTCGACGCCGAAGGGCTCTTCGATCTCGACACCGATCATTTCCAGCCCAATCAGAATGTAGGAGGTCAGGATCACCGCCGGCACGGTCATGTAACCAAACGCCTGAATCACCGTAAACGGCAGCACCATGACGTACAGGGCGATAAACACCTTGATAAACAGGTTGTAGGAAAACGGGATGGGGGTACTCTTGATGCGCTCACAGACCCCCGTAACGTCCATCATGGTGGTCAGGTAGCGGTTGAGGTTGATGTGCTGCGATTCAGAAATAATGCCTTCGCGATACAGCTCCTCCGTACGGCTCCAGATCAGACTGGCCACCCCCGCCGGTTTATGGTCCTGCTGGGCCAGCATCAGCGCGTCTTCGTCCGACACCAGTTCCAGTTCATCGCTGCCGGGCAGGCCCCGCAAATGATTTTTCAGCGCGAAGGGGAAGCTGGAAATCATTTTGGTGAAGAACAGCCGGTCGTCCTGCCGCTCGATGGGCAGCACCGCCTGCAGAAACAGCGCGAGATTACGGCTGTTGTTGACCAAACCGCCCCAGACCGTGCGGCCCTCGTAGAAACGATCGTAGGCCGTGTTGGTGCGGAAGATGAGCAGCAGGCTGAGCAGAATGCCCATCGCCTGCAGAAACGTACCCGGCGTATCTTTCAGCCGCAGATCGAGGTAGTACAGCTCCATCACGGTAATGAAAATCACGTAGACGGCCACAACGATCAGCCGCTTGAACAGCGCGATGGCCGTGGGCCCCGTGTGAAAATGCCAGATGGCCGGCAGCCAGGTCTTGGCTTTGTAAGAAATCATAGAAACGCAGGGGGTTAGCCAAACGACCACCTGACGTTTGTCAGACGGTTACCGTACCGATAAACACGCGTTTAGCCGGACCGATCAGGTAAATGTTATCGAACGCGCCCGAAGCCAGCGCATTAAACGAAACCCGCAGGTTGCCGCCAAGCGTCCGGATCGATACGGGATCGGCCATGCCAAGCTGCCGATGCGCTGTCAGGGCTGCGGCCGTCACACCCGTACCGCATGAGTAAGTTTCGTCTTCGACCCCACGCTCGTACGTTCGCACGAAAAGCGACTGGGCATCGAGCGGCTGTACAAAATTGACGTTGGTACCGCCGGGGCTAAACGCTTCACTGTAGCGAACGGCTCGCCCATCGGCAACCACATCCAGACTGTCGAGGTCGTCGCTGAACCGGATCACGTGGGGCGACCCTGTATTGGCAAACGGCTCACCGCCCCGCGTTTCCAGGGCAGCCACATCGCTCATTTTCAGAAAAATCTCTTCTTCACACGCCACGGCAAGGTGTTCGCCATCGACCGCCCGAAAGCGGGTCTCACTCTCGAACAGGCCGAGGTCATGGGCAAAGCGCACGATGCAGCGCCCCCCGTTACCACACATGCTGCCTTCGGCCCCGTCGGCATTGAAATAAACCATCCGGAAATCGTAGTCCGGGTCGTTTCGCAGCAGAATGAGTCCGTCGGCACCGATACCGAACCGGCGGTGGCAGAGCCGCTCAATCAGCGCCTGATCGTGGGCCGGAAACGTTTCGCTCCGGTCGTCGATCAGGATAAAGTCGTTGCCGGTGCCCTGGTATTTGAAAAAGTCGATGGTCATGGTCGGAACAGGTCAAAAAAAAAGCTGCCGTTGACGGCAGCTTTCTCACGAATGTGTGTCGACGCCAACAGGCGATTAAGCCGCTGCTACCGTTGGTTTCGGCTTGCGCTCTTTCAGGCGCGCAGCTTTACCCTGACGACCGCGCAGGAAGAACAGGCGGGCACGACGAACTTTACCCATGCGCACGACTTCGATTTTATCGACGTTGGGCGACAGGATCGGGAAAATACGTTCTACCCCTACTCCGTTCGATACTTTGCGGACGGTGAAGGTTTCGCCACCGCTGCTTGGGTTCCGGCGCTGAATAACCGTACCCGTAAATACCTGAATCCGTTCTTTATTTCCTTCGCGGATTTTGACGTGTACGTTCACCGTATCACCCGCCCGGAACGTAGGCAACTCGGTGCGACGCTGCGCATTGTCTGCCTCCACTAATTTGATTAACTCGCTCATGACCGTATATAAATCGCCAGATAACTATTTGCGAAATGAGCCGCAAAGATAGCAAACTTTCGGCGCCCAGAAAATACTTTTGTAAAATTACCCCTGTCAGCCGACACCCTGCTCATGAAAATACTGAACGTTGATCAAATCCGGGCCCTCGACCAATCGACCATCAAAAATGAGCCGGTTGCACCTATTAACCTTATGGAGCGCGCAGCTCTGGGATTTGTCGACTGGTTTGCCGATCATTTTTCGCCTACGGCGCTAACCAAAATTTTCTGCGGACTGGGCAACAACGGGGGCGACGGACTTGCCATTGCCCGCCTGCTGATGGAACGCGACTACCCGGTCGAGGTCCATGTAGTGCGCTACGCCCCCCGCGAATCCGACGACTTCATGCACAACCATCGGCGGCTCAAGCTGCTGACCGAGCATATCAACTACATCGAGTTTTCGCGCGATATTCCGACCCTGCGCCACAACGAAGTTATCATCGATGCTATCCTCGGATCGGGGCTGTCGCGGCCGGCCGAAGGCATTGTCAAAGCCACCATTCAGGCCATCAACCGGGCCCCGGCCACCGTGGTCTCGGTCGATATTGCCAGCGGGCTTTACACCGACCAGCCCAACCAGCCCGACGATGTGATTATCGAACCCGACCATACGGTGTCGTTTCAACTGCCCAAGCTGGCCTTTGTGCTGCCCGGCAACGGTCGCTACGTGGGCGACTGGCACCTGGTCGATATTCAGCTTCACAAGCGCTATATCGACCTCGCCCCCACGCCTTACTACTACACCCAGCCCGCCGAAGCTCGTCTGCTGCTCCATAAACGCGGCCGCTACGCCAACAAAGGCACCTTCGGCCACGCTCTGCTGCTGGCCGGCAGCTACGGTAAAATCGGGGCTGCCGTGCTGGCCGCCCGGGCCTGCCTGCGCTCGGGCGTGGGCCTGCTGACGGTGCAGACACCCCAGTGTGGCTATGCCGTGCTGCAGACGGCCCTGCCCGAAGCCATGTGCCGCCCCGACGGGCACCAGACCGTGCTGACCGGAAGCAGCCGGCTGGCCGGGCCGCCACCGGCCGAGTACGCGGTGGTGGGCGTAGGGCCCGGTATCGGCAAAGCGCCCGAAACGCTGGCCATGCTCCGCGAACTGCTGCCCACCCTCAAAAAACCGATGGTGATCGATGCCGACGCCCTTAACCTGCTGGGCGAAAACCGCGATCTGCTCAAACAACTGCCGCCGAACAGCATTCTGACCCCGCACCCCAAGGAGTTCGAACGCCTGACCAGCGCCTGGGCCAACGATTACGACAAGCTGGCCCTGCTGCGGGCGTTTGCCCAGGAACACCGCGTGGTAGTGGTGCTGAAAGGGGCCCATACGGCGGTGGCCACCCCCGACGGCGATATACACTTCAACTCGACGGGCAACCCCGGACTCAGCACCGGCGGTACGGGCGACGTGCTGACGGGCGTACTGACGGCATTGCTGGCCCAGGGATACGACCCGGTCGAAGCAGCCGTACTGGGTGTGTACAGCCACGGCCTGGCCGGCGATCGGGTTGCTACCGAACGGGGACAAATCGGGATGACTGCCTCCGACGTGATCGATGCCCTGCGCTGGGCCTGAGTGTGGTGCGGGCAACACAGAAGTGTAGATTATTTTCTACATCTGCCGTCGGGCTCAGCCAAAGCCCCCCCTACCGTTTACGAAATAAGCAGTCGGGAATGCCGGACGAACGGTCTGGTCTGGTGCCGAATACTCAAGCGAGTCTGAACGCCCCCGGGGGCGGTATCAAAATTGTGCTTATCTGGGTATTCCTGTTTAAAGACGCCCGATATGAAACACACAGCTCAGCGCCCCTGGACTTCGACTCGCCCCTCGCGCAAGTCACGGGTATTTTTCGATCAGACTACGGCTCTGGCCGGTATTACGATTGCCCTGTTTACGTACATCGTTTATCATTTCATCTATCCCATGGCTTCCAAGGGACTCCTCTGGTAACCTCCGTTTTCATAGTCTTACTGTACCGCATAGAAAAGGCCCGGCTGATTGTCAGCCGGGCCTTTTCATGACGCAACGAACGTATCAGCGCATCAGTTGGTAGGTAATAAAAGCCGCGCCATAGGCCAGCAGCATCATGTAAGCCAGCTGCACACCGGGCCATTTCCAGCTGCGGGTTTCGCGCTGTGTTGCCGCCAGCGTACTCATGCACATCATGGCAAACACGTAGAATACCAGCAGCGACCACGCCAGCGCCGGCGTGTACATCAGCCCCCCCGTTTCAGGGTTTCGCTCCTGCGCCAGCCGCTCCCGGATCGTTACGCCTGTGTCGTCGGTGCCGATGCTGTAGATGGTCGACATGGTGCCAACAAACACCTCACGGGCCGCAAACGAACTCAGCAGCGCAATGCCAATTTTCCAGTCGTAGCCCAGCGGCCGGATAACGGGTTCGATAAAATGGCCAAAGTGGCCGGCGTAGGAAGCTTCGAGCCGTTCGGATGCGATGCGGTTGTTCAGCACATCGGCGGCCACAGCCGGCTGTTCGCGCCGAACGCGGGTTTCAGCTTCGTCCATGGCGTTGCCGGGGCCGTAGCTGGCCAGCACCCACAGAATGATTGAAATAGCCAAAATAACCCGGCCCGCTTCCCACACGAATGACCGAACGCTTTCCCATACCGTCAGGGCAACGTGGTTCCAGCGCGGCAGTTTAAAGGTGGGCAGTTCCATGATGAAGTAGCCCCGCTCCTGCGTTTTCAACACCAGCTTCAGCACATAGGCGGCCAGCAGCGCGCTGATCAGCCCCAGCATATACAGCCCCATCAGGGCCAGCCCCTGCAGGTTGAAGAGCCCCAGCACGCGCCGGTCGGGCACCACCAGCGCAATCAGGATCGTGTAGATCGGCAGCCGCGCCGAACAGCTCATCAGGGGTGTTACCAGTATCGTGATGAGCCGGTCGCGCCGGGTGCCAATACTACGCGTCGACATGATGGCCGGCACGGCACAGGCCACGCCCGAAATCAGGGGCACCACGCTGCGGCCGTTGAGCCCGAACTTGCGCATGATGCGGTCCATGATCACCATCACCCGGGCCATATAGCCTGATTCTTCGAGCAGCCCGATCAGCAGAAACAGAAACGCGATCTGCGGAATAAACACCAGGATACCGCCTACGCCCGACAAAATACCATCGGTGAGCAGATCGGTGAGCGGGCCCGCCGGCAGGCCTTCTTTCAGCTGGCCGTTGAGCCAGGCCACCCCCGTGTCGATAGCGTCCATGAATGGTTCAGCCCAGGCGAAAATAGCCTGGAAAATCAGCAGCAGCACGAAGCCGAAGAGGGCATAGCCCCAGACTGGATGCAGCAGTACCCGATCGAGTTTCTGACTCCAGGTGGGCTCCCCGATAGGCCGCTGATCAGTCACGGCTTCGCTGACAATCTGCGCGATGCGCTTGTAACGGGTAATGGTTTCCTCGGCCTGAAACGGTACCTCCCGAAACTGGTAGGCACTGATAAGCAGATCGAGACCCTCGCGCTGCTGCTGGTTCAGGAAGGTGAAGCCATCGTGCTGGATGAGGTACTGCAGCGCCAGGTAGTTATTGCGCAGCCCGTACTGCAGGCGCGTGGCCTCGATCAGATCGGCTACTTCCTCGGCGGGATCGAACAGCAGTTTGCCCGGCAGCACCGGCTCCTGCATCTGCCCCAGCACGGCTTTGCGCAGCAGATCGGCGCCTTCGCCGGTGCGGGCATTGATACGCACCACCGGCACGCCCAGCCGCATGGCCAGCCGCACCGAATTTATTTCCTTGGCCTGCTGCTGCGCCACGTCGAGCATGTTCAGGGCCAGTACCGTTGGTACGCCCAGATCGGCTACCTGCGAAAACAGCAGCAGGTTGCGGTGCAGATTCGACGCATCGACCACCACGACCGCCACATCCGGATAATCAGGGTGGGCCGGATTAGCCAGAATATCGGTGACGATCTGTTCGTCGAGCGATTTGGGATAAATGGAATAGACACCGGGCAAATCGACTACGGTGACCGTTGTCTGGGCATCGACGACCCACGACCCGGACTTGCGGTCCATGGTCACGCCGGGGAAATTGCCGGTTTTCTGGCGAAGGCCAGTCAGTTGATTAAAGAGCGACGATTTACCGGCGTTGGGGTTACCGATAAGCGCTATCGTGGGGGACTTCAACTCAGCTTGCGTTTACGTTCACATCGTCAGCTCGCTGTTCTCAGCAGGTCGATCACTGGCGATAACTGAAAACCGTAAACTGCGAGCGGAAAACTAATCGACTAAAATGGTAGCCGCTTCCGACTTACGCATCGACAGGCAGTAGCCCGATACGTGCAGACAGATAGGGTCACCCAGCGGAGCTTTGCCGTTCAGACAGATTTCGGCACCTGGCAAACAGCCCATCTCCAGCAGTTTAAGCGACATAACCTCGTCGTTGAATGCCTGGATGATCGCCCGCTCGCCAATTTTCAGATCTGCTACACTGCGCTTGCTCATGGCCCCGATGCCGTGGTGAGACGGCGTTACCTATTTAGATTCAGTTTAATTAACGCAACATTACGACGGAAAGTTTAGAGAAGCAAGACGGGCCGGGTTTGTCGTTCGTGGTTTTTGGGTTGCCGACAGCCAGACGGCAGCCGGCCCACACACCACGAACGACAAAGGCGGCTTTAAAGCGCTCCCTTTTTCATTTCCTTCACGGCATAGTCGACCGAGCGGGCGGTCATGGCCATGTAGGTGAGCGAGGGGTTTTGCGTTGAGGTAGATGTCATGCAGGCCCCATCGGTCACGAATACGTTTTTGACCGAGTGAATCTGGTTCCACTTGTTCAGAATCGACGTTTTGGGGTCTTTGCCCATGCGGGCGCCCCCCATCTCGTGAATGTCGAGGCCCGGGTTGCGCCCATCGTCGCGGGTGCGGATGTTGGTAAACCCCGCTTCGTGGAACATCTCGCTCAGCTGCTCCTGATAGTCCTTGATCATCTTCTCGTCGTTATCGTCGTAGGCGATCGCGATTTTGAGCTGGGGAATACCGAAGGGATCCTGCAGGGCGGGATCGAGGGCCACGTAGTTTGTTTCTTTCGGGATGGTTTCGCCCATCATGTGCGACCCCACGTGCCAGCCCCCCAGTTTGGGGTTGAGCAGATTTTGCTTGAGGTCGGCCCCGATGCCGCTCTGGTCGGTATGCGAACTGCGACCGGCCGAAAAGCCGGCTGCATAGCCGCGCAGAAACCCCATTTCCTGCTTATACACGTTGCGGAACCGCGGAATGTAGGGGCTGTTGGGCCGACGTCCGTCGGTTGTCATGCCCAGGTCGCCGTCGTACTCACCCGATACGCCCGCCCGGTAGTTGTGAAAAGCCACGTATTTGCCCAGCACCCCGCTGTCGTTGCCCAGCCCGTTGGGAAAGCGCGACGATTTGGAGTTGAGCAGCACCAGGTTGGAGTTGAGCGCGGCCGCGTTGAGGAAAATGATCCGGGCGTAGAATTCGACCATCTGTTTGGTTTGCGCGTCGATAACGCGTACCCCGGTGGCCTTGCCTTTTTTCTCATCGTAGATGATCGAATGCACCACCGAGTGGGGGCGCAGGGTCATCTTACCCGTTTTGGCCGCCCACGGAATGGTACTTGCGTTACTGCTGAAGTACCCCCCGAACGGGCACCCCCGCTCGCAGATGGTGCGGTGCTGGCACTGCGCCCGCCCCTGCTGCAGGTGAATCGGCTGGGGCTTGGTGATGTGGGCCGCCCGGCCCATGATCATGTGGCGGTCTTTGTAGCGGCCAGCCACTTTTTTCTGAAAATGCGTTTCGGCACAGTTCCACTCGTGGGGCGGCAGAAACTCGCCGTCGGGCAGCGTGTCGAGGCCGTCTTTGTTGCCCGAGATACCGGCAAAGCGCTCCACGTAGCTGTACCACGGCGCCAGATCGGCGTAACGGATAGGCCAGTCGACAGCAAAGCCATCGCGGGCGGGTCCCGTAAAGTCGAAGTCGCTCCAGCGCTGCGTCTGCCGCGCCCACATCAGCGACTTCCCGCCTACCTGATAGCCCCGAATCCAGTCGAACGGTTTTTCCTGCACGTAGGGATGCTCGGCATCTTTCACGAAAAACTGCTCGGTGCCTTCGTAAAAGGCATAGCACTTGCTGATGATGGGGTTCTGGTCGCGAACGTCTTTGGTCAGTTGCCCGCGGTGTTCAAACTCCCAGGGCTGCATATTGGTGGTTGGGTAGTCGGTTACGTGGCGCACAT
This sequence comes from Spirosoma luteolum, assembly GCF_054778875.1. Lineage (NCBI taxonomy): Bacteria > Pseudomonadati > Bacteroidota > Cytophagia > Cytophagales > Cytophagaceae > Spirosoma > Spirosoma luteolum. The sequence goes on from NZ_BAAGZE010000005.1 coordinate 583,582, forward strand.
CGCGGCCCCGTTCGAGAACGAGCGTACGCAGGCCCTTGCCCGTCAGTTCCTTGGCGGCCCAGCCTCCGCTGATGCCCGACCCGATTACAATGGCGTCGTAAGTATGCTGCGCCTTCGCGTCGATATTAAGATTTGCCATCCGTTGGATAGGTCAATGTGTAGAGTTGCGGGTCAGGGTCATAGATCAGCTCGGGCCAAAATTCCCTGCCCCCGAGATCAAGCGTTAAGAATGGCTGATCTGACCACAACGGGCCAGCCAGCTGGTAGCGGCTTCAGCTGCTACGATTGCTTTACGGGCACACAGCCGTGGTAGCGGCTGGGTATCATTTCGTAGTGCGTCAGGTTGGTCATCACGTATTCGGAGTTCAGGTAGCCCCGAATGGTGAGGCCTTTCACCAGCCCGAAAAATTCTTTCTGAGCGGCATCAGGCGATTGTTCCATACCCGTGAGCAACTGGACACGTTGGGGGGTATCGCCCCCGGCAAACGGGTTGCCGTAAGCCTTGCGGGCCAGCTCGTCGGTAAGCGACAAACCGCTGGCCAGCAGGTCCTGCGTTTTTTTGTCGTAGCAGTCGGCCACCACTTTCTGAATAAACTGGGGTACCTGCAGTTCGCGGGCGCCGGGCGTATCGGTGGCCGGAATGATGGTATCGACGAGGGCGGCCAGCGTATCGCGCTGATCGACCGATAAGAGGGCGGGTAGCTGGCCAAGCGACTCGGCCGACCAGCCCGTTGCCCAGGCCGGTAGGGTAGTCAGCCCGCCAACCACCGTGGCCAGCGTTTTGAGGGCGTTTCTTCGTAGCACCAATGAGTTCGTTTAGGAATAAAGGAGCCAAAGGTAAGCACCATAGCGTACTAGATAGGTTGAATAGGATTAAAAGTAGGTTAGCTGGCTAAACGGTCAAATTTGGCGCATGAACGGGAAGCGTTGCGGGATAATCCTGTAGCTTTGTTTCAACCCATATATACAGACGACCCTTTTCGTATGATCCGACCTTGTTTACTGTTGCTGGTGGGCAGCGCCCTGCTGTTACAGACACCTTTACAGGCTCAGAACCGGCCCGCGGCAACCCCAACCCCGGCCACGGCCGCCATCCGTGAAAGCGATATCAAACGCGACCTTTTCGCCCTCGCCGGCGACCATTTCCGGGGACGCGAAGGAGGCTCGCTCGATGAACTGAAAGCGTCGGCCTGGATTGCCGATCAGCTGCGCGCCATTGGCCTGCAGCCCGCCGGCGACGATGGCACCTTTTTCCAGTTTTTCCACATTCAGCGGACCCGCATCACCGAAACCAGCCGGCTCAACATCGGCACCCACCAGCTCACCCACGGTCAGGACGCATTCTTGCTGGCCCCCGCCATTGCCTCGGTCGATGCCCCCCTCGTCTTTGTCGGCACGGGTACGCCCGACGAGCTGGCCAAAGTCGACATCAAGGGCAAGGCCGTGGCGCTGCAGTTTTCGGGCACCGGCCCGGCCGAGCTAAGCTACCGCCGGTTTCTGTTCGGCACCATGAGCCGCCGGGCCGCCGAGCTGATCAAGGCCGGCGCGCTGGCCGTGGTATGGGTGTCGGACAAGGAAGCCCAGTCGTATTTCGAGCGCTGGACCACCGGCCTCGAACGGGGTCGCTACGACCTGCCCGGTGGCCCCAATACCCGCGTGTTTTCGCAGGCGCCCACGGTATGGCTGCCCATGAGCGCCCTCGACTGGATCAAACAACCCGGCCAGCAGTTCACCAACGTCGTCAACGTCGAAAGCTTTAGCTACCCCTCGGTCAACATTGTAGCCAAAGCGCCCGGCACTGATCCCAAACTAAAAAACGAATACGTGCTGTTCAGCACCCACCAGGATCACGACGGGGTGCGCCGGGCCGTGGCCGGCGACTCGATCTGGAACGGTGCCGACGACAATGCCAGCGGCTGCGTGGCGACCATGGCTATCGGACGGGCCTTTGTGCAGAAGCCCGGCAAGCGCTCGGCCCTGTTTGTGTTTCACGGTGCTGAAGAGCGGGGCCTGCTGGGCTCGCGCTACTACGTGGAGCACCCGACCGTGCCAAAAGAATCGATTGTGGCGGTGCTCAACGCCGAGATGATTGGCCGCAACGCCCCCGACAGTGCCTGTATTCTGGGTCAGCAGCCGCCCCACCGCAACTCCACCGATCTCGTCGATGCCGCCCTGGCGGTCAACAACAGCACCACGCACTTTAAACTCGATATGCTCTGGGATAAGCCCGAGCACCCCGAAGGCTGGTATTTTCGCAGCGACCATCTGCCCTACGCCCGCGCCGGTGTGCCGGCCATTGCCTTTACGTCGTTGCTGCACCCCGACTACCACACGCCTAAAGACGAACCCGATCGCATCAACACGGCCAAGGTGACCCGCATGGCGCAGTGGATGTACCTAACCGGCTGGGACATTGCCAACCGACCCACCCGCGTACGGGTCGATCCCGGCTTTAAACTCGAACGCTGATGCACCCGCTTTGTACGAACCGGGCCGGCAGCCTGGTGCTGCTGCTGGCGCTGTTGCTGTCGGCCTGCCACCGGCCGGCGTCGACCGGGGTTTATTTCCCCGCAGCCGGGTCAAACTGGGCGCATCGCACGCCAGCCCAGGTGGGTATGAATGCCAGCCGGCTGGCCGACGCCGTGGCCTTTGCCCAAACGCAGGAAACCACCCAGATGGCCCCCGACTTTTCGACCCAGGAAGCTATTTTCGGTAAGCTGCTGGGCCCCATGCCCACGAGCCGGGCCGCCACCAACGGCATCATTCTGCGCCACGGCTACATCGTGGCTGAGTGGGGCGATACCGAGCGCGCCGACCCTACCTATAGCGTGGCCAAAAGTGTACTGTCGACCGTACTGGGTATCAGCCTAGAGCGGGGGTTGATCCCCGACATCCACCGCCCCGTGGCCGAGCTGATCCACGATGGTGGCTACGACTCCCCGCAGAACCGCCCCATTACGTGGGAACACCACGCCCGGCAGACAAGCGAGTGGGAGGGCGAACTGTGGGGCAAAAACAGCGATTTTGTGGGGAAGGAAGCCTTCGGGCGGGGCGAGCGCAAGCCCCGGGCGCTGCAGCCGCCCGGCACCTACTACGAATACAACGATGTCCGCATCAACCGGCTGGCGCTTTCGCTGCTGCGGCTCTGGAAAAAGCCGCTGCCCGAGGTGGTGCGCGACGAGATCCTGAATCCCATCGGGGCGTCGAACACCTGGCAGTACATCCCCTACCCCAACGCCGTAGCCACTGTCGACGGGAAGCCGATGCCATCGGTCAGCGGGGGAACCCGCTGGGGCGGTGGCCTGCGCATCAGCGCCCGCGACGAAGCCCGCTTTGGCTACCTGTTTCTGCGGCAGGGCCGCTGGAACGATCGGCAGATCGTTTCGGCCGATTGGGTGAAACAAGCCACCACGCGCGGTACTGTGGGCCCGGCCTATGGCTACCTGTGGTGGCTCAATACGCCCGCCAGCCCGACCGAAGCCAAACCCTGGCCCGACGCCCCGACTACCAGTTTTGCCGCCCTCGGCGCCGGCCAGAACACCATCTGGGTCGATCCCCAACACGACCTGGTTATTGTCTGGCGCTGGCACGACGGCAACCCTAACGAACTGATCAAACGCGTTTTGAGCGCTGTTGACCGATAGTGCTGCGTTGTTGCCGGCGAATTTCGCCAAACCGCCTTTCCGGCACGAATGATGCCGGATACCATACTGGCCTATTATCTTTGACAGCTTACCGTCTTTATCACGGAAAGCACCTGCCGTCTTTACTATACGATTATGACAACCATTGCTGAGAAAGCCCGCGTTTACGAACGCTCCGACAACAAGGGGTGGAAAAAATGGGGGCCTTACCTGTCTGACCGGGCCTGGGGTACCGTTCGTGAAGATTACTCGCCCTACGGTGATGCGTGGAATTTTATTACCCACGACATGGCCCGCTCCAAAGCCTACCGCTGGGGCGAAGAAGGCATTGGCGGGGTGGCCGACAACAAGGGCCACATCTGCTTTGCCCTGTCGTTCTGGAATCATCAGGATTCGATTCTGAAAGAACGACTCTTCGGCCTGTCGGGGCCGGAGGGCAATCATGGCGAAGATGTTAAAGAGCTTTATTACTACCTCGACAGCACGCCGACGCACTCGTACATGAAGATGCTGTACAAGTACCCGCAGCAGGCGTTTCCTTATAACCAGCTCGTTATCGAGAGCGCCCGGCGCGGTCGGCAGGACCCCGAGTTCGAACTGACCGACACCGGCATTTTCGACAACGACCAGTATTTCGATATCTTTATCGAATACGCCAAAGCCGACCAGAACGACTGGCTCGTGACGGTAACGGCCCACAACCGCGCCAGCCACGACGCCCCGCTTACGCTGCTGCCCACCCTCTGGTTCCGCAACACCTGGTCGTGGGGCTATGAGCAGTATAACGCCCGGCCCATTCTGAACGGCATCGGCAACCGCCAGATCGAGGTCAACCACAAGCAGCTGGGCAAGTATAAACTCTACTGCGACGAGCCCGACGGCTTGCTTTTCTGCGACAACGATACCAATACCGAGCGGCTCTACGGCCGGCCCAACGTGGCGCCCTACCCCAAAGACGGGATCAACAACCACATCACGCAGGGCGGCAAGAAAGGCTTCGTAAACCCCCATCAGATCGGCACTAAGGCGGCCGCGCAGTACACGCGTATGGTGCCCGCCGGCGGCAGCACCTCCATCCGGCTCCGGTTCAGCGACCAGACCACGCTCAGCCAGCCCTTTGCCGATTTCGACACGCTCTGGGCACAGCGGCTCGCTGAAGCCAACGCGTATTTCGACGACCTCCAGAAAAACGTGACCGACCCCGAGCTGCGCGCCATCCAGCGGCAGGCCTACGCGGGTATGCTCTGGAACAAACAGTTCTACTACTACAACGTGAACGAATGGCTCAAGGGCGATCCCAAGATGCCCATTCCGTTTCAGGGTCGGGTCTACGCACGCAACGAGAGCTGGCGGCACATGTACACGGCCAACATCCTGTCGATGCCCGACAAATGGGAGTATCCGTGGTTTGCGGCCTGGGATCTGGCGTTCCATACGCTGACGCTGGCCCGGCTCGACCCCAATTTTGCCAAGCGGCAGCTGGCGGTTATCCTGCGCGAGTACTACATGCACCCCAACGGCCAGATTCCGGCCTACGAGTGGAATTTTTCGGATGTGAACCCGCCCGTACACGCTTGGGCTACCTGGAAAGTCTACGAGATCGACCGCGACATGAACGGCACCGGCGACATCGGCTTTCTGGAGCGGGCGTTCCATAAGCTGCTGCTCAACTTTACGTGGTGGGTCAACCGCAAAGACGTGGAGGGCAACAACATTTTTGGCGGGGGCTTCCTCGGCCTCGACAACATCGGGGTATTCGACCGGAGCCAGCCGCTGCCCATGGGCGGGCGCATCGAACAGGCCGACGGCACGGGCTGGATGGCCATGTACACGCTCAACATGCTGCGGATTGCCTGCGAAATCTCGCTGACCCGACCCGTGTATCAGGATATGGCCAGCAAGTTTTTCGAGCACTTCCTGCACATTGCAGCGGCCATGAATAACCTCGGCAAGCAGCACATCAGCCTCTGGGACGAAGTCGATCAGTTCTACTATGATGTGCTGCACACCCCCGATCAGCACTCGCGGCTGCTTAAAATCCGGTCGATGGTGGGGCTCATTCCGCTTTTCGCCGTGGAGATTCTCGACGAGGAACTACTCTCGAAGCTGCCCGACTTCAAACGGCGGGTCGAGTGGGTACTGAACAACCGACCCGACCTGGCCTCGCTGATTTCGCGCTGGAACGAGCCGGGCAAGGGCCAGACGCACCTGCTCAGCCTGCTGCGCGGCCACCGCATGAAAATGATTATGCGCCGGATGTTCGACGAAACTGAATTCCTGTCGGACTACGGGATCCGGGCGCTGTCGAAGTACCACGAAAAAACGCCGTACCAGTTCGAGCTCAACAGCGAGATTTTTCAGGTGCGCTATGTGCCCGCCGAGTCGGAGATGAGCATGTTTGGCGGCAACTCCAACTGGCGCGGTCCCATCTGGTTCCCGGTCAATTTTCTACTGATCGACTCGCTGCTGAAGTTCTACCAGTATTACGGCGACGACCTGGAAGTAGAATACCCCACGCACTCGGGGCACGTAATGAGCATCAAAGACGCCACCATGCACGTAACCGATCGACTGCTCAACATTTTCCGGCGCGACGACAGCGGCCGCATTGCCGCCTACGGTGTCGATGAAAAAATGCAGCACGACCCCCATTTCCAGGGGCTTTACCTGTTCTATGAATACTTCCACGGCGACGTGGGTGCCGGCCTCGGCGCCAGCCACCAGACCGGCTGGACGGGCCTCGTTGCCGACCTGATCGAGTACTCGTACAAGTATAAAACGGAGCTGCTGGCCCTGCCCGAGGGGAAATAGCCATCCGCCAGGGCGACCGGCCCGGTCGGTACACCACAGAGGTGTATCGGCCGGGCCGGTTCATTTGGTGCCATATGGTAAATTCGATAATGGGCTTCGTTAGCGGTGCCGCTGCTGCCGGCGCTGGGCCAGTTCGGCCGACGCATCGGTAGCCGGGCTGCCCCGACGGGCCGCTTCGACTTCGTAGTCAAGCTCGTGCCGCAGGTAATCGGTCGACTCGTGCAGCGCGGCCGCTTCTTCGACCAGATTGACCAGCAGCCGGCGGGCGTGAGCTTCGTCGTTGAGGGCCGTCATCAGCTCGTCGAACTGGCGGGCAAAATCGCCGTGCAGATACGGCGTGGCGCCCCGCTCGACCGACAGTTGCACCTGCCGATACGTTTGGGACATGAAGTAAAGAATCTGGTTGTGATGGCTCATGGGACTTACTTAACCCGGCTGGTGCGCCGTTGTTGCAAAAAGGCCGCCATTTCCGGCAGCGACAGAGCATTGAAGGTCATGGCCGTGGTCAGGCCCCCCTTCCGACCCACCGCCACACCATAGTGCATATCCAGTAATCCGTGCATACTATGGGCATCGGGGTTGATGCTGAGCATCACGCCCTGCTTCATGGCGTACTCGATCCAGCGCCAGTCGATGTCGAGCCGGTAGGGACTGGCGTTGATTTCGAGAATAACCCCGTGGGCCGCACAGGCATCGATCACGGCTTTGTGGTCGATGGGGTAGCCGGCGCGGGCCAGCAGCAGCCGCCCCGTGGGGTGCCCCAGCACAGTCGTATACGGGTTCTCGATGGCCTTGATGAGCCGGGCGGTGGCTTTCTCGCTGGTCATCGTCAGCGTCTGGTGAACCGAAGCCACCACGTAGTCGAACGTAGCCAGCAGATCATCGTCGTAATCGAGCGATCCATCGCCCAGAATATCCGATTCGATGCCTTTAAAAATCCGGAAGCTGTCGCCGAAGCCCGCGTTGAGCGCGTCGATTTCGGCCTGCTGGGCCAGCACCCGCTCGGGGCTCAGGCCGTTGGCGTAGCTGGCCGTTTTGGAGTGGTCGGCAATGCCGAAGTACGTCAGCCCCAGTTCCCGGCAGTAAGCCGCCATCTCGGCCACCGACTGCGTACCATCTGACCAGGTGCTGTGGTTGTGCAGCGTACCGCGCAGATCGGCCCAGCTGACCAGTTCATCGGGCTGGTGCCGGCTCGCCCAGCGAAACGCAAAGTCGTCTTCCCGCATTTCGGGCACCACGTAGGGCAGGCCAGCCCGCTCGTAGATGGCTGTATCGGTGGGGTCGGGGGCGGTGTAGGCTGCCTGCAGCAAGGTAGTGCCGTCGGGCCCCGCCTGCCGCAGGTGGGGCTCGGCCGCCGACAGCATAAACAGCTGCCGGTCGAGCTGGTCGGGCGCGTACAGCCGTAGTTCAACGGGTACATCGACGCCCTCAGCCCGGCCGCGCCATATAAACGGCGACGACTGCCGCTCGTCGATGACCAGTCCCGGCACGGCCCGCAACTGGGTCAGGGCCGCCACGGGGTCGGCGGTTTCGAGCAGCAGCTGAACCTGATCGACCTCCTGCGCCCGCCGGCGTACCTGTCCGCTTACCTCGACCCGCGCAAACAGCGGGTTCAGCAGTTCGGTCAGCCGGCCCACCAGTTCGTCGGCCCGGTCCATGCGGAGCTTGCCCTGCTGCTGTTCCAGAAACGTCAGCGACTCCAGAATTTTATCCTGGGTACTGACGCCAAAGCCTTTGATGGCCGCAATCCGGCCCGTTTCGCCCGCTTCGCGCAGGTCGGCCAGCGATTCGATACCCAGTTCGCGCCAGAGCGTCCGGACTTTCTTTACGCCCAGCCCTTTGATCCGAAACATGTCGAGCACCCCGGCCGGTGTTTCGGCCAGCAGTTCGTCGAGGTCGGTCAGGTGCCCCGTCCGGGCCATGTCGTGAATTTTCTGAGCAACGCTCTTGCCCACACCGGGCAGCTTAACCAGCTCGTCGACAGCGAGCTCGGTCAGGTTGGCCGTACTTTTATCGAGGTTGAACGCAGCCGTCTGAAAGGCGCGGGTTTTGAACGCGTCGCGTTCGTGAAGTTCCATCAACCGGCCCGTTAGTTCGAGCCGATCGACAATAGCAGCGTTTGTCATGTGCAGGCTTATCAGCCCGCAAGATACGGAATTGACGGGGGCCACGGCCATGCATCCAGCCTACGCGGCCCGGCCTGCGCGGCCCGACCTGCGCGGCCCGACCTACGCGGCCCGGCCTACGCGGCCCGGCCTACGCGGCCCGACCTACGCGGCCCGACCTACGCGGCCCGACCTACGCGGCCCGACCTACGCGGCCCGACCTACGCGGCCCGACCTACGCGGCCCGACCTACAGCGTTTGGCCGACAGTCAGGGATTGCTGCGGCTGATAGACCCGGGCCACGCGCCGACGCAGCGAACTGCGCAGACTGTGGGGCCGGGCCACAATGCGGGCGCCCGTCCAGGTCGACGCGATCACCATGCCGGCCGCAATCAGAATAATATCCTTGATAATGTACTGAGCCGCCAGCGTGGGCGCGTAATACGGCAGCCGGAACAGCTCGCCCGGATACAGAAACAGGGGCGACATGGCTCCGATCATCTGAAAGGCCATGAGCCACACCCCCACCCGTAAAAACCGACCCGTCAGGAAGCTCAGGCCAATGAGGCACTCGAGCGTAGCGACGAAATCCATAGCGTAGTGGCCCGACAATATACCGGCGCTCAGCGAACGCGTGGTCTTGGTGGCCAGTACTTCGATGGGGCTGATGCCGGGGAAAAATTTAAGCACCCCAAACCCGAGAAAAACGATACCCATGCCGATGCGCAGCAGGGTAATACTGTTGGCTACCAGCCAGCGATTCATGCGGGTATCGAGCCGGTCGAACCAGTGCAAGCCTTCTTTTACGTGTCTCATAGCGCGGGCAGTTTGGTTACTTACCCTATCATACGCAGGTACTGGCCGCCGGGATTTATGGCCGCTCTAATTTGGCAGCTGTGGCATTTACTGCCCCCCGCCGAAACCTACGACCCGGTAAGTAAGTTAGCTACATCACTGCCATTCCTGATCGCCCTCTATGAATACGCCCGAAACCGTGCTGCTGGCCTATGCAGCGCTGATTACCGTTGTTTCGTTTCTGAACCTGATCCGGATCGATTACTGGTGGATCCGGATATGGGATTTTCCGCACCTGCAGCTTACCGTGCTGGCCTTTACCGGACTGGTGGCCTGGGGCGCGCTGGGGGCGCCTACCCACGATTGGTTCTGGCTCGTTCCGGTCGGACTACTGGCAGCCCTAACCTATCAGGGCTGGCTTATTTACCCCTTCACCCCCCTGCATAAACCGCTGGTTGCGCGCGCCAAACCCGCCCCCACCCAGTCAGAGCAGGACCCGAACGCCCCGGTGCCCATCCGGCTGCTTACGGCAAACGTGTTTATGGATAATCTCGAAAGTCCGCAGGTGCGGTCGCTGGTCGATGCTCACGCGCCTGATCTGGTGCTGGTACTCGAAACGAACAAGCGGTGGCAGAACGATCTGAAACCCATCGAGGCCAACTACCCCTACCGCGTACACTGCCCCCTCGAAAACACCTATGGCATGCTGTTTTATTCGCGCCTGCCGATTCTGCACTCCGAACTGCGTTTTCTGATTCAGGACGATATCCCGTCGGTCTACGTGCAGCTCGACACCGGCAACGGGCAGCGGCTTCATTTCTACGGGGTACACCCCATGCCCCCCAGCCCCACCGAACACTACCGATCGACCGAACGCGATGCTGAACTGCTGCTCGTGGGGCGCGAAGCCAAACAACAAACCGAGCCGGTTATTGTAGCCGGCGACCTCAACGACGTAGCCTGGTCGCACACCACGCGGCTTTTTCAGCGCATCAGCGGCCTGCTCGATCCCCGGGTTGGGCGCGGTCTCTATAACACCTTCAACGCCAAGTACTTTTTTCTGCGCTGGCCCCTCGATCACGTCTTTGTGTCGGGGCACTTCCAGCTGGAACGGATGCGCCGGTTACCCAACTGCGGCTCCGACCATTTTCCCATGTTTATCTCGCTGCTGCTCAACGGCACCCCGCAGGAACCAACCGCGGAGAAGCCGGCTGCCGATGCCGACGATCAGGCTGAAGCTCGCGAAACCATTGCCGAAGCCACCAATACGTAATCTGGCTGTGGCAGCCATAAAAAAAAGCCCATTGCTGCGGAGCAAGGGCCTATCAGATATAGGTAAGATGTTACGGTGAGTGGAGGTGCCGGGCGCTGGCAGCTTATCGGCTGCCCGATCGAAATGGCAGCGGGTGGGGTTGAGGCTCAGCGACGAGCTCAAAAACAAGCGCAAACAGGGCCATCACCGGCAACACATGAATAAGCCCGCCCAACCCCAGAAGAGGAAGACCAATGTGGTTGAAATAGACCATGCCGGCCAGCCAGAGGCCAGTCAGCAGCAGCGCAATACCAGTAAATATGTTTTTCATAACATATAGATTTAGTGATATGATGTATATACATAATCAGCTGGCATTTTGTTCACACTATTCCACAAAAAGACAATTTATTAGTTAATTATTCTGCATTCTTTGCAAAAATCGATACTACCTGTGCAAAAAGCGCCAAATACCAATAATGTCTACATTCTATGTATACTTATCTTGCCCAACCGTAACACCCACAACAATTAGTTGATACCTTCAGGAGCGCGTGTGTCTTTTTAGTTGTGCGCTGATCGCCCGGCGTTTACGGTCAACGTCGATCAGGGCCGGTACCATGGCCCAGCCGGCCACCGCAACCATATAGGTGTCAATGATACAGGCAGTCGACATGACCAGTGCCAACAGCGCCAGCAGGCCGAAGCCCACCCGATAGAGCCGCGATTGCCGGGCGCGTAGCTGACTGGCCGACAGGCTGGCCAGTGTATGGGTGTCGTACGCGCAGGTAGGAAAGAAAGTTGCCATGGCAGAAGCTGTTTTTTGGGTAAAGCTATGACCCCCCTGCGCCAGCCATCCCCTTACATGATCAACGGCTACGGGTGTAGCTAACCGGTAGGCGGGCCGTTTACTTCCGCAAACCATCCCCCGCTGACCGAGCCCCGTCGGCGCCACCCGCATGCCGGGGTCCCGATTTGCCTTCTTTTAGCCAGGCTACTGTTCGTGACCATTGAAAGCCCCGCCGGCCGTCCTTACTTTGCAAAAAGTACCGATATGTCGCTTGGCCCTCAGTTGACCGCGTTAAGAAAACAGGCAGGCATCACGCAGGAAGAGCTGGCCGAACGAACCCAGGTGACCGTACGCACCATTCAGCGGATTGAACGGGGCGAAAGCATACCCAGAGCATTTACCCTGAAACGGATTGCCACGGCCCTGGGCGTCCCGTTCGATCAGCTACACGACAGGGAGTTGAACGGCTCTACCCCACCACAGCCGCCCCCCCTACCCGCCCCGGCCCGCTATGCCGTGCCCGACAAACAGTTCCTGACCGGTTTTTACCTTTCCTGCTTTGCGTTCCTGATTATACCCTACGTGCATGTCCTGATCCCCCTGTACCTGCTGAAAAAAAGCCGACCCGTAGCCCCGTCGATCCTGCGGCTTACCCAGTCGACGCTCCGGCAGCAGATCGTCTGGGTAATTCTTGTCAACGTCTTCCTGCTGGCCGCTCTGGCCTACAATACGACCAGGGTGCAGGCCGGCTACCACACCTATCTGGTGAGTTATCTGGGCATCGCACTTCTGATGTATGCCCTCAACGCCCTCCTGCTCGGCTTCCATCTGCTGAACGTAAACCGGTATCTGGCAGCCGCATAACCAGGCCTGTACCGCTGCTGATGGCCTTTTTACGCCGGAATGTCGGGTAAATGTCGGGCAGAGCCCCCCGCCGGTGCGCCTACCTTTGCCGACTAAACCGCGTAACCATGTTATTTGTATCCATGCGTTTTAAGGCGCTCGTTCTGGGCGTTCTAGCAATGGCCTGCCTCTGCCGGCCGACAAGCGTTGCCCAACCCATGCCGGCCCTGCCCCCCAACCTGCTGACGCTTCCAACGGCCAGCTACGAGATCGACATGGTCTGGCAGGGCGATTCCGTAAACAGTCGCTGGGAGCCCCGGTATGCCCTGCTGCTCCCTGTGACGATACCGGGCTGCAACCGGCAATTCTACATGCAGTTCGATACGGGCTCACCCAGCACCCTGTTCTATAGGGCAAAGCTGCAGCAGATACAGGCCCGCTTTCCAAAAACGGTCACGGTGGCCGACACGGCCAGCACACTGTCGGCCTTTGCGTTTCGGGTTGGGGCAATGCCGGTATCGGCCCGGCAGGTAAAGCTGATCGATTACGCAAGTGCCGCCATACACTGGGAAAAACCAGACGAGATTACCATTATCGGCACCATCGGCACCGACTTTATCGAAAATCGGATTATCGGGATCGATTACCCCGCCCGGAAACTGTTTACAGGCCTGACTACTCCTGACAAATGGAGCGATAAGGTCAGGTGGGCCGATTTTATCTTTGCAAACCGGGCTATTCTGTTGCCTGCCCAGCTCCGGGGCAAAAATACCCTGCTCTATTTCGACACAGGCTCCAGCGCCTACGCCCTGCTGACGGACAAAAAAACAACCGATTTGCTGGCCATACCCGGTGCCCAGCGCGAGCAAAACAGCAGCCGATCCTGGAACAGAACGCTAACGGCTAACTCGGTAGCGACAGCCGACAGTATGCTGGTCGCTTTTCACCGGTTGCCCATCCGTTCGGCCACCTACGTAGAAGGCTCCACCCAGCGCCAGATCGACCAGATGATGAAAATGGGCATGGGCGGCATGACGGGCAATAAACTATTTACCCAATCCATCCTGCTGCTCGATACCCGAACGAAGAAATTCGCCCTGCTTGGGTTGTAGCGGGTATTTACACCTGGATAGCATACACTTATCAGACAATCCTGTACGCAATCGCACACGGCTCTTACACACTAAACCGGGGCTCGGAATGAGTGATTTCGAACCCCGGTTTGGTGTCTGCAGTGGGTACTTTACGTACGGCGATATTTTTCATAAAAAAAGCCCGATACGGGTCAGTATCGGGCTTTCATTGAATTATTCCGGCTGTTGTAAGCACTTTATATAAAGTACAGCACCTTAAGGCATCAGGAGTGAATACCGCTAACCGGTCAAATCTGTACGCCAAATTCAAAGACTTCAACCAAATGATTTCCGCTTAAAGTCTAAAAAGCCCTTATATAGCTAATACGGGGGTTTTGCAGCGGTATTGCAACGGTTTTACAAGGATTGTGCAAGGCTTATCGAGTCCAACCATCATCTAAATCATTACTCCCAATGGAAAAGCAGACAAAGACCAAACCAGTACGAAGCTTCAAATATAATCGCGCCGAGAGAGTAGGACGTAAAGTTTATTACAACAAAACGTGCATACACTGCAATGGCAAGCAATGGCAAATTTGAGAGTATAAGGATGGATGCGGCATTTTGCTGCTACAGGTGCGCAAAGGCAGCACGAAGATATAGATACCACAATCTGTAATCATTTCTACTACATTGATCGCGGAGAAAACTTTACCTCGTCGTAAATCTTCCGCCGCGACCAATGTAGTAAACATTATCTTCTTTAGAATAGGTTTTTTCCCGGTAGGCTTTCAAAATTTTTCTTAAAACTTCATCTTTTGTATGCTTCGACAAACTGTTAATATCTTTGTGAGAAACTTTCGAAGTAACTTCGCACTTTTTTATTGCTTCTAAGAAATATTGTTTTGTAACACCTAATCCTCTTAGTCTTTTATAATTTTTTGCCAAAATTTGTATATCACTATGCGAAAACAATGCTTTGTTTATCCAATTAAAGCTAATATCCTCATCAAATATATTTGCATAATATATAGGAGTATAATTCTTAGCCAATAATTTAATGCCATATTTTTCTAAAAACCGAGTCAATACAATGAAGAAATCATCCCAATCCGCTAGTCTCCCATAGTTACATAGTATATATTCATAGGGGCTATTCTCGTCCATTAAAACTATACTATTAAGTAATGAATGTTCTGCTTTAATATAAAAATAATATTGCTCGTATAAGAAAGCACGGGCATTATTATTGTACTCTGCAATTGTATTACTATCGACAGCCTTCGAATATGCTTCCTCGTAAGCAGAACTAAATCTAGAATTTAATCTTAGTAAGCAGATACTTTCGAAACAAATTCTACATTCTGTAGGATTTGTTTCTACGTTTACATTTTGAAATACAATATTAAAAGCCTTTTGTAATAAATCTTTTATAATTGTTTGACTAATGTTCTTTAAATACTTTATAGTTTGCAAGAAAAAATTAATTGATTTTAAATTATTATCACTAGTAATTTCATCTATATAAGAATCTATAATTTTAGAATTTCTTACTTGAGCATCTATTTCGCAAAACAATAATTCAAAAATCACTGACCAAGAAGCACCACCAATATGCCTAGTCATCAATTCAAACAAAAACTTCCTATCTGTACTGTCAAGAAAATACTCAGTATAAATATAATGGGAAGCAAAATATTCTAAAAATGTTTTGTGTGTAAACGCATTTTCAAAATATATTGATCTAACTTTTGCAAATTCAATAAACTCTTTGGCAGCAGCTTCAGCCAAATCAATATCTGCAAAGTCAATTTGCAGTTCAGCTTTGAGAAAGTTTATAACATCACTGTTTGTAATTTGTTTCTTATCTTCGTTCTCCTGTGAAAATTGCCAATAAGCTAAACTTGAGAATACTCCTATCTTATTTAAAACAGCCGTTTTGTAATCAATACGTTTTTCTTTTTTATCTCTTGTTTCTACTATTGTATTAGTACACCCCTTGTATATATCAAACTTCGAAGTAGGCAATTCTCTTTCGTTTCTGTAAATGACTAAAATCAAAGTGAGCAGCAAGGGGTTTTTTATTAATTCTTTATCAATCTTATTAAGCTCTACTCTGAAATTTTCTATCTCTTCATTCTTGTATACTTCCTCTTTCTCAACTACTGTATACCATTTGTCTATATACAAATTTATTTGTTCATCATTAAATCCATTTAATTCATAAGTCGAGAATAGTTTACTATCGAAAGGTACTTCAGTGTTAGACTCAAAGCGGCTTGTTACAACTACCTTACATTTTAAATGAGATTTTACAAATATTTCTATATCATCTCTTACACTTATTCTATCTTGAACATCAAATATTTCATCTAATCCATCAAAGAAAACGACGCAAGATAAATTATTAAGCATATACCTTATTAAATCAATAGATATATTACTTACTGCTAATTCCCCATTAATATACCTGAACAAGTATGAGTAAATATTATCAGAGTTTTTCTTCTTTTCCTGATTATAATGATATAGCTGTACTCTCAAAGGTATATGATTGAGTGAACTTTCATTATCAAATATCTTACTAGATTTATTTAATAATTGTAAAGTTATAAATTTAACCAGTGAAGATTTACCAGCACCAGGTTTACCCAGTATTACTGTTTTATCAACAAACGAGAAAAAACGACCAATTGTGTAGGGCTCTTCATCAAAGAAACTATGAAACAAATTATTTCTCAATATACTCGTTTCAAAACTAGATGAAACTTCATTTTGCAAAATTTCTAGTCCCGGAATCCCAGTAATTTCTTCGCTACTGTCAGATCTTTCAAATTTTATTCTTTGTTCGTCTATATGTAGTTTTGTATCAAAAACAATATCTTGAAAGCCAACGAAAACTTCTTGTGATAACGTTTTAGAATGCTTCTTAAAATGTGACGGGACAAATAATGATTCTAGATCAACTTCGCTTGGTTTAGAGGACACATCCAGACCAAAAAAATTTATTCTTTTATATTTAATATTTATACTATTTTTATATTCTTCAAAGAAATTTATAACGTCATTGAAATGATTAATTTTACTTGTAACTTCATCAAACTGAACTTTCAATGTATCTCTTATTGACAGATAATCATTGGTGTCATTAAGTTCCACAATTAGTCCATACAAGTCATTTAAATCTATAACATTTTTCTTAATATCAAATTCATACTTATTATTAACAACGTTTTTTATTTTGTTAATTGTGGGTGTACTATATTGTTTTTTATCATATCCTATTAATACGATATAAAGTTCTTTATATTTTTCACTCCAACTATATTTAACAAAACTAGAAAGACTGTTTATAATTTTATCATTGACATTGGTAGAAGTAATCTGAAACGCAAAACGTCCATTTTCGTCAAATAAATCAAAGCTATCATTATTCTTCTTTATTGACTTGCCAGAATTTAGTATTTTACATTTGAATAAAACTGAGAGTATTCTCCTTAAAAGATTCTCTGCATGAATGTTTATGTCTGTTTCATTACTTGAATTTGATATTGTAACTTCAGTTTTGAGCCTTGCCAAGTAGGCTTTTATTTCTGATAAAATTATTGTGTCATTCATATACAGGAGCAATAAATGTTGAACAATATATTCTCGTTTAAGATCAATTCTAATAAAAATATTTAATATCTATTATGTATCAAATTAAAAAAAGCACTCAAATCATTGATTTTGAGTGCTTTATCTTTTCTTATGCAGAGAGAGAGGGATTCGAACCCCCGGACCTGTTACAGTCTTCGGTTTTCAAGACCGACGCAATCGACCACTCTGCCATCTCTCTTTGGTAGCACAAAGGTAATGCGTTTTTCGAGTCGGCGCAAGAGCCGCGCCGGGCGAGTCCCAAAAACCAGTTGCCGAACCGTTCGGGGCGGGCATGAAACCAGGCGCTGCTTTTACTAGTTTTACACCCGCAGGCTGGTTTGTCCGTCAGGGTAGAGCCGGTCTGCCCCCGATGCCTTATGCGGCCGGGCCACCGCGCCCGGCAACCCCATTATGAAAGAAATAAATGCCATTATTGCCGCCTACACGGCGCTGGACTCGATAACCAAAGCGGCTCTGGCTACCGTTGTGCGGGTCGAAGGGTCGTCGTACCGGCGCACCGGTGCCCGCATGCTTATTCTCGACAACGGGCAGTGGGTGGGTGGCATCAGCGGGGGGTGCCTCGAAGGCGATGCCCTCCGGCGCGCCCGGCTCGCCATGGCCCAGGCTACGCCCACGCTTGTTACCTACGACACAACCGACGACGACGACTATCAGATTGGCGTGGGCCTGGGCTGCAATGGCATTATCGATGTGCTGATAACGCCCCTGCAGGCCGGCCGGACAAATCCGCTCGATACGCTCAAGGCCTGCGTCGACCAGCCCCGCCTGACGCATATTCTGCTGACAGTCACCAACCTCAGCAACCCCAGTCCGCTGCTCAGCCGGGGCGATGTGCTGCGGTACGACGGCCCCGACAGTCTGGCGCCCCTGGGCGATGCCCCCACCCGCGACCTGATCGAGCGCAAGATCCAGCAGTACCTGAGCAAGGGCAAATCGGCCCCCTTCACGTTCGACCTGCCCGACGGGCAGACCCTTGAGCTGTTTATCGAGATTTTGCTGCCCGTGCCGCACCTGGTGCTGATGGGGCAGCAGTACGATGTGCTGCCTATGGTTCGGCTTATCAATGAACTGGGCTGGACCGCCACGGTGGTTGCCAACCCCCAGAAAGTAACGCAGACGCTGTTTGCCGCGGCCCACGCCATTGTGCCCCCCACCGACTTCGACCAGATCAGCATCGACCCGCAAACGGCCATTATTCTGATGGCCCACGATTTCAAAACCGACAAGGCCAACCTCCCCAAAGCCCTGGCCAGTCCCGCCCCCTTCATCGGGATGCTCGGCCCCCGGGTTCGGTCAGAAAAAATTTTTGATGAGCTCCGCAGCGAAGGCGCTTTTGCCGACGAAACCGACCGCATTCACGCGCCGGTGGGCCTCGACATCGGCGCGGCCACGCCCGAAGAAATTGCCCTGTCGGTAGTGGCCGAAGTGCGGGCCGCCCTGTCGGGCCGGGCGGGCACGTTCCTGCGCGACCGCCCCTCGCCCATTCACGAGCGTGACTAACGTTCTTGCCCGATTCAACCCATGGAGTACCCCATATACCTCGATTACAACGCAACCACGCCCGTCGATCCGGTTGTGCTCGAGCAGATGCTGCCTTATTTTACCGAGCATTTTGGCAATGCGGCTTCGCGCACCCACGTCTTTGGCCTGAAAGGAGCCGACGCCGTGGAGGTAGCCCGCGGTCAGCTGGCGCAGTTGCTCGACGTAACCAGCAAGGAACTGGTATTTACGAGTGGCGCTACCGAATCGATCAACCTGGCGCTGAAAGGCGCCTTCGAGCAGCAGACCCGCCCCGGCCGTCATTTCATTACGGTGGCAACCGAGCATAAAGCCGTGCTGGACACCTGCGCGCATTTGGAACAGCTGGGCGCAGAAGTCACGTACCTGCAGCCCGGCCCCGACGGGCTGATTACGGCCGATCAGGTAGCCGACGCCCTCCGGCCCGACACCCTGCTGGTATCGGTTATGGCGGCCAACAACGAAACGGGCGTCTGCCACCCCATCGAGGCCATTGCCCAACGGGTGCGGCAGCACGGCGCCCTGTTTCATACCGACGCTACGCAGGCAGTCGGTAAACTCCCCCTGTCGATGCAGCAGCTCCCGATCGACCTCCTCAGTCTGTCGGCTCACAAGCTCTATGGTCCCAAAGGAGTCGGCGCGCTGGTGATTCGGCGCGGAGTTGCCCTGACGGCCCAGCAGGATGGCGGGCGGCACGAGCGGGGCCGCCGGTCGGGTACGCTCAATGTGCCGGGCATTGTGGGGCTGGGTGCAGCCGCCGAACGCTGCCGGCAGCAGCTCAGCCACGAGGCCATCCGCCTGTCGGCCCTGCGCGACCGGCTCGAAGCAGCCATTTTGCAGGGCGTGCCGGGCACCACTGTCAATGGCAACCGGGCACACCGCCTGCCCAACACCACCAACATTGCCTTTGCCGACACCGACGGCGAGCTGCTGCTGACCCGACTCAGCGCCATTGCGGCTTCCAATGGATCGGCCTGCACCTCGGCCACCACAGAACCATCCTACGTGCTGACCGCCATGGGCCTCTCCGACGATCTGGCCTACAGCTCGGTTCGGTTCAGCCTGGGCCGCTTCACCACCGATGACGACATCGACCGCGCCATCGCCCACATCATACCCGTTGCCAACAGCCTCCGCAACTGACGGGTCGTTGCTCTCTCCCGATTAGCTGGCCCCGGTTCATAACCTCGACAGCCTGCGGGCACTAGGGCGCTGGCTCTAAACCGAAATCCGGAAGGCAGACCCTGCCTTTTCGCGGCAATGTCGTACTTTTGCGGCTTCACGTCTTAAGCCACCTTATGTCTGCCGACGCAACCGAATCACTGCCCACTCTCGAAACCGCCCGCAAACTGGGCCTGCTCCCCGACGAATTCGACCGTATCGTCTCCATTCTCGGCCGCCAGCCCAACTTCACCGAACTGAGTATCTTCTCGGTGATGTGGTCGGAGCACTGCTCGTACAAAAACTCGATTGTCTGGCTGAAGACCCTTCCCCGCGATTCTGAGCGGATGCTGGCGAAAGCCGGCGAAGAAAACGCGGGCCTTGTCGACATTGGCGATGGCCTGGCTTGTTCGTTCAAGATCGAATCGCACAACCACCCCTCCGCGCTCGAGCCCTACCAGGGAGCGGCTACCGGCGTGGGCGGCATCAACCGCGATATTTTCACGATGGGCGCCCGACCCATTGCCCAGCTCAACTCGCTCCGGTTCGGCAGCCTCGACGTGCCCAAAACCAAACGCCTGCTGCGCGGGGTGGTCAAAGGTATCGGCGACTATGGCAACGCCTTTGGTATCCCGACCGTTGGGGGTGAAATTTACTTCGACGAGTGCTACAACACCAACCCGCTCGTCAACGCCTTTTCGGCCGGTATCGTCGAAACGGGAAAAGTGGCCAAGGCAACATCCTACGGCGTGGGCAACCCTGTCTTTATCGTAGGGTCGGCCACCGGCAAAGACGGTATCCACGGCGCTACGTTTGCCTCCGAAGATATTTCGGCGGCTTCGACCGACAAGCTGCCGGCTGTTCAGGTGGGTGACCCCTTCATGGAGAAGCTGCTGCTCGAAGCCACCCTCGAAATCATCGCCACGGGCTACGTGATTGGTATTCAGGACATGGGCGCGGCCGGTATCATCTGCTCGACATCGGAGATGAGTGCCAAAGGCGAACACGGTATGATTATCGACCTCGATAAAGTACCGACCCGCCAGCCCAACATGGCGCCGTTCGAGATTCTGCTGTCGGAGTCGCAGGAGCGGATGCTCGTTGTGATCGAAAAAGGCAAGGAATCCATTATCCAGGGCATTTTCGACAAGTGGGACCTGAACTGCGCCCAGATTGGCGAAGTGACCGCCAAAGGCGAAAACGACCTCGGCCGCCTGCACTTCTACCGCTACGGCGAACTGGTTGCCGATGTTCCGGCCTACGACCTCGTACTGGGTGGCGGAGCCCCGCAGTACCATCGCGAATACAAAGAGCCAGCCTACATCAAGGAGTTCGCCCAGTTCGACCCCTCGTCGGTCGATGATCTGGAAGCCGACGAGCTGACCGACGTGGCGAAACACCTGCTGAGCCACCCCAACATCTGCTCGCGGAAATGGGTCTATGAGCAGTATGACTCGATGGTTGGTACGGCCAACCGGAGCACCAACGCGCCGTCGGATGCGGCGGTGGTTCGGGTGAAAGGCCCCGGCCTGCCCGCCACCGATAAGTCGATCGTGATTACAGTCGACTGCAACAGCCGCTACGTGAACGCCAACCCGCGCCAAGGTGCCATGATCGCCGTGGCCGAAGCCTGCCGCAACATCGTTTGTACGGGTGGCGAGCCGCTGGCCGTTACCAACAACCTGAACTTCGGTAACCCCTACGTGCCCGAAGTGTACTGGCAGTTTGTGGAAGCCGTTCAGGGCATGGGCGAGGCCTGCAAACGCTTCAGCATCCCCGTTACGGGCGGCAACGTAAGCTTCTACAACCAATCGTCGGACGATGGTCCGGTGTTCCCGACCCCAACCATCGGGATGCTGGGGCTGATGGAGCACCCCGACCACCGGATGACGCTTACTTTCAAAACCCCCGGCGATCTGATTTATCTCGTGGGTCCAACGACCGATGACATTGCCTCGTCGGAGTACCTCTACTCCTACCGCGGCATCAAGGCATCGCCCGCGCCGGCCTTCGATTTCGACAGCGAGTGGCACACGCAGGAAGCCATCAGAACCATGATCCGCAACGGCTGGCTGCAATCGGCCCACGACGTGTCGGATGGTGGTCTGTTCGTTACGCTGGCCGAGTCGGCCATGGCGGGTGCTACCGGCTTCTCGATTACGACTCAGGAGCGCAACCGCCTGGACGCGTTCCTGTTTGGCGAAAGCCAAAGCCGCGTGGTGATTTCGGTATCGCCCGAGAACCGGGAGCATGTCGAAGGCTACCTGACCGACAGCATCCGGCCCTTTACCTTCCTGGGCACGGTCACCGAAACCGGTTTCCGGGTCAACGAGCAGGACGTACTGAGTTCAGCAGCCGCCAAAAGTCTGTACGATAACGCCCTGGGCACGATCATGCAGTAACCCATATGGCGATTATTAACGGCAAAGGCCCGGCAGTGATGCCGGGCCTTTACCGTTGTTATGGAGTTGTCTGACTTAGGAGTAGCGGTCGTTGCGCCAGGGGTAAGCCGTGTTGGAATACCCCCGTTCTTCCCAGAAACCAAGTCTATTTTCGTTCAGAAACTCAATGCGTTTGATCCACTTGCTGCCTTTCCAGGCGTATAGCTGCGGGGTAATCATGCGCAGCGGGCCACCGTGTTCGCGGGTCAACGGCTGCCCGTCGGCCGTGTGTACCAGCAGCACATCGGGTTTGAGGGCTTCTTCGAGCGAGACATTGGTCGAGTAACCGTCATAGCCGTAGCACATTACATGCGTGGCCGTGCCTTTCGGATCGACCAGCGCGGCCAGGTCCATAAACCGAACGCCCACCCAGGGCACGTCAAGCCGCGACCAGGTTGTTACGCAGTGAAAATCGCTGGTATCTTCGACCTGCGGCAGTGCCATCAGATCGTCCCATTTGAGCCGGACGGGGTGGTTCACTTCGCCGTCGATGGCCAGTTGCCACTTGTCGAGCGGAATGCTGGGCTGGTAACCCAGATCGAGTACCGGCCATTTGGTCGTTACGGTTTGACCGACCGGAACCGCCGGCATACCGTGCCGGTTAATCGGCCCTGTGCCGCGGGGTTTCTGCTGGCCGTCGGCCCCATCGGCCATCGAGGGTGTCTGCGCCATTTTTTCCTCAAACCGCCGTTTGAGTTTCATCCGCGCATCGATGATCCGATCGGTTTTGTCGTTATTTTCCATGGTTTACGTTATCTTGCCCAACACCTTTACCCCTATAAAACAACGAATTGTTTCATCTGGTTTACCCACACTCTAATCCGCTTATGCGCCCAATTGTCCTTACCGTTTTGCTCCTTGTCGGCCTCCCGTTTGCAGGCAGTGCCCAGTCGGCCCCTACCAAGCAGGAGGATATCCGGCAATTGGTAGCCGTCACCGGCACGATTGATCTGATGAAACAGAGCATGCAGCGGATGATGGGCCAGTTTCGGCAAACCATGACCCAGATCCCCGAGGCCTTCTGGACTGAACTGGACAAGGAAATCGACTACAACGAGTTGCTGAACAAGCTGCTACCGGTCTACGACGCGCACTATACCCACGACGACATCAAGGCGCTGCTGGCTTTTTACCGATCGCCCATCGGGCAGAAATCGATTCGCGAACTGCCGGCCATCATGCAGGAGTCATCGGCCATTGGCCGGGCGTGGGGCGAGGCTGCCGGCCGCCGGGTTGCCGAAAAAATTCAGCGGGCCCAGGCCGACAGCACCGCGCACTAGCACTGGTATCAGGCCGTCCGGACGTAGCTGCCCAGCAACTTCAGTTCGTCGGCGTAATGCCCGATAATGTCGCGCAGCGCCGGATCGTCGGCATGGCCTTCGCATTCGAGCAAGAACCAGTAGCGGAAAGTCGCGCCTTCTTTGAGAGGGCGGCTTTCGATCTTGGTCAGGTTGATGCCGCGCGCGTTGAACTCCTGCAGAAACGACGCCAGTACCCCCGGCGACTGCGTGTTGGCCAGCCGGGCAATGAGCGTGGTTTTGTCGTGACCACTGGGCTGATTGACGAAATCCTTGGCCAGAATCAGGAAGCGCGTCCGGTTGAGGTCGGAGTCTTCGATGTTGTCGAACAGCACCGGCACGTCGAACAGCTTGGCGGCAATGTGCGAACAGATGGCGGCCGTTTTGGGCTGCTGCCCCGCCAGCCGAGCCGCTTTCGACGTCGACTCGACCGGTACCAGTTCGGCCTTCAGCCCATCGAACGAATCGTTCAGAAACTTGCTGCACTGCCGGAACGCAATGTCTTTGGAATAGATATGGGTGATTTCGGCCAGGTTTTCGGTCTGCGTGGCAAACGTGAAGTGCACTGGAATCTGAGCCTCGGCGGCAATGCGCAAATCTTTTTCGAGCAGCAGGTCGATGGTTTCGTTGACTACCCCCTCCTGGTTGTTTTCGATGGGTACTACACCAAACCGCACCCGGCCCGTTTCGACGCTTTCGAACACCGACCGAATGGTAGGCAGCGCCATGTAAGCACTCATGGCTCCAAACCGGCTCTCGGCGGCCTGGTGCGTAAAACTCCCCTCAGGACCCAGGTACGACACCCGCTCGGGCAGTTCGAGATTGCGCGATACGGCAAAGATTTCCAGAAAAATGGCCTCGATGGCGCTCTGGTTCAGCAGGCCCGTATTCTGGCTGTGCAGCCGGTCGAGGATTTGCTTTTCGCGTTCGGGCCGGTAGATGACCGTATTCGCCGAGCGTTTCAGCTCGCCCACTTTCCGCACCAGTTCCATGCGCTGATTGAGCAGCGTCAGCAACTGGTCGTCCAGGGTATCAATGTTGTTCCGGAGTGATTCGAGAGTCATTAAAAACGGTTGTGGTTCGTAGGTCTTGGATTACAGCGGTTGCGCAAGGCAATCGCTCGTCCACAAAACTACGAACCACAACCCATAAACTACGAACAAGCCCTACAGCGGATTCTGGACAATCGCGGCATTGGCGTTGATTTCACGGCGTGGAATCAGAAACTCCCATTGATTATCGCCGGGCGCCACATCGAACAGAACGGCCACGGCCGTGTTCACGTTGGCACCGTTGCGGTTGAGGGGCAGATTCATCCGTTTCAGATCGGTAAAGCGGAATCCTTCGCCCCAGAGTTCGACCCGCCGATGAAACAGAATTTCATCGAGCAAGGCGGTGCCGGTTTTCGTCGATTTGATGTAAGCAGCATCGCGCTTGCTCACCATGTCGAACAGGGCGGTGGCTGCGGCTGCCGCGTTGCCCAGCCGGGCCTGCGCTTCGGCTTCGATCAGGTACATTTCGGCCACCCGCATGTACGGAATATCGCCCATGGTACTGGTCGAGGGCGTGCCGGGCAGTCTGAACTTCTGGTTCATGTAGGCCACCCGCACCCCGCCCGTCGGCACCACCGAGTTGGTGGCCGTTGGCGCCTTGACCCACAGTTTCGACCGCACATCGGTTGTCGGAATCTGGTCGTATAGCCTGCTGTTGATGGCTTTGGGCGTAACGCGGATGTTGGTCGAGTTGAAGTTGCACGACATGTAGGAGTGAAAGGCGCCAAAGTACTCTGTCTGGTCCTCAACGTGGTCGAAGCCCCACATCCACTCGGGGTTAGCGATGTCGGCAAAGCCTTCCTGATACTGGGCCGCCGTCATGAGTGTATAGCCCGTACGGGCCTGCGCGGCAAACCGGGCGGCATCGGTCCAGTTTTCCTGCGTCAGCGCCACCCGGGCCTGGAGCCCCCGAATCACCTCCAGGTTGATGTGCGACTTATAGGACCGGGCCGAGGTCAGCAGTGTGGCGGCCTGTGTCAGGTCCCGGTTGATCTGGGCGTATACCTCTTCGACAGTGGCCCGGGCCTGCCCTGTTGTGGTTGGCTCCAGAATGAGCGGCACAGCCAGCTGACTGTTTGGCTTGACGGCCGCGTTATACCGCTTGCCGAAAAGCTGTACCAGGTTGAAGTACGAAAAAGCCCGCAGCCCGAGCGCTTCGCCTTTGATCTGGTTGCGCTCGGCCGGCGTGCCGGCGGCATTGTCGATACGGGTGATGGCGATGTTGGCGTTGCCGATCAGCCGGTAATACAGCTCGTAGGGTAGCTGATCGCCGGTGGCCGTTTCGGACCGGTGCGCCTGCCAGCGGGTTTCGGGCAAATGCCAGGTATTGGACGTGTTGCTGATAATCACGTCTTCGCCCAGTACGTCCAGAATAATCATCATGGCGGGGTGGCCAAAGTGCCCCTGCGAGCCCAGGTAGCGCACCACCATGGCCCGGTAAATACCGTTGATGGCAGCCGTTGCATTTTTGGTGGTGGCATAGGCAGCCGCGGCATCGACACTGCCCGTGGGGGCAGTGTCCAGGTAATCTTCTTTGCACGATGCGGCCAGCAGCCCCGCTGCCAGCGCAATCGTCAGGTATGTTTTTTTCATGAGTGGTCTGTATCGGAGGGTTAGAGTGTAAAGGATACACCCAGCACTAAGCTTTTGGCCGGGCTGAATACGTTGCTGGTAACACCGCTGAAGCCTTGCTGCACGTTCATGCCTTTGCGTCGCGACAGCATCAGCACGTTTTCGCCACTGATGTAGACCTGTGCGTTCTGTAGGAATACTTTTTTGGCGAGTACGCTGGGGATGCTGTACGACAGCGTAATGTTGCGCAGGTTCAGGTAGCTGGCGTCGATGAGCCAGCGATCCGAAGCGCCGTCGAAATCCGACGTACGGGCAGCATCCATGCGGGGAATGTCGGTGATATCGCCCGGGTTGCGCCAGCGGTTCAGAATGTCGATATGCTTCGCGTTGCCGTAACCCCCCGAACTCATCAGGGCCGCGTAAGCGCCGTCGTAGGTTTTGCCGCCAATCTGGTAAACCATCAGAGCAGACAGCGACAGCCCTTTGTAGCGAAACGTGTTGGTTATGCCGCCCGACACGGCCGGAATCGACGTGCCAGCGTACCGATACCGGGCATTGTTGATGCTGGTGGTCAGCGTATCGCCCGTTTCGGCCACGATCCGGGAGTTCGAGGCAACATAGCTGGCGGCCCGGTACTGGGCTTCGCCCGTGGTTGGATTAACGCCTTTGTATTCGCGCAGCCAGTAGTCGTAGATCGAATGGCCGACCGCCAGTTTTTTGGTACCGTCGATAATCTCGGGGTTTTCATCCGGCATTTTGGTAATGCGGTTGCGGAGGCTGGTGGCGTTCAGATCGATCCGCCAGCTGAAGTCCCGCGTACGGACGGGTTCGATGCCCAGTTCGAGTTCGATGCCTTGGTTGTACATTGTGCCGATGTTGCGCGTCACGGTGGAAATGCCCGCCGACAGCGGCAGCGGCACGGCAAAAATCAGGTTCGACGACCGGCGGTCGAAGTACTCGATGGTCCCCGATAACCGGTTGTTGAACAAGCCGAATTCAAGACCAACGTCGAAGGCATTGCTCGTTTCCCACTCCAGATTGGTGTTGCCCAGACTCGTTTGCAGAATACCGGCTTCGGCCGCATTGTTCCAGCCCAGCCCGTACAGGGGTTGCCAGGCGTAGTAGCTAATGGCTGCACCATCGGCCGTGTTGCCCGCCCCATCGTTACCCGTCTGCCCGTACGACGTCCGCAACTTCAGCAGGTTAATGGCCGATACCGACTGGATAAATCGTTCCTGATCCAGTCGCCAGGCTCCACTAACCGAGTAGAAATTACCCCAGCGCGTATCCTGAAAGAATTTGCTCGACCCGTCGCGCCGAATCGACCCCGACAGAAAGTAGCGTTGATCGTAATCATAGTTGACCCGCGACAGGTAGCCTTCGACCCGCCGTACGTTCGCTACCGACGACAGGTTGGTCGTAGTTGTAAAATTGACCAGTTCGTAGTTGCCGTCCAGAATCTGCTGCGAACGCGAGCCGGCCAGGTTGTTGTCGCGCACCTGAAAATTTTCGTGCCCGGCAAGTACCTCAACGTTATGCTTGCCAAACGATTTGCCGTAGTTGAGCAGCTGGTTCAGGTTGTAGCTGTTGATGGTCTGGAACTCGTGCGACGCCCGGCCGGCCGGTGCGCCATCGCCTACCAGCGTATTCCCAAACGTGTAGCCGTTGTAATTGGTAATGTCGGTCCCGACGTTGGCGGTAAACTTGAAATCCTTCAGAAACGTCACTTCCGCAAAACCACGGGCGCTCAGCACGTTCCGGCGGAAGTAGTTCTGATTCAACAGCGTTTCGGCCAGCGAATGACGCCCTCCAAACGCAGGCCGGGCCGGCAGGCCAAGCGCCGTGAGATTGCCCAGATCCCAGATCCGGTTTCCATTGGCATCGGTCAGGAATGTGCCCGGGCTGGCCGGATTATAGGCATAGACGGGGTAGATGGGGCCAATGTTGCGGGAGAAATAAAAGGGGTTTACAAACGAAGTACTCCCATCCGCGTCGGCCTGATTCGATTTGGTGATCGTAGCAGACAGGTTGCCCCCCGTTCGGAACCAGGGTTTCATCTGGGTGTTGATGTTCAGCCGACCCGTAAACCGATCATAGTCGGAGCGAATCAGGTAGCCTTTGTCATTCAGATAGGATACCGACATGAAATAGTCTGATTTGCCTTGCCCACCCGAAAAACTGGCGTTTAGTTCGTCGCGGCTGCCCTGCCGCATCAGTGGCTTTTCCCAGTTCAGTTCATCAGGGGCATAAAGCACCTGCGCGTTGGGGTTCAACTGCCCGTTCACGTCGACCACCTGATTGTCGGGTACGTTGTATGCATTGTAACCGACCAGACTGATCAGCCGATTGGTGGCATCCTGACTCGCTGTTGACAGCGCAACGGGGTTGGTGGCGCGGTAGGCAATACTGTTACGGTACATTTCCCACATTAGCGGGTAATAGTCGGCCACGCCAACCCGGTCGTATTCGGGCAGGCCGCGGGTGCTGATTCCCTTTGTGTAGCGGATGTTGATCACGCTCCGGTCTTTCTGGCCCTTTTTAGTCGTCACCACCACAACGCCGTTGGCCGCCCGCGACCCGTAGAGCGCCGTCGAAGCCGCATCTTTCAGAATCGTGATGCTTTCAATGTCGTTGGGACTCAGGTTGGCGGTGCTACCCGTATACGGGATGCCGTCGACGACATAAAGCGGATCATTGCCCGACGAGATCGAACCGAATCCCCGAATCCGGATTTCAGGCGCCGTTCCGGGCTGGCCACTCCCGGCGGTTGTCTGTACCCCCGGCGCTGCGCCCGAAATCGCCTGTATCACATTCGTAATGGGTCGGTCGGCTAGTTGCGCAGCCGACACGGTGCCTGCTGAGCCCGTAAACGAGGATTTCCTGGCGACACCAAAGGGTACGATAACTTCGGCCAGCTCGGTGGCACTCGCTTCCAGCCGTACCGACACCGTAGATTGGCTACCCAACACGATCTCCTGCGTGGTATACCCGATAAAGCTGTACACGAGCCGCGCACCAGACGATGCATTGAGTCGGTAGTTTCCTTCCGAATCGGTGGTGGTACCCCGACTCGTACCCTTTATCTGTACGCTCACACCGGGCAAACCCGTCCCATCATCGGCAGACGTTACCCGGCCACTAACCGTAGTGTTCTGGGCCAGTACAGGCAGCGTCAGTCCCACTGCCAGCAGCCAACACAACAATAAAATTTTTCTCATAACTTTTGGGCTAACAAAGTGTATTAATACGATTTTAATGCAGCACCAAAAGTATTAATTACTCGATTAAGTCAATATATTATTCTGTACTTTTACTATAAAACCAATTATAATTTATATAAATATCCAATATACTTACATTATTAATAAAGTTAAATACTTCATAAAATTTGTGCAAAATGAAGATTAGCAGAGTTGGGCGCACATGAAAAAGCCCTGCCTGAATCGGGGCTGATTCAGACAGGGCTTGCTGATTGATGGTCGGCCAAGACCGTTGTCAGCTGACCAGAGCCGCTTCGTCGACGTCTTTTTCGATACGCAGGTTATCGATAATAAAGCGCTGCCGGTCGGGTGTGTTCTTGCCCATATAGTAACTCAGCAGCTTGGCCACCGATGTTTCTTTCTGCACGATCACCGGCTCCAGGCGCATGTTCTCGCCGATGAACAGCCCAAACTCCTCGGGCGAAATCTCGCCCAGGCCCTTGAAGCGCGTGATCTCTACTTTCTTGCCCCCTTTCATCAGCTTGTCGATAGCTGATTGCTTTTCGTCGTCGGAGTAGCAGTAGGTGGTTTCCTTGTGATTGCGCGGGTTACGCACCCGAAACAGCGGGGTTTCCAGAATATACAGGTGCCCGTTCCGCACCAGATCGGGGAAGAACTGGAGAAAGAACGTCAGCATCAGCAGCCGGATGTGCATGCCGTCGACATCGGCGTCGGTAGCGATCACGATTCGGTTGTAGCGCAGCCCTTCGAGCCCGTCCTCGATGTCGAGGGCGTGCTGCAGCAGGTTAAACTCTTCGTTTTCGTATACCACTTTCTTCGTCAGCCCGAAGCAGTTGAGGGGCTTACCCCGCAGGCTGAAAACGGCCTGCGTCTGCACATTGCGCGACTTGGTGATCGATCCGCTGGCCGAGTCGCCCTCGGTAATGAACAGCGTCGACTGGTAGCGATCTTCGGCTTTGAGGTCGGGCAGGTGGTTGCGGCAGTCGCGCAGTTTTTTGTTGTGCAGGCTAGCTTTTTTGGCCCGGTCGTTGGCCAGTTTCTTGATACCGGCCAGTTCTTTACGCTCCCGCTCCGACTGTTCAATGCGTTTGCGCAGGGCATCGCGCACGGTTGGGTTCATGTGCAGGAAATTGTCGAGCCGCTCCTTCACAAAATCCTTGACGAAGGAGTTGACCGACTGCGCATTGGGCTCGGGCGACATGTTGATCGAACCGAGTTTGGTTTTGGTCTGCGATTCGAAGACCGGCTCCTGCACCCGAATACTGACAGCGGCAATGATCGAGGCCCGCACATCGGCCACTTCGTAGTTTTTGTCGAAGTGCTTCCGCACCGTGTCGACGATGGCCTCGCGCAGCGCCTGCAGGTGTGTACCGCCCTGCGTGGTGTACTGCCCGTTGACGAAGGAATAGTATTCCTCGCCATACTGATTACCGTGGGTCATGGCAATCTCCAGATCACCGCCCTTGAGGTGAATGATCGGGTAGCGCAGCGACTCCTCGTCTTTTTTGGTTTTATCGCGCAGCAAATCGAGCAGCCCATTCTGGGAAACGTACTTCTGCTTGTTGAACGTGATAGTGAGCCCGGCGTTCAGGTAGCAGTAGTTCCAGATCATGTTCTCCAGGTACTGCGGGATGTAGTGGAAATTTTTGAACACCGTATCGTCGGGTTCGAAGCACATCAGCGTGCCGTTGCGTTCGGTGGTGGGCTCGTCGCCCTGCTGCACCAGCTCACCCCGGTTAAACTCGGCCCAGACCGTACGCCCGTCGCGGAACGACTGCACCCGGAAGTAAGCCGACAGCGCATTGACGGCCTTGGTACCAACGCCGTTCAGGCCCACCGATTTCTGAAACGCCCCCGAATCGTATTTACCCCCGGTATTGATTTTGGATACAACCTCGACCACCTTACCGAGCGGAATGCCCCGGCCGTAGTCACGTACTTCGACCCGGTGGTCGGTTACCCGGATATCGATGACCTTACCAAAACCCATCACGTGTTCGTCGATGCAGTTGTCGACGGTTTCTTTGAGGAGTACGTAAATGCCATCGTCGGCGGCCGAGCCATCGCCGAGTTTACCAATATACATGCCCGGCCGGAGCCGGATGTGTTCGCGCCAGTCGAGCGAACGGATACTGTCTTCGTTGTACTGTACAGGCTGATTTGCCGTTTCTGCCATTTTAACTAGGTTTATAGTAGTAGCCTTACACTACCTGCCCAACGCCAGGCGTTCTGCTGCTGTAACTCGGAAAAGTCATAGACGGCCCGCGAAAGATCGTAAAAATCCGCAGCCTAAGAAATCGTTTATAATCCGATAAAAGTTCGTTTACTTTGCCGGCTGAACTATGAGACGTACTAAGCGTTCAATCATGCCGTTACCATCAGGCCATCACGTCCCCGTTTCTGGTTGCATTCGGCATCTTAAAAATATGCAAAAAACGCGAATTTACCCCATCTCCACCCTAAAGTTTTTTTCGAGCGCTTCTCTCCCTTCTTTCCTGCGTGCTATCCCCGGATTTGTTCTGATGGGTGGGCTTCTGGCCGGGCTTAGCGGACAGGCTCAGGTAACGACAGGCGGTACCACAGGTGGTGGCACCACCGGCGGTTCGACCGGTAGCGGATCGACCGTACAACCCGCCGGTGGCGCTACGCTCCCCGGCAATATCAATCCGGCTACCCTGCCTCCGGCTGTTCGCCAGCAGATCCAGCAGCGGGGCGGCCAGGTACCCGGCACCAATGTCAACACCGGCCGTACCAATTCGCAGGTCACCAATCAGCCCGGCGCTACCCAGAATGGGCAGACAGGTCAGAACGGACAAACCGGCCGCACGGTTACCGACGCCAACGGCAATGTTGTGCAGCAGCCGGCCGCCGGCCAGACCGTCGACGCCAACGGCAATGTCATTAACGACACGGAAGCCGAACAGCAGCCTACCACCACGCAGGAAGCCATCGAAGACGGGTACGAAGCAGCCCGCGTGCGGGAGCGCAACGAAACCCGCCGGAAGCTGTTTGGTTATACTATCTTCAACGATCCAACCCTGGCCGCGACGTTCCAGCCCAACACGTCGATGGCTACCCCCCGCAACTACATCGTGGGGCCCAACGATCAGCTAAACATCCAGCTCTACGGTTATTCGGAAGCCGACTTTACCCAGCGGGTCTCGCCCGAGGGTTACGTTTACTTCAAGCAGGCCACCGGCATCGGCCCCGTTTTCGTGTCGGGGCTAACCATCGAACAGGCTAAGGCCCGCATGGTGAGCCGACTGGCCACCAAGTTTGTCGGCCTGCGCAATTCATCCTACGGTCCGCAGAACACGTTCCTGGAAGTATCGCTGGGCAGCATTCGCAGCATTCGGGTAACGGTAACGGGCGAGGCTATCCGCCCCGGCACCTACTCGCTCTCGTCGCTGTCGACGGCCATGAACGCCATCTACCAGGCTGGCGGTCCCAACGAACTCGGTTCGTTTCGGAGCGTACAGATTATTCGTAACAACCGGGTCGTAGCCACGCTCGACCTGTACGATTACCTGCTCAACGGTACCCAGCGGAACGACCTGCGCCTGCAGGACAACGACAATATCCGCTTCACGACGTACAAAGAGCGGGTCGAAATTACGGGGACGGTTAAACGCAACAATATTTTCGAACTGCTGCCGGGCGAGACGCTCGACCGTTTGCTGTTCTACGCCGGCGATTTTGCCGCCAACGCTTACAAGGGTCGTGTGAAAGTGCAGCGCCTGACCGACCGCGAACGGAAAATCGTGGACGTTACGACCTCCGAGTTCAAAACCTTTGTGATGCAGGACGGCGACCAGGTGACGGTCGAACAACTGCTCGACCGCTTCGAGAACCAGGTAACGATCGAAGGCGCCGTGTTCCGCCCCGGGCAGTATTCGCTCGACCAGAGCAAAACGCTGCGTGGTCTGATCAAACTGGCTGAAGACCTGAAGGGCGATGCCTTCACGGGCCGCATTACCATTATCCGGACCCGCGAAGACCTCGCGATCGAAAACATCACTGTCAACCTGGCCAACGTACTGGCCGGCACTGACCCCGACGTTGTGCTGCAGCGCGAAGACCAGGTCATCATTCCGTCGCGGTTCGATCTGGCCGAGCAGGCTAATATCACCATCCAGGGCGAAGTGAACCGCCCCGGTCAGATGCCTTTTATGGCCAACATGACCCTCGACGATGCCCTGCTGCGCGCTGGTGGTCTGAAAGAGTCGGCTGCAGCCTCGCAGGTAGAAGTTGTCCGCCGGAAAAAAGACGTTGATCCCAAATCGGCTTCGGCTGCGGTTGCCGATATCTTCCGGTTCAATGTCAACCGCGATCTGTCGATCGGTACCGACAACAACCGCTTCGCGCTGGAGCCTTACGATCAGGTTATCATTCGCCGGTCGCCCAACTACCTCGTGCAGACGTATGCCAACGTAGAAGGCGAAGTGATCATGCCGGGTTCGTACGCTATTCAGCGGAAAGATCAGAAGATTTCGGATCTGGTACAGCTGGCCGGTGGCCTGACCCCACAGGCTTACGTGGAAGGGGCCACGCTGGTACGGCAGGTGCGCCTGAGCCCCGATGAGCTCGACCGGCAGCAGCGGTCGGTGGCTGAACTGGCCGACGACAACCGCAAGTCGGTCGTCGACATCCAGCAGCCCTCGCCCGACCGGCCGGAATCGATCGGTATCAACCTGAAGCGCATCCTGGAGCGTCCCGGCTCGGCCGAGGATATTCTGGTGCAGGAAGGCGACATTCTGCGCATTCCGAAACTGCTCGAAACGGTACGCGTTGATGGCGAAGTGCTGCTGCCCAACACGGTGAAATACCGCCCGGGTCAGACCTTCCAGGATTACATTGCCAACGCCGGTGGGTTTACCGAGAAATCGCAGCGCAAGCGGGCCTTCGTGGTCTACGCCAATGGCTCGGTCGATCGCACCCGCAAGTTTATGTTCTTTAATATCTACCCGCGCGTCGAGCCCGGTTCGGAAGTGGTGGTGCCCCGCAAAACCAGCGTAGCCCTGACCCCACAACAGATCCTGAGCACCACCGCCGGTACCATTTCGTCGCTGCTCTCGGTTATCGGGCTTGTGATTGCCCTGAGTGCTACCGTGAACCGCTAATACGCTCTTTCGTCCATGAATTCATCGAACCTGACACCGAACGATCCGAACAATATGGTTACCCGACCACCATTGCCACCGGACCAGATTTCGCCCAAGTCAGTTGTGCTGCGCCTGTTTCAACTGAAGCAGGTGGTGCAGCGCAACTGGATCCTGCTGCTGGCCATGGTGGGCATCGGCGCCGTTATCGGCTTTATTTACGATCAGTTTAACAAGAAAGCGCCCATTTATACCGCCACCATGACCTTCAACCTGGGGGGCGGGGGCGCATCGAGTTCGTTCGGGGGTGACCTGGGTGCACTGGCCGGCGCCTTCGGGATCGGACAGGGCGCGCCCGATGCCAACATCTTCGTCGGCGAAAACTTCCTGGTCTACGCCAAATCGCGGCCCGTGGTTGAAAAAACGCTGATGAAAACGGTGAAGATCAATGGCCGTGACACGCTGCTGGTCAACTACTACATTCAGCACAGCGGCATCCGCGACAAAGAGTGGGAAAAGAGCGATTCGCTTCGGGCCTTTGCTTTCCCCCGCGCCAAGAAGCCCTCAGAATACACGAAGATGGAGCGTGTTGCGATGTCGCAGATCTACGGCCGCATGAAAAGCGAAATCGGCGTGGTACAGCCCGAACGGAAATCGTCGTTCATGGAACTGCGCTGCGGTATGGAAGACGAGATGCTGGCAGCCAGCTTCATCGAGAATCACCTCGTGACGATCGAAGAAGATTACCGCTCGAAGCAGACCAAGAAAACCCGCGAGATGTATGAACTGCTGACCTCGCGCGCCGACTCGATTGCCCGGATCATGAATGGTACGGAGCAGAAACTGGCCCAGTATATGGACCAGAACCAGCAGATGGTCGTGGCGCAGGGCCAGATCATGCAGAACAAGCTGACCCGCAATTCGACCTTCCTGACCACCATCTACTACCAGGCGCTGCAAAACGCCGAGAACATGCGCCTGTCGCTGATTCGGGAAGCTCCGCTCTTCACGATCATCGAGCCGGTGCAGCTGCCCCTCTACCGCGAAGTAGTAACCCCCGTCGGTATGCAGGTTGGTATCGCCCTCGGGTTGGTGCTGGCGCTTATTGTGATATTTTTGCGTGAGACGTACCGCTCCATCATGCAGGGAGCCTAAGAAAACAAGACGTCAGCCCGGCTCGTGGTGCCTTCGGGTCTCCTCTACCGGGCTGACGTCTGTGCATATCGATACCGGAATACCGTAAATTAGTCTTCATTGAAAACACACGAGGTAATTATTCAGCCGGGCCGCTCGGAGCGGCACTACTGGCGCGACCTGTGGCGCAACCGCGAACTGCTGCTGATTCTGTCGATGCGCGACGTATCGGTTCG
Organism: Spirosoma luteolum; assembly: GCF_054778875.1. Taxonomy (NCBI): domain Bacteria; kingdom Pseudomonadati; phylum Bacteroidota; class Cytophagia; order Cytophagales; family Cytophagaceae; genus Spirosoma; species Spirosoma luteolum. The sequence continues at coordinate 619,287 of NZ_BAAGZE010000005.1, forward strand.
CTACAAACAAACGGCGCTGGGTATGGCCTGGGGGCTTATCCGTCCGCTCACGACCATGCTCATCATGGTGTTTGTGTTCAGCAAAGTGGCCAAACTGAAAGGCGATCCGGGTATCCCCTACCCACTCATGGTACTGGCCGGTATCACGATCTGGACATTTTTCTCGACGGCCTTCACCCAGATCAGCAACAGCGTTACGCTCAATTCGAACCTGGTTACCAAGGTATATTTTCCGCGGCTGCTGATGCCGCTCAGCTCCATCGCTGTCAGCTTCCTCGACTTCCTGGTATCGCTGGGGCTGTTCGTGCTGCTGATGATCTGGTATCAGTTTATTCCCGACTGGCACCTGCTGCTGGTACCGGTGTTTATCGTGCTGGCGGTGCTGGCGGCTTTCGCGTTTGGGCTGTTTTTTGCCGTGATTAACGTTAAGTTTCGCGACATTGGTCAGCTTATTCCGTTTATCGTACAGGTTGGTTTCTACGCCTGCCCCATTGCCTACACCAGTCAGCTGGTAGCGGGCGAGCGCTGGTACCCGATCTATATGCTCAACCCCATGGTGGGCATTATCGATGGGTTCCGCTGGGCGCTGCTGGGCGGCAAAGCCTACTTCAATCCCCAGAGCCTGATTATCTCAACGGTACTGGTGCTGATTTGCCTCGTTATGTCGGTGTATTTTTTCCGGAAGCGGGAGAATACGTTTGTGGATGATATTTAATTACCGTCGACGCCTGTCTGACCCGTACCCTGCCCCACTCGGGCCGGGCCTACTGGCCGGGCTCCGTTGACCAGACTCGCCTATTATGTCGGTTATTACTGTCGAAAACATCAGTAAGCAATACATTATCGACCACCAGAAGGGCAAGGGGGTAAATACCCTGCGCGATATGGTGAGCGAAAACTTCCGGCAATTGTTCGGCGGCAAAAAAGAAAAGCAGGACGTTAGCCACGAAGAATTCTGGGCGCTTCGCGACGTCAGCTTCTCGGTGGAGCAGGGCGACCGGATCGGAATTGTCGGCCACAACGGGGCAGGCAAATCGACGCTGCTCAAAATTCTGAGCAAGATTATCGAACCCACCAGCGGATCGGTTCGCATCAAAGGCCGGGTAGCCTCGCTGCTCGAAGTGGGCACGGGTTTCCACCCCGAGCTGACGGGCCGCGAGAACATCTTCCTAAACGGGTCGCTGCTGGGCATGAGCCGCAGCGAAATCCGGAAGCAGTTCGATGAGATCGTTGCCTTCGCCGGCGTCGAGAAATTTCTCGATACGCCCGTCAAGCGCTACTCGTCGGGGATGTACGTCCGGCTGGGGTTTGCCATTTCGGCCCACCTCGATCCCGAGATCATGATCGTCGATGAGGTACTGGCCGTGGGCGATGCCGAATTCCAGAAAAAGAGCCTGGGCAAAATGCGCGACAACTCGGCTAGTGGGCGCACCATTCTGTTCGTGAGCCACAACCTGACGGCTGTGCAGGCGCTCTGCAACAAGGCGCTGTATTTCGAGCGTGGCCAGTTGCTGGAGCAGGGCGAAACCAACCAGGTGGTTGCTACTTACCTCAGCAAGGTATCGCGGACGCGGCTGCTGCGCGAGTGGGATACGCCCGAGTCGGCGCCCGGCAACGACCTGGTGCGGATCAAGCGCATCGAACTGATTCCGGAATACCAGGATGAGCTGACGCACATCGACGTGCGAACCCCCATGAAGCTGCGCTTCGAGTTCTGGAACATGATGGATAAGGCCAACCTGAACCTGTCGATGCACCTCAACTCGCTGACGGGCGAATGTATTTTCAACATCGGCACCGTGTCGCAACCCTACGGGCGGGGCGTCATTGCCGGCGAATGTGTGATTCCGGGGTATTTTCTGAACGATGGTTCCTATACGATCTCGGTCATGATCGTAAAAGATACCGCTACGGCACTCTACAACATGGAGGAAGCCATTACCTTCGACGTTGAAGACTACCGGGAAGGCATTGCCTGGTATGGCAAGTGGCCGGGCTACGTGCGGCCGCAGTTCCCCTTCACCATCGGTATGCTCGAAGAAGCGATTTAATGCGTCGGCCGATAGGTTGTCAGTGGCAGTGAGCGGGAACCGGATAGCCGGTGCTTCGTATCGTCATCGCCGGGACCCTGTCTGCCAACCGACTATTCTCTATGATCAACGTCACCAAGTCATACTTACCCGACTTCGAAGAATACACGGCTCTGCTGAAAGGCGTCTGGGACCGGGTTCACCTGACGAACGACGGCCCCCTGCTGCAACGGCTCGAAGCCGAGATGAAGGCGTACCTGGGGGTGCGCAATCTGCTCATCTGTACCAACGGTACGGTGGTGTTGCAGATGGCGCTCAAAGCCCTCAACATCACCAAAGAAGTCATTACCACGCCGTTCTCCTACGTGGCCACCACAAACGTGCTGCTCTGGGAAGGCTGTACGCCGGTCTATGCCGACATCCGGCCCGATGATTTCTGCATCGACGTGCAGAAAATCGAACCGCTGATTACCGAGAACACCCAGGCCATCATGGCCACCCACGTGTACGGTAACGCCTGCCGGATCGACGAGATTCAGGCGCTGGCCGACAAATACAACCTGAAAGTGATCTACGACGCGGCCCATACATTTGGGGCCCGCTACAACGGACAGGCCATTCTGAACTACGGCGATGTAAGCACCTGTAGTTTCCACGCCACCAAAGTATTTCACAGTGTCGAAGGCGGCTGCATTGTAACCGACAACGACGATCTGGCGCTGACCCTGCGCCGGTACCGCTCGTTCGGGCACCGCAACGACGATTATTACAGCGTGGGTATCAACGCCAAAAACTCGGAAGTTCACGCGGCCATGGGCCTGTGCGTACTGCCCAAGGTTCCCGACCTGATTGCGGCCCGCAAACAGGTGTTCGAATGGTACGATGCCCGCCTGAATTTCGACAAGATCAGCCGGCCCACGCTCACCCCCGGTGTCGACTACAACTACGCTTACTATCCGGTGGTATTCAAGTCGGAAGAAACGCTGTTGCGGGTAGCCGACGCCCTTAAAGCACACGAGATAACCCCCCGGCGTTATTTCTACCCCTCGCTCAACACGCTGCCGTTTGCCGTGCCGCCGGGCGCGGGTCCGGCGCAGGCCTGCCCCGTGTCGGAATCGGTGGCGCTGCGGGTGCTGGCCCTGCCCATGTACCCCGACCTGCCGGAAGCCGATGTCGACCGGATTGCGGCCATCGTGAACGCTCATGTCTAACGCAATCGGTACCGTAATGCTCCTGACCAGTCTGACCGATAGTTTGCTGTCGATTTTTCAATTCGGGCTGACCCTTCTATTTCTGGCGTATCTGGGCTGGCTATCGGCCCGTATCAGTCGCCCTTCACTGGTCGAGTGGCTGCTCATCCTCTTCCTGCTCGGCGCGGGCAGCGTTATCCTGACCGGCTTCATTTTGTCGGCGATGTACCTCACGGCCAACGCCCTGGTCTGGTCGGTAGCGGTATTCGGTACGGCCACCGTGATCGGCATGGCCGTGCGCTGGCTGGCCGGCACTCCCCCCCCCGTGGCGGTACGGGCGCTGCTGCGCGACCGACTGCATTCCGCCCAGCGCTGGTTTACGGCCCTGCCCACCTATCAGCGGCTGCTGTTCTCGGCTATGCTGCTGAGCCTGACCATTATTGCCCTGACCAATATCCTGCTGGTGCTGTTTACCGTGCCTAACGAATGGGACAGCATGACGGGCCACCTCAACCGGGTGATGCAGTACATGCAGCGCGGGTCGATGCGGCATTTTGGCGGCACCAACTGGAACATCGATACCTATCCCAAAAGCGTTTGTACGCTCCAGATTTACGGGTTTCTGATGACGGGCCATTTCGAAAATGGCTTCAAACTGATCCACCACCTGAGTTACTGGACGGCCATCGTTGCCGTTTTCGGCATTGTGCAGCGCATAGGCCGCATCACGGCGGGCCAGTCGAATTTGTCGGCGAGTTTTTTCTGCGCGCTGGCCTACGCCCTGCTGCCCGATTTTCTGATGCAGGCCATCACCACCGAGACCGACATTGTGCTGACGGCTTACCTGAGCGTACTGATCTACCTGCTCTTTACCTACCGCGAAACCCACGACGCCCGGTATCTATACCTGGCCGGTATGGCGTTCGGTATTGCGTTTGGTCATAAAATCACGTTTGCCCTGCTGTTGCCGGCCGTATTTATGATCATGGTCTACACCGTGTTCCTGTCGGACTCGCTGGCGACCACCGTGGGGCGCACACTGCGGCTGGCGGGGGCCATCGTGGTCGGCGTCGGCCTGTGGACCCTGCCGACGGGCTACCTCAAAAATATCGAGGTATTTGGCCACCCCATCGGTCCCCCAACGGCGCTCAAACACCAGTCGGTCGAGCGGGCGGGTTCGCTGCGTAACCTGCTCGAGCAGGGTAGCCGCAACGTGGTACGCTATGGCTACGACCACGTCAACCTCGACGGCATTCGCAACGTACCGGTGGGTGCCCGTGTCAATCACATTATGCGGGAACCGCTGGTCTGGCTCGAAAACAAGCTGCACATGCGGCTCGACGAAGAAACCGACTTTTCCATTCAGCCGTTTGCGTTCGACCGGAAGTTCGTTTTCTACAATGCCAACCCCTACTGGGGCATCATCGGCTTCGGGCTTATGCTGCCGTTGCTGCTGCTGGTGCTGGTACGCTGGCTGCGGTTGACACCCCGCTTCCTCGACGATCCGTATGTGTTTATGGCGGTGGCGGTGCTGCTGCATTTCGCGGCCCTGTCGTACTCTGCCCCGTACGATCCGTTCAAAGGCCGTTATTTTATCGAAACCGGACTGCTGACGGTGCCCTTTCTGGCCCTGCTGTTTCTGAGTCCGAAGCTGTCGCTGGCCCGAACCGGCCACCCCATTGGCAAGGCCTACGTAGGACTGGTGGTCGTGCTGGGCTGTCTGTCGGCCCTGATGTCGGTCTTTCTGAATACGCGGGCGCTGCCCGTTGCCTGGACGGCACCCGATGGCAATCACTTTCCGTCGGCTTTTGCGTCGGACCGTATCCGGCAGATGACCCTCGGTCGGCCCGATATCTACACGCCTTATAAGCGCTTCGACGAACTGGTACCGGAAAACGCCACGGTGGCCCTGGGCACGATCAACGACGATTATGAGTACCCGCTCTACGGCCCCCACCTGTCGCGCCGGCTTATTGCCATCAACCCGTTCGAGCAGGGTCTGCAACCAATCCCGAAGTCGGCCGACTACCTGTTTTTCGACAAAAGCGTACTGGCACCCCAACCCGGCGACATCCGGCTGGGTACCGACACCACCATGCGCCAGTCGGTTATCGTGCCCGGCGAAGATTATTACCTGCGGAAGCTGAAATGATTGGTTTCAGGGTTAACGGTTGAGGTCTGAGGTTTTGCGACAGACGACCCTGAACGTTACACCCTAAACCCTAAACGTCAAACCACAAACCCATATGACCCTCGCCATCATGCAGCCTTACTTTCTGCCCTACATCGGCTACATGCAGCTGATGAGTGCGGTCGATACGTTTGTGCTTTACGACGATGTGGCGTTTATCAATCGGGGCTGGATCAACCGTAACCGACTCCTCATCAACGGGCAGGAACACCTGTTTACGGTGCCCCTGCGCGACGCCAGTCAGAACAAACGCATCAATGAGGTGCATCTGGCCGACGACCCCAAGTGGCGCAGCAAACTCCTGAAAACCATTGAACAGGGCTACCGGAAAGCTCCGCAGTTTGCCACCGTTATGCCCCTGGCTGAAACCCTGATCAACGTTCCCACCGACTCGATTGCCGAGCTGGTACACAGCAGCCTGGTCTCCATCAACGAGTACCTGGGTCTGACTACCCGGCTCGTAGCCTCGTCGTCGATCTACAACAACGTCGAGCTGAAGGCGCAGGAACGGATTCTGGATATCTGCCGGCAGGAAAACGCCACCCGCTACATCAACCCGATTGGCGGCATGGAGCTCTACGACAAAGAAACGTTTACGCAGGCGGGCATGACCCTCAACTTCATCAGATCGGTGCGGGCCGAGTACCCCCAGTTTAAAAACGAGTTTGTGCCCTGGCTGTCGATTCTCGACGTGCTGATGTTCAACGACAAGGACGCCACGCTGGCGCTGTTGAAAACCTACGAACTGGTCTGATCCAGTCTTATATTCGCTAAAAAACGGATCCGTTCCGGCGGGTCGATTTCCCCTCTACGTATGGCAAAGGTTATTGTTTTCGGAATAATGGACACGGCCGAGTTGGCCCACTTCTACCTCACCCACGATTCGGAGCACGAGGTGGCGGCCTTCACCGTCAGCCGCGACTACATGAACGAGCAGACCAGCTTCAAGGGGTTGCCCCTTGTTGCGTTCGAAGATGTCCAGGATTTATTCTCGCCCCGGGAGTATAAGTTTTTTGCGCCCATGACCGGCCGCAACATGAACCGCAACCGCGAGAAGATTTACCTCGATGCCAAAGCCAAAGGGTACGAGTTTATCTCCTACATCAGCTCGAAAGCCACCCTGTTCGGCAACGAAATCGGCGAGAACTGCTTTATTCTGGAAGACAACACCATCCAGCCATTCACCACGATCGGTAACAACGTGGTGCTCTGGAGCGGCAACCATATCGGCCACCACGGCCGCATCAACGACCACGTGTTCTTCACGTCGCACGTTGTCATGTCGGGCCACTGTACCATTGGCTCTTACTCGTTCTTCGGCGTCAACAGCACCATCCGCGATTACCTCAACATTGCGCAGGGTACGTTTCTGGCCATGGCGTCGGCCGTTTACAAAGACACCGAAGAGTGGGGCGTTTATCTCGGCAACCCCGGCAAAAAACTGCCCAAGCCGAGCTACGAAACGTATTGATCCGACGTGGCCCCGGCGGGCTACACAGGCCGAATTCTGCCTTGAAAACGATTCTCCTCCTTGGTCATGATGCCAACCGGGCCGGCGCTCAGCTGGTGCTGCTAAACCTGATGCGCCTGCTGCGCGAACGGGGTTATGGGCTGCATCTGCTGCTGGGCGAAGGCGGCCCGCTGCTCGACGACTACCGCGCCATCTGCCCCGTCACGCTCTGGCCCGCGCCCGAACGCTATGTGGCCGGTCCCGTTGCCGATAAGGTGTTGGGCAAGCTGGGCGTCTGGCACACGCTCTACGGACGGCAGCAAACGGCCCGGCAGCAGCAGATTCGCACCGAACTGAGCCTCGACACGGTCGATCTGGTACTGGTCAATACCGTAACGGGGAGCCATCTGTTTGCGCAGCTGGACCTGCCCGCCACCACACCCGTCGTTACGTTTGTGCACGAACTGGCCATGTCGGTGCGGATGTACACGAAGCCCGACGAGCTGGCGGCCCTGCTCCGGCGCACCAACCGGCTGCTCGCCGTTTCGACGGCCACGGCCCGGTACTACGAGCAGGAGCATGGCTTCGACCCCGCCCGCATCACGCGCTATACCCTAATCGATACACCCGCGCTGGTCGACGCGATTGCCCGGGCCCGGCAGCGCCCCGATGTATTCGACAGCCTGGGCCTGCCGCCCGACGCCCTCATCGTGGGGGGGTGTGGCAATGCCGAGTGGCGCAAAGGCAACGATCTGTTCGTGAGCCTGGCCCGGCAGGTAATCGGGCGCGCCGGTACCCAGCCCGTGCATTTTGTCTGGGTGGGTATGCCGGCGGGGCCGCTGCGGGAGGATTTACTGCTCGACATTCGCAAGGCCGGTATAGGCGACCGGGTTCACCTCATTCCGCCTACGCCCGACGTGCTGCAGTACATGCGTCGGTTCGACGTGTTTGTGCTGTGTTCGCGCGAAGACCCGTATCCGCTGGTCGTGTTCGAAGCGGGGCTCAACGGCGTACCGGTGGTTTGTTTCGACGGCGCGGGCGGCTCGCCCGAACTGGTTGAAACCGACAGCGGTTTTGTGGTGCCTTACCTCGACCTCGACGCCATGAGCAGCCGGATTCTGGACCTGCTGAACCAGCCCGCCCTGCGGCAGACCATGGGCCGGCGGCTGGGCGAGAAAATTCTGGAGCGTCACCCGGCGCGCCAGAGTGTCGATACCCTTGTTTCGCTCTTCGACCAACTCACCCGCTGAATGGACAGCCGCGCTACTCCCACCGTTCGTGTGCCGGCCGGGCACATGCCCCAGCTCGACGCCCTGCGTACGTTTGCCGTGCTGCTGGTGGTGATCTACCACTGGTTTCCAACGGGTGAAGGCATTAACCGACTGCCCAACGGAACCATTGGGGTCATGGTTTTTTTCGTGGTGAGCGGGTTTCTGATCACTCGTATTCTGCTGGGCAACCGCAACCGGATTGCGACGGGCCGCACCACGCTGGGCGATACCTACCGCAATTTCTTTATCCGGCGGGCCCTGCGCATTTTTCCGCTGTATTACCTGGTTATCACGTTTGTCTGGCTGGTGCTGCCCCAGGCATCCGACATCGATACGCATCCCCTTTACTATTACCTCTACGGCTACAACATCCTGCTGCACCAGACCGGCAACTGGTCGGATGTACTGTCGCCATTCTGGACCCTTGGGGTCGAAGAGCAGCTGTATCTGGTCTGGCCCTGGGTCGTGCTGCTGACACCCCGCCCCGTTTTCAAAACCGTGGTACTGGTACTGATTGGCATGGGTGTGCTCTTCCGGGGCATCGGCTACTTGACTGGCGATCTGGACGGCGTACTGACACCCGCCAGTTTCGACGCATTCGGGCTGGGGGCGCTGTGGGCCTGGACCGTCACGGAGCGCCCCGATACGGTTCCGACGTTTCTGTCGCGCCTGACCTGGGTAGCGGTGGCCGCGCTGGTGCTGCTGACCGCTCTGCTCCTGACCCTTCCCGGCGATCACCTGCTGATCGTGCTGTTTCAGCGGCTGCTGATTTCGGTGGTGGCGCTGTGGCTGGTAGCCCAGGCCAGCATCGGCTTCACCGGCCTCCCGGGGGCCGTGCTCAACAACGGCGCCCTGCAGTACATTGGCCGCATCAGCTACGGCATCTACGTATTTCACATGCTGGTGCCGGGTTTTGCGGTGCCGCTGCTGCTACGGATCAGCAACCGGCTGGGGGTGAACCTGGTGCTCGGCTACTGGTCGCACCGGCTGGTTAGTCTGGCCATTCTGCTGGTGCTGGCAACGCTTTCGTGGTACCTGTTCGAGAAACCCATCAACGGCCTTAAACGCTACTTTGCCTACGGGCCACCCGCTAAGTAAGCCGGTGCCCGGCCGGGCCGGGCTTTTAATTCGGCGGTCGTCACGCTATCTTTACTCTCGTATGACTCTTGCGTTTACGATCTGTTCAATCAATTACCTGGCTCAGGCCCGCACCCTGGGCGACTCCCTTCGCCAAACCAACCCCGACTACACCTTCGTGATCGGGCTGGTCGATAAGCTGAGCGTGGCGAATCTCCCCCCCGACCTGGTGCCCGATTATCCCATGCTGGAAATCGACCAGATCGGCATTCCGGATTTTGCGGCCATGTGCGACCGCTACGACATTACAGAGCTGAACACGGCCGTTAAACCGTTTTACATCGACTATTTCTACCGGACACGACCCGAGGCCACGGCGGTCATTTACTTCGACCCCGACATCATTGTGTTTCAACCCCTGACCCGGCTAAACGACGCCCTGACCCGGCACAGCCTCGTGCTGACGCCACATACCTGCTCGCCCACCCCCGACTGGGAGCGGCCCAACGAACAGCACCACCTCAACACCGGCATTTTCAACCTTGGTTTTATTGGCCTGCGGGCCGATGCCGAAGCCCGGCAGTTTATCGGTTGGTGGAAAGAGCGGCTGGTTTATGAATGCCGCATCGACCTCTGCGAAGGTCTGTTCGTCGATCAGCACTGGGTCAATTTCGCGCCGGTTTACCACCGGTCTGTCTGCATCGAAAAACACCTGGGCTATAACGTAGCCTACTGGAACCTGCACGAGCGCCCCATGCACCAGCAGCCCGATGGCACCTGGGTGGCCGGCGAGGGCGATGTGCTCCAGTTTTTCCATTACAGCGGTTATAACCCGTTCAAACCCGACGACATCTCGAAGTACCAGACCCGCTACACCTTTGCGCAGCGGCCCGATGTCAAACCCCTGTTCGATCTGTACTGCCAGCGGCTGCTGGCCAACGCCAATGAACAGTATCGGCAGTACCCCTGCATCTACATCAAACCCCCGGCATTAAAACGGTACCAACGCGTACGCAAAGCCCTGCGCACGCCGATCAACCGACTGATTGCCCTGTTAGAGACAACCTGATTATGACTGACTGGTCGCGAACACGGACCCTATGGACGTACCGATACCATAAATACTCCCATATTTTCGGCAAGTTCCGGAGCGTTGCCATGCGCACCCTGGACCTCCGCCGGATGAAAGCGCTGGCGGGCAATCGCCCCTTTATCGCCATCATCCTGTCCGAACAGATGGGGGATATTATTGCCTGCGAACCCGTTATCCGGGCCGTGCGCGAACGCTATCCCAACGGTTATCTGGTGTGGTTTGTGCGCAAACCTTACGTCGAGCTGGTCCAACACCACCCCGACCTGGATAATTACCTGACCGAAACCTGCCCCAGTCAGCGGATGTGGTTATTGAAACTGAACACGTTCGATGCGGTCTTCAACATGCATATTTCGCACCGCAAGTGTAAATACTGCCCCGAAGACATTGTCAACCCCACGGCCGACGCCATCAACCTGACCTTCGACAATTACTACAACCGGGGCGACCTGCTTTATATGTTCTCGCAGGCAGCCGGCCTGCCTGCCCTTACCGACGAGCCCCGGATGCATATTCCGGCCTCGGTGAAGCAGCGCATTGCCGACCGTAACCTACCCAAAGCCCCTATCGTAATCCACTGCCAGTCGAGCCACGTGGCCCGCGACTGGCCCGCCGGTAACTGGAACCGACTGGTGGAGTGGCTGCTGGCCACCTACAACGTCCCGGTTATCGAGATTGGCCTGCAGTCGATGGTAACCGTGCAGGACTCCCGTTTTATTAACCTGTGTGGTCAGCTAAGCCTGCTGGAGACGGCCACGGTCATTGGATCGGCCCGGCTCTTTATCGGCATCGACAGCGGCCCGGCCCACATGGCCAACGCCACCGGCCGCGAGGGGGTTATTCTGCTGGGACAGCTGTTCGACTTTGTCGATTACCTGCCCTACTCAGGGCGCTACAAACGGGGCGAAGGCGTTACCATCCTGAATAACTTTGGCCATCCCTGCGCCGAGTTACCGTATGACTGGGTGCAGCATGCCGTGCAGAAACACCTCGACCAACCACTAGCCGCATGAACCCTACCCCCACCCAGCCGGTCAGTGTCAACGTGGTGATTCCGGTGTATAAACCGCAGCTGACCCCGTACGAACAGATTGCCCTCACGCAATGCATGCGCGTGCTGGGTCACTACCCGGTTGTGCTGGCCGCCCCTCAATCCCTCGATCTGACGGCCTACCGGGCCCTGTACCCAAACCTGACTGTGCGTACGTTCGACGATCGGTACTTCACCAACATTCAATCGTACAATCAGTTAATGCTATCGACGGTTTTTTACGAAGCCTTTACCGACCAGACGTATATGCTGATCTACCAGCTCGATGCGTTTGTCTTTCAGGACGATCTGGCCGACTGGTGTAGTCGCGGTTACGATTACATTGGCGCTCCCTGGCTCCGCGACTGCGACTTTAGCGGCTGGCGCGACGAAGCCTGGTTTAATCTGAAAAAACAGGCAGCGACCCTTCTCGATCTGAAAAAAACCGATGGCGTGACCCCCCGGGAAATCGTAAGTCAGAACGCTGTAGGCAACGGCGGCTTTTCGCTGCGCCGGGTGCCGTCCATGCTACAGGTACTGGGGCGTTTTCGTCGGAAAATTGCGCAGTATGAACAAAACCACACCTATCACTTTAACGAAGACGCGTTCTGGGGAATCGAAGTCAATCGATACTGGCCCCAGCTACGTATTCCATCCTTCCGCACAGCCCTCCGCTTCAGTGTAGAGTTCTTTCCCGAACGGGCTGTTGACTATTATAACCAGGGGCAGTTGCCTTTCGGATGTCATGCGTGGGATATTCATGGTACAGCCTACTGGCGCCCGATTTTCGCGCGGTATGGCTACCAAATTTGATCGTTAGAATGACAACTCCGGCTAGACCGAAACTATCTGTAGCGCTCTGCACCTATAATGGTGAAGCTTACCTGGCTTCGCAGTGGCAAAGCGTGGTCGATCAGCAGCTGCTGCCCGACGAAGTAATTGTTTGTGACGACCGCTCCACCGACGGTACCGTTGCGCTGCTGCACCAGCTGGCGGCCAGTGCCCCCTTCGACGTGCGCATCTTGGTCAACGAAGCGCAGTTGGGCTACAACAAGAATTTTGAAAAGTGCCTTTCGGCCTGCACCGGCGATCTGATTTTTATCTGCGATCAGGATGATTTTTGGTTTCCGGAAAAAATCCGGAAAATGACCGATTTTATGCTGGCCAGCCCCGACACGCTGCTCGCCTTCTGCGACGCCTGGGTGGTCGACGAAAACCTGACCGAACGTCAGAGCCGGTTCTGGCCCTGGGTACGCTTCGACGAAGCAACCCGGGCGCGATGGGCGGGTGGCGATATGATGGACGTGATGCTCGATGGTAACCGGGTGATGGGCTGCGCAACCGTTATGCGCCGGGCCCTGCTGGATAAAGCCCTGCCCATTCCGGCCCAGGTGCCCGGCTATATCTACGACGGCTGGATTGGCCTCGTGGCGACGGCCTACCTGTCGGCCAAATTCGTGGATGAGCCCCTTCAGCTCTACCGCACGCACACCCAGCAACAGGTAGGCATTAAGTCGAAAGCCAGTTTACTCGACCGGATCCGGCTACGCGACCGTTTCGTCCGCAGCCGGCGTGTGAAGCTGGCTCCCCTGCGGGAGAAACAGGCGCAGCTGGCCACCATCAATCAACTGCTGTCGGAACGAATCCCGGCTACGGCGCCGGGCATGCCGCAGCTGCACCGGCGCCTGGCCCATTACACAATGCGCAGCTGCCTGCCCCGCGATCGGTTCCGGCGCGTACAGCCAGTACTGGTCAGTTTGCGGCAGGGCGATTACAAACGGTATGCCGACGTATCGGCCAACTGGTATGCGCCCTATCTGGCGGCCTTGGGTGATATGTTTGAATAACCTAGTTTTGCGCCTGTGCTGTTAACCATCTGTTCGATTTCTCAATTGCCACAGGCGCTTGCCCTGGCGGCCAGTTATATAACCCACCAGCCGACCCGTGCAACCGATCATCCGGATGTGGTGATCGGACTGGTCGACGAGCTGGCCCAGTTGCCGGCCGACGTAGCCATCCCGTACCCGATTATTGCACTGGGTGAGCTCTACCCGGCCGATCGGCTCGCCCGGCTGTCGGCGCAGTACAGTCCGGTCGAGTTGGCAGGTGCCTGCAAACCCCGCTTTATCCGGGAGGTGTTCCGGCGGTATCCGACGGTCTCGCAGCTGCTCTATGCCGATCCAAACGTGCTGTTTCTGCACAGCGTGACCGCCCTGTTTACGGCCCTGGCGGGCCAGACGCTGCTCCTCACCCCCCACCTCCTCCAGGCTCCCGGCGACACCGGACCCCGGTCAGACCAGTGGCCTGATGAGAAAGCACTGCAGAATGTGGGCCTCTACAGCGCCGATTTTCTGGCCTTGGGCCGCTCGACCGAAACCGACCGGTTGCTCGACTGGTGGATCGACCGGGTCGAAGAACGTGCTTACATCGACTACTGCGAGGGCCTATGCACCGACCAGATCTGGCTCATGCATACCCCCGTTTTTTTCAGTGGTGTGCAGATCATTCATGATCCTGCCTGGCACGTTGCGCTCTGGAATCTACCCCAGCGCCGGCTCAGAGCCAGCGGTACTGGCTGGCAGCTGACCGACACCCAGCAGCCCGTACTATTTGCCAACCTGAAGGGCCTTTACCAGCCCAACGAGGGATTTTTCCCCTACCAAACCCGGTTTCGCCTGGCGACCCGACCCGATGCCCAAGCGCTGCTCACCGCCTACCGCCAGCAGGTAGCCGCTACGGGCCTGGCGCGGCTCGCATCGATCAGGCCCGCCTATGGAGCGCGTCCGGTAGTCCCCATCGTGCGGGGCTGGCGCCGGTCGGCCGCGCAGGCACTGCGGTCGGTCAATGGCTGGATCACCGCCGTCGACCTGCCCCGTCTGCCCGGTTTCCGGTAGCACAGTCCGACCCGGTCGATTAGCGCAGTTTTGCTAATTAATCGTACTTTTACGGCCTGAATTCTAAAAAAAATACAAACTCAATCAGGATCAGCGGGTCCCACTCATGACTGTTTTATACGATCATCAGTGCTTCACAGGAGCGACATACGGCGGAGTTTCGCGGTATTTTTTCGATCTGATGCGCCACTACGTCAACCGGTCCGACATTCAGTTTGAGCTGTCGCTACTGCTGTCCAACAATGAGTACCTGCGTCAGCAGTCGTTCAGCCGGCACTGGCGCTACCGGCCGCTGGCCCATCAGCGCAACGTCAACCGGGCAGCCTCGCTGCTCAACCGGCAGTTCAGCCTGCGCCGGATAAAGGCAGGGCATTACGACGTCTTTCACCCTACCTATTACCATCGTTACTTCCTGAATGCCCTGGGCCGTAAGCCCTTTGTACTGACCTTTCACGACGCCAGCAGCGAGCGCTTTGGCGATAAATACCCCGAGCTGGGCGCCGGCCTCTACGAAACCAAAAAGATTCTGCTGGCCCGGGCCGATGCCGTGATTGCCGTTTCGCAGTTTACGAAAGACGAAATTCTGCGGTTCTTTTCAGTCGACCCGGCCAAGATTCACGTGGTGCCGCTCAGCACGTCGATGGGCGAGTTAACGACCTCGGCCGCGCTGGCTCATCAGCCCAAATTGCCTTACCCCTACCTGCTTTTTGTGGGCAAACGCGACCTGTACAAAAACTTCACCGGCTTTTTTCGGGCGCTGACCCCAGTGATGGCCCAACACCCCGATCTTCGGCTGGTCTGCGCGGGGGGCGGCTCGTTCAGTGCGGCCGAACAGGCGCTGTTTCGCAACGCGCAGCTGACCGACCGGGTGGTGTATGCGCCTATCGCGAGCGATCTGACCCTGCTACACCTCTACCAGCATGCGCAAGCGTTCGTTTTTCCGTCACTTAATGAAGGGTTCGGCATTCCGGTACTTGAAGCCTTTGCCGGTCAGTGTCCGGCCATTCTGAGCGAACGGAGTTCCCTGCCCGAAGTAGCGGGGCCAGCAGCCGTTTACTTCGATCCCGAGCGCGAGGAGTCTATAACCGACGCCATCGGCCGGGTAGTCGGTAACGATACGCTCCGGGCCGAGCTGGTTCGGCTGGGTACCGAACGACTTACCCATTTTTCGGGGCAGAAAACGGCCGAACAGACCCTGGCTGTCTACCAATCCTTACGCTAATCCCATGCCCGCATCTCCCGACCGGCTTCGTCCGTTTGTTACTCAGCCTGTTTCGGCCGCTCCCCGGTCCGACAACCGGGCCTACCCGAAGCTGACCGTTGTTACGCCATCGTTCAATCAGGCCGAGTACCTCGAGCGGACCATTCTCAGCGTGCTCAACCAGGGCTACCCCAACCTCGAATACCTGATCATCGACGGGGGCTCGACCGATGGGAGTCTCGACATCATCCGGAAATATGAGCCTTGGCTGGCCGGCTGGGTCAGTGAGAAAGACCGCGGCCAGACCGACGCCATTAACAAAGGGTTTCGGATGGCTACCGGCGACTACGTGGCCTTTCAGAACTCCGACGACATTTTTGCGCCCAATGCGCTGGCCCTCGTAGCCGAGGCCTGGCGGCAGGCCCCCGAAACAGGCGTTTTTTTCGGTGACATGTATATCATCGACGAGCAGGACGTTATACTGGAAGAAATGCGGGCTCCGGCTTTCTGCGCCGAATGCCAGATTTACGAGGGCATGCAGGTCTTCAACCAGTCGCTGTTCATCCGGCGCACGCTGCTCGACACCTACGGGCTGCTCGACGAGAGCCTGCGCTTCGTGATCGATTACGAGATTATCGCCCGGCTGGGTGTACAGCCCGACGTTACGTTTCGGCACATCGACGGGTTCTGGGGGGGCTTCCGGGTGCAGCCCGCGGCCAAATCGTCGACCATTGCGGCTACGGTTGGCGTACAGGAACACAGCCGGATTCGGGATAAGTATCAGCCTCAACTCCGCTCGTCGCTGGGGAGCTGGTTCTGGAATCGCTACTGCCGGCTCCGCAAACTAACGGCTTTTGCCCTGCAGGGCGAATGGGGCTATATTCGGCACCGGCTTAGCCTGCGGCAGGCGCGGAACCGTCGCTGACCCCCCGCTCCGCTCAACGCGTCTTTTTTATTGCAGCGGTACACCAGTACCGACCCAGCTATATGACAAAGTTTATCAAGCTTCTGGAGACAATCAACCTGATGCGCCTGGTCGTGGGCATCTGTATCCTTGTGGATGGCTATCCGTTGATTTTCTTTGTTCGGGAAACCCTGAAAGTAGCCCCGGGCAGCACGGTCTTCACCGCATCGGTGTTTGCTTTCGGCCTGATTCTGATGGTGCCGTTTACGGTACTGCGCCGGCTCTACCGGCCCAACATGCGCATGTTCTGGATGGGCATCGGTTTCATTACCCTCTGCATCCTCTACATGTTTCTCTACCTGGGCGATCCGGGCTTCAGGGACTATGGTAAAGACATGATTTACTTTACCTACGCCATTCTGTTTCTGTTTCTGCTCATCAACATTCCGAACGACATTATCCGGGTCTTTATACCGGTGGTCGTACTCTTTACGCTGGTGTCGAATCTGGGGCTGATCTACTCGCTGATCACCAACCCCTCGTGGGCCATCGGGCAGCGCGCTACCATCACCCTGGGTACCGACGACGACGGTGGGAACCCCCACGTGTTTTCCCGTAATGCCTTCATGGGCGTGGTGGCCTGTGCGATCTGGATGCTGCGTTCCGACACCAATATCCTGTTCCGGCTGCTGTCGTTCTTTTCGCTGATTATCAATCTGGCCGTACTGGTACTGACCCAGACGCGCTCGTCGATTCTGGCGCTGATAATGGCCTTCGTGCTGTTTCTGACCTTCAACGTACGGCCGGCCCAGATCAAGTCGCTGGTGCGGAGTCTGTTCAGGCCCGTTACAATCGTGGTGGTGCTGGTTGGCTTTGCCGTACTCAGTGTTTTTCTGCGCAAATACTATGACGTCTATGGCGTGCTGTATGGCTACGTGATGGGCTTTGCCGAACGAAACCTGGAAAACATTTATGCCCTGCTCGGCCTGAAAGTAAAAGGGGCCGGCTATCAGGCTACGCTCGACGACTCGGCCGCCAACCGCTCGGTCAGTGCGCTGTTTTTCTCGAACGTACTGACGGGGCATATTCACATGCTTATTCTGGGCTTTGGCTACAAATACCTGTACCTCGACGTACCTATTCTGGAATCGCTGACCAACATGGGCATTCTGGGTTTCGGTTTGTTTGGCGGCCTCAATGCCCTCTGTTTCTACCACGGTCTGGGCATCATGCGCACCAACCCAAACCAGTTGAGTGTCTTTCTGGCGTATTTCTACATGCTCATCTTCGTGGCCGCCTTTACCGGCGGGCGACCGAACGAAATATCCTTTCTGATTCCGCTTGCCATGATGATCCGTTTCATGGGCGTCGAGCACCTCTTTCCCGACCGCGTTTCCGACAACCGGCACCCGGCCGTTACCACTGCCATCGACGTTGTTCCCAGTCCTGCCTGATGCGTATTCTGATTGTGCATAACCTGCTGTGGGCACACTACAAAGCCAGTGTGTTCGAAGCCCTGCAACAGATCGTCGATCAGCAGCCCGATGTTACCCTGAAGGTGTTACAGCTGGCGCGCAACGAGCGGTCGCGGGCGGGGATGGAAACCGATCAGGCCGCCCCCGTTTACCGGTATACCTACGAGCTGCTCTTCGACCGGTTTCTGGAAGACGTGCCGGTGGTGGAGCGTACCCGTACGTTGCTGCGTCGCGTGGCGGCCTTTAAACCCGACGTGATTAACCTCACCGGCTATTACGACCCGGCGCAGGTAGCGGTGCTGCTGTGGGCCAGAGCCCGGGGCATTCCGGTAGTGATGCAGAACGAAAGCACCACGGCCGACAACCGGCGGGGGGGCTGGAAAGAAACCCTCAAGCGCCGGATCATTGGCCTGTGCAGCGGCTTTTTCTGCTTCGGCAACCGCTCGGCCGATTACCTGCTTAGCCTCGGCGTACCGGCCCACAAGATCCTGCTGCGCAAAAATGCGGTCGACAACCGCACCATCCGGCAAGTGTATGACCAGGCCCTGCCCACGCGCCCCATCCGGCAACAGCAACTGGGACTGCCGCCCAACAATTTTATCTACATCGGCCGGCTCATCGGCATCAAAAACCTGCCCACGCTACTCGATGCCTTTGCGCAGGCCCGCCAGCTGGCGTCTGCCGCTCCTGCCTGGGGTCTGGTGCTGCTCGGCGATGGCGCCGACCGACCAGCCCTACTGGAGCAGATTGCCCGGCTGGGCCTGGCAGACGTGGTGTCGATTCAGGCGCCGATGCCCTGGTACCGCGTACCCGAACTGATGGCGTTGAGCAATGTGCTGGTGCTGCCCAGCCTGTCGGAACCCTGGGGACTGGTGGTCAACGAGGCTATGGTTTGTGGACTGCCGGTGCTCGTATCGAACCAGTGCGGCTGCGTGCCCGATCTGGTCGACGATGGACAGACCGGCTTTGTGTTCGACCCGAACGATGTAACAGCCCTGGCCGGCCACATGGCCGATTTTATGAATAACCGGGTCGACGTACCGGCCATGCGGGCCGCTGTCGAACGTCGGATTGCGCCCTATGCACCCGAGGCCGTTGCCCGGGAAATGCTGGCCGGGTTTAGGAAAGTCACCGCCTAACTCGCTACTTTGTACCCCCTATGCGAATCCTGAATATCTGCGCGTACAGCTGGGAAATCGGCGGCCCGCCCAAAATTATCTTCGATCATACCCAGGTAGCGCTGCGTGAAGGGCATCAGGTCGACATTCTGAGTCCGATTTCGCCCAACGAACGCCCCTACCCCGTTCCTGAGGGAGCCAACCTGATTCTGGTACCGCGTACGCAGCCCGTTGGCCGGTTCTTCCGGGAATTCTCGGTCGGGCTGTATCAATATCTGCAAAAAAACATCCGGCAATACGACGTAGTCCATTGCCACGGCCTCTGGCACTTCGGTGCCCTGGCCCCGTTTATGGCCGATAAGTCGGTGGCGAAAGTCGTGACCATCCACGGCGTTCTCGATCGCTGGGCCTATGCCAACAACAACTGGAAGAAAACGCTGATCGACCGGCTGGCGCAGAAAGCGTATCTGCAGCGGGCCGACGTCATTCACATCAACAACACCGACGAGCGCGAAGACCTGCTGCGTTATTTTGGCAATCACCACCCCCGCATTGTGCTGATTCCGAACGGCGTGCGCATGAGCGACTTTGCCACCATGCCGCCCAAAGGCCAGTTCCGGCAGCAGTACAACCTGCCCACCGACCGGAAACTGGTACTCTTTATGAGCCGGCTGAATGTAAAAAAAGGTCTGGGACTGCTGCTGCCGGCCTTTCGCGACTACGTTAAAACCCACCCCGACACCGTACTGGCCGTGGCAGGCCCCGACGACGGATACGAAGCTACGACCCGGCAATTCATCGATGAGCACCAGCTACAGGACTCGATCCGGCTGGTTGGTATGCTGACGGGCGAGGCCAAAAAAGCAGCGCTGGCCGACGCCGATGTGTTTACGCTCCCCTCCTTTTCGGAAGGCTTCTCGATTGCCGTGCTCGAAGCCATGGCCGCCGGCACACCTGCCCTCGTATCGGATCGGGTGGGGTTTGGCGAGGCTATCCGTCAACACGAAGCCGCCGGACTGGTCGAACTAAATCCCGACAGCGTGCGGGCCGGGCTGGAGCGACTGCTGGGCGACGATGCGCTGCGAGCGCGCATCAGCCAGCATGCTACCGCCCTGCTCCGAAGCCAGTACGATATGGACATCGTAGCCAACCAGATGCTCGATGCCTACCGGCAGGCCATCCAGCACCGCAAGCAACAAACCGCCTAAGGCACAACCACCCGCTGCCTGATCTGGCGTCCGGCGCCGGCTTCAGCCGATAACAGGTAGATGCCCGGCGCCAGTGTCTGCATATCCAGTACAGCGCGCCCCTGTCGTACGGATGGCCACCACCCGCACGGTCGCCCCTGCGCATCGTACAGCGTAAGACTGGTTATGTAGCCCGCCGTTAGGGTTATCTGCAGCTGCCGTTCGGGACCCACCGGGTTCGGATAGAGCTGCAGATCGGGGAGCGGATCCGGCTCAAGGGCCAGCACCAGCGGCCGGGCCTGGGCCACATTGCTGTAGGGCGATTCAGAGAGTGAACTTTCGACCCGAATCCGATACCGGTAAACGCCCAGCAGATCGGGCAAACTGATGTCGGTATATGTGTCTGCTGTTGCGGACAGCGTAGCCAGGCGGGTAAACGCCCCCGCTGCGCCCACCGCCCGCTCCAGATACTGTGTCCCGCTGGTCGCTACCGGTGTCCAGTTTAGCCGTATAAGCTTGTCGCTGACGCCCGTTGCCACCAGCACTGGCGCTGGCAACAGATCGGCAATGGGTACATCGCTGAACGTGAAGGCCCGCATTCCCCGCTTGTTCTGGAGCCAGGTACCATTGTAGAAGGGCGACAGGGCGTCCGAAAAATAAGGTGGTGTGTACGTGAGTCGTCGGGCAGCCGATGGTTTTCCCAGCGCCAGCCAGACCCGATTGCCGGTAGCGCCCCCCGCCACCACCTGCCCGCCCTTTCCATCCAGATAAAACAGATTGCGCAGTTCGCGGCTGCCCAGCTTCTGACCGGTAGCAAAGCTGTAGTAGGCCGTGTCGCGCCAGACCAGCTGCTGCCCCTCATCGAACACCAGTTGCACAGAGTCGCGCCGGGCATTGTAGATGCCCTTCTTCACGTCGGGCGAGTTGATCTGCGCGGTGTCGGCCGACCCGTATATGTCGCGAGCCAGCAGCCTGAATTGCTCGGCGGCCAGTTGCCGGTTGCCCGGGTCGGCGTAATGAACCCCATCGTAGCCACGCGCCCCGGCCGTAGCTACCGCTTCGACATTGGCAAATACCTGTCGGGTTCGGCGCTGAAAATCGCGCAGTGCGCCGGCGCTATCGCTCCCACTTTTCAGCAGATTGATCTGACCAACATATAGGCGGGCATTGCCATAATCCTCCCGCAGTTGTTTGTAAAGTGCGGCAAACTTGCTGGCGTATCCCGGCGCCATGCCGCCCGCTTCGGCTTCACCCTGTTTCCAGATGATCGCTTTGAGGCTGCGTGCCACGCCCGCCCATTGCGCCCGGAAGAGCAGGCGCCCATAGGCCGTGGTGAGAGCCGCGTGGTTAGCCGCATCACGGGCCGACAATTCGGTAATGGTAGCGCCCCCAATGGCCCCGTTGATAATCGCCGTTGGTATGCCGTAGGTGTCCAGAATCAGGCGCTGCAGATTCAGCCCGAACGTACCTACCGCCCCAAACGGTTCTTTGGCTGCGTACCACGCCATCGTACCCGGAATATCGGTGGTACCATACGCATACGTAACCGTGCGCAGGTAGCGATCGTCGAACGTAGTTGTGTAAAAGTCAGCCAGACCCGCCCCGGGTATAGCGTTAGACTGCCCATACAGCAAATACACATCGCCACACAGAAGCCGCTGCCGGTTGGCCAACAGCGTCGAGTCGGTGGCTCGGTAAAGAAATACACGACAGGCGTATTCGGCCCGCTCGGCCCGGATCGTGGCGGTCAGCGAGAACGACTGCAGCGCGCTCGTGGTCGACAGGGCCTGATTGCTGACAGACAGCAGTTTGTTTTCGCGCCAGAGCTGCAGACCGATGCGCGTATAGCCCGGGCGGGTTACGCGGCCACTAACCACAACGGCCGCATCGTTGCGGGCCGAACGGGCGAAGAGCTGCCGATCGGCTGGCAACCGGTCGAAGCTGACCTGCGCCCGGCACAAACCGATGGGTAGAATAAGTAGCAGGGCGATGCGGATACAGGCCACGAATTTCCGGTAATCTTAAAAAAGTGATAATATTGCGGTGCGAATCAGCGAATTACCTTGTCCTGGAAAGATACTTCATTCGGGCTCTGCAACAGCCCCGTTGAATAACTGCTTTAGGGAACGGTGATTTTTTTCATATGTCCGACGTATCCGTCATTATTCTGACTCACAACGAGGAAAAACATATTGTCCGGTGCCTGACCAGCCTACTGGCCTTTACCGACAAAATCTTTATCGTTGATTCCTTTTCGACCGACAAAACCGTCGAGATTGCCCGCTCGATGGGGGCTGTGGTGGTACAGAACCCCTGGGTCAATTATGCTACGCAGTTCAACTATGGCATCGCCAACAATCCGTTCCAGACCACCTGGTTCATGCGCATGGATGCCGACGAGTACGTGCTGCCCGAACTGGCCGACGAAATAAACCGGCGCATGCAGACCCTACCGGCATCGGTGTCGGGGGTCTATGTAAAACGGCGGGTATTTTTCATGGAACGCTGGATGCGCCACGGTGGGTTTTATCCAATTTGGCTACTGCGGCTGTGGCGCCCCGGACACGGGTTCTGCGAGAACGTGTGGCACGATGAGCATATCAAACTGACGCAGGGCGACACCATTCAGTTCGAGCACGATCTGGTCGATCACAACCTCAACAACTTCACGTGGTGGACCCAGAAGCACAATCACTACAGTATTCTGGAGATGATTAACCTGCTCAACTACACCTACCACTTCGACAACGCCGAAACCGTGCAGCCGAAGCTGTTTGGTGGTACGCAGGATCAGCGGGTGCGTTACATCAAGCTCAAATATGCCCAGCTGCCGCTCTTCACCCGCCCGATTCTGTATTTCCTGTACCGGTATTTCGTGCGGCTGGGTTTTCTGGATGGCAAGCCCGGCTTTGTCTGGTGCTTTTTTCAGGCGCTCTGGTACCGGATGCTGGTCGACGCCAAGCTGATGGAAGTGTTTTTGCGGGCCGGCCGCGACAAGCAGGCAATCATCGATTATTTCCGGGTTCAATATGGAAAAGACCTCACCCCCCATGACCGCGCCTAAGCCCGCGTCGGGCCAGACCGACCTGTCGCGCTACGACAACAGCTGGTTTAACCCGGGGCCGCGCTGGAAAGTAATCGGCTGGTTTCTGGTCAATTCGCTCGTGCTCAACAACTACCTGCCACTGCCCGTGTCGCTCAAAGTGGCCGTGCTGCGGTGGTTTGGGGCCCGGATCGGCACTGGCTGCGTCATCAAACCGGGGGTCAACATCAAGTACCCCTGGCTGCTCACCATCGGTAATCACGTCTGGATTGGCGAAAAAGTCTGGATCGATAACCTATGTCTGGTCGAGCTGGGCGACAATGTCTGTCTCTCGCAGGGCGCGCTCCTGCTGACCGGTAACCACGACTACCGCCGGTCGACGTTCGACCTGACGGCGAAACCCATCACGCTCGAATCGGGCGTCTGGATTGGTGCACGGGCCATTGTAGGGCCAGGTGTTCGGGCTGGCTCACACGCGGTGCTGTCGGCGGGGTCTATGGCGTCGAAAGCGCTTGAGTCCTACGGCATCTACCAGGGCAACCCGGCGGTGCGCGTGCGCGATCGGGTGATCAGCTAGCCCGGGGCAACTTGTATTGGAGTGGCCCAACCCGCTACCTTTGTCCTATCAGTCGCAGAAACCGACGCTGCCAGACAGGCCCCGGTTTTCTGCTTACCGTTTACTACGTGACGATATCCATCATTACCGTTGTCTACAACGGGGCCGCTTATATCAAAGACTGCATCGAGTCGGTGCTGGGCCAAACCTATACCGACATCGAGTACATCATCATTGATGGCGGTTCAACCGACGGCACCGTCGAACTGGTTCAGGCATACGGCGATCGTATCAGCCGATTTGTGAGCGAGCCCGACCGCGGTCTCTACGACGCCATGAACAAGGGCGTTGGCCTGGCTACCGGTGAGGTCGTAGGGGTACTGAACGCCGACGATTTTTACCCCAACTCACAGATCATCGAACGGATCATGGCCCGCTTTGCCGAAACCCAGGCCGATGGGGTCTATGGTGACATTGTGTACGTTGATCGGTCTAATACAGAAAGGGTCACCCGGTACTGGAAGTCGGGCGCCTACCGGCCAAACGCCTTTCTGTGGGGCTGGATGCCCGGGCATCCGGCGTTTTTTGTCCGGCGCCGACTCTACCAGGAACACGGTCTGTTCCGGCTCGATATGAAAAGTGCTGCTGATTACGAACTGATGCTGCGTTTCATTCACAAACATCAGGCTACGCTGGCCTACCTGCCCGAAATCACGACCGTTATGCGGGCGGGCGGGGTGAGCAATGCCAGTCTGGCCAACCGCTTAAAGGCCAATCAGGATGATCGTTTGGCCTGGAAATTGAACGGTTTACGACCATACGCGTTAACTCTCTGGATAAAGCCGCTGCGCAAGATTGGGCAGTACTTTACTAAGCCACCGGATACCTATCGCTCGAAATAGATCAGTATCAGGCCGTTCGATCAAATTATACCTATCTTTCTGCACGAACGTAGGACATTTGTTCACGGCATAATACAACAGATTACCAGCTGCCTCCATCAACGTTTCACCGCCAGTTTGGGAATCGTTCAACGGAAACCGGACCGGCAAAGGCAACTGCACCGTATCTACCTTAACCAGTTGAAGCTACCTACTACACAAGCCCATGAACATCGACTTACTGATTGCCTACCTGCAAAGCAAGTTTAGCGACGATCTCTTCAAGCTGGGTCTGTACCAATGTATTCTGTCGTTTCTGGTGGCCTGCTTCGTTTCCGTACTGGCCATTCCGGTTGTCATCAAGATTTCAGAACTCAAATCGCTCATGGAGAAACCCGGTGAGCGCCGGTCGCATACGACGCCCACCCCCACGCTGGGCGGTATCGCCATCTTTGCAGCTGTTCTGATCGCTTATTTTCTATGGCCCAGTCTGGACCAGACCGACGTGTACCGCACCAACCTCTCCATCGCGGGCATGACGATCCTGTTTTTTACGGGTATCAAAGATGACCTGGTTGGTATCGACCCCAACAAAAAAATCCTGTTTCAGGTACTGGCGGCCATGATCCTGATTTTTTTCGGCGACCTGCGCGTTGATTACCTGTACGGCATCATGGGCTTTCACCACATCGAAGTCCTGGTGAGTATTCTGCTGACCTGTTTCATCTTCATTGCCCTGACCAACGCCATCAACCTGATCGACGGGATCGACGGGTTGGCGGGGGGGATTGCCACCATTGCCAGCGGCACGTTTGGCGGCTGGTTTCTGCTGACCAACCACTTCGCCATGGCCTGCATGGCCTTTACCCTGACCGGTGCGTTGCTGGGCTTTCTTCGGTTCAACTTCTCACGCACCAGCAAAATCTTTATGGGCAATACAGGTTCGCTCATCATCGGTTTCATGCTGGCGTTTTTCGCGGTTCGTTTTGTCAGCCTGAACGCTTCGTACCGGTTCGAACCAACCGCTTTTTTCAACGCCCCCATCATTGCCATTGTCATTCTGATCATTCCGATCTTCGACACGATGCGGGTGTTTCTGGTACGGATTCTGGCGGGCCGGTCGCCGTTCTCAGCCGACCGCAACCACATGCACCACATCCTGCTCGACAACGGGCTGTCGCACATTCAGACAACGACCGTGCTGTGTCTAACCTCGTTGTTCAACACGATACTGTTCCTGCTGTTCCACCGCAATATCTCCAATACCGAGTCGCTGCTGATTATTGCCGGGCTGTTCGGTCTGTATATGCTTACCAGCTTCACGCTTAAAATGCGGGCCATGTACGTTTCGACCCACCCACGCCGTCGGCGGGCGGTGCTTCGGCGCGAGTTGCAGAGCGGCCTCTTCGGCCGGCGTATCATCGATTACCTGTAGGCGTCGCCAATCGATTTTAATTTTCCTCTCTGGCTGAAAACAAGCGTTTCAGCCAGTTTTTTTTATCTGCTTCATCAGCCGCAACCTCCGCCGGACTATCGGCCTGATGCAGCAGCGGCTCCAGATCGGGCTGGCCCGCATCGACCCAGCAGGTGTACCAGAAGTCGCCCACCATCTTTATCGACGCGCGCATCTGTCGCTCAACCTGGCCACGCAGGCGCTCGTGGTATTGCTGCGCAAAATCGGCTGCATAAACTTTTCCTGTCAGGCCGTTGCGCTCTTCGAAACCAAACTTCCGCCTGTCGCCCAGTTCGAGCGTCAGCTCCCGTTCCAGCCGCAACACCGAATCGAGGGCTGCGTTGGCGCGGAATACGGCCTGCCACGCCCGGCGCTGGGGCGACATTACGTAGTCGGCAGGGCCGGTCAGGAAATCGTAATTCCCGGCAAACAGTTCGGGTAATCGTGACTCCCAGAACCCATGAATACCCTGCTGCCCGGTCAGTTGTCCGTTGTAGTTGCTGGTCGTATGGAGCGGCACATTGGCATCGGCAATGTAATGCCCCAGATCGGCCGCCATGCGTAGTATCTGACGGCTGTTGCGCGTCCGGAACGCTTCGGTCAGCTGATACTTGGCCAGTTGAATGTGCCACGGCACCAATCCATGCAGGGCCAGTGTATCAGCTCCATATCGGGTATCCGCGTCTTGATAGAACCGGGGCAGGGTGGCGGCCGAGGTGTCGGGATAGGCATCCAGGTCAATGAAGTGGCGGGGAGCTTCACCTACCACTGCGTACCGGCGCTTGTCGGGGTTGACCGCGTTGTCGGTCAAAAACTGAATATGCTTCTTGAAGAACGGCATCATCTCCAGCGGCAGGGTAAAAACCGCCAGTCGGTTGATCTGCTGATGGGCGTAGAAGCCCCAGGCGGGTCGGCCCGCAGGCAGTGGCCGCCTACATGCATCATGGTTGCCCGCCCAGGCTGACGGAACCATCAGAACGGGTGCAGACAAAAAAATCAGGGCGCGAACAAACAACCGAATAAAACAGTTGTACATTTGCCTATTCATGGTATTATACGGATAATTTATTTAACTATTCAGCAAAAACTCCGTAAATATCAGAATATTATTCTGAAAAATCGACAAAATAAACTCAAGATGAATACCAAATCACGCGGTTACTTCCTTATTGTCGTACTCATGTGCGCTTTTGCCCTTACAATCTATGGTGCTTACTCCCCGGCCCGTAAAGCCCAGAAACAGCAGATTGTATGCATAAAATTTAAAAAAGGGGTCGAAAACGCAGCTGTTGAGCAGCACATGAACGGTTTTGCGACCCTAAAGCACGAAATTCCACAGGTCGTAGGATATACGTCGGGTAAGACCATTTTGCCGAATCAGGCGGCTTCTGAGTACGATGTAGTGCATTATCTGACCTTCCAGAGCGAAGCCGATCTGCAGGCGTTTGAAAAAAATCCGGCTTACCAGGCGTTCGTTCAGCAGAACAGTGGCAACTGGGCGAAAAAGCTGATCGTCAACGCCGACATTCGCCCGTAAGGCGCTGACATTTACATAAATTCGGCCGGAGTAATTGCAAACTCCGGCCGAATTATTTATTTTTGCGCCCTCATATCGCGATAACGAACTTTACAGTATATATCGATGGCAAATCACAAGTCAGCAAAAAAAGCAATCCGGTCGAGCGCCAAGAAGCGTCTTCAGAACCGCTATCAGCACGTTACGACCCGGAACATGGTCAAGAAACTGCGCACCACTACCGATCATGCAATGGCTGTTGAGCTGTTCAAAACGGTTTCGTCGGCGCTGGACAAACTGGCCAAACGCAATATCATTCACAAGAACAAGGCTTCGAACAACAAATCGAAACTGGCCCGTCTGGTGAACAGTCTGAAACCTGCTCAGGCGTAATCACCCGAGGCTATCGCCTTTCTCCTGCTTTGCGCAGAAACCTTACCTGTTGACGGGTAAGGTTTTTTTGTGCACTTTGGAAACGTATACCACCCGTAACCACCTCGTTTCCATGACGTATCAATCTTCCGGCTCCATCCAGAGCTGGGCAGAAGAAGACCGCCCGCGCGAAAAACTCATGCTGAAAGGCAAGGCCAGCCTCTCGGAAGCCGAGCTTATTGCTATCCTCATCAATTCCGGCACCGTCGACCTCACCGCTGTCGATGTGGCTCGTATCATCCTCAAAAGCGTTGGCAACAATCTCAACGAACTCGCCCGACTCAGCATAAAGGACCTGTCGAAATTTCGGGGTATTGGTGAGGCCAAAGCCATCAGCATCGTTGCCGCGCTGGAACTGGGCCGCCGACGCCGGGAGCAGGACCGGCCGCAGCGGGCGCGCATCACATGCTCGCGCGATGCCTACAACGAAATGCTGCCCCACCTGCTCGATAAACCCCACGAAGAATTCTGGATTTTGCTGCTCAACCGGGCCAACGAAGTGATGCGCCCCATCCAGATCAGTACCGGCGGGGTGTCGGGCACCGTAGCCGACCCCAAGCTGATTTTCAAACAGGCAATCGAGCACCTGGCTTCGTCAATTATTCTGCTGCATAACCACCCATCGGGCAACCTGACACCCTCGCAGGCCGACAAAGACCTGACCCGCAAGCTCCGCGACGCCGGCCGCTTACTCGACATTCCAGTACTCGACCACCTCATCTTCACCGACAAGGCGTATCTGAGTTTTGCCGACGAAGGGCTGCTCTAGGCCGATATCCCCCTGATCTGGTAACTATACCCGGTTTTGTGGGTTGATATGAACAGGCCTTCTCCCTGATACGTATGTCGACTCACGCTAGAAACTGGTGTGGCGCCCTGCGCCGGAACTGGCGCAGTTATGCGGCCGAGGCCTTTGGCGTTACCCTGTTCATGATTGCCTCCTGCGGAACCGCCGTGCTGCTGCATCACCCCGATCTGCCCGGCCGGCGGTGGCTGGGCGAATCGGCTCTGAACCGGCGGGTGGTGCAGGCGCTGCTGATTGGTGTAGTGCTCATACCGGTCAACACCAACGCCTGGGCCAAACGCTCGGGTGCTCACATCAACCCGGCTATTACGCTGGCTTTTCGGTCGATGAATACGATTTCGGCTGTCGATGCCGGCTGGTACATTGTGGCCCAGTGTGCAGCAGCCGTTGTTTCGGGACGTATTCTGTTCGACCTGCTGGCCACCTGGTACCCGCATACCGAGGTCAACTTCAACCTGAGCGGGCCCAAGCCGGGCTTTGGTGGCTGGCCGGTGGCGCTGCTGGCCGAATTTCTGATTTCGGCCCTGCTGATGTTCGTTACCCTCGTTACGCTGCACAACAACCGCCTGCGCGCCTACAGCAGCTGGTTCGGTATTGTGCTCATCATGCTCTTCATTGTATTCGAAGCGCCGTTTTCGGGCATGAGTACCAACCCCGCCCGGTCGCTCGGTACGGCCGCGGCTGCGCTTTCATTCGATCTTTACTGGATTTACGTACTGGCCCCGGTGAGTGCCATGCTCCTCACCACCTTCCTCTTCCAACGCTACTGGCTTCCTGCCCGCGCTGGACAAACGTCTCAACCGGCAAAAGCGAGCCACTGGTACAGACCCGATACGGCCCCGCCGGTGTTCCCGGTCGAACAGCCGGATGCCTGACTGACGCCCTGTTCAGGAAAAGACAAACGGCCGGGGGCTAAAACAAAGCACGAACACCACGAGGGCCAGCCAGCCGAGTGCCTGCCGCTTCAGATCGAGGGGCTCCTGTAGTTCAGTCGATGGGTGCTGGATACCCAGAAAACGCCCCAGGATAAAGACAAACGCCAGAAAGTTGGGATACCCTTCGATGTCCGGCCAAATCTGCGTGCACACCAGCTGCACGACTACTACACTCAATGCTACCAGTAAGGCGGTCATTCGACGCTCACTGATTCGGGAAAAGGCCAGGTACATCACACCAATGTAAAGCGCAAAAGACCCCAGCTGATCGAGGAAAGCTTCGTCGTTGATGACGGCAAAATCAGACGCTTTGAAGAACCCCAGTCCGGCATAGAAGGCGAACACGACAAACAGCAGGGGCGAAAACCACCGGAACCGTTTCTCACCGATCAACGCGTACAGAATATGTCCACCGTCGAGCTGGCCAATGGGAATCAGGTTGAGCGACGTAAAGAACAAGGCCAGATAACCCGCCAGCAGGTATGGGTAATGTACCATTTCGAAGGTGTGCGGCACCCGGGCCGGATCGGCTACGTATTGCTTGAAAAACGAGAAGAGCAGGTTGTCGCCCAGGCCCATGGCAGCCCCTTCGGGCAGGTTTTTATAAGCGTAGCGCCCGTAGTCGAGGCCCCACTTCTTGTATTCGGGGTGAATGGTAAAAATAAAATCGGCCGGCGGCAGGTGGGTGAAACCGTACCATAGCACGCCCAGCGCAACCACAAACCCCGCCAGCGGCCCCGCCACACCAATGTCGAAATACTGGCGCCGGCTATTGATATACGATTTGATGCGAATAAACGCGCCCAGCGTGCCGATACTCTGTCCAATACCCAGCCATAGCGGAATGTAATACGGCAGCGTTACCCGAACCCGGTTGGCCCGGGCCACGAAATAATGACCGAATTCATGCACGGTCAGGATGGCCAGGAACGGTAGGGAAAACTGAAATCCACTCACAAACTCAGTCCAGCCCAGCTGAAGCATCCCCTCAATGGGCAGAAACAGCCGGCCGTACATCCATTCGGCGCCGGCCAGCGTGGTGGTGACCAGGGTAAGTAAAAAAAGACCTCCGTGAAGGAGGTACGTTTTTGTTTGCTGACTCATAAATGCGCGGTGTACTCCAGAATCGTCTTGGGTGGCTGTACGTGCACAGCCTCAATACCTAACGCTGCCGCTGCCGCGATATTGGCCGCATTGTCGTCGAAAAAGGCCGTTTCGGCCGCGTCCAGACCTGCTTCGGCCAGCACATGCTCGTAGATGGCCGGCGACGGCTTGGCCATGCCCACAGCATGGGAGTAAAACACGCGCTCGAACAGATCTTCGAGCGTTGGCTTGCCCAACTCCGTCAGCACCCGGTTGACCTGCCGGATGTGAATGGCGTTGGTATTGCTCAGCAGAAACAACCGATACCGACCGGCCAGCGCCTGAATGCGCTCGACGCGTTCGACGGGGAGTTCAAGCAGCACCGAGTTCCAGGCCGTCTCAATCACCTCGTCGGCCCAGGCATCGGTCGTGTGCTGCCGAGTCTGCATCAGCTGCCGAATCTGGCTACGAAAGCCCTCATCGTCGACCAGGCCCGTTTCGTAGCGGTTCCAGATGTCGTGTTCACGCCAGATCGCTTTTACGTCGTCTTCGGGCAAATTGGCCAGGGTAGCAAAGTTGCGCAGCGGAGCCGACAGGTCGATGGGGATAATGACATCGCCCAGATCGAAGATGAGGTTTTTAAGCATAATCTTATTCGATCACTACGCCCATATCGCAGAACTTCTCAATCCGCTGATCGATGCGGGTCTGCGGATCAATGGCGTTCAGTTCGCTCAGCGTATTCAGAATAATGTCTTTAAGATGGTTGGCCATGGCCTGGTGGTCATTGTGCGCCCCCCCTACCGGTTCTTCCACAATCTCGTCGACAAGTTTATTGAGCTGCATATCGCGGGCGGTCAGCTTCATGGCTTCGGCAGCCTGCTCCTTGAAATTCCAGCTGCGCCACAAAATGGTAGAGCAGTTTTCGGGCGAAATAACCGAGTACCAGGTATTTTCGAGCATCATAACCCGGTCGCCGATAGCGATACCGAGGGCACCCCCCGAAGCGCCTTCACCAATCACGATGCAGATAACCGGTACCGTGAGCATAAACATCTCGCGGAGGTTACGGGCAATAGCTTCGCCCTGACCACGTTCTTCGGCTTCGAGACCCGGAAAAGCACCCGGCGTGTCGATAAGCGTGATGATGGGCTTGTTGAATTTTTCGGCCAGTTTCATCAGCCGCAGCGCCTTGCGATACCCTTCCGGATTGGGCATCCCGAAGTTGCGGTGCTGCCGCTGTTTGGTGTTACGGCCTTTCTGCTGGCCAATGATCATTACCGTCTGGCCCGGTTCGCCATCGCGGCCCAGTTCGCAGAAACCGCCCACCATAGCCGGATCGTCGCGCACGGTACGGTCGCCGTGCAGTTCGATAAACTGATCGCACATGAGCGAAATATAATCGAGCGTATAAGGCCGGTCGGGATGCCGCGACAGCTGTACACGCTGCCAGCGGGTCAGGTTCTGAAAAATCTCCCGGCGCAGCTTGTCGATGCTTTGTTCGAGCGTCGTTACCGCATCTGAAACATCAACATTGCTGGTCTGCGCAAGCCGCTTGGTTTCTTCCAGCCGCGCTTCGAGGTCGGCAATAGGTTTTTCGAAGTCGAGGTATGTTCTCATTTAGTCAAGTTTCGCCCGGTTGTTGACGGAAGTTGTAAAAGTATACCGTTGGTTCGTTGTAACGTAGCTACAGGATGCCGGTCAGCGTGTGCCAGCGCCAGGCCTTACAGCGTAAACGTTTCGCCCTTTTTCGGAATGACGACCTGCGGATAACCCGCTTCGGCCAGCGTATCCCGAAAAGCCTCCATACTGCTGTAATCGCCGTGCACCAGAAACAACGATTTCAGTGTTTCGGGCGACTGCATGGTCACGAAGTTCATCAGATCGTCGCGGTCGCCGTGGCCACTGAACACATCTATTTTTTCGATATTGGCCAGTACCTGATGCTCCTTACCCTTGATCGTCAGGGTCGACTGCCCGTTGAGCAGGCGCCAGCCCAGCGTACCTTCGGCGCAGTAGCCGATAATCAGGATGGTCGAGTATGGGTTGCTGATGTTTTCGGCCACGTGGTACTCTACCCGACCGCCCTGCACCATCCCCGACGAGGAAATGATAATGCAGGGTTCTCCGTAATTCGACACGGCCTTGCTGGCTTTGGCCGACTCCAGAAACTGAAAATTCTGAAAATCGAACAGCGTTTCGTTTTCCTTATAAAACTCTTTGGCTTCCCCACTCAGCATTTTGATGTGCTGCAGGTAAATTTTCGAGCTTTCGAAGGCCATCGGGCTATCCGAAAAGACCCGGATGGGCGGAAAATCGCGTTCGGTATAAAGGCGGTTCAGGGTATAGAGCAACGCCTGCGTACGGCCTACGCTGAACGACGGAATAATCAGCCGGCCCGGAATATCGATACAGGTCCGCTGAATGACATCGGCCAGCGCGTCTTCGGGCGTGGCATTGTCTTCGTGCAGGCGATTGCCGTAGGTGCTCTCGCAAACCAGGTAGTCGACGGGGGGCACCGGTGCCGGATCGACCAGCAGCGGATAGTTCTTGCGGCCAATATCGCCCGAGAAGCAGATGCTTTTCTTTTCGCCGTTTTCGAGCACGTTGATAACGATGTGTGCCGCGCCGAGCAGGTGCCCCGCCGGAATGAACGTCACATCGACCCCGTCGGCCACTTTAAAGCGCCGGTTGAAGGCAATGGGTACCACGTTTTCCATGGTTTCGCGCACCTGCCGATCCAGAAACAGTTCTTTCTGGAGTTGCACCTGCCGGTCTTTGACCCGCTGCTTCTTGCTGCTGTTCAGTTCGTTAATCCGCTTCTGATTGAGCGATGCCGCATCTTTCAGCAGCACACTGGTCAGGGCGTAGGTAGGCTCGGTACACAGCACCTGCCCTTCGTAGCCTTCGCGGTACAGGTTGGGCAGATTACCCGAGTGATCCACGTGAGCGTGGGTGAGTAACACCAGATTTATACTGGAAGCCTCAAACGGGAAAAAACCCAGATGAGGAGTAGTTGGAACGGTTTCACCGTTCGAGCGGGATCTCTCCAGGTCCGACCCGCAGTCGATCAGGATGCGGTAGTCATCCTCCAGTTCCAGCAGGTACATGCTGCCCGTTACTTGCCGGGCCGCCCCCAGAAACGATAATTTCATGCGTACAGCTTACTATTCAATGTCTGTTTATTCGATGTCTTATCAACCGCAAAGGCCGTACAGGTGGGGCAATCAGGTTTACCTAAGAGTGCAAAACTACAACATTACCGGTTAATAACGGTGTCTGCTTCGATTCCTCTCTGGTCCGTTGCGGGCAGACCTGTGCCGCCTGATTCTGATCTAACACGTTTGTCGGTCAATTAGGTTGCCGGCGCTCTTTATTTGGGGTGACGTGGCCGGGGCCAAACCGGCCCGTTGGGCCTCTTTTTGATTTTCTGGCCCGGCCGGCTAGGTATTCTGGGGCCGGTAGCCCGATTTTTGTACAGTCTGCTTTATTCGCTGTCTGTTTTGCTGCTCATGCCTCTGTTTCCCCTCCGGTTGTTTTTACTGCTCTTTCAGTCGGCCGTTACAGGCCCGGTTCCGGTACCGCCCGGCCCCAGACCCGTTGTGGCCCCGGCCGATACCGTAGCTACCCGCCAGCTCCTGAGCCTGGTCGATTCGTTCCAGGCCAGTTCGGCCGTACGGTACGGGACCGTTGCCCTGTCGGTCCGGCGCATCCGCGACGGGCGGGAAGTAGTAGCCTACAATGCCCGGCAGAGCATGCCCTCCGCATCGACCCTCAAACTGATTACAACGGCTACAGCCATGGCCGTACTGGGCAGCGACTACAGCTATACCACCACCCTCGAATACGACGGTACGGTTAAAGACAGCGTACTGACGGGTAACCTGTACATCCGCGGTACGGGCGATCCTTCGCTGGGCAGCTGGCGCTTTCCGAGTTACTACGAACTGCCGGCACTGCTCAAAAACTGGTCGGCGCAGGTGCGGGCAGCCGGCATCCGCCGGATTCGCGGACAGGTGGTAGGCGATGCCTCCCTGTTTCCCGATCTGACTACTCCCGACACCTGGCCCTACGGCGACCTGGGTAACTACTACGGCGCCAGTCTGAGCGCGCTCAACCTCAACGAAAACCTGTACCGGGTTTTCTTTAGACCAGGGCGTTCGATCGGCAGTCCGGCGCGGCTGCTGCGCACCGATCCGGTACTCCCTTATCTGTCGCTGCAAAACAACGTGTCGACCGATGCGGCCGGCACCGGCGACCAGGTCGTTATTTTCGGGGCGCCTTTCCAGAATCAGCAGTGGCTGACGGGGAAAGTGCCGTTGGGCGAGGAATTCAGTGTGAAGGGCGCCTTGCCGGAGCCA
This sequence comes from Spirosoma luteolum, assembly GCF_054778875.1. NCBI lineage: Bacteria > Pseudomonadati > Bacteroidota > Cytophagia > Cytophagales > Cytophagaceae > Spirosoma > Spirosoma luteolum. Next base: position 654,463 of record NZ_BAAGZE010000005.1, read on the forward strand.
GCCTATTACGCGGCCTACGCGCTCCATCAGCAGCTCACAGCCGATCGCATACCGGTAGAAACCGCACCCGTGGCTGTTGGCAGTGGTGCCCACACCAGCGTAACGGGAGCCGGCAAACGCACCACCATCAGCGAGCACAAATCGCCCCCACTTACGGAACTGGTGCAGCAGACCAATTTTCAGAGTATCAACCTCTACGCCGAGGCTCTGCTCCGGACAACGGCGCTGCAACTCGACAAATCGGTACGTTCGACCGAGGGCAGTGTGGATGCGCTTGTGGGCTACTGGCAGCGGAAAGGCGTTGATCTGGGCGGATTCCGTATCAAGGATGGCAGTGGCCTGTCGACGGTGGGGGCGCTGGCGGCCAGCAACATGACCGGCATTCTGAGCGCCATGGGCCGCGAATCCGCCTTCACGGCGTATCTCAATACGATACCCGTAGTGGGCCAGACCGGTACGGTTCGGAACCTGGCCAAAGGCACGGCGGCAGCCGGTAATATCCGGGCCAAGAGTGGTTCGATTGAAGGCGTACGGGCGTATGCCGGCTATTTCACCGCAACCAACGGCGAGCGCATGAGCTTCTGCGTGCTGGTCAATAAGTTTACGCCCGGCCAGAGCCGGTCGGTGACAACCGGGCTCGAGAAAGTATTCGTTGGACTAGTCCGGCTATCGGGGAACTAGCACCTTATTTTTCGCCTTCGTTGTGGTCACATACCGTAACGACATTGAACCAGTACTGGCCAATGGTACGGGTAACCTCGCTCAGCCGCTGAAACGTGGGCGGTTTGGTAATGAAACTGTTGGCGCCGTTGAAATATGACGTTTCAATATCGTCGCGGGCGTCGGAGGTGGTCAGCACCACAATCGGAATATGCCGTAGTCCTTCGTTCGTCTTTATTTCGCGCAGAGCCTCCCGCCCATCTTTACGGGGCATGTTCAGGTCGAGCAGAATCAGGTCGGGCAGGGGATGCGATGCGCCCGCATGCTGACCGTTGTAGTTCAGAAAATCGAGCATTTCCTCGCCATCTTCAGCAAACGAGATCCGGGTTGTTGGGTAGTGTTGCTGAAACGCTTCACGCGTTAGAAAACGGTCGTCCTCATCATCGTCTACCAGCAGGATATGAATGGGCTTTGACTGATGTTGATCGTTCATAGTATGTATTGACAGCGCCTGGATTGCGTACCCGACAAACGTTACACTCGGTCATTCAGGCGGGTTGGCCTGTTTACTGAACATCCTGCTACCCCTACCGGCTGACCGATCGATCGAACAGCGATCCACGGCCTGCCGGCATTCGTCAACACTACGCATACAGCGGGGAATACGTAAACGGAGATCGATCAGGTCCACTGGACCGCTGGCACTGACGGGTACCAGCCAGGTTGATCTGATGCACGGAGCATACCACTCGACGTCTGAGCCAACCGAAGAGCACCAGCAGGCGGGCACCGATGCGAGACCGGGGGCCACCGGGGGGCTTTTTATCTGAAGTCATAACGTTAAGCGGCAGAACCGCACAAATATAAAAAAACTCTGCACCAAACCTGACCGCTATACGCATCTGCCAGTTTCGTGCCACTAGAGCGATTCGACCATCAGATTGTGGTTGGTATAGATGCATACATCGGCCGCAATATGCAGACTTTCGCGCACCATTTCTTCGGCCGTCATGGCAGGAGCGTGTTTTTTAAGCGCAATAGCAGCCGACTGGGCATACATACCGCCCGAACCGATGGCCGCAATTTCATGGTCGGGCTCGATCACGTCGCCAGTGCCCGACACCAGCAGCAAATCCTCTTTGGAGGCCACAATGAGCATGGCTTCGAGTTTGCGCAGGTAGCGGTCGGTACGCCAGTCTTTGGCCAGTTCGATGGCGGCCCGCTTGAGGTTGCCACCATAGGCATTAAGTTTCTCTTCAAACCGTTCGATCAGCGTGAAGGCGTCGGCCGTGGAGCCGGCAAAACCGGCCAGTACCTTACCGCCCATCAGAACGCGGACTTTCCGGACGTTGCTTTTGGCAACCGTGTTGCCCATAGTAGCCTGCCCGTCGGCGCCAAGGGCGACCTGCCCATTGTGCCGGATGCCAACTACGGTTGTTGCGTGAATTTTGGGTTGCATGACTGCGTGTTGATTCGGCTGCATAACACGCAGCCGGCGGGTTCGGGTTCAGCCCGCCGGTGCCAAACCGAACGTACGCCCTCAGCCGACTTCGCTGAACGGCACCGGTCGATTCACACTTTCCTCGAGCGAGATAAACGTTTCGGTACGCTGGATACCGCTCACTTTCTGGATCTTGTCGTGCAGCACTTCGCGCAGGTGCTGGGTATCGCGGCAAACGATTTTGGCGAAGATGCTGTAAATTCCGGTCGTATAATGAACATTGACTACCTCCGGTATTTTTTCGAGCTGCTGAGATACTTCCGCATACAACGAACTTTTATCGAGATAAATACCCAGGAAGGCACTGATGTCCCAGCCAAGTTTGGCACTGTCGATGACGAGCTGTGAGCCCCGCACAATGCCCATTTGCTCCATTTTTTTCATCCGGACGTGTACGGTGCCGCCCGATACGAAGATGCGCTTGCCAATTTCAGTATAGGCCATGTTGGCGTCCTGCATCAGCAAACTCAGTATTTTGAGGTCTGTGTTATCAATTTCTAAATTTTTCTCTGACATACAAGGCCCTATTTTTATTTTTCACAACAAATGTACTAAATCATTCAATATATCATAATTTTTCAGAAATTTACGTACCAAATTTGCAATGAAACAGAAACTCACCTTACCTTTGTCATGTTGAAGCGGTTGGCCAGGGTCAACGGGTTGACTGCTTCGACATCTTTTCACACTGTAGGATGTCGAAATTGGCAGACGTGCCCTCCTGTCTCGGGGGTGGTGATAAAGGATAAACGCAGCATAATGCCGCCCTCGTGGCGACTGGGGTTGACCACCAGAGTTGTACTGTAGCTAACTGCACCGTGGGCGGTTCGAGTCCCCCTCCTACAGCGCTAAACTGGCTTGCCAGTTGGTTTTTAGTTTGTTGATGAAGTGTAATCAGACACGCCGGTCTCCATTGAGGCCGGCGTTTGTTTTTTGTGCCTACCCCACCCCTCAGCGAACCACCCGTTTTTTTGCTTAATTTTGTGGCTTACTTCAGCAGATAGCTCCGTTTTCCAGCGTGAAACATATTCGTAATTTTTGCATCATTGCCCACATCGACCACGGCAAAAGCACCCTCGCCGACCGATTGCTGGAATTTACTCAGACAGTGGGCGCCCGCGACATGCAGGCGCAGTTGCTGGATGATATGGACCTGGAGCGTGAGCGTGGTATCACCATCAAGAGCCACGCCATCCAGATGAATTATGTGCACAAGGGCGAAACCTACGTCCTGAACCTTATCGACACGCCCGGCCACGTCGACTTCAGCTACGAAGTCTCGCGGTCAATTGCTGCCTGCGAAGGGGCATTGCTGCTGGTCGATGCGGCACAGGGGATCGAGGCTCAGACAATTTCGAACCTGTATCTGGCCATGAACAGCGATCTGGTCATCATTCCGGTGCTGAACAAGATCGATCTGCCCGGCGCCATGCCCGAAGAGGTAAAGGACGAAATGGTCGATCTGCTGGGCTGCGACCGCGACGACATCATTCCGGCCAGCGGCAAAGAAGGCATCGGCGTTCCCGAAATTCTGGCCGCCATTGTCGAACGCATTCCGGCTCCCCAGGGTGACCCCAATGGCGAACTTCAGGCGCTGATTTTCGACTCGCACTTCAACTCCTACCGGGGGATCGAAGTAATTTTCCGGGTTAAAAATGGCCGGATCCGCAAAGGCGACCGTGTGAAGTTCATGAACACCGGCAAAGAATACATTGCCGATGAAGTGGGCACCCTCGGTCTGGTGCAGGTGCCGCGCAACGGTATCGAGTGTGGCGACGTGGGTTACCTGATTTCGGGCATCAAAGTGGCCAAGGAAGTCAAGGTGGGGGATACCATCACGCAGCTCGATAATCCGGCCAAAGAAGCTATTCAGGGCTTTTCGGAGGTTAAGCCCATGGTTTTTGCCGGTATTTACCCGGTCGAAACAAGCGAGTTCGAGGACCTGCGCGACGCTATGGAGAAACTCCAGCTCAACGACGCGGCCCTGATCTGGGAACCCGAAACATCGGCCGCCCTGGGCTTTGGGTTCCGTTGCGGCTTCCTGGGCATGCTCCACATGGAGATTGTGCAGGAACGGCTCGAGCGGGAATTCGACATGACCGTGATTACCACCGTACCATCGGTGCGGTTTGAAGTCGTTACCACCCGCGACGAGATCTTGCAGGTGTCGGCCCCAGCCGAGATGCCCGACCCCAGCACCATCCGCTGGATCGAAGAGCCCTTCATCAAGGCACAGATCATTACCAAGGCCGATTATGTAGGGGCGATCATTGGCCTCTGCATGGATAAGCGTAGTCTGCTCAAAAACCAGGTATACCTGACCCAGGATCGGGTCGAGTTGCAGTTTGAGATGCCGCTGGCCGAGGTCGTATTCGACTTTTTCGATAAGCTCAAGACCATTTCGCGTGGGTATGCCTCGCTCGACTACGAGTTTATCGGCAACCGCGAGTCGCACATGGTGAAACTCGATGTCATGCTGAACGGCGAGCCGGTCGATGCCCTGTCGGCGATCGTACACCGCGAAAAAGCCTACGAATGGGGCAAGAAACTCTGCGAAAAACTCCGTGAACTGCTACCCCGTCAGCAGTTCGAAATTGCCATTCAGGCTGCCATCGGGCAAAAGATCATTGCCCGCGAAACCGTGAAGGCTCTGCGCAAAGACGTACTGGCCAAATGTTACGGGGGCGATATTTCGCGGAAACGCAAGCTGCTCGAAAAACAGAAAAAAGGAAAGAAACGGATGCGCCAGGTGGGCAACGTCGAAATCCCGCAGGAAGCCTTTATGGCCGTTCTCAAGATCAACTAACAAGAAAGCCCGGTCGCAAAACCGGGCTTTCTTGTCTAGAGCAGTCTCCTTTATTTGAAACGCTGAATGCTATAACCACTGGCCTGCAGCAGAGCCGGGTTTTTGGCCGTGGCCGCAGCGCTGGTTTCGCCGATACGGGCGTTGAGCGAATAGATCTGACCGTTCAGCACCGTATTGGTGGTGGTCTGGTCATAGCCCGTCGAATCGGTTTTCACGAGCGAGGCCGTTGCCCAGCCGTCGGTGCTCCGTACCTGCGACACGCGGTTGCGGTTGTTGACCACGTACAGATCGTTGTTATACAGCACCATACCATCACCACCGGGCAGGCTCACGCCCGTAACTTCGGTGATCGCGTTGCTCTGGTTCAGATTTACTTTGAACAGCTTGCCTTCGTTTGCTTTGGCTACAATCAGGTAGTTATCGGGGTGCCAGACGATACCATTGAGGTTGAAGCCCTCGCCCTGAAACCGGGTACTGTTGACCAGTACGGTTGCGGGCAAGCTGGCGTCGGCCGGTACGCGGTAGATAACCGGCGAAAACGAGTCGGTCACGTAGGCGTTTCCCTGCGCATCAAGTGCCAGATCGTTGGCATAATGGTTGGCAGTGGGCAGCAGCGTCGCCAGATTAACGCGCCGGATAGCCGTACCCGTTTTCAGATCATAGATATACAGCCCCGCCGTTTTCATGGCCGACGTGGTCGTCGTCTTGGTCGATACGCCCAGATCACCGTGGCACACGTAGAGCCGTTCGTTCTGTACTTTCAGACCAACGGCGGCAATCAGGAGCGAATCCCGGATAAGGTCGGTGTAATTGCCCTGCTGATCCACGGTTCCGATTTTACCCTGCGTAAGCGAGCTAACCAGAAAGCGGTCGAGCGTGGGGGCATAGGCGATGCCCTCCGGATATTGCCGGGCGGCCGTGAAACTGATGCGGTCGGGGTAGGTAATGGCACTGAAGACAGGATCGTCGGAGTTGCAGGACGACAAAGCGGCCGTGCCGACGGCCAGCGCCAGAAGGGCGCCTGAGATTCGGTTGCATTGCATAGCACAGATACTATTTCGTTGAGTATTCCTGTAGACAACGGCAAAACCCCGGGTTATTGTTGTCGGTCGGTGCGTCAGTGGGCGGGTGAGAGCGGCCACAAATCGGAGCGATTTTTCAAACTATCCGTCCGGTGGCGGGTTTTAATCTCTATAAAAACACAACGTACTATGGCTCACTACGACACCCTTACCCAGGCAATGGAGGCTCTTCACAGCAAGGGATATACGCATGAATTTGCACCCAACAAAGATTTCCTGGAAGAGAAAAGCACCGATACGAAGCTGAAAGGCGATGAGTTTATGGTCGAGGAATTTCACCGCTTTGAAGGCACCTCAGACCCCGGCGACGAAATGACCCTGTACGCCATTACGGCCAGCAACGGTATGAAAGGCGTTTTTGTATCGGCGCAGGGTACCTACTCGAACGAAGTTTCGCCTGAACTGATGGCTAAATTCAACGTGGGCGAGCGGCCAACCGTGAATACGGAAGGAGCCGTACAACCAATTGACCCGATCGGCACCAATTAATACGAATTTTACCCACATTTGCAACAAAAAGGCCCGGATCATAGCAAATTTTCCGGGCCTTTTACCTATATTTGCGCCCTTTACCAAAAAGAAAGCCGTTCTTTTTCGTGCTGATTTGCTATGAAGTTATCCGAATTCAAATTTGATTTACCCGAGAGTCTCATCGCCAAATACCCGGTTGAGCGGGGGGAATCACGGCTGATGGTCGTTGACCGTAAAACCAAAACCATCGAGCATAAGCAGTTTTCGGATATGCTGGGCTATTTTAACGATGGTGATGTGATGGTCATCAACAACACCAAGGTATTCCCGGCCCGGCTCTACGGAAATAAAGAAAAGACGGGTGCCAAAATCGAGGTGTTCCTGCTGCGCGAGCTGAACCGCGAAATGAAACTGTGGGACGTACTGGTTGATCCGGCCCGTAAGATCCGTGTTGGAAACAAACTCTACTTTGGCGACAGTGATCTGGTAGCCGAAGTCATCGATAATACTACCTCGCGCGGCCGTACGATCCGGTTCCTGTTCGACGGCAATCACGAAGAATTTATGAAAGCGGTGGATGAACTGGGCGAAACACCCATCCCCCGCGAGATCAACCGCGAAGCCGAAGCCGCCGACCGCGACCACTACCAGACGGTATTTGCCCAGCATGTAGGGGCCGTAGCCGCGCCAACCGCCGGGCTGCACTTTACCCGCGCCATGATGAAGCGTATGGAGATCAAAGGCATCCATTTTGCCCCCGTAACGCTGCACGTTGGCCTTGGTACATTCCGGCAGGTCGATGTCGAAGATTTGACCAAGCACAAAACCGATTCGGAGAATTACCGCATCAGCGACGACTCGGCCAAAATTGTCAACACCGCCCTAGATGCCGGCAAACGGGTTTGTGCCATCGGTACCACTTCGCTCAAAGCCATGGAATCGTCGGTATCGGCCAACAGCCGGCTAAAGCCCGTAGAAGGCTGGACCGACCGGTTTATTTTCCCGCCCTACGACTTCAAAATTGCCAACTCGCTGCTGACCAATCTGCACCTGCCCGAGTCGATTCTGATTATGATGACCTCGGCTTTCGGTGGTCATGAACTGATCAAGGAAGCTTATCAGATTGCCATCAAGGAGAAATACCGCTTCTTCAGCTACGGAGATGCCATGCTGATTCTGTAGCCAGCCTGGCGGTAGGTTCTGTACCCATACAGCCGGCGACCCAGTTTTGTAAAGTCGTCAGGTATTAGTCAGTCATCGTCTGTAATTTTGTACGATCGACAACGACTAGTATCTGACGACTTTTGAGTTCTTACGCCATCATTGTTGCCGGGGGTAGCGGCAGCCGCATGAAAGCCGATATACCCAAGCAGTTTCTCCTGTTAGCGGGCAAACCCATTCTGCAGCATACCCTCGAGCGGTTTCTGACGGTGCTGCCCGCCCGGCAACTGGTGCTGGTGCTGCCCGCCCGCGAGCAGGCCAGCTGGCAGACCCTGTGCCGGCAACACCAGTTTTTTCCCGACATTCAGACCGTCAACGGGGGTTCCTCCCGGTTCCAGTCGGTGCGCTGCGGCCTGGCGGCTATTCCGGCCGATGCGACCCTGGTAGCCGTCCATGACGGGGTTCGCCCGTTTGTATCGCCCGTGATCATCCGGTCGGGTTTCGAAACCGCTGCCCGCCTGGGGTCGGCCGTAACGGCCGTACCGGTGAAAGATTCGGTGCGGGTTATCGGGCCCGACGGGCACAGCCGCGCAGTAGACCGCAGCCGCTACCACCTCGTGCAGACGCCCCAGACGTTTCGACTCGACTGGTTCCGGCAGGCGTTTGCGGCCGAAGAGCAGGCTTTCTTCACCGACTGTGCCAGTGTACTCGAACACGCGGGTTTCCCGATCACCCTGATCGAGGGCGCTTACGAAAATATCAAAATCACGACTCCCGACGACCTGCGCTAACCACGCCGGTTTTGCCCGATCTGCTTCTCTATGCGCCAGCGCCTTACGTCCGACCAGTACGCTACGGCTATTCTTGCCGGCGACCGGCTCACGCTTAGCCGGGCCATCACGCTCGTTGAGAGCCGGCGGGCCGACGACCAGGCGCTGGCCCAGCAGGTGCTGGCGCAAGTGCTACCCGCCACCGGCCGGGCCATCCGGGTGGGTATCACGGGCGTACCCGGGGTGGGCAAAAGTACCTTTATCGAAGCCTTCGGCAACCACCTCATCGACCTGGGACACCGGCTGGCCGTACTGGCAATCGACCCGAGCAGTCAGCGGTCGGGCGGGAGTCTGCTCGGCGACAAAACCCGCATGGAAACGCTGTCGATGAACCCGGCGGCTTACATTCGCCCCTCCCCCGCCGGCGATTCGCTGGGCGGGGTGGCGCACCGCACCCGCGAAACCATGCTGCTGTGCGAAGCCGCCGGTTTCGACGTTATTCTGATTGAAACAGTGGGCGTTGGCCAGTCGGAAACGGTGGTACACGGCCTGGTCGATTTCTTTCTGCTGTTGATGCTGGCGGGTGCCGGCGACGAACTACAGGGTATGAAACGCGGCATTATGGAACTGGCCGACGCGCTGGCCATTACCAAAGCCGATGGCGACAATACGGGCGCGGCCAACCGGGCTCGTGTCGAATACCAAAACGCGCTGCATCTGTTTCCGCCCACCGAAACAGGCTGGTCGCCCCCCGTCCTGACCTGCTCGGCTCAGACGGGCGCCGGTATCGGCCCGATCTGGACCATGCTTCGCGAACATCAGGCGCAGATGACGGCCGGCGGGCACTGGCAGGCCCGCCGGCAGGCCCAGCAACTGCTCTGGTTTCGGTCGCTGCTGCGCCAACAACTCGACGCCCGTTTTTTCGGACAGCCTGGCATTCAGGCCCGGCTCAGCGAGCTGGAAACTCAGCTGAAGGCCGGAACGCTGCTGCCGGGTGCCGCTGTCGACGCGCTGTTGAACGCGGTGGTCTGATGCTTACGGGGCTCGATCAGATGAATCAGGAGCCGGTCTGATGCGGATTTCCCGGAATTTATTGATCCGGCATACTTAGGACTATTCCCTTCTGTGCTTTTATACGTATGCATTCCCCTTCCACTCAACGAACCCACTTTGGTTACGTCGTTCATAGCTACCCTGCCGAGTCGTGCCGGCGTGACTCCTCCGTCTGGATGTCCTGGCTTTTGGCGTGCCTGTTGCTGACCGCCCCCTTGCTGACGATGCCGGCACGGGCGCAACGCGACACCACCCTGCGGGTATCGGCCGTGGGTGGCCTGCAGTTCAGCCAGAAACGATTTGTCGTTCGCCCCAATACCCGCGTCCGGATTGTCTTTCAGAATACCGATGACATGGCGCACAATCTGGTGGTGACCAAACCCAATGCCCGGGCGCGCGTGGTTGAGTTTGCGCTGGCACTCGGGCCGAAAGGACCGGCGCAGCACCACGTACCCATCATGGACGACGTGCTGGCGCATACGACCAGTGTCGAGCCCGGCAATACCGACTCGCTGCAGGTACAGCTGACCAGTGGTGCCTATCCCTTTGTGTGTACTTACCCCGGTCACGGCTCCATCATGTTTGGGGTTATCTACGCTACGGCATCGCCCGCCAGCCTGCCCCCTCCCGAGCAGGACCGCAACCTGCCCAACCTGGACCGGGTTGCCGACGCCCATGCACACGCCCACCACGAGGTACCCTCGGGGCACCCTTATGCCCTGCAGCTGCCAGCCGTGTACCGCACCTTTATGGCCGATTGTGGTCCGGCGGCCATCGCCGTTGGCCTGCCCGGTCCGGAGGGAGGCCAGTCGTATGTATTCGACGCGGGTAGCTGCCGGCTGCGCTATGCCTGGTCGGGTGGGTTTGTCGATAATACCGAACAGTGGGATGGGAAAGGCCAGCGCTACACAACCGTGGTGGGCGACATCTACTACCGCGACACCGACGGATTTCCGTGGCAGGTGGGTAGCCGCGCAGCCACACCCCAGTTCAAGGGCTACCGCCTGATCGACCGCTATCCCGAATTCCGGTACCTGATCGAGGGGGTCGAAGTGCGGGAACTGATTAAGCCCCTGCCGCGGGGACGGGGGCTGGTACGCACCTTTACCATTGCCCCCACCACCCGCATGCTGACCTTTAAGGCCCGGCCGCAGCCCGGTATCCAGTACAGCAGTTCGGCCGGGGCTCTGCGAAACGATCAGATCAGACTCCCGGCGGGTACCCGTCGGTTTACGCTCACGCTTTCTACCCGTTAACGACTTATGCTGACTGCCCTGCTGACAGCGTTTTGCCTGTGGGCGGCTCCTGCCCCCGCCGATACCATTACGGATTATTACGCCATCGAGACCATCAAGACCCCACCCGGTCTGGTAGCCGAAACCGGTGGTTTGTCGTTTTTGCCCGATGGTCGGCTGGCGGCCTGCTTTCACCGGGGCGAAATCATGCTGTATAACCCCAGAACCAAAGTGTGGTCGCTTTTTGCCGAGGGGCTGCATGATCCATTGGGTGTACTGGCCATCAGCAATCGCGAGCTACTGGTTATGCAGCGCCCGGAGCTGACCCGCCTGACCGATACCGACGGCGACGGCCGGGCCGACACCTACGAGACCGTTACCGATCAGTTCGGCATGTCGGGCAACTACCATGAGTTTGCGTTTGGTCCCGTCCGCGACAGCAAGGGGAATCTCTACATCAGCCTGAACACCGCGTCGAACGGAGCCGGCATCCGCGAGGAACTGCGCGGCCGTTTCGATTCGCTGGGGCGGCCGGGCCGCATGTACGCCTGCGTGCCCTACCGGGGCTGGGTCATGAAGATTGCCCCCAACGGCCGGGTCACACCCTACGCCAGCGGATTTCGATCACCCAATGGCATCGGGTTCGATGCGCAGGGGCGGCTGCTGGTTACCGATAACCAGGGCGACTGGCTGGGCACAAGCAAACTCTACCACGTGGAAGAAGGGAAATTTTACGGTCATCCATCGAGTCTGGTGTGGCGCCCCGGCTTTCCGGCTATCGACCCGCTGACACTTTCAACCCACACCCTCGACAGCATGCGAACGGTCGAGAGTATTGCTTTTCCGCACGAGGTCATGGCCCACTCACCTACCCAGCCCGTAGTCGACCGGTCGGGGGGCAAGTTTGGCCCGTTTGCCGGCCAGACGTTTGTGGGCGATATGGATTTTCCACACCTGATGCGGTTGCTGCCCGATGTTGTCGATGGACAGCTGCAGGGCGCCTGCATCCCGTTTTTCGCCCGGGGCGGCACCAACGGAACACCCCTGCGCATCGGTAACAACCGGCTGGCCTTCGCGCCCGATGGCAGCCTGTGGCTGGGCCAGACCGATCACGGCTGGCTGGGCGACCGGGGCATTCAGCGCATTCGGTACAAGGGCGGAGTACCGCTCGATTTGCTGGCTATGACCCTGACCCCGACGGGATTTGACCTGACCTTTACGCAGCCCCTCGACGAAGCAGCAGCCCGGCAGCTGGCAGCCTATCAGCTTACATCGTACTACTACGAATACCACCGGGCTTATGGCTCGAAGCAATTCGACGTGCAGCCTGTTTCCGTATCGGCGGTAACGCTTTCGGCCGATCGCCGAACAGTGTCGCTTACGGTGCCCAACCTACGGGCCAGCCGCATCTATGAATTCCACCTCGGCCCACTGACCGCCGAACAGGGGCGTAAACGCATCATGAATCCGCTTGTCTGTTATACCCTCAACCGACTCCGAACAGCCACATCGGCTACCCCCAACCGCGCCGACTAACCGGCCGCCTTACCGGGCTTCGACCAGCCGGGCCCGGTGCTTGTTGAAAAGCCGCAGCGTATCGAGGGTACGGTATTGGAGCCCTATAAGACTTGCCGAATCGGCAATGTAGAGCCGCCCCGGCCGCAACACCGAATCTTTACGCAGAATGCTGCCCCGCACGACCTCAATGTGAAACGAATTGACGTCGGTTTCCTGATCGGTTGGCCGGCCAATGGTTTGACCGAGGCCATACAGCGGGCGTCCCAGCGTTTCGCGCGCAACCCGCTCCGACTCGCGCTGGTAATACGCCCGCGACGCATACCGACCGGGTATGACCAGCCAGTTGAACCCCAGCCGGATGGCCAGCATCATCAGCATCATCTGCCACAGCCGATCGTCGGCCGAGCGCCAGAGCCGGTAGGTCGTCACCATCAGCAGCAGCGACACGACGCCCGTTTTCCAGACAATGCCCGGCACCCAGGCGGTTTTGGGATGCCAGACAAAGGTCCAGACACCAACCGCCAGCGCTGCCGACAAGATTACCCACAGCCGCTCGACCCACAGCCGGGCGCCGTCGGCGGGCGTACTGTAGTGATAATAGACAGACACAATTACCACAAACAGCAGCGGCAACAGGCCAATGAGGTAGCGGGCGTATACCTGAGGAGACGTCCAGTAGACCAGTACGTTCAGGCAGAACGCCAGTGCGCAGAAGCACACAAACGGATCAGCGGCCAGCTCTGAGCGGCTACCCCGGCGCACCAACAGGAAGAGCAGCAGCGCGTAGGGTGTGAAGTGATACAGCATCTCGAACGGGAACGTGACAAGGTGCAGCAGGGTGGCCCCGATGCCAAATTCAGAGACGGTCCGTTTGGTACTCTCGTGTAGCAATACCCCCGCCACGTCGGCCCAGGCAATGGCATTGCGGGTAAAATACGCACTATAGTAGCTACCCACCAGCGCCAGAAACACCCCGATGCCAACCGCGTGAGCCGGATGCATGAGCAACCGGGCCTGCCGCCGGTAAAGCAGCCAGCCAGCCAGCGTGAGTCCCTGACACGCCAGTGCCGGCAGCCCCTTGATCAGAAAGGCGATGGCCGTCAGCGCGTACGAAACCAGAAACAGCGCCCAGTATTGCCGCCGGTGCCCGAAATGATAAATGAGCAGCATGGATGTGCCTATTACCCACCCGAACGTGATGTCGATAGTGGCCCACCAGGTATCGTAGAGTAACACCCGGGCATTGGTCAGCAGCAGCATGGCCACTACAAAAGCCATACGCCCTGCGGCTGGACCCGGCATGTTGCGCCTGACCAGGGCAAACACTGTGGCACCAAAGCCCAGCAGCGACAGCAGCATAGGCAGCCGCAACGCCCATGATGCATAGGTTCCTGTCAGGCGGTACGATGCGGCAATAAGCCAGTTGTAAAGCGGGGGTTTGTTGAAATACCGTTCCCCGTTGAGCGTGGGGGTTATGTAATCGCCCGATAGCAGCATCTCGAGCGATACCAGCGCCCGCCGGGGCTCATCGGAACCCGTGTCGAGCGGCAGGTAGCCAAGGTGCGAACTGAGCAGCCCGATTGTTGCCAGAATCAGAAGCAGGGGCTCGTATACAGAACGGCCAGTGAGCGAGGTAGTGGCGGGAGCAGACACAGCAACGACGTTTTTAAGCACAAAAAAAGGGCGAACCAAAGTTCGCCCCGCAATATGTGGGTATGAATCGACTAAGCCTACGAGTTGCCCAGCGTACGATCCGGTTCGTTTGCCCGGGTTGCCGGGATAGCCCCTTCCTGCGTACTGCGGTTCCAGTCGGCATCCTCAACTGTGCCATCGGCCGCAGCTTCGGGCTGTTGATAGGCATTCATGGGGTTTTCTGCGTCGGTCGTTGCGTCTTCGGCATCGGCAGGCAGCTTGTTGTCTTCGTTTTCCGCGATCCGTGCGTCAATCTGCGCTACGTCACCCGGCACGTCGGTATCGTTGCTCGATGCGACCCGCGAAGGCAACTCGTTATCGAGGTTCTTGTCGTTGAGCTGCGCCAGTTCGGGCGCGATTCCCATGGTGTTGTGCATTTGCTGAGCCGCGTACGACTCGGTGCTTTCTTTCCGGCTATTGCTGCTGACACTCATAACGTTGGTTGTTTTGTTGTTCAAATTTATTGTTTACCGACCCGCAAACAGTGGATAATCACTAGTAAGAAGGCTGGTTGCTCAGATCGGTACCCGTCTGACTTACTTCCTCTTCATCGGCTTCGTCGTTTCCCGAAGGCTGCCGGTTGTCGGGCACTGTTTCGTCCTGCTCCTTGGCATCCTTCTGCGCGTCGGGCGTATCCACTTCGTCGGCCGAGCCATAGTCGCTGGGTCCGCTGGTTGTCACGTCGACCGTACTGGTGTTCACCCGGGGCGTATCGCCGGCGGTGGCACTCTTCATACCTTCTTCCGTTACAGCCATCTGGCTGTCGTCCTGATCGCCGGTACGCAGAAGGCCATTTTCGCTGTCCATGTCCGTGCTGCCGATGCCCCGGATGTTACGACCATCCTGGCCGCCCCGCACGGTTTCACTGTCGAGGCCATTCGCTGAATTTTCCTGAATAGCCCGGTGCTTGTTATCGCTCGAAGCCCGGTCGACATCGCTGCCATCCGTGCCGAGCGGCTGTTGATTCTTATCGTCTATCTGGGCGCTGTTGCGGGTTGTATCGTCTGTTTCGTCGTTCATGGTCAATGGGTTTGTTGTTTTAGTTATAACCTTAGCCATGCCGAAAGGTTTTGTTAGCGAGGACTACGCGGTGCATCGTATACATGTGCATGGCAGGTAATTTGCTTTACGCCAGATTATCCCCTGCAGCCTGGTATAGCGTATCTATCGGCAGCTAGCGCTACATAGTTACCCTTTAATTCTATATACTAAATACGAGTATTAATACTTAAAAAAATAAATATATGTAATGTATCGATTACTTAGAATTAATACTTATGTTTGCACGGTGGTTTAAAAAGGCAACTCGCTAGTTTTGAGTCAAGTACCCCCTTATTTACTAGACGGTACGTGATTTTCACTCAATAATCAGGTTACTTTGCAGTGTGTTCAGCGTCAACATACGGACTGAACATCATAGCATCGACATCTTCCAGCCTGTTCAGACGAACGGCTTTGCGATAAAATTTTTAATAGTTGGATAAAGCGTAATGTAAAAAGCGGACTGACTCTGTCGGTCCGCTTTTTTTTGTACCCGCTCTTAAAGCAGTGCTGTTGAGACCTGCTAATCAGCCCCGTAGTGGATGCTAATTCTACTTACAGCGCCCTTGCCATCTGGCCACTACCCTATTCGGCTTACAGAGCTTATCAACCAATTTTCTATCTGCTTATACCTGTACAGACGATTCGATATATTGTAATCCAGACATTTTGTATACTTTCGCGCTCCCATTTTAAGATTTCTTAATATTTTCAACAGACGCTTAGTTTATGAGAAAACTACTACTGCCTTTCTGGCTTGTGTTGGTCAGTACATTATGCGCGCTGGCTCAGGACGCGACGATTACAGGGCGTGTCACCTCGGCCGACGATGGCTCTCCCCTACCCGGCGTTAGTGTCGTGATTAAAGGTACAGCACGGGGCACCACGACCGATGCCACGGGTGCGTACCGAATCAATGCGTCGAGTGCGAACACCCTTACCTTCTCGTTTGTCGGTTTTGTTACCCAAAATGTTGCTGTTGGCAATCAGTCGACCATCAACCCCAAACTGGTGGCCGATGCATCCGTACTTAATGAAGTGGTTGTAACAGCCCTTGGCGTAGTGCGGCAGCAGAAAGAACTGGGTTCGGCTACCGAAGTCGTACGGGGCGACAAACTCGTACAGGCCCGGGCTACCAACGTAGCGCAGGCCCTGTCGGGTAAAGTTGCCGGTTTGCAGATCAACACTGTCAACAACGGTGTCAACCCCGGTACCCGTATTGTTCTGCGTGGCAACCGGTCGCTGCTGGGCAGCAACCAGGCGCTGGTTGTTATCGACGGTACACAAGTCCCTCAGGATGCCATTAACTTCCTCAATCCCAACGACATCGACAATGTATCGGTGCTGAAGGGTGCCAACGCAGCGGCCCTGTACGGCTCGGAAGCCTCGAACGGTGCACTGATTATCACGACTAAAAAAGGGCAGAACGGAGCGCCCCGTATCTCGTACCAGAATACCTCGTATCTGGAGAATATCAGCTTCATGCCAAAACTCAACGAGCGTTTTGGTGCCGGTACCGAAGCTTATAGCCGGGTGTATATTCCGTTCGAGAACCAGAGTTACGGACCAGAGTTTAATGGGCAGACCTACGATATCGGGCAGACCCTCGAAGACGGTACCATTGGCAAAGCGGTGTATTCGAACGTGCCTAACAGCAAGCGAAACGCCTACGACATCGGCAGCACCATGCAGAATGATCTGTCGCTGACATCGGGCGACGATAAAGGTTCGTTCTTTATCTCGCTGCAGGATGTACGCACCAAAGGGATTGTGCCGGGTGATCAGTATCGCCGGACGGGTGGTCGGTTCAACGCCACGCGGCAGTACGGCAAATTCCGGGGCGGTTTCAACATCGATTACCGGATCGGTACGACCAACTCCACGACCAGCAACTTCTACAACAACATTCTGAACACGGCGGCCAACATCAACCTGACCGACTACCGGAACTGGCAGCCATTCAAACTGGCCGATGGCACGCTGAACCCAGCTAACCCCAACAACTATTTCAACGATTACTTCGACAACCCATATTTCGCGAAGGACATCAACCGGCAGAACCAGATCAACCGGTACCTGACGGGTAACGTTGAGCTGCAGTATCAGGCGACGCCCTGGCTGAACTTCCTGTACCGGTTTGGGGTAACCAACCAGGGCTACGAAACCAAGTACTACTCGGCCAAGTACACCTACAGTGATTTCGCCAAAGCGCATATCTACCGTGCCAAAGATCTGGCCGGGTCGGTAACCGACAATACAGTGAACAACCAGCGTCTGAACCAGGACTTCTTCCTGACAGCCAACCGCACGTTTGGTCCGCTGAAAGCCACGCTGATCGCGGGTACCAACATTCAGGAGCGGTCGTACAAAACCCTGACGGCCTCGGCCAACGCTCTCGTTATTCCCGACCTGTACAATGTGAGCAACCGGGTGGGCGAACCCTCGGTTAGTGAATCCAATGCCAAAGCCCGTCTCATTGGTGCCTATGCCGACCTGACGCTGGGCTTCAAAGACTACCTGTTTCTGCACGTATCGGGCCGCAATGACTGGAACTCGGTACTGGCCAAATCGAACCGGTCGTTCTTCTATCCCGGTGCCGATCTGTCGTTTGTCCTGACCGACGCCGTTCCTGCCCTGAAAAACAACAACGTACTGTCGGGTGCCAAACTGCGCGCTGCGGCTACCAAAGTGGGTCAGGTCAGCCTGCCCGGTACGTTTGGTGCCTACCAGCTCGAAACCGTGTTCAACCCAAGCGGTGGTTTCCCCTACGGCAGCCTGGCTGGTTACACGATTGGCAACACGGCCAACAACCCCAACATCCAGCCTGAGTTCGTTACGTCGTACGAAGTTGGTGGTGAATTCTCGTTCCTGAACGATCGGATCAACCTCGACCTATCGTACTACAAGCAGCAGAACACCAACCAGACCGTCCGGATCGACGTATCGAACACGACGGGTTACAGCGGTGCGGTTATCAACACGGGCCGGCTCGACAACTCTGGTTTTGAAGTCGACCTGAAAACCACGCCCGTCCGGCTCGACAACGGTTTCCGCTGGGATCTGGGTGTGAACTACTCGCGCATCAGCACGGTGGTTGTCGATATCGCCGAAGGTCTGAACGAGATTAACCTGAGCTCGTACTACGGTGCCGTCAACTCGGGTCTGTACCAGATTTTCGCGGTGAAAGGGCAGCAGTTCCCGGTGGTAAAAGTGGTTGGCTATGAGCGCGAGCGCGATGCCCAGGGCAACATCATCCCGGGTGGACGCGTTGTTGTTGACCCTGCTTCGGGTTATCCGCTGAAAGCCGCCGAGCTGATCAATATGGGGTCGACCAACCCACCCGATCGCCTAGGCATCAACACCTCGTTCCGGTTCAAGGGCCTGAGCCTGTCGGGTACGGCAGAATACCGGGGTGGCAACGTAGTCGCCCATGGTCTGGCCGAATCGATGTGGTTTACGGGCTCTGCCTATGCCACCACGGTATACGGTCGCGAGCGGTTTGTGTTCCCCAACTCGGTTATCAAGAATGCCGATGGCAGCTATACCCCCAACACTACGATCGCAACGCGCGACGGTGGTCTGGGAGCCTGGGACAGCAACCTGCGCAACTTCGGCGAAAATTTCGTAACGAGTGGTGCCTTCTGGAAGCTGCGTGAAGTAGCACTGACCTACCAGCTGCCCAACGCCCTGCTGACCAAGTCGCGCTTTATCAAGAGTGCCACGATCGGTCTGGTAGGCCGGAACCTGGTTACGCTGCTGCCCAAAGAGAATATTTACACCGACCCCGAATTCAATAACACCACGTCTAACGCCGTTGGTGTGAACGCGACTAACATTACCCCGCCCACGCGCACCTACGGTTTCACGGTACAAGTCGGTTTCTAATCCCAGTCAACCACTATTATGATTCGTCATCTCAAACATATAATGCTCGTTGCAGTCGGCCTGTTTGCTGCCAGCTGTAAAGAAGGGTACCTGGACATCAACAAAAACCCCAACGACGCCGTCAGTTCGACACCTGAACTGGTGCTGTCGGCGGCCCTGAACAACACGGCCAGCAGCATGGTGGGCTACAACGAGATTGGCCACTTCTGGGCTGGTCAGTGGTCACCGTCGGGGTCGGTGTCGGGGTTCAACCCGGAAAAAACCTATGACCTGCCGTCGAACTTCCGGACGGGTCTCTGGACGGGTGCCTACGATAACCTGGCCGACTATAACTACATCGAGCAAACCGCCACGACGGCCAAAAAGCAGGCTTTCGTCGGTATTGCCAAGGTTATGAAAGCGCTGGTCTACCAGCGGCTGGTGGATGTGTACGGTAACGTACCGTATTCAGAAGCCCTGCAGGGTACGGCCAATCTGCGGCCCAAATACGACGACGCGCAGGCAATCTATGATAACCTGGCCAAAGAACTCGATGCAGCCGTAACGGCCCTGAACACGCCTATTTCTTCGGAAAACCCTTCGCCGGGTGCCAGCGACATCGTGTTTGCGGGTAACATGGGCAAATGGGTTCGGTTTGCCAACACCCTGAAGCTGCGCCTGATGCTGCGCCAGACCAACGTGTCGGGTAAGGAAGCAACCATCAAATCGGAGATTGCCAAAGCGGCAGCAGCGGGTGGTTTCCTGGCAGCGGGCGAAAACGCCCTGTCGACGCCGGGTTACCTGAAATCGGCGGGCAAGCAAAACCCCTTCTACGAAAACTATGGCTTCACGGCCGCCGGTACACTGTCGGGCAACCACGATTTCTACACCAACGCCGATTACTTCATCAGCCGCCTGGTGAGCACCAACGATCCGCGTCTGCCTTACTTTGCCGTCAAAGCCAGCGATGGTCAGTGGCGGGGTGTGCCGTTCGGCGAAGGCAGCGATCCGTATCTGTACGCCAAGACGTCGGGTTTTGGCCCGTCTATTCTGAAAGGATTCGACCAGTCGCAGGTACTGATGCAGTCGGCCGAGAGCCTGTTCCTGCAGGCCGAAGCCGCCCAGCGTGGCTACATCACCGGCGACGCGGCAACGCTCTACAAAGCAGGCATCCTGGAGTCGTTTAAGTTTCTGGGCGTAGCCAACGCAGCCACCGCAGCTGCCGAGTATACGGCAACGCCCCTCAGCACGATCGATTTCGCCACGTCGACCAACAAGATCGAGGCCATCATCACCCAGAAATGGATTGCCCTGGCGGCTTTCGGCGGGTTTGAAGCCTGGAATGAATTCCGGCGCACGGGCTACCCGGCCGTTCCCCTGTCGACGCGGGCCGTGGGTACCAAGCAGCCTTCCCGCTTCCTGTATCCTAACCAGGAGCTGGGTACCAACGAAGCCAACGTGAAAGCCCAGGGTACGATCAGCCAGTTCGACACCAAACTGTTCTGGGCGAAGAAATAATCCAACACCGGGGCCGGGCACAGCCTGGCCCCGATCAATCGATCAACAAAAGTCATGAAAAAGACTCTCCTCATTGGCCTCTGCGCAACTGGTCTGCTGACCAGCCTGAGCAGCTGCCTGAACGATAAAGGCTATACCGACATTATCGAAGCCAAGGGCGCTCAGCCCATTGTGAGCATCTTCGGCGGTGGCAGCGGCAACAAAACGCTCGGCGTCGACATCAGCGCCACGCCCGTTGCCAAAGAACTGTTTACGGTTAGCCTGGCGTCGCCCGAACTGCTGACGCAGGACGTGACGGCCACGGTAGCCGTAACGCCCGCGCTGCTGACCGGAACCAGCTACGAACTGCTGCCCGCCAGCACCTACTCGATCGTTAGTCCGCAGGTAACCATCAAGGCAGGCCAGCGCGACGTAGCGTTTGTGGTCAATTTCAACAGCACCCAGATCGACCTGAAAAAGACGTATGCCCTGCCGCTGACCATCACCGGTGCCAATGGGGCCATCGTGGCCAGCAACCTCAACACGGCGGTGTTTGCCATCAAGGTCAACAACATCTACTCGGGCAGCTACCAGTCGACGGGTAAGTTCAGCCACCCCACGGCGGGCAACCGCGACATCAACCGGGCCAAAACCCTGGCCACGATCAACGCGAACACGGTTGAAACCGAATTTGCCGACTTGGGTACGGCGGCCACCATGCAGCTGACGATCAACGCCGACAACACGGTGAAACTCGTTCCGGGTGGAACGGCCAGCACGGCGACGGTGCAGTTTGGCGAAAACCGCTACGATGCCGCTTCGAAATCGTTCATCCTGAACTATAAGTACGCGGGTGCCGGTGGTGATCGGATTATCACCGAAACGATCAAGAAAAAATAAACCCCATCAATAGGGTTTAGCCCAAAACGGGGGCTCCTGTCCGGTCGGGCAGGAGCCCCCGTTTTGCTTACAGGCCATTTGCAAACGGGCGGTTGACACTAACCCTGCCAGACCTGGCCTGGAGTCGCCCGATGGCACCCTTATCCGGTAGTCCGGTCTACGAAATAACCTGGCAGTCTTGTAAAGGCCTTCTCCCCTACCCGTCAGCCCCCCGTCGATCAGTCGGTCATCTGGTCCTTACGCGGTACATACAGCTATAAAGCCCGTCGGCCCGTTGCATTCAAATGCAACGGGCCGANACCAGACACGCGTGTACTGATCGTCTTTGCCCTGCGACTGAACAACGGCATCGTAGTTGGCTTTGTTGAGCGTTACTTCGGTAACCGGGTAAGCCAGTCGGCGCGGAATCTGGGTGCCGCCGTTGAGGGGCGAGGCCGCCGGTTTCAGCACCGGGAAACCCGTCCGGCGCCACGACGACCAGGCTTCGGTACCCTGGAAGAACAGGGCTACCCACCGCTGGTTGCCGATGCGCTCGATGGCGCTGGCCTCCGAATACGCTACGTCGGGCTGCGCGATGAAAGCCGTGTAAGCGGCTTCGGTATAGCTGGTGCCCATCCACTGCTGCAGCGATGCTTTTACAGCCGCTTCGTACAGCGTTTTTGCGTTGCCCGTGGTCCAGCCCAGCTTGGCGGCTTCGGCCTGCGCAAACAACACCTGTGCGTAGGTCATAATGTTGACCGGCGACGTTTGCTGACTGATAGCCGTCGCTGCCAGCGAGAAGTCCTGCGCTTTGCCCTGCGCCGGGAAAACGGCGTAGGGAACACCCCGGTACTGACCAACATTGTTCTTGTTGGCCATGTAGGGCAGCCGTGGGTCGCTGGTCTTGTTCAGGTAGCCAATAAACGTATCGGACAGACCGTAATCTTTCCGGTTCGTGGTCGTATAGTTATTGTAAAGCGGATTTTCGTTGTTGGCATCGGCCAGATACTGATACTGGACGTTGTCGGCGTTCGAGGTAAACACCCCGTCGGCCAGCGCAGCCGCAAACTCCTGCTTACCCAGCGTGGGGTCAGCTTTCGACAGGCGCAGGGCCGCGATCAGCCGCAGCGAAGCCGCAAACTTTTTCCAGCGGGCCGCATTGCCGTTCAGCAGGATATCGCCCTGTACCCGTGTCCCGTTGTCGAACTGGGCAGCCGCTTCTTTCCACTCCTTGAACAGATCTTTGTAGATGTCCTGCTGCCGGTCAAATTTAGGCGAGAAGTTCTGAGCCGCCTTCAGTGCATCGGTATACGGAATATCGCCCCAACGGTCGGTGATCCACTGGTAGGTGTACGCCTTCAGAATGCGCGCAATGGCAATCTGGTTGTTGTTCGATCCGTACGAAGCAGCCAGACCCCGCGTCGATTCGTTGGTATTCTGCTCGATAATCTGCTGCAGGTTGACCAGTGGTCCCGAATACAGGCTGTTATAGCTGAAATTGATGGTCTTGTAGCGCGAGTCTTCGATATACGTGATATCGCTGAACTGCTGCACATACAGCGCCGGCGTGATATTGAACCCGGCAGGTCCTACCTGACCATTCATGGCACCCACCGTTCGGATGGCGCCGGTAAACAAACTCCCCGTGTTTGGCGACGAGGGGTTGTTGGGGTTTACGTTGAGGTCTCCGAAGTCGTTACAGGCTGCTGTCGTTATCAGCAGGCCCGCCAGGAGCGCCGACGTTTTCGCTTTTATATACTTCATTGGTTGAATACGGTTGAATGTGTACTGGTACGACCGGATCGGCGGGGCCTGGTGACCCGTGGCCGATCCGGCAGACCAGCCTGATTGACTCATTTACAGACCCAGACGCAGGTTGATACCGTACGAACGAACCGGGGGCAGCTGACCACCTTCGTACCACAGCGTTTCCGACTCCGAGATATCAATACCGCCACCGATAGCGCTGTAGATCAGCACCGGGTTACGGGCGATGAAGGAAATGTTGGCCGATTTGATGCGGTTGCCCAGCAGGCGTTTGGGGAAATTGTACCCAAACGATACTTCGCGCAACTTCACGTAGGTTTTGTCGTAGATCCAGCGTTCGTTGAGGGCAAACAGCCAGTTTTCATACAGATTCTGGGCATCGACCCGGTAGGTGTTTGGCTGTCCATCGGTCGTTACGCCATCCAGCAGAATACCACCGCCCGAAGCCGGATCGTCACGCTTGGGCTTGCCCAGTTCGTTCAGCCCTGCCGTTTCTTCACCCAGACCCGAGTAGGCGTTAAACATTTTCGTGGTCGAGAAGAACTTGCCTCCTACCACAAAATCGGTGTTTACCCGCAGCGACAGGTTCTTGTAGGTGAACGTGTTGAGCCAGCCTCCCTTGAACTTGGGCAGTACCGAACCCAGTTCGACGTTTTCTTCTTTCACGTACAGACCGGCAATACCAGCCGCTACGTTGTCTTCGGTCGGTGCGTACACAACCGGCCGGCCGTTAGCATCTTTCCGGATACCCTGCCCAACCAGCGTACCCCAGTCGCGGGGCGTACCGTCGGTGCCGACGCGGGCGTTCAGGGTCAGCGTCCGCCACTGCGGCCCATCGATCTGGTAGTTGGTCAGACCGGGCGCCAGTTCAACCACCTGCGACCGGTTGCGGTCGGCGTTCAGGTCAAATTCCCACGAGAAACCGTTGGGATTCCGAACGGGGTTGGCGTAGATGTGCAGTTCCAGACCCGAGGTGCGAATCAGCCCCGCGTTGATGACGGCGTTTGTGTAGCCACTGGTGGGCGCAACCGGCAGCGGAATGATCTGGTTCTTGTTGTCGTTGCGATAGGCCGTAAATTCCAGACCGATGCGGTTACCCAGGAATTTCAGGTCGATACCGCCTTCGTACGACGACGACAGGCCCGGCTGCAGCGATGCGTTAGGCAGTGTGCCGGGCAGAAACTGCGTGGCACTGTTGCCATAGGCCGAACCAGAGGTGTATGCCAGCGATGTCTGGTACGGGCCAACGTCGGTACCTACCTGCGCGTAGCCCGCCCGGATTTTACCGTACGAGATCACATTGCTCTTCGGCAGCAGCTCCGTCACGATCAGACCCGCCGATACCGATGGGTAGAGATAAGCGTTGTTGGCCTTGGGCAGCGTCGACGACCAGTCGTTCCGCAGCGAAGCTTCCAGGAATGCAAAATCACGGAAGCCCAGGCTTACGTTACCAAATACACTGTTGATCTGGCGCTCGTAGAGGTAGTTGTTGGCCGTGGGACGGTTGATCGAGGCCGCAATGTTGTAAAAGCCGGGGGCCGATAAGCCACCTACGGTCGATTGGAACAGCGCGTCGGTACGGTTGTAACGAATGTTACCACCCGCGTTGGCTACGATCGAAAAGTCTTTCACAGCACCGTTGTACGTTGCCAGTACTTCGTAGTTATTCTCCCGGCTGTTGGCACCCAGGGTCGAAAAGCCACCCTTCTTACCTTCGTTCAGCGTACCGATGGCGATACGGCCTTCCTGGTAATAGTTGCTCTGGTCGCGCCGTACGGTTGCCGATACTTTCAGACTTGGCAGCACCTGATAGGTCAGCCCCAGGTCACCAAACAGCCGGTCGCCCCGGTTGGTGTTGGTGTTGGCATACGCCTGGGTATAAGGGCTGTCCCAGTACTTGGGGTTCGGATCTTCGGGACCACCAATGTTCCAGCTCCGGAAGGTGCCATCGGGGTTCTGGTAATTCCGTAGATCTTCGATACGCAGCTGCCGCTGGAACCACTGGTTAAACGAACCGATGGTCTGGTTGTAGCCGTTCAGAATGGGGCTGGTAATCCCGATCGGGCTGCTGCTGTTGGTTGTACCACCCGTTGAGCCATACCGGTCGGCCGGCTGGTTTTTGGTCCGGGTCGAGGTATAGTTGAAGTTTAAGTTGGCCGTCAGTTTTTTCGAGAACGTCAGCGAGTTTTTAGCGCTGATGTAGTCGCGTGTCTGTGATGAATTGGGAACGATACCGTTGTTGATGATGTGCGTATACGAAATGCGGCTCTGGAACTCATCGGTACCTTTCGAGAAAGCAATGTTGGTGTTGTTGCTGATTGGTTTCTCAAAGAAATCGCGCACGTTGTTAGGCTGTGCTTCGTAAGGCGTCTGCTGGCCGAACTGCGGGCCGGGCTGCCACGAAAAAGCCGACCGGTGGGGCTGACCATCCAGTTTCGGCCCCCAGCTTTCGTCGGCCGAGTAATCCAGAATACGCTGTCCCTCAAAGGCAGCCCACGATGCCGGGTGAATGGCAGGGTTGAATTTAAAGGTGTCGAACGTCTGCGAATAGCCACCGCCATACTCATTCTGATACCGGGGCAGCAGGGCTACCTGATCGAGCGTGGTGCTGTGGTTGATGTCGAGCCGCGTTTCGCCCGCCTTCGCCCGCTTGGTCGTAATCACGATAACGCCAGCCGACGCGCGGTTACCATACAATGCCGTAGCCGAAGGCCCCTTCAGTACCGACAGGTTCTCCACATCATCCATGTTGACCTGGCTGATGTCGGTAGGTGTACCATCGACAACGTAGAGGGGGTCGTTGCCACCCAGCGAGTTGATACCCCGGATCCGAATCGTTGGGTTACCGAACTTGGCTCCCGACTGACCCAACACCTGCACACCCGACACCTTACCGGCCAGGGCATTCCCGACGTTCTGATCGCGGGCAAAGTTCAGCTTGTCAGCTTTAACTTCCTGAACAGCGTAGTTGAGCGCCTTTTTGTCGCGCGAGATGCCCAGAGCAGTCACCACCACTTCCTGCAGCTGGGCCGCATCGCTCGCCATACTTACGTCGATGGCAGTCCGGTTCCCGATAGGTATCTCCTGCGTAACGAAACCAATAAAACTAAAGACCAGTGTCGAGCCAGCCGGTGCATTTAGCCGGTACGTACCTGATCCGTCAGAACTGGTACCACGTGAGGTACCCTTCACCGCAATGTTAACCCCCGGTAATGTCGACCCATCATCGGCCGATGTGACGCGCCCTGTGATAGTTACCTCCTGCGCAAGCAAAGGCAGACTAACCAAGCACAGGAAGAGCTGCACGATTAAACGTTTTTTCATGAAGCGGTTCTGTTAAGTTAACCTTTATTAATTGTAGATTAAAAATCAAAATTGTGCAAATTATAAGACACAACAAAATTCTGTTGACCATTAAGTCTACAGAATATTATGAATGACTTCGCCCTATGCGACAAATTAGTTAGACAAATTCATCACAATTAACTGATAATGAGCATATTAATTTTTATTAAAAATAAGTAATCAACATAAATAATCTGTTATTAAATAGAATAATTACAAGGTAAAATTTAGATTATTTGGCAATTACTTACCCCGAAATCCTAATTTTAAGTATATACCCTTTATTTGATTAGTCATATTTACTCAATTTTCTTTTAAGGGCTCCTTAATACCTTGGTAGCTTGTTAATTTACTGTGAACAAGCCGCCTAAATTGCCGTAAGCGATACGTTAAGATGCCCGCGTTATGGGCTCAGCAAGCCTATCAGGCAACAACTAACGGGGTCGTGCTTAACCAGTACAAACTAATTTTTCCATCAACTTTTATGAAAAAAGTTCTAATTGGAAGCTGGCTCCTGTCGGTGCTGTTCTGCCTGCCGTTGCTGGCGCAGGATGCTGCCGTGACGGGGCGGGTTACCTCCTCCGACGATGGGTCGACGCTTCCTGGCGTCAGTATCGTGGTCAAAGGCACCAGCCGGGGTGCCACCACTGATGCCAATGGTGCTTACCGCATCGCAGCCGGGCCGGGAACAACCCTCACCTACTCGTTTGTGGGTTTTAAAACGCAGGAAATCGCGGTTGGCAACCGGACCAATATCAACGTAGTGCTGCAGGCCGACGCATCGACCCTCAACGAAGTTGTTGTGACGGCGTTCGGTATCCAGCGCAACGAACGTGAAATTGGGGGCTCTGTCGCCAAGGTCAACAATCAGCAGATCACGCAGGCCGCGCCGATCAACGTAGCCACGGGGCTTACTGGTAAAGTGTCGGGGCTGCAGATCAACACCACCAACAACGGCGTTGGCAACAACGTCCGGGTGCAGCTGCGGGGGGCGCGTTCGTTTCTGGGTAACAACCAGGCGCTGCTCGTTGTCGACGGCGTCATTACGGACATCAGCTTCCTGAGCGCCATCAACCCCAACGATGTCGAAACCACAACCGTACTGAAAGGCCCGTCGGCAGCCGCCCTCTACGGGTCGGATGCGTCGAACGGGGCCCTGGTTATTACCACCAAACGGGGTGGCAATAACAACAAACCTCAGATCTCGTACAGCAACTCTACTCAGTTTGAAAGCGTCTCGTACATGCCGAAACTGCAGACTCAGTTCGGCTCCAACGGCGGTGAGGGCGCGCCCTACATCGACCGGAACGGACAACGTTTATACGTACCGTTCGAAAACCAGAGCTTCGGCCCCCTCTACAATGGGTCGCAGGTAGCGCTGGGCGGCCCCGTACTGGTACCGCGGCAGGGCGGTGGCTACGATACGCTGACGGCGCAGGTGCCTTACTCGGCCCAGTCGAAAGACCAGCGCCGGGCGTTCTTCAACACCGGTGTACTGACCCAGCACGATGTAAACTTCCGCGTAGGCGATGCAGGCAATTTCTTTGGTCTCAACCTGCAGCGCGTCGATCAGAAAGGCGTTATCCCAAACGACAAATACAGCCGGACAGTCATTGGCCTGAAAGGTGGTCGCGTGATCGACAAGTTCACAGTCAATGGTGGCGTCAACTTCACGTACTCTAATACCAATCTGGCCGGTGGCGACTTCGCGCAGGACCGCCCCGTGTACTGGAACGTGCTCAACACGCCCGCCCACGTACCACTCACATCGTATAAGGATATCACATCGCCCTATGCCGACGTGAATGGCTATTACAACGCTTACTACCCCAACCCCTACTGGCAGGTGTCGGGCGACAATTCACGGCAGCGGACCAATACCTATGCCATGCAGGGCTTCGCCGAAGCGTCGTATAAAGTGCTGCCCTGGCTGAGCGCTCTCTACCGGGTGGGTGGCCAAGCCCGCATCAGCTCGTATAAATACAACCGGGCAGCCGTTTCGTTCTCTGATTTTGCCATCAGCGACCCGGCGGGTGCCGGTAACATTGCCTCGTCGAACAAACTGGTCAACGCGCGCGTCGAAGACATCAATCAGCTGACAACCCGCTTCACGGGTGACCTGCTCGTCACGCTGAATCCGAAATTTGGCGATTTTGCCACCACGCTGATTCTGGGCCATCACCAGCAGCAGGATTACTACCGCTACCAGCGCGATTACGGCGCGTCGCTGCGGATTCCGGGCCTCTACAACATCTCGAACGTGATCGGGCAGCCCGAAGCCAACGAATCGTACCAGCGCAGCCGCCTGATCGGGGCGTTCGCCGACTTCACGATTGGCTACAAGAACTTCGCTTTCATTCACGCCACGGGCCGGAACGACTGGAGCACGCTGCTGGCCAAAGCCAACCGCTCGTTCTTTTACCCCGGTGTCGATGCCTCGCTGATTCTGACCGACGCGATTCCGTCGCTCAAAAACGTATCGTGGCTGAGCTACGCCAAACTGCGCGGAGGTATCTCGAAAGTGGGGAACATTAACGTTAGCCCCTACTCGCTCCAGAACACGTTTATACCGGGTACCAACGCCTACACCAACGGCACGGCCTTTCCCTACGGCAGCCAGTCGGGCTATCAGATCAGCAACCAGCAGAACGACCCCAACCTAAAACCCGAGTTTACGACCAACCGCGAGGTAGGCATCGAACTGGGCCTGCTGGGCCGCTTCAACCTGGAGATGGCATACTTCAAATCGAATACCATCAACCAGACTGTTCCCATCCAGATTTCGCGGGCGTCGGGCTACACGTCGGCCCTAATCAACACCGGCGAAATGCAGAACCAGGGCGTTGAGGTAGACCTGAAAATCCGGCCGATTATCCGGACGGGCCAGTTCCTGTGGGAAGCCAGCCTGAACTACACGTACCTGGAAAACAAAGTTGTATCGCTCTACGGTAGCGGGGCCAGCCAGCTCGACCGGCTGAACATTCCGTTCGCGAGCGGAGCGGGTTCCGACGTGTATGCTGCCCTGAACGTGGCTTATCCGGCCCTGTACGTGAGCGACATCTACCGCGTCAGCAGCGATCCCAGCAGTCCTTACTACGACAAAACGGGTCAGTATGTGGGCCGGCCGGTCGTAAACAGTTCGGGCGAAACCATGCTAAACCCCAACCTGGTCTACGCCGGTTCGACCCAGCCCAAACACCGGCTGGGTATTTCGAACACGTTCCGCTACGCCGATTTCGGGCTGACGTTTCTGTGGGATTACCGGGGTGGCAACGTGATCTACAACTCGCTGGGTAATCCCATCGAATTTACGGGTGTGGGCGAACGCTCCGCCGACAATGGCCGGCAGAACTTCGTATTCCCCAACTCGGTGGTACAGAATGCCGACGGCACCTTTGCGCCCAACACCAACCTGACCACCCGCGACGGCAACCTGACGTTCTGGACCAACTCGGCCTTCCACAACGCCGGTACCAGCTACATCACCAGCGCGGCTTTCTGGAAACTGCGCGAAGTGGCCCTGACCTACGATGTGCCGGTTGGCCTGCTGCAGAAAACGCGCTTCATCAAATCGGTGAACGTGGCGCTGACGGGTCGTAACCTGCTCATGTTCCGCCCGAAATCGAACTACTACACCGACCCCGAATTCTCGGTCGATCAGGGTAACGCTACCGGCGTAACGAACGAATACCAAACCCCGCCGACCCGCTTCTACGGGTTCCGGGTCAACGTGGGCTTTTAATTCAACAGACACACATGAAACGCATAAAACTCAGTGTTGCCGGTCTGCTAAGCCTGCTGCTGGTTGTCGCCACCAGTTGTAAGGAAGCGTATTTCGACATCAACAATAACCCCAACGCGGCTACCAGCTCGCCCGCCGAACTGGTGCTGCCCACCGCCCTCAACGCCACGGGGACGTACCTGAACACCAACTTCCCGTTTCTGAACCTCTGGATGGGGTACTGGAATTGGAGCGGTAACTACTCGATCGGTCAGTCGGATAAGAACTACCAGTTTACCAACGGCTATTTCAACGATATCTGGAACGATGCCTACACCCGGCTCAAAGACTACAACTACGTTGAGCAGCAGGGTAAGCAGAACAACCAGCCCTATCTGGAGGCCGTTGGCAAAATCATGAAGTCGCTGCATTACCAGATTCTGGTCGACACCTACGGCAACATTCCGTACTCGCAATCGCTGCAGGGCCTGGCCAACGCCCAGCCGACCTACGAAAGTGGCCAGACCATCTACGAAGACCTGATGGTAAAACTCGACAGTGCCCAGACGCTGATTCAGGCCGGTAACGCCCGGGTCAACAATGGCGAGTCGTCGCTGTCGCTGGGCACCAACGATATCATGTTTCATGGCGACATGGGCAAGTGGGCCCGCTTCACCAATACGCTGAAGCTGCGGATGCTGCTCCGCCAGTCGGAAAAAGCCGACCGGCAGGCTTACATTCAAACGCAGCTGGCCAAGCTGAAGGCGTCGACCATCGGTTTCCTGCGGGCGGGCGAAAACGCATCGGTCAACCCCGGCTATATCAACTCCGACAACCGGCAGAACCCGTTCTACAGCACTTTTGGCTACGCCGTCAACGGAGCCAATACGGAACTGAACAACCAGTACCGCGCCAATAAATACGCGGTCGATTTCTACCGGACGACCAACGACGACCGGATCGGTTTCTTCTACGCACCGGTCGGCGGGGGCTTTACCGGTACGAGTTTCGGCGATAACGTAAACGTGCTGCCCAATACCCGCACCTCGGCCATTGGCCCCGGTCTGCTCCAGAGCCCTGGCCAGGATGCCGTTGTACTGTCGTCGCACGAGGCTTTCTTCCTGCAGGCCGAAGCCGCCCAGCGGGGCTGGATCACGGGTTCACCCCAGACGTTCTACGAAACAGCCATCACCGAATCCTACAAAAATCTCGGTGTAGCAGACAGCGACGGAACGGCGGAGGAATACGCGGCTGCCTATTACGGACAAGCCATCAAAAACGTAGGCTGGACCGCGTCGACCAACAAGCTCGAAGCCATCATCACCCAGAAGTGGGCATCGCTCAACGGCTTCTCGCCGTTCGAAGCCTGGAGCGACTACCGCCGGCTGGGCCTGCCCGCCGTACCTATCTCGCTCGAGCCCAGCACCACCATCAAGCAAATCCCGATTCGGCTGCTGTATCCGCAGAGTGAGTATAGCTACAACAGCACCAACGTGGCCGCACAGGGTACGATCAGTCAGTTCACGTCGAAAATTTTCTGGGAAAAATAACCCATCAGCACCATGAGACATTTTATGACCCTGCTCTGCCTGGCGGGCACCGCGCTTAGTCTGACCGGTTGCCTGAACGACGACGAGCACTATACCGATTTCAAAAATGTCGGCGCCATTGCCGAAATTCCGTCGACGGCCTACGCCAGCGCGGGTGTGCTTCAGAACCGCAGCTACCTGCAGCAGACAGCCGTTGTCGATTCATTCGACGTCAACATTGCCTCGCCCCAGCCGCCTACGCAGGATGTGCAGGTAACGGTAGCCCTCAGCCAGTCGGCGCTGGCGGCCTACAACAATGCCAATGGCGATACGTACACGGTGCTGCCAGCCTCGCTGTTTCAGCTCATCACGCCTACCGTTACGGTGAAAGCCGGGCAGCGGCTGGCTTCGGTAAAGTACCAGATCAACACGTCGAGCCTGAAGTTTACCGATCATTACGCGCTGCCATTCCAGATCACCAGTGCCTCGGCGGGCGTTACGGTAAGCGGCAACTACGCTACCAAGGTGATTGGGGTTGTGCTGCGTAACAACTACGAAGCATCGTACACGTCAACGGGTTTCTTCACCCACCCCAACCCGGCTTCGTCGCGGGCCATCAGCCGGCAGAAAGACCTGACCAGCATCGATGCCACTACCAGCGAAACCGAGTTTGCCGACCTTGGCACGGGCTACCTGATGTGGCTTCGCGTCAATGCCGACAACACGGTTACCGTGATTCCGAAGGGATCGAGCAGCGCTACAACGTCGTCGGCGGGTGTCAACAAATATGACCCGACCACAAAGACCTTCACCCTGAACTACAAATACGCAGGGGCAGGTGGCGACCGGGTCATTACCGAAACGCTGAAACGCCAGTAGGCCTCGTGGGCCGGGTTGGCACCCGGCCCACGACGTAGCAGAACACCCGAAACGAAGCAGCCCGACCGGATCATCCGGTCGGGCTGCTTCGTTGCTCGCAGGCATTGATCTTAGCTGGCTTTCTCAGCCACCACCGCCTTATTCTGGCTCGTCAGTTCGGCCAGCAGTTCGGTTACGCTAACCGTGGCGAAGCTGCTGGCGTAGTCGGCCATAGCATAGGGAATAATCAGTTCGTCGCCGTTGATGAGGCCACCGCAGCTGTACACCACGTTGGGTACGTAGCCTTCACGTTCGTTCTCGTCGGGGCTCAGGATTGGTTCGGTGGTGCGGCCAATCACCTTGCTGGGATCGTTCAGGTCGAGCAGAAAAGCACCAATGGCGTATTTCCGCATCGGCCCTACGCCGTGGCTCAGCACCAGCCAGCCGGCTTCGGTTTCGATGGGCGATCCACAGTTGCCCAGCTGTACATACTCCCAGTGGTAGGTAGGTTTCAGAATCAGTTCCTTCGTCTGCCAGAAGTACAGATCGTCGGAATACATCAGGTAAATGTTTTCGCCGTCCTGCCGCGAAATCATGGTGTACTTGCCATTGATCTTGCGCGGAAACAGCGCCATCCCCTTGTTCGACACCTCGGCCCCGTTGAGGGTGCTGACGCTGAAATGGGTAAAGTCTTTCGTTTCGAGCAGCTGCGGAAACGTTACGCGACCGTTGTAGGCGGTATAGGTAGCGTAGTAGGTTATCTCGCCATTGTCGTCGGTAAACTGAACGAACCGGGCGTCTTCGATTCCGTTGGTTTCGTTGGGCGAAGTCGGAAAAATACACCGCTCATCGAGGCTCTGGTCGTCTTCGAAGTGAATTTCGTAGTTCGACTTGGCCAGGGCCAGCAGCCCGCTCGCGATGGTCTCGTATTCGGCGTTGTAGCGGTACTGCGCCGACACCCGTTTGATCTGCGCTTCCAGCTCGCTCAGGCTGAACTCATCGCCCAGCCCAACCATCATCTTCTCCTGAATACTATTCTCGAGCCGCAGTTCATAAAGCTTACGCTCGAACTGGGTCCGGTTGAATCGGTGATTGGAGACAATCTCGGGCGACGTGACGTAGCGCGACGGTTTGCGCAGCACAATCTTGCCGGCTTCGTCGATATACCCCATCCGAAACGAGATCGACGAGACGTGGCCCTCCCCCGTAGCGCGCAGGCTCAAAATAAACCGTTTAAAACCCGGTGGCACATTGGTCTGGTCGGGGTGCCAGATCATCGACGGGTTGAACAGGGCCGCCGACTCCAGCGAATACTCCATGGTGAAGTAAGCGCCCAGCAGCAGCTGCCGCTCGGCCGACAGGGGTTCATCGGTCAGCAGCTGGGGCTTGATTTGTTCGAAGCGCTGGAGCAGAAACCGCTCCAGTTTATAATGCCGCCCGCCAAACTCCCGAATAACCTCATCGAGCTTCTGCTCGGCTTCGGTATCGCTCATCGCGTTTACGCGGGCAATGATTTTAAGCGTTCGCGTTGAACTGCCCAGCTCAAACGGGCGGAATAAAACGCGGGTTGGATCGGGGCGCAGGACAATCCCCGTGCGGGTTGCTTTTACACTCATTAGCAATTCGAAGGTCGATTCGTAATACAAACTACAACGAAGAAGACGCCGAAAACAAGCTGTCGTCCGATTAAAACGACAGGACTTATTTTCGGCGTCCTGATAGTATGACTGATGGTCAGCGGTTAGGCATTGATCAGCGAAGGCATGTCCAGACTAACGGGCTTTGTTTCCTGCCGGCGTTTCTGAGCCATAAACAATTCGGCTAAAGCCAGCAGATACGACAGGGTCGATTCGGCACCCTGGTTCTTGTTGACCCGATCGATGTGAAGGCCGTCGCGACAGCCGCCCGTCTGCTGATCGTAGAGGGGCAGGCCCAGGTCGTTGAGACCAGTAAACCATTTGAACACCCGAATGGCCGTCCGGTTCCACTCCTCGTCGCCGGTGACCTGAAATGCGGTCAGACAGGCCGACACGGTCGACTGGGCTTCGAGTGGCTGCTGATCGAAGTAAGCCCGCGTTTTGCCACGCTCGTAGAATCCGTTGGAGCCGATTGGCTGGAAATGGCCGCGCTCGGCGGTCTGCATCGCCACAAGCCATTTAAGCGATTTCAGTCCTACTGCCTGCATCCGCTCATCGCTCGACCGGATCAGGGCATGCGCCAGAATCGCGTTGTCGTACGTCAGTTTAGACTCGAACCACGGCCACTCGTCGGTTGCCGTTTCCGAATAGCGGAACATCAGTTTGTCGAGCAGTTGCCGCTGAATGGTTTTGGCCAGCCGGTCGTCGTTAAATTTCTTCTGGTATTCATAGATACCGTGCAGGGCAAATCCCCACGCCCGGGGCGACGACATCTGGCCGATGCTGGGCAGTACTTTTTCGAGCAGACTCATGGCCCACGTCACCGAATTCAGATCGGTAGAGCGGCCAATACACACGCCAAGTGCCCAGATGGTGCGGCCGGTGCTGTCGTCGGAGCCAACGTCTTCCAGCCAGCGCCGGTCGTAGCTCATAAAGTTGCGGAATCGGCGGTGATCGTCGGAGTAGGCATGGTTCAGGAATGCACAGTAGTTGTCGGCTGCCTGCGCCAGCTTACGGTCTACAAACCCGGCTTCCTGCAGCATAATGGCCAGAATCAGCGCCCGGGCATTATCGTCGGTGCAATAGCCTTCTTCGTAAAACGGCAGGTGGTAGCGGGCGTGTTGCACGATCCCCGTCGAATCGGTTAACCGAAACAGGTGATCGAGCCGGATGGTGGGCAGCCGGAATGCCGATGTACCGTTGCCGCCCATGGTATAGGGGGCCTGACTGTTGATGGTGCTCATGCGTTCTCGACGGGCTTTAGCGAATGAAGAAGCGTATTCCTGAATGGTGCGCTCCCAAATCATTTCGCGGCCTACCATATACGCTTTTTTGCGCATGGCGTGCCGGGTCGATTCGTCGGTCAGCAAATTGATAATCTCGGCCGCCATGGCGTTTTCATCGCCAAAGGGCACCAGTACACCCCGGCCGTCGGCCAGCAGCTCTTCAGCGTGCCAGTACGGCGTTGACACAACAGCTTTACCGCAGCCAAAGGCATACGACAGCGTGCCAGACGTGATCTGAGCCGGATTAAGGTAAGGTGTTACGTAAATGTCGGCCGCTCCCAGGTATTCGAGCAGGTCTTCCAGTTCGACAAACTGGTTGTAGAAGCGGATATGGTCGCGCACACCACAATCGGCAGCCAGTTTTTTCAGGCTGTCGCGGTAGGCTTCTCCCTCATGCCGCAGCAAATGAGGGTGCGTGGCACCCAGCACCATGTACACCACGTTGGGATGCTGTTCCACAATCTTGGGCAGCGCCCGAATCATGGTTTCAATACCCTTATTGGGCGAGAGCAGGCCAAAGGTGAGTAGGGTCTGCTTCCCCTCCATCCCAAACCGATCCTTGTAGAAATGCGGATCGACAAACGACATATCGGGAATGCCGTGGGGTACCAGATCGATTTTCTCGGCGGGCACCTCGTATATGTTGATCAGAAAATCACGTCCTTTTTCCGACATGCAAATCACCCGCGACGACAGGTCGGCAATGCTTTTCAGCACCAGCAGCTGCTCTTCGTTGGGTGTCTTCAGAATGGTATGGAACGTAGTAACCACAGGCATAGTCAGGTTCCGAAGCAACGTCAGGATGTAGCTGCCAGCCGGCCCACCGTATATACCGTATTCGTGTTGCAGACAAACAACGTCTACATCTTTTGAATTGAGAAACTCAGCTGCCTTGCGGTACGCGTCGTGGTCATGCTGGTAAAAATCATACCGTACCTCAGCCGGATAATCGTATCCCTCGAGCGTGTCGTTGACCGATACGATCATAGCGTTTGAGTCGCGGATAAACGAATCATACGACGCAAACAGGTCAGAAGTAAACGTTGCGATGCCGCACTGACGGGGCAGGTAGTCGCCGATGAAGGCTACGTTTTTAGGATTGTGCTTCCAAACAGCCAGGTCGTTCGTAGGTGTAGTCATAGTTCTTGGTCAGCCGTCTTCATTATCAATCAGCTGTATCGTCGATCGACAAGTGCACCTGATTTGTATACTACAAAAGCTGCCAGAGCCCTATTTTGTTTGGTCATTTTACGAAATTTTGCAATCTGCCGTGACCAATAGCCCGGTAACGCTATGCAGACCGTCTTTTCTTGCACTTTTTAAGCACTTAGTGTGCAATTTTAGTCCGAAACGGTAGGCCTATACGCTACAACAGCACCTTCGAATAAGTCAATCGGCAGATACATCTGCCCGCGAAATGTCGGATTAGAAACCTGCCCGGATCAGCGCCTGCGCACAATCATCTTCCCCATTGGCAAAGCCGTTGTTCGGTATCGAGTCTGGATCGGATACACTGGCCGATTCGACCTGCGCCTGTAAGACAATCGTTCCCCGCTGCACAGCCTGCACTCGCATGGTCAACACCGTACTTGACCCCGCCGGGATGTTGGCTATCGCTCCGCGGGCGGTAGTGCCCGCCATACTCATCGACTGTCCATCTACGAACTGCAAACTGGCCGGAAGCAGGCAGCCGATCTGCACTGACCCCGATGGTTGTCCGCCCCGGTTCGTTACCACCAGACTCAGTGTAATGGGCTGATTGAGGACTGCCGTTAACCGATCCAGTTTCAGATCAAGACTTATATCGGCACGGGCCGGGTCGGGGGCAGGCTGATTGCTGGCTACGGCCGGCAGAGGCTCCGCGTTGATCGACGCGGGAACAGTATACTGCGGTCCGCTGCCCAGCCGAACCACCACACGGGCAGCATCGTCCTGCCCATCGTCGGGACTGGTATTCGGGCGAGAATCGAGATCGAGTTGCGCTGCACTCACAATTTCACCTGCCAGTTCATAAGCACCCTGCTGTGATGGTACGACGCTGAACTGACGCAACACAGTAGCCCCCGGCTCAATGATCGGCAGGGTCGTCAGCACGACGCCACGCTGGTGCGTCAGGTCTGTACCGCTCAGGAACGTTAAACCCGCGGGCAGTGCCGCCCGCACCCGTACCTGAGTTGCCGGCTTCGGACCATCGTTGCGCACCAACAGGGTCACTACAGCCGGCTGATTGGCTTGTACGGCGGACCGGTCCAGCGTCATCGTCAGGCTGAGGTCGGTCAGATCAACGTTCTGGGGCAGGCGGGGTAGTGCGTTGCGGAAGAAATCATCGTTCAGGTAATCGTTCCAGGCATCGCCCAGCTGAATCAGCCCCGGACCTGAGAAATGTACACCATCGGTGCGGGGCATTTGAATAATGTCGGTATCGGGTCCGTAGTAGGTGTTGGCAACGGTCTGCACGATTCGATTCTGGGCCGATACCACGGGGTCATAATGCGTCAGCCCGTAGTTTGCGTACAGATTGTTATCCATCGACGCCCGGGCTATTACCCACGGCACTGAAAAACCGGCATCCTGCCGCGACTGCCGAATCACTGTTTCAAGGTCACTGTAGTAGTTAGGGGCGGCCGGATCGGTGTCGTAAAACTCGGCTTCTCCCTGGTGCCACAGCACGGCCCGTATGCCCAGCAGCGGTACATAATCCTGCAAAATGCGTTTCAGATTCCCATAGGGCATCCCCGGTCTGAAATACTCGTTATAGGAGGTTGCCGTACTATCGGCCGTGATACTCTCCCGCCAGTTGCGGACAGCCGTACCCGACCAGGCTGAGTTCATAAAGAGCACGGGCACGTTCAGGCGGGCTGCCAGGCGGTCGCCCAGCCGGCCCCAGCACCAGCTCGTCAGGCCCCGGGGCCCAATCACCGTCGTCGCCGATACAGTTCTGGCCCGACCTGGTAGCGGCATTCGCAGCGTATCGGTTTTGTTGAGGTGCGGAATACAGATCACCCGCGTGTCGGCGGGGTCAGCGGCATCCCGATTGTCAATGCCCTGCCCATTCGACTGACCAGCCACCGCAAATACTTCGCCGATGCCCATTGGCTCAACGGATTGGATGGCCACCACCTGCCCCCCACGTATGGCCCGAACATCCAGCCGATACCATCCGCCCGAAGCAGTCATAAGACCCGTGAAATACCCATCAGCGGCAGGTGTGGCGAGCCGGCTCCAGTCGAGGTCCTGCCCTTGCCCGATAGTCATGGGCACGAGCCGGGCTTCCACATAATCAACCGTGGGGATGATCTGGCCATGTACCGGAAACCGGCTTTGATTGGCGTTGTCGCGCTGAAAAACCGAGCTAGGTGTGGGAAAAGAAACGGTAATCTGGGCATACAACTCAGGCGCAGCAAAAAAAACAATCACCTGTATAACCCACCTATAGACTTTTCGCTTTACAAGGGTACGTACAATCGTCATGAATGGTCAGGAGAGTACCAAGCGCGAAAATCCTGGCTAAACACCATTTACGCAAGATCATCTGAACCAATTTACTAGACGGCATCCCAGAAATTTCATATTTGCTCTAGCAGCGTTGAGAAGGCAGGCAATTGTCCGCCAAAGCGAAAGTGCATACGCTGTTGCAGATCCGATGCGTATTTCTCCAAAAATACCTCATAGTCCTTTAGCGTTTCAAAATCCAGCTGGACGGAGAAAACGGCGCCTTCCTGCCCCACGTCTGTCAGCAATTTCAGCAAGCGCGTGGCGACAACCAGCCCTCCTTCCCGAACCAGCGGCAAATATTCCTGCTGCATCCAATACAGCCACTCGTGCTGCTTCGCTTTATCAAGCGTATAGGTTGTGTTATACAAAATCATACAGGGGCAACAACGGAGCTGCCGTTGAAGTTGATTATTTTGGTTGTTTCTTTACGACAAAAACTACATCGTATGTATTCTGGACTTGTTCATGCCCACTCCGGCCTTCGCTGGATTGCGCTATTGCTACTCATTGTATCGGTCTTTACGGCATTCACCAAATGGCAGAGCCGTGGGGGCTTTACAGACGGAAATCGTAAGCTTTACCTGTTTACCCTGATCAGTGTTCACCTACAGTTAGTTTTGGGACTTGTCCTGTATTTCATTAGTCCCAAAGTCAATTTCAGCATGATGAGCGATAAACTTTATCGCTTTTATTCGGCTGAGCACATCACGGGTATGCTGATTGCCATTGTTCTCGTTACCATTGGCTATTCGCGTTCCAAACGTGCCACTGACCCTACGCAGAAACAACAACTGGTTGCTATCTTCTTCGGCCTCGGCCTTGTTCTGATTCTGTCGTTTATTCCCTGGCCGTTTCGCAATCTGGGTGCTGGCTGGTTTTAAACAAGCCTCAGATGCACACCAAAAAAGCCGCTTTAGTGAGCGGCTTTTTTGTTTTTCTTGACCCGTCCTGAAATAGGTTGACACTACCCCCAACTTATTTTATGGATAAGCCAATCAATCAACGACGTAAGCGCACTCAGGGCGACTACACCTTGGCCTTTAA